>NZ_JAFCXJ010000004.1:0-551028 GCF_049898265.1 Pseudomonas sp. PSPC2-3 | reverse complement strand
GGGACGACTAACCCGTTCCCATGGATGAGCGAGATCATGGACTTGAAGAAAGAGAAGAATTTCTTTGAGACCCGTGTGATCGAGTACCAGACTGGCGGTGCGTTGAGCTGGGATTGATTTTAACGGACGGTACAAAGGAGCTGCCCATTGGCAGCTCTTTTTTTTGTAAAAAACTCAGTGATTTGGAACAGCAGATGGATTACCTGTAATCCGGCCAAATCCCCATCAGAACGCCAGCATCAAGGGTGACGGTGCCCGCGTATTTGTGCCAACGAAGCCTCTATGCCACCCCCTTTGGCCCTCGCACTTAAACCAAGTCCGCAGGCTGCATCGTCAGGATGATTTTTCCAACGTTTTCAGACGACTCCATTCGGCGATGGGCATCGGCCGCGTGTGACAGCGGGAAAGTACTGTCGACGACCGGCTCCAAACTTCCAGCGCCATCGAAGCCCTCGGGAATAGCCGCGGCATGCATGATCAGTTTTTCTCCGGTTCGGTAAACGTGGCATTAGCGATAGCAGAGGCGGTAATGGCGCCTGGAAAGCCTACGTAGAACGCCAGGTGAGTGATCGCGGCGGCGATTTCGTCATGGGTCACCCCGTTGCTCAGCGCCCGTCGCAGATGCGCGGGCAACTCTTCAGAGTGACCACCGGCAATCAATGCGGCCACTGTGATCAGACTGCGGTCGCGTGGGGACAATGCCGGATCGCTCCAGATCTGCGGATACAGCGTCGAATCAACGAATTGCGACAGCTTTGGGGTAAACGCCCGGGCCGCTTCACGAGGACTGCTGAAGTTGAGATTGGACATGATGCTGTCTCCTTAAACCTGGCTGATGAATTTGTGGGTGAGGTAGTGCTCGATGCCTTCAATGCCACCTTCCGAACCGTGGCCGCTTTCTTTCATGCCGCCGAAGGGAAGCTCTGTGGCGACGATGCGGTATTGGTTGATCCCGATCATCCCGGCCTCTAACCCGTCAGCGACGTCAATGGCCGTTCGAGCACTCGACGTGAACGCGTAGGCTGAAAGCCCGTAAGGCAGACGATTGGCCTCCTTCAAACCATCAGCCAAGTGATCGAATGGCATCAGCACGGCGATAGGCCCGAACGGTTCTTCATGCATGACTCGGGCATGCATAGGCACATCCGCCAACACGGTGGGCTCAAAAAAGTAGCCGCTGCATTCCAGGCGTTTACCACCGGCCAACACGCGTGCGCCTTTGGCAACGGCATCTGCCACCAGCTCTTCCATCTTGGCCAACTGCCGTGGATTGGCGAGCGGCCCAACCTGGGTGCCGGGCGTCAGGCCATCGCCAATGTTCAACGCGAGGGTGGCCGTCACAAAGTGCTCAACAAACGTTTCATAGACGCCACGCTGAATCAGAAAGCGCGTTGACGAGATGCAGACTTGGCCAGTCCCGCGGAACCGATTGGCAACGCCTTCGACGGCTGCTTTTTCGATTTCTGCGTCATCGAATACCAGCACCGGCCCGTGTCCTCCCAGTTCAAGGGTGATGGGCTTGACGCCCTCGGCAGCACGAGCGGATAGCAGCCGACCGATGGGGACCGAACCGGTAAAGGTCACCTTGCGAATGATGGGAGAAGCGATCAGGTGGCTGGAAACTTGGTCCGGCACACCAAAGACCACTTGCAACACGCCTTTAGGCAATCCTGCATCGTCGAGAGCACGCGCCAGGGCCAGCGCGGTGGAGGGGCTTTCTTCCCCTGGCTTGAGGATGACACTGCAACCTGCGGCCAAGGCTGCCGAGAGCTTGCGGGCGGGTGTAATGGCCGGGAAATTCCAGGGCGTGAACGCAGCGACAGGGCCGATGGCTTGGCGTTTTACCATTTGCAGCACACCGGGACGATTGGCCGGAACTACACGCCCATCGATACGGCGCGCGCTTTCGGCAAACCACTCGAAGTACTCAGCCGCACGCGTGACCTCATCCAGGCTTTCCGCAAGCGGTTTGCCTTCTTCCAGCGTCATTTGCTCGGCGATGTGTGGGGCCCGTTCCAGGATGAGATCGGCAGCGCGTTTGAGAATTTTTGCGCGCTTGTCGGGTACGGTCTGGCGCCATTGTTCAAAGCTCTGTTGAGTCACTTCGAGCGCGTGATTGAGGTCGCCTGCGGTGGCGAGTGGAACACGCCCGATCTCACGTGCGGTTGCGGGGTTGACGACAGCGGCGGTCGCGCGTCCTTCGGCACTGATCCATTCACCACCGATAAAGAGATAAAGCGGGTCGTAAGACGTGTTCATGAGGTTGCCCTTCGGTTGGTTTATCAACAAGTTCGTACAAGACTCAGCGCCTGGGTTGCCGTGTTCAGGTGCCCTGTGCAACCAAGTCTATGGAGTACGAACCGTTTGATTTAGCCGACCAGAAGGGAATCATTGTTGTGCCTGGAGGTAATATCGAGCACCGCCAGGAGCGTGTAGCATCTGCAAATACCGCCCACGTCATGCGGCAATGACAGCCTGGCTCGTCGTTCCAGGCTTGATTGTTTTTTGGGGTGGGGACTTCTGCAGTGAAGAACGTTTGCAATCAGATCGACAGGTAGAGTTGGATGGATAAGCTTACGAACATGTCCGTGTACGTCAAAGTTGTTGAGATGGGCAGTTTTACTGCGGTGGCTAACCATCTGGACTCTACGGTCGGCAATGTCTCGCGTGCGGTTTCCGCGCTTGAAAACGTGCTCGACGCCCGCCTGTTACAGCGCTCGACCCGCCGCCTTTCGGTGACAGACGCTGGCCGGCGCTTTTATGAGCGCTGTACCAAAATTCTGGCAGACCTTGAAAATGCAGAAGCCGAAGCGAGCAACGCCGCGTTGAAACCCAGGGGGACGTTGCGTGTGCATTGTGTGCCGGGGCTAGCACGGCAGTTGGTTACTTCGGCCGTGCTGGATTACCGCCGGGAATTCCCCGATGTCACCGTGGACTTAATGCTTTCTCAGCGAATGCCTAACCTCCTGGAAGACCAACTGGACGTCTCGATTCTGATTGCCCGAACGCTGCCAGATTCAGCGTATGTCAGCCAAAAGATCGGCATCAGCCATTGTGTGCTGGTGGCGTCTCCAGCATATCTGGAGCAACACGCTGCCCCTGTAACGCCAGAAGATCTCAGCGATCATCAGTGTTTGCTGTTGGGCACCGTCGATTATGTGCGGGATGAATGGCAATTAAAGAGCAAGACCGGGGATGCGCTATTTACCCCCAAGGGCCCGAGTTTCAGCGTCAATGATATGGACGCAATGGCAGTCGCCATTCGAGAGGGAGCAGGCATAGGTTTGCTGGCCGGTTTTTCAGCCATTGAGGACTTGCGTTCAGGCCGGCTCGTGCGTGTTTTGCCCGAGTACCATACCTACGAGCGTAATGTTTACGCCGTCTACACATCACGTCAGTTCATCGATGCAAAAGTTACTCGATTCATCGATACGTTAAAAAATCGGGTCGGTACTGAGCTGATGATGACCGCTCAGGAGCTCATCGCTTGAAGGACGCCAACCAAGGCCCGACGGGGAGGCAGTATCAGGATGGGTGTCTTCCTCATTTCGAGGCATTTCGAAACAGAAGACGCTAAAGACAATCAGGCGGGCTAAGGTTCGGTCATACCACTTGAAGTGTTTGTTTTGCCATTTTTTGCAGTCCATCACGAAGGGTTCGGATCGCATCACCAATGCTGTAGCCTTGTCCGCCAATTGCTATCAGCACTGTCACCGCTCGAACGACCGGGATGAATTCACCGCCGGGCTCTACTCGACAATCGGCCGATTGATACAGGAGTAAACTCTTGCGGTCACAGCTGATGCATTCTCAATCAATACTAGCCAGGACCGAGGCCACCCCGTGAACCCAGATATGCTCGAAGCCGGCCCCGTGGATGCCAAAGTACTTTCCGTCTTTGACTTCGACGGCACCCTGACCCATCACGACAGTTTCGTGCCCTTCCTCAAGTTTGCCTTTGGCGCCGGCGAGTTCTATGGCCGGATGGTCAAGCTGGCGGTGCCTGGGCTGCGGTTTCTGGTGCGGCAGATCAGCCGGGACGAGTTGAAGGCGCAGTTGATCCGCACCTTTATGACCGGGGTGGAGAAGGCGTGGGTGCAGCAGAAGGCCGAGGAGTACTGCCAGCGCAGTTGGGCGCGGTTGATGCGGCCGGCGGGGGTGTTGTCGGTGGAGCAGGAGCTGGGCTCGGGGGCGGTGGTGACGTTGTGTTCGGCGTCGCCGGCGTTGGTGTTGCAGCCGTTTGCCGATCGGCTTGGGATCAAGTTGATCGGGACCGAGCTTGAGGTGGTCGACGGCGTGTTGACCGGCAAGCTCACCGGGAACAACTGCCGGTGCGAGAACAAGGTGCTGCGGCTTGAAGCGGTGTATGGCGACCTGGGGGAGTATCGGCTCAGGGCCTGGGGCGATACGCGTGGGGACCGGGAGTTGTTGGCGGCGGCGCAGGACGCGCATTTTCGGCATTTTCATGGGAAGAAGCAGCAGGCCAGGTTGCAGCGCTGATAGGGGCGGTGGGGGATGCCATCGCAGCCTCGCTGGGATACGCGAGGTTGCGGTTTCCTAGCGACATCTGCGTAATATCCGGCTATCAATAGCCAAACCTCTCACGGACCCGAGCCCATGAAATTCGACACGGCCTACAGCCTGAGTCTCGACGACAAGCTGTCGATCTACGACGTGCGAGAGTTGAATTTCGACGAAACCGACGCCTACGACTCCGACACGGACCGTTTCCTCTGCCCCAACGAAACATGCCGCGCGGCCTTTGACGCAGGCAATGTGCTGAGCACATTCAACGCAAAAAACGTCAACTACCGACGCACCCCGCATTTCAAGAACACCCCAGGCACCCGGCACATCGAGGGTTGCCGTTACGCCAGCAGCCACAAGCCTGCCACGGGCGAAAGTGAGGACGAGCGCGAGGAACACTTCCCATCGGAATTCGTCCTGACCCGCCGCACCTACCCGCGTAAAACCCCGCAGGCCGGCACTGACGGGCAAGTCCCACAAGCCCCGGCGAAGCCCCCTTCAACCCGCACCAGCGCGTCTGTCGGCGCCAACGACACCACCCCGGATAAAACCAGCGTGTTCGCACACCCGGTGGAATGTTATGTGTCGAACCTCGACGACAAGGACAAGCTCAAGGCGATGCCCTTGAAGATCGGCGACCATACCGCGACGTACTGGACGTTTTTCAAGAAGATCGAGTACCTGCAGGACAATCAGGGCCTGATCTACTGGGGCCGGATCAAAGCGATCAAGGACTACACCAGCAGCTTTCGCATCGACTTCGAAAAGAAGGTATGGCTCGACAAGAAGCCCTATTCGGTCAACGTCTACCTGAGCAAGAAACTCATCGAGAATTACCGCAAGCGCACAGCGTTCCTCGAGCAGATCAAGGCCGCGGCCAGCAGCGCACGGCCGTTATATTGCTTCTTTTACGGGGTGACGCCGGCACTTAGACAGGTGCCCAGCAAGAAAAACCCCGAGCAGACGTTTGGGGTGTTCAGCGCCGACATCGAGAATCTGGATCATTTGATTATTCGCGAAGTGCCGGCGGCTGAGGCGGGTTAGCCGAGACCGTGCCCGACCTCGCACACGAATACCCTCGTGCAAGCCTCAAAATAGAACGGTGTCGGCGCCGGAGAACATTCCAGTTGATGAGCGGTCAAAACAACTGTACAAAAACACAGTATAGTTTGTCCTCCCCGTCGAACCCTGGAGACACCCCATGTCCTCTCTGGCAATGAGCTCTTTCGTAGAACAGCAGATCGTCCTGCATCAATTCACCGCCAAGCACAGCGTGCAGGCCCGCGTCATGCTCGGCTGGAGCCGCGAAGAGCTGTCGCGCCAGGCCGGTGTGACGGTGGATGCGATTCAACGGTTTGAAACCCAGGGCACCGTGGAGGACGACGTGCGCCTGACCCTGGCGTTTCGCCTGGAAGCCGAGGGGTTGGCGTTTTTCCCAGGGTTTGCGCCTGGCTGGGGGATGCGTGCGCGCAAGTTGGGAGCCGCCGCAACGGAACCCGCTGCACAAAACATCCTGTCTCGATTGATGGGTTCAACAGCGACGTCAATTGATTCACCAACCCCGCAGGCGCAGTAAGGCGCTGAGTGCGAACCCCAACGTTGGCCACGCCAGGGTGTGAACATTGCCTGACGGCTTAGAGGCTGGGCTTGGCGACCTTCTGTGCCGCCTGCTCATAGCCATGGCCCACAGCAAGCAGTGTGGGTTCAGACCCACGGGCACCAAAGAAGTACGCACTGGTCGGCACGCCGTCCTCATTCTTCCCGGATGGCACGCTGATCCCTGGGTAGCCGGCCACCGCAACCGCGAAGTAGCTGTTCGTATCAAAGTCCGACACCATGACGTCGAGGTTTTCCTGCGTGATCAGTTCATCCACCGTGCCACGAAAATCCTCGATCATTGCGTCCCATAACGGCTGGCGCTCATCGGCTGTGAGGGTGGACGCGTTGATCTCCTTGAGTGTCGGTTGGTGATCGGTGTCGGTGCCATCGCGCTTTTCATTGAATGCGATCAACTCGGACACCGACTTGACCGGCAACCCCTCGCGCTTGGCCAGGTAGTCGTTCAATTCATCCTTCACATCGGCGTACAAGAGTTCGCCATAGCGTGATGCGTCGGCCAAGCGCATATCGACCGGCACCAGAACCGCGCCTTGCGCGCGAAGCACTTCAAGCGTCTTGCGAAATTGCGGACTGTTGTCCACCGGTAAGCTTTCGCCATTCGCGGAAAAGGTCACGGGATAGCCGATACGTTTGTCCTGCAACGCACCGGGCTTGAGCAACGCGGTGTAATCAATCCCTTGGGGCGCATCCACACTGGCGGCATCATGAGGGTCCCTGCCCGACATCGCGTTAAGCATCAACGCAGCATCAAACACCGAACGCGTCATCGGGCCCGGCGTGTCCTGCCGATGGCTGGCTGGAATGATGCCGCTGCGGCTCAACAAACCCACGCCGGGCTTGAAACCGACCACCCCGTTGAACGCCGCCGGCACGATGATCGAGCCATTGGTCTCGGTGCCCACCGCCAAGGGGGCGAAGCCTGCGGCGACCGCGGCGGCCGACCCCGAACTCGAACCACCCACCTCTGCGCCCGCTTGATGCGGGTTACGCGTCTGCCCGCCCCGCCCACTCGAACCATCGGGGCCACCGCGAAAGCCCGCCAGTTCAGTCAAGTTGGTTTTACCCAGGATCACGGCCCCCTGCTCGCGCAAGCGCTCGACGATGAAGGCATCCTTGGGCGCCGCACTGCCCACCAAGCCAAAGGCGCCAGCGCTGGTTTGCTGGGTATCTCCCGTCTCGATAGTGTCCTTGAGTAACACGGGAATGCCATGCAGCGGGCCACGCACCTTGCCATTGGCGCGCTCCAGATCGAGCTCGCGGGCGATCTGCAAGGCCTCGGGGTTCAGTTCAATGATCGAACTCAATTTGGGGTCCAGCTTATGAATGCGCTCCTGCAGGTAACTGACCAGATTCGCCGAAGTGAGCCCACCCGGTCGGGCCATTTGCTCGCCGAGCTCACGCACACTGGCGTATTCCGTTCCCGGGGGAACCGGCGCTGAAGCCCCCGATGAAGACTGCGCAGGCAGCACTCGCTGCACCTGGTGAACAAACACACCCATGCCATAACCAATACCCAACATGAAGCACCTCCCGGAAGGCGTAAGAAGTGATGAAGGACCCACATTGATCCGTACACCAGTCTAAAAACCCCCCTCCTTCCAGGCTGCGCGACGCAGGTTGTTCAAACCGTGGGATTGTTCAGCGCAGTTGGTAGCTTTGCCTACCCATTAGTCAGGCCACGGGCGTTGCGATAGCCCTGCACCAGCACCTTCAGCGAGTCTTTCGACCACTGCGCGCCATAGAACCACAGCGTCACCCCGTCCCCCAGCGGCTCACCAAGGCTCGGGTAGCCACTCCAGCACGCGGCATGGAATGCAGCGCTATGGCTCTCGGACACCAGCGCATCCAGCCGATACTCACTCACACGCTCATCGATTTCATTGCGCGAATGCAGGGTGAAGCGCAGGCCGTCATCAGCCCGCTCTGCTGGCACCGCCACCAGTTGGGCACCGGCCTGACGCAGGAAGCCCAACGCTTCCAGGAAGGATGCGCTGTGTTCAATCGGCTCCTGATCATTGCCACGCACAAGGCGGTCGGCGAACCCCACGCGAGTGCCCGCCAACGTGTAGGGGACGGCGCAATTGCTGGAGTGTTGCACCAAGGCAGCTTCCACCTTGCCCGATTCAGTGGGCTCGACACCACTCAAGGCGATCAATGACAGCGCGGGGTCGCGCACAGGTTTCAGAGGCAGGGCCGGCACGTTATAGCCAGGGATTACAACGCCGGCACCAAGATGTGCATCGGGGACGTAGCCGATACCCAGTGCCGTCGTGGTCCCCGTTTCGATGTGAGCGTTGGAGGGCGCCTGCGCCAAACAAACCGGTTCCGCAGAGGGGGGTAAAAACGCTTCCCGCCGACAAGACATAGGCGATAGCAAAGACTTCCCACATTTATTGTCCATCAGAGCCGACTCCCGGAAATTGACCTTCCCGAGATCATCGCACTCTCATCTGGCGTTTGTCGTAGGCCTGCAACACCTTGAAAATTCCTTTTTTTCCGTTTTTCCCAACCGTCAGTTCACAAGCGCTTCCTTACCGCTCTGAACCTCCACCTCCAACCACCACGCGACACCTCGCGCGGGCTGGCTCAAACTGAACGCCTGCCCCATGGCCGGTGTGGTAATCGACACGTTACGCTCCCACGCCAACGCCATGATACGGTCGAAAGGCTCGTGCCAGGCATGGAAGGCCAGGTCGAAGGTGCCATTGTGAATCGGCAGCAGCCAGCGACCTTTGAGGTCGATGTGCGCCTGCAGGGTTTGCTCCGGTTGCATGTGTACATGGGGCCAGTCGACGTTGTAAGCACCGGTTTCCATCAGCGTCAGATCAAACGGCCCGTACTGTTCGCCGATGCGTTTGAAACCGTCGAAATAACCGGTGTCGCCGCTGAAAAATACGCGACGCGCGCCATCGATCATCACCCAGGAACACCACAGCGTCTGGTTGCTATCAAACAAACCACGCCCGGAAAAATGCTGCGCGGGAGTGGCGACAAAATGAATGCCATCGACTTCGCTGCCCTGCCACCAATCCAACTGCCGCACTTGGCCGGCGTCCACACCCCACTTCACCAGGATGTCGCCGACGCCCAGCGGCGCAAGGAAGTAGCGGGTCTTGTCGGCCAGTTGGATGACGGCCTTGCGGTCGAGATGGTCGTAATGGTTGTGGGAAAGAATCACCGCTTCCAACGGCGGCAGGTCTTCGAGACTGATCGGCGGGGCATGGAATCGCTTGGGGCCGGCCCAACTGAACGGCGAAGCGCGCTCGGCGAATACCGGGTCGGTCAGCCAGAATTTGCCGCGCATTTTCAGCAGCACGGTGGAATGCCCCAGGCGGAACACACTGTGGTCGGGGGCGGCCGACAGCTGTTCGCGGGTCAGCGAATGTACCGGAATCTCCCCCACCGGCCGCGTGCTGCGCGGCTTGTGAAACAGCATCTTCCAGAAAATGCGCAAGGTTCTGCCGAAGCCGGCGCGCTGTACGGCAGCATGGTTACTGAAGGTGCCTTGCTCCTGTTCAGCAGCTTTGCGTACCACAGGCGAGGGATCGAGACGGGTTGAAATCGTGGCCATTACAAGGTGACTCCTACGGACCGCTCATGGAATTACACTGCACAGTGTAGTTTCAAGATTGCAACAAAACCCGGAGCAAGTAAACTACCGAGTGTAATTTTCCTTTTAGAGTCGATCACTGTTCATGACTGCGCCTCAACGCCTCACCCAACGCAAACGCGAAGCCATCCTGGCCGCCGCCATCGCAGAGTTTCGGGTCAATGGGTTCGAGGTCACCAGCATGGACAGGATCGCCGCCACCGCCGGCGTTTCCAAGCGCACGGTGTACAACCACTTCCCCAGCAAAGAAGAGTTGTTCGCCGAAATTCTCAACCAACTCTGGGCCAGCAGCGTCGCGCAACTCGACGTGAGCTACGCCGGCGACCGCCCGTTGCGTGAACAACTGCGCGGGTTGCTGGAAGCGAAGATGAAGATGATGTCGGACGTTAACTTCCTCGACCTGGCCCGGGTCGCCATCGCCGCCACCATTCACTCGCCGGAACGCGCCCAGGACATGGTCAACCGCTTGAGCATGCGCGAAGAAGGTTTCACTCAATGGGTGCGCGCCGCCCAGGAAGACGGCCGGCTCACGTGTGCCGACCCGGCCTTCGCCGCGCACCAGATTCAAAGCCTGCTCAAGGCGTTCGCCTTCTGGCCGCAGATCACCCTCGGCCAACCCACCCTCGACGCCGCCGACCAAGCCCGCGTGATCGAGTCGGCAATCGATATGTTTCTGGCCTGCTACGACGCCGATACTCGCCGCCCGCAGTAAACGACCGTTGCAGACGCGACATACCTGGTCGTTTTTGGCCTATTTGCCCTCTGTTTTGCGCGAATGGCCTGGAAGGACACTGATTATTCCTACATGAATAATCGACAATATTCACACACATTATCCGATCAACGGTTATCCCTGCACACGCGCGCGGCTGAATCTGTGAAAAAGAGCTGACCTGGGAATCTATGGAAAACAGACGAGGCAAAGGGCTTTCATTTGCCAGGCGTATTTACAAGCCAAGGATCATCGGCCTGGGTATCGGCTGCATCAGTGTCATCGGCGGCTTGTACCCGCTCGCGATGCCGGGCTGGGTGTGGGCGTTCCTGCTGTTCAATGGGTTGGCGTGGGCACATGTGGCGTACCAACTGTCAATCCGCTCACCCTTCCCCTACCACGCCGAACAGCGCAACATTTTGTATGACTCGTTGTGCGGTGGTTTCTGGGCCGCCGCTGCCCAGTTCACGCCGCTGACGGCCGTGACCATCCTCTCGATGATGACCATGAACAACTTCGCCGCCGGCGGCAAGCGCCTGTTCCTGCGCGGTTTGCTCGCGCAAGGGGTGGGGATCGGGGTGGCATGGGCGCTGTTCGGCGTGCGGTTCAACCCCGACGTCAGCCTGCTGCAGGTCTACACCTGCCTGCCGATGTTGACGTTGTACCCCATGGCCATCGGCATGGTCTGCTACGAGTTGGCGATCAAACTGTCGGAACACAAACGCGCCCTCAGCGCCCTGAGCCGCACCGACAGCCTCACCGGCCTGCTCAACCACGGTTCCTGGAAAGATCTGCTGCACCTCAAGTTCCACAAGTGCCGGCAACAGCAAAGCCACGCCACCATCGCGCTGATCGATATCGATCACTTCAAACAAATCAATGACACTCACGGCCATATCGTCGGCGATGCCGTACTGCGCCAACTGAGCCTGGAGATACGGCGCAACCTGCGCGAAAACGATCTGGCCGGACGCTACGGGGGCGATGAGTTCTGTGTGATTCTTCCGCAAATGCCCTTGGAAGAAGCAGCACGGGTGATGGAGCGTATCCGCGAAAACTTCAGTAATTATCGCAACCCGCAGATCCCCGAGTTGCGCGTGAGCCTGAGCATCGGCCTCGCCGATTTCCAACGGATCTTCACCGATGCCGCCACCTGGCTGAACGCGGCGGATCGCGCGCTGTACGCCGCCAAGGACACCGGGCGCAACCGGGTCAATGCGAGTAACTACGCGGTCGCCCATTCCGCCTGAGGCGGTCATACGGCATCTCGTAGGCCCCCCAGGTCGTCCTCGGGTTATTCATGCGTAAGACAGGTCGCCAAGGCTATAGTGGCCGCCTGTCTTAAACATTGATGACCCGAGTTTGCCATGAGCCCAACCCCCGACAACCCCAAAGCCGTCCCCGTCGATCATCTACGTTTCCATCGACGCCACGCGCACCTGGCGCCGACCTTTGGCAACGACACCTTCGCCCTCAAGGCCGAGGCTTTCGCACGCTTCTTCGGCACGCCGATGTTCCTCGGTGCGCAAACCTTGATCGTGGCCGTGTGGATTGCGCTCAACGTCAGCGGCATCACGCACTTCGACGTCTACCCGTTCATCCTGCTCAACCTGGCCTTCAGCCTGCAAGCGGCCTACGCGGCGCCGCTGATTCTGCTGGCCCAGACACGCCAGGCCGCGCGCGACAAAGCCCAGTCCGACGCCGACGCGCAGCACCGTGAAGCGCTGGCCGTCGCCAATGCCGAGCGCCAGGCCGAGGCGCAGAACACCAGCAAACAGCTGCTGGAACTGCTGGAGCAGAACACTCGGCTGACGGAAATGACCAAGCAACTGACCGAGCGTATCGAGACCCTGACGTGTGAAATGCATGCGCAGTTTGTGCGAAAACCTTAAGCACCCCATGCCCGCCGGTCTCAGGGGCTCAGTCGGACATGCCGCCCCAGTTGATCAAACAGCGTCACCACCGAGCGCAATGCCCGGCAATCGGGGCGCGTCAGCAGCCATAGCGCCGTGTCATGCCCCGCCAACGCGGGGCCCAGCGGTTGCAGGTGTTCATCCAACAGGAAATCCGGCAGCGCCGCCACGCCCAGCCCTGCCCGCACCAGTTCGGTGACCGACAACATGCTGTTGCAGCGATAGCCGGGACGCACACCCGGCAGCTGCGCGCGGCGCCAGACGACGGTGGGATGATCGGGCAGGAAATCATCCGGTGCGATCCAGGCCAGCTCCGCCAGCTCGCGTCCTGCGTGCTGCCGCGCAAAATCTGTGCTCGCGCACACCTGATACCTCACGGTGCCGAGGCAACGTCCGACCAGATGCTGCGGCGGTGTCCGGGTCAGGCGCAAGGCGATGTCGGCATCGCGGCGGCTGAGGTTGGCGAAGTCATTGGAGGTGCTCAGCTCCAGGGTCAGCGCCGGGTAATCCGGCATGAACTGCGCCAGCGCCGGCAACAATAAGCCTTGCAGTACCGAGTCGGTGCAGGTCAGGCGCACGGTGCCGCTGATCACTTCACCGCCTTGCTCGACGCCGACCCGCGCCGCTTCCAGGGCTTGTTCGGCGCGTTCGGCCTGTTGCGCCAGATGACTGGCCAGGCCGGTGGGCAGGTAACCGGCGCGGCTTTTTTCAAACAACGTCTGGCCCAGCGCGGCCTCCAGGCGCCGCACGGCGCGGAACACCGTCGACACATCCACCCGCAACAACGCGGCGGCCCGCGCCAGGGTGCCACCGCGCACCAGGGCGAGGATCAGCGACAGGTCGGGGTAATCGATTCGATAGTGCGTGAGTGCATTGAGCATGTGGGTAAACGCCAATATTGATTGCGTGAACGCCAATCTATAGTGCGCGCCAGGACACAACAAGCCAGGGGATGCCTAAGATGAACGCCAGCACGCTGCACCTCGCCCTGATCGGCGATTACAACCCCGATGTCATTGCACACCAGGCCATTCCCGTGGCGCTGCAACAGGCCGCCGACGCCTTGGGCCTGACGGTTCGCACGCAATGGCTGGAGACCGACACCCTCAACACCACCTCCGCGCTGCAGGGTTTCGATGGCTTTTGGTGCGTGCCCGCCAGCCCGTACCGCGACATCGACGGCGCACTGCGTGCGATCCGTTTTGCCCGCGAGCAGCGGCGCCCTTTCCTCGGCACCTGCGGCGGTTTTCAACACGCGGTGTTGGAATATGCCCGCAATGTGTTGGGCTGGGCCGATGCCGAACATGGCGAACTGGCCCCCAACGCCCCACGTGCGGTGATCGCGCCACTGAGCTGTTCTCTGGTGGAAGCCACCGACACCGTGCGCCTGGCCGCCTACACGCGCATCGCCGACGCCTACGGCACACGCGATATCCACGAAGGTTATCGCTGCCGCTACGGCATCAACCCCGACTTCGCCAGCGCGCTGCTGGACGGTGCTCTGATCCCCTGCGGCCACGACTCGGCCGGCGACCTGCGCGCGGTGGAGTTGCTGGACCATCCGTTCTTTGTCGCCACGCTGTTCCAACCCGAACGCGCCGCCCTCAGGGGCGTCACGCCGCCGCTGGTGATCGCTCTGCTCAAAGCCTGCCAGGAGACCTCGGTATGATTGCCCACACCCCCGCTCCGCCTTACTACGCAGTGATCTTCAGCTCACTGCGCACCGCCGGTGACCACGGTTACGCTGAGGCTGCCACGCGCATGCTGGAACTGGCGCGCGAGCAGCCGGGCTTTCTCGGGGTTGAGTCGGCGCGGGAGGATGGCCTGGGGATCACCGTATCGTACTGGCGCAGCGAAGCCGACATCCTCGCCTGGAAACAACAGGCCGAGCATCGGGCGGTGCGCGAGCAGGGGCGTTCCACTTGGTACTCGGCGTTTCACACCCGCGTATGCAAGGTGGAGCGGGCCTACACATTCCAGAACTGAACGGCAGCCAGAAGCCCTCCCGCCGTTGATCTTCATCGATGCCAAAACGCCGCTCAGGCTAGCTGACGAGACTGCGCAACGCACTGATCTGCGGGATCTCCACACGCCGCATGTACACGCGCAGCGGCTCCGTGATGTTGATGCGGTCGTCGATGTTCTGATCGAGCAGCAGCTGCAGACGCTCACGGGACAACGTCATGACGTGCTCGGGGGCCGGCAGCCAGACAAATTCGGCAGTGGGGATGATGCCGTCATCGGCGACATCCATACCGAAGGAGTCCTCGCTGAAACGCACGATGTACTGGCCGGTCTTGCGGTTGAGGCCGACAAAACCGTGAAGCTGGTCGGCGGCCTGGCAGATAAGCTCGGAGGTGATTCGCATGGTAAACCTCACTGAAAAGTCCCACAGGGACTGGAAAGATGGTTTACACGCGTGGCGGAAAGTACTGCCCTCTTACGGGGCGGTTCGCGGCAAGAGTACTGCAAAGCCACGCAAAAAAAACCCAGAAAATTGGCGCGCACACACGTTAATGTCGGTTTGGTGATAGCGCCTTTCGTTATCAATTGTTAAAAAGGAAGCCTTCTCAAAGCTCCCTCCACGAAAGGACTCCACATATGCCTGTCACGTTCACCAAGAGTGCCTTGCTGCTCGCCCTGATGCTTGGCCTTGGCCAGGCGCAGGCTGCCGACCCGATCAGCCCGGCTGAATTGGCAACTAACGAAGGCATTCCCTACCCTGCGGTGATCGCCCACCGCGGTGCGTCCTACGACGCCCCCGAGTCCACTGCCGCAGCCTACAAGGTCGCGCGCGACCTGGGCGCCGACTACCTGGAGTTGGACCTGCAGCGCAGCAAGGACGGCGTGCTGTTCGCCCTGCACGACAACAACCTGCAACGCACCACCGACGTGGCCACCAAGTTCCCCGAGCGCAAAGACGCCCCGGCCAACGAGTTCACCTGGAAAGAACTGCAAACCCTCGACGCCGGCAGTTGGTTCAACGCCGCCTACCCGGACCGCGCCCGCCCGGGCTTCGTCGGCCTGAAAATCCTCAGCCTGGACGACATCATCAAGATCGCCGAAGGCAACCCGCAGCACAAACCGGGCCTGTACATCGAAACCAAAGAACCCAAGCAATTCCCGGGCATCGAAGCCGACCTGAAAAACAAGCTGCTGGACAAAGGCTGGTTGAGCTCCGCCGGCTCCAAGCTGGGCAAGAGCAACACCGGTGTCGGCCAGGGCAAAGGGCGCGTGGTGCTGCAGACCTTCGAAACGGCCAGCCTGAAAGAGCTGCAGAAAGAAATGCCCAACACCCCGAAAATCCTGCTGCTGTGGGTGGGTGAAGGCAGCATCGAGCCGAAATCCAAGCAAACCTTCGCCGAATCCGGCGAAGCGACCAAGGCCGCTTACTACGCCAAGCAAGAGCCCAAGGACGCCGCCGAGTTCGAAAAGTGGGTCGACGAAGCCAAGAGCCTCGGCGCCATCGGCACGGGCCCGTCGGCGGAGCTGACCGCCCTTGGCGACCAGAGCTACACCGACCTGGTGAAGCCTGGAATGAACAAGCTGACCCACGACAAGGGCCTGCTGGTACACGTCTACACCGTGGATGAACCTGTGGACTTCGAGAAAGTGATGAACGCCGGCGTCGACGGTATCTTCACCAACCGCGCCGCCGAACTGCTGAAGTTCTACAAGCGCTGGCCGTCGTCCAGCGTGCAGGACCTGCTGAACGACCACAAATACTGAGCGAGTCAGTGTGCCATTAAGGATGAATTAAGTTGCGCCGGTTAATCTGGCGCCACTTAAACAGCTCACCGAAAAAGGATACACACCATGAAAACCTTGACTGCTCTGTTTGCCGCGACCGCCCTGACCCTGGCCGCCGGCCTGGCCCAGGCCGATGTCCGCCCGGATCATATCGAAGGTCTGCTCAAATCCGGTGCCGTGATGCCTTTCGACAAGCTCAACGCCGCCGCCGTGGCCAAACACGCCGGCGCCCAGATTACCGACACCGAGCTGGACCACAACAACAGCGGCGTCCTGGTCTACGAAGTTGAACTGACCGACACCGCCGGCAAGCGCTTTGAAGTGAAACTCGACGCCAAGACCGGCACCGTGCTCGAAGACAAGCAAGACACCTGAGTCAAACCCATAAAAAACCGCGCCACCTTCGGGTGGCGCGGTTTTTTATGGGCGCTTGATCAAGCGCTCAGTCGCGCCGTCACCTCGTTCAATTCGCCGGACAAACCACGCAGATTCTGGCTCGCCGCTTCGGTGCGCTTCACGTTGTCGAGGTTGGCGGTGGCCACGGTGGTGATCTGGGTGATATTGCGCGAAATATCCTCGGCCACCGACGTCTGCTCCTCGGCCGCCGTGGCGATCTGGCGGTTCATGTCGCGAATCGCTTCGACGGCCTGGGTGATGTGAGCCAGCATCGCGCCGGCCTGAGTGACTTTTTCCACGCTGTCATCGCTGCACGACTGGCCAGTGACAATCGCCTCGGCCGCGTCGACCGCGCCGGTTTGCACCGCCTGGATAATCTGATTGATCTCGATGATCGACGCCGCCGTGCGTTGCGCCAGGCTGCGCACTTCATCGGCCACCACCGCAAACCCGCGCCCCGCCTCGCCCGCCCGTGCCGCCTCGATCGCGGCGTTGAGCGCCAGCAGGTTGGTCTGCTCGGCGATCCCGCGAATCACTTCGAGCACCTTGCCGATCCGCACGCTGTCGGTTTCCAGGCGGCGGATGATGGTGCCGGTGTTGAGGATTTCAGTACGCATCTGGCCGATGGTGGCAATGGTGACTTTCATCACTTCGCCGCCCTCGCGGGCCGATTGGTCTGCATCATCGGCCGCGCGGGACGCACTGGCGGCGTGGTGCGCCACTTCCTGGGCGGTGGCCGACATTTCGGTCATGGCCGTGGCCACCTGGTCGGTACGGTTGAATTGTTCGTGGGTACCAGTCGCCATTTGCCCGGCGATCGAATTCAACTCACCGCTGGCGTGGACCAGATCGGTGGCACTGCGCTGCAGGCGGCTGAAGGTTTCGGCCAAGAAGTCGCGCAAGGTGTTCGCGGCCTCCGCCAGATGCCCCAGTTCGTCCTGGCGACGACTGGCGACACGCTCGGCAAAACGGCCGTGACTCAGCTGGCTCACATAGTCGATCAAGCCACGGATCGGCAGGATCAGGTTGCGGTTGATCAACCACAGGCTGAACAGGCCGATCAATACGCCGGACAGCAACATGATCGCCAGCCCCACCATCACCGTGCGCTCGGCATGGGCGCTGATGACCTGGGATTGCTGGGTGCTTTGGGCACGCAGGTCGCTGACCAGCGCGCTCATCTGTTCACTGGCGGCGCGGTCCACGCCCTTGACCGCGGTGTCTCCGGCGCTCGGGTCGGCGCCGGCGGCCAAGTAGGCATCACGGCCCTTCTGGTAGGCAACGCCGAGCTGCTGGTGTTCCTGACGCAGGTTCTGGATACGCTGGCTCAGCGCCGGGTCACCGGCGGTCTGGGTGACCAGCCGCGAGAGAATGCCTTGTACATCGCGCTGCCGATCCTGGAACTGGCCCCAATATTTCTCCAGGTCCTGCGGCTGCTTGCCGCGCAACAACACGTTTTTCCATTCTTGCACCTGCACCTTGAATTGCAGGTTGGCCTCATCGATCAACTGTGAAGTGAGCAACGGCCCGTCGAGCAAACTGCGGTAACTCTGCACCCCGTTGGAAAGGAAGTTGAAACAGGCCAGGGCTATCAACAGCATCGCCAGCAGGCTGCCGCCGAGCAGCGACAAAATCTGTGCCCGCAGGGATGTTCGCAAAAAAGTCATCGGGAAAAGCCTCGAAACAAGGAAAAGGTGCAAATACGTCATGACATCCCTGTCGTCGAAGGCGCCGTCATCCGCAGCGGTTCTTGCGCCCTGAATCGGCCGATCTAGACACTTCTTGAGCTCATTTCGATAGCCGGTCAATAAAATGTCATCAAGGCGAAATAAGTCGAAAACTGTCACAAAACTGTCAAGCATCCTTGCAATGATTCGCTCACGCGAACCTGTGAAACGTCCTACAGGTCCTTTCTCTGCGAGACTCCATGAACCACAGCATCGACCACAGCCACCAGGACTCCGATCTGTTTGGCTTGCTTTACGGTTTCCGTTTCCGCCCAGGCGAAAAGGGTGAGCAGATTGATTCAGCCACCGCTCTCCAGGCCTTGCAGCAACCGCAAGACCCGCAGGAGTTTCTATGGCTGCACCTGAACCTGGCGCATGCCGGATGCGAGCGCTGGATGCTGGCGCATCTGCAATTGCCGGAAGAATTCTTCGAAGCCTTGCACGAAGGCTCGCGCTCCACCCGTATCGAACACGTCGACTCTGCCTTGCTCGCGGTGGTCAACGACGTGGTGTTCAACTTCAGCAGCATGGTCTCGTCGGATATTTCCACATTGTGGGTCTGCGCCCGCAGTCACTTGCTGATCAGCGCGCGCCTGCAACCGCTGCACTCGGTGGACAAGTTGCGTTCGTCGGTCAAGGCCGGTGAGCACTTCCGCTCGCCGCTGGAGCTACTGGTCCACTTGCTGCGCGACCAGGGCGAGGTGCTGACGCAGATCGTGCGCAAGACCAGCATCAGCGTCGACCACATCGAAGACCAATTGCTCTCCTCGCACCTGTCCACCAACCGCGCCGAGCTGGGCGCCATGCGCCGGGTGCTGGTGCGCCTGCAACGCCTGCTGGCGCTGGAGCCCGGCTCGTTGCTGCGGCTGCTCAACCGCCCGCCGCAGTGGCTGCAAAAGGAAGACGTCAAGGAGCTGCGCAAATCCACCGAGGAGTTTGCGCTGATCATCAACGACCTGACGGCCCTGGGCGAACGCATCAAATTGTTGCAGGAAGAAATCGCCGCCAACCTCAACGAACAAAGCAACCGCACGCTGTTTACGCTGACGGTGGTCACGGTGCTGGCGTTGCCGATCAATATCATTGCCGGCTTTTTCGGCATGAACGTAGGCGGCGTGCCGCTTTCCCAAGACCCGGAAGGCTTCTGGATTCTGGTGGCGTTGGTCGCGACCTTTACCTTGATTGCCGGGCGCTGGGCCTTCAGGAAACGCAACGACTACTGACCCTCACATGCGCTCAAAAAATCTGTGCGTTTGTAGACCAACGGCCGATCCAATCCGCTAAACACTGATCTATCGCAGCATCTCTGTAATATTCTGCAATGATCATGGGCGACATCCTTTCCGACACTGGATGTTACTGCATGGCCACCCCTTCCCTGACAGCTTCAACGCATACGTCATCCGTTGATACCCGACCCAGGCTGGACAAAAAACCCGGCCTGCTGACGGTGATCATGTTCTTTGCCGTGCTCGCGATGGGCCTGTTGTTCACTGCCTACAGCCTGATGCGCGACATGCACGAACTGGGCACGCTGGTCACCACCTGGACGCCGTTCCTGCTGCTGGGCGTGGCACTGCTGATCGCCCTGGGTTTCGAATTCGTCAACGGTTTCCACGACACCGCCAACGCCGTGGCGACGGTGATCTACACCAACTCGCTGCCGCCGCAGTTCGCGGTGGTGTGGTCGGGCTTTTTCAACTTCCTCGGGGTGCTGCTCTCCAGCGGCGCAGTGGCGTTCGGCATCATTGCCCTGCTGCCGGTCGAGCTGATTTTGCAGGTGGGTTCCTCGGCCGGTTTCGCGATGATCTTCGCCCTGCTGATCGCGGCGATCCTATGGAACCTCGGCACCTGGTGGTTGGGCCTGCCGGCCTCGTCCTCCCATACTCTGATCGGTTCGATCATCGGCGTCGGCGTGGCCAATGCCCTGATGCACGGACGTGATGGCACCAGCGGCGTGGACTGGAGCCAGGCGATCAAGATCGGTTACGCCCTGCTGCTCTCGCCGCTGATCGGTTTCGCTTTCGCCGCCCTGCTGTTGCTGGCCCTGCGCGCCTTCGTGAAAAACCGCGCGCTGTACAAGGCGCCCAAAGGCGACACCCCACCGCCATGGTGGATTCGCGGCATGCTGATCCTCACCTGCACCGGTGTATCGTTCGCCCACGGCTCCAACGACGGGCAAAAAGGCATGGGCCTGATCATGCTGATCCTGGTCGGCACCCTGCCGATGGCGTATGCGCTGAACCGCGCCATGCCCGCCGAACAATCGCTGCAGTTTGCCGCGGTGGCCGAAGTGACCCAGGTCGCGCTGATGAAAAGCGCGCCGCAAGCGCTGCCGGGCGACCCGCGCCCCATCCTCTCGACCTACGTGCGGACCAAGGACGCCACACCCGAACTGATCCCGGCCCTCGCCGCCCTCGCCGGCCAGATCGGCGATGAAGTCAAAGGCTACGGCTCTTTGGCTAAAGTCCCCGCCGAAGCCGTAGGCAACGTGCGTAACGACATGTACCTGACCAGCGAAACCATTCGGTTGATGGACAAGGCCAAGATCGGCAACTTCGACGCCGACACCCAAGGCAAGCTGCAACTGTTCAAGCAACAGATCGACAACTCCACGCGCTTCATTCCGCTGTGGGTGAAGATCGCCGTGGCCATCGCCCTGGGGCTCGGGACCATGGTCGGCTGGAAGCGCATCGTGGTGACCGTGGGCGAGAAAATCGGCAAGACGCACATGACTTACGCCCAAGGCGCCTCGGCCGAGACCGTGGCGATGCTGACCATCGGCGCTGCGGATATGTTCGGCTTGCCGGTGTCGACCACCCATGTGTTGTCGTCCGGCGTGGCGGGGACCATGGTGGCGAACGGCGGCGGCTTGCAGATGAAGACCATCCGCAATTTGCTGATGGCCTGGGTGCTGACCTTGCCGGCAGCGATTCTACTGTCGGGTAGCCTGTACTGGTTATTCACCAAACTCTTCTGACCCAGCGCCGGTCAACAATGTGGGAGGGGGCTTGCTCGCTCCCACATTGTTGGTCGGTGTGGCAGTGACCAGGGTGGCGATGCTGCTCTACTGGCTGTTCACCAAACTCTGCTGACCCACTACATTTTGCTGGGTGGTGTTTCAGGTATTGAAGAGCCCGGTCATTGCCTTCAGACGCTTCTTGTACACCCGCCGCGCCTCCAACGCCTGCTCCAGGCTGACCGCCACAAACCCCGCCCGCTGGTTCGGCTGCATCTGCCCGATCAAGTCCAGGTCGGCACTGATCACCGTGCCGATCATCGCGTAGCCGCCGCCCGACACCGCGTCCCGATGCAGCACGATCGGCTCCAGCCCGGCCGGCACCTGGATCGAGCCGATCGGGTAGCAACTGTCGACGATGTTCGACGGATCGGACCCCGCGCCAAACGGCTGCTCCCGTGGCTGAAAGCTCAACGCACTACCGCCCTTGAAGCGATAGCCGATACGATCCGCCTCGGACCCCACCGTCCACGGCTCGGCAAAAAAGCTGCTTTTCGCCGCCGCCGTCAGGCGTTCGTAATACAGGCCGGGCACCACGCGCAAGGTCACATCGCCACCGACTGCCCGGCGCAAGGCCATCGGCAAGCTGTTGCCCGCCCGCCCCTGCCCACTGGGCTCGCCGATGGGCAACTCATCCCCCGCCTGCAATCGCCGCCCGTGAAAGCCACCGAGTGCGCCGAGGGTGTAGGTCGAGCGACTGCCGAGCACCAACGGCACGTCGATGCCGCCGGCGACCGCCAGATAGGTACGCGCACCGGCCAGGGGAAATTCGAAGCGCAACACCTGCCCGGCGCGGACCTGGAACGCGGTGTCCTGGTGGACCACTTCACCGTCCAGGCGCGGCGCCATCAAGGCGCCGCTGAGGGCGACCAAGGCGTCCCGGCGAAACTCCAGCTCGGGACCGATCAGCGTGCATTCCAGGCCGGCCGCGCCCGGCGGGTTGCCCACCAAATGGTTGGCCGCGCTCAGCGCGTACTGGTCCAGCGCGCCCGACGGCGGAATACCCAGGTGGTAATAACCTTCGCGGCCCAGGTCCTGTACCGAGGTCGCCAGGCCGGGTTTGAGCACCTTGATCATGCCAGCGCCTCCTGCAGGGTTTTCGGATAACCGATGGGGTCGGCGAGAAACGCATCCAAGGAAAATTCCAGGGGGCGGATGCGCAGGTCGAAACGTCCTGCGTCCACCTCGGCGACGGCCAGGTCGTAGGCCTCGCGGTCGATCGGTTTGAACTGCACGATGTCGCCCGGCCGGAAGAACACCATGTGGTCCTTGAGGTAGGCCAACTGCTGCGCCGGGTCGTAGATCGGTGCCGGAGTGACGCCGAACATCTGGTAGCCGCCGGCTCCGCGCACCGAGTAGATGCAGCCAAAGCAGCCGCCATGGCCGAGGGTCAGTTTCGGCGTGTCGGTGCGCGGGCGCAGGTACTTGGGCACCTGCAACTGCCGCTCGCGCTCGACCATCTGGAACATGAACGGCAAGCCCGCGACAAAGCCGACCATCGACACAAACCACGGCGCGCCACTGTGGGCCGCGATGAAAGCGTCGACATCGGCCAGGCCGTTGATCCGCGCCGCATATTCCAGGTCGGTGCCGCTGGGGTCTTGATGGCGATCGCGAAAGCGCATCAGGGTTTCGTGGGTCCAGGGGTCGTTGTAGAGCACCGGGATTTCGATGATGCGCGTGTGCAAGGTGCGTTCGGCCACGGCCTGGGCTTCGGCGCTTTGCACCGCGTCGAGCAGCACATGGGGCGCAATGCGGTCCGGGTCGAAGCGGATCTGGAAGGAGGCGTTGGCCAGGCACACATCCAGCACACCGTCCAACGCCAGGCGTTCCACGGCGCGGGTCACGGCCATGCCTTTGAAGAAAGCCTCCAGGGACATGCTGTCACTGACCTCGGCGAACAGGTGTTCATCGGCGCCGAAGCTGTAGCGGATGGGGGACGTTTCAGCCATGTCTGTTCCTCTTGGAATCGTTATAGAAAGGCAGGCAAAAAAGTATGGGGTCGATCTTATTCGGGTGTTCTGACCGCAATGCCTGCTTGGTCCAGGGCTTCACGGGTGGCTTCGACCAATTCCAGGGCGCCGGGGGTGTCGCTGTGCAGGCAGATGGAATCGAATTCGATAAACAGGTCTTCGCCTTCTACGGTGCGTACAAGACCCGTCTGACAAGCCCGTAGGACCCGCGCCGCGACGGTGGCAGGGTCGAGGGCGCGCACCGTGCGGGTGAACACGATGGAGCCGCTCAGGTCGTACTCGCGGTCGGCGTAGAACTCACGCACCACCGGCTGCCCCAGTTCCTTGGCTATGCGCCAGATCACTGAATTCGGCATGCAGTACAGCAACAGTGTCGGCTCAATCAGTTGCAGGTTTTGCACCAACAACCGCGCGGCGTCTTCATCGCGGGCCAGGTGCATGTAGAGCGCGCCGTGGGGCTTGATGTGTTGCACGGGCACACCCTGGGCGCGGGCGATTTCACGCAGGGCGCCGAGCTGGTAGAGCATGTCGTCCACCAACTCCTGGGCCGGCGCGTGGATATGGCGGCGACCGAAGCCCACCAGGTCGCGAAAGCCCGGATGGGCACCGATGGCGACCCCCAGTTGCTTGGCGCGTGCGACGGTGCGGCGCATGGTGCCGGGGTCGCCGGCGTGGAAGCCGGTGGCGATATTGGCCGAGCTGATGTAGGCCATCAGCTCGGCATCGACGCCATCGCCGATCGTCCAGGGGCCGAAGCCTTCGCCCATGTCTGAATTGAAATCCACTGCCTGCATGAAAAGTCGCTCCGCCAAAGGTGATGCTGAAAAGTAGGCTGCGGCTTGACCCCTTGGGAAGATCTATTATCAGATGGCCTATCTTCTGAAAAACAGATATCGCCATGTCGCTGACCTTGCGCCAAATCCGCTACTTCGTCGCCACCGCCGAGATCGGCCAGATTTCCCAGGCGGCGATTCACCTGAACATCTCCCAATCGGCCGTGACCACGGCGATCAAGGAACTGGAGGCGATGCTCGGCGTGCAATTGTTTGTGCGTTCGGCCCAGGGCATGAACCTGACCGACGCCGGGCGGCACTTTCTCAACCGTGCCTATGTGATCGTGCGCAGTGTCGACGACGCGTTGAACAGCCCATTGCCCGACTACCGCGCCAGCGGCGTGCTAAGGGTCGCCGCCAGTTACACGGTGCTCGGTTACTTCCTGCCGCACCATCTGCAGCGCATGGAACACTGGCACCCGGACGTGACCATCGAGGTGTTCGAGCAGGAGCGCCAGGCCATCGAACACGGCCTGCTCGACGGCCAGTTCGACATGGCCGTGGTGCTCACCGCCAACCTCACCCACGCGGATATCGTGTCGGAAATCCTCTTCAACTCCGAACGCCGCCTGTGGCTGCCCAGCCATCACCCGTTGTGCGAACGCGGCGCCGTCAGCCTGGCGGATGTGGCCCGCGAGCCCTACATCCTGCTGACCGTCGACGAGGCCGAACACAGTGCCATGCGCTACTGGGAACAGGCCGGGCAAACGCCCAAGGTGCGGCTGCGCACCAGTTCGGTGGAAGCAGTGCGCAGCATGGTCGCCAATGGCAGCGGCGTGGCGATCCTGTCGGACCTGGTGCATCGGCCCTGGTCCCTGGAAGGCAAGCGCATCGAAACCCTGACCGTGACCGACCCGGTGACGCCCATGAGCGTCGGCCTGGCCTGGCACCGCGAGCGCGCATTTACCCCGGCGATGCAGGCGTTCCGGGACTACTTCCACGACGCCTTCCTGGCCCCGCAGCAGTTGTCGGCGCGGCGTTAGAGTTGGGCTTGCAGCGTCGCCGCCAACCAGTCCATGAACACCCGCACCCGCAGCGGTAAATGCCGCTGCCCGGCATAGAGCAGGGACACGTCCAACGGCGGCGCCGGGTATTCCGGCAAAACCGCCACCAGTTCGCCACTGGCCAACTGATCGCCAATGCCCAGGGCCGGCACTTGGATAATCCCGAAACCGCCCAGGCAAGCCGACTTGTAGGCATCGGTGCTGTTGACCGTGACCCGCCCGGCCATGGGCAGGCGCTGCACCTTGTTGCCCTGCAGGTATTCGAACCCCGCCGAGCGCGAACCCAGCGGGCGCACGTAATGCACCAAGTGGTGGTCGGCCAGGTCGGCCAGCGTCCGCGGCACGCCATAGCGTTGCAGGTAGCCTGCGCTCACGCAGTTGATCATCGGCATGCTGCACAACAACCGGGCGACCACCGACTGGTCCGGCTGCGCACCGACGCGCAGCACGCAATCGAACCCCTCGGCCAGCAGGTCGACCTGACGGTCGGTGGCGCTGATTTCCAGCTCGATCAACGGGTGCGCGTCCATGAAATGCGGCAGGCGCGGCAGGATCAAATCCCGCGCCATCATGGTCGGCAGGTCCACCCGAATGCGTCCGGTCAGTTGTGTTTCGTCCTGGCGAAACAAGCCCTCCAGTTCCTCCATGTGCGCAAGCAAGTCCTTGCTGCGTTCATACAGCACGCGGCCGTCCTGGGTCGCCTGCACCTTGCGCGTGGTGCGCTGCAGCAGGCGCGCGCCGAGCAGTTCTTCCAGTGCCTGCACATGCTCGGACACCGTGGAGCGCGGCAGGCCCAGGCTCTCGCCGGCGCCGGTGAAACTCGACAGTTCGGTGACGCGCACGAAGGTGCGCAGCAATTCCAGTTTGTTCATGGGATTGTTCGCCTTTTCCGGCCAGTGATTTCGCTTTACCGCTGTTTATCACGTTACAGGCGGACAAATACACTCATTCCCACGATCACCTCAGAGGACTGCACCATGACCCGCAAAATCGCACTGATCACCGGCGCCAGCCGCGGCTTGGGTAGAAGCGCCGCGTTGCGCCTGGCCGCACAAGGCGTGGATATCATCGGCACTTACCACAGCCAGGCGGATGAAGCCCAGGCAGTGGTCGAGCAGATCGAACAATGGGGTGGCCGCGCCGCCATGCTGAAACTGGATGTGAGCCAGAGCGCCACCTTCGACGCGTTCGTCGAAGCCGTCGGCGGCGTGCTCAAGCGTGTTTTCGCACGGGATGATTTCGACTTTCTGATCAACAACGCCGGTATCGGCATCCACGCCAGCTTTGCCGAGACCAGCGAAGCGCAGTTCGACCAACTGGTCGCGATTCAATTCAAAGGCCCGTTTTTCCTGACCCAGAAACTGCTGCCGCTGATCCGTGACGGTGGCCGCATCCTCAATATCTCCAGCGGCCTCGCCCGTTTCAGCCTGCCCGGCTATGCCGCGTATGCGGCGATGAAAGGCGCCATGGAAGTGCTGACCCGCTACCAGGCCAAAGAGCTCGGCGCGCGCGGTATCAGCGTCAATATCCTCGCGCCGGGCGCCATCGAAACCGACTTCGGCGGCGGCGCCGTGCGCGACAACGCCAACCTCAACGCGATGGTCGCCAATAACACCGCCCTGGGCCGCGCCGGGTTACCGGATGATATCGGCGGGGCCATTGCCAGCCTGCTGGCGGACGGTAGCCACTGGATCACCGGCCAGCGGATCGAGGCTTCGGGCGGCATGTTTCTGTAAGAGCTTTTCGCGCATCACGTCGTAGCCCCAGTGGTACACGTAGGTGTACGGCAGAAAAAACAGCAACACGCCGATATCGAGGATAAACGCCTGCAGCAGGCTGATGTTCAGCCACGCGGCAATCAACGGCACGCACATCAGGACCAGCCCGCCTTCAAACAGCAAGGCGTGCAGCACCCGGGTCCAGCCGTTGTTGGCCAGTTGCAGGCGTGCCTTGAGGCGGTCGAACAGGCCGTTGAAAATCACGTTCCAGGTCAGCGCCATCAGGCTGATTGCCAGGGTGACCATGCCCATTTCCACCGCGGGCTTGTCCATGATCCACGCCAGCAACGGCGTGCAGATCAACAACGCCAGGGCCTCGAAACCGATGGCCTGGCACACACGTTCAGTAATCGACTTGGTAGGGTTCATGCCCCGGCTCCGTGAGTGACTGTGTTGCCATCATTGCGTTTTGTATCGATACTTCATAACCAATAACCATCGATAAAGGCGATAGTCATGGCCTCCCATGAAGTGCTCCAGGCCTTTGTTCAGGCCGCGACCCAAGGCTCGTTTTCTGCGGCGGCACGCAAGCTGGGCAAGAGCCAGTCCACCGTCAGCGCGGCGGTGGCGAGCCTGGAGATTGACCTCGATGTGCTGCTGTTCGACCGCAGCAGCCGCAAGCCGACGCTGACCGCCGCTGGCCATGTGCTGCTGCAACGCGCCGAGCAGGTGCTGGAGGCGAGCAGTCGGCTGGCGTTGGCGGCAAGTCAGCTATCCCAGGGGTTGGAGGCGAAAGTGACGATTGCGATGTCCGACACCTACCAGTCGGAGCGCTTCGAGCTTGCGCTCAAGGCCTTTGAGCAACGCTACCCCGACCTGGAACTGGAATGGCTGATCGCCGAGTGCGAAGACCTGATAGCCCTGGTGCAAAGTGGCCGGGCCCAGATTGCCCTGGTCGAGGCCCAGGAGGTTTACCCACCCGACCTGAGCCGTTCGCCGGTGGAGGAGCGCACGGAAATTGCCCTGTTCGTCGCGCCCACGCACCCCTTGGCCAGCCTGGAAAGCGTCAACCAACAGGTGTTGCAGCAACACCGTGAGCTGCGCCTGGCGAGCATCATCAACCCGAATGAAACCCGCCCCATGGGCCGCGTCTGGTCGGCGCCGAGTTTTCTGATGCTGATGGAAATGGCCCAGCTCGGTTTTGGCTGGGCCGCACTGCCGCGCTGGTTGGTGGAACGCTTTGGCAATGCCGGGCTGATTGAACTGAGCGTGCGCAGTTGGCCGCGCTCGGTGGCGGTGGATGCGCTGTGGTCGCGGCAATATCCGCCGGGGCCTGCGGGGAGTTGGTTGTTGGGGCAGATGCTCGATTGAGTTCGTCCAGAGCAGGCAGCGCTTGGTGGTCCCACAGTGGAAATGCGTTGGACGCTAGATCGGGGTCAGGCTGGCCAGGCGGCGCTCGAGGAAGTGCTTTTCCGGGGTTTGCCGGGTCAGAGACAGGGCTTTTTCATACGCCAGCCGCGCCTCGTCCAGCCGCCCCAATTGTCGGCAGAATTCGCCACGCGCCGAATGCGCCAGGTGATAGTCCAGCAATTCGCCCCGCGCCAGAATCGCCTCCACCTGTTGCAACCCGGCCAACGGCCCATCGCGCATGGCCAGCGCCACTGCGCGGTTCAGTTCGATCACGGGCGACGGCACGGTGCGGAGCAACACATCGTATAGCCCGACAATCTGCGGCCAGTCGGTGTGCTCGGCACTCGGCGCTTCGGCATGTACCGCCGCAATCGCCGCCTGTAAGCCATAGGGCCCAAAGCGCCGGGTCGTCAGCGCTTGCTCCACCAGCGCACAGCCTTCGGCAATCAGGGACGCATCCCACAATGCTCGGTCCTGTTCGTCCAAGAGCACCAATTCGCCGCCGGCCGAGGTCCGCGCCGGGCGGCGCGACTCGTGCAGCAGCATCAATGCCAGCAAGCCCATGACTTCCGGCTCCGGCAGCAACTCCAGCAACAAACGGCCGAGGCGGATGGCTTCACGGGTCAGGTCGTCGCGCGTGAGATCCGCGCCCATCGACGCCGAGTAGCCTTCGTTGAACACCAGGTAAATCACACGCAGCACGCTGTCGAGGCGCTCGGGCAATTCGGCCAGCGACGGCACCTGATAGGGAATCTTCGCCTCGCGGATCTTGCCCTTGGCCCGCACGATCCGCTGGGCGATGGTGGCCGGCGGGACCAGAAAGGCGCGGGCGATTTCTTCGGTGGTCAGGTCGCAGATTTCACGCAGGGTCAACGGCACTTGGGCGTCAGCCGCCAGCGCCGGGTGGCAGCAGGTGAAGATCAGGCGCAGGCGGTCGTCTTCCACGTCTTCGTCGTCCCAATCGGCCGCTGCCAGCGCATCGGCTTGCGCCTGCAATAAGGGGGTGAAACGGGCCTGGCGGCGCAGGCGATCGATGGCCTTGAAGCGCCCGGTCGAGACCAGCCACGCCCGTGGATTGCTCGGCACGCCGTCGTGCTCCCAGCGCTGCATGGCGACCAGGAACGCCTCGTGCAGCGCTTCCTCGGCCAGGTCGAAATCGCCGAGCAAGCGAATCAGCGTCGCCAGCACGCGCCGTGATTCGCGGCGGTAAATCGTCTCGATCGGAGGGGTCAATCGGGCAGATCCTGGGTCACCGGGCGATTGGGCGCGTCGCCCCCAGGTTTGATGGACCTTTCACATTCGGCAGGTTGAGTGTTCATGGGTAAACCTCCTGTTTATGAGTGTTTTGTGTTCAGAGATTCAATTGGCGCACGGGGCGTACTTCCACACTGCCGACCCGGGCCGCCGGAATGCCGCCGGCGACCTGGAGCGCTTCGTTCAAGTCCCGGGCTTCGATCAGGTAAAACCCCGCGAGCTGCTCCTTGGTTTCGGCAAACGGCCCGTCGGTGATCGACAGCTTGCCATTGCGCATACGCACAGTGGTGGCGGTGCTCACCGACTCCAGCGGCTCGGCGGCGAGCATGCGCCCGCTCTTTTGGACGGACTGCGCGTAGGCGAAGCACTCCGGGTCGGCCGGGCTGTCCGGCGCGGTGTGCAGCACCTGTTCGTTGCTGTAGATCAGGCACAGGTATTTCATGGCGTTCTCCGTTTTCGGACTACTGACTATAGTTCGCGGGGCTCAAGGTTTCAGGTCGAACAGCGCGACGCCGGTGGCCATGTCGAAGGGGGCCGACCAATGCTCATGCACCACCTTCCATTGGCCGTCGACACGCTGGTAACCGACGGTGACGCGCATCCAGCAGGTCTTGAGCACGCCGTCCGGGCCGGTGCCACCGCAGTGAGCCAGCCAATGGGCAAAGGCGCTGTTGTCGGCGGCGACGATATGCAACTCATGGAAGTCGAACACACCGGGGCCGGGGCAGACTTCCATGCACGCCTGCCAGTGCGCGCGGTAGGCCGCCTTGCCCTTGAACTGCAGGGCGCTAACCGCGTCGAACGCGATGATATCGTCGGCGTAAAAGCTGACAATCTTATCGATGTCCTTGGCGACGACGGCTTGTTTCCATTGTTTGATCAGGGTGTGGATTGCAGTGTTCATGGCGATACTCCTGGGGGGTGAAAATCTTCAGAGACACCCTTAGTCGAATGGCCCGCCGCCCGATCGACAGCGCGCTGAAAAAAAATCTCGCAGCGTGCAAACCCGATAGACTGCGCCCTTCTTTGCAGCCGTTCGGACGCCCCGATGCAAACCCGCCTTGTCGCCTACGAGGCGCTGAACGCTGTGCAAACACAGCAAGTCGGCGCGATCGAAGTTCACCCTGAGCAGTTGCCGTTTTGCGGCGACATGTATTGCGCACTCAACACCCTGCTGGTCAACCCCAGCCCCGGCATCAAAGGCTTTGCGCTGCTGGCCGACGATGTGCCCGTGGCCTTCCTCCTGCTCAAATGCCCGCCATGCCTGCCCCATTGGGCCGATGCCCACAGCGCCACGCTGCACGCGTTACAGGTGGATCGCAGCCAACAGGGCCGGGGATTTGGCAAAGCCTGCCTGCAGGCGCTACCCGCGGCGGCGCTTCAGGCCTGGCCGCAGATCAAGGCGCTGGAGTTGTCGGTGGACACGCACAATGTCGCGGCGATGGGCTTGTACCTGGGGCTGGGCTGGGTGGATCGCGGGGAGGCGTACAAAGGGCGGGTCGGGTATGAGCGCCGTTTGAGTCGGGGCTTGGAGCCGCAGTAGATGTCACGTTGAGATGACAGCGACCAACGCTTGAGGGGACGCTGGATCATGAGCATTCCCGCGCAGGAAAAACGGCCGAAGAGTCGCCATCATCTTCGGCCGGCGCTTCAGGCCTTTGCTTCCACAGGCAGCCAGACCTCCACGGTGCCGAGGCCCTTTCTCACATCAAAATCCGCGCTGTACCGCTCGAAATCCACGCCGGCAACCTTGTACCCGGAATGCGGCAACCATTCGAACATGATCCGCTCGTAGGTCTGCGGCAACGCGTGCACCTCGCCGTAGTGCGCGAACACGGCATAGTGATGCGGCGGGATTTCGATGAACTCGAAATTGCTCGGCACATCACCCTTGGCGGGGACTTCAACCCCTGCGATGTAGTCGAACTCATCGTGTCTGGGGTTATGACAAACCCCGTAGGTAAAGCCGCCCAAACGCTTTTTGATGTATTTGACGCTCTCGTCAAACACGCCCCACAACTTGGGAATATCCCCGGTGGTGGCCTTCGAATAATGCCCTTGCACCCCGGCGATCACCAGGGCCTTGCCCTCTTCCATGCGCGGCTCTAACGGTTGTTGCGTCTGCTGATCCATCTGAACAGTCTCCTTCTTATGAGAGAACAAACCCGTATTGAGTATAGGGGTATATCCGGATTGCACTGCATGTAGAAATTTTTCCTACACATCTGGACAACTGGCCATCATCAACCGTATTGTCTGCCCCGCAGGCCACCGCAGTGGCCGACGTCGCTCGGACGGTTCCGGGCGCTTACGTACTTTCGAGGCAACAATGGCCGACCAAGGTTTGCCGCGCCGCTTTGCGCGCATAGATCGACTCCCCCCCTACGTTTTCAATATCACTGCCGAGCTGAAGATGGCTGCGCGTCGGCGCGGCGAAGACATCATCGACTTGAGCATGGGCAACCCTGACGGCCCGACCCCACCACATATCGTGGAAAAAATGGTCACCGTCGCCCAGCGTGAAGACACCCACGGCTACTCCACCTCCAAAGGCATTCCGCGCCTGCGCCGGGCGATTTCGCGCTGGTACAAGGACCGTTATGAAGTGGATATCGACCCCGAGTCGGAAGCCATCGTCACCATCGGTTCCAAGGAAGGCCTGGCGCACTTGATGCTGGCCACCCTGGACCAGGGCGACACCGTACTGGTGCCCAACCCGAGCTACCCGATTCATATCTACGGTGCCGTGATTGCCGGCGCCCAGGTGCGTTCGGTGCCGTTGATTCCGGGCGTGGACTTTTTCGCCGAGCTTGAACGGGCGATTCGCGGTTCGATTCCCAAGCCGAAGATGATGATCCTGGGGTTCCCGTCCAACCCGACCGCGCAGTGCGTGGAGCTGGATTTCTTCGAGCGGGTGATCGCCCTGGCCAAGCAGTACGACGTGCTGGTGGTGCATGACCTGGCCTACGCCGACATCGTCTACGACGGCTGGAAAGCCCCGTCGATCATGCAGGTGCCGGGCGCCAAGGACATTGCGGTGGAGTTTTTCACCCTGTCCAAGAGCTACAACATGGCCGGCTGGCGCATTGGTTTCATGGTGGGCAACGCAGAACTGGTCAACGCCCTGGCGCGGATCAAGAGCTACCACGACTACGGCACCTTCACCCCGCTGCAAGTGGCGGCGATTGCCGCGCTGGAAGGCGACCAACAGTGCGTGAAAGACATCGCCGAGCAGTACCGCCAGCGCCGCAATGTACTGGTCAAAGGCCTGCATGAGTTGGGCTGGATGGTGGAGAATCCCAAGGCGTCGATGTACGTCTGGGCCAAGATCCCCGAAGCGTATGCCGCCATGGGCTCGCTGGAATTTGCCAAGAAGCTGCTGCTGGAAGCCAAGGTGTGCGTGTCGCCGGGGATTGGCTTTGGTGAATATGGCGACGACCATGTGCGCTTTGCGCTGATCGAGAACCAGGACCGGATTCGCCAGGCGGTACGCGGGATTCGCGGGATGTTCAGGGCGGATGGCTTGGTGCCCAGGACTGGAGTCTGACTGCGAACTGTAATGGGGCATTCATGCCCCATTATCTTGAAAGACTACTTCACGACAAATTTTCGCTCGGTACTACCTGAAACCACCGGAAAAGAAACATAAGCCGAGATGTGGTGGGCGCCCGGAGTCATAACGACGGTGAGCGACCAATTATGTCCGATAGCAACGGCAACTCCCAACTTACCAGTCGAGTCCTCCACTGTTACCGTGGCACCTTCCAGGGGTACTAACCCGGAGATGGTGACAGGGCTAGGGACAGTCGTATTGGCTGCCGGCGCCTGGATTTGAGGCGGCAGTGCCTGCGTGGGTTCATTTTCCTTGGTCATGGCCATTTCCTTTTCTGAATTACATTTGGGGTTTCATTCCCTCATATTCAGAAAAAACCCGGACCTGTGAAAAGTACCAGTTACGACAAGCGGTATTCGCGGTCGCTGTCACACCACCAACGACAGCAACATGATGAAAATCAGTGCCACCACCGACAAGATGGTCTCCATCGCCGTCCAGGTCTTGAACGTCTCGGCCACGGTCATGTTGAAGTACTGCTTCACCAGCCAGAACCCCGCATCGTTGACGTGAGACAGGATCAACGAACCCGCCCCCGTCGCCAACACCAGTAGCTCGCGGTTAACCCCCGGAATCATGCCGACCACCGGCACCACGATGCCTGCGCCAGTGATGGTCGCGACTGTCGCCGAACCGGTCGCCACCCGAATCACCGCCGCCACCAGCCACGCCAGCAGGATCGGGTTGATCTGCGCGTTCACCGCCATATGGCCGATCACGTCGCCCACGCCGCTGGTCACCAGCATCTGTTTGAAACCACCACCGGCACCGATGATCAGGATGATCGCGGCGGTCGGCGCCAGGCTGGCGTCGAGCAGCTTGAGGATCTGCTTGGAGTGGATGCCCTGGCGATGACCGAAGGTGTACAGCGACAGCAGCAACGCCAGCAGCAAGGCACTGATCGGGTGACCGATCATGTCCATCCAGTTGCGCACCACATGACCGTCGGCCAAGGCGATGTCGGCGAAGGTTTTCAGCAGCATCAGGAACACCGGCAGCAGCACGGTGATCAGGGTGATGCTGAAGCTCGGCAGCGTCTTGTGCTCCGACTCGCGAGCCAGTTGGTCGATCAGTTCCTGGGACGGGTTGCCCGGGATGTACTTGGCGATAAACGTACCGAAGATCGGGCCGGCGATGATGGCAGTCGGCAGTGCGACGATCAGGCCGTACAGAATGGTCTTGCCGATGTCCGCGCCAAACACGCCGATGGCCAGCAGCGGGCCCGGGTGCGGTGGCACCAGGCCATGGACCGCCGACAGGCCGGCGAGCAGCGGGATGCCGATCTTGATCAGCGACACGCCAGTACGGCGCGCGACGATAAACACCAGCGGGATCAGCAACACAAAACCGATCTCGAAGAACAGCGGGATACCCACCAGGAACGCGGCGAACATCATCGCCCACTGGACCTTTTCCTTGCCGAAGGCGCGGATCAGGGTCTGGGCGATCTGATCGGCACCGCCGGATTCGGCCATCATCTTGCCGAGCATCGTACCCAGCGCGAGGATAATGCCGACAAAGCCGAGCACCCCGCCGAAGCCGTCCTGGAAGGCCTTGATGATCTTGTCCACGGGCATGCCCGAGGTCAGGCCAAGGAAGCCGGCGGCGATGATCAACGCGATAAACGGGTGAACCTTGAACTTGGTGATCAAGAAGATCAGACCAATGATAGTGACCACTGCATCAAGCAGCAGGTAGGACTCGTGGGACATGCCAAACATGGGGGTCTCTCCTGTTTGTTGTTGTTATTAAAGCGGGTGTTGAATTTGTTGTCGGAGATAGCGCTATCTTTTCCGACACAAAAATTAATGAGCCGGTTCAAAACCGTGTTTGCACCACCACGCATGGGTTTGCTCGGCCAACGCCTCGACGCTGTCTTCGCTGGCGTTGAGAGCCAGGGTCAGCGGCTCGCCGATGGGCGACTCAAGGGTGGCGAACTGGCTGTCGATCAGGCTTGCCGGCATGAAATGCCCGGGCCGATGGGACACGCGGTCGGCGGCGACTTCGCGGTTCAGTTCCAGAAACACAAAGCCCAGGCCCGGCGCGGCTTCGCGCAGGTGGTCGCGGTATTTCTTTTTCAGCGCGGAACAGGTGAGGACCGGGTGTTCGCCGGCCTTGAGCGAACGGCGTAACTCATCGCACAGGATGTCGAGCCAGCCGGCGCGGTCGTTGTCGTCGAGGGGGTGGCCGGCGCTCATTTTTTCGATGTTCGCGGCGGGGTGAAAGCTGTCGCCTTCAATGGCGGTGGCACCGTTCAGGCGGCACACGGCCTCGCTGACGCTGGTCTTGCCGCAGCCGGCGACACCCATGATGACCAGGGCGGTAACAGGTTGACTCATGAAACACCTCAGGACGCAGATAGCGCTACCTTTGCACGCTGTAAGGCTAGTGCAAAAACAGGCTTTTCCCGCGCCGTCTTGTCTTTTTTTATGGAGTGACGCGTGCATCCGCTCCAAGCATTTGAACTGGATCAGGCAACCCAGCATTCAAGCATTTGCAGCCGTTTGGAGACAGCGCTACCTTAGTGCCTCGATTTTTGTTTGGCAAGCCGCCTGATGACCTCCAAGAACGATAAAAATACGCGCACCACGGGTCGCCCGACCCTCAATGAAGTCGCCCGCCTGGCCGGCGTCAGCCCGATTACCGCTTCCCGCGCCTTGCGTGGCATCAGCACCGTGGCCACCGAACTGGTGGAAAAAGTGCAACGGGCCGCCGCCGAGTTGAACTACGTGGTCAACCCCGCCGCCCGCGCCCTGGCCTCGGCCCAGAGCCATTCGGTGGTGGTGCTGGTGCCCTCGCTGTCCAACCTGCTGTTTATCGAAACCCTCGAAGCGATCCACCAGGTGCTGCGGCCCAAGGGCTTTGAAGTGCTGATCGGCAACTCCCACTATTCCCGCGACGAAGAAGAGACTTTGCTGCGCAACTACATGGCCTACCAGCCGCGGGGTTTGCTGCTGACCGGGTTCGATCGGACCGAAAGCGCGCGACGGATGGTCGAGGCCAGCAATGTGCCGTGCGTGTACATGATGGATCTGGACCCCAACGCTGGCGTGAACTGCGTGGGCTTTTCGCAGTTGGCGGCGGGTGAGACGGCGGCGGCGCATTTGCTGTCCCGTGGGCGCAAGCGCCTGGCGTATATCGGCGCGCAACTGGACCAACGCACCTTGCTGCGCGGCGAAGGCTTCCGCCGTGCGTTGCAACAGGCCGGGCTGTACGACCCGGCGCTGGAACTGTTGACGCCACGCCCCTCCTCCGTGGGCCTGGGCGGCGAGTTGTTCTTGCAGTTGCTGGCGGCCCATCCGGATGTGGATGCGATCTTCTTCGGCAACGACGACCTGGCCCAGGGCGCGCTGCTCGAAGCCCTGCGTCACGGCATCAACGTCCCGGGGCGCGTGGCCGTGCTGGGTTTCAACGACCTGCCCGCCTCCTCCTTCATGGTGCCGCGCCTGAGCAGCATCAGCACGCCGCGCGAGGCCATCGGTCGGCGCGCGGCGGAGCATCTGCTGACGGTCATGGCGGGGAACAAGATCGCCAAGCCGGTGGTGGACATGGGGTTTGAGTTGCAGGTGCGGGAGAGCACGTAGGACGCGGCTGACATTGCGATGTTGCCTTGGCAATTCGTCAGTTGAGGGAGCTGAGCGTATTGCCAGTGGGCAAAGCCATGGCCCCACACACATTTTTAACCGTGCCCGCTTGAAGGCATCGCCGTAATGTCCGCCCCCTGCTAGATTGAGCGTTCTCCACTGTCAGGGAAGCACCATGGGACACTCACTGAAAATCTTGGGTCGCGCTTCGTCCATCAACGTGCGCAAAGTGCTCTGGACCTGCCAGGAACTGGGCATCGACTATGTGCGCGAAGACTGGGGCATCGGCTTCAAGCCGACCCAATCCGCCGAATTCCTTGCCCTGAACCCCAACGCCCAAGTGCCGGTGCTGATCGACGACCACGGTGTGCTGTGGGAGTCCAACACCATCTGTCGCTATCTGGTGAACCTCTACCAACGCCACGACCTGCTGCCTCTCGAGCCCGCCCCCCGCGCCCGGGTCGAGCAGTGGATGGACTGGCAAGCCACCGAACTCAACCCGTCCTGGGGTTATGCCTTCCAGGCCTTGGTGCGCAACAGCCCCGCCCATCAGGACCCGCAGCGCATCAAGGCGGGCGTGCAAGCCTGGCACGACAAGATGGGCCTGCTGGAACAACAATTGGCAAAGACCGGTGCCTACGTGGCTGGCGACGAATTCACCCTGGCTGACATCCTCATCGGCCTCTCGGTTCACCGCTGGCAGATGACGCCGATGGAGCGCCCGTCCTACCCGGCAGTTGCCGCGTATTACCAGCGCCTTGGCCAGCATGCCGGCTTTAAGACCTTCGCCCTCGACGGCCATGACTAAGCCCAAGGACAACAACGTAAAAGAACTCAACGTACTGCGCCGCACCGGGGCCTGCGACAGCAAAACGCTCGCTTCGTACCACCCATCGGATACTGCGGCCTACCTGTCAACATTGACAGTAGACGCTACCCGTTACCGACGTTTGACTGACAGCGAAGTGATTGGGCGCTCCCAATTCCTATAACCTCTCGGAGGCATCCGCTCATGGATAACGATCGGTCACGGGCCCTGAAATCGCAGCCTGCAGATGGCTTGGTAACAGCGAACATCAACGATCCCATTGGAAACTTCACATCCGAAGACATCCAATTTCACGAGTTTCCTGAAGCTAATTTTATAGACGCCAAGAGCAATCAAGGCCAGCGGCTGATGAGCTTTCAATTGGCTAAAGATATCCAGCCTGGCTCATATGATGTTGCCCAAGAAAAAGGCAAGGTTCAGGTCTATTACTACCATGCGCTTGGACCGAACCCATGGACTTACCAGCCCAGCAGCGGGAAATTCCACCTCACGAAGATCGATCTGGAACTTCGGCACCTCACTGCGACATTCTCTTTCACCTCTCATAAGGTGCCCAAGGGCGAAGAACCACTGAAGGTCACCCAGGGTGAGTTGAATCTTACGGGCGCTTAACCCCATCATCGACTGAGCCCTTGTGCGATTAATCAGCGAATGTCCAGGGGTGCCATATGCCACCAGGCGTTGGAAAACATCGCCCATTGACGGCAACGCTTGGCCGTCGACGGGACAATGTTTGCCGCGATGGCCGCGCCAGCGCCCATAAAACCTTGGGATTAGCACCCGGCACGCTATTTGCTCCAGCTGACGCATCGAACATTTGCATAGGTGACCGATCATGCTGATTAACAACAACACTCAAGCCTTGTCGACCGTCGAAAAGCTCAAGCGCCCCGACATGGACCCCGCCAACGCGGCCGCCAGCACGCTGTACAGCGGTGCCCTGCAAACGGCGCAGCAAAGTGTGAGCGTACCCGCCGCGCAGACCCAACTGGACAAGGCCGCCGACCGCATCGACGAAGCCTTCGCCAAGACCCGCGTGCAGTTGCAGGCCTCAACGGCCGCCACCCCGGCGACCACGGATGTGCCCGCAGCCGGTTCTACCACGAGTGCGGCGCGCGCAGACTTCACCGATTACATGAGCAAAACCCCGGCCGAACGCATTCGCGAACAGTTGCTCAAGGAGCAGGGGTTGACCGAGGCGGAGGTGCAGACAATGCCGCAGGAAAAACAGGATGCAATCGCCAAGCAAGTGGCTGATCGTCTGAAGCAACAGCAAGAGCAGCAGGTAGCCGTGAAAACGGCAGAGCCACAAGCGCAATCGGTGAAAGAGACCTTGGCCGCGATCTAAGCGACCCGGCCAATGGGGCCATTCGGTCGCGCAGTAACGCCGTGTGCCAGGACGTTGATTTCCCGGCACTGGGTGCCATCACGCTAGTTGGGCATCGACAGCTCAGAGCAGGTGTGTCCTGCTCTGTGCGGTAAGGCGGGAACATCTTGCAGATCGTAGGCTTCTACACGTTCAACTCAGTGACCGAACAGCCCTGTCTCGGATTTCTTGGCTTTCTTGTCAGCGCGTTTTTCATCGGCGGTCTTTGCCGGTTTCTTCTTCGCGGCTTTCTTTGAATCCATACCTTTGGCCATGATGCATGCTCCACTTACAGGGGATGTAACAATGGGTATACCACCTATTGCCGCACATTAGGCGCTTATAATCCCCGGCCCTGGATAACGCCTGCCTGAACACCATGCCCGAATTGCACATCGAACCGCTGGCAGAGCCCCTGTGGCCGCTGCTGAACAAGTTTTATCGTCACCACGATTCGCCGATGAAGGCACTCAAGGGCGGACGTCTGTGGGTGGCGCGGGACCGCGAGATCGTCGCCGGCTTATGCCTGACGCCGGTGGTGGGCGGGCAATGGCTGACCGGGGTGTTTGTCGACCCGGCCTATCGCGGTCAGGGGCTGGCGGCGCGCTTGATTCGTCAAGCGGTGGCCGATGGGGAGGGTACGGTCTGGCTGATGTGTCATCCGGACCTGGAAGGCTGGTATCAACGCATGGGTTTCACCCAGGATACCGTGCTGCCGCAGTCCCTCAGCGAACGGTTGGTGCGCTACAAGCGCAACAAGCCGATGATCGCGATGGGCATGGAACGCGCCTTGTAACCTCCCGTGGGAGCTGAGGTTGGCGTTGCGTTGTGTCAGGAGGCTACTCGTCGGCCGTCGGGTCCATGTCGGGGAACATCACCTCGATGAACCCGAACTTGCTGAAATCGGTAATCCGCGACGGGTACAAGCGGCCGATCAGGTGATCGCACTCGTGCTGCACCACCCGCGCATGGAAGCCATCGGCAATGCGGATGATCGGTTCGCCCTTGGGGTCGAAACCTTCGTAGCGGATCTGCTGGTAACGGTCCACCGCGCCGCGCAGGCCGGGCACGGACAGGCAGCCTTCGAAGCCCTCTTCCATGATCGGACTGAGCGGCGTGATCAGTGGGTTGATCAAAATCGTCTGCGGTACGGCCGGCGCCTCCGGGTAGCGTTCGCTGCTCTCGAAACCAAAGATCACCAATTGCAGGTCAACACCGATCTGCGGCGCGGCCAGGCCGACACCGCCGACGTGCTCCATGGTCTGGAACATGTCATCGATCAGTTGCCACAGTTCGGGGCTGTCGAACATTTCCGGCGGGACCGGCGGAGCGATACGCAGCAGGCGCTCATCGCCCATTTTCAGGATTTCACGGATCATCAATCAGACTTCATCGGGAGTGGGCTTGGAATGGTCTCGGCCAAGACCGGAGACGTGCTTTTTTTCACCGGCATGGGTGTTTTCATCGAATGTCTTTTCTCCCGGGTCCTTGCCTTCGGCCGACATGTGCTCGATCACGGCATTCATCTCCGCCCCCAGCAACAACACGGCGGCGGAAATATAGAAGTACAGGAGCAGAACAATGATCGCGCCGATGCTGCCATACATGGCGTTGTAGTCGGCGAAGGTTTTGACGTAGTAGCCAAAGCCCAGGGACGCGACGATCCACACCACCACCGCCAGCACCGAGCCTGGGGTGATGAAGCGGAATTTCTGCTGCACGTCAGGCATCACGTAATACATGAGGGCCACGGCGAACATCAGCAGGATCACAATCAGCGGCCAGCGCAAGATGGTCCACAGCGTGACCACGAATTCCTGCATGCCGATCTGCCCTGCCAGCCATTCCATGACCTGCGGGCCGAGCACCATCAGCGCGGCGGCGGCGAGCAACATGCCAGCGATGCCGACGGTGTAGAAAACCGACAGCGGGAAACGCTTCCAGATCGGCCGGCCTTCGATCACGTCGTAGGCGGCGTTCATCGCGCTCATCATCAGGCGCACGCCGGCCGACGCGGTCCACAGGGCAATCACGATACCCACCGAAAGCAGGCCGCCCTTGGACTGCTGCAACTGGTCGATCACCGGGTTGACCTGCTCGAGGGCCTGGGGCGGCAACACCAGTTCCGACTGCAGGCGCAGCCAGGTGAAGAAGTCCGGCAAATGCAGGAAACCGATCAATGCAATGAGAAACAGCAGGAACGGAAACAACGAGAACAGCATCTGGTAGGCCAGTGCCGAGGCGTAGGTGGACATCTCGTCGTTGACGAATTCCTTGACCGTGCGTACCAGCACTTGGTGCAGCTTGAGACCATCGAGTACCGGGAAAATCATAGCGTCTCCTTTCGCCGCAAAAAGTCAGGTTCGTGGGCGACTCAGGGGCCGTTTTCTACATCAAGGTAGCCTATTTGGCGACCTTGAAACAATTTCGAAAGATTAACCACTTCAGGTGACACAAAAACGGCCATCCGTGGATGGCCGTCGGGCTGGGTAATACAAGCGGCGAATCAGGGTCACTTGATCGCTTTCTTCACCGCATCCTTGATATCACCCACGGCTTTCTGCACTTCACCTTTCTTTTCCTGGACCACCCCTTCAGCGCGCAGCTTGTCGTTGCCGGTCACTTTGCCGACACCTTGCTTGATGTTGCCGACTGCTTCGTTGGCGACGCCTTTTACCTTATCCGATGTGCTGCTCATGGTATTTCTCCTGGAACAATCGAGGGGTTTTGGTCATTACCTAGAGATTGACCCAAGGCTGTTCGGCAGAGTTTCAATTATTTTTACGCGGGCATTTCATCGCCGGCAGCAGGTTTGGCTTTATGTTTTGCGGCCAACCCACGAGAATGCCCGGCACATTCAGGCTACAACGCTGAATAACAGATCCCGTAGGAAGGTTATGAAACTCAATAAAGCACAGGCCATCGCCCGCAGAAACCAGGAACTGGGCGGTGCCGTACTCGGCGTCAACAACTGCCACTTCACCGACCTGGACCGCAAACGCAACATCTGGTGGTTCGACCTGCCGGTGGCGCGGATCGCGGTGGGCCAGTACGAGTGGATTCACTTGTTGCTGCACAACGCCGAGACTGACCAGTTGCTGCACCTGAAGGTGCCGACGGTGTTCCTGCGTGAAAAGCTCGAAGGCTTGGTGGTGCGCAATGCGGGCAAGCGCAAGCCAGAGATTACCCTGGAGCTGAGCGCGGACAAGGACTCGTTCCTCAAGGATGTGCGCCCAGCCGGTGCTGGCGTCAGCTTCGCGCCATTCACCCTGTAGGAATGCGGTCAGAATGTGAGAGGGGGCTTGCTCCCGATAGCGGTGGTTCAGTCACTCGATGCAGTGGCTGACACTCTGCCATCGGGAGCAAGCCCCCTCCCACATTTAGGCCTGGTTTACTTTTTCAGGCCCAGTTTCTTCAGTTCTTCATCACGCAATTCGCGACGCAGGATCTTGCCCACGTTGGTGGTCGGCAAGGCATCGCGAAATTCCACGGCCTTGGGCACCTTGTAGCCGGTGACGTTGGCACGCATATGCTCCATCACCTGGTCCTTGGTCAGGGTGGCGCCCGGCTTGACCACGATGAAGATCTTGATGTGTTCCCCGGACTTCTCGTCCGGCACACCAATGGCCGCGCACTGCAGCACGCCCGGCAGGGTCGCCAGCACGTCTTCGAGTTCGTTGGGGTAGACGTTGAAACCGGAGACCAGAATCATGTCTTTTTTACGGTCGACAATCCGCATGTAGCCGTCCGGCTGGATGATCGCGATGTCACCGGTCTTCAACCAACCTTCGCTGTCGAGGATCTCGGCGGTGGCGTCTTCGCGCTGCCAGTAGCCCTTCATGACTTGCGGGCCTTTGACGCACAACTCGCCGACCTCGCCCAGGCCCAGCTCGACGCCGTCATCGGTGATGACTTTGCACAAGGTCGACGGCACCGGAATGCCGATGGTGCCGATCTGGATCTTCTGGATCGGGTTGACCGTCGCCACGGGGCTGGTCTCGGTCATGCCGTAGCCTTCGCAGATGTCGCAGCCGGTCACGGCCTTCCAGCGCTCAGCTGCGGCCAGTTGCAGGGCCATGCCGCCAGACAGGGTGACTTTCAGCGCAGAGAAGTCCAGCTTGCGGAAACCTTCGTTGTTGCACAGCGCCACGAACAGCGTGTTCAGGCCGACAAAGCCGCTGAACTTCCACTTCGACAGCTCCTTGACCATCGCCGGCAGGTCGCGCGGGTTGCTGATCAGGATGTTGTGGTTGCCGATCAACATCATCGCCATGCAATGAAAGGTGAACGCATAAATGTGGTACAGCGGCAGCGGAGTGATCAGGATCTCGCAGCCTTCATTGAGGTTGGAGCCCATCAGCGCCTTGCACTGCAGCATGTTCGCCACCAGGTTGCGGTGGGTCAGCATCGCGCCCTTGGCCACGCCGGTGGTGCCGCCGGTGTATTGCAGCACCGCCACGTCGCCGCTGGCCGGGCTGACATCATTGACCGGTTGGCCGTGCCCCTTGGCCAGCACGTCGTTGAACTTGATCGCCTTGGGCAAGTGATAGGCCGGGACCATTTTCTTCACGTACTTGATGACGCTGTTGATCAGCAGGCGCTTGAGCGGCGGCAGCAGGTCGGCGACTTCGGTGACGATCACGTGTTTGACGGCAGTCTTGGGCACGACTTTTTCAGCCAGGTGCGCCATGTTGGCCAGACAGACCAGGGCCTTGGCCCCGGAGTCGTTGAATTGGTGTTCCATTTCCCGCGCGGTGTACAGCGGGTTGGTGTTGACCACGATCAGGCCGGCACGGATGGCACCGAACACGGCGACCGGGTATTGCAGGACGTTGGGCAGTTGCACGGCGATTCGATCGCCAGGCTTCAAATCGGTATGCTGTTGCAGGTACGCGGCGAAAGCGCCGGACAATTCGTACAACTCACCATAGGTGATTGTCTTGCCCAGGTTGCTGAAAGCCGGTTTGTTGGCGAAGCGCTGGCAGGACTGTTTCAGTACCGCCTGAATATTTGGATACTCGTCTGGATTGATGTCTGCAGCAATCCCGGCGGGGTACTTATCCTTCCAAAAGTCTACGTTCATGGAAGCCCACTCCTCAGCGACGCGAATTCATCATCGCATTTGATGCGATTATTATTGGTGTATGTTTTTTAGGTGAGTCTGGCGCGTTTAAGCAGGCCGAGAGGTCACAAAGCGCGCCGAGAGTAGCAGCTTTGCCAAGGGCCGACTAGAGCCAAAAGAGGGCCCTACAGTCATAAACATGACTCATGAATAACTAATAGTCATTTTTAGAGCAAAAATTCTATACGCTTGAAAATGGCTCTAGAACAGGGCTTAACGGGATAAACACAGACAAATGTGGGAGGGGGCTTGCCCCCGATAGCAGTGGATCAGCCAACACATCTGGTGACTGATTCACTGCCATCGGGGCAAGCCCCCTCCCCCATTGTCGACTGCATTTCACATCAGGCGATGTCGCGCAACTCACGCCGCAGGATCTTGCCCACCGGCGTCATCGGCAACGACTCACGCAACACGATGTGCTTGGGCACCTTGTACCCCGTGAAGTTGGTCTTGCAGTAGTTCTTCAACTCCTCAAGGCTCACACCTTCGGCACGCGCCACCACAAACAGCTTCACCGCCTCCCCCGTGCGCTCGTCCGGTACGCCGATCACCGCGCAGTTGGCCACCGCCGGGTGAGCCATCACCACGTCTTCGATCTCGTTGGGGTAAACGTTGAAACCCGAGACGATGATCAAATCCTTCTTGCGATCCACGATGCGTACAAATCCATCCTCGTCGATCACGGCAATATCGCCGGTCTTGAGCCACCCCTCGGCGTCCAGCGCCTCGGCGGTGGCGGCCGGCTGCTGCCAGTAGCCCTTCATCACCTGCGGGCCCTTGATGCACAGCTCGCCGCGTTCGCCCAGGGGCTGCTCGGCGCCTTCATCATCGATCACCTTCATCGCCGTCCCCGGCACCGGGATGCCTACGGTGCCCAGGCGTGACTGATTGCCATACGGGTTGGTGCTGGCCACCGGCGACGTTTCCGTCAGGCCATACCCTTCGCCGATCGCACAACCGGTGAGTTGCTCCCAACGTTCGGCGGTGGCCTTGATCAGTGCCGTGCCACCGGAGTTGGTGAGTTTAAGGCTGGAGAAGTCCAGGCTCTTGAAGTCGGGATGGTCCATCAACGCCACAAACAACGTGTTGAGCCCGAGCAAGCCGGTGAAGCGCCAGTTTTTCAGCTCCTTGATAAAGCCCGCGATGTCACGCGGGTTGGTGATCAACACGTTGTGGTTGCCGGAAACCATCATGCACATGCAGTTCGCGGTGAACGCATAGATGTGGTACAGCGGCAGCGGCGCGATCATCACCTCCTGGCCTTCCTTGATCAGCGGGTGGCCATCCTCGCCGGTCTGCGACATGCAGGCGCGTACCTGCTGCATGTTCGCCACCAGGTTGCCATGGGTGAGCATTGCGCCCTTGGCCAGGCCGGTGGTGCCGCCGGTGTATTGCAGCACCGCGACGTCATCGAGGCTCACCGGGTGGCGCGTCACGCCCTGCCCTGCGCCCATGCGCAAGGCGCGCTTGAACGACACCGCGCGCGGCAAGTGATAGGCCGGGACCATTTTCTTCACTTTGTCGACGAGGGTGTTGACCAGCCAGCCCTTGGCCGCTGGCATGAAGTCGCCCATCCTGGCTTCGATCAGGTAGTCGATCTCGGTGTCGGTGCAGACGTCCTGCACCCGCGAACCAAACAGGTTGAGGTAGATCAGGCCGCGCACGCCGGCGTCCTTGAACTGATGACGCATCTCGCGCGGGGTGTACAGCGGGTTGGTGTTGACCACGATCAGCCCGGCGCGCAGCGCACCGAACACCGCCACCGGGTAATGCAGCACGTTGGGCATCTGCACCGCGATGCGATCGCCCGGCTTGAGGTCGGTGTGTTGCTGCAGGTAGCCGGCGAACGCCGCACTCTGGCGCTCAAGCTCGGCGTAGGTCAGGGTGACGCCCATGTTGCTGAACGCCGGGCGGTCGGCAAAGGCCTTGCAGGAACGCTCGAAGACTTCAATCACCGACTTGTAGGCGGTCAGATCGATCTCGTTGGGAACGCCCGCCGCGCGTTTGTCATTCCAGAAATCAGGTTGCATTATTCTTGTCCTCTTACCTGAATGTGCCTGGCCGCTTTTCTGCTGCTATAAAAAGCGGAGCTTCGGGGACGTTAGCAGCTATGGCCAAACAGGCAAATACGGGCAATAGCGTCATTGATAGCGTGAATCTTCCTACAAGGGTCTGTACTGATCAGCCGCTTGGCCGAGGATGGGCTATACACTGCAATGACCCCGAGCAAAGGAAGCGCCATGAACCACACCACCTTCTGGCTGACCGCGAATGACCACAGCCGCCTGTACGTCAATCAATGGCTGCCGGACACGCCGCCGAAGGCGTTGATCATGGTGTCCCACGGCATGGCCGAGCATGGCGGTCGCTATGCGCGCCTGGCCCAAGCGTTATGTGGGGCGGGCTACGGGGTGGTTGCCCTGGACCAGCGCGGCCATGGTCGCACCGCCGACGAGGGCACGCTGGGCCTGTTCGCCGAGCGGGACGGCTGGAACAAGGTGGTGGGCGACCTGGCCAGCCTCAACCAGCACATCGGCCAGCAGTTGCCGGGAGTGCCGATCATTTTGCTGGGCCACAGCATGGGCAGCTATATCGCCCAGGCTTACCTGCTGCACCACAGCGCCAGCCTGCATGGGGCGATTCTCAGCGGTTCGAATTTCCAGCCGGTGGCGCTGTACCGCGCCGCGCGGCTGATCGCCCGTGCCGAACGCCTGCGCCAGGGCTTGCGCGGCCGCAGTGCGCTGATCGAGTTCCTGTCGTTCGGCTCGTTCAACAAAGCGTTCAAGCCCAACCGCACGGCTTTCGACTGGCTCAGCCGTGACCCGGACGAAGTCGACCGCTACCGCCACGACCCGCTTTGCGGGTTCCGCTGCACCAACCAACTGTGGATCGACCTGCTGGGCGGCTTGCAGCAAATCAGCAAAGCGTCCAATCTCGCGCAGATCGATCCGGGCTTGCCGATCCTGGTGATCGGCGGCGAATGTGATCCAGTGAGTGAAGGCAAGCGTCTGAAAAGACTGGCCCATGCCCTGCGTGAGGCCGGCTGCCAGAACCTGCAACTGAATATCTACCCGCAGGCGCGTCACGAACTGTTCAACGAAACCAACCGCGACGAAGTCACCGCGGATGTGCTGACGTGGCTCGACCAGGCCCTGACCTCGCGCAGGCCGACTCGCTGCGAATAATTTTTCGTTTAAAATCAGCCAATTAAATTATCGATTAGCCACAGGATGCACCTTTAGATGACCCAGGTAACCAACACCCCATACGAAGCCCTCGAAGTCGGCCAGACCGCCAGCTACAGCAAGACCGTCGAAGAGCGTGACATCCAACTGTTCGCCGCGATGTCCGGCGACCACAACCCAGTACACCTGGATGCGGAATTTGCCAAGGCGACCATGTTCAAGGAGCGAATCGCCCACGGCATGTTCAGCGGCGCCCTGATCAGCGCGGCGGTTGCCTGTGAGCTGCCTGGGCCGGGCACGATCTATATCGGCCAACAGATGAGCTTCCAGAAACCGGTGAAAATCGGCGATACCCTGACCGTGCGTCTGGAAATCCTCGAAAAGCTGCCGAAGTTCCGCGTGCGTATCGCCACCCGCGTATTCAACCAGCGCGATGAGCTGGTGGTGGATGGCGAAGCGGAAATCCTCGCGCCACGCAAGCAACAGGTCGTGACATTGACCGAACTGCCAGCCATCACCATCGGCTGATCAGTCCCCATAAAAAATCCCCGCATCGGCGGGGATTTTTTATTCAGCGACGGTTCACGACTGAGCGCGAGCCTGGTTACGCAAGGCTTTCACCTGATCGTGGTTGCGTTGTACGCCGTGGTACTGGCGCTCAACCAAGTCACGAATGCCCACCAGGTTGTGCTGGGTGATCTTCTCGATCGCTGCTTTGTAAGCCTTGAGGGCGTGGTCTTCACCGCGCTCGGCTTCGTTCAACACAGCCTCTTCGTCTTTGCCGGTGACCATCGACTTCACATCGACCCAGCCACGGTGCAGGGCGCCGGCCACGCTGCCGGACTGTTCCGGGTCGCCACCCAGGGCACGCACGGCGGTTTTCAGCTCGGCGGCGGCAGTGGCGCAGTCTGCGGAGCGCTTGGCAAACAGCGCTTTGAGTTCGGGATGCTTGATGTCGTCAGCGCACTCTTTGAAACCTTTTTGACCGTCGATGCTGGTTTCGATCAGGTCGTTCAATACGGAGATGGACTCTTTATTGATATCAGTCATTTTTCAATTCCTTATGTGGGTTGAGAAAGGTTGCATTAATGATTGCAGCGCCCGTGCCAGGTTTTAAAAAACAACTTTTTCTTTAGATTTCAATAAGTTAAAAATAATTGAACGATCTGTACATGCGTTATTTGCATGATCTGTCATTTGGCCTTCATGCAGAATGCCTGTATTTTCCAAGACCTCGATGCAAACGCCTGAGCCGTCATGAACCCCGAAAAACTCGAACTGCTGATCACCCGCGAAATGCCCTTCGGCAAGTACAAGGGACGGATCATCGCCGACCTGCCCGGCCCCTACCTGAACTGGTTCGCCCGCGAAGGTTTCCCCCACGGCGAGCTGGGCGGGTTGCTGGCCTTGATGCAGGAAATCGACCACAACGGCCTGTCCGAACTGCTGGAGCCACTGCGCGCCAAACACGGCAAACCCGCGCCTCGTCACTAGGAACCCGCACCATGCCATGCAATGCAGCCAACGAAGCGCACTGGCGGGCCATCGCCGACCGCTATGCACTGGAGCCAGGCCCGATCAACCTGGAAAACGGCTACTTCGGGCGCATGAGCCGCGCGGTGCAAGCGCAGTACCTCGAGCACGTCGCGTTTATCAACCGCAGTAACGCGGTGCATGTGCGCCAGCGTTTCGAGCAGGGCGAAAACGTCGAGATCCGCCGCCAACTGGCCGAACTGATCGACGCCGACCCCGAATCGGTCGCCTTCACCCGTAACGCCACCGAAGCCTTGCAGTCGCTGATCCGCAACTACAACCTGTTTACCACTACCCGCAGTGGAGCGGCGTTCGGCACCTGTATCCGGGTGACACCGGGGTTGGCGACATCAACCGCAGACATCCATGCACTGATCAACGCCATCACCGCACTCAGCGCGGACTGAAAAATGTGGGAGGGGGCTTGCTCCCTCCCACATTTGAAGATGTGTGGGTCTCAAGGTTTTGCGCAGGCAAAAAAAAGCGGTCCGCCGACCAAGCGCACCGCAAAAATGCCGTTAAGCACAGCAACAACGATTCGATGAATCAGCTCAGTCCAGCAGCGCCAGTGCCTCGGCGGTGACTTCCTGGATACGCGCCCAGTCGCCGTTCTTGACCCATTCCGGGTCGAGCATCCAGCTACCGCCCACGCACATCACGTTTTTCAACGCCATGTAGCTCTTGATATTGGCCGGGCCGACGCCGCCGGTCGGGCAGAATTTCACTTCGCCAAACGGGCCGCCCAGGGCTTTGATGGCTGCGACGCCGCCGCTGACTTCGGCCGGGAACAGTTTGAAGCGGCGATAACCCAGGCTATAGCCTTCCATGATTCCGGAGGCATTGCTGATGCCCGGCAGCAGAGGGATCGGGCTGTGGACCGAAGCTTCAAGCAGGTCGCGGGTAATGCCGGGGGTGACGATAAATTGCGAGCCGGCAACCTCCGCGGCTTCGAGCATATGCCGATCGAGCACGGTACCGGCGCCGGTACACAACTCCGGGCGTTGCTCGCGCAGGACCTGAATGGCCTTGAGGCCGAACTCGGAACGCAGGGTCACTTCCAATGCGGTCAAACCACCGGCTGCCAGGGCGTCGGCCAGTGGCAGGATGTCTTGTTCACGGGCGATGGTGATCACCGGCAGGATCCGCGCCTTGGCGCAGAGGCTGTCGATCAGGGCAACTTTATCCGCCATGGACACGGTCGATTGAGGGCTTTTCATAGCGGCTGATCCTTGGCTCATGGGCACCAGTAAATCTCTAATGTAGGTTGCAAAAATGCGCGAATCGGCATGGCAGCAACGTCGTTGCTGGCCAGCGCGGCGCTCAACGTGGTCAATTTCGAACTGCCGGAAATCGACAGTACGGTGTAGTTCGCCGTAGCCAGCAGCGCGCGACTCATGGTCAGGCGCTGGCGTGGTACGGTCGGCGCGAGCATCGGCCAGCAACGGCGGGTACCGTCGGCCTGCAGGGCTTCGCTCAGGTTCGGACTGTTGGGGAACAACGACGCGGTGTGGCCGTCGTCGCCCATGCCCAGTACCAGCACATCAATGGCTGGCAGTTCGGCCAGCAGGCGATCGGCCTGCTCGGCGGCATCTTCAAGATTGGCGGCGGCGCTGTACAGGCTGAGGAACTTGGCCTTGGCTGCCGGGCCTTGCAACAGGTACTTCTTCAACAGGCCGGCATTGCTGTCGACGTGCTCCACCGGCACCCAGCGCTCATCGGCCAGGCTGACGGTGACCTTGGACCAGTCCAGACCCTGCTTGGCCAGGTTCTGGAAAAACGCCACGGGGCTACGGCCGCCGGACACCACCAGGGTCGCTTCGCCACGGGCACTGATGGCCGCGCGCAGTTGTTCGGCCACGTCGTTGGCCAGGCCATCGGCCAGCAACGCCGGCGAACGGTACTCATGGGCAGTGACGCCCTGAGGCAGTTTCAATTCAGATATCGCCATACCACGACCTCCCATCCCGCGTGATCAGTGCAATCGAGCTCATCGGCCCCCAGGAACCCGCCGCATACGGCTTGGGCGCATCACCGGATTTTTTCCACCCGGCGATCAACTGGTCACACCACTTCCACGCGGCTTCGATTTCATCTTTGCGAACAAACAGATTCTGATTGCCGCGCATTACTTCCAGCAACAACCGCTCGTAGGCATCGGGAATCCGCGCGCTGCGATAGGTGTCGGAAAAATTCAGTTGCAGCGGACCGCTGCGCAGTTGCATGCCCTTGTCCAGGCCCTGCTCCTTGGTCATCACGCGCAAGGAAATACCTTCGTCCGGTTGCAGGCGGATGATCAGTTTGTTGCTGATCTGCAAGCGCTGCTCGGGGGCGAAGATGTAGTGGGACGGTTCCTTGAAGTGGATGACGATCTGCGACAGCTTTTGCGGCATGCGCTTGCCGGTGCGCAGGTAGAACGGCACCCCGGCCCAGCGCCAGTTGCGGATATCGGCGCGCAGGGCGACGAAGGTTTCGGTATCGCTCTGGGTGTTGGAATTCTCTTCTTCCAGGTAACCCGGCACCGGCTTGCCGGCGCTGTAGCCGGCGATGTACTGGCCGCGTACCACCTGGGTGGTCAGGCCGTCCGGGCTGATCGGCGCCAGGGCCTTGAGCACCTTGACCTTCTCGTCACGGATGCTGTCGGCGGACAGGTCGGCCGGCGGGTCCATGGCAATCAGGCACAGCAGCTGCAGCAGGTGATTCTGGATCATGTCCCGCAGCTGCCCGGCCTTGTCGAAGTAACCCCAGCGGCCTTCGATGCCGACCTGCTCGGCCACGGTGATTTCCACGTGGGAAATGTAGTTCTGGTTCCACTGGGTCTCGAACAGGCTGTTGGCGAAACGCAGGGCGATCAGGTTCTGAACGGTTTCTTTGCCCAGGTAATGGTCGATGCGGTACGTGCGGTTTTCCGGGAAAAACTGTGCGACAGCGTCGTTGACCTTGCGCGAAGATTCCAGGTCCGAGCCGATGGGTTTTTCCAGCACCACGCGGGTATTGTCCGCCAGGCCGACCTTGGACAGGTTTTCGCAGATCGCCCCGTACACCGCCGCAGGCGTGGCGAAGTAGGCGATCAGGCGCTGCCCGGTGCCGGCTTTTTCAGCCAGGACCACGTAGTCGTCGGCGTTCATGAAATCGACGTGAACATACGTCAGGCGCGCCAGGAAACGCTGGGCGATGGCTTCGTCCAGTTCCTTGCCGACGTATTTGCGCAGTTCTGTTTCAATATGCGCCAGGTGCTGTTGCTCGGAACCGGCTTCGCGGGCCAGGGCCAGGATGCGCGTGTCGTCGTGCAAGAGCCCGGCACCATCGAGTTGATAGAGGGCAGGAAATAACTTGCGCAGCGCCAGATCACCCAACGCGCCAAACAGGGCAAAGGTGCAGGGTTCTACCGTTATCGAAGGCATGATGTTTGTTCTTTTATCAAGTTAAGCTACAAATACCTTTTTTCAAGGCATCACTCAAGGAAAAATGTAGTAATAACTACAACATTTTCCCGAAATACGCATTCCGAGTGGTGGTGTTCAGCTACCCTAAGTAGGATAGGCCACCGCAAAGGGCCACTCGTCGATTGGTGACCACCCTTTATTTGCATCGTCGCCCCAAGGAAACACTGTATGGACCGCGTGCGAAATCTTCTGGAACAGATCCGGAACCGCCTCGAAGAATTGAACAAGGCCGAGAAAAAAGTCGCCGAGGTCATCCTGCTCAACCCACAGCAGGCGACCCGCTTCTCGATCGCAGCCCTCGCCCAAGCCGCCTCGGTCAGTGAACCGACGGTCAACCGTTTCTGCCGTTCGTTCGGCGTCAGCGGTTACCCTGAACTCAAATTGCAACTGGCGCAAAGCCTGGCCAGCGGCGCGGCGTATGTCAGCCGTGCGGTGGAGGCCGATGATGACCCCGAGGCCTACACCCAAAAGATCTTCGGCAGCGCCATTGCCTCTCTGGACAGCGCCTGCCAGGCCCTCGACCCGAACCTGATCAGCAAGGCCGTGGACCTGTTGATCCAGGCGCGCCAGATCCACTTCTTCGGCCTCGGCGCGTCGGCCCCAGTGGCCATGGATGCGTTGCACAAGTTTTTCCGCTTCAACCTGTCGGTGACCGCCCATGCCGACGTGCTGATGCAACGCATGATTGCTTCGGTGGCGCACACCGGCGAGCTGTTCGTGATCATCTCCTACACCGGGCGTACCCGCGAGCTGGTGGAAGTGGCGCGTATTGCCCGGGAAAACGGCGCATCGGTGCTGGGTGTGACCGCCGAGAACTCGCCGCTGGCCAAGGTCAGCACCGTGAGCCTGAACATTCCGCTGCCGGAAGACACCGACATCTATATGCCGATGACCTCGCGGATCATCCAACTGACGGTGCTGGATGTACTGGCAACCGGCATGACCTTGCGCCGTGGCGTGGACTTCCAGCCGCACCTGCGCAAGATCAAAGAGAGCTTGAATGACAGCCGGTATCCGGTTGGCGATGAGTTCAACTGAAGCAGACAATGCCTCCAGCAGTCCCGACCTCTTCGCGAGCCAGCCCGCTCCCACATTTTGACGAGTCCTACTTTGGAATACGCTTCAAATGTGGGAACGGGCTTGCTCGCGAAGACGGTATCAGCAACAGCGCTAAACCCCAGCCCTGGCCTGCAAACTCAGATGCGCCCGCTCCCCCGGCGCCAGGCTGGCCCCGGCCATCGCCGACTCGACGCATACAAACCCCGACGCCTCGTTGAAGCTCACCCCCAGCAACGGCCGGCTGCCTGGGTGCCACACCACGGTGTCGGCGCTGTCGCCGGTGTCGATGCACAATTCGCGCTGCCAGGCGTGGTCCTTGAGGTGTAGCTCGCCCTCATGCTGGAACACGCGCTGACACCCGCCTTCCACGCGCAACTCGCCTTCCTGCTGGCAAGCCTGGCGATTGAGCTGGTCATAACCTAGCGCCCCGTCGAGCCCAGACAGCGCTATCTCACCGACATTGCCAATCCGCCAGTAAGCGTGCAACGCATGGCTCAGTTGGCACGGCAGCTCATCCTGATGCTCGGTACACAAGCGCAACTCCAGGGTTTCGCCCAGGTGCGCGTGCAAGTCCACCTGCCAGTCGCACAACTGCAACTGCCAGTGCAGGCGCACGCCGTCGTCGTCGGTGTTGCTGTCGAGCAGTTTCCAATCGATCAGCCGCGCCCAGCCATGGGACGGCCACGCATTCTCGCTGGGATGCCGGCCATACCACGGCCAGCACACCGGCACGCCGCCGCGAATGGCACCGACTTGTGGCCACTTGGCTGCGCACCACAACCAGGGTTTCTGCCCACGGGGCTGAAAATGCAGCAATTGCGCGCCCTGGCGGCTGAATACCGCCTGGCACAACGGATGGTCGATCACCAACACATCGCGCGTCTGGAAGCGCTCCCAGGCGAACACCGGACGCTCGCGCAGGGATTTGAAAAAGCGTTGCAGCGGATGCTCATGCATGTGCCACGGTCCTGAATATCTTCACAGTGCAATCCAAAAAAAAGCGGATAGCCATGGCTACCCGCAAATGCGCACAGAGAGAAGGAGCTTATCGCAACAGCGTTAGAACACCGACTGAATTTTCAGACCGGCCACCAGCGCGTTGTCGACTTTATCCACGCCGCCCGGGTGGACGACGTATTGCAGGTTGGGACGCACGGTCAGCCAGTTGGTGACGTGGAAACCGTAGTTGATTTCGTAGTTGTACTCGGTGCTGCGCAGCGGTGCGTACAGTGGGTTGTCGTAGTCGCTCACGCCATTGGCGACGTTGAGCAGTTCGGCGTTTTTCTTCACGTCGTCGTTAACGTGCAGACGAGCAGCGCCAATCCCCACGTCGTCTTTTGGACGCGCGTCGAAAGGCCCTTTGTACACCAACATGATCGACTGGTAGTTATCGACGGTGTTGGTGTCCTTGTCGTGGAACGTGGCGTTGGCCGCGATGTTCAGACCACGGGACGCGTCGCCGTTATGGGTAGTGAGTTGTTGCTGTGCAACGAACCAATAGCCTTTTTTGCTGCTGTGGGTACGGTAGGCCGCGCCGGTGGTGGCAGCATCGTTGCCGTTGACGTCTTCACGGACGTCGCTGGCGTCGGCGGCGCTCTTGTAGTAACCCACACGGTATTCGCCCGGCAGGTTATTGACCTTCGGCGACCAGACCAATTCCACCGGGATCACGGTGCCCTTGGTGCCACTGCCGCTGAGTTTGAAGCCGTTGCCGTGCTCCAACTGCGACGGGTTCTGGTTGTACGCACCGATCTGCGCATACAGCTCAGGCGTGATGTGGTACTTCACGCGGATCGCGGCCTGGGCGACCGGCCAGTTGTACCAGGTGCTGACGTAGTTACCGACCTGAGAGCCGCAGAACGACAAGTTCTGGAAGTCGCACGGGAAGGTGTTGAAGTCTTCGCCTTCACCGAAGTAACCGAGCTTCACGTCCAGCTTGTTGTCGAACATCTGGTGCTGAATCCAGAACTGGGTCAGACGCACCATGTGGCCACGGCCGTACACTTCTTGAGACGAGCTCAAGGTGCCGGCACGCGGATCACCGATACGGTCGTTGGAGATGTTCTGGCCGTTACGGTTGGTCAGCTGGATCTTGGCCTGGGTGTTATCCCAGCCCCACAACTTTTGCAGATCCAGTGCCACGCCCAGACCGAACTGGTCAGCGTAACGCGCCGTTTTGTCGTTGTTGTAGCCGCCGCTCAGGTTGCCACCGACTTCGCCGACGTAGTCAGCCTTGATATCGATACCTTGCTCGATCAGCTTGGTCCGCTCGCCGCCCCAATCGCCGGTCATCCATTTGGAATCGGCGCTGAACGCGTCGTCCGCCATCGCATTGGCGGACAGGACCAGGGCTGCCACTGCTGACAATTGGCAGATCAGCCGGGTGTTGTTGTGTTGCTTTTTCATCCCTACATCCTCGTCTTTATTGTTATTAAACTGTTTTTATCTAACGCGGGTTACATTTTTTTAATAAAAACAACAACTTACCTAATTCAGCGACCCTTGAACTGGGCCACGTTGTCGGCACGATCCTGTGCCGGCAGCGACGCAGCGGTGCCCAGGCGCTCGCCGGTCTTAGCGTCGAACAGCAACACTTTGGCCGGATCGAATTGCAGGGTCAGGGTCTCGCCCACCTGCGGCGCCACATCGGGTGCCAGGCGGCAGCAGACCTTGGTGTCATTGAGCTGCACGAACACCAGGGTGTCCGGGCCGGTCGGCTCGGTGACCTGGACTTCGGCACGAATACTCGACGCACCGTTGCCCTCCCCCGTCGCCAGCACGATTTGCTCCGGGCGCAGGCCGAGGATCACGTCACGGTCTTCCAGGCCGGCGTTGCTCATGCTCAGCGGCAGCTCGCAACGCGCCTGGCCGCTGTCGAGCAGCGCTACCAGGCCGCCGTCCTTGCGCTGCAGGCGCAGGGGAATGAAGTTCATCGGTGGCGAACCGATAAAGCTCGCCACGAACAGGTTGGCCGGATCGTTGTAGATCTCTTTCGGCGTGCCGAACTGCTGGATGATGCCGTCCTTCATCACCGCCACTTTGTCGCCCAGGGTCATCGCTTCGATCTGGTCGTGGGTGACGTAGACGGTGGTGGTTTTCAGACGCTGGTGCATCAGCTTCATTTCGGTACGCATCTCGACGCGCAGCTTGGCGTCGAGGTTGGACAGCGGTTCGTCGAACAGGTAGATCTTCGGCCGACGCGCCAGGGCCCGGCCCATGGCCACGCGCTGTTGCTGGCCGCCGGAGAGTTGGCCCGGCTTGCGGTTGAGCAGGTGTTCGATCTGCAGCAGCTTAGCCACCCGCGCCACTTCGGCGTCGATATCGGCCTGGGGCATCTTGCGAATCTTCAGGCCGAACTCGATGTTTTCACGCACGCTCATGGTCGGGTACAGCGCGTAGGACTGGAACACCATGGCGATGTCGCGATCCTTGGGGCTCATGCCGCTGACGTCCTGGTCGCCGATCATGATCGCGCCGCCGGTGATGGTCTCAAGGCCCGCGATGCAGTTCATCAGCGTGGACTTGCCGCACCCCGACGGGCCGACCAGGATCAGGAACTCGCCTTCCTTGATCGACAGTTCGATGTTCTTCAAGGTGTCGGGCAGGCCGGCGCCATAGGTCTTGTTTACATTGCGAAGTTCAAGCGTAGCCATGATTACCCCTTGACCGCGCCGGCCGTGAGGCCGCGCACGAAATACTTGCCTGCGATCACATAGACCAGCAGGGTCGGCAGCCCGGCGATCATCGCCGCCGCCATATCCACGTTATATTCCTTGGCCCCGGTGCTGGTGTTGACCAGGTTGTTCAGCGCCACCGTGATGGGCTGCGAGTCGCCGCTGGAGAACACCACGCCGAACAGGAAGTCGTTCCAGATCTGAGTGAACTGCCAGATCAGGCAGACCATGATGATCGGGGTCGACATCGGCAGGATGATCAGACGGAAGATGGTGAAGAAACCTGCACCGTCCAGGCGCGCCGCCTTGATCAACGCATCCGGAATGCTTACGTAGTAGTTACGGAAAAACAGCGTAGTGAACGCCAGGCCGTAGACCACATGGATAAACACCAGGCCGGTGGTGGTGCTGGCCAGGCCCATCTTGCCGAGAGTGAACGACGCGGGCAGCAGCACGGTCTGGAACGGCAGGAAGCAGCCGAACAGCAACAGGCCGAAGAACAATTGCGAACCACGGAAGCGCCAGAACGACAGCACATAGCCGTTCAACGCACCGATGGCGGTGGAAATCAGCACGGCCGGCACAGTGATCTTGATCGAGTTCCAGAAGTAGCCATCCACCGTGGCCCAGGCCTTGACCCAGCCGATGCCGGTGACCACGGTCGGCCAGCTCAACAGGTTGCCGGTGCTGATGTCTTCCGGGGTCTTGAAGCTGGTGAGCAACATCACCACCAGCGGCACCAGGTACAGCAGCACCGCTAAGATCAGCACCGCATAGATCGCGATGCGGCTCAGGCTGATGGCAGGTTTTGCGGCAAGACTAGTCATTACGCTTGGTCCTCAGCTCGGAGTACAGGTACGGCACGATGATCGCGAGGATCGCACCGAGCATCAGGATTGCACTGGCCGAACCCATGCCCATCTGGCCGCGACTGAAGGTGAACGAGTACATGAACATCGCCGGCAGGTCGGACGAGTAGCCCGGTCCGCCTGCGGTCATCGCCGCCACCAGGTCGAAACTCTTGATCGCGATGTGCGCCAGGATCATCACCGCACTGAAGAACACCGGACGCAGGCTCGGCAGCACCACGCTCCAGTAGATGCGCGGCAGGCTTGCGCCGTCGATCTGCGCGGCACGGATGATCGATTGATCGACGCCACGCAGGCCGGCCAGGAACATCGCCATGATGAAACCGGAGGCTTGCCACACGGCAGCGATCACCAGGCAGTAGACCACGCGGTCCGGGTCGATCAGCCAGTCGAGACGGAAGCCTTCCCAGCCCCAGTCCCGCAGAAGTTTGTCCAGGCCCATGCCCGGGTTGAGCAGCCATTTCCAGGCCGTACCGGTGACGATCATCGAGAGCGCCATCGGGTACAGGTAAATGGTGCGGATAAAGCCTTCACGACGGATTTTCTGGTCGAGGAAAATCGCCAGCGTCACACCGATCACCAAGGTGATGCCGATGAACATCCCGCCGAACAGCGCCAGGTTCTTGCTCGCGACCCACCAGCGATCGTTGTCGAACAACCGCTCGTACTGCGCAAGGCCCGCCCATTTGTAGCTCGGCAGGAACGTCGACGTGGTGAACGACAGCACAAACGTCCACAGGATGTAACCGTAGAAGCCCACCAACACGATGAACATGCTTGGCGCCAGCACCAGTTTGGGTAGCCAGCGCTGCAGGGCATCGAACGGCGAGGCTTTGCTGAACACAGCAACAGAACTCATGGGAAAATCCAATACAGAGGAAAAGGACTACAGGAACGTACCGGATGGGGGCCAGGGCTCCCCCATCCGGTCAACCGTTACTTGGCCGACTTGATCGCAGCGCCGAGTTTCTTGGCGGTGTCGGCCGGATCGGCTTTCGGGTCGTTGATGTAGTTGGTCACGACGTCAAAGAACGCACCTTGCACGGCCAGCGTGGTGGCCATGTTGTGCGCCATGCTTGGCTGCAGGCCGCCGCTCTTGGCGTCAGCCAGGAAGTCTTTGGCCGCGGTCTGAGCGCAGGAGTCGAAACCGTAGGATTCCATTTTGTTCAGCATGTCGTTGCGCACAGGGATCGAACCCTTGTTGATGCTGAACACTTTCTGGAAGTTTTCACCCAGCACGACTCTGGCGATGTCCTGCTGACCGGCTGCAGTGCCTTTGTCTTTCTGCTTGAACACCGCCAGGGAGTCGATGTTGTAGGTGAAGGCTTTTTCGGTGCCCGGGAAGGCTACGCACTCGTAGTCTTTGCCGGCGACTTTCTTCGCGGCGGTCCACTCGGACTTGGCCCAGTCACCCATGATCTGCATGCCGGCCTTGCCGTTGATGACTTTGCCGGCTTCGAGGTTCCAGTCCTGGCCTTTGCCGTCGACGTCCATGTAGGTCGCGACTTTCTTCAGCTCGGTCAGCGCCTTGACCATTTGCGGGCCAGTCAGCGCGCCGTTGTCCAGGTCAACCAGGGCTTTCTTGTAGCCATCGGCGCCCATCACCGACAGAACGACCGCTTCGAACACGGTGCTGTCCTGCCAAGGCTGGCCACCATGGGCGAGCGCGATGAAGCCAGCGGCCTTGAGCTTGTCGCCAGCGGCGTAGAATTCTTCGAGGGTGGTCGGGTTCTTGGTGATACCGGCTTTCTTGAAGACTTCCGGGTTGATCCACAGCCAGTTCACGCGGTGGATATTCACCGGAACGGCAACGTAGTCACCGTCGTACTTCACGGTATCGGAGACTTTCTTGTCGAGCAGGGAGTCCCATTTTTCTTCTTTGGCCACGTCTTTGAGGACGTCGGTGTCGAGCAGACCGGTGGATGCCCATTCCTGGATGTCCGGGCCTTTGATCTGGGCTACGCCGGGTGGGTTGCCGGCGACCGCGCGGCTTTTCAGCACGGTCATGGCCGTGGCGCCGCCGCCACCTGCGACAGCACCGTCTTTCCAGGTGAAGCCGTCTTTTTCAACTTGGGCCTTCAGGACATCTACTGCCGCTTTTTCACCGCCCGAGGTCCACCAATGCACAACTTCAACCGTCCCTTTCGAGTCGGCGGCAAATGCACTGAGGGGAAACAACGAGGCAATGGAAATAGCGACGGCGAGGCGATTAATCGCGTTCATCTGAGTACCTTTTCTTGTTGTTATGCATGCAAGTCTGGAGCTTGCGCTGCACGGAGTTTAAACAGGGAATTTTTAAGCGCAGGTAACAAAGGGATGCACAAATGTCACCACTTGGTGACATAGCACCCGGAGCCCAACGCACTGGCCATGCTCGGCGCCAACGGCAGCGCCGGCAGCAGGACCGCTTGCCAGGCATGGTACAGGTCCGGTTTGCCGCCCCAGATCTTGCTGCTGGGCTGGTTGTGCGGGCTGAGTTCGTGGTGCCAACTGCCGTGGGTACGGTCGATAAAATGGCTGTCGCAAAACTCCCAGAAGCGCCGGTACCAGGTTTCGTAATGCGGCTCGAAGGTGCGTTTGAGCAAGGCCTGCGCGGCGGCGCTGGCTTCGGCGTGGGTCCAGTGCAGGCGCTCGCGCACTACCGGGCGCTGGTTCCAGTCCAGGGTGTAGACGATGCCGGGGGCGCCATCCACGGCCCAGGCGCAGTCGCAGGCGCTGGCGAACAGGCCTTTGGCGTCGGTCACCAGCCAGTCCGGCGTGGCCAGCCCGGCCCGCAGGCGCGCAGCCTCCAGGTGCAATAGCAACCGCGCCCACTCGAAGCCGTGGCCGGGGGTCACGCCATAGGGGCGGAAGCCGTCGGCGGGGTTGTCTTCGTTGTAACCGCGCAAGGGTGCCCACTGGGCGTCGAAATGCTCGATCACCATGAACTGGTTGCCGACGGCGTGGGTGTGGATCACGCGCTCGACGATGCGCAGCGCGCGGTCCAGCCAGCGCGTGTCGGCGGTGACGTCGGCCAGGGCAAGGAACGCTTCCGTCGCGTGCATGTTGCTGTTGGCGCCGCGATAGGCCTCGACGCCGCTCCAGTCCTGGGCAAAGGATTCGAGCATGACGCCCTCCTCCTCGCTCCAGAAAAACTGCTCGATGATCTGGATCGCGTCGTTCAACAGGGCTTGTGCGCCGGGTGCGCCCGCGACCACCGCAGAACTGGCGGCCAGGGCGACAAAAGCGTGCAGGTAGGCAGCCTTGCCGGTATTGCCATCCACAGCGTGGGGCGTGGAGAACCAGCCACCGTGCGCGTTATCGCGCAGCGCGCCGCTGAGGGCGGCCACCCCATGTTCGACCAGCCCGGCATAACCGGGCAACCCCATCGCGTGAGCCATGGCGAAGCTATGGGTCATGCGCGCGGTGTTCATGGTCTCGGCAACGGCATCGGCCGGCAACTGGCCTTTATCGTCCAGGTTGCCGAACCCGTCGGGCAGGCGCGAAGCCTTGGCGAATGACAGCAGCCGCTGGCCTTCGCTGGCGAGCCAGGCGTGGTGGGCAGGTGCGTTCAGCCAACTGCTGGCAGGCAGTGGTTGGGTGGTCATGGGGAGCCCTTATTATTGTTTGTGGGATGACCGGAGTCTAAACAAGGGCGAGGTGAGCACATGTAACGAAGGACCAGGGAAATGTCACCAGATGGTGACATTTCCCCCAAGCCCTTTACTGACCGATCGGCGTGACCGCGGCCGGCGCATTGATGCGCTGATTCAGGTTCTGCACCTGGCTCTGCAAGGTGGTGATATTGCGGGTGGTCTGGATGCGGAACACATCGAACTCTTTATTGGTCGGCGCGTCGCTATTGCCCGGCTGGTTGTCCTGCGCGCTCTTTAGCACCACCAGGTCTTGTTCAAGACGGGCGATGGCTGCACTCGGGTTGCCCTGTTTCTTCAGGGCCGCCACGTCGGCGACCAGTTCCCTGATCTCGGCATCGCGCTTGGCGGCCTCACCTTGTGCCGCCTTGAGGCTGGCCACGGCGTCGGTCAACGCCTGCACCTGGCCTTGCAGCTTGGCGTTGGCGTTCGACAGGTCGGTGGTGCTGGCGGTCATCTGGGCCAGGCGCTTATCCAGTTCGGTGGCCTGGCCGGCCACGCCGACTTGCTGCTTGCCCTGCTCCAGCAACTGGGTTTCCAGCTGCTTGATCTGCAGTTTCAGCGCTTCGCTGCCGTTGTTCACGCTGGCCTCATTGGCCACGAACTTGCCGGAAATATCCTGCAGGCGCCCCGCCGCTTCTTCGCTGATGCGTGCAAAACTTTCCTGGGTGGCAACCAGTTGCTGGCCCATCAGGGAGATCTGCTGGAAGCTCCACCAGGCCAGGCCGGCAAAGGCGATCAGCAGCGCGCCGACCAAGGCCCACAGCGGCCCGGTACTGGCACTCTTGACCTTGACCACAGGGGTATTGCGCGAACGCACGGAGGTGGCGGCGGTCGGCACGAAATCATCATCGTCCAAGGAGTCGGCCCGCAGGCTGGGAACATTGTCGAAATCGTCGTTGGCATCGTTACGCATGAATCAACCCTGAATCGGTGAGATAGCTATCTGAAAAGCCGAGCGGCGGCAGTATAAACCGCTGTCCTACCGCACTGATCGACCTGGAACCCTGAATTCGGTTCCCGATGTGTTGCTGCTTGTGAGCTTACTTCAGCCCCGGTTCCTGGGCCTTCCACCAGCTGCAGAACTCGTCGAGCGCGGTCCACAGGCTGACCTTGGGGTCATAGTCGAGATAATGCCTTGCGCGGCTGATGTCGAGGGTGAAATCTTTGTTCATCACCTGCATGCCCAGGCGCGACAACGCCGGCTCCGGGCGCCCGGGCCACAGCGCGCAGAATGCCTCGTTCAACGCGGCGATACTGTAGGACAAACCGTAGGACCGATACCGCGTCACCTGGGGCAAGTCCATCTGGCGCATCACGTAGTTCACCACATCCCACACCGGCACCGGGGTGCCGTTGCTGATGTTGTAGGCTTTGCCCAGCGCCGAGCCGGTGGCGAGCAGACTGCTGAGCAGCGCTTCGTTGAGGTTGTGGACGCTGGTGAAGTCGACCTTGTTCAGGCCGTCGCCGACGATGGCCAGGCGGTTCTTGCGCTGCATTTTCAACAGACGCGGGAAGATGCTCATGTCGCCGGCGCCGGTGACAAAACGCGGGCGCAGGGCCAGGACTTCGAGGCCGAATTCCTGGGCACCGAACACCTTTTGCTCGGCCAGGTACTTGGTGGCGGCATAAGGATGCTTGAAGCGCTTGGGCACTTGGTCTTCGGTCAGCCCCAGGTGGTCGCGGCCGTCGAAATAGATCGATGGCGACGACAAGTGAACCAGGCGCCCGACCCGTTGCTTGAGGCAGGCTTCGACAACGTTCTCGGTCACCAGCACATTGCCCTGATGGAAATCCTGATAGCGCCCCCACAGCCCGACAGCGCCGGCGCAATGCACCACGGCTTCGACATCGCGGCACAGTTCGCGCACCAGGTCGGCATCATTCAAATCACCCTGGATAAACTCGGCACCGCGCCGTACCAGGTGTTCCACACCTTCGGCGCGCCGCCCGTTGACCCGCACGTCCAGGCCCTGCTCCAGGGCGAAACGCGCAAAGCGCCCGCCGATGAAGCCGCTTGCGCCGGTGACCAGAATCTTCATGTATTACTCCGTGTTCTTTCGTTTTTCATCGCTGTTGCCTTGACGCCCGCCATCAGTCCAACGGCACCAACCATTGACCACAGGCCTGGGCTAGATGGTCGGTCAACAAACCCAACAGTTGCCCGCCACTGCGCCAATGATGCCAGTACAGCGGCACATCGATGGGCTTATCTGGCAATAACTCGACCAATACGCCCCTTTGCAGCTGGTCGCCGACCTGCAGTTCAGGCACCAGGCCCCAACCGAGCCCGGCTTCCGCCAAGCGGATAAACCCTTCGGACGACGGGCACAAATGGTGCTCGAAACCGCCGTCCACCCCGAGCGCGGCCAGGTAGCGGTGTTGCAGGAAATCGTCCGGGCCGAATACCAAGGCCGGCGTGCGCGCCAGTTGATCGGCGCGCACACCGTTGGGGAAGTGCCGTGCGATAAACGCCGGACTCGCCAGCGCCCGATAGCGCATGGCGCCCAGCAACAGGCTGCGCGCCCCGGCCACCGGGCGTTCACTGGCGCAGATACAGGCCGCCACTTCACCGGCGCGCATGCGCTTGAGGCCGACGGTCTGGTCTTCCACCACCAGGTCCAGCAGCAAATGCTGCTCGGCGCAAAAGTCGCTGACGGCCTCGGCCCACCAGGTGGCGAGGCTGTCGGCATTCAACGCGATGCGCAGGCGTTCGGGCATGCCTTCTTCATCCAGCGCCGGCACCTGGCTTTGCAAGTCGCGCTCCAGCAGCCGTACCTGTTGCACATGGTTGAGCAGGCGCCGGCCGATATCGGTCGGCGTCGGCGGGGTGGCCCGCACCAGCACCGGCTGGCCGATCCGTGCCTCCAGCAGCTTGATACGCTGGGAGATCGCCGATTGCGACAACCCCAGCACCTGGGCGCCGCGCTCGAAGCCGGCTTGTTCCACCACCGCCGCCAGGGCGGAGAGCAATTTATAGTCGAACATCAGTTTCTCTAATGAGCGATCAGCAATATTGGTTTTTCTTATACAGCCATGCCAGGGAAGATAGCCAGCATCGTTTCGGCTTGAGCAAGGATCTTCAACTATGTGGCAAAGCTATATGAACGGCCTGCTGGTCGCGTTGGGGCTGATCATGGCCATCGGCAGCCAGAACGCCTTTGTGCTCGCGCAAAGCCTGCGTCGTGAACACCACCTGCCGGTGGCGGCCCTGTGTGTGGTCTGCGATGCGCTGCTGGTGGCCGCCGGGGTATTCGGCCTGGCGACGATACTGGCGCAAAGCCCGATCCTGCTGGGGATTGCCCGCTGGGGCGGTGCCGCGTTCCTGCTGTGGTACGGCGCCTGCGCGCTGCGGCGGGCCTGTTCGAAACAGAGCCTCGACCAAGGCGACGCCCTCAAGGTGCGCTCATTGCGCGCCGTGTTGCTCAGCGCGTTGGCGGTGACGTTGCTCAACCCCCACGTTTACTTGGACACCGTGCTGCTGATTGGCTCGCTGGGCGCCCAACAGACCGAACCCGGCGCCTATGTGGCCGGCGCGGCCAGCGCTTCGTTCCTGTGGTTCGCCACGCTGGCGCTCGGCGCCGCCTGGTTGGCCCCGTGGCTGGCACGTCCGGCGACGTGGCGTCTGCTCGACCTTCTGGTGGCGGGGATGATGTTCAGCGTGGCCTATCAATTGATCAGTGCATGATGAATATTCCAAAACGCTCTGGAACCTCTATCCCACACAGTTGTTGCGTGGTTTTGCCACACCCCGGGTGCTATGATCCGGACCCTGCGCCGCAAAGAGTACAAACTCCCCGGCGCTTGTTTGGCCGCCCGTGATCGGCCTTGCGCTCACCGCAACTGACCTGATTAGGAGAATCATCATGGCTTTCGAATTGCCGCCGCTGCCCTACGCACACGATGCCCTGCAGCCGCACATTTCCAAGGAAACCTTGGAATACCACCACGACAAGCACCACAACACCTATGTCGTGAACCTGAACAACCTGGTGCCTGGCACCGAGTTCGAAGGCAAGACCCTGGAAGAAATCGTCAAGTCTTCTTCGGGCGGCATCTTCAACAACGCCGCTCAGGTCTGGAACCACACCTTCTACTGGAACTGCCTGGCGCCAAACGCCGGCGGTCAACCGACCGGCGCACTGGCTGAGGCCATCAACGCTGCGTTCGGTTCGTTCGACAAGTTCAAAGAAGAATTCACCAAGACGTCCGTCGGCACCTTCGGTTCCGGTTGGGGCTGGCTGGTGAAAAAGGCTGACGGTTCCCTGGCCCTGGCCAGCACCATCGGCGCCGGCAACCCGCTGACCAGCGGCGACACCCCGCTGCTGACCTGCGACGTCTGGGAACACGCTTACTACATCGACTACCGCAACGCCCGTCCAAAGTATGTGGAAGCGTTCTGGAACCTGGTCAACTGGAAGTTCGTGGCTGAGCAGTTCGAAGGCAAGGCCTTCACTGCCTAAGCAACCCTTGCAGTAAAAAGAGCCCGGCGATTGCCGGGCTTTTTTTTGTGCGTTCGACGGCGGCGCCAGTTGGGCATGACGGAACCAACTGCGCGGAAATTGCCACCCAGGCAGTGAGAGGAATGTCCCTTTCATTCAATGTCGGAGAATTAACTTATGATCGCAGGCGCAGCAGGATTAGGAGCAGCAGCCTCCGCAGCCGCAGCACTCGCCCCCGTGCTAATGCCGTTGGCTGAACAAGCCGCCGGTATGGCCATGAATGTCGCAAAAGACCTTCTGAAAAACGCAACGAGTGCTGCCGGCAGCGCAACGAATCAACAGCAGCAAATCAAATTCTGATTGGGAAAGCGTGAACGGTGGCGGAGCAAAATCAGTCCGCCATCACTTGAATTCCCCCCTCGCCTGACGACCCCGCCTGCAACAGACCGGCCCACCATGGCGTCATGGAGCATCGCGCCGCAATGTTCCTTTGACTGCCATCACCAGATTGCCAATACTCATGGCATATTGAAGGCCACCCGCATGAGACAAGGAATGCCCCTTTGAAGCTGGAACTCAAAAACAGCTTGTCGGTGAAGTTGCTACGGGTTGTGCTGCTGTCGGCATTGATCGTGGGCGTGGCGCTGAGCGTGGCGCAGATCGTTTTCGATGCCTACAAGACGCGCCAGGCCGTGGCCGATGATGCCCAGCGCATCCTCGACATGTTTCGCGACCCCTCGACCCAGGCCGTCTACAGCCTGGACCGCGAGATGGGCATGCAGGTGATCGAAGGTCTGTTTCAGGACGACGCGGTCCGCATGGCCTCCATCGGCCATCCCAACGAAACCATGCTCGCGGAAAAAAACCGCGCCTTGCAGCAATCCTCCAGCCGCTGGTTGACCGACCTGATTCTCGGCCAGGAGCGCACGTTCACCACCGCCCTGGTCGGCAAAGGCCCCTATAGCGAGTATTACGGCGACCTGAGCATCACGCTCGACACGGCCACCTACGGCAAGGGTTTCATTGTCAGCTCGGTGATCATTTTTATTTCCGGGGTGCTGCGCGCACTGGCCATGGGCCTGGTGCTGTACCTGGTGTATCACTGGCTGCTGACCAAGCCGCTGTCGCGGATTATCGAGCACCTGACCTCGATCAACCCCGACCGCCCCAGCGAACACAAGATCCCCCAGCTCAAGGGCCACGAACGCAATGAACTGGGGCTGTGGATCAATACGGCCAACCAGTTGCTCGAATCCATCGAACGCAACACCCACCTGCGCCATGAAGCGGAATCCAGCCTGCTGCGCATGGCCCAGTACGACTTTCTCACCGGCCTGCCGAACCGCCAGAAACTGCAGGAGCAACTGGACAAGATCCTGATCGACGCCGGCCGTCGGCAGCGCCGCGTCGCCGTGTTGTGCGTGGGCCTGGATGACTTCAAAAGCGTCAACGAGCAGTTCACCTACCAGGCCGGCGACAAACTGCTGCTGGCCCTGGCCGATCGCCTGCGCGCCCACAGCGGCCGCCTCGGCGCCCTCGCCCGCCTCGGCGGCGACCAGTTCGCCCTGGTGCAGGCCGATATCGATCAGCCCTACGAAGCCGCCGAACTGGCGCAAAGCATCCTCGATGACCTGGAAGCGGAGTTTGCCCTCGACAGCGAGCAGATTCGTCTGCGCGCCACCATCGGCATCACCTTGTTCCCGGAAGACGGCGACAGCACCGAGAAACTGCTGCAAAAAGCCGAACAGACCATGACCCTGGCCAAGAGCCGCTCGCGCAACCGCTATCAGTTCTATATCGCCAGTGTCGACAGTGAAATGCGCCGACGCCGCGAACTGGAGAAAGACCTGCGCGACGCCTTGAGCCGCAATCAGTTTTACCTGGTGTACCAACCGCAGATCAGCTACCGCGACCACCGCGTGGTCGGCGTCGAAGCGTTGATCCGTTGGCAGCACCCGGAACACGGCCTGGTGCCGCCAGACTTGTTCATCCCCCTGGCGGAACAGAACGGCACGATTATCGCGATCGGTGAATGGGTGCTCGACCAGGCCTGTCGACAATTGCGCGAATGGCACGACCAGGGCTTCACCGAGCTGCGCATGGCGGTCAACCTGTCCACCGTGCAACTGCACCACACCGAATTGCCACGGGTGGTGAATAACCTGATGCAGATCTATCGCTTGCCACCGCGCAGCCTGGAACTGGAAGTGACCGAGACCGGCCTGATGGAAGACATCAGCACCGCCGCCCAGCACCTGCTGAGCCTGCGCCGCTCCGGCGCGCTGATCGCCATCGATGACTTCGGCACCGGCTATTCATCCTTGAGCTATCTGAAAAGCCTGCCGCTGGACAAGATCAAGATCGACAAGAGCTTCGTGCAGGACCTGCTCGACGATGACGACGACGCCACCATCGTGCGCGCGATTATCCAATTGGGTAAAAGCCTGGGCATGCAGGTGATCGCCGAAGGCGTGGAAACCGCGGAACAGGAGGCTTACATCATCTCCGAGGGCTGCCATGAAGGTCAGGGCTACCACTACAGCAAACCGTTGCCGGCACGGGAATTGGCGGCGTATTTGAAGCAGGCCGAACGGAATAACGCGGCCATTCTCTGACACGACCAAACGATAGTTGAGATTTCCCTCGTATAACCCTTTACAGAAAATGCAAATCTTTCGCATTATGTTGCAGTTTTGCGCGGCCCCCGCGCGCCCTATCAACGACCGATGCAGGATGTTCGCCATGATTCGTATGCCCCTGGCCACCGCCAGTCTGTTGGCCATTGCCATTTCGCTCGCCGGTTGCGGCGAAGGTAAAGACAAGGCCGCCGCGCCCCAGGCGCCGACCCCGGCCGCCAGCACTGCCGCTCCGGCGGCTGCCACCTCTGCCGGCCAGGTCGACGAAACCGCCGCCAAGGCCGTGGTCGCGCATTACGCTGACATGGTGTTCGCGGTGTACAGCGATGCCGAATCCACCGCGAAAACCCTGCAAACCGCGATCGACACCTTCCTCGCCAACCCGAACGACGAGACCCTCAAAGCCGCCCGTACCGCCTGGGTCGCCGCGCGCGTGCCGTACCTGCAGAGCGAAGTGTTCCGCTTCGGCAACACCATCATCGACGACTGGGAAGGCCAAGTGAACGCCTGGCCCCTGGACGAAGGCCTGATCGACTACACCGACAAATCCTACGAGCACGCGCTGGGCAACCCTGGCGCCACGGCCAACATCATCGCCAACACCGAGATCCAGGTCGGCGAAGACAAGGTCGACGTCAAGGACATCACCCCGGAAAAACTCGCCAGCCTCAATGAGCTGGGCGGTTCCGAAGCCAACGTCGCCACCGGCTACCACGCCATCGAATTCCTGCTGTGGGGCCAGGACCTGAACGGCACCGGCCCGGGCGCCGGCAACCGGCCTGCGTCGGACTACATGACCGGCGACGGTGCAACTGGTGGCCACAACGAGCGCCGCCGCACGTACCTGCGCGCCGTGACGCAGTTGCTGGTCAGCGACCTGGAAGAAATGGTCGGCAACTGGAAACCCAACGTCGAAGACAACTACCGCGCCACGCTGGAGGCCGAACCGGCCACCGACGGCCTGCGCAAAATGCTGTTCGGCATGGGCAGCCTGTCGCTCGGCGAACTGGCCGGTGAGCGCATGAAGGTGTCCCTGGAAGCCAACTCGCCGGAAGACGAGCAGGACTGTTTCAGCGACAACACCCACAACTCGCACTTCTACGACGCCAAGGGCATCCGCAACGTCTACCTGGGCGAGTACACCCGCACTGACGGCAGCAAAATGACCGGTGCCAGCCTGTCATCCCTGGTGGCCAAGGCCGACCCGGCCGCCGACGCCGCGTTGAAAGCGGACCTGGCGGCGACCGAAGCGAAGATCCAGGTCATGGTTGACCACGCCAACAAGGGTGAGCACTACGACCAGTTGATCGCTGCGGGTAACGACGCGGGCAACCAGATCGTGCGGGACGCCATCGCCGCACTGGTCAAGCAGACCGGCTCGATCGAAGCGGCTGCCGGCAAGCTGGGGATCAGCGACCTGAACCCGGATAGCGCTGATCACGAGTTCTGATCACTGCCGACGCCTAAGTGCCATAAAGAATGCCCCGACTCGCTCGGGGCATTTTTTTTACGCCCGCAGTCGAAGGCATTACACCCGAATGATAAAAATCTGCGGCGACGCGATGGGCGTCGTCAGTTGGATGCCGCCGATCAGCGGTACCAGGTTATGACTGGCCTCAGCCTGGGCGACCAGGGTTCGCGTCGGCTCATCCATCAAGCTGCGGTAGGGCGCAACCTGCGCGTCGGCGGCAATCCGCTCACCGACCACACGCCGCGTTCTCAACCAATACAGCCTGACATCCCCCGCACGCCGGAACAGCAGCTCGCCGGCAACGTCATAGCCGCCAAGCACGCCGTAGCGACAGCGGCTCACCACCTCGCTCATCAAGCTCCGCAACCAGCCGGCCGAGCCGGGCGGGAGCGCGTTGAACAGCGGCACCGCGACGGGCTCCGGACGAAAGTCCAGGCGGCGGTAATGCCCGGGCGCGGTCGGTAACAGCCAACTGCCGTCGCTGAGCGTGTGGATGGGCGGCAGCAACGAAAACGGATCGGCCAACCGCCCCTGCGCCGTGGGCAGCCAGAACTGCCAGTCCCGCAGGGTGCGTATCAGCGAGCGCAGGCCCAGTTGGGTCAAGCCCCCCGGGTTGGCCCGATTGAACAGGATCTGGGCGAGTTCGACTTGGCTGCGGGTGGTCAACAGCGCAAACGCCTCGCGCACATAGGCGGTGACCAGTTTTTTCAAGGCCACGCCACTGGCGACGACCCACAGCCCGTCACCGGTGGCAAACTTCACCTGTCGGGGCTGATTGTAAATGCCGGAGAGCAGCAGGTTTTCCAGATCCAGGAAATGCATGGCCGGCCGCCTCGGGTCACGAATCAATACGTCGTTGGGCGCGCTGGGGTCGCGGGGCAAAATCGCGAAATAGCGCTGGTCCATCTTGATGTATTCCTGCCCCAGCCACTGCGGATCACCGGCAACCCGCCGATAGATGCCCCGCGTCGCATCCACCACCTCGAGTTCGGCCACGTCGAGGGTTCTGCCCCACTCGATGAATTGTTCGTTTGCAGGACGCACCACCGTGGCCTCGGGCGCCGCGACACGGGTACTGGCGCGTGGTGGCGTCGGTAGGCTCGGTGGCAGCTCGGCGGGCGGCGGATGACGGGTCGCCACCACCGGCAGGTCTGGCAGATCAATCCCGTCCAGACGCCACTGAAACCGCAGAAGCGGTACGTTCAGATAGGTCTCGAAGGCCGCCGTGGAGAGCCTCAGCCGTAGGTTTTCGACCAGGGCCAGCCGATATTCGATTTCGCGCCCCGCCGGGAAGTTGAACGACTCAAACACGCGTCTGGCCTGCACCTCATCCAGCCGAGGGTAAAGGTCCCTGAGGGCACGCTCCGGCGCGTTGCCGCCCTTGAGTCCGGCTAGCGGATGGGAACCTATTTCCCACTGCCCCGACGCATTCCGCCGAATCGGCGCGTAGTGATATTGCGTCAGCTTGCGTGCGTCCCTGAGCCGCCAGGCGGCTTTGTCGCCGTCATCGAGGATCGAGTACCAACGCCCACCGTCATTGAGGAAGTAGTGCTGGGCACCCGCGGCGTTCGAGGGCGCGTGATACACGCCCTGGCCTTCCCATCCGGCCAACGGCGCCACACCCTCGGGCTTTTTCCCCAGCGCCATCTCCGCCGGCAACGCCCTTGGCCGGGAGCCCGCCACCGGCGCGCGGGCGCCGACCGCGCCGTCCACCAGCGCACCGACCAGCTCGCCCAGCGAGCGCACGAAAGACTGTGCGGCACCGGCGCGGTCGCCCAGGTCCAGCGCCTCGACGGCGTTGAACACCGAAAACAGGCTGCGCGCCAAACCGATCGGCAACATGATCCTGACCGGCAGCACCATGGACAGCACGTCGAAGGCCACGGTGGCGACGTTCAGGCCGGTTTCAATGTCGACTTGCCGGGTGCTCTTCGCTTGCGCGGCGGCGTCGTTGATCACGCAGTTCGCTTCAGCCTCATAAGCCTCCTCGAAGAAGTCGTCGGCAATCCGGCTCAGGCTCACCATCGACACGTCGCCGCGGCCCCTGAGCACGGCGCGGACGTGAGGCTCGAAGGCCCGCTCCACGCGCCCCAGCAGGTAGGCGCGCCAACTGCTGTTGATGATGAAGTCGCTCATCAGGCGGTCTTTGGCGTACTCGTGGAACACGCGACCGTCGGGCGCCTGCGGGGTGTACACAACGATCGAGCCGACCCCGGCGGCGGCCGTGCCGAACAGCAGTACCCCGCGCACGCGCTGACCGCGCAGTTTCAAGTGCTGCACGAGAATCCGATGCCCGTCGACGCGCTCGCGCCGATCACTGTCGACGGGGGCATCGAGCACCGCCCGCACCCAATTGAAGCCACGGTCCAGGCGGTCCGGGAGGAAGTCGCCGTGGATCTTGGCCTCGATGGCGTCGAGACGCAGTTGCCGCCGCATGACTTGGCCATAGGTGTGTTTTTGCGCGAGCGCAGCGGGCGAGGTGATAAGGCGGTCCTTCAGAAAGGTGTCGTAACCTTGTCCGACATTGACCGCGCGCACCAGATCCTTGACCTGTTGCAGGGTCAGCCCGTCATAGGCCGGGGCCGCCTCCAGATCTTCGGGGAGCAGTGCTTCATCAGGCTTTTTGCGCGTGTTTTCACTGAGCCTGGAAAAGTGCGTGAAGTTGAAATCCAGCCCGCCGAGATTCTCCAGGGCCAGCTCGGTCAGCGTGCGGCTTCGCTGCCGGAACAACGCTGTACCGGGCTCGCGCGGCGCCGGAGCAGGCGCGCCCGGAACCACGACAGTCGCCGGCACGAACGGTTCTTTGGTGTGTACGCGGACAGTGTCGGGGTCGATGTCCAGTGCATAGTCAGCCTTGAGGCGAATGCGCAGCTGTTGGTTGGCGTATGCCAGCAGCGTCGGTTTATCACTGAATTGCGCCAGCGACGGCAAGCCCTCGGCGTCCGGCAGGCGCGACAGCAGCTCGTAATAATCGGCCATCGCGGCGCGCCACGCCTGTTTATCGGCGGGGGATGCGTCGTGCAGAAAGGTCCGGAGCTGCGCCTGCCCGCGCTTGATTTCGCGGCCCCACAACACCCCGCCGGCACTGAAGAGGCGAGCGGGGTCCGTGACCCGGTCCAGCACCTGCGGCAGCTCGGCCACTTCGATGGGGTCGACCGGTGACGGGTAGCGCGACAGGGTTGAGGTGAAGTTGTCGAGCATCAACCGGCATTGCGCCTCGACACTCTCAACGAACGGCGACTCGAGCTGTTCATGGTAGACCACCTGCCCCGTGGCCTTGAGCTGACGATGCAGGGCCAAGCCTTGCGCCTGGTCCGCCACCGCCAGGCCAGCGAGCACAGCGGCGAATTCGACGGGGTGGTTCAAACGCCGATGCAGCTCCCGATCCAGGCTGGCCAGGGAGTCAAACGCTTCAAGCCCGGAGTCCGGCAGAAACAGCAGCAGCGTGCCGACGTTCATGCTTGGGTCCACGGGGCGCACCCGGGCCGGCTCGACCGCCTCCTGCGCCCTCACCACGGCTTGTTCCGGGTCTCTGGAGGTCAGCACAAAGGCGCCGCGCAAGGTCAGGTCCGCAGCGCCGGGAGCCCCCTTGAGGGCAACCGCGTAGACACACGGCCGGTCAGCGCGCAGCGCCTGTCGTGCCTGGGCGTGCGGGTGACGCAGTACCAGGGCGAACAGGTCCTGGTCGGCGGGGCTGAGCAGGCGGTCGGCAGCCAGTAGCGCCACTTCGGTTTTCAGCAGCTCGATACGGGTTTGCACCAACCATTGTTTCTGCGTGCGCGCATCGGTCAGGCTGCGCGCGCGCGTCCAGAAGGCTTGCACGAAAGCGCTGTAAGAAGCGCTCAGCCCGGTGGCCAGGCGGTCGAGGAATTTATCCAGCCCGGCCGGGGTGATACCGCTCAAGGGCAGCAGCGCTTCGCCCGTCGCCGGCAGTCGATGCAGGGTCGCCATGCGCCCCGCATAACTCGCTGGCTGGTCAGCGGTGATACGTTGCACCACCGCATCGAACAGCGTGGGCAGCAACTCGGCCTCGGTGGGCGGTTGCGCCTCTGACGTCGCTGGCGGGATGGACGTCTCCGGCAGTCGGATGAAGGCGTGGCGCACATCGAGGCTGGGCGTCAAGGTCGGGAACGCTTGCTCGAACGCATGCTGCACAAATGAATGGAACGTCGGTGGCGACTGAAACTGCTCGGCGATCTGGCGGTCGAGCGCCATTAACTGTTCGCGCAACGCAACCTGTTGCGGGGCGTCCTTGACAGTTGGCGGTGCAGATAACAATAAATCAGACGGCATGGTGGCCTCTCGAATAGGAAACATACCGGCCCATCGTGCCTAAGCGCCCCCTGAACCATGCGCTACATAGCTACGCGCCGCCGATCGGCGGCCAAGGTTTACATGCCCTGCACCCCAGGTAGAATGGCGCCCTTCCCCTGTCACCCGAGCAGACTTCATGGCGTTGCCGACCCTTCGCATCATTGGCTTCATCATCGGCATCTTCCTGATCACCCTCGCGATCGCCATGGTCGTTCCGATGGCCATCCTGGTGATCTTCGAACGCACCAGCGACCTGCCGTCGTTCCTGTGGGCCAGCCTGATTACCTTTATCGCCGGCCTGGCCCTGGTGATTCCCGGTCGCCCGGAACATATCCACCTGCGTCCCCGGGACATGTACCTGCTGACGGTGAGCAGTTGGGTGGTGGTGTGCATCTTCGCCGCGCTGCCGTTTTTCCTGACGCAGAACATCAGCTACACCGACTCGTTTTTTGAAAGCATGTCCGGCATCACCGCCACCGGTTCCACGGTGTTGAGCGGGCTGGACACCATGTCGCCCGGCATTTTGATGTGGCGTTCGCTGCTGCACTGGCTCGGCGGGATCGGCTTTATCGGCATGGCGGTGGCGATCCTGCCGCTGCTGCGCATTGGTGGCATGCGCCTGTTCCAGACCGAGTCCTCGGACCGCTCGGAAAAGGTCATGCCGCGTTCGCACATGGTGGCGCGGCTGATCGTGGCGGCGTATGTGGGCATCACCATCCTCGGCAGCCTGGCGTTCTGGTGGGCCGGGATGGGCTTGTTCGATGCGATCAACCATGCGATGTCGGCGATTTCCACCGGCGGGTTTTCCACCTCCGATGAGTCCCTGGCGCACTGGAAACAACCGGCGGTGCATTGGGTGGCGGTGGTGGTGATGATCCTCGGCAGCCTGCCGTTCACCCTGTACGTCGCCACGTTGCGCGGCAACCGTCGGGCGTTGATCAAGGATCAGCAGGTGCAGGGTTTGCTCGCCTTGCTGTTGGTGACCTGGCTGGTGCTCGGCACCTGGTACTGGTGGACCACCAACCTGCACTGGCTGGATGCGCTGCGCCATGTGGCCCTGAACGTGACGTCGGTGGTGACGACGACCGGTTTTGCACTGGGGGACTACAGCCTGTGGGGCAATTTCTCACTGATGCTGTTTTTCTACCTGGGTTTTATCGGCGGTTGCTCGGGGTCAACGGCGGGCGGGATCAAGATCTTCCGCTTCCAGGTCGCCTATATCCTGCTCAAGGCCAACTTGAACCAGTTGATTCACCCGCGCGCGGTGATCAAGCAGAAGTACAACGGCCACCGCCTCGACGAAGAGATCGTGCGTTCGATCCTGACCTTCTCGTTTTTCTTCGCCATCACCATTTGCATGATCGCCCTGGCCTTGTCGCTGCTCGGCCTGGACTGGATGACCGCGCTGACCGGCGCCGCCAGCACGGTATCCGGGGTCGGCCCGGGCCTGGGCGAAACCATCGGCCCGGCCGGCAACTTCGCCAGCCTGCCGGACGCGGCCAAGTGGATCCTGGCGCTGGGCATGCTGCTCGGCCGGCTGGAAATCATTACAGTCTTTGTTCTGTGCATCCCGGCGTTCTGGCGTCACTGACCGTCGACGCATCCAGCAAGCGCGCGCGGTACTCGCCGGGCGTGGCGTCGAACCAGCGGCGGAAGGCGCGGAAGAAGTTGCTCGGGTCGGCAAAGCCCAGCAGATAGGCGATCTCCAGCAGGGTCATGCTCGGCTGCGCCAGGTATTGCTCGGCGAGTTCGCGGCGGGTGTCGTCCAGCAGGGTCTGGAAACTGGTGCCCTCTTCCTGCAGACGTCGCTGCAACGTGCGTTGGGACAGGTGCAGGGTCTGGGCCACCACTTCGCGCTTGGGTTCGCCCTGGGGCAACAGGCGGCACAGCACCTGCCGCGCCTTGTGGGTCACACGGCTTTCGGAGAAGCGCGCCAGGTATTCACCGGCAAACCGGTCGTGCAGCAGCGCCATTGCCTCATTGGCGGTGGGCAGCGGCGCTTCCATGTCGGCGCGCTCGAAAATCAGCGCGTCATAGGCTGCGTTGAATTCCAGGGGCGCATGGAACGCCTGTTTGTAGGGCGCGAGGTCGGCGGGTTGTTCACCTTGCAGCAGCACCTTGCGCGGTTGCAGGGTACGCCCGGTCAACCAACCGCACAGCGCCAGCGCACAGGCCAGCGAGGCTTCGGCGCTTTGCCGGGTGGGCGGCAGGTGATCGCCATGTACTGTCAGAATCAGCGCATAGCCTTCGGGTAATAATCGGAAACTCAGGTCAGCGCTTTCGGCGATGATCCGCTGGTAGCGCACCAGGCGCATAAAGCCTTCCGCCAATGTGTTGCTGGACATCAGCGCGTAACCGGTCACGTGAAACGACGCCGGGCGCACCACTTTGCCCATGTTCAGGCCAATCGCGGGGTTGCCCGACAATTCCACGGCACGCTGCCACAGCCGCGTCATGGAGTCTTGCGGAAAGCGCGCATCGGGGTCGTTGAGGGCGGCATAGTCCAGGCCCAATTGTTTGAACAACACCTGGCAATCCAGGCCGTCCATTTCCAGTGCCTTGACTATCCCCATCGCCCAGCTTGCAGAAGTTGTTCGTTCGCTCATGGCGTCTTCTTAATAAAGCAGGCTGAAACCGCAGCCAGGAAGGCAAGGATACTAAAGTGGCATCTAATGTCACTGGCTGTTACCACTGATCACTCTAGACTCAAATAAGCTCCCCGCCGAACAACTGTTCGACGGCATAACAATCAGAGGGCCGACCACCGTGGGAAATACCAAGCAATTCAATAGCTTCGCCGAGTTTTACCCGTATTACCTGAAAGAACACGGCAACAGCACCTGCCGGCGCCTGCACTTTATCGGCACCACGCTGGTGATTGGGCTTCTGGCGTATGTGCTGGGCAAAGGCGCCCTCGGCCTGCTGATTGCGGTGCCCATCGCCGGCTACGGCTTCGCCTGGGTGGGCCACTTCTTCTTCGAAAAGAACCGCCCGGCGACCTTCCAGCATCCGTTCTACAGCCTGCTCGGGGATTTCGTGATGTACCGCGACATGATCCTGGGCAAAGTGCCGTTCTAGTGGTGCGACGTCTGGTCACTTGTGCTTTAACGATGACGCTTTGTCCATCCGTCGATATAAAAGTCTTTTTGTCATTTACAGTGCTGTATCCTGCCAAGGCTTTTTGAGAGCGCGGAATCACCTGCGATTGAAAAAACAGACTTTGCGAGGAGCGACGACGATGCACGAGATACCTAATCTCCCCTTCCCAAGCCTGCACCCAACAGAGCAGCCAACACCGCAGCAGGCCGGCGACAAGCAGCCTGAGGCCAAAGAAGCAAAACCAGTCGACCGCGAAAGCCAGGACTGACGCCGTACCAGACCGTGTGGAAAGCGCACCTTTGAGCGCTTTCCACACTGCCTGAAATTCCCGAGATACCCGCCATGACCGACAACCACTCCGATAGCCCCAACGCCGCCATACTCGACACTGCCCTGCAGATGGTCGACGTATGGAACCGCCTCAACGCGGACAAACAGGCCCTGCTGCTCAAGCGCTTCGGCACCCAGGAAAACGCCTTGGCCGCCCTGGTCACCACGCAATTGCTCGCTCCTGCCCGGTCCTGACACGGTTTAGACCGACGTATTGGCTTTTTACTGCCCTGCGCGGGCCAAAGCATCGGTATCATTAGCAGCCTATCTTTACCTGCTGCGACAGTGGACCCTTCCCATGCCAGATACCCAGCGCCCCATGGCGGTCACGCTGCAAGTTGTTTCCATCGTGTTGTTCACCTTTATCGGCTACCTGAATATCGGCATTCCCCTGGCCGTGTTGCCGGGCTATGTCCACAGTGAGCTGGGCTTTGGCGCGGTGATCGCCGGGCTGGTGATCAGTGTGCAATACCTCGCCACCCTGCTGAGCCGGCCGTATGCCGGGCGCATCATCGATAACCTGGGCAGCAAGCGCGCCGTGCTGATCGGCCTGGCGGGCTGCGGCCTGAGCGGCGTGTTCATGTTGCTCGCGGCGTGGTTTTCCAGCCTGCCGGCGCTGAGCCTGGGCAGCCTGCTCATCGGCCGCCTGGTGCTGGGCAGTGCCGAAAGCCTGGTAGGTTCGGGCGCCATCGGCTGGGGCATTGGCCGGGTGGGGGCGGCGAACACGGCGAAGGTCATCTCGTGGAACGGCATCGCCAGCTATGGCGCCCTGGCGGTCGGCGCGCCGTTGGGGGTGCTGCTGGTGCGTCACCTCGGCTTGTGGAGCATGGGCGTGAGTATCCTGCTGCTGGCGGCGCTGGGTCTGCTGCTGGCGTGGCGCAAAGAGCCGGCACCGATTGTCGCCGGGGTGCGCCTGCCTTTCATGAATGTGCTGGGCCGGGTATTGCCTCACGGTTGCGCACTGGCGCTGGGCTCCATCGGCTTTGGCACCATCGCCACCTTCATCACCTTGTATTACACCACCCAGCATTGGGATAACGCGGTGTGGGCACTGAGCCTGTTCGGCGCCAGTTTTATCGGCGCGCGCCTGTTGTTCGGCAATTTGATCAACCGCATCGGCGGCTTTCGCGTGGCGATCGCCTGCCTGTCGGTGGAGGTGCTGGGCTTGCTGCTGCTGTGGCTGGCGCCGGATGCGCCGTGGGCACTGGCGGGCGCGGCGTTGAGCGGCTTCGGTTTTTCTTTGGTGTTTCCGGCGCTGGGAGTGGAGGCGGTCAATCTGGTGCCTGCGTCCAGCCGGGGTTCGGCGGTGGGCGCGTACTCGCTGTTCATCGACCTGTCGCTGGGGATCACCGGCCCGCTGGCCGGGGCCGTGGCGGCCGGCTTTGGCTTTGCGTCGATCTTCCTGTTCGCCGCCCTCGCCGCCCTGGTCGGGTTGCTGCTGAGTGTCTACCTGTACCGGCAAGCACCCAAGGCCCGCGAGGCGCGCGACGCCTAGAAGTCGACCTTGCCGCGCCCGGCCTTGATGCTGCCGCGCTTGGTCTTGGATTCGAGGCGGCGTTTCTTCGAGCCCAGGGTCGGTTTGGTCGGGCGGCGTTTCTTCTCCACCTTGGTGGCGCTGAGGATCAACTCCACCAGGCGCTCCAGCGCATCGGCGCGGTTCTGTTCCTGGGTGCGGTATTGCTGGGCCTTGAGCACCAGCACGCCGTCGCTGGTAATCCGACTGTCGCGCAGTGCCAGCAAGCGCTCCTTATAGAATTCCGGCAACGACGAGGCCGGAATATCAAAGCGCAGATGCACCGCGCTCGACACCTTGTTGACGTTCTGCCCGCCGGCGCCCTGGGCGCGAATGGCGGTCAGCTCGATCTCGGCGTCGGGCAAGTGGACGTTGTTGGAAATCACCAGCATGAGCAACGGGTTCCTCTAAGGGGAGCCCAAGGATACGCGAATGCGCCCCGCCCATCCCTTCAAACGACAAACCCGGCACGCGGCCGGGTTTGCTCAACAGCATCGAAGGGTTACTCCAGCGCGGCCGTCGCCAGACGCTGATCCGCGCGGCGCTTGTTCTTGATCCAGTAACACAGCCCCATGAACGCCACCCACACCGGGATCGCATACACCGAGACCTGAATCCCCGGACTCATCAACATGATCACCAGGATAAACACCACGAACGCCAGGCACAGGTAATTGCCATACGGATACCACAGCGCCTTGAACAACGGCACCTGGCCGGTGCGGTTCATGTACTGGCGGAACTTGAAGTGGGAGAAGCTGATCATCGCCCAGTTGATCACCAGCGTGGCCACCACCAGCGACATCAGCAGTTCCAGCGCGTGTTGCGGGACCAGGTAATTCATCAGCACCGCCACCAGGGTGATCGCCGCCGAGGCGAGGATCGAGCGCACCGGCACGCCGCGCTTGTCGATCTTCGCCAACACCCGCGGCGCGTCGCCCTGCTCGGCCATGCCCAGCAGCATGCGGCTGTTGCAGTAGGTGCCGCTGTTGTACACCGACAGCGCGGCGGTCAGCACCACAAAGTTGAGGATATGCGCGGCAGTGTTGCTGCCGAGCATCGAGAACACCTGCACGAACGGGCTGCCGCTATAAGCATCGCCGGACGCATTGAGGGTCGCCAGCAGGCTGTCCCACGGCGTCAGCGACAACAGCACCACCAGGGCGCCGATGTAGAAGATCAGAATGCGGTAGATCACCTGATTGATCGCCTTGGGGATCACGGTGCGTGGCTGGTCGGCTTCGGCCGCGGTAAAGCCGAGCATTTCCAGGCCGCCGAAGGAGAACATGATGAGCGCCATGGCCATCACCAACCCACCGACACCGTGGGGGAAGAAGCCGCCGTGTTCCCACAGGTTACTCACCGAGGCTTGCGGGCCGCCGCTGCCGCTGACCAGCAGGTAGCTGCCCAGGGCGATCATGCCGACGATGGCCACCACCTTGATGATGGCGAACCAGAACTCGGCCTCGCCGAAGACTTTGACGTTGGCCAGGTTGATCAGGTTGATCAACACGAAAAACGCCGCCGCCGACACCCAGGTCGGAATCTCCGGCCACCAGTAATGCACGTATTTGCCGACAGCCGTCAGCTCCGACATGCCCACCAGGATGTACAGAATCCAGCAGTTCCAGCCCGACAGGAAGCCGGCGAAACCGCCCCAGTATTTGTGGGCAAAGTGGCTGAAGGAGCCGGCTACCGGCTCTTCGACGATCATTTCGCCGAGTTGGCGCATGATCATGAAGGCAATGAAGCCGCAGATGGCATAGCCCAGGATCATCGACGGGCCGGCGGATTTGAGCACCCCGGCCGAGCCCAGGAACAGGCCGGTGCCGATGGCGCCACCGAGGGCGATCAACTGGATATGACGGTTTTTCAGGCCACGTTTCAGTTCGCCTGAAGAGGAATCGGGTCCACTCATGAAAAGGCTCTCACGCAAGGTTTGATGATGTTGAATGCAGGTTGCTGCCTTGATGTGCGACTCAAGCAGCGCCGCTCAAACCCCAGCGCAGGCACCAGGAATACAGCGTCGTTCTATCGGTCATGCGTCACCTGTTTGTTTTTATCTGTGACGAAATCGAACCCGTCTGGCTCGTGGCCAGGCGGAGTGATCAGGGTGGATAAACCCTGAGGTCTTGGCCTTTTGCGCGGTTACGCAAGGGGGTCACAGTAAAACGCGGCGCATTGTACACCGCTCGACCGCTTGCGGACGGCCCTGGCGAGCATCCGCGACAATCTGTCAGGTATTCCTTACAGCGCGGTGCCGGCCCGGTACCGCAGGCCTTTTGCGTAAATCAATCGTTACAACGCGGAAAATCGGCGTTACACCCAGCCAGTATCTGTCAGTTCACAAAAAATTGGCGGTAGGACATATCCGAACACTCGCCTGCCCCAGTGCGCTGTTTTGCATGGGGAAAAAATGGCGCGTCAAAAACAGAACAAAAAATCCAAATGAGACCGTGTCAATAAAATTTTTGCATTCCGAAACACTCTCACCTAGGTTCTTTCACTTGCCCAGCGAAGCCCGCGGGTAAGCCGTTCTCAAACAACGTCCTCTAGGAGATACACCATGCAAGCACTGGAAAACGACCTGGAAACCGAACTGCAACTCGACGATTGGTTTGAAGCGCCGACCCATGAGGCCGCCGTTGAAATGATGCAAGCCGATGCCGTGGTGCCTTTTGGCACCGCGATGTGGCCGTTCTAACCCCCGGCAGGCATCCGGCAGGCGCAGTGCGCTGCGCCTGCCCCCTTACCCAAGGCACACAAGGACACCCGTCATGGACAAGGCCCGCGCCGTCGAACACTTTCTCTACTACCTCGCCCACCATCCGGCCCTCAGCGGCTTGAGCCGGCCGACCGTACTGCTGGGCCATACCGAACGCTACGAGGCGATTGCCCAGGCGATCAGCCTCGGCAGCGCCGCCCGCTTCAACTTCCAGGTGCAGCGCCTGGACCTGGCCGCCAGCGACACCCTGGCCGAAGCCATCGAAACCTGCGACCTGTACCTGTTTTTCTACGACGCCTCGACCCTGCCCAACCCCCGCGCCGAAGGCCCGGACTTTATCCGCGCGTTGCATGGCGTAATGGCCGAGCACTGGAAAAAATCCCTGCTGTTCAAGGACTACGGCGACTACTTCTACGACACCTTCAGCGTCGAGCCGCAACGCATCGCCGACCTCAACGCCACGCTGATCCGGCGCATGTCCCAGGCCTCGGTGCTGAGCTTCAGCGATCGGCACGGCTCACGCCTGCGAGCACCGCTGAGCAGCATCAAGAAGTGGACCAATATCAACGGCATCGGCAACCACGACCTGGCCCCCGGCGAGATCGCCACCCACAGCGAAGCCATCAACGGCCAGGTGCGGTTTGTCGGCACCTTCCTCAGCACCATCCCCTTCGCACGCAAATATGGCGTGCTGCAATCACCGCTGGAGCTGTGGATCGAAAACTCGACCATCTGCAGTGTGGCCAGCGACGTCCCGGGGCTGGCGGACGATTTCAACAAGTACCTGAACGCTAACCCATCGAACCGCCGCGTGGAGGAACTGGGGATCGGTACCAATGAAGGGGTCAAGGATCTGTATGCGCGCAACGCCGGGTTCGAAGAGCGTCACTGCGGCCTGCACCTTGGGTTGGGTGGCGGGCAGAAAGGCAGTCATCACCTGGATTTGATCTTCGCCAGCGGGGTGTTGGCGCTGGATGACAAGCCGGTGTTCGATGGCACCTTTGCGTTCTGATCAAATCCAACTGTGGGAGCGGCTTGCTCCCTCCCACAGTTGATGGCATTGCAAATGCAGATCCAAAAAAAACGCCAACCCGAGGGTTGGCGTTTTTATGCAGCGCTTACATCACTGCGGTTTCTTGCGACCAAAACCCGGGCGCTGACCGGAACCGGCCGGCGCGCCACGGCGCTTGCCCGACGGCTCGTCCGCCACCAGTTTCAGGCCTGGGCGCTTGTTCGGCGCGGGCTTGGCTGGGCGCTTGGTGCTGGCGTTGTCGGCCGGGCGACCTGCGGGCGCACCGCGACCGGCTTCACCGCGATTACCGCGACCACCGCTTGGCGCTTCGCCACGGCCGGCAGGACGCGGCGTGCGTGGCGCACGTTCGCCTTCCTGACGCGATGGCGCGGTTGGACGACGTTCGCCTTCAATGTGCGGCTCACGGGAAATCCGCCCGCCGGTAGCCGGTGCATCCAGCGCCGGGCGCAGGGTGCGGGCAACGCGTTCGGTGCGAGCCACCGGGCGCGACGATTTACGCTGCATGCGTTCGAGCTTGTCTTTGCTCTTGGCGTTCATCTGCGGCATCGCGACCGGCGTCAGGCCGACTTCGGCGCTGAGGATGTCGACTTCGTACTGGCTCATTTCGCGCCAGCGGCCCATCGGCAGGTCGGAGTTGAGAAACACCGGACCGAAGCGCACGCGCTTCAGGCGGCTGACCACCAGGCCCTGGGATTCCCACAGGCGACGCACTTCACGGTTGCGACCTTCCATCACCACGCAGTGGTACCAGTGGTTGAAACCTTCGCCGCCGGGTGCTTGCTTGATATCGGTGAACTTGGCCGGGCCGTCTTCGAGGACGACGCCCGCTTTCAAGCGTTCGATCATCTCGTCATCGACTTCACCACGCACACGCACGGCGTATTCGCGGTCCATCTCGTAGGACGGGTGCATCAAGCGGTTGGCCAGCTCACCGTCGGTGGTGAACATCAGCAAGCCGGTGGTGTTGATGTCGAGACGGCCGATGTTGATCCAACGGCCTTCTTTGGGCTTTGGCATCTTGTCGAACACGGTCGGACGGCCTTCCGGGTCGTCACGGGTGCAGATCTCGCCATCGGGCTTGTTGTACATGATCACGCGGCGCACCGATTCGGCGGCCTCTTCACGCTTGATGACCTTGCCATCAATGGTGATTGCATCGTGCAGGTCGACGCGCTGGCCAAGGGTGGCCTCGACGCCGTTGACCTTGATGCGCTTCTGGGTGATCCAGGCTTCGACGTCGCGGCGCGAGCCCACGCCGATACGCGCCAGCACCTTTTGCAGTTTTTCGCCTGCTGGGCCGATTTCCTGGCTGTCGTTCTGGTCTTTGTCGTTCATCTTAAGCACCTCCCGGTGGGTCGATTCAGGCGTGGCCTGAAGAGTGTTGAAAGCAGGGCTTTGGCCGAATACATCGGCAAAGGGTCGCGAATCATACGCGCATGGCGCGCGTTGCGCATCAGAGGCTAGTCGATAAGTGCCGAGTCGGTGGTTTTTCCGCCGACCGGTGGTGCCCACCGACTGTAGGAGCGAGCTTGCTCGCGAATATCGTCAACGATAACGCGGGGAATCTGGTTGTCTGCGGTGCTCTTGGGTTTTTCGCGAGCAAGCTCGCTCCTACAAGGTGGGCGTCAGTCGTCGAGCTGGCGGCGCTCGGCCTCGATCGCTTCGGCCAGGGCACGGGCTTCGTCCTCTTCGTCGCTCAGCGGCGGCTGTTCGAGGGCGGCGACGGCGGCCAGGAGTTTTTCGCGGGCTTGGGCGACGCCGAGAATGTCTTCCTCAGGTTCCGCTTCGGGCTCTGGCTCGGCTTCAACATTCACCTGGCTTTCGGGCTCGGCCGCGCCATCACGCAGCAAGTCATCGAAGTCGGTCTTGATCCCCTGCTCCATGTCGTCCAGTTCCAGCAACAAGGTATGGAAACTGGTTTCGTCCTTCGGTTCTTCCGGCTCGGCCGTGGCATCGGCCAGTTCCTGCAGGCTCGCCGGGACCGGGGCGTCGTCGAAGTCGAGTTCCGGCTCGGTTTCCATCTCGCGCAATTCGGCCAAGGGCGGCAGGTCGTCGAGGTTTTTCAGGTTGAAGTGGTCGAGGAACACCTTGGTGGTGGCGAACATCGCCGGTTTGCCGGGCACGTCGCGGTAACCGACGATGCGAATCCACTCGCGCTCCAGCAACGTCTTGACGATATGGCTGTTGACCGCCACACCGCGCACGTCCTCGATTTCACCGCGAGTGATCGGCTGGCGATAGGCGATCAGCGCCATGGTTTCCAGCATCGCCCGGGAATAACGTTGCGGGCGTTCTTCCCACAAGCGGCCGACCCATGGGGAAAACTTCTCACGTATCTGCAGGCGATAACCCGACGCCACTTCGCGCAGTTCAAAGGCGCGGCCGTCGCAGGACTTGCGCAGGATCTCCAGGGCTTTCTTGAAGACCGGCGGTTCAGGACGTTCGGCCTCTTCAAAGAGTTCGAACAGGCGCTCCAGGGATTGCGGCTTACCCGAGGCCAGAAGAAAGGCCTCCAGCAGCGGGGCCAGTTCGCGGGGTTCAGTCAGATTCATCGATTCAGCTCGTTATTCGGCTCGCGCCCGCACGTGGATAGCCGCAAAAGGCTCATTCTGGACCAGCTCGACCAAGGATTCCTTGACCAGCTCAAGGATCGCCATAAAGGTCACCACCACCCCCAGGCGCCCTTCTTCGGCGGTGAACAGCTCGACAAACGGCACAAAACCGCCGCCTTTGAGGCGTTCGAGCACATCGCTCATGCGCTCGCGGGTCGACAACGCCTCGCGGCTGACCTGGTGGTGTTCAAACATGTCGCCACGGCGCAGTACCTCGGCCATCGACATCAGTAACTCTTCCAGGCTCACGTCCGGCAACAGCTTGCGCGCCCGGGCTTCCGGCGCATCGAGCTTGGGCACCACCACATCGCGGCCCACGCGACTGAGGCCGTCGATGCCTTCGGCGGCGGCCTTGAAGCGTTCGTACTCCTGCAGCCGTCGGATCAGTTCGGCGCGCGGGTCGTCCTCTTCGGCCTCGATCGTCTCCGAGCGCGGCAACAGCATGCGCGACTTGATCTCGGCGAGCATCGCGGCCATCACCAGGTACTCGGCGGCCAGTTCCAGGCGCACCGACTGCATCAGCTCGACATAGCCCATGTACTGGCGGGTGATTTCCGCCACCGGGATGTCGAGGATGTTGATGTTCTGCTTGCGAATCAGGTACAGCAGCAAGTCCAGCGGGCCTTCGAAGGCCTCGAGGAACACTTCCAGGGCATCCGGCGGGATGTACAGGTCCAGCGGCATTTCCATGACCGCCTGGCCATACACCATGGCAAACGGCAGTTCCTGCTGGGCGCCGGCCTGGCTGTCGACGGTTTCCACGGCCGACATTCAGGCCTCGGCCATAAACGGCGCGGGGTCGCCGCAGCCAACGCGGATCACTTCGGGGTCGCCGTCGGCCAGGTTGATCACGGTGGATGCCTTGCCGCCGCCGAAACCACCGTCGATGATCAGGTCGACGTGTTTTTCCAGCAGTTGGCGCATTTCGTAGGGGTCTTCCAGCGGTTCAGTGGCGCCGGGCATGATCAGCGACACGCTCATCAGCGGCTCGCCCAACTCGGCCAGCAGCGCCAGGGCGATCGGGTGTTCCGGCACGCGCAGGCCGATGGTGCGCTTCTTCGGATGCAGCAGCAGGCGCGGCACTTCGCGGGTGGCGTTGAGAATAAAGGTGTACGGCCCCGGCGTGTGAGCCTTGAGCAGGCGGAAGGTGCCGGTGTCGACCTTGGCGAACAGGCCCAGTTGGGACAGGTCGCTGCAGATCAGCGCGAAGTTGTGCTTGTCGTCCAGCTGACGCAGGCGTCTGACACGCTCGACCGCGTTTTTGTCGCCGATCTGACAACCGATGGCGTAGGACGAATCCGTTGGATAGATCACCACGCCACCGGCGCGAATGATCTCCACGGCCTGTTTGATCAGGCGTGGCTGAGGGTTTTCCGGATGAATCTGGAAGAATTGACTCACGTGCTCTACCTGTTCAGACGGTGGCAATAATGGGGTCATGCTTGAATCGCCCCCACAAGAGCGGCAAGTCTTCCGGGACCGGGCGATATTCGCCGATCTCGGACCAGCCGCCTGGGCCATGAAAGTCACTGCCGGCGCTGACCAGCAGACCAAATTCGCGGGCAAGAATCGCCAGGCTGCCAACCTGTTCGGCGGGTTGATGCCCGTTGACCACTTCAATTGCGTGGCCGCCCGCACCAATATAGTCGCCAATCAGCTTGCGACGCTTGCTGCGGGTGAAATCGTAATGCCAGGGATGTGCCAGGCTGACCCAGGCCCCGGAGGCCCGCAGGGTCTCGACGGTGTCGTCCAAGGTCGGCCAGTGCTGCTTGACGTCGCCCAGCTTGCCGGCGCCCAGCCATTTGCGAAAGGCTTCGGCGCGGTCCCGGACAAACCCTTCGCGCACCATCCAATCGGCGAAATGCGGCCGGGCCGGTGCGTTGCCGCTGTCGCCCAGCTCCTGCTGGATGGCCCGGGCGCCGTCGAGGGCGTTGGACATGCCTTTGAGGCCGAGCTTGCGGCTTATTTCTTCGGAGCGCAGCCAGCGGCCATCGCGCAATTGGGCGATGGCCTCCACCAGCGGCGGGGCTTTCTGGTCGAAACCGTAGCCAAGCACATGAATGGTGGCGCCACCCCAGGTGCAGGACAATTCCACGCCGTTGACCAGTTGCATACCCAGGGCCTGGGCGGCTTCGCGGGCTTCGTCGAGGCCTTCGAGGGTATCGTGGTCGGTCAACGACAGGACTCGCACGCCTTTTTCAAACGCACGCGCAACCAGCACCGCGGGCGCCAGGGCGCCATCGGAGGCCGTGCTGTGGCAGTGCAAATCAACATTCACGGAAGTGTGTAACCTCAAGTCAGGTGGCGCTTTCGCTACCAAGGATGTTTGTTATTATGCCGCCACATCCAGCTTCTGGCTCTTACTGTGAAACAATTCATCGACTTCATCCCGCTGTTGCTGTTTTTCATCGTTTACAAACTCGACCCCAGGGTCATCGATCTCGCCGGCCATGAACTGACCTTCGGAGGCATCTACAGCGCCACCGCCGTGCTGATCATCAGCTCCATCGTGGTCTACGGCGCCATCTTCATCTCCCAGCGCAAACTCGAAAAAAGCCAATGGCTGACCCTCGTCGCCTGCCTGGTCTTCGGCAGCCTGACCCTGGCCTTCCACAGCGAAACCTTCCTTAAATGGAAAGCCCCGGTGGTGAACTGGCTGTTCGCCCTGGCGTTTATCGGCAGCCACTTCGTTGGCGACCGCCTGTTGATCAAGCGGATCATGGGCCACGCCCTGACCCTGCCGGAGCCGGTATGGACGCGCCTGAACATGGCCTGGATCGTATTTTTCCTGTTCTGCGGCGCCGCCAACCTGTTCGTGGCCTTCACCTTCCAGGACTACTGGGTCGACTTCAAGGTGTTCGGCAGCCTGGGCATGACCGTATTGTTCCTGGTCGGCCAAGGCATCTACCTGTCGCGCCACCTGCATGACACCGACCCCACTTCGCCGAAAACCGAGGACTGACATGCTCTACGCCATCATTGCCACCGACGTTGCCAACTCGCTGGAAAAACGCCTCTCCGCGCGCCCGGCCCACGTCGAGCGCCTGAAAGTACTGCAGGCCGAAGGCCGCATCGTGTTGGCCGGCCCGCTCCCGGCGATCGACAGCAACGACCCGGGCGACGCCGGTTTCACCGGTAGCCTGATCGTTGCCGAGTTCGCGTCCCTGGCCGATGCCCAGGCCTGGGCCAAGGCCGATCCGTATGTAGCGGCCGGCGTCTACGCGGACGTGGTGATCAAACCGTTCAAGCAAGTCCTGCCTTGACCCCGGTCGCGCCGAACCAATTCGGTTCGGCGCACTCCTAATTGCTCATTATTCTGGGTAACCTGCCGACAACGTTCTGAATATTCGTGTGGAATCAGGAGTTCCGATGCGCTTACGTCAGTTGTGTCTGTTGGCAGTGTTAATGATCGGGGCTACGGCCCACGCTGAAGAAACCTCAAGCACCGGCAGTTCTACGCCCCTGTCCTTGAGCGCCGGCAGCCAGATCACCGAATTGCAGCAACGCTTGAAAGAAAGCGAACGGCTGCGTGAAGAACTGAGCAAGCAACTGCAAACCACGGATGCTGCGCGTGAAAGTGCCCAGTTGAGTCGCTTGCGCCAAGAGAACCAACGCCTGGCCCAGCAACTCAAAGAGGTACAGGGCGGCGGCTTGACCCGATGGCTGACCGAACAGCAGCAGTGGTTTGTCACCGGCGCGGCCGTCGCGCTGATCGCCTTGCTGTGCGGGATCTTCGCCAGCGGTGGGCACCGTCGCCGTCGACAATGGCTAAATTGAGTGAGTCATGAGCGAGCTGTTACTGATAGATGATGACCAGGAGCTCTGTGAGCTGCTGACCAGTTGGTTGGGCCAGGAAGGCTTCCAGGTGCGCGCCTGCCACGACGGCTTGAGCGCCCGCAAAGCCTTGGCCGACAGCGCCCCGGCGGCCGTGGTGCTCGACGTGATGTTGCCCGACGGCAGCGGCCTGGAGTTGCTCAAGCAATTGCGCAACGACCATCCGGAGTTGCCGGTGCTGATGCTGTCGGCCCGGGGCGAGCCGCTGGACCGCATCCTCGGCCTGGAACTGGGCGCCGACGATTACCTGGCCAAGCCCTGTGACCCGCGGGAACTGACTGCCCGCCTGCGTGCGGTGCTGCGTCGCAGCCACCCGGCTGCCGTGTCGACCCAGCTGGAACTGGGCGACCTGTGCTTCAGCCCGGTGCGCGGCGTGGTCAGCATCGACAATCAGGAATTCACCCTCACCGTCTCCGAAAGCCGCCTGCTCGAAGCCTTGCTGCGCCAGCCCGGCGAACCGCTGGATAAACAGGAACTGGCGCAGATCGCCCTCGGCCGCAAGCTGACCCTCTACGATCGCAGCCTCGACATGCACGTCAGCAACCTGCGCAAGAAGATCGGCCCGCACCCGGATGGCCGGCCACGGATCGTGGCGCTGCGCAGCCGCGGCTACTACTACAGCCTCTGAACCCCGCGCCACACTGATCCCACCGTTGATCTGCTCGTTCCCAAGGGTTTTGTCAGGCGCCGCCAAAACCCTCTTTACCCAAGCTTTACCCACACCTGACCGCCGCTGACCTTGATCTCCGTAATCTACTCACATCCGGACTCACCGGAATAGAGACAGGAGAATCACCATGCGCAAGACCCTAATCGCTCTGATGTTCGCCGCTGCCCTGCCCACCGTTGCCATGGCGGCAATGCCCGAAGGCCCAGGCCCGATGGGCGGCCCAGAAGGCCACATGATGATGGGTGGCCCAGGCCACGGCGGTGAACACGGTCCGCGTGGCAAAGGTGGCCCGCTCAGCCAGCTGGACTTGAGCAAGGAACAGCGCGAGCAAATTGGCAAGCTGATGGGTGACCAATGGCAGGCTCGCAAAGACCTGGTCAAAAAGTACCTGGACAAACTCCCGGCTGCTGAGCAGAAAGCCATGCAAGATGAAATCGCCGCCGGCAAGCAGAAAACCCAGGCCGATATCCGTGCCGTACTCAAGCCTGACCAGCAGAAGAAATTCGACGAGATCGTCAAGAAACAGGAACAACGCCGCGCCGAATGGAAGGAATTCCAGGCCTGGAAAGCGCAGCAGCCGCAAAAAGCGCAATAATGCGTTAGCTTCACTGCCCCAGCCCAGCGGTTCGCGCCGCTGGGCTTTTCCTGTTTGAGGGTTTCCTGTGCGTTCATTGTTCTGGCGCATCCTGGCCAGTTTCTGGCTGGCTATCGCCTTGGTTGCCGGGCTGTCGATCCTGCTTGGGCATATGCTCAACCAGGACGCCTGGATTCTCAGCCGCCACCCCGGCCTCAATAACCTGGCCGAAGAGTGGACCCAACTCTACGAAGCCCAGGGCGAGGACGCCGCCCAAGACTTGCTGCAACAGCGCAAGCGTCAGTATCACATTGACGTGCAAGTACTCAACGAAAGCGGCGAGCCCGTGGTCCGCGGCACCTTTCCGCGCCGCGCCGCCGCCTTCGAAGCCCGGCAGAACGACAGCAAGGACGGCCACCTGCCCTGGCGGCGCCTGACCGCCGAGTACACCAGCGAAAAGACCGGCGACACCTACCTGCTGATCTATCGCATCCCCCACCCGGAGCTGGACGCCTGGCATCGCAGCAGCCTGATGTGGCCGTTGAGCGCATTGGCGATTGCCCTGGTGGTGCTGACCCTGTTCAGCCTGCTGGTGACGCTGTCCATCACCCGCCCCTTAAGCCGCCTGCGTGGCGCGGTACACGACCTCGGCCAGGCCACCTACCAGCAGAACAGCCTGGCGCAACTGGCCAACCGCCGCGATGAGTTCGGCGTACTCGCCACCGACTTCAACCGCATGGGCGCACGCTTGCAGAGCCTGATCGGCAGCCAGCGCCAACTGCTGCGAGACGTGTCCCACGAACTGCGCTCGCCCCTGGCCCGCCTGCGTATCGCCCTGGCCCTGGCCGAGCGGGCCGGCCCCGAGGAACGGGAAAGACTCTGGCCGCGCCTGACCCGCGAGTGCGACCGCCTGGAAGCACTGATCAGCGAAATCCTGGTGCTGGCCCGGGTCGATGCCGACAACGCCAGTGCCGAAGACGTCGACCTCATCCCGCTGCTCAAGACCCTGCAAAAGGACGCCCAACTCAGCGCGCCAGACCAAGTGGTGCAACTGAGCGCCGATCCCGACCTGCGCCTCAAAGGCTGGCCGACCATGATCGAACGCGCCGTGGATAACCTGTTGCGCAATGCCCAGCGCTTCAACCCGCCCGGCCAACCGATCGAGTTGCAGGCGCGCCGCCTGGGCGAACGCATTCTGATCAGCGTGCGCGACCACGGCCCCGGCGTCGAAGCCGAGCACCTGAGCCAACTGGGCGAGCCGTTCTACCGCGCCCCCGGCCAAACGGCGCAGGGCCACGGCCTGGGCCTGGCGATTGCACGGCGCGCAGCGGAACGGCATGGCGGCAACCTGATCCTGACCAATCATCCCGACGGCGGTTTCAGCGCCAGCATCGACCTGCCATTGACGCCGGGGGTTGTCACACCGGTGTGATGATCTTCTATAGTGGCCCTTCTCTTATGGAGGGCCTTCGATGACTGACCTGCTGACTCCCATCCAAGCCGCACTCGATCTACCGCGCACCCCGCTGACCTCGACCGGGGCCGGCGCCTTGCCGTCGATCTTCGCCGTGAGCGACCTGGCCTGCGCCAGCATCGGCGCCGCCGGCCAGGCGGTTGCCCAACTCATCCTGCAACAGACCGGGCGCTTGCCCAGCGTGAGCGTGGACCGACGCCTCGCGTCTTTCTGGTTCTCTTCCTCGATCCGCCCCACAGGCTGGCAAGTACCGCCACTGTGGGACCCGGTGGCCGGCGACTATGCCAGCGCCGACGGCTGGATTCGCTTGCACACCAACGCGCCGCATCACCGTGCGGCTGCCGAGCGGGTGCTGGGCCACGTCGCTGACCGTGCCGAGATGGCGAGCAAGGTCGTTGCGTGGAACGCTGCCGAGCTGGAACAGGCGATTGTCGATGCCGGCGGTTGTGCCGCGCAGATGCGGTCGTGGCAGGCCTGGCAGCAACATCCCCAAGGCTTGGCGGTGAATGCCGAACACCTGGTTCAGCGCCAAACTTTTGAACCCGCCGCCAACAGGCCCTGGCGCGGCGAGGCGGCCCGCCCGCTGGCCGGCCTCAAAGTGCTGGACCTGACCCGCGTGCTGGCCGGCCCCGTGGCCAGTCGTTTTCTCGCCGGGCTGGGCGCGGACGTGCTGCGCATCGACTCGCCGACCTGGAACGAGCCGGGCGTGGTGCCGGAAATGACCCTGGGCAAACGCTGTGCGCGCCTGGACCTGAAAACCGCCGCAGACCGCCAGGTTTTCGAAGGGTTGCTCAAAGACACCGATATCCTGTTCCACGGTTACCGCGCCGATGCCCTCGAGCAATTGGGCTACACCGCCCACGCATTGCAGCAGCTCGCCCCCGGCCTGATCGACGTGAGCCTCAACGCCTATGGCTGGAGCGGCCCGTGGCGCAATCGCCGGGGCTTCGACAGCCTGGTGCAGATGAGCTGCGGCATCGCCGACGCGGGCATGGCCTGGAAACACACGGATAAACCTGTGCCGCTGCCGCTGCAGGCGCTGGATCACGCCACCGGCTACTTGATGGCGGCCAGCGCGATCCAGGCCCTGTGTGAGCGCTTGGCGTCCGGCCGTGGCGGCTCAGCGCGGTTGTCGTTGGCGCGCACGGCAAAATGCTTGATGGAGGCCGGGCCGGTTCCGGAGCAACCGCCATTGCGGGCCGAAGCCCTCGAAGACCAGGGGCTGGTGGTGGAACAAACCGCCTGGGGACCGGCGCACCGATTGCTCGCACCGCTGACCATCAGCGGCACACCGTTGCAGTGGGATTTGCCGGCAGGGGAATTGGGGTCGCACCGGCCTCGCTGGTGACCTGAGACCGCCATCGCGGGCGTGCCCGCGATGAGGCCCACACGATCAAGCCACCCAGCTCATAACGACAACACCCCGCTATACAGCCCATACGCCGCCAACCCCGCGCCCGCAATCACACAGGCGAAAATGCCTTTTTCCACATGGGTAAACAACGGCAGGCCCTGCTCGCGCTTGGCCAGGGCAAACAGCACCACGCCCGGCGCATACAGCAACGCCGACAGCAGCAAGTACTTCAGGCCCCCGGCGTACAGCAGCCACACCGCGTAGCCCAATGCAATCAGGCCCACCAGCAGATCTTTCAGACGCTGGCGCTGGGCGCCTTCGTAGGTTTCCCCGCGCCCGCTCAACAACACCGCGTAGGCCGCCGACCACAGGTAAGGCACCAGGATCATGGATGAAGCCAGGTAAATCAGGGTGGTGTAGGTGCTTTCGGAAAACAGCGTGATCACCAGGAATATCTGGATCATCACATTGGTCAGCCACAGCGCATTGACCGGCACCTGATTGGCGTTTTCCTTTTTCAGGAAGGCCGGCATGGTCTTGTCATGGGCCGTGGCGTAGAGGATTTCCGCGCAGAGCAGCGCCCACGACAACAACGCGCCCAGCAGCGATACCGCCAAACCGATGCTGATCAGCAGCGCGCCCCAGGGACCGACGATGTGCTCCAGCACGCCGGCCAGGGACGGGTTCTGCAATTGCGCCAGTTCCGCCTGGCTCATGATCCCCAGGGACAGCAGATTCACCAGCACCAGCAACGCCAGCACACCGAGAAACCCGATCACCGTGGCCCGGCCCACGTCCGAGCGCTTCTGCGCCCGCGCCGAGTACACGCTGGCGCCCTCAATGCCGATGAACACGAACACCGTGACCAGCATCATGTTGCGCACCTGATTCATCACACTGCCGAAATGCGGCTTGCCCAGGCCCCAGATGTCGGCGGTGAAGACATCGGCCTTGAACGCCACGCCGGCGATGACCACGAACATCAACAGCGGCACGAGCTTGGCCACGGTGGTGATCTGGTTGATGAACGCCGCCTCCTTGATCCCGCGCATCACCAGAAAATGCACGGCCCACAGCAACACCGAGGCGCAGCCGATGGCCACTGGCGTATTGCCCTCACCGAATACCGGAAAAAAATAGCCGAGGGTGCTGAACAGCAACACGAAGTAGCCGACGTTGCCCATCCACGCACTGATCCAGTAACCCCAGGCGGACGAGAAGCCCATGTAGTCGCCGAAACCGGCCTTGGCGTAGGCATACACCCCGGAATCCAGCTCGGGTTTGCGGTTGGCCAGGGTCTGGAACACAAATGCCAGGGTCAGCATGCCCACGGCGGTGATCGCCCAGCCGATCAATACCGCGCCGACTTCCGCGCGCGCGGCCATGTTTTGTGGCAGGGAAAAAATCCCGCCGCCGATCATGGAGCCCACCACCAGGGCGATCAAGGCGCTGAGTCGAAGCTTTTCAGACGATTGCGACATGAATTCTCCAGGATTAAAAGAACCACCGTGTACTCAACTAATTTACGCAGGCGCGTTAGCGTTTATCAGATATCGCGAATAAAACGCAGGCTCTAATAACCCAAAGGCATGTCAAAAAATAGAGTTTAGTCAAATTTATAAATTAAATAAGTATTGAACTTTAAGGTTTTGAGCGTCTTGCCAAGCCGGCCCGGAAAAAGTTTGCACATTCACCAAAAGGGACTAGCTTGAAACGTCCCGGCAATCAGGAAACCTTAACAATAAAAAAGCGCATAGAGGCTCTATGACGAGCGTCTTGGCGGCACTATCGCGCGCACGGCATTTTCACTCTAAGTCATTAATTCACAATGGAATGTGCCAATGATGTGATCTAAGTCAGCTGTTTGATTAGCGCACGGAATTATTCTGTGGTCTCTCTTCTCCTGCATTGGAGTCATACAATGTCTGAATCTGCCGGAAAACTTCGACTTGGCGCACTGGTTGCACTTGTCGTGGGTTCAATGATTGGCGGCGGGATCTTCTCTCTGCCGCAAAACATGGCGGCCAGCGCCGATGTCGGCGCCGTCCTGATTGGCTGGGTGATTACGGCTGTAGGCATGTTGACCCTGGCGTTTGTGTTCCAGACCCTGGCTAACCGCAAACCCGATCTCGACGGCGGCGTATATGCCTACGCCAAGGCCGGCTTCGGCGACTACATGGGCTTCTCGTCCGCCTGGGGGTACTGGATCAGCGCCTGGCTGGGCAACGTCGGCTACTTCGTGCTCTTGTTCAGCACCCTCGGCTACTTCTTCCCGATCTTTGGCGAGGGCAACACCCCGGCCGCGGTGATAGGCGCTTCGGTGCTGCTGTGGGCCGTGCATTTCCTGGTATTGCGCGGGATCAAGGAAGCGGCGTTCATCAACCTGGTGACCACCGTCGCCAAGGTCGTGCCGCTGGTGCTGTTCGTGCTGATCGCCGTATTCGCGTTCAAGCTGGACATCTTCACCGCTGACATCTGGGGCCTGAAAAACCCGGACCTGGGCAGCGTGATGAACCAAGTGCGCAACATGATGCTGGTCACCGTGTGGGTGTTCATCGGCATCGAAGGCGCAAGCATCTTCTCGGCGCGGGCCGAAAAACGCAGCGACGTGGGCAAGGCCACTGTGATCGGCTTTATCACCGTGCTGCTGTTCCTGATGCTGGTCAACGTGCTGTCCCTGGGCATCATGACCCAACCGGAACTGGCCAAGCTGCAGAACCCGTCGATGGCGGCCGTGCTGGAGCACGTCGTGGGCCACTGGGGCGCCGTGTTGATCAGCGTCGGCCTGGTCATCTCGCTGCTCGGCGCGCTGCTGTCGTGGGTGTTGCTGTGTGCGGAGATCATGTTCGCCGCCGCCAAGGACCACACCATGCCGGAGTTCCTGCGCCGCGAGAACGCCAACCACGTGCCGGCCAATGCCCTGTGGCTGACCAACGCTCTGGTCCAGGTGTTCCTGGTGATTACCCTGTTTTCCGCCAGCACGTACCTGTCGCTGATCTACCTCGCCACCTCGATGATCCTGGTGCCATACCTGTGGTCGGCAGCTTATGCGCTGCTGCTGGCGGTACGTGGCGAGACCTACGAAAACGCCCCGGCCGAGCGCAGAAAGGACCTGATCATCGGCGCGATCGCGCTGATCTATGCGGTCTGGCTGCTCTACGCCGGCGGTACCAAATACCTGCTGCTCTCCGCCCTGCTCTATGCCCCTGGCGCGATCCTGTTCGCCAAGGCCAAGCATGAACTGGGCAAACCGATTTTCACCAACGTCGAGAAGCTGATTTTCGCTGCGGTGGTCGTTGGCGCCCTGGTGGCTGCCTATGGCCTCTACGCCGGCTTCCTGACTATGTAATTGTTGCTCACTGGAGGATCTGTAATGACCACGGAAAAAGTGAAGTACGGCGTACATTCCGAAGCCGGCAAACTGCGTAAAGTCATGGTGTGCTCCCCAGGTTTGGCCCACCAGCGGCTGACCCCCAACAACTGCGATGAACTGCTGTTCGATGATGTGCTGTGGGTGGCCCAGGCCAAGCGCGACCATTTCGACTTTGTCACCAAGATGCGCGAACGGGACATCGATGTGCTGGAAATGCACAACCTGTTGACCGATATCGTCGCCATCCCCGAAGCCCTGGACTGGATTCTGGAACGCAAGATCACCGCCAACCAGGTCGGCCTCGGCCTGATCAACGAAGTCGGCTCGTGGCTGCGCAGCCTGGAGCCGCGCAAAATCGCCGAGTTCCTGATCGGTGGCGTGTCGGCCGATGACCTGCCGGACAGCTTCGGTGGCAAGACCATCGAGATGTTCCGCGATTTCCTCGGCCACTCCAGCTTCATCCTGCCGCCGCTGCCGAACACCCAGTTCACCCGCGACACCACCTGCTGGATCTTTGGCGGCGTGACGCTGAACCCGATGTACTGGCCGGCGCGACGCCAGGAAACCCTGCTGGCCAGCGCCATCTACAAATTCCACCCCGAGTTCACCAACGCCGACTTCCAGATCTGGTACGGCGACCCGGACCAGGACCATGGCAACGCCACCCTCGAAGGCGGCGACGTCATGCCGCTTGGCAACGGCGTGGTGTTGATCGGCATGGGCGAGCGTTCGTCGCGCCAGGCCATCGGCCAACTGGCGCTGAACCTGTTCAAGCACAAAGCCGTCGAGCGCGTCATCGTCGCCGGCCTGCCGAAATCCCGCGCCGCGATGCACTTGGATACCGTGTTCAGCTTCTGCGACCGCGACCTGGTCACCATCTTCCCCGAAGTGGTCAGCCAGATCGTCGCCTTCAGCCTGCGCCCGGACGACAGCAAGCCCGGTGGCATTGATGTGCGCCGTGAAGACGCAAGCTTCCTCGACGTGGTCGCCACCGCCCTCAAGCTCAAAACCCTGCGTGTGGTCGAAACCGGCGGCAACAGCTTCGCCGCCGAGCGCGAGCAGTGGGACGACGGCAACAACGTCGTGGCCCTGGAGCCTGGCGTGGTGATCGGCTACGACCGCAACACCTACACCAACACCCTGCTGCGCAAGTCCGGCGTGGAAGTCATCACCATCAGTGCCGGTGAACTCGGCCGTGGCCGTGGCGGCGGCCACTGCATGACCTGCCCGATCATCCGCGACCCTATCGACTATTAATTTCCAGGCCTTGGCCGCCGCCCACAAGGCGTCGGCCAAGGGGATAACCTGAACACAAGGAGATCCACCATGGCTTTCAACATGCGCAACCGCAGCCTGCTGTCGCTGATGCACCACACCAATCGCGAGCTGCACTACCTGCTGGACCTGTCCCGCGACCTCAAACGCGCCAAATACACCGGCACCGAGCGCGCGCACCTCAAGGGCAAGAACATCGCGCTGATCTTCGAAAAAACCTCGACCCGCACCCGCTGCGCCTTCGAAGTGGCGGCCCACGACCAGGGTGCCCACGTCACCTACATCGACCCGGTGTCGTCGCAGATCGGCCATAAAGAAAGCATGAAAGACACCGCCCGCGTCCTCGGTCGGATGTTCGATGCCATTGAATACCGTGGCTTCGAGCAGGAAATCGTCGAAGAACTGGCCAAGTTCGCCGGTGTGCCGGTGTTCAACGGCCTGACCGCCGAATTCCACCCGACCCAAATGATCGCCGACACCCTGACCATGCGCGAACACAGCGACAAGCCGCTGCATGACATCAGCTACGCCTACCTGGGCGACGCACGCTACAACATGGGCAACTCGCTGCTGATGATCGGCGCCAAGCTGGGCATGGACGTGCGTATCGGCGCGCCGAAAGCCCTGTGGCCCCACGAAGACTTCATCAAACAGTGCCAGGCCTTTGCCGAAGAAAGCGGCGCGCGCATCACCATCACCGAAGACCCTCTTGAAGCGGTGAAGGGCGTGGACTTCATCCACACCGATATCTGGGTGTCCATGGGTGAACCAGTGGAAGCGTGGGACGAGCGTATCGAGCAACTGCTGCCGTACCAGGTCAACGCCAAGATGATGAAAGCCTCGGGCAACCCCCGGGTGAAGTTCATGCACTGTCTGCCGGCGTTCCATAACAGCGAAACCAAGGTCGGCAAGGACATCGCCACGCGTTATCCGAACCTGGCCAATGGCGTGGAAGTGACCGAAGAGGTGTTTGAATCCCCGGCCAACATTGCCTTTGAACAGGCGGAAAACCGCATGCATACCATCAAGGCGATCCTGGTGTCGGCGTTGGCGGATATCTGATTTCGACACAACGTCTACTGTAGGAACACGGTCAAAATGTGGGAGGGGCGGTGCGACGATTCGACTTGCCCCCGATAGCGGTGTATCAGTCGACACAAGTATTGAATGTTAGCCCGCCATCGGGAGTAAGCTCCCTCCCACACTTAGTCCTGTGTTCACACGCTGAACTCTAGAAGGATTGCATTATGCGTATCGTCGTTGCACTGGGCGGTAACGCCCTGCTCCGCCGTGGTGAACCCATGACAGCGGACAACCAACGCGCCAATATCCGAATCGCCACCGAACAGATTGCCAAGATCCATTCCGGCAACGAGCTGGTGATCGCCCATGGTAACGGCCCGCAAGTCGGCCTGCTGTCGTTGCAGGCAGCGGCCTACACCAGCGTCTCGCCGTACCCGCTGGACGTGCTCGGTGCCGAAACCGAAGGCATGATCGGTTACATCATCGAACAGGAACTGGGCAACCTGCTGGACTTCGAAGTCCCGTTTGCCACCCTGCTCACCCAGGTCGAAGTGGACGCCAACGACCCGGCCTTCAAAAAACCCAGCAAACCGATCGGCCCGGTGTACTCCCAGGCCGAAGCCGAGAAACTCGCCGCGGAGAAAGGCTGGACCATTGCCCCGGATGGCGATAAATACCGCCGCGTGGTGGCCAGCCCGCGGCCGAAACGCATCTTTGAAATTCGCCCGATCCAATGGCTGCTGGAGAAAGGCAGCATCGTGATCTGCGCCGGCGGTGGCGGTATCCCGACGATGTATGGTGAAGACGGCAAACTGCGCGGCATTGAAGCAGTCATCGACAAAGACCTGTGCTCATCGCTGCTGGCTTCGCAACTGGAAGCCGATTTGCTGGTGATCGCCACCGACGTCAACGCGGCGTTTATCGACTACGGCAAACCCACCCAGAAGGCTATCAGCCAGGCCCACCCGGACGACATGGAAAAACTCGGTTTCGCCGCCGGTTCCATGGGGCCCAAGGTCCAAGCGGCCTGCGAGTTCGCCCGCCAGACTGGCAAAACCGCAGTGATCGGTTCACTCTCGGACATCGAAGCCATCGTCCAGGGCACCGCCGGCACCCGTGTCAGCACAGCGACCCCTGGCATCCGTTATCTGTGAAGTTGAGGAGAAATGCCTATGGCTACCTTTGAACCCGGGCACTTGCACATCGAACGTCACGCGCTGAACAAAGACGACTACAGCTACAACCTGTGCATCGACTATGAAATCAGCCAGCATCCCAAGGAAGGCCAGGGGATGCTGTTCACGCTGCATGGGTCGGTGCAGGGCAAGGACCTCAAGGAAGAATTCTTCCTGCCCAAGGACCAGGCCTTCGACTTTGCCCGGCACGCGATGAATATCGCGCAGAAGTACGGGATGCCGAAGATCGCGACACTCAATGGCGAGATGCACAAGCAGTACGACTCGATGTTCGAAGATGTGCGGCATCAGTTGAATGTGAAGCCCGGCGACCCCGTCAAACCCGAACACCTCGCATAACTCGGTCCAAATGTGGGAGGGGCAAGTCGAATCGTCGCACCGCCCCTCCCCCATTTTTGATCTCCCCCCCTGTCTGGCATACTTGCCGCCTCTCGCTCCCCAGAATTGTCAGCCGCCCCATGCGTATCCACGTCAGCTTCATCGACCGCGTCGGCATTACCCAGGAAGTCCTGGCCTTGCTCGGTGGGCGCAATCTCAACCTGGACGCGGTCGAGATGGTGCCGCCCAACGTCTACATCGACGCGCCGACCCTGAGCGCCGAAGTCCTCGAAGAGCTGCGGGACGCGCTGTTCAGCGTCAACGGCGTGCAGGCAGTGACCGTGGTGGACATCCTCCCCGGCCAACGCCGCCACCTGCAACTCGACGCCCTGCTGGCGGCCATGACCGACCCGGTGCTGGCCCTGGACAGCGCGGGCAAGATCCTGCTGGCCAACCCGGCGTTGATCGCCTTGTACGGTCGCGAACCGGCCGGCGAAAGCATCAGCGAACTGTTCAACGATCCGGCCTTGCTCGACACCTTGCTGGAGCAAGGCTTTCGCTTGCCTCTGCGCGAGATCAGCGTCAACGGCCAGACCCTGCTGCTGGAGGCGACGCCGATCACCGATGCCGGTGCCCTGCTCAGCCTCTACCAGCCCAACCGCATCGGCGAACAATTGTCGGCGCTGCACCACGACCATGCCGAAGGTTTCGATGCGCTGCTCGGCGAGTCGCCGGCGATCCGCACCCTCAAGGCGCGCGCGCAGCGTGTCGCGGTACTCGATGCGCCGCTGTTGATCCAGGGCGAGACCGGCACCGGCAAAGAGCTGGTGGCGCGGGCCTGCCACGCCATCAGCGCACGCTGCAGTGCGCCGTTCCTGGCGCTGAACTGCGCGGCGCTGCCGGAAAACCTCGCCGAAAGCGAACTGTTCGGCTACGCCCCCGGCGCCTTTACCGGGGCCCAGCGCGGCGGTAAGCCGGGGCTGATGGAACTGGCCAACCAGGGCACGGTGTTCCTCGATGAGATCGGCGAAATGTCACCGTACCTGCAGGCCAAGCTGCTGCGCTTTCTCAACGACGGCAGCTTTCGCCGGGTAGGCGGCGACCGCGAAGTGAAGGTGAACGTGCGTATCCTCAGCGCCACCCACCGCGACCTGGAGAAGATGGTCGCCGAGGGCACCTTTCGCGAAGACCTGTTCTATCGCCTCAACGTCCTCAATGTCGAAGTGCCGCCCCTGCGCGAGCGCGGCCAGGACATCTTGCTGCTGGCGCGCTACTTCATGCAGCAGGCCTGCGCGCAGATCCAGCGCCCGGTCTGCCGCCTGGCCCCCGGCACTTACCCGGCCTTGCTCGGCAACCGCTGGCCGGGCAACGTGCGGCAGTTGCAGAACGTGATCTTCCGCGCCGCCGCCATCTGCGAAAGCAGCCTGGTGGACATCGGCGACCTGGACATCGCCGGCACCTCGGTCGCACGTCAGAGCGACAGCGAAATCACCAGCCTGGAACAGGCCGTGGAAGACTTCGAACGCAGCCTGCTGGAGAAGCTCTACGCCAGCTACCCCTCGACCCGCCAGTTGGCAAGCCGCCTGCAAACCTCCCACACCGCTATCGCCCATCGCCTGCGCAAATACGGCATCCCCAACAAACCCTGAGCAGCGCGCTGTCCACTGTAGGAGCGAGCTTGCTCGCGAAAAACCCGAGCGCACCGCGTTCATCCAGGCTTCCCACATCATCGTTGACGATCTTCGCGAGCAAGCTCGCGCCTACAGGGCTCGCATTCCAAATTGGGTCTGAGAACGACATCAACTGTACTGAAAGCGCTACAGCGTAACGATATCGCTACAACCCTGCTTTTTGCGCGCCATGCAAGGCTTTGATCCACATAGGCTTTTTTTCCAGCGCCGAACTGTAGCGAAATCGCTACAACCTCAGCCGGCAACGCATTCGTCATTTTTATCAAGTCATTGATTTATAAACACTTAATGACATTGGCCGCGATATTGCTAAGCAACTCCCCATTATTCCAATCCCGTCCACCAGACGAATCTGGCCCCGAGGAGTTTCCATGAGCGAGTTGCGTTTCACTGAAGATCACGAATGGCTGCGCGCCGAAGCTGACGGCAGCGTCACCGTGGGTATCACCGCATTCGCGCAAAATGCGCTGGGTGATGTGGTTTTCGTGCAACTGCCGGAGTTGCAGGCTTACGAAAAAGGCGCCGAGGCGTCCACCGTCGAGTCAGTCAAAGCCGCCAGCGGCGTGTACATGCCCCTGGACGGTGAAGTGCTCGAAGTGAACGCCGAGCTGGAGGGCCGCCCGGAACTGGTCAACGAAGACCCGATGGGCGAAGGCTGGTTCTTCCGCTTTAAACCCGCCGATGCCGACGCAGTGACTACGCTGTTGGATCAGGATGCGTATGACCGCCTGATCAAAGCCACCGCCGAAGCCTGAGGAGCGCGCCATGACGATCAACTTGAGCACCGCCAACGAATTCATCGCCCGCCACATCGGGCCGCGCCAGGAAGATGAGCAGCAGATGCTCGCCAGCCTGGGCTTCGACTCCCTGGAAGCCCTGAGCGCCAGTGTGATCCCGGAAAGCATCAAGGGCACCAGCGTGCTCGGCCTGGAAGATGGCTTGAGCGAAGCCGAGGCCCTGGCCAGGATCAAAGCCATCGCCAGCCAGAACCAACTGTTCAAGACCTACATCGGCCAGGGCTACTACAACTGCCACACGCCGTCGCCGATCCTGCGCAACCTCCTCGAAAACCCGGCCTGGTACACCGCCTACACCCCGTACCAACCGGAAATTTCCCAGGGCCGCCTGGAAGCGCTGCTGAATTTCCAGACCCTGATCAGCGACCTCACCGGCCTGCCGATCGCCAACGCCTCGCTGCTCGACGAAGCCACCGCTGCCGCCGAAGCCATGACCTTCTGCAAGCGCCTGAGCAAGAACAAGGCCAGTAATGCCTTCTTCGCCTCGATCCACAGCCACCCGCAAACCCTCGACGTGCTGCGCACCCGTGCCGAGCCGCTGGGCATCGACGTGGTGGTGGGCGATGAACGCGAACTGAGCGATGTCAGCCCGTTCTTCGGTGCCCTGCTGCAATACCCGGCCAGCAACGGCGACGTGTTCGACTATCGCGAGCTGACCGAACGCTTCCACGCCGCCAACGCCCTGGTGGCCGTGGCCGCCGACCTGCTGGCCCTGACCGTGCTGACCCCGCCGGGTGAGTTCGGCGCCGACGTGGCCATCGGCAGCGCGCAACGCTTCGGCGTCCCGCTGGGCTTCGGCGGCCCGCACGCGGCGTACTTCTCCACCAGGGATGCGTTCAAGCGCGACATGCCGGGCCGCCTGGTCGGTGTTTCGGTCGACCGCTTCGGCAAGCCGGCCTTGCGCCTGGCCATGCAGACCCGCGAGCAACATATCCGCCGCGAGAAAGCCACCAGCAACATCTGCACCGCCCAGGTCCTGCTCGCCAACATCGCCAGCATGTACGCCGTGTACCACGGCCCCAAAGGCCTGACCCAGATCGCCCAGCGCATTCACCAGTTGACCGCGATCCTGGCCAACGGCCTGCGCGCCCTGGGCCTGAAAGTCGAGCAAGAACACTTCTTCGACACGCTGACCCTCAACACCGGCGCCCGCACCGCCGCCCTGCACGACCAGGCCCGCGCCCAGCGCATCAACCTGCGTGTGGTCGACGCCGAACGTCTGGGCCTGTCGGTCGACGAAACCACCACCCAGGCCGATATCGAAACCTTGTGGGCACTGTTTGCCGACGGTAAAGCTCTGCCGGACTTCGCCGCCAAGGTCGAAGGCAGCCTGCCGGCCGCGCTGCTGCGTCAGTCGCCGATCCTGACCCATCCGGTGTTCAACCGTTATCACTCGGAAACCGAGCTGATGCGCTACCTGCGCAAGCTGGCCGACAAGGACCTGGCGCTGGACCGCACCATGATCCCGCTGGGCTCCTGCACCATGAAGCTCAACGCCGCCAGCGAAATGATCCCGGTGACCTGGGCCGAATTCGGTGCCCTGCACCCGTTCGCCCCGGCCGAACAAAGCGCCGGCTACCTGCAATTGACCTCCGACCTGGAAGCCATGCTCTGCGCGGCCACCGGCTACGACGCCATCTCGCTGCAACCGAACGCCGGTTCCCAGGGCGAATACGCGGGCCTGTTGGCGATTCGCGCCTATCACCAGAGCCGTGGCGATCAGCACCGCGACATCTGCCTGATCCCGTCGTCGGCCCACGGCACCAACCCGGCCACCGCCCACATGGCCGGCATGCGCGTGGTGGTGACCGCTTGCGACGCGCGCGGCAACGTCGACATCGAAGACCTGCGCGCCAAAGCCATCGAGCACCGCGACCACCTCGCCGCGCTGATGATCACCTACCCGTCGACCCACGGCGTGTTCGAAGAAGGTATCCGCGAAATCTGCGGGATCATTCACGACAACGGCGGCCAGGTATACATCGACGGCGCCAACATGAACGCCATGGTCGGCCTGTGCGCGCCGGGCAAGTTCGGCGGCGACGTCTCGCACCTGAACCTGCACAAGACCTTCTGCATCCCCCACGGCGGCGGCGGCCCAGGCGTTGGCCCGATCGGCGTCAAATCCCACCTGGCCCCATTCCTGCCCGGCCACGCGGCCATGGCACGCAAGGAAGGCGCGGTGTGCGCGGCGCCGTTCGGCAGCGCGAGCATCCTGCCGATCACCTGGATGTACATCAGCATGATGGGCGGCGCGGGCCTCAAGCGCGCTTCGCAGCTGGCGATCCTGAATGCCAACTACATTTCCCGCCGCCTGGAAGAGCACTACCCGGTGCTCTACACCGGCAGCAACGGCCTGGTGGCGCATGAATGCATCCTGGACTTGCGCCCGTTGAAAGACAGCAGCGGCATCAGCGTGGATGACGTGGCCAAGCGCCTGATCGACTTCGGCTTCCACGCACCGACCATGTCGTTCCCGGTGGCCGGCACCTTGATGATCGAGCCGACCGAAAGCGAATCCAGGGAAGAACTGGACCGCTTCTGCGACGCGATGATCGCCATCCGCGAAGAAATCCGCGCGGTGGAAAACGGCACCTTGGACAAGGACGACAACCCGCTGAAAAACGCCCCGCACACCGCGGCGGAACTGGTGGGCGAATGGAGCCACCCTTACAGCCGTGAACAAGCGGTGTACCCGCTGGCGTCGTTGATCGACGGCAAGTACTGGCCGCCGGTCGGCCGGGTCGACAACGTGTTCGGCGATCGCAACCTCGTGTGCGCCTGCCCTTCGATCGAGAGCTACGCATAACCTGGTCAAGAATGTGGGAGGGGGCTTGCTCCCGATGGCAGAGTGTCAGTTGATAAATCTGGTGACTGACACCCCCTCATCGGGGGCAAGTCGAATCGTCGCACCGCCCCTCCCACACTTGACCGCGTATGACCTCAAGAATAATAAGAACCTGGAGAACAACTCATGTCGTTAAGCGTGTTCGACCTGTTCAAGATTGGCATCGGCCCCTCCAGCTCCCACACCGTCGGCCCGATGCGCGCCGCCGCGCGCTTTGTCGAGGGCTTGCGCCGTGACGACCTGCTGAGCGCCACCACCTGCGTCAAGGTGGAACTCTACGGCTCACTCGGCGCCACCGGCAAAGGCCACGGCAGCGACAAGGCCGTGTTGCTCGGCCTGGAAGGCGAACACCCGGACACCGTGAACACAGAAACCGTCGCCACGCGCCTGGCACAGATGCGCAGCGCCGGCCGTTTGAACCTGCTCGGCGAACACAGCATTGTGTTCAACGAGAAAGAACACCTGGCGATGATTCGCAAACCCCTCGCCTATCACCCCAACGGCATGATCTTCCGTGCCTTCGACGCCGCCGGCATCCAGATCCGCAGCCGCGAGTACTACTCGGTGGGCGGTGGCTTTGTGGTAGATGAAGACGCTGCCGGCGCCGACCGGATCGTCGAAGACGCCACGCCGCTGACCTTCCCGTTCAAGAGCGCCAAGGACTTGCTCGGTCATTGCGCCACCTACGGGCTGTCCATCAGCCAGGTGATGCTGACCAATGAAAGTGCCTGGCGCCCCGAAGCCGAAACCCGCAACGGCCTGCTGAAGATCTGGCAGGTGATGCAGGACTGTGTGGACGCTGGCTGTCGCAATGAAGGGATCTTGCCGGGAGGCTTGAAGGTCAAGCGTCGTGCCGCCGCCCTGCATCGCCAGCTGTGCAAGAACCCGGAGTCGGCCCTGCGCGACCCGTTGTCGGTACTCGATTGGGTCAACCTGTACGCGTTGGCGGTCAACGAAGAAAACGCCAACGGCGGGCGTGTGGTCACCGCGCCCACCAACGGTGCGGCCGGGATTGTGCCGGCGGTGCTGCATTACTACATGCGCTTTATCCCCGGCGCGAGTGAAGACGGCGTAGTGCGCTTTCTGCTCACCGCCGCCGCGATCGGGATTCTGTACAAGGAAAACGCGTCGATCTCCGGTGCCGAGGTTGGCTGCCAGGGTGAAGTCGGCGTGGCCTGCTCGATGGCCGCCGGAGCGCTGTGCGAAGTGTTGGGCGGCAGCGTGTCCCAGGTCGAAAACGCCGCCGAGATCGGCATGGAACACAACCTCGGCCTGACGTGCGACCCGATCGGCGGCCTGGTGCAAGTGCCCTGCATCGAGCGCAATGCCATGGGCTCGGTCAAAGCCATCAACGCAGTGCGTATGGCCTTGCGCGGCGATGGGCAGCATTTTGTGTCCCTCGACAAGGTCATCCGCACCATGCGCCAGACCGGCGCCGACATGAAAAGCAAATACAAGGAAACCGCCCGTGGCGGTTTGGCGGTCAACATTATCGAGTGCTGACGCTTAGAAGCGCGTCCGCACGTTTTTCAGGAGCTGAATATGTCCACCGAAACCCTGTTGAAAACCCCGTTGCACGCGCTGCACATCGAACTCGGCGCGCGCATGGTGCCCTTCGCCGGCTACGACATGCCGGTGCAATACCCATTGGGCGTGATGAAAGAACACCTGCACACCCGTGATCAGGCCGGGCTGTTCGACGTGTCTCACATGGGCCAGATCCGCCTGACCGGCGCCAATGCCGCCAAGGCCCTGGAAACCCTGGTGCCGGTGGATATCATCGACCTGCCCGTAGGCATGCAGCGCTATGCCATGTTCACCAACGAGCAGGGCGGTATTCTCGACGACCTGATGGTGGCCAACCTGGGGAACGACGAGCTGTTCCTGGTGGTCAACGCGGCCTGCAAGGACCAGGACCTGGCGCACCTGCGCGCCAGGATTGGCGACCAGTGCAGCATCGAGCCGCTGTTCGAAGAACGTGCCCTGCTCGCCCTGCAAGGCCCGGCAGCGGTAAAAGTGCTGGCACGCCTGGCCCCTGAAGTGACCAAGATGACCTTCATGCAATTCACGTCCCTGCGCCTGCTGGGCGTGGACTGCTACGTCAGCCGCTCCGGCTACACCGGTGAAGACGGCTTTGAAATCTCGGTGCCCGCCGCCCACGCCGAAAGCCTGGCCCGCAGCCTGCTGGCCGAGACCGAAGTCCAGGCCATCGGCCTGGGCGCCCGCGACTCGCTACGCCTGGAAGCCGGCCTGTGCCTGTATGGCCACGACATGAACACCGACACCACCCCGATCGAAGCCAGCCTGCTCTGGGCGATCTCCAAGGCCCGTCGCGCCGACGGCGCTCGTGCCGGTGGCTTTCCCGGCGCCGACCGGATCTTTACCCAGCAGCAAGCCGGTGTGAGCCGCAAACGTGTCGGCCTGCTGACTCAGGAGCGCACACCCGTGCGTGAAGGTGCGGAAATCGTCGACGAACACGGCACCGTGGTCGGCAGCGTCTGCAGCGGCGGCTTTGGCCCGAGCCTCGGCGGCCCGTTGGCGATGGCCTACCTGGACAGCGCGTTCACTGCGTTGGATACCGAAGTTTCTGCACTGGTGCGTGGGAAAAAGGTGCCACTTCGTGTAAGTAAAATGCCATTTGTGCCGCAACGGTACTACCGTGGCTGATTGATTGTTTCTATAAGTAACGCGGTTGCGTTAACGCGCACTAATCTGTAACGCAACCGCCATAAAACAGTGCATTGACGATAGTCATTGTTATAGGGGTCAACCTATAACAAGTGACCATTTCTATCGAATAAGTCGTCCGCCCATTGTTCCCCCAAGTGCCACAAAGCCGAGCAAAAGCTGGGCTTTGCGCAGGGCTTGTTTTTTCTCCATTAGTTGACGTAGAGTTTGCTCACTGTGTTTGCATGGGTCGCTTGGAACCTGGACCTGGGCAGTAGCCAAAGTTTGCTACAACCCGTTCGACGTCTCTTACTTTCCTGCAACCCAGCCCAGTACTCTTTCATGCGAAAGGGGCTGTCATTCATTTTTAGCGTCAAGGAAATAAGAAAATGTCGGATAAACGTCAGAGCGGTACCGTCAAGTGGTTTAACGACGAGAAAGGGTTTGGTTTTATCACTCCAGAAAGCGGTCCGGATCTGTTCGTGCATTTCCGCGCTATTCAGGGCAACGGCTTCAAGAGCCTGAAAGAAGGCCAGAAAGTGTCTTTCGTCGCCGTGCAAGGCCAGAAAGGCATGCAGGCTGACGAAGTGATCGCCGAAGGCTGATCCCTCCTGCGACAAAAAGCCCCTGATGGTGACATCAGGGGCTTTTTTATGGGCGCGGTAAGGGCATTGCGCCGTAAAATGCTTTTTTTCTTCAGAGAGCCGGCCATGTCCAAACCCCTGCTGAGCCCCCAAGGCGACTTCCCCGCCGTTGGCCTGGGCCGTCGTCTGGCAGCGATGTTCTATGACTTCCTCCTCTGCACGGCGCTACTGATTGTCACGGCCTTTCTCTACAAGCTGGTGTGGATCGCATTCGTGGGCGAAGCCAAAATGCGTACTCTCACCGAATCCGGCGCGCTGGACGGCGACCCGCTGCTGTCGACGATTCTGTTCTTCGTGCTGTTTGGCTTCTTCGCCAAGTTCTGGACCCATTCCGGGCAGACCCTGGGCATGCAGGTGTGGGGCGTGCGCGTACAGAACGCCGACGGCTCGCGGATCAGCCTGTGGCAGGCGCTGTTGCGCTTTGTGGTGTCGATTGCATCGTGGTTGTGCGTGGGGCTGGGGTTTATCTGGTCACTGTTCGACAAGCAGAAACGCAGCTGGCACGACATTTATTCTGACACGCAGTTGGTGCAGGTTCCGAAGCGGAAAAAATAACGCCCTGCTGGTGCGGATCAAAATGTGGGAGGGGGCAAGCCCCCTCCCACATATTCGACCGGGTCAGGCGTTGCCGGCCAGCTTCAGGCGCGCGGCCTGAGTGAAGTCCAACATGCGCTTGAGCGGGCGCACCGCCTGCGGGATCACCGAAGGCTCGACGAAGATCTCGTTGCTGCCCTCACGCAGGCACTGCAGCGTGCGCTCCAGCGTATTCATCGCCATCCACGGGCAGTGCGCGCAACTGCGGCACGCCGCGCCGTTGCCGGCGGTAGGCGCTTCGACGAAGACCTTGTCCGGGCACAGCTGCTGCATCTTGTAGAAAATGCCGCGGTCGGTGGCGACAATGAACGTTTTGTTCGGTAAACGCTGAGCGGCGGCAATCAGTTGGCTGGTGGAGCCCACTGCATCCGCCAGTTCGATCACCGAGGTCGGGGATTCCGGGTGGACCAGGATCGCCGCGTCCGGGTACAGCGCCTTCATGTCTTCCAGCTGCTTGGACTTGAACTCTTCGTGGACGATGCACGCACCGTCCCACAGCAGCATGTCGGCACCGGTCTGGCGCTGAATGTAAGTACCTAGGTGCTTGTCCGGCCCCCAGATAATGGTCTCGCCGTTGTCCATCAGGCTTTCGACGATTTCCAGCGCGCAACTGGAAGTCACCACCCAGTCCGCCCGCGCCTTGACCGCCGCCGAGGTGTTGGCATACACCACCACCGTGCGTTCGGGGTGTTGATCGCAGAACGCGGAAAACTCCTCCACCGGACAGCCCAGGTCGAGGGAGCACGTGGCTTCCAGGGTCGGCATCAGGATGCGTTTTTCGGGGGTGAGGATTTTGGCCGTCTCGCCCATGAAACGCACACCGGCGACCAGTACGGTCTTGGCCGGGTGAGCAGCGCCGAAGCGTGCCATTTCAAGGGAGTCGGAGACACAGCCCCCGGTTTCTTCGGCCAGGGCCTGAATCACCGGGTCGCAATAGAAGTGGGCGACCAGCACCGCGTCCTGAGCTTTGAGCTCGGCGGCGATGGCGGTACGCAGGCTAGCCTCTTCCTCGGCACTGAGGGCCTTGGGCTGCTTGGCGTCGAGGTGGGCTTGAACCAGAAGGCGTTCGGAAATTTGCGTCATGTTCGCAAGACCTGCAGGCGCCGTTGCGCGAAAGTCGAGTGTACCACCGGCTCTGGAGCCCTTCAGGCGCCGCCGGACGAAGTGATGATGTCATCAAGCACGGGTTAAGGTGAAGCTGCGCAAGGCTACAGAATATCGAATGGATTCAAAAGCCTAATCTGGCATGGCGCGACGCATCTGTCGGGCAAAAAAAAACGCGAAGGCGCATCACTGGGGCTTCGCGCGTTGACCACGATGAACCTCAGCGCATCAGCACATCCGGATCATCCTGCAACAGGACTGAGTCATGCATCTTCGCCAATGCATCCTTCAACGTCGACTGCTCCAGCGCATCCTTGGATTTTTTGCTTTCCCTGCCCGCGTGTTCGAGCAGCGCCAAGTAGTCACGCTTGGATGAGCCTTCCTTCGGCACCACGGTGTCTTCTACCAGGTTGGCCATCACATACTTCTGCGTGTGGGTATTCTGGGAAGCCGACTGTGTGACGGAAGCACGGGTCAATTGGCTGTCTGTATAGGCAAAGCTCGCGGTGCTGCTGACCCTGTCCTGTACGTGCACATACAGGTAATTCTGCGATTCGCGACTGCCATCAAACACCGGCGGTTTCCCACCATCAAGGCCTTTGTGGAAGCTCGCCGAAAGCACCGATTGCTGGTTCTTGGTGACACTGCGATCCGCGCTGCTGCGGCCATTAACCTGGTTTTTTTGCGACACATTGTAAGAAAAGCTGTCGACCTCTGAAGGGCGCATCGGGTTGGAGCTGTCTACGGCCTGCTTGAGGGAAGCCTTGAAGTCCGCCAGACCGGTCAGCAAGCCTTTATCGCTCCCGGCCCGGTCGGCCGTGGTGTTGAGCACCGACTGTGAAATGTCCGCGCCGCCGCCTTTGGCGAACTGCGCCACCAATGCTGCCCCCAAGCCGCTGTAGCGACTGGCCGTGGAGGTCGAGTTAAAGCGGGTGTTGATGATCTTGCTGACTGCGTCCTGGCTGCTATTTTCCCAGGCCCGCACACTTTCCCGACCCGGCATCTGCCCGTCTCGGGAGTAGATATCAACGACATCGGCAGCCGGATTACCGAGGCTGACCACCGACGCAGGTCGCACCGGCAAGACATCGACAGTGTTCGCCGAAATGGCGAGCGGTGTGGCTACAGCGCGAACAATGAGGGGATTGCTAGCGATGATCGGAGTTAGCGTAGTCATGACAGTCCATGTCTTGAAAGCTTAGCCTCCAATCTAGCCAAGATACGCCGCGTATTGACAGCATTAAAGCCGAAATAAGTGGCAAAGAGCCACGTCAAAAAAACCGCCTCTTTGCCGCATCGCGCAGACTCAGGAGCTGTAAGTCAACGCCACACATACCGCGCGATCGCTCGTAGGAATATGTACAGAACGTGCCGGCATTATCCAATGCCTTCCCACAGCAAAAGCAGTGCAGTGCGCAAGGAAGTCGCTGGTGGGGGGAGGTATCTTAATGACATGATGAAGGCCATTTAACCCGCTCGGCCAAACTCAAATGAATAGCACCGTCGGGATGGGCTCTGAGGTCAGCGAACTGGCCACCTCCGGCCTGAGCCAAAACGAAGCGTTCACCGAGCGCGTACTGGCCAGCATCAACGATTGCATCCAAGTACTCGATCTCGATGCCCGCCTCACGTTCATGAGCGAAGGCGGCCAAAACATCATGGAGGTCAGTGACTTCAACACCATCCGTGGCTGCTCCTGGCCCGATTTCTGGCAGGATCAAGGCAACCTAGACGCCAAGGCCGCCGTACAGGCCGCCAGAAACGGCGAAAGCGCCAGCTTTATCGGCCCGGCCCAGACCCTGGCCGGTAACCTGAAGTGGTGGCATGTACAGGTGAGCCCGATCCTGGGCAGTAACGGCCGGCCGGAACAGATCCTCTGCGTATCCCGCGACATCACGGCCCTGCGTGAAGCCGAAGAAGCACTGCGCAAGCTCAACGAGTCCCTGGAACAGCGGGTGGTGGAACGCACCCGCGACCGCGACCGCATCTGGCGCCTGTCCCCGGACCTGATGCTGGTGGCCCAACTCGACGGCGTGATCTCCGCCGTCAACCCAGCCTGGACTCGCATGCTCGGCCACGCCGAACACGACTTGGTGGGCAGCCAGTTGCTGGCCCTGGTTCACCCGGACGACTTGGCCGACTCCGCATCGGCAGTCAGCCGCCTGGGAGACGGCAAGAACTTCCCCAACTTCAAGAACCGTTACCGCCACCAGGATGGCAGCTATCGCATGATCGCCTGGACCGCCGTACCCGACAGCGATTACATCCATGCGGTGGGCCGGGATATCCAGGCCGAAGAAGAAGCCAAGGACGCCCTGCGCCTGTCGGAAGATGCCTTGCGCCAATCCCAGAAACTGGAAACCATTGGCCAACTCACCGGCGGCGTCGCACACGACTTCAATAACCTGCTGACGGTAATCAAATCCTGCGCCGACCTGCTCAAGACCCCATCCCTGAGCGAAGTGCGGCGCATCAAATACATCGATGCCATCGCCAGCACCGTCGACCGCGCCGCCCGCCTGACCGCGCAACTGCTGACCTTCGCCCGCCGCCAGGCCCTGCGCCCGGAAGTATTCAATGTCGGCGACAGCGTGTTGCGGGTGGGCGAGATGATGGACAGCCTGACTGGCTCGCGGATCAAGGTCACCATCGAAGTGCCGGATGAGCCCTGCTTTATAAACGCCGATGAAAGCCAGTTCGATACCGCACTGGTGAACATGGTGGTTAATGCGCGGGATGCCATGGCCGGCAATGGCCACTTGACCATCCAGGTCACGACAGCCGCCTGGCTGCCGTCGGTGCGCGCCCACCCGGGGCGGGTCGCCGACTACGTGACCATCGCATTGAGCGACACCGGATCAGGCATTGCGCCGGAAAAACTCGACGCCATCTTCGAACCCTTCTACACCACCAAAGGCATCGGCCAAGGCACCGGGCTGGGCTTGTCGCAAGTGTTCGGTTTTGCCAAACAGTCGGGCGGGGAGATTCTGGTGCAGAGCGAACGCGGCAAAGGCAGCCAGTTTACGTTGTACCTGCCCAAGGTCGAGGCCAGCACGATCCCGACCGCCCAGGACAACCATCGCGTACCGATCATCTCGAACTTGTGCGTGCTGATGGTCGAGGACAATGCTGACGTTGGCCTCTACACCTCGCAGACCCTGGAACAGATGGGCTTTCACGTGTTGTGGGTGCCGGACGCCAAGAGCGCACTGGAAGCCCTGGCCCCCAACCCGGAAAGTTTCCAGGTGGTGTTCTCCGACATCTCCATGCCCGGCATGAGCGGCCTGGAACTGCTCGACGCGATCGAAACGCTCTATCCATGGCTGCCGGTGGTGCTCACCACCGGCTACAACGACGAATACGCGCGCATTGCCCAAGAAGAAGCCAAGCGTTTTGTACTGCTGCAGAAACCCTATGCCACCGAGACGCTGGCCTTGCTCCTGCAAAAGGTCGTCAAGGGCCGTCTGGGCGGCTTGATGGGGGTGGAGTAGGTCGACGCGACTTTAGGATCAGCACGCTGTCGCCTTTCAGCATCGGAAGGCGGGTTGCATGTGGTGGGACTTGGCAGCTTGCACGGGCTTTTCACAAGGCAAAAAAAAACCCGGAAATCCTCACTTGCGTGGGCCTTCCGGATTTTCTAAACCGCCAAAAATGGTGGGTCGTGTGGGATTCGAACCTACGACCAATTGGTTAAAAGCCAACTGGTTTTCAGGTCTCGAAACCAATTGGTTATGGGTCAGAATCTACCCGATTTTCGATGCAGCCTCTAATGAATTCACATTAGAGGCTCTAAACCATGAAAATCACTGCGGTCGTTTCGACCAAAGGCGGCGTTGGTAAAACCACCATTGAGGCCAACCTCGGCGCATTCTGCGCGGACGCGGGCCTTCGCACCCTCCTAATCGATCTGGATCCCGCCCAGCCTTCGCTTTCCTCGTATTACCAATTGGTCGAGGAAGCTCAGGGCGGCATCTATGACCTGCTCGCGTTCAATATCACCGACTCCCTCAAGATCATCTCCAGCACGACGATTCCTAATCTGTCCCTGGTGATCTCGAACGACGTAAATAACCAATTGAACAGCTTGCTCCTGCAGGCACCGGACGGCAGATTGCGACTGGCCAATCTGATGCCGGCATTCGAAGGCCATTTTGACCTGGTACTGATTGACACCCAAGGTGCCAGATCGGCCATGTTGGAAATGGTAGTTCTCGCGTCTGACTTGGTCATATCCCCTCTTCCACCCAACATGCTCGCCGCACGCGAATTCAGCCGTGGAACCATGCAGATGTTGGATGGCCTCCGTGCATATGGGCGCCTGGGTATGAAAATTCCTCCCGTGCGGATCGCAATTAACAACCTTGATCAAACCACCGACGCGCAGGTGATCGAGCAGTCAGTCCGCGAAATATTCCAAGACAATGAAGAAATCAGCGTTTTGGACAGCATTATTCCCACTGCAGTGGTGTTTCGTAGCGCTGCGTCCCAAGGCGTTCCAGCACACCGCCTGGAATATCGCCAGCCTTCCAACCGCAAATCCCCAGCAGCCCTAGTAGTCATCCGGCAATTGGCCATTGAGCTCTTTCCAGAATGGCGCGACCGCTTCGAGGCCATGACCGAAGAGAAGGTGGCAAAATTGCTGAGGGAGGATCGTTGAGATGGCAAAGCCCTCTATCACCGATGCTCGCAGCATTTCTGCAGACGTCATCCTTGAGATTGGCAAGTACTACAGCGCTCAACAATTACGCAGCTTGCAAGCCAAACTTAGTGGTACCGCTCGTGACATCCATTCCCTGACAAGTGGTACGCATCTACCCGGCCGTATAGGCGCTCACTTGAGCTTTGAACAGCGTCAGCTTTTGCAGGACGCCGCGAAGCTTATTGAGTCAGTAAACTCGAACATACGGCACGCAAAGGAGAAGCGCGGCCGCGACGAAAACGTGGCCAAGCGGCGTCAACAAGCACGAGATGCAGAAGCGAAGCGCCTTGTAGCTGAAACATATCTGGAACCTTTCGTCCCTGACCCAGCAGCTCTGGAACCTCTCCTCGATATTCTTAAAACAGCGCTGACGCTCAATCGCGCAGACGTTTTCAGGAATGGGTATTCCCCTGGTGAGTTCAATCTCAGGCTCCGTGATTACCTGTCGCCTGCCCGAACACGAAAGCTCATTGGCTGGACCAGCCCAAATGCGTTCTGGATAAGCACGGTGCTCTCCCTGCGCAATGACGTTGTGCAAGCTATCGAGCAGGAGATTGCTTACGACGATGGTTCCAGCGTCCAGGACCGTCTCAATGTGTTGAAACAGAAGGTTTCGGACTGTCGCGCCCAGGTTTATCTCTCAGCGGATGAAGAGGAAACACTGCGACTTTGGTCAGAGGCGCTCTCTCCTCGTGCCCAGCAGGAAGGGGGTGAGTGATGGATAAGCAAAGAGTTCTTGAAAAAGTTGCTAAATGCTTTGCACTGGCCAACTCCAACGGTGCATCGCCGAATGAAGTAGAAACAGCGCTTCGTCAAGCCCGAAACCTGATGAAGCAGTACAACCTCGAAGCCATCGAGGTTGCGGCTCATACGGTTGATGAAGCGAGCGTTGCCACACATACCCGCCGGGCTCCACAAGATTGGCTTCACCTGCTCGCTCAGACGTGTGCGCGAGCGTTCGATTGCCAACACATTGCCTACTACAACCCTTTACAGGGCTGGTCCTTCAAGTTCCTGGGCAAAGGTATTTCGCCAGAGCTCACTGCACACGCGTATTCCGCAATGCTTCACCAATTGGTGGCAGCACGCCGTGAGCATGTAGCCCAACAAAAGCGATGCCAACTGAAAACCAAGCGTCGTCGCGGCGCTCTGTTTGCCGAAGGTTGGATAAACGCCGTGAGTTACAAAGTGGCTCAATTCGCCGGCTCTATGGACAGTGAAGCAAGCGAAGCTATCAGCGCCTACTTGGAACACCACCATCCAATGCTGAAAACCTTCGAGATCCAGTCCCGTGAAGCCAAAGGCCACGATACCGGGTCGCTAACCGCAGGTTGGAATCAAGGGCAAAACGTTCGGCTCCACCACGGTGTAGGGAAAACAGGCCACACCGCTCTCATTTCCGGAGGTGGGCAATGACACGTCAATGTCTGTCCCCTCTGGCTAAGGCTACCTTGGAGCATGCGCGCTCCCGATTGGGTTTTGTGCCGGTTCAAAAGCATCATATTTGGAGTGAGGCTGAGGAGCGCATGCTCATTGCCCGCTATCCCAACGAAACGACCCAGGCCCTGGCCGATGAAATCGGACTCAGCGTCTATCAGGTCTATGCCAAGGCCAAACGCCTTGGCATATCCAAGAGCGCTGAATTCCTAAGCAGCAATCTCTGTGGCCGATTTGATGGTAGCTCAGGCTCGGACCACCGCTTTGCCAAGGGCATGACCCCTTGGAACAAAGGCGTCAAGGGACTCCCCTCAGTCGGCCGCATGGCAACAACACAGTTCAAGGCAGGAAACCGGCCCGAGAACTGGCTCCCGATTGGCAGCCTGCGCACAACACCAGACGGGTATCAACAGCGAAAAATCGCTGACACCGGCTACCCACCAGTTGATTGGCAAGGTGTGCACATCCTGCTGTGGGAAGAGCACTACGGTCCCGTGCCCATCAACCAATGCGTGTGCTTCAAGGACGGTAATAAGGCCCATATCGCTCTCGACAATCTAGAGCTGCTCACACGAGCGGAGCGTATGCGCCGCAACACCATCCATCGCTATCCGGAAGAGCTGAAGTCCGCCATTCGCGCCATCGGCAAACTCAAGCGCACCATTCGTGAGGCTGAACATGAAAAACAAGATTGAGGATCTCCGTAACCACCTGTTCGCCACTATTGAAGGCCTGCTGGATCCAGACAAGCCAATGGAGCTCGATCGCGCCAAAGCCGTGGCCGAAGTTGCGCAGGTGATGATCAATTCGGCCAAGGTCGAAGTGGCGATGGTGAAGGCTCTGGACGCGGTTAGTGGAAGCGGCTTTATGCAGATTGGTCAGGAGCCGTTGAAATGAACCACCTCGACCTCTCCCCCCCCCACTCCGTCGAGGCAGAACAAGGCGTATTAGGCGGGCTGCTGCTCGACAATAACGCCTGGGATCTCGTCGCAGACAAGCTGGAATACTCGGATTTTTTTCGGCACGACCATCGGTTGCTGTTCGGGACTATTGCCAGCCTGGCCGACAAAGCCATTCCATTCGATATCGTGACCGTACATGACGCATTGGAGAATCCCGACGAAGCGGGTGGCCTCGCTTACCTCGGCGAATTAGCCAAAAACACACCGTCAGTGGCCAACATAGAGCACTACGCATTCATCGTACGTAACCGCTCTCAGCTCAGGCAGCTCATGACCCTGGGCTACCAGTGCTCTCGCGAAGCTACAGATCCGCAGGCCGACGCCACGGAAGTTCAGGAGTCCATCGAGCAGCAACTCTTCGCGTTGGGGGAAGGTAAAAGCGCGTCGGAGTTCGTCAACATCAACAAGTGCCTGACGGCGGTCGTCGAGCAAATCGATGAGCACTTCAATGGTGATGTAGTGGTGACCGGCGTGCCTTCAGGTCTGGACGATCTGGACGAGATGACGTCTGGTTTCCAGGAAGCCGACTTGATCATCCTCGGCGCACGTCCGTCGATGGGTAAAACATCTCTGGCCTTGAACTTTGTGGATACAGCGCTGCAGGCAAAGCCTGATCGTACGGTCCAGGTTTTCAGCATGGAGATGCCCGCTAAAGCGCTGCTCTATCGACTGATGGCTATCCTTGGCCATCTCGACCTTGGCAAGCTGTTGAAGGGCAAGCTCGATGACGAAGACTGGCCGAAACTGACCGCCGCAGTTTCGCGCATCAATAGCTACGGTGAGCGCTTGGTCATAGACGACTCATCAGGTCTTACACCTGGTGCGATCAGGGCCAAATCCCGGCGTGCAGCTCGCCGGTTCGGCCACCCGAGCCTGATCCTTATCGATTATCTGCAGCTCATGCGCTGCCCAGGTCAAGAAAACCGGGCGAATGAAATCAGCGCTATCTCCCAAGCACTTAAAGCGCTGGCCAAGGAGATGAACTGCCCTGTAGTCGCCCTTTCTCAGCTCAATCGGGAACTGGAGCGCCGCCCAAACAAGCGCCCAATAAACGCCGATTTGCGTGACAGCGGCGCCATTGAACAGGACGCGGACCTGATCATGTTCGTGTACCGCGACGAGAAGTATCACCCGGAGACCGAACACAAAGGCATTGCAGAAATCATCATCGGCAAGGCTCGTAACGGCCCGACCGGAACGGTGCGCACCGCCTTTATTCCACACCAAACCCGCTTTGCAAATCTCAGTGCTAGCAGTGGCTGGCAAGGGGTTCAGCCATGAAAAAAACTCCCGCTATCTCTCATTGGTGCCGTAGTTGTGACGGTCACCATCCGATACATCAGGTGAGTGGAGTTGTACCGGCCTCCCCTGACGATGAAGTGGACGTGCTGATTTGCCCAACTTGCAATAGCTATGACATCGAGGAGCTTCTGGAGGTGCCAGATGCACAGTAACGCCTCACTTTTCCCAAACATTCATGCCGGTGCAGGATTCGAATCCTCGGCCGTGGTTCACGCTCATAAAACGGGGATCAACCCCATTGAACTGGACGCTCTTGCTCAATCGATTGGTCGCCTTGCTCGTGACCACAGCACAGTGGTCCCGTTGAGTATGCGTGGCGATCTTCTGGAGTTTCAGAAGCTCGGTTACATCGAGGTATCCGAAACAGCAAGTTCAACGCTCACCGTCGAACTGCTCTGCGCAGGTGCGTTGCTCTCAAGCTACTTCTGGTCGGTTTGGGTTCCCCGTCATCTCCAAAGCTGCTCGTTGAAAGTGGCTGTGATGTCCCACCTGCAACATCCAGAGCCAGTTCAACACTGCAGCGTTGTATTCCGCGTGCCAGGCGCACGTGAAGCAACACGTCAATTTCTACATGAGCTGGGTACCAAGTTTCCTGGTGATCAGGCTGAAATCATTGCGATTCAGGCCGGCAACGTTCTGGCAGACAAGGATGTTGATCAATGACCGTCAGCCGTTTACGTGGACAGCACGAGAACCTTCGCCACTTGGTGGAGTTTGCTGAGGCTAACGGCTGGACCGTCTCTCGAACTCACGGTGGCCACATCAAATTCACCAAAGCTGGGCTTGGGTCCATTTACACCTCATCGACCTCAAGCGATCACCGCTCAGGCCTCAACGCTAAGGCCCGACTTCGTCGCGCTGATCGGACTCAACCTCAACGTACTCAGGAAGCCATCTAATGCCTATTCGTCATTGCATCGTTCACTGGATCGACAAGAAGCCCGACGGCACACCTGCGGTCCTGGATGCCAGCCAACACGAATTGGCGAAGTCGCAAGCCCTAGAAAATATGCTGTCCGACTTCAACGAAGCCTACAACGCAAAACAAGGTAAAGCGTGGGGCTTCTTCCATGCAGAGTCCGGCGCATACCCTTTCAGTGGCTGGCTAAAGATGTACTTCGACGGTAACCAGGACTTCACGCAGTTTAGCCTGGAGGCAGTCGAGCACCTGCAACGATTGATGGAAGAGTCAAATCTGTCCACGGGTGGCCACGTTCTATTCGCGCACTATCAACAAGGCATGACCGATTATGTGGCGATCGCCATGCTGCAACACAGAGAAGGCGTCATGGTGACGGACGATTTGGACGTATCCCCATCGCGTCACCTAGACCTTGGCCAACTGCACCTGGCAGCGCGGATCAACGTGTCCCAGTGGCAGAACAACAAGCAATCCAAGCAATACATCTCATTTATCAAGGGCAAGAGCGGCAAGAAGTTTTCGGAGTACTTTCGCGAGTTCATCGGCTGCCAGGAAGGCGTCGACGGCCCGGGCGAGACCCGCACCCTGCTCAAGGCTTTCAGCGACTTCGTTGAAAGCGAAGACCTGCCGGACGAATCCGCACGCGAGAAAACCAAGACCCTGGTGGACTATGCCAGCAGCCAGGCCAAGCTTGGCGAGCCCATTGGCTTGGAAGAACTGTCGAGCTTGATTGATGAAGATCGGCCAAAAGCGTTTTACGACCATATCCGCAACAAGGATTACGGCCTGTCGCCGGAAATCCCGGCGGATAAGCGCACCCTCAACCAGTTCCGCCGTTTCACCGGCCGCGCCGAAGGCTTATCCATCAGCTTCGAAGCGCACCTCCTGGGCGACAAGATCGAGTACGACGAGGCTTCAAGCACGCTCACCATCAAAGGTTTGCCTACCCAACTCAGTGATCAGTTGAAACGTCGCTGAACATACCCCTGCCCGATAAGTAATGGAGAACGCTATGAGCAATGAAACCAAACGTCAGCTCGAAGAAAAATTCGTAGTCCGCCTTCCGGACGGAATGCGCGAGCGAATCGCACTGCAGGCACGTGAAAACACCCGGTCAATGAACTCGGAAATCGTTCACCGCCTGGAAGCGACCGCGGGGCTTGAAGCCGCTTTGGATCGAGCCCACAAGATCATTGACCAACTGATGGCTGCAGCTCCGGCCAATGAGCAAGCTGGGGCAAGAGTATGAAACCGTCATTGGCACAGACTATGAAAGAAAAGCTGCAGCTTCCTGGATTTGAATCCAAGTCGCCAGCTGCTGCTCGCTTGAGCGACCCCATCGTCGACACACCGATGTTGCTGACATTGGACGATACGCTGCCGTATGACGAAAACCCACGGACCACGCGCAACCCTAAATACGACGACATTAAGGAGTCGATCCGTCAGCGTGGCTTGGATACGCCACCGCCAGTGACCCGTAAGCCTGGTGAGGAGAAGTTCCGAATCCGGAACGGAGGCAACACTCGCTTGGCGATTCTCAACGAATTGTATCGTGAGACTGGGGACGAGAAATTCTTCAGGTTCCACTGCCTGTTTCGTCCATGGGATGCAGTCCGGGGGGAGATTATTTCTCTCACCGGGCACTTGGCCGAAAACGATCTGCAGGGGCAACTGCTGTTCATCGAGCGGGCAATTGGTGTCGATAAGGCAAGAGCGCTATATGAGGAGGAAGCAGGCGGATCGATATCTCAAAGTGAACTCTCTCGACGTTTGAAAGCTGACGGGTATCCGATCTCTCAGCCCCACATCAGCAGAATGCAAGATGCTATTCGCTACTTGCTTCCTGTAATTCCTGCAATGTTGTACTCCGGCCTCGGATTTGATCGAGTTATAAAACTGTTAGGTTTGAGAAAAACCGCCCTTCAGTGCTGGGAGCGTAATTATCAGCAGCATGGAAACGAGCTGCCTCTTGAATTCGAAACAGTCTTCCAAGATGTTCTGTCTCAGTTTGAGGGAGATGCCGAAGAGTTTCTGTTTCAGCGCTTCCAGGACGAGTTGATAGCTCAACTGCAAAAGCCACTGAATCTCGGGTACGAGAAAATCCTGCTGGAGATTACCCAGAATCAGGACCAATTGCGCAGATCCACACCGATACTCGAACTGCCTCAACCCAGCTTAACCTTGGGTGGTATTCCGCAGGGTGTTAGCTCGACCGAGATCGGTAACCCTCCCTCTCAAAATCCGGCACAACAGTCGCCCGCCCCCCAAACCGGGGGAGCGATTCAAACCAACACAGCACAACAAAAAAGCAAAGATCCAATCAAACCGCAGGTTACGCCACCTCCATTGGCGCACATGAGTCTCGAAGAGCAAAAGAGTCGGCTGGACGGGCACATTGCGAGTCCAGTGACGACTTCGGCAAGGGTCGAAAAGATGAAGCGCGAAGTCGCGGCGCTTGATGGGGAGATTCTGCCTGACTTCGCGGCCAATGCTTTGGTGGCCATCCCGGTTCAAGCCGGTGGACTGAATCCCATTTCTGACCTCTGGTACATCGAACGCGAGATCGATAATCCCGTCACCCTGCGTCAGCATATCGCTCAGTTGGCACGGGAAGTTGCGACCACAGTCAATGCACCTGGTGAATTCCTGGACCTCGACGGAGGGGTGGGCTTTAGCTATCGACATCCAACTGAAGACGTCGAAGTCACCGCTACAGCCCAGCACACTTTGACGCTGCTCCAATCATTGAGCGGCTCAATCGCCATCGCGCTGAAGATGATTCAGCAACAGCCTGAACAGGCTGGTTCACTTGCCGATTTCGAATTTGCTGCAGGTCTCGGCCAGATCCTATTGGGTCAGCCCTATGCCAAGGATCAATCTCCAGAGAACACGAATCGTCTGAGCGATGGCGCGCTGGTGAAGCTCTTTCGAATTATTCGTCTCGCAAGACGTTTGATCGACTTAGAAATCAAGTCAATGGCCAACAACAATCCGAGTTCACCTAGCTGATTGGGTCGATGGCAGGGAGAGAGTCGTATGTCCAAAACACCTATCAATGAAGCCATCCTGTCTCAGGTGCTGCACCACATGCGCAACGGCCAACTCCGTCGCTGCATAGAGATGGGATTGGAGCCCGAAATCTTGGCCCAGCTTCAACAACCTTCGGTGCTGAGCTTGCTGCTTAACACTCCCGTTTCCTGGTGCAGTGTCACGATAGATGGAGACATGGTGAAAAAGCTTCTGACCGGGGCTCAACGATCAGACGAGGAAGTGCGCATGATTGAACGTGCTCTTCGACTCGGGGCAACGACACAGATGCTGCAACAGTTCTTTGGCTTATCCCCCCAGGATGTTGCCCTTCAACGCCTGGTGATTGGCGTAACAGCACGCCGTGGCCGGTGGCGAGAGTTTAGCGAAGAGATGGATGCTCAGCTTTGGTACCGCTGGACCCATCTGATGAAAGAGCATCAGGTTGAGCTGGATGACAGCCTGGCGTTGCTGGACGTGGCCATGCTGGTGGCAGAAGAACTCAATGCTCCACAGGGCGCCGACTCAATTGAAGGCACGGAAAACCTCAGTTTAGCGATAATCTGGCACCGCGTTCAGTCATGGATCAGAGACGGCCTTTATCCGCCTTCGCATCCAAGCGCTGGATTTACAAAAGGTTTGAAGCTGGTGTCATCGGCCAACCATCAGTTGGCCCTACCAGTAGTTACACTGGGGCAAGGTGACAACGACCTATGAAGTTGTCCCGGCTCCCCTTCTCGACACTTCTGGACTCTGCATCAGGGCATCTTGAGGCTCATCTGCGTCAGAAAAAAGAGTCGATGCCCCCGGGGATTGAGGGCTCAGCGCCCTACTCCGGCATTATTTTCAGCGGTAACCCTCATGAGACAGTTCCTCGTCGATTGCTTCTGGATGATCGACTGTCTCCGCTTGAACGAAACGCCTGGCAGGTATTTCGCCTACTGATCAATGACGACGGCCTGACGGCGTTCCCCACCTATGAGCAGCTACGGCCATACCTGGGCATGCTACCCGGCAGACCGGCGTCCCGTGAAACGGTATCAAAAGCCTTGGTCACCCTTCGCCTGACTCGCTGGCTCAGCCTCGGTCGTCGCGTGCGTAATGACCTCAGTGGTCAGGTTCAAGGCAACGTCTACCTTCTTCACGATGAACCTGTAACGCCTGGTGAAGCGCTGGAGTTCGACAAAGACTATCTGCAGTTACTCGCTCAATCGATGGAGCATCAGACCAAGGCGATTCGTGAAGTTGCTGAAATAGCCTGGAAGGAGTTCGCCGCAGATCCGGAGGTTGGTCAGCGATTACCGACTCGGTTGAACATCATCGAAGCTCGCTTGAACAGTCAGCCATGGGTTCAGGCAACAGCCCTTCAGCCTTTGACTGCTCCCGAGTTCGGAATCCGAACTCAGCAAAATATAGCTGCCTCCACACTGAGTTCGGAATCCGAACTCAGTGAATCCAGCGGTAAGCGAATCGCTTTTGAGCTGAGTTCGGAATCCGAACTCAGCCGTAAATCACTGAGTTCGGACTCAGTTCGGAATCCGAACTCATATAGTACGTATACAGATACAAACAAAGATGTTTGTAAAAGCTCTGTACATGTACCGCCCACGTCAGATGACACGGCTGCAGACCTCCTGGATGCCCTGCACCGGCTGCCCACGGATCAGAAACAGAGTGCCCTTGTGGCGTTGCAGAAAGTCCCACCAGAGGTGAAGCCTGCGCTCATCAAGCAATGGGTGCACCGTTGTGACACGGGAGGCGTTCGAAACCCTTTTGGGTATCTGATGACGCTTGTCGCCACGGCGGTACGAGGTGACTTCAACAGCAATTGGAAGCCAGACGACAAACCACGTCTCAACCACATGAACACGGGTAGCCCGTCGACGGGCTCAAGCACCGTTGAAGTTGCTCAACCGGTGAAAGCGATGGTGACTCCACGCAATCCGGAATCGATACAAACCGCCAATCAAACACTGAGCGAGATGCTGCACCTGCTAAAGCCCAATCGGAGCACACATTCATGACTCCGGACGGAAATGTCAGTCAGCCAAGCTATGCCGCCCGCATGGCGCTGACCAGACTTGATACCGGTTATGGCAGAGAGCTGAGTGATTCGGGCCGAATCATTCAACCAGGATCCCAGGTCAGCGGCATAGCCGAGCTGAGTGTTGCTGCCCGCAACACCCAGCCAGGATTCGATATCGGTGGAGGCATTCAGCCAAGTGATGCGGCCCGCATCACCCTGACAGAATCCGTAATCTGTGGTGGCCGTCGGCTGAGTGCTGTGGCCCACACCACTCACCAGGGATCAGATACTCCAGGTGGCAACTCAAAGCTATGTGGGCCACATAACTACCGGCTGGATGATGCGGCCCGCATCACCCTGACAGAATCCGTAATCTGTGGTGGCCGTCGGCTGAGTGCTGTGGCCCACACCACTCACCAGGGATCAGATACTCCAGGTGGCAACTCAAAGCTATGTGGGCCACATAACTACCGGCTGGATGATGTGTCCCGCATCACCCTGACAGGAACCGTGATCTGTGGTGGCCGTCGGCTCAGTGCTGTGGCCCACAACACTCAACAGGGATTCGATACTCCAGGTGGCAACTCGAAGCTATGTGGGCCACATAACTACCGACTGGATGATGCGCACCGCATCACCCTGACAGGATCCGTAATCTGTGGTGGCCGTCGGCTCAGTGCTGTGGCCCACAACACTTACCAGGGATCCCGGATCGCTGACGGCAGTCAGACAGACAATGTTGCTTCTCTCCTTCTATATATAGACGCCTCAACAAATCCCCTTCCGTCTGACTATGGATTTAATGCTGCGTCCGTAGCAGCCCAATTGCAGCATGGCCATGTCAATCCTCTTTCCAAGGAATAACTGCACCATGGCTGACAATTACCGGCTCAATATTGGCTCACTACGCAGCGATGTGAAGCTCACCCTTCACACCCATCATGCTGCACGGATCTGGATGGGACGCCCAAAAAACGATCTCAAGGTCGGCATCATCGGATTGTCGGGCTTCTGCACTGTAGTCAACCGCATGTCACGTGGCGCCCAGCAGGATGATCCGTATTCAGACTGGTGGATGATCCAGCTTGAAGAGAAGATCCACGATTCAAAGGAGGCACTCAAAACCATCGAAGATCGTCTCGATACAGCCATGGCTTCCCTCCCCCCGGCCATCAGTATCAGCGAGAACCTGTCCATCCAGCCTGTCAGCCTCCCTCTATACATCGCCAATCCACTCGGCTTCCAAGCCGTGTACCTACTGACCAACTACGACGAAATTGTCAGGCGCATTTTGCTGGCCCAGCACGTCGGTCTGGTCGGTCGTCACGACATGGAAACTTGGATCGATGAAGGCGCTGCCGTGCTGCGCAGACTTTTTGGTCTGGCCCAGATCTATAAATACTCCGGCGCTGCACGCGATGACTTCGCCGCCAACAATGCCAAGGCTGAAGCAGCCCGCAAAATGTATGAGCGTTACGGAGAACTGCCGCAGGACATCCTGGAAGGCACCCGCCGCTCCAACTTTGCTCCCCCCATCATTCGCGGCCAACAGCAATCCGAGGCGAGTGATCACTTTGATGATGCCGAGGAAGGCTGATGGTCATGGGCCAGACGTCCTCAGAAGACGGCGTGCTGCAACAGACCGCCTTCCGACCACTGCAACAGGATGCCTTCCAACGACTGCAACAGGCTGCCTCACTAAAAGGCCTTTTAAAGCCTTTTAAAGGTAAGGGGGAGTTGAGCCAATTTGCCGATCTATGCCGGGTTCAAGAATCGGAATTGAAAGCACTTGCCCAGGAAGTGCTGAGCCAGGCTCGCCGGTATCCATTCACCCTTGTGCCAGTTCGACTGACAGAACAGAACACCCAGGCCGGAACCCAATTTCTGAGATGGCAGCAGGTGACGGACCGCCGAATGGGCGTCGGTGTTTGGGCAGACATGATGGGTTCATCCAGAACACCAGAAATCATGCTGCAGGACTTGTACGCAATGGAACTGCAGCGCATCACGCTGAACATGCAAATGAGCCTGATGCACTCAATTGCCAAACAGGCCGCCGATTGCGCCGAAAAAATGGGCCAGGCAGAGGCCGTGTACACCGCTCGACTGCAGAAGCTCACCAATCAAACGCAACATCCATAACCTCGGAGAATACTCATGTCCACACCCGTACAAGGCTGGGAAGGCAATATCGGCTCCACCCCGGAATTCAAAGAGTTCGCCAACGGCAACAAGGACCCACGGAGGCTCATGCGGGTCAACGTCTACTTCGACAACTCGATTCCGGACGGTAAAGGCGGGTATGAAGATCGTGGGGGGTTCTGGGCGAACGTCGAGTGGTGGCACAAAGATGCTGAACACTACTCGCACCTGTTTCAGAAGGGCATGCGCGTGATCGTTTCCGGCCGAGCCGTAATGGATCGCTGGGAAAAAGATGGGGAGGAAAATGCGGCTCTGAAGGTTCAAGCCTCGCGGGTCGCCATCTTGCCGCACAGGATTGCGAGCGTGACCCTGTCACCGTCGCAGGGCCAAGGCAGCCCGTCACGTGATCAGTCCAGTCCGCAACCTGCCCCTGATTTCGACGACTACCCGGACCCCGACCGTCCGTTCTGATTGCAGGGGCTTAATTTTGGCCCCCCAATCGTGAAGCTCGTGGTGGAGGGAAAAACATCAACGTCTTTCCCTCCCCAATCGTGAAGCCTTAAGGTGTATGACAATGCGGGACGATGATGAGGTGAGGTGTCCAGATGGATGGCTTCTGGTAGCAGCGGATCACCCCACGTTGGGACGGCTGTACTGGCGGTACTGTGATGAGAGCGACGTCAACGCAGCAGACTTCTACGGTATCACCGACAACATTCGACTCGCCTCCTGGATAAAAGCTGGTTGGCGTGATAAAGACGTCTGGGCTGATGACTACAGTGACATGAGCTCATTCGTTGCACGAAGATTCATACAAGAGCTTTTGAACCCTGATCGCTACGACACCAACTATTTCGAACTTTTCAACTGGGATGATGAGTCTGAGGATCTTGAGCTTCATGGCGATTTACACGATTTTCAACGACGAAGTGGTCAGTCCGTTGAGTTCTTCGTGCATTGGCTAAGGGCCACCAACTGGTTCGACATCCCGGCACCTGGCTGCAACACCCTCCCGTAAAAAATCGCGCCAAGCGCGGATCTGCTGGAAGATGAATTTGAGCATCGTGGAGCAACCGCCATGGGTGATAACGCTTTCTTGCCTAAAGCCACTGACAGGCGACGTTGCAACAATCCTCACCTGACGGTTTTTGCCACTGGTGCGGCCGCTGCGCGGAAAGGGCTACGGGTGTATGACTGCCCTTACCAACACCCCGCTATGCGTGCGTCATGGCTAAAGGGCTTTGCCCAGGCACAGCAGCTTTCGCTGGACCTATAGCCGCATAATGCCCTCCCCCACGCACTGACCATTTCCTATTGAAGCCCTACCCGCCTGACGCAACAGTCCCGCTCTGATTATCTGAGAGGGACACACCGTGAAGCTATTGATCATCGAGGCACCTGGTAAGCTGAAAAAGCTCCAGCCAATGATGAAGAAGCTACGCCCAGGGGAAGACTGGCAGGTGGTTGCCAGTGGTGGGCACATCCGCGACCTGCCGGCCAAAGGTCAGGACGACAGCATGATCACCACCGGAGTACGTAAAAACTACACGCCGGTGTACGAGATCCTGGATAAGAGCGCCAGGGCCGTCAAAACGATCAAGGCCGCAGCGAAACAGGCCAGTGAAATTTACCTCGCAACCGACCCTGATCGTGAAGGTGAAAGCATCAGCTGGCACATCCAGCAGGTACTGGCGGTCAAATCCTACAAACGCATCACCTTCAATGAAATCACCCTCAAGCGTGTCGCAGAGGCTCTAGCCAACCCTCGTCAAATCGATTTGAACAGGGTTGCCTCACAGGAGTGCCGGCGTGTTTTGGATCGCTTGGTGGGCTACCTGGTGACCCAAGAGTTGCGGCGCCTGATGGGCAAGCCTACTTCCGCTGGCCGCGTTCAATCACCCGCCGTGTTTCTCGTGGTCTTGCGCGAACGCGAGATCCGCAACTTTCAGGTGATCAATCACTTTGGCGTGCGTCTGTTCTTTGCCGATGTAAGTCGGGGCACCACTTGGTATGCCGAGTGGCAACCGGTACCGGATTTCGCAAGCAAGGACTTCCCCTATGTTCAGGATAGCAACCTGGCTCAACACGTCGCCGGCACTCGAAATGTGGTCGTGGAGTCCTGCGAGGATCGCAAGGCCGAGCGTCATCCTCCCGCACCATTCATCTCGTCGACCCTTCAACAAGCTGCCAGCAACGCCTTGAAATGGGATCCGGACAAGACCATGCAGGTGGCCCAGCGCTTGTACGAGCAAGGCGTGATCACTTATCACCGAACTGACAACCCAAACGTCCCAGATGAAGCCATGGTGGATATTCGAACGGTGGCCAACGCTCTTGGATTGAAAGCCGTAGATGACCGGCGCACGTTCAAAGCGGCCGAAGGCGCCCAGGAAGGCCACCCTGCCATCACACCCACCTATTGGTCCGAAAGATCCGCCGGCGAAAACGATGACGAACTGGCCCTGTACAAGCTTATCTGGGTTCGGGCATTGGCCAGCCAGCTCGAGGCGGCTGTCTTTGATGTTCGCACGGTGAAAATGCTCGCAGTTGGACCTAATGGTAAGGCGCTGAGATTTGGTGCGACAGGTGAAACGCTTTTTCATCCAGGTTGGCGGAAACTGCTCGGGGGCGATGACACTGACGATGATGAGGACACGAAGACTGACAACCCTGTTCCAGCACTAACCCCAAAACAGATTCTTTCGGTCCACAGCGGCGAACTGCTGAAGAAGAAAACACAACCACCGTCACGCTACACCAAGGCCAGCCTGATCAAAGAAATGGAACGTCGAGGGATCGGTCGACCCGGTACGTTTGCCTCGATCTTGAAGAACATCACCAGCAAAGGACTGATCGAGGAAAAGAGCCGCAAACTGGTACCGGCGCCTCTGGGGGAGGAAACGATCGCGAAGCTCGAAGGGTTCTTCAGTTTCGTGGAGCTGGATTTTACGCGGGAATTGGAGCGCGACCTGGACAAAATCGCCCAGGGCCAAGACACCTACGGCGCCGTCGTTGCACGTCTGCATAAGCGCCTGGAAGAGGAACTGTCTCAGCAACGTGGTATGCCAAGTGTGCCAATGGCGTCAGCTCCACGCCCAGCCACAGCCGGTGGCGCTTTCAACTGTCCCAAATGCAATCAGCCTCTCGCAAGGCGTCAGAAAAAAGGGGACGGCGGCTATGACTTCTGGGGCTGCACCGGGTACAGGTCCAACGGCTGCAAAGTCAGCTTTCCCTCACTGAATGGCAAACCAGACTTCGATAAACCCAGAGGGGTTTAACTCTTACTACCGAGAGCATAATTCACTACTAACGGTGTTATGCATTAACGCTGGAACCTACCTCTTCCGTACCTGACATTCCTCTGCGAATAGCGGAGGAGGTCACGGGTGAGCGAACAGAAAAGACAATCGGTGTTGGGACTGCGCATCTTAGCGCCGAAGCTGGAAAAGTTCTCAGATCGCCAGATTGAAGTGGCCCAGACTTGGGCTTTGCATTTTCAGATCTCACCTTCCCTCCTGACCTCGTTCATCGAGCACTACCTCAACTCTAATGTCCACTCCCGCTGCTGGTGTGTGGCATGGGGCAGTACCAATGCTCAAACGCGCCAGGTTCTGGCCAGGATCGGCAACCAGCTTCAGTACTTCGACGGCCAGCAATTAATGGCCTGCAAGATCGTAACTAAAGATCGCGTACATAAAAAAAAGCCGTCCGTCCAGGTAGCCCAGCAGCTGCTGCTGAGATTTAAGGGGCGTTGGTTTGCTGATGTGCTTCTGACGTCGTTTTGCAAGTCTGCACGAGCGGCAGCAGTTGCGCTCGCGGTTGAGGATCTGGGTAGTTTTATTCGCAAAGGCTCGGATGCGTCGGTAAGCAACAATCGTTACTTCAACCCGCGCACGCAGTTTTACTTGAAACAGATCGGCAGCACGCTGAAGCAGTATTGCCAGTGCCTGGACCAGGAACTTCTATTCGCTATTCGTTCAGCGCAGTGCCCTTCCCCAAAGCTCTATAACTGGCTGGCTCAAGGGGACCGCGTACGTCGACTACAAGCCCTCAAGGTTCAACCGGTGCTAATCCCTCTCTTAGTTTTGGCCAACCAATGGCCTTGGCCATGGGACGAAGAGCAAAAGATTTTCCTGGAAAGCCCATGGGATGAACTTCAAGAGTTTCGACCTATCTTGCGCGACGACGACTACTGCGTGGAATCCAGGGAATGCCTAGTGGGCCGTATCACGGACGCTGGCCTCCCCCTGAACGACATCTTGGCATGGCTCTTACAAGCTCCAAGAACATCAGTTCGGTACTTGGGCCAACAACGCGTTTTTGATACCGGCAGCGCATTGACGCGAATAAGCCGTGAAGGTCCGGATACTCCGTGGCATCGATTGCTGCTTGGAGCAGCAATGGTCAACCGCCGCCCTTCGACTAAGACGCACTGGAAAACCTTTTTTGCATTGCTGGATAAGATTCCCTATCAACTTTTGGAGCAGACAAAAGACTGGAGCAGGTTGTTCTCAGGATGTCCGACAGAGTGGTCCAACCCTGATTGGCTTCAAATTGCTGATAGGCTGCAAGATCTGAATGATGTTTTTAATAGCGTTGATGAAAGCGACGGACCCGACGCCCGTGACGCACTGCAAAAACTCAAAAGCTTCATAGGTACTGCTACCTATCACCAGATCGCCAACTTAGTGGATGGCTTTCACCTGGCACTGATAGACATACGTGAAGCTCTTGATGCCGCAGATCCCCAAACAAAAGCGGACTCTTCAACGCCCTGGAGGACGCTGCTTAATTCGAACGACACACTTCTCGTAAGCCCGAATGGGCTGCAAATTGTCGAGCTGAAATGCCCAGCGGACCTTGATGCAGAACATCGAGCGCTAGGCCATTGCATTGATGGTTACGACTACAGCGCTTATCGAGGCAACTGCCGTCTTTTTTCAGTACGCGAAAACGGACAATCATTGGCCTCTGCCGAAATCCAAATGGATGAGAGTGCCTGGGGCAAGACACCGGCAAAATTGACTTCTAAACACTTGGTCACGATACAGCTGAGAGGGCTCCGCAATCGCACACCTAGGTCGGGCTCAAGGGTTGACCGGGCTTACCAATGGTTTTGGGCAAAGATCAAATCAGGTGAGCTCGAGGTCAACCTGGAATGGCCCGACCACACACTATCCATGCCCCGCTATACAAATCGAAACCGGAAAAAGCTGCACGCTCAAGCGTGCACAGAATGGATCAACCAGCGTTTGAGTAAAACATGAGCCGTCCGCGCCTTTTGAATAGTCGGCCCCATCTGGTCGAGAAGGTTATTTTCGACGGTTATGACTTCGGGATTCTGCTGCAGTACGTCGAGGGGGCCAACCGCCTGTTTCTTGAGCGTGATGGGTTCTACATACGCCGTGCGGAGCATCCTCAACATCGCTACTGGCGAATGCCCAAGGGTAAATTGCTGGATGACCTGGATCTGCTCTTCCATCGTCTGATGGAGTTGACGGAAGGCCGTTTCAACGAGAGCTGGCAGACCTTCTCTGCAAAGCTTGCAGCAGCACAACAATCACCAGACCGGCAAGCATTCACCTGGGGTCTAACGTTTCGAATTGCTCCACTGGCTCAGGGCGGCATTCTGCTGTCGGGCGACTATCACCCTGGAGCCGTCGCGGTATCTCGACGTATGCACGGCGTGTTCCTTGGCCAGTCGAAGTCTTGGCGCATTGATTCGACCGCCGAACTGGTGCGTTCCAACCTCATTCTTGAGTTGGGGCTTTCTGAAGATCAGTTTGAGATCCTGGACACCGTGCAGGAGCTGCTGACCGACGGATCCATTGTTCCGGCCGATGAAGTCACCCGCATCAGCCTCGGAGGTCCGCCGCAAGAGCGCGCAGCCCCAATCGGAAATGAAGAGGTCTCAACAGACGTTTACCTTGCCGCTGTGCCATCCATCGAGCGGACCGAGTTCACTAGCGAGCAAATCGACCAGGCGTTGACGGGGCATTCATTGCTGGACCATCAACCGGCAGGCATCCGGCATCTGCTGCAACGGACTAGCGCTTTACTTGCAGATGATATGGGCCTTGGGAAAACGCGCCAGGCCATCATCGCTGCCGCAATTCGAGCGGGAGACAGCCCCATCCTCGTCATCACCTTGTCGACTCTGATCATCAACTGGCAACGTGAAATCCAGATGGTGTATCCCGAAGCCAGAATAGGCCAGCAGGTCTTCGATCCCTCGTTGCAGTGGACCATCATTAACTACGAGCGCTTGGGCGACTATGTCCTGCAGGCCGGCCATTTTGAAGTGATGATCATCGATGAGGCTCACCGCCTGAAAGAGCCCACCGCAGCGTGGACACGCCATGGCTTCGACATTGCCGCCAAGGTGCCCAATCGCTATTTGTTGACTGGTACACCCGTCCTGAATCGAGAGTCAGAACTTCACACGCTATTGCGGCTTTCCGGCCATCCCGTTGGGAAGCTGTCACTCAAAGAGTTCTGCGAACAGTTCGCCGGCAGCCCAGAGTTTCGCAAGAACCTTCGAGAGGCGATTGGCGACTGGATGCTTAGGCGCCGCAAAGACGTGCTCACGGAGCTCAAGGGTAAGCAACGGCAGACTTTGCCGGTGGAGCTTTCAGTCGAGGAACGTCGTGAATACGACCGTATACGCCTTGAAGACAGACCAAGTCTTGCCAGGCTAGGATCGCTGCGCCAGTTGCTGGAGCAGGTGAAGGTTCGGGTCGTTATGGAGCTGCTGTGCGAACTGGATGTGGAAGACAAAGTCATCTTGTTCTGTGAGTTCAAGGACACAGTCAGCACGCTGCGTGCTCAGTGCGAGCAAGCCGGATACAGTTGCGTCACGGTGGTAGGGAGTGACTCCGTCGGCAAACGCCAAAAAGCGATCGATCGTTTTCAAAGCGATACTGACACCCGAGTGTTCGCAGCAACCACCTCTGCCGCCGGTACCGGAAATAACTTGACTGCTGCCAATTATGTGATGTTTCTGGGGTTGCCCTGGACGCCTGGATTACTGGATCAGGCTGAGGATAGAGCCTACCGGAATGGGCAGCTACGCATGGTTGTGGTGAAAATCCCGCTGGTGGAGAACACCATTGATCAGATGCTCTGGCAAATGCTGCTTGATAAACGCCAACTGGCGAGTGACCTAATCGAGCCCGATGCAGCGGCCAAAACTAGATCCGAACTGCTGACTTACTTGTAAGCAATTCAGTAGGCTTTCTCCAAGACTGAATATCACAATGTTATTGGCAGACAGCTTGGTTTAGCGCTCGCATAAAAACCCTAAGACTCAGTTCTCTATTTCCTGCTGCGTCGTCAATGACTGGCTGTCACTGTGCCTCCATCATCAAAGGGGGCCTTTCGGCACATGATCAGGCACTTCACCACACTCTCCCTGCTCGCACTCGTTGCCAGCTGCGCAACCCATACGCCACAGACGCCTAAACCGGCGTTTGATAGCAGCCGTAACCCGGACATGTTGACGCCGGACCTCTACCCCAGCGGCGCCGTGCCTGAAAAAGAGCCCGTCGTGCGCTACGGCCGTTACACCCTGGTCAGTACCTTGCCTGACTCGGGTCAGCGTGACCTGATGGCTCAGATCATTGACATCAGCATTCCTGCCAACATGCACCCCAATGTACGCGATGCTATGCAGTACGTCGTGGACCGTTCCGGATACACGCTGTGCTCGCCCGACACCGGTCACGTCAACATCCTTTACACGCGTCCACTCCCCGCGGCCCAGTACAAGCTTGGACCCATGACACTGCGCAATACGCTGCAAGTACTCGCTGGTCCGGCCTGGCAGGTGAAGGTGGACGAAGTGAATCGCCAGGTTTGCTACGTGCTGCGACCTGGTTACCAGCTCCCGGAAACATCGCGCACTGCTCCAACCCAAGTGGCAGCCATCTCCGTACCTTCCACTCCATCGACTGCAGCTACTCCGAAAAACACTACCATCGGCGAAACGCCCAGCACCGTTGTGGTCGCCACCGTACCCTCACCGGCGCCGATCAAAACTGCTACTGCAGCACCTGCAACTGCAACCCCAGTATCTACCCCAGCAGTGCCCGCCAAGGATGGCCCTATTACGACCTTATCCGGGAAAACCACATCGAGCCCGGCAGTCGCCTCGCCGCTTAACGCTTCCACCACTCAGCCTGCAAGCATTGAGAAGTTTGGAAACGTTGCCCCAAGTACCTCAGTCGCGTCAAAGCCTGCTCTCGCGGTGGTAACCGCTCCAAAGCCGCTGGCCCAGATATGGACGGCGACCACTGGCTCAACACTTCGGCAAACCGTGGAAGCCTGGGCAGCAAGGGCTAAGTGGACGCTTATCTGGAAGGTCGACGACTTGGATTACCCGATTGATGCACCGCTTCGATTCGAAGGCAGCTTTGAGGATGCTATCAAAGAGATCTTTCCGCTGTACGACTCAGCCCCACGGTCATTCATCGTAGACGGCAGCCCGGCACCACAGCAGGTGGTTTACATCGCAGAGAGGAAAAAATGATGACTGTACGCCTCTGGATTCGAGGCACAGCCTCATTACTGGTCATGGCTCTGATCAGCGCCTGCTCGCTGCAGCGCGTGAATGAGTCGGCCAGCCGTGCCGAAAACGACGCAGCGACCGCCTCCCAATACAGCCGTTTCTTGCGCAATCAGCAACAAGAGCCGGCACGCGAAACCGTCGTTTTCAGCGACAAGCCATGGGTCTCAAAACAACCCCTGGTCGCCAAGCGCGGTTTGCCGCTGGCCATGGATTGCGACATTACTTATCGCCCTTCTTACAACGTTGGGATCGCAGAGGTCGCGAACTACATCACCAGCGAGTGTGGCGTTCCAGTCATCGTGGCTCCAGATGCGATCGATCCAAGCGTCCTGTCCATTCGCAATCAAGGTAACGCAGGATCTAATTCGCCACCGGTAATTGCTCCGCCGGATAACCTGTCCAGTTTCATGCCAGCCGGTGTCATCGGCACCATGCCGAGCAACGCCCGATCTTCGGGTATGGATGGGTTCTATGCACCGCGTACATTCCCAATTAAGTACAGCGGCAAGCTTTCTGGTTTGTTGAATCAGGTGACCGCTCAACAGGGCCTGGCATGGAACTATTTATCCGATGATCGCAGCGTGCACGTCACCTACTTCGATACCAAAACGTTCGATGTCTGGGCCTTTGGTGATGACCAGGTGATTGAAAGCACTGTCAAATCCGGTTTGCTGACATCCACGGGCAGCGGGAGCTCCGGAGGGGGTGGCGGATCTTCATCATCAGGTGCGTCGGGGGAGTCTGGCAGCAACCAGAGCACCACCGTCTCAATCAAAACATCACTGATCGGGGACATTGAAAAAAACGTCCAAGCGATGCTAAGCCAGCAGCCCCAGGGTCGTATGTTCCTTTCTCGGTCCACTGGGACCTTGACGGTAAGCGATCGCCCAGAGGTACTTTCCAACGTCTCGAAGTACTTGACCTCCCTCAACCGCAGTATTACCCGCCAGGTGCTGTTCAATGTCAAAGTCTTTGAAGTAACCCTCACCGACAAGGATCAAACAGGCCTAGATTGGTCTGCGGTTTACACTAATCTGAGCAGCAAGTGGGGCTTTTCCCTAAAAAATGCCACAACTGGAATTACCACTAATGCGGTCTCCAGCTCGTTCAATGTTTTAGATACCTCCAAGTCACCTTGGGCTGGCTCGAATCTGATCATTAAAGCGCTATCAGAACAGTATCGAGTTTCAAACGTCCGATCTCCCTCGATCACAACTTTGAACTTACAGCCTGCACCTATCCAAGTCGGTAACGTGCAAAGCTATATTGCCTCCAGCTCTACTACCACAACGGCCTCGGTCGGATCGTCCACATCACTGACTCCCGCAACGATCACCAGCGGGTTCAACATGATGTTGCTTCCTCGCATTATCGACCAGGACAACCTGCTGCTGATGGTCACTTTGAGCATGAGCAGCAAACCTACCTTCACCCCGTTCACCAGCAACGGCTCCAGCGTTCAGACAGTCGATTACGACACCAGGAACCTGTCTCCCAAAGTCAAATTGCGCAGCGGCCAAACGTTGGTTCTGACCGGCTTTGAGGAGAACAGCGAAAACGCGACCAAATCCGGTGTCGGTGATCCTGGATTCTTCGGCCTGGGCGGTAGTCGCATCCGCAGCACGGATCACAACGTGCTGGTCGTGCTGATTACCCCTGTTGTTGATAGCGACACTGGAAGCCCTAGCGCCCTGAGTTTTCCTGCCGCCAATGATCCGTGGGGCTCTTGCCCCAGCCCTTTGCTGCGTTGCAGCGCATTCAAGGGTTAAGCCATGGTCGCGGAAATCGCAAAAAGCACACGCTCAGCACGGGTCCAGGTCCTGCAGCACAGAGGAAAATCGTTCGTCACAGGCCTACGCTGGCATCCATTGGGCAGCGTCACCGGCCACATGAAAGAAGCACGGCAGTACGGCCGTGAACACCAGTTAGATATCGTCGCCATTCGCAGGACACCGGCCATCATCCAGGCCGGTTTCGTTGCGCGCAGTGACGAAGTCACAAAAGGCATGTACTCCCTCGCAGCGACGCTCGCTGGTCAATTGGGAGACTCGTGGATTGCGGCCTGGAGAACGGACGCTGACCTCGACCAATACGCCCTTGTCGCTGTGTATCAAGGAGGTGTGATTTCTGGATGCGACATGATCGGCACCGGTGCCGAGGTTCGTCGTAGAGTCGTTCAGCAACGCAGTCGCGGCATCAACTTCGACCAAGAGTACCTGCCCACAGAGTTTGAAATGGGTGGTCAACCACTGGACGTGGAAGAGCTACTGCAACCCTCGCACCTGAAACGCGAATACCGGCTTCGACCACTTGTCTTTGGGCTGTCCAAAGCAGAGTTGGTGCAACTGACGATTGTTGGTGCGCTGATCGCTGCCGGCATCATCGCTTGGGTTCAATGGCAGAGTCATCAGGACCGGATTGCCAAAGAAGCAGCTTTCCAGGCCGAACAACTTCGCCTGGCAGAGTTAGCCAGGCTGCAGCAAGAGTCTGGCGTCGAACAGCTGCCCCAGGCGTTGGAGCACCCTTGGGCTAAACGCCCTTCTGTCGACAATTTTCTGGAGCAATGCAGCCGCGTTATTTATCAACTGCCGCTTTCTATTGCGGGATGGGAATTCACAGACGCGCTTTGCAACGGCGCCCAGGTGGTTTCCTCATACAAGCGTTCCGGCAACAGCACAGCTGACAACCTCATCAAAGCAACCCAGGGACATTTCCCAGGCGGGCCAGCCTTTGACGAAAGCAAATCTCTGGCGCTCCTAAAAATCGACATATCGCTACCTGCTGCTGGTGACGAACCTCTCAAGGCGACTGATGACATGTTGGCGAACTTGTCATCGTGGCTACACAACTTTTCGCAAGAACCCACATTTAAGGAAATCCCTGTGGTGGTTCCAGTAAAGCCCGCAGTGCCAGGCCAACCTGCGCCACCTCCACCGCCACCTCCTCAGTGGAGACAGTTTGAGGTGCGTTATGAGACTGGAATAACGCCGCTGGACGCTCTCACGGGTGCACCCGCTCAAGGCCTACGGTTGAGCGAAATAAAGACCAAATATGAGACTGGCCACCTTCGTTGGACAGTGACAGGTGACCTCTATGCGAAATAAAACTGTGCGTTTTCTCTGTTCGGCAATTGCTATCGCTCCATCACTGGGCTGGACGGCAGAAGCCAATCTCTCAGGCATCAATGTCGGGGAGCTGGCTACCGTTCAGAGTCAGACAATTCTATTTAAAGCCCAAGCTGAGAGAGCAGCAGCTGAGCGGTCAATCAATGGCGAAGACAACCATTCAACCGCTCAGTCTCCAGCCTCATTCGTCCCTCAAGGCCTCCTCCCCCCCCCTATTACCGCCACACGCGCTACCGATACCCAGCAAGAACTGCCTGTCGTTAAAGCCATATTCGGCTCCGCAAGGCGGCTGCGTGCCACTTTGCTCTACAGCAGCGGATTTGAAGTGGACGCTGACGCCTCGTCGCGGGAACTCCCAGGAGGCTACCGCGTGGCGAACCTCACCCTGGATAGCGTGACACTTGAACGTGATGGCAAGCGCTTCCCGCTCGGGTTTTCCAATATTCCACCGGGAAGCGCCTCCAGTAGTAGCAACCCGGTCTCCAGTAGTATCCCGTCAGCCAGCACGCTGCCCGGGTTTATCCAAGGACAGCGGTGAGGGTACGAGCCAATGACGACTTTGACTGAAATACATACTGAAGCGGAACCAGTTCTCGATGAAGCCGCTGCCGCGCTGCTGAATTCACACCAGCAATTGCTCACCGCGCCTGGCGGAGCTTTCGAGCTTAGACCGGAGTTACGTCAGCTTTGCGCATTGACCAGCGATGGAATTCTGTATGTGTCCGCCCAGCACCAAACGGATGCCTATGTCATGGCATTCGAGGATGAGTTAGAACACAAGAATCATCAGTTTGAAGTCAAGATCTGCCCGATGAGCACGATCAAGGCGCTCTACCAGGCGAATGACGACGCCAATGGCAGAGCCCTCTCGACAACCGAAACCAAACGCCAGGCGCAGGTGGTGCAGCTGCTAGGCAAAGCCCATCGGGATAATGCCAGCGATGTTCACTTTGTGGTGGGTCAGGACATCACCAGGATCTTCTTTCGCATCCACGGGCTGTTGTGGGAGGCAGAGCAGCATCAAAGTCAGGTGGGCCTTGAGCTCTGCTCATCCCTCTACAACAGCATGTGTGATGTTGCAAAAGACCACTACCAGCCACAAGTCAGCCAGGACGCACGTATAAAACGATCCTATGTGGATCAACTTGGTCTGTTCGGTGCTCGGGTTGCGACCAGGCCGCTCGTAGAGGGTCCTTTGATGGTTCTGCGTCTGCTGTATGACGACAAAACCAAGATGACCCTTGAGGCCCTCGGTTTTCTCCCTGAGCAAATTGAGGCGTTCAGCCGTATCCGCAGTCTTCCTTATGGCGTGAACTTGGTCACCGGTCCCACAGGATCCGGCAAATCTAAGACTCAGCAGGTCAACTTGAACCTGCTCTATGAAGAGTGTGGTGGCACAAAACACATTTTGACCCTGGAAGATCCACCTGAATATCCAATCATGGCCAACCAGTCCCCGTTGGGCTCAGGGGAGACCTGGAGTGATGGCATCACCAATACGATGCGACTCGATCCGGATGTCTTGGTGTATGGGGAGATCAGAGACCTGGCCTCGGCCCAAGCGGCTTATCGTGGCGGTATGACCGGGCACCTGGTGTCTTCCACTTTGCACACCAATAACTCAGTGGCAGGGCTTCAGCGGCTAATCGACATGGGGGTAGACCGCTACCTTGTGACAGATCCCGCGCTGACGACCAGCATCGTCAATCAATCCTTGCTTCCCGTGCTGTGCCCTCACTGTCGTGTACCTGCCGCTGCTCATCTGGACCAGCTCAACGGTGCATTGGCGCAACGCCTCCACATCCTGGATGCGGTCGATCTGACCTATCTCAAAGGCCCTGGATGCCCACACTGCAAAGGTTTGGGCGTCATTGATCGTACGGTAGCCGCAGAAGCGCTCATCACAGACCTCAATTTCATGCACGTTTTCAATAAAAAAGGGGCCAGTGCAGCACGTCGTTACTGGGTGAAGGAAATGGGCGGCATCACCAAAACTGCCCACACAATCTTCAAGATCAAACAAGGTTTGGTAGATCCACGTCATGCAGAAATGATGGTGGGGCCCTTGGACTTTGACCGGCAAACCCTGGAGCTCGCTCATGATGAGTGACGTCAGAGCGATGCTGAACCGCTGGGCAGAAACCTTCTACGCCAAACAGTTCGGTAAGAACGAGCGAATCCAATTCTATGAAAGCCTTATGGGCATCCATGGGGATGGCGTTTCACTTGAAGATGCCCTGAATACTGTTGCGCGAGCATTCAGTGATAACGGCCAAAAACGGCATCCCGTATCGATTGCCTGTCGTGAAATCGCGCAATCGGTCAAAGGAGGAAAGTCGTTCAGCGTGTCATGCGAAGGCTGGGTGCCTTATGACGAAAACTCTTTAATCGCTTCTGGTGAGGAGACCGGCAACCTGGTGCAGGCCTTTCGAGACTGCGTGAGGATTATTGAAATACGCCAGAGGATCGGCAAGCTGGTGGCCTCAGCCACGGTTTACCCTTCGGTGGTATGGAGCGTTATGGCAGCACTGCTGTATGTGATCGCCGCGTGGATGGTGCCCTCCATGACACGTCGGTCTAACCCCGAAGCTTGGACGGGTGTACCGGCGTTTCTCTACGCCCTATCGAATTTCGTGACCCACTACGGACTGGTGACCCTGATCGCGGTCGTCATCTTCATCCTGGTATCGATCTTCACCCTGCCGGTTTTTTGCGGACTTCAGATCACGGCCGCCAGCCCGTCATGGAAGCTACAGTTGAACAAATTGCTCCAGGTCCTGAGAGTTCGGGCAGAGCGCCTTCCCCCTTGGTCGGTCTACAAGGCGCTTCACGGCTCCATCTTTTTGCTCAACATGGCCGTAATGTTGCGCTCAGGCATCAACCAGCTCGACGCATTGAAGTCGCTGCAGCGCAACGCATCTCCGTGGCTCAAGGAACGGTTGAGCGCCATTCATTACGGCGTCAGTGCCGGCAAGAACTTCGGTACCGCCTTAAAACTCGCGGGCCATGAATTTCCAGACCCCATGGCCATGCATTTTCTTGAAGTGCTCGCCACCCGCAAAGGCTTCGCCGAGTCGATGGAAAGGTTTTCCAACCGTTGGCTGGAGCAAACGCTCCAGCGTGTCGAGGCCATCGCGAAATCGCTTATTGGGGTGTCCTCGATGGCCATGGGAATCATGATGATTCTGGTGGTGATCGGCATCTTCCAGTTGGCCGGCAATGTGACAGAAACGCTTAAATAAACCCAAATGAGGTCGTAAAGATGAGAACAAATACCCGCCAAAACCAACGCGGATTTCTTTCCCTGGACGGGATGTTCTGGCTGATGCTGATCGCCGTGGCACTCGGTTTTATCGTGTTCATGGGGTACAGAACGTTCGGCAGCTCGGACGTCACCATTGAACAGAGCAACCTGGGAACCTTGCTGAGCAATACCAAAAGGCTGAAAAGCACAACCGGGTACGCAACAGCCGGTACCAACCTGGCCCCGTCCTTGATCAACCTGGAGGCCACGGGTGGTATGAGCATTAATGGCAACGCCTTATCCAACCGTTGGAACGGAGCCGTTACTGTGACCAGTAATGGTATGACCTTCACCATCACCGAATCCAACCTTCCAAAGAATGCCTGCATCACGCTGGCTTCCAACATGGCCAAGGACAAACAGACCACGACGGCGATCAACGGTGGTACTGCCATTGCCGGCGAAATCACAGCGGTAGCCGCTGCGACCAGTTGCTCATCGGATGCCAATACCATCGCCTGGACTTCATACTAAGGAGCGCCGAGTGAGCGTTATCTCCGAAGCTCAGTTCGTCGACCTGTATCTGGGCGATGGTTTTGCGGACGCTAAGGGTCTCCCTGGACAAGCGCGAAGAGTTGAGGCGCCCTTAGAATGGCGGGCTGATCTAGAACGAATCCGTCAACTATGCGCAGAGAAGTACGCCGCGACCCTGGATCCGGAGTTTGCGCTGCTCGAAGATGGCGTTGTCCTTCGAGTCACACAGTTGATAGACGTAAACAGCAAGCCGGTTTTTGTCCTCAGCAAGTCGTCGGTTCAAATTCGTCCGCTGGACATGCTAGGCCTGCCCGATCACATGCAGAATGCTCTGATGAGCGACACGATACGCGGCCTAATCTTCATCTGCGGAGAGATGGGTGCAGGGAAAACCTCAAGTGCTGCATCCCTTGTTAAAGCCCGCCTTGAGGCTTGGGGCGGCATCTGCCTGGCGGTAGAGGATCCACCCGAACCATTTCTACATGGTAGGCATGGAGAAGGTCGGTGCATACAAGTTCCTGTTTCCAGGCGTATGGGGGGCTACGAAGAAGCCTTAGTCCTTGCTCTGCGAACGAGGGCGGACTTTCTGTTTGTGGGTGAGGTACGTGATGGGCCAACTGCTGCGCAAGTCATCCAGGCCTCAATCAACGGTCATCTCATTATCTGTACTGGCCATTCCGGCAGCGTCACGCATGGCATTGAACGCTTAGCAGCCCTAGGCCAGCCCTTGTTGAAAAACGCCCGAGAGCTGCTTTCCAAAGGCCTGGTGGCTGTCATTCATCAGTCATTGTCCATGGATAGTGACGGGGGCCGGCGTTTGACGCTTCAAAGCCTGCTCTTTACGGGCGAGGACGGGCCTAGCATCCGCGAAAAAGTCCACTCAGGAAAGATCACCCTGCTCGGCCAAGACATCGCAAACCAATCTTCGCGGAGCCTCTGGAATGACCAGTAAGAATAAACAACAGGGCTTCTTGAGCCTGGATATGGCAATCGGGTTGCTCGTATTTGGTGTCGTGGTGACCTTGGCGATGGTTTGGCAAATCAAACAAATGGATGCCCAGGATTATCGAATTGCGGCCGATCAACAGCGCACTATTTCAGAGGCCCAGGCCAAGTACCTGAAAGACAATTTCAACGTAGTGCTCGCCAACGCGTCGGCGACCGTGCCAGTGCAAATTACGGTGCCGATGCTCATCAACTCTAATTACCTGCCTGCGGGTTTCAGCTCTACCAATGTTTTCGGGCAGACCATCCTAGGCCTTGCCCGTAAACCCAATCCTAATCAGCTGGAAGCGATTGTGGTTACTACGGGCGGACAGACGCTTCCAGAAATGGGTGTGCGTGCCATTGCTGAAAACCTTGGAGGACCTGGTGGTTTTATATCTACAACCAACCCTAACGTCATTCAAGGCATCCGCGGTGGCTGGCAAGTCGCGCTGAGTAATTACTCCATTACACCTGGGCCAGGCCACACTGCCAGTGCACTGTTTCTCATGGACGGCGCCTTGGCCAACGATTACTTATATCGAAATGCTGTGCCAAACCATCCTGAGCTCAACACGATGAATACTGACCTTGGTATGGGCAACCACAACATTAATAACGCAGGGAGCATCTCCGCCTCTGGCAACGTTACGACTGGTGCCGACGTGACAGCTCGCAACGTCACAGCCACCGCGAATGTAAACGCGGCGACCGCGAACGTCACGGGCGAAACCTACACGGGTGGATGGTTCAGAACTCGGGGCGACACTGGCTGGTACAGCGAAAAATGGGGAGGTGGTATCTATCAGAACAGCCCCGATTGGGTCCAGGTGTACAACGACAAAAACTTCTCAACCGGCGGCCAGCTCTGGGGTGGAAAGATCACTTCAACCGGCAAAATAACGGCCTACGATCGTATTGCCACCAACGAATATGTCTCGGTAGGTGGGCTTGCAACCGAAGGTACAGCGTGCAGTGATCGCACACTTATCGCAAAAAGTGCTGTTGGCATAATCTTATCATGTCAAAAAGGTATTTGGACTGCAAACAATGGGTGGGAATTTAAATTAATTCAAGGAAGTTGCCAGGCTCCCTACAAGGGAAGTCTAACTTGCACACTCGGCGATACAAGCTGGAAATCGTGTTCCCTTACCGGCGCACTCGGCGTTGGAGACAGTGAGGTCGGATACATCTTTCGCAATGATAGTGGGTGGTTTCTCAACACATCTCGCCTTACTTGGCCGGGACTCTTTTATTGGAGTTGCTTCAAATAATTCAACATAAACGCTCTGCCATTGAGCGCAATGTACGATAGAGAAGTGTGATGAAGAATAATTTGGAGAATGGTGCTCAATATAGTCGAGATGAGCTGCAAAGCTGGTTCGAGACTAGAAGTAGAATATGCTCCACTCCTTTATGGAGTAAGGCACTGCAAGGAAGAGAGACATTTGAAGTCGGCGCTTACACTTACAGTCTCAAACCTACGGCAAATGATAGGTATCTGCTTACCTACGTAGAAACATCCACGATGATTGCTTCCAAGCTACAATCTCGACGTAAAATTCGATTACGCCGACTTCTTTTGACTATAGGATTACTAGTAGCCGTCTTATCCACCTGCGCATATTTTTTGCTGTAATCGTAGGACACAAGCTTTTCACAGTTGATTCAAGGGGGACCAAACGATGACCTTACAATGGGCTATTCTCATGATACTGGTCATCGTCACCGGTATGTGGGCAGAAGATCGATACCAGACTCAAGCAGTTTCGGAATATGCGACGCTTGATTCACTCAGTAGAAATTTTTTAACTTATCGGTCAGCTGCTGCAGGATTTGCACAGTCCAACCCAGGCTTTAGCGGCATACCCAGCGATTCAGTTCTTAACCTACCGCTTTGGTTTGTCAAACCTTCAGGCGTTTCTTCCTTCATTAATGGTGGCACAGCCTACACCTTTTACAACGACACGGCGCCGGCAGGGATGCCATCGACGCTGGTCGATCTGACTCAGTCGACTACCGTTGGTGTAAATCGCGCGGGAGTGCTTGTCTCCCCGAAAGCGGGAGTGACCGGTATCCCCATTCCATCTGTTGTACCCGACGGTGCCGTCACTGCAGTGAACTGACCAAAGCCCAGGTCAACACTGGCTATGTTGCATATCGCCCAGCCTAACAACATAATGCACGCAACAACGTTTCCACCCCGTTGGCTACTGGCGGTCATCAGTAGCGCCCGGAGATGCGGTTCGCCTCATCTCCATCCCCAAAGCACGCTGAGCTCCGGGAAGGGCGTGCGGATCTGGTTCAAAGCTCTCCCTGTGTCTCCCTGTTCAAGCCAGACACGCAGCCGTCTAACTCGTGAATTGCGAGTTCAAAGGCACATAGAGCTTTGTTGAGGTTCGAAGCACAGTAATCTCAGGGCCACACTGGTGTTGTGGCCCATATTTTTTAAAGCTCACACAAAGGGTAGCCTGATAATCTTGCGAAGGATTATCAGGCTACCCTTTGGTAGCTGCTTTTCCCTGCCGGTGGCCCGCCGGCGAAACGCAGGGCTCCCTTTGTGCGCGGATGCGTGCCTTATGTTTGCTGGCCTCAGCCACGATAATCGGCCAGGTGTAGGAAGTGAGACGTTCAGATCACAGCCCAGGGATCGATGACGCCTTTATCCCACACAGGTGGTATTTTTTTCTGAAAGACGCTTAGTACTACATCCGAGAGTGACTGTTGACCCAGCTACTCTCGGTAGCTTCTCCTGTAAAATTCGATCTGCTTTGACCTCCCCGAAATATCCCTCCCCGCTTGACACATCACTATCCCCCCTTCGATGATATGTACGTGTTTTGCTGACGTCGTCGGCATCATGCCCAGGCAACCAGGATCTTCAAGGTTGCGACACGTCAATCGTGTTGATTCGCCCAAGACCGCTGAGCTTCTGGTAGCGCGGTCGGTCGACAATCGTCGATAGAAGCATCTGATGTTACTCACCTCGCGGGGAATCACTTCCCCGACAGGGCCAGTGCTTTCTCCGCATTTCAACCTGCAGGAGAATCACCATGTCCAAACTCACTTATAACTTCGGTTTTGCACTCGGCGTTGTTGCCCGAGAGTTTTTGCGTGCCATGAAGAAGTCGAACATACGTCCAGCAGATCAGCCACAGGCAAAGTCTCACGTCCAGCTTCCACCACCCTGCATTTCTGACAGCATGGTGCGTGATATGGATCACTTGCCAGCCATGGTCCGTGCCAAAGGTGTTGATCTGAATCTTTGGTACAACGCTAATACTCGTGTGGTCGAAAAGCCGGCACGCAAACCGCGCTCTCGAGGCAAGGCTCAACAGCTGACACCAGCTGTTTGCTAAACCTCTCCTCATTCACCCCAGCAGGGAATCCTCCCGCTGGGGAGGCTTCTCTGAATTTTTCACATGGAGCTTGACAACCAGCAATAGGCTTTTCATGCTGTACCCATGTATAGCTGACGTCGTCAGCAACATGCCCATGTAGTCTGGATCCGAAAGACTACGATGCGGTTTACCGCATTGATCCACTCCTAAGATCGCCATAGCTTCCGGTAGCGCGATCAGTCGACTCAGTCGATGGAAGCACCTTTCCCACCCATGACGGGCCTTTCCCGTCAGGGCAGGCCTCTCAATTTTTGGAGGTCTGATGAAAACCGAACTGGCTCTCTACCAAGCGCTGATTTCGATCAACGTTCCGGAACAGAAAGCAAACGCTGTAATTGATGCTTTGGAGGCTGATATGTTTTCACGTTTGGCCACTAAATCTGACATCGCAGCTCTTCGTACTGACCTGTCAGCTGATTTGAGAACAGAGATATCTCAACTTGAGGTTAAGTTGACTATTCGCATGGGCGTCATGATGTCAGCAACCGCTGGTGTGATGATTGCCGCTATGAAACTCATGCTGCACTAAGCTCCACTGTCTGCTCTACCCACCCTCGCGGGGAATACTTTCCCCCAAGGGCGAAGTGTTTCTCCGCTTTCTGCTATTTCGAAATTGGAGAATCACCATGAGCACTACTCAAACCAACGAAACCAAGTTTTTCGACCTGCACACCACTGGTATTGGTTATCTCAACCGTATTCGTGAAGTGAAACCACGCGGCAAAGGCAAGCCATTCATGGCTGTCACTGTTGCTGCATTACGCGGTTCGTCTGACGACACCGAGTACTCCTACATCGACTGCAATGTCGTCGGCGCCGAAGCTGAAAAGCTGATTCGTCGTAGCCAAGCTGCTGTTGATGCAGGAAAGAAGGTCCTTGTGAGCTTCCGTATCGGTGACATCTGGACCGACTGCTTTATCTATGAAAAGGGCGATAAGAAGGGTCAACCTGGGGCAAGCCTCAAAGGACGTCTTCTTTTTATCGGCTGGATCAAGGTCGATGGCGATACTGTCTACCAAGCCAAACCGAAAGATTCTGCTGAGCCCCTTCCTGCCCAGGATCGTGCTGCTGTAGATGACTCGGATGACAACGGCCAAGGACAGCCAGATCCTGAACAACGTCAATCAGCATGATTGAAATCATGGCGCCCCCTGGGCGCCTTTCAATATTCATATCGAAGGGAACGCCTCCCTTCGGGATTGGTGATTTCCGAACGCTGGAGATAAACCATGATGATGAATCCTCAACGACTGCCGCTGCTGACCGAAATCGGTCTTTTAGCTGCTCAAGCTAGTGTTTACAGCAGGTTGGATAAGCTACTGCCGAGCAACCCGACACTCGATCCCGATGAAGATCCGCGCTACACCCTTACTACTGATCTTTGGTTAGAAGTACTGGATGGGGTGATCACATTGGCAAAGATGGACCATCGAGATGAATTCAATCCCGAAAACAGCCCAATGTTGTCGGAGTTCGGACTTCTCAAGGAATATCGAAGGGCTCGTTGGGAGTTGGAAGATGAGCTTGTGCACCCCGAATACTACTAACCCGCCAGGAAACACTGGCTGACTCTCAAGCTGATTCCAAATCAGCATAAAGACCCATCGGGAAACCATCTCCCGAACGGGCCAGGTGGTTTTCGCACCTGGAGATTTACATGCTTACCACCAATAACCTCGTATCGTCTGACTTGCTCAAACTTCCGGTCGTTCTTACGCCTCGGGCCTGGCAAGAAGCGGTGCATATCGAAAACCCACAGGATGTATCAGTTATCAGTAACCGATTGGGCGATGTAGTCCTGGAGGCCTACCGTGAACTGCATATGCAGCCTGACTGTACACAAATCCATTTCGGGCTCTATCGATTGCTGCCTGCCGGCGACAACTCGGATCGAGTCTGGCTGGACCTAAAACTTGACCGCATAGAATCGCCACCAGGTTCATTCTATCTGTACATCTCACTCAAGGAGGAAACTCATACATCCTGCCCATAAACCTTTCTGAACTCACTGCACCACCCCAAGCCCGACACTGTCGGGCTTTTTTCATTGTGCGAGTAATGCACGTAGCCTTACACCCATGCAGTGTGGAGCTGACCATGATCAACATCCCAGGCCAACTGGCCATTCGTACCATCAGCGGCCGTAACGGCGAGTTCAACGTCGGACGACTATCAACTTCAATAGGCGAGTTCGTTATCAAAGACGCGCTTCTCGACCAATACGATGAAGGCAAATACAGAGGCGATTTCCTCATCACAGAAATACGCCCCTCGTACTACTCAACCGCTGGACGGTTAGTGGTTGAGATCCGGGCCAAGCTCGAAAGCATGAGCCTCGACGACGTAGACAACTTGACGGCGGAAGACGCTGCCAAGCTTTCACCAAGCGAGCCAGATCCCATAGATGAAGAATCATCTTCAACTCAAACAAAGCCTGCGCGACAGCGCAAAACGCTACCCTTCACGACGGCTGTAAGCAACGTCGATAAACCGTCATCACCAGAGGACGCCCCCTTTGGGATGCCACTTCCCAGTTCGGAAAATGCCACAGAGCTAGACGCGATTCTGTTTGGCACGATCTGGCCACTGGGGGATGCGGTAAAACTTGACACCACCGTTGACCGTCAGCGCCTACGTCATCAATGCACTCGCCTCGGCGAGCTTGGCTATGTGCTGGACTTCAAGCAACAAACCTGGAACTGCCAATCTCCCACCTTGCGGGAGCTCCACCACCAAGGAAGCACTCCATGAATCCGACTTTTTCAGACATCGGTGAGCACACTCTGCTGACCGTCGAAGACCAAATGACCAACAACGAAGTGTCCGATGATGACGAAATGCGCGAGCACTTCATCGAAATCGGACTGATAGAAACGCAAGCGAACGCTGCCTTACAACTGCGCCCTCTGTACCGGGTCAACCTCTACATGATAGGTCAGTCGCCGTTGTTCCAGGGCGACACGACCACAAGCTTCGATCCACACACCCGCTCATTCAAGCGCGATCGATAACCCACCAACCATTAACCCCGAGGGGCAGTGTCCTGCCCCTTCTGGGCGGGGCCTCCCTCCGATCCGGAGGATGCTCAATGTCCACACCTTCTCTCACACGGCTGTATCAGGTTGACGAATGTCCTGACCTTTACGTCGATGCTTTCGTCTGTGATGAACAACGCAACCTAGTGTTTTTCTCGGCTTGGGGACGTGACACGGCACTGCAGGAGTTCTTGGCCAGACTGACCCTCGGCTCCGCTGAAAACGGTCTGGACCAGTTTCATATCGTCGTCGACGGCCGGAGTCTTCCTGTCTTCCCCAACGTCGACCTGCTGGAAAAACGAACCACCCGGCAATTTCGCGGGACGTTATTCGGCAGCCTGGTACACCTTTGGCTGTTCGACCGACGTTGCGCGCAGCCCGACCGGGCCAATCACTTCTCCTACGCCCTTCTACAGGACGGGCAATCGCCTCATCAAAAGCTGTGGCCCCTGGTCATGGATACATGCCCATTACCGCTGCTACCGCATTGGCATAACCCAGTTATGGAAGTGCTCACCCAATACGACATGTTGCAGCCCCTACCCGGATCGTTAGGCGCTATCTCGGCCTGGCGTTTGTCGCTGCAGCTCGACGTTCTTGAACCCGCCCTGGGCGATCTGATTCGCCAAGGGCATCTCTCAACCCACGCTCACTTTTGAGCCTTGATTCAGGAGCCCCATCATGGCCTTGATGTTCCCACGCTTGGCACGCAACTTCGCTCGCAATGGCTACTACCCTACCGACGAAACGACTCTGGAACGGACCCTGCAGGCATTGGCCCCCTCTCCCACCGGCAAAATGCGGATCTGCGATCCATGTGCCGGCGAAGGGGTTGCCCTGGCCGAAGCAGCACATTTTCTTGGGCGAGACCGCACAGACACATTCGCAGTTGAATACGACCAGGAGCGTGCTGCGCATTGCAGGACGCTCCTGGATCGTGTGCTGCATAGCGATCTGATGGACACCATGATCAGCCGCCAGGCCTTTGGCTTGCTCTGGCTTAACCCGCCCTACGGTGACCTGGTCGCTGACCATGCAGGTGCCTCACAGTACCAAGGTAGCGGTCGCCGGCGTCTGGAGAAAATGTTCTATCAACGGGCGCTTCCACTGCTGCAGTACGGCGGGGTGTTGGTGTTCATCGTTCCACACTATGTGCTGGACGACGAACTCTGCAGTTGGCTATGCAATCACTTCACTGAACTGCGGATTTACAATGCCGCTGATCCAACCTTCAAACAGGTGGTGATATTCGGTATACGAATCCGCCGCCAAGACCTGGCTCGACCGCAAGAAGTCAAATACGTACGCGCACGCCTTCAGGCGATTGGCGCCGGGACGTTGAATGCAGAAGTGTTACCTGAGAGTTGGTCTTGGGAGCCCTATAGGGTCCTGTCGTCGACCAGCGAACTGGAGCACTTCTATCGCATCAGCCTCGAACCGGAGCAGCTAAGCGCTGAAGTCAAACAGCTTCGCGGCATGTGGCCAGACTTCACCCTGCACTTTGGTCAAACGGGTGTTCAACCACGACCACCAGTACGTGAGCTGTCCCGGTGGCACTTGGCATTAGCCCTGGCTGCCGGCGCAATATCGGGCGTCGTTACCTCGAAGTCCGGGCGAGTGCTGGTGCTCAAAGGCGATACTTACAAAGACAAGGTTCGCAAGACCGAGTTTACCGAAGACCAGGACGGTAACGTTTCTGAGGTAAGGATCCTGACCGATCGTTTCGTGCCTATCATTCGGGCATGGGACATGACGCCGGGATCTGCCAACCAAGGACGCGTTATCACCATCACCTCTTCGGCGGATCGACAACCTGAAACTGACGAGCCGATTGCACCGGCGGTCTCGGACACCACCTCACGCGTGACGTTTGAAGCTGGACAGTTGGTACTGACCCAATCGGTACACCACCTGGTGGAGCACGGCCATCTCGACCCAAGCACCTACTTGCGACGGCATTTCTCCGGTGACTGGGGAGAGCTGCCCCAGGAAGACTGGAGCAGTAACCAACGAGCCCTGGCTACTGGAGAGCGTCTGTTCTCTAGCTACGACATCGACGCCGAGGATGAAACCCGGCTCTGGATCATCACTGAAGCCGACCGAAGCGTAACAACCTTGTTGCTGCCATCGGACTACTGACCCGCTACCAATAAGGCATTCCCTTATCCAAACCTCAGGGTATTCACCATACCCCTAGGGGTGTCGTGCATGCCCTGTTTATCCTTCCAGGAGAAACAACCATGAACGACCTATCACATACCCCACTTTCACCACTTTCCATCGGTTTGACCGAATTCATCGACGAGTTCGGTGATGAGCTGCTGGACTCACTCAACCGATCAAACCCACCGGTCTACGCCGGTCACATCAACCCAGCACGGCAACGGGTGATGGATGAACTCAAACGTCAGCCCTTTTCAGCTCAGGCCGAAGTGGTACAAGCCGTTGCAGCGTTATTGTTGGATCGTAACGAGCAGGCTGCAGTGATCAACGCAGAGATGGGCACTGGCAAGACCATGATGGCCATCGCTGTAGCCGCCGTCATGCACAAAGCCGGCTATCGCCGCACCTTGATCGTTTCGCCTCCACACCTGGTCTACAAGTGGCGGCGAGAGATTCTCGAAACCATCCCAGACGCACGCGTCTGGGTACTCAATGGACCTGACAGCCTGGTCAAGCTGCTCAAGCTGCGCGACCAACTGAAAGAGCCTTACGACGGGCGGCAGGAGTTCTTCATCCTCGGGCGCGTGCGCATGCGGATGGGGTTTCACTGGCGCTCGGTGTGTTGGCCGCGCCGTGCGGTTGGTAACCATCACCTTGCCGGTTGTCCAGACTGCGGGCGCCTGCTGGAGGATCAGGAAGGCAACCGGGTTACCGTCGAAGAGTTTCACCAAGAGGAACGCCGTCGCAGCTGCCCTCACTGCCAAGGCCCACTCTGGACGCTGATGCGCCCAGGCAAAGCTGAAAGCGGCTCCCGACGAGCAATCATATTGAAGTCAATGTGCCGGATTCCGACCATTGGCCCAGTGCGCGCTGACAGGCTGCTGAACGACTTCGGGGAGGACTTCCTCGCCTCGATGCTGATCGATAACGTCAGCGAGTTCATCAACCTGATGGACGCTCAAGGCAATTTCATCTTCAACGACCGTCAGGCCAAGCGCATGGAACGTGCCATGGCCAACATCGAGTTTGGCTTTGGTGAAGGCGGTTACCAACCCACGGAGTTCATCAAGCGCCAGTTGCCTGATGGGTATTTCGACCTGCTAGTGGTGGACGAAGGGCATGAGTACAAGAACAGTGGTTCGGCCCAGGGCCAGGCCATGGGCGTTCTTGCGGCTAAAGCACGCAAATGTGTTTTGCTAACCGGTACGCTTATGGGCGGTTATGCCGACGACTTGTTTTATCTGTTATTTCGGATCCTTACCCGCCGCATGATCGAGGACGGTTATCGACCAAACGCACGCGGCAGCATGGCCCCTGCGGCCATGTCGTTCATGCGGGATCACGGCGTATTGAAGGATATCTACATCGAACGAGATAACGAGTCACACAAAACTGCCAAGGGAAAAAAACTCTCGGTGCGAACGGTGAAGGCCCCAGGCTTCGGTCCAAAAGGCATCCACCGGTTCGTGCTGCCATTCACTGTATTTCTGAAACTCAAGGATATCGGTGGGAACGTGTTGCCGGCGTACCAAGAGGAGTTCATCGACATAGCCATGTCTGCTGAACAGGCTTCGGCCTATCAGCAGTTAGCAGGAAAACTGACCCAGGAGCTTCGCCAGGCACTGGCACGCCGAGATACGACCCTTCTGGGGGTTGTCCTCAACGTACTGCTGGCCTGGCCGGACTGCTGTTTCCGGCCGGAGATTGTCAAACATCCACGCAGCAAGGACACGCTGGCTTTTGTGCCGTCGATCTTTGCAGATGAACAACGCATGCCCAAGGAACAGGCACTGCTCGACCTCTGCCTCGCGGAAAAAGCCAAAGGCCGCAAAGTTCTGGTCTACACCGTGTACAGCGGCACTCGTGACACCACTTCACGTCTCAAACGGTTGCTGGAACAGGCCGGTTTGAAGGTGGCGGTGTTAAGGGCGTCAGTCGATACCGCCAGGCGCGAGGATTGGATTCTCGACCAGGTAGATCGTGGGATCGATGTGCTGATCACTAACCCGGAGCTGGTTAAGACCGGTCTGGATCTGCTCGACTTTCCGACCATCGCGTTCCTGCAGACGGGGTACAACGTGTACACCCTTCAACAGGCAGCTCGGCGGTCTTGGCGGATTGGGCAGAAGCAAGCCGTGCGGGTGATTTTCTTTGGCTATGCCAACAGCTCTCAGATCACCTGTCTGCAGCTGATGGCCAAAAAGATCGCCGTGGCGCAAAGCACGTCGGGAGATGTTCCTGATTCGGGCCTCGATTCGTTAAACCAGGATGGGGACTCAGTTGAAATGGCACTTGCAAGACAATTAGTTGCTGCATGACTGTATGGCCACCTCCGGGTGGCCATTTTTATGGACATAAGATGTGATTCATTGATGTCTTGCTACAACTTTCGAAAACTATGCATCCCGGAAAATCTATTTCCTACTGCACCTAATACGCGGGTTTGAGAGGGTGTCTTCGCTTTTGCGCGAGGACGCTCATGAACCTACCACGCCCTTCTCGAACCACTGTGATACTCAGTCTCTGCCTCATCGCCCTGACGGGCATGTTGGCTTATGAACATCATCAACTGTCCCTACTCAGAATCAGCATGTCTACGACTGCTGATAAAGAATCCCTGGATGCAATGCTGACGCGACTGAGCAAAGTCGATGAACGGCTGGACACTGTGGATGGCAAGCAGTGGGTCAGCAACGATGACTTCCGCTCCGGACAACAAGCGCTGTCAAATCGGATCGATGCCGCACAGGCCTATGCGAAGCAAGCAACCGAATCAGTGCAGGATCTCTCCCGTAATGCCGCGTCTTCTGGTGAGCTAGTGGTGCTCAAGGCAAATGTCGAATCGCTCGATGGCCGTGTTCACGAATTAAGCCAAGCCCAGACCAAGCAACCTGCAGTTCCTCCGTCCAAGCCCAAAGCCGCTGTCCGCAAGCCTCGTCCCGCCCAGAAGCCCAATACCAGTGTTATCACACCACAAGCGCCGCCCTTCACCATCGTCGGTATTGAATACAGGGGCGGTGAGCGTTTTTTGTCTGTAGCACCTCCTGGCAGCACGCAGTTAAACCAGATCTACCTCATCCGACCAGGTGATGCCGTGGCGGGTACGGCCTGGCGCCTTAACGGGCTGGACGGCAAATCCGCACGTTTCGATGTGGCCGGAACGCCGCAAACCATAACCGTCGCGCAATAGGACCTCCTTTATGTATGGCCTTCGAACACTCTCAAAGAAAATGAATGCTTCAAACGCCTCGTTGATTATTGGCTTGGCAGCCATTGTGCTGGCTTATGGTTGCTCAGCTGCTCCAGGGCCTTCAACGTCCATCACCAGTACGCAGAACAGCGAAACCCAGAACTCTTCTCAAGGGACCAGCCAGACAGAACTGGCCCGCGAGTGGGGATTAACACCCCAAGAGTGGAGTCGCTATCGCACCGTCATGGAAGGTCCCCGGGGCATCTATTCACCAGGACTGGATCCTCTGACTGCACTGGGTATCGAAGCTAAATCAGCGGAAGAACGCCGGCGTTACGCTGAACTGCAGGTGCAAGCTGAACGGCAACGTATCGACAAGGAACTGGCTTATCAAAAGGCCTATGACCAAGCCTTCGCTCGCCTATACCCCAACGAAAAAGTCATTCAAATTTCAACAGAGCCGCTGTCTCCTAAAATTTCCGGCGCGACAAATGCTCTAAAAGGCTCAGGTCGATTAGCTGTTTTTGTTCAAGACAGTTGCACCAGTTGTATTGCCCGGGTGAAGGACCTTCAGGCTCAGAAACAACCCTTCGATCTGTACTTCGTGGGCAGCCAAGGTGATGACGAGACCATCCGCCGTTGGGCGATCCTGGCTGGCATCGAGCCAACCAGCGTACGCAGCCGCCAGATAACACTGAATCACGATGCCGGCCGCTGGCTTGGCCTTGGGCTCGGCGGCGAGCTACCTGCTGTGGTGCGCGAGGTGAATGGGCAATGGCAGCGACAGTAGTACGCGCCGTATTGGCTGGCTGTTTTATGTTGGCCGCGGCGTTGGCCAACAGTGCGGAGGTTCCTCCACCGGCCTATCAATTGATTGCCCTGCCTGCCGGCGTTCCGTCCGAGGTGCTCTATTCCGTCGCACTGCAGGAGAGCGGTACGCGACTACGCGGCCAAATAGTGCCCTGGCCATGGACATTGAATGTCGCCGGCGCCGGCTACCGGTTTGCGACCCGAAGCGATGCGTGCAGGGCATTGATGCTTGCGCTTCAAACCGCTGGTCCCAGTCGGGTCGACGTTGGTCTAGGTCAAACCAACATAGGTGCCAATGGCCACCGTTACAGCTCTCCCTGCGAAGGTTTGGATCCCTATAAGAACCTCTCGGTTACCGCCCAGATCCTGGCAGAACAAAAAGCCAAGGGGGGTGACTGGATCACTGCCGCCGGCCGGTACCACCGACCGGCTGGAGGTGAACCTGCCGCACGCTACCGCCGTGCCTTTGCCAAACACCTTAGCCGCGTAACCGGTATCAACCTGATGGCGAACAACCCATGAAGAGAATCTTAAGCTTAATGCTGTTGCTGTGTTCGATCTCGCCCATTGTGGCGAATGCCAGCTCATTGATTGTGGTGGAAGACCGTGGCGGCGTTTCCGCCCTGCCCTACTACCAAGACCTGGTCCCGGAACCTACCGGCCAGTCTGCACCGTTAGAAAACATCGGAGTGCGCGGTCAAGGGTCGTTTCCAGTGCGCTCAGACCGACTGACACCTGGAGAACTACAAGGCCGGGTAATCAATGCCCCGGGTCTGCAACCACTGTTCTTGGTTGGCGACGATGAGCTGTCTAGAAACTGGCTTTCACAACGCCGCGATCAACTGCAGCAACTACACGCAGTCGGAATCGTAGTGAATGTGGCCAGCGCCGAACGCTTTGCCGAGGTGCAGCGTTGGGCGGATGGTCTTCAGATGGTCCCAGCCCCCTCGAATGACCTGGCGCAACGTCTTGGAATCAAGCACTACCCGCTGCTCATCACTGCAACAGCCATTCAGCAATAAGAGGCAAGGATGCCACCACCTCAGTCACTCACCGTGGTGATCAGACAACCGGAAGACCCGCGAACATGCCAGCTCATCTTGGAGCAAGTGAGGTATGTGGTCTGGCTGTATGGCGGTCGTGTGACCTCGACAGAACAAGGTGATGCCATCGCAATGTGCTTGAAATTAGCTGATCGATTGGCTTCACACGAGATATCACAAGTTAGCCAGGAGCTGGACGAACAGTTCCCATTGAAAACCCCCTAGCTATAGAAGGCTCCAACCATGGCTGGTTCTTTCACCATTGAGGCATTGCTTCGTCCTGCCGTCGAGCTTTACACGGTCTGTGTCTGCGCCGCTGCAGCACTGCTCTGTATTTTTGCGCCCTGGGCCTTTGCACTGACTCCCTTATTTGGAGCGGTTTCCGCCTTTGGCTTTTTGATTCTTGGATATGTGCGCCTGAGACAGGCTTTGGTTGTATTGCGGTATCGACGCAATATTCGGCGTCTCCCCCACTACACCATGACCAGCAAGGACATGCCGGTCAGTAATGAACGCCTGTTCATCGGTAAGGGCTTTCGCTGGACTCAGAAACACACCCAGCGGTTGATGGACACCTATCTGCCCAAATACGCCGAGTATGTCGAGCCAACCTCGATCTATTCCCTGGCACGGCGCATCGAGGAGCGGCTGGAGTTCGCCCCCTTTCCACTCAGACTCCTGACCAAAGCCACCTCATGGAACGTAGCGATTAACCCGGTGCGGCCACTGCCGCCAGTGGGTGGATTACCGCGTTTACACGGTATAGAACCCCATGAAATTGACGTTAGCTTGCCGCTGGGTGAACGGGTTGGTCACTCCCTGGTGCTGGGTACGACGCGCGTGGGCAAGACCCGCCTGGCGGAACTGTTTATCACCCAGGACATCAGACGCACCCGTAGCCGAAGCCGGTCTCGGCGCCGCGTTCAGATGGGTCGACGCGTTCAGCCAGTCCATCGTAGCCAGCGCACAGCGGCACAAAACGAAGAGATGAACCTTGATCGGGAGGTGGTGATTGTCTTCGATCCTAAAGGCGATGCCGACCTTCTCAAACGCATGTACATCGAATGCATGCGTGCCGGCCGACTGGACGAATTTTATGTGTTCCACCTGGGTTGGCCTGACTACTCTGCACGCTACAACGCCGTGGGCCGCTTTGGCCGTATTTCCGAAGTGGCGACCCGAATAGCGGGTCAGCTATCAGGAGAAGGTAACTCAGCAGCGTTCCGTGAGTTCGCTTGGCGGTTCGTCAACATCATCGCACGTGCCTTGGTGGCCCTCGGCCGTCGGCCAGACTACGAGCAGATCCTCAAGCACGTGACCAACATCGATGCGCTTTTCATCGAGTATGCACAGAAGCACTTTGCCGAACATGATCCTAAAGCCTGGCAGACCATTGTCGAGCTTGAGGGCAAGATCGATCGCAAGAACCTCAGTTTCGCCATGAAGGACCGTCCACTGCGTGTAGTGGCCTTGGACATGTACTTGACTCAGAAGCGCATATCGGACCCTGTAATGGAGGGTCTGCGATCAGCAGTGCGCTATGACAAAACCTACTTCGACAAAATCGTTGCCAGCCTGCTGCCGCTGCTGGAGAAACTGACCACAGGACGCATTGCTGAGCTGCTATCGCCTGACTACATGGACCTTGAGGATCCGCGGCCCATCTTCGACTGGATGCAGGTAATACGTAAACGAGCGGTGGTCTACGTGGGACTGGATGCATTGTCGGATACCGAAGTGGCTGCGGCCGTTGGGAACTCCATGTTCAGCGACCTGGTGTCAGTCGCAGGTCACATCTACAAGTTCGGTATCGACGACGGTTTGCCCGGCGCCTCCGGCGCCAAGGTGGCGATTAACGTGCATGCCGATGAGTTTAACGAACTCATGGGCGAAGAATTTATACCAATGATCAACAAAGGCGGCGGCGCCGGCATGCAGGTCACAGCCTATACCCAGACCATGAGCGACATTGAAGCCAAGATCGGTAACCGGGCCAAAGCTGGCCAGGTCATCGGTAACTTCAACAACTTATTTATGTTGCGTGTGCGCGAGACCGCCACTGCCGAGCTGCTGACCAATCAATTACCCAAGGTTCAGGTGTTTACCAGCACACCGGCTAGCAGCGCCAACGATGCAATCAACGGCAAGACGGCCTTCACCTCCAACACCCACGACCAGATCCAAAGCGTCAGCGTGCCAATGATCGAGCCGGCGCATGTGGTTGCTCTGCCCAAGGGACAATGCTTTGCCCTGATCGAAGGCGGCAACCTCTGGAAAATCCGTATGCCGTTGCCGGCAAGTGATCCCGACGAGGTGATGCCTAAGGATCTGCAGGCCCTGGTTGAAGGAATGCGTAAAGGATCAGGAACCAACAGCGAATGGTGGCAAGCGCCGGGATATCAGTCACTAAGCGAATCGCTACCCGAAGACCTGGTCGACGATTTCCGCCTTATGGCCAACGACGACAAAGTCGCTTAGCGTAAAGGAGCAAAGCGATGGCCGATATCGCGGAAAAAGCCCAGCAACAGCAGGAAGGGCAAAAATCCTTTCTGGGCATGGTGATCTCAGCGCCCTTCCACTTTCTGGGGGTGATGTTCGGCTCACTGCTGGGCGCCATTCTCGTTGAGTGGCTGTGCATGTACGTGTTTTGGCATGATGCTGGATGGAGGCACGCCCAGCAGATGTTTGAGCATGAACTAGGCTGGCTGTCCCAGGACTTGTTACATAGCGTTGTCATCAAAGAACCGGGGCGCACCGCAACCTGGCTGGCAAAAACGACCTATGATTGGCTGATGGTAAAAAGCGGCCTGCAAGACAGCATTAACTCATTGACCCAATACGCTCGCTCCACGTCGCCGCAGCACGCCGGCATGTTCGACCTGCGCTACGAACTCGGTCGGGTCATGATCAAGTTCCAGGATTACGGCTTGGCCATGCTTTATACCGTGCTCACCTTTTGCGTACGAATGGTCATCCTGACACTGACAATCCCACTGTTTGCACTGGCGGCGTTTACGGGCCTGGTGGATGGCCTGGTGCGACGTGATCTACGCAAGTTCGGCTCCGGCCGTGAGTCGAGCTACCTGTATCACAAAGCACGCGGAACCATTATTCCGCTGGCCATCGTGCCATGGACAATTTACCTGGCTATCCCGATCAGCGTCAGCCCCCTGCTTATTTTGCTGCCGTGCGCGTTGTTATTGGGCGTATCGGTTTACATCACTGTCTCCAGTTTCAAAAAATACCTCTAGGAGCTGCCCATGCAGTGGACACAAGAACAGCAGCCCATCGTCGATTCAACAGCAGAGAAGCTACTGGTCCAAGCCTTCGCCGGCACAGGCAAAACCACAACACTGGTTGGTTATGCCACCCACCACGCCTCGGTGAAAATGCTTTATCTCTGCTACAACAAACCCGTCGAGCTCGCAGCCAAGGGACGCTTTCCTCGCAATGTGGTCTGCAAGACGGCGCATGGCCTGGCCTACGCGGTCTATGGCAGCCAGTACGCCGCCAAACAGACCAATAACTTACGCCTTACCGATATCGCCAGGGCCATCAACACGCAGGACTGGGAGCTGGTACGAGATGTACTGAGTACGCTGAACAACTTCATGGCCAGCGCCGATAACGAACTCGGCCGCGGACACTTTCCAAGGTTTCAGGGACAACGAATGCTCACCAGCGCGCAGGAACGATTTCTGGACAATGCGCTGGCTGTTGCGAAAGCGATCTGGAACCGGATGATCGACCTCCAAGACACGGGAATGTCTATCACCCACGATGGATATTTAAAGCTGTATCAGTTGAGTAAACCTGACCTGAGCCAGCGGTTTAAGGCGATTTTGCTCGATGAAGGTCAAGACGTGAACCCGGTCATTGCCGACTTGGTAAGGATACAGCGCATCTGCAAAGTAACCGTCGGCGACCCTCACCAGCAGATTTACCGTTTCCGTGGTGCCGAAGACGCTCTCAACAGCGATTGGATGGCCGATGCAGAGCGTCACTACCTGACCCAGAGCTTTCGCTTCGGTCCAGCAGTCGCGCATGTGGCTAACATCATACTTTTTTACAAGGGTGAAACTCGAAAGCTGCAAGGGTTAGGCCCCAAAACCCAGGTTAAACGTGCGCTTCCTGAAGACCTACCGCATCGCACATACATCCATCGCACGGTTACCGGCGTCATAGAGAACGCGCTTAGCTTGGTAGCGAGCAATCCAAAGATCTATTGGGTAGGTGGCATCGACAGTTATTCATTGCGCGACCTGGAAGACTTGTATCTGTTCAGCCGCAACCAAAACCAAGCCGTGCAAAACCGTAAGTTGCTGCGCGATTACCGGGACTTCTCGCAATACGTTGAAATTGCCGAGGTGAGCCAAGACACAGAGATGCTGCGATCGATCAAGATCATCGCTGCCTATCCCGATCTGCCTCAGCGCATCCAGACACTGCGCGCTCGGTCAGTAGACAACGAGTTGGATGCCACAATCACACTGACGACAGGGCATAAAGCCAAAGGGTTAGAGTGGGACTTTGTCAGCCTGTATGACGACTTTAGCGCTGACCCTCTGTCCCCCGATATCGATCAGGGGCGTAAAGACGATGAGCTAAATTTACTGTATGTGGCCGTGACGCGTGCAATGAAAATTTTGGCGCTGAACTCGATGGTTTTGTCCATCATGCAGCGCTATGTTGACGCTAGAACACCCAGCACCTCACAACTGATGGATAACAGAATAAACAGTGACAATTCGGTGTCGAGCAGCTAAAAATGTTTGGCCCGTCCGCTCTTGGACTGATACCGATCACCCTGGATCAAGATGTCGGACGGGCACCTACCATAGAAAATGTACAGGGTTCTAAATCTCATTTCTTATTGGCATGACCTGGTGTTTTCGAAAATCTGGCGGCTCCACACACCGAGAGCATCGCCATGAGCCACCGGGCATTTGAATACCATACCGAATTCGCTCCTCTGTACTACCTCGTCCGAACCAAAAAGCTCCTCATGTTCAAGTCCGAAGAACCAACCACCGATCCAGACATTCAAGGATTTCTCCAGGATCCTAACCATCAACAGCGCCTTGTCCAGCTAGGCCGAGAAGGTTGGGAACTGATCAGCGTTCAACCCGTGGTCAGAGGTGAGGTCAAAGTCGGCAATCAAAATGCTCAAGGCTGGGCCTATGGCATCGCTTTACCGACGGGCTACCTGCTGTTCTTCAAACGCACTATTCAAAGCGATTGCTAGGCCCGCTATGGCCTGAAGAAATCCTTGCGCCCCTGAATATGGTTTTCTTGCGGCGACCATAAATAGATCACGGCAAGCTGACGGCAACAGGAATGACTTGAGCCCAGCCGTGATCCAGACACTGCGTTCCACCGCACGTACTCGCCGACTTGCCCTAACAGGTTTGATCGTACTTTCAGGATTCGGCCTGCCTATCTCCCATGCAGCGGCCGCTTCTGCTTCCGAGCAGGCGAACCTGGACGTGATGATCCGCCAGTTGAACGCCCTGGAAGACACCGCACGTCGCAGCGCACAAATTGCTGATGAGCCGGGTAAACGCTACTTCTTCGATTACCAGCGCCTGGCGGGCGACATCGCCCGAATCCGCCATGGCTTGGAGGGCTACCTGACGCCAAGCCGAGCCCAACCTCGCGATCCAGCCGAGCTTTCGGGCCAATACACCACCGAAGGTCGCAAGCCATGAGCATGAACGGTACTCAGGCGTCCGCCTTTCAAGCGGCGAGTGGCTTCCCGGCCTCGTCGAGCTACCTATTTTTCGTCGGCGTGGCCGTGGCCATCATTTTCGTGTGGGGGGCTTGGGCCGTCTGGAGCTGCTACCGGGGATGGGCCACAGGCAACCTTGACCGGACGATTGCTTCGACCTCTTTGGTTCGCATCCTGCTGCTTTGCATGATCCTCACAGCCTTTGTTCTCAGTTGATTTATTGGAGATTCGTTATGACTTTGCATCAACAAACGCGCCGCTTGCTGATCGGCATTATTGCACTTCCACAGTTGGCCATGGCTGCCCTCCCTCAATCTCAGCCGCCCACACGCGGCGAAGGCTCTAACCTGATGCAAACCATGCAGAACTACGCCTTTGATGGTTTTTCTCTGCTCGGTCTGATCATCTGCGCCGTCATTTTCAGCGGGGTAGCGTGGCATGCCTTCGGCACCTATCACGAAATTCAACTCGGCAAGAAGAAATGGGGCGATCTCGGTGCCACGGCCGCTGTTGGTGTGGCCATCTTGGGTGTCGCCATTTTTCTGATCACCAAGGCAACTAACATTCTTTAACGAGCCTTGGCCATGACAGAACTCTCTGACGATGGGACGCTAATTTTCCTACCGGTGCGACTGAACAATCAGCCGGTCATCATGGGCGGCCTCACTGCCGATGAAATGTGGGCAACCCTAGCGATCAGTGCCGGCTCAGGATTGATAATTGGGATTCTGGCAGCAATTTTGACCCATATCTGGGCGCTGATTATCGCCACCGCCATGCTCTTTGCGATCCTTGGGCTGACCCTCTCCAGCCGTTTTTTACGGCGTTGGAAACGCGGCCGACCGGACACCTGGCTCTACCGCCAGATGCAACTGAGCATTGCACGATATCTTCCTACCTGGAACAAGGCCCACCTGATCACACGCACGGGTGCGTGGACCTGCCGTAGAACGGGGGCTCAATGACTTATCGAAAAAAAGTGGACGCCCAACTGTCCCATATCAACAGCCTGCGCCTGGTCATTGGCCTGCTGATCGCCCTGGGGCTGTACATGGCCTATGGCTGGCAGAGCGCACCGCGTGACCTGACTGTTCATGTACCTCCAGATCTACGTTCAGGTAGCACCCGTAAGTGGTGGGATATTCCACCGGAGACGGTATACGCCTTCGGGCTGTACATTTTTCAGCAGATGAACCGTTGGCCCGTTGACGGTGAAACCGACTACGAGGACAACATTACCCGCTTGGAAAGCTACCTGACGCCCAGTTGCAAAGCTTATCTGCAAAAAGACTTCGAACTGCGCCGCAACAGTGGGGAGTTGCGCAAACGCGAGCGCGGTGTATTCGAGATTCCTGGCCGAGGAATTGACGATAAATCAGAACAACATATTGAGCAGCACAGCATCAACGACTGGACGGTCAACTTGGATATCACCGCTGACGAGCACTACGGCGGAGAACGCGTGAAACGGGCACTAGCGCGTTATCCGCTGCACATCATCCGATACGACATTGATCCCGAGAAGAATCCTTTTGGACTCGCCTGGGACTGCTACAGCAGTAACCCTCAGCGCATCGAAGTCTCCGCAGAACCTGCCCGGTCGGGAGGCAAGTGATGATGCGTCGACTGCTGATTATCGGGTTGCTCATGCTCAACTTCTTCGGCATGGCCAACGCCGTCGAGATCTTACGCTGGGACCGAATTCCACTGGCACTGCCCTTGATCGCCGGCCAGGAACGCATTGTTTTTGTCGACCAAAATGTTCGAGTGGGTCTGCCCCGGAATTTGGTTGATAAGCTGCGCGTCCAGAGCACCGGTGGCGCACTGTACCTTCTGGCCAAAGAACCCATACCTCCGACTCGCCTGCAGCTCCAAAATATGAGCAGTGGCGAAATCATGTTGGTGGATATCATCGCTACAGAAGGTAAACCAAATCAGGCCGCGGCCGAGCCTGTAAAAATTGTTTCCGGAGAAGGTCCCTTGCCTCGTTACGGGCAGGCTAGCTCAAAGCCGACGAGCAGCCGCGCTCCGGCCCCCACGTCGGAGCCCAACGTTCAAGACGAGGATCCGCCGACTCCGCGCCGTGAGACGCCTCTGCCTGTGGTCATGACGCGCTATGCCGCGCAGATTCTCTATGCCCCTCTACGCACCGTTGAACCCGTGGATGGTATCGCCCAGGTCAATCTTAAGCGGGGCCTTAACCTCACCACTTTGCTCCCGACGTTGCCGGTCGAGGCCTCTGCATTAGGAGCATGGCGGTTAGACGACTACTGGGTGACGGCAGTGAAACTGCGCAACACCAGCACTCAGCACCTTGCACTGGATCCTCGGGAGCTGATGGGAGACTTCATCACGGCGACGTTTCAGCACCCTTACCTCGGCAACAAGGGTGATGCAAGTGACACCACAACGGTCTATCTGGTGACACGCGGCCATGGCTTGGCCGAATCGTTACTGCCGGCGGCCGTCAGCCAGATCGATCCGAAAGGAGGTCGCCGTGAAGAGTAATCCCCTGGTCAAATTCCTAGTCATCCCTTTCGCGATCCTGGCGTTATTTGTGGTGGTCAAACTATTCAGTAAGGACAGTTCTGAGAAACAGACTCAGGCTCCAGAAACGCTCGTGCTCAGTACGGGTGAAGCTAAAAAGCTTGGCGTTGACGGCGATACCCCCGGCGACACGCTTCGCACCATCGTCGTGGAAAGCAGACAGCTCAAAGACCAGGTCTCCAATGCGTTGAAGAACAATGATGAGCTGAAGCAACAAAACCTTGATCTACAAAGACGTTTGCAGTCGATCAACGACAATGTTGACAGCAAGCTGCAAAACGCCCAGCAAACAATGAAACAGGAGTCACAACAACAAAGCCAGACCATCCTGGATACGCTGCAGCAGCAATACAACACACTGAGTAACAAAGCTGCGAACGCAGGCTCTTCGAACGCTGATTTGCCGATCGGCTTTGGCATTCAGCCTGGTGATGGGCAGGACTTCAAAGGCGCGCCTGGACCGGATGTCGTCTGGATCGAGCCGCAGGACGCAACCCCTGTCGATATCAATGGAAAGCCCATCGCGGCCGGTTCCAATCAAACCGCCTCGGGATTCAACTTCCCAACCTCATTCGGCGAGTCAGTAGACCGTGGGCAAAATGCTCTGCGTACGGGCGCTCAGAACGTTGCGAGTGAGATCTCGCCACAGGAGGCCCGCAAACAGGTACGCAAGGTCTATACGCTGCCACAGAACTCCACATTGATGGGCTCTGTCGCGATGTCAGCTCTGATTGGCCGCGTGCCCATCGACGGTACAGTCAACGACCCCTACCCCTTCAAAGTGCTGATAGGTCCGGACAACCTCACCGCCAACGGTATCGATTTGCCCGACGTTGCCGGCGCCGTGGCCAGCGGAACAGCGTCCGGCGACTGGACTCTATCTTGCGTACGCGGGCAGATCAAAAGCCTGACTTTTGTCTTTAATGACGGCACGGTACGGACGCTGCCACAGCCACAAGAAGAAACGAATGGCAGTCAGAACAGCAATAACCAGAACAATGGCAACCAGAACACCATTCAGGGAGGTCTGGGCTGGATCAGCGACGCCTACGGTATTCCGTGCATCAGTGGCGATCGTAAAAGCAACGCCTCGCAGTACATCGGTTCCCAGGTACTGATTACCGCGGCCGGCGCCGGCGCTGCCTCCCTCATCAAATCTGATGGAAACAGCAGTTCATTTATAAATCCGCAGTCCGGGACCATCGGTTCTGTTGGCGGCTCGGGGAGTGATGCCATGGGCAAGATCATCGGCCAAGGCGTCAATGATGTCTCCAGTTGGGTGAACAAGCTCTACGGGCAAGCCTTCGCGGCAGTGTACGTGCAGCCCGGGGCGAAGGTCGCGGTGCACTTGGATCAGCAACTGACCATCGATTACGAACTCCAAGGCCGCAAGGTCAACTATCGCTCAGGAGCCCGTCATGCCTCGACTTCGCTTGACTAACTGCGGCCTCAAATTAGGTGCATACATCGTCATCTCACTCATTGCCTCGGGCTGCTCTACGAGCAAGGACGAACTACTCCCCCATGGCGACAACACGATGATGGATGTTTGGGATCAAGGTGCCAGTGGTTCAGGCAATAGCACGAGTAACCGTCAGTTGCTCGATGCACGACAGGATCTGCGTAGGCCTTTGCAACCTACCCAGACTGGGACCCTGGACGACACTGCCAAATTCACCCGCACAGCCCAAAACGAGATCTACAGCCAGTTTAAGCGCCTGCCCAATCCGGACCTGGTCATGTATGTCTTTCCCCATCTAGCGGGCTCAGACCCTGCACCAATTCCGGGGTACACAACAGTATTTCCACTGTACCAGCGCGTGCAATACGCCATGCCCGGTGAACGCACGGAGGCCTATTAATGAGGTTTTTTGAGCGGTTTAAAACACGACGTAGCTCAGACCGAGTCGAGCCGGACCTCGCCTCTAATGCTACCGAGCACGTCGACGTGCAGGCATCAGCGACTGAGTCTTTTGAGGCGGCGACCGAGCGGTATTTCGCACGCTTGGCTGCCATGGGCATTCCGTCGCCGAGTGACTGGCGTAACCCAAAGAAAAAACCAGCGACTACCGCTGACGTCGACCGAATGTACGACGTGAATCCCTCTTTCGTGGATCTTCTACCGTGGGTGGACTATCTGCCGGCGGAAAAAGCCATGCTGCTGGAAGATGGCGTGTCTCGTGCTGCGTTCTTCGAGCTGACACCGATCGGCACCGAAGGTCGAGATCCCGACTGGTTGCGCAAAGCCCGGGATGCCCTGGAAAACGCCCTGCAAGACTCTTTCGATGAGTTGGAGACCTCCCCGTGGGTCGTACAGTTGTACGCTCAGGACGAAACCAGTTGGGACAACTACCTGCAGCACCTGCACGACTACATCCAACCCCGGGCACAGGGCAGTGACTTCACTGAGCTTTACTTGAAGCTGATCAAGCAGCACCTGGAGGCTATTTCCAAGCCAGGCGGGCTATTTGAAGACACCAAGGTCAGCCAACTGCCTTGGAGGGGCCAGCAACGCCGTGTCCGCATTGTCGTCTACCGACGCACTCAGGGGGCACAAGCAGACGTGCGCGGCCAAGCACCTGCTCCCTACCTAAAAATCATCTGTGATCGCTTGGTAGGCGGCCTGGCGAACGCGGGCATTAAGACACATCGCATGGATGGTCACGCTATACGTCACTGGTTGATTCACTGGTTCAATCCACGGCCAGACCATTTCGGCCCTGCAGACGCTGATATTCGCCGTTTTTATGAGGTGGTTTGCAAGCAGGTGCCGGTAACGGAGGAAGGCGAGTTGCCGCTGGCCAGCGGGACCGACTTTTCGCAAAACCTGTGTTACCGCGAACCGCTGTCGGACACAGAGAAAGGCTTGTGGTACTTCGACGGTCTGCCCCACCGCGTGGTGATGCTTGATCGTCTGCGGGAAGCGCCCAAGACAGGACACCTGACCGGTGAAACACGCAAGGGTGGTGATGCGCTCAACGCGCTGTTCGACAAAATGCCAGAGGACACCATTCTCTGTATCACCCTCGTGATCACTCCCCAGGACATACTTGAAGGCCACCTGGAGCAGCTTTCACGCAAGGCTGTTGGTGATACCCAAGCCTCAATCCTGACTCGCGAAGACGTCGCTGTTGCCCGCCAGTTGCTTGGCCGCAAGCACAAGCTGTACCGGGGTAGCGTAGCGTTTTACCTACGCGGGAAAGACGACTTGGAGCTGCAGGAGCGCAGTCTGCAACTGAGCAGTGCCTTGCTGGGAGCGGGCATGGAGCCTGTGGAGCCCCGCGATGAGGTCGCCCCCTTAAACTCGTACCTCAGATGGTTGCCCGGCAATTTTGATCCCAATGAGCGCAAAGCACTGGAGTGGTACGCGCAACTGATGTTCGCCCAACACATTGCGAACCTGGCTCCTGTCTGGGGACGGTCGACCGGAACCGGGCACCCAGGCATCACGTTGTTTAATCGTGGGGGAGCGCCGATTACCTTCGATCCGCTGAACAAGCTGGACCGCCAGATGAACGCGCACCTGTTCATCTTCGGTCCTACGGGTTCAGGAAAGTCGGCCAGCGCAACGAATATCCTTAGTCAGATCGTTGCCATCTATCGGCCGCGCCTTTTCATCGTTGAGGCCGGCAACAGTTTTGGTCTGCTGGGAGACTTTGCCAAGAAGCTTGGTTTGACGGTTAACCGTGTCCGGCTCGCACCAGGATCTGGGGTTAGCTTAGCGCCCTTCGCCGATGCTGAAAAACTCATTGAGCCGACCGCGAACGTCAAAACGTTCAAGGCTGATGACCTTGAGGCCTCGGACGAACACCTGGCAAGCCAAACCGAAGACGAACAGCGCGACATTCTGGGAGAGATGGAAATTACGGCCAGGCTGATGATCACTGGCGGGGAGGATAAAGAAGATGCGCGCCTTACCCGGGCTGATCGCAGCGCCATCCGCCAATGCATTCTCAATGCGGCACAAAAATGTGTAGCGGAACAACGCATCGTGCTTCCAGAAGACATCTGTGATGCACTGCGAGAGATGGGGCATGAACCGGGTATACCGGCTGCTCGAAGCTCACGCTTTCTGGAGATGGCAGAAGCCTTGTCCATGTTCTGCATGGGCACTGAAGGCGACATGTTCAACCGCCCAGGTACGCCATGGCCCGAAGCGGACATCACCATTGTGGACTTGGCCACATATGCCCGAGAAGGCTACAGCGCACAGATGGCCATCGCCTACATTTCGCTGCTCAACACGGTAAACAACATCGCCGAGCGGGATCAATTTAAAGGCCGCCCCCTGATCTTCTTCACTGACGAAGGCCACATCCAGTTGAAGGTTCCACTGCTGTCACCCTACTCCGTCAAGATCACCAAAATGTGGCGAAAGCTGGGAGCCTGGTTCTGGATGGCCACTCAAAACGTTGACGACGTACCACCAGAGGCATCGGCCCTACTCAACATGATCGAGTGGTGGATCTGCTTGAATATGCCGCCTGATGAGGTGGAGAAGATCGCACGCTTTCGTGAACTGACCCCAGCTCAGAAATCGATGATGCTGTCCGCACGTAAGGAAAGCGGGAAGTTTACCGAGGGCGTAGTGCTATCCAAAAGCATGGAAATGTTGTTCCGGGTGGTTCCACCTAGTTTGTACCTGGCCTTGGCCATGACGGAACCGGAAGAGAAGAAGCAACGCTACGACATAATGCAGGCCAAAGGCTGCAACGAGCTCGACGCGGCCATTGAAGTAGCAGCAACGCTAGACCGCTATCGCGGTATCGAACCTCACATCATCACTTTTCCCGAGCAAGTCACGGCCTTGGAGCGCCACGTATGAGAACACTGAATTCCTTGACCCAAAACCTGATCGAAAGTCTGACCCAGTTGCTTGAACAGCCTGGTGAGGATGCTTTGCAGACTTTAGAGGTTTGCGCCCCCGTCCTGATAGAAGAACTGCAACAGGTCTTGATACGTGCAGTGGACCGTCGTGACATCGAGTCCCAGCTTCAAACGGCGTTGGCCAACTGGCTTCGGCAGCACCCGCAACCCGAGAACGCGGAGAGCGCGCTTCTTGAAGCCCTGCGCAAACAAGCGCTGCTGTCATCGAAATCCGCGGCAGAGGCTCAGAGCTGATGCGTCTTAGTAGGCGATGGGCAATTCCAGGTCTCGTTTTGGCAGGCGTATCGTTAGTATGCCTTGCCCTCATTAAAAGCGAGGCACAAATACCACAGCACACCGGACCTTGGGTGTTGGGGCCAGCCGATGCTCGCTGGACTGTGACAGAGTTTGCGGATCTTGAATGCCCGTATTGCAAGATCTATACACCGGCTCTGAAAGCCTGGGTTCAGAAGCAGAAGAGCGTGAACTTGCAGTGGCACCATCTGCCACTGGATTTTCACGGTTCGGCCGCGATAAACGAAGCCAAAATCGTCGAGTGCGCAGGAGAGCTGGGTGGCGCGCTGGCATTCTGGCAAGCCGTCGACCAGGTCTTTGAACGAACCCGTAGCAACGGCCTAGGCTTTAATGGTCAGTTGGACGTCAACGACGTTGGTCACCAGGCACTGATGGCCTGTGCTGCAAACAATAAACAGATCTCTCTACGCATCAGTCGGCAGGCAGAAGAAGCGATGAAGTCTGGGGTCACATCGACACCCACTGTGCTGATTAGAGACAACAAAACCGGCAGGTTTCTAAAACTGGAAGGCCCTGCCGATGATGTGATGTTGCTGTCGGCAATTGACTTGTTGATTCAGAAAAAAAACTAGTTGCGCACCTTATTTGCCCCATGTACACACGCGGCCGGCAACTGCCACTCATGTGCGAAAGGTGAAATGTTGGTTGTGTCGAGCCCAGGCGATTTAAACGACCGCCCACGCCGGCGTATAGAGTAGAGCGAGCCAACCTGCAGCAGCCTGGTACGGACCAAAGGAACAAGCGCTGCCTTCCATAGTTGACAAGTGCTTCAGGTCGTTTGCCGCATACGATGCAGGACGCAGCAGTTTTTTGTACCACATACACAAAGCCCACCTTTCGGTGGGCTTTGTGTGTACTGTCGTACATCCCTCGGCGAAATCAATCCTGCTGTAGGTTGACTCCTATCCAAGTGGTTAGTGGAACAATAGTATGGCTAAATGACGGCTTCGTCAACTTCGGCCCAATTTCATGTCTTTCACGTCGCCTGATCTTGCCAAGCAGACTGCCCTTTCCATGCCAAGGATGGGCACCTACTTGACCGCTTGCAGCAACAAGCCTTCGCCGCTGAGCGCCGCCATCCACTTATACGCTTGGAACGCAGCGATTTCGGCTGCTTTCATCCATCCTCTTCATTTCTGTGAGGTTGTGGTCCGAAACGCCGTATCTGAAGCTTTGACTGCTACCTATGGCGCTCACTGGCCCTGGAGCCAAGGTTTTTTTCTGAGTTTGCCTGACCCTGGTGGTTCAGCGTTTAAGCCGCGTCAAGCTCTGTTGGCGGCCAGGCAGAAAGCAGAACAAAGCGCTGGTGGTAACCCGCCGTCTGCGGACAAGGCGATTGCCGAAATGAGTTTTGCTTTCTGGGAGTCCATGTTTACTGCGCGTTACGATCACGGGCTCTGGGATAACCATCTTAAGCGCCTGTTCCCACACGCTCCGGCTGCTCTTCCTTATCACAAGCTACGCGCGGAAATTCGAAACGCCTTGGAGGCGACCCGAAAATTTCGCAATCGCATTGCCCACCATGAGCCCATCTTCGCACGCCAACTCGCGCAGGACTACGCGCTGATATATAGGGTCGTCAGATATCGCTGCGACCAGACTGCTGCCTGGATGTCCCAGACTCAGACGGTCAATGCGGTGTTGGCTACCAAACCCTGACGATCACATCGCGACTTTCATCCGGTCTGCCGGGTACTGACGCATGAACTCCATGCTTTCGCCTGCAGGCGCTTTAAGCTAATCGCCGTAAAGTCCCTGGGGCAGGATCACCACCATGCGTTTTTCATCCTCGGGCTTGTGGTAGTTGCGAATGAACGGGTGATTATCCGAATTGATGGTCAGCATGGTGACGCTGTGTACAGTCTCCCCGGTACCGGGATTGCGCCACTGCTCCCACAGGCCGGCGATGCCCATTGTCTCACCGTCTGCCCGCGCAATGCGTGTGGCGATCGCCTTTCCTGATCGCCAGTCAGGCTCATAAATGCGGCCGGGATAATGCAGTGCTACGCTTTTCGCCAAGCCGTACAGAACGACGCTTTTTGACTGGCCGTCTCCGATCGGCAGTTGTACGCAGCCCGTGCCGAGGCCGAGCCGCTGGGGGTGCGGTACCGTACGCGAATCTTAAACTTCGCTCTTGAAAAAAGTCTCCAAGCCCATCAAAACAAATCGAGCGGAAACAAACGCTCCATAAGCATGTATCTTATCTGACTTTTCAGCATTGCATAGATCTACCACAGTCTTGGCGCATAGGCATATAGGCTTTACAGACGACAATTCAGCAGCACGCTGGACGGCAAAAATCTCCATATCGAGACCTTGAACTTTTCGATGAAATTTTTCGATCTGACTAATATATTTACTGTCGGCAATCACTGCCGATCCGCTGGTGAATATGGCCGTCGCAGGGGCAGTATATTTGGTAGGCCGATCGCCGCGAAATTTCTTCTCAAGCTCCTCTAACAAATTTTCATCATCCAGCAAGCTCTCTATATGACCCAAGAAATGTGAATCCGTGGGTACTTGGTATGGTTCATTTTGAAAGCCTTCGTCGGACCATTTTCCGCTTTGATATTCATAAACCATCTTGGACACAAGAAGCTGGCCGAGCTCTGTCTGATCTTTGAAACCGCCGCAAATTCCACTCATAGCAATAATCTTTGGTTTGTAACGATCTATGCAAGTTGCTGCAGTGATCGCGGCATTGACTAGCCCCATTTGCGGCATCTGTATTATTGAACCCCTCTTGCCAGAAATCTCAAAATCCCAGCAGGTGACACCTCCACGATTAACACCCCGACCATTAACAAAGGTAGCGTAAGGTTTACGTTCTTCTTTAAGGGCGCAGAAAATTAAAAAATCAAACCTGAAGCTTTTTTTTAACTGGGTGAGCAAATGGTCGAGGGTAGACTTCCAGCTGTCACTATTCTTGAAGTCCGACAAAATGCAGCCGTGTGCTTCAAATTGTTCTCTAACCTCAGGAAAATCGACAGGATACGAGCTAATAGCGATCATTAAAGCGTCGTTTTTACCGGATTTTATGATTGCCTCCAAAATCGCCTTACCATTTGGTATCGCGGTGCCACCGTCATAGCTGGGTAGCTTGAAATCTATAATAAACAGGCCAATTTCGTGGTTAAGAAACGCTGCGAAGTCTGTCATATTTTGCGCATGTATAATATCTGCTGCAGGAACTCCCTTGACAATAAGATGATCAGTGATGCAGCCAGCCTTACCCGGATTGTCTTCAATTAGTAGAATTTTCAAGAAAGTGATCTCAAGATTGATGTAATTCTTTGAATTGTCGGTTTAGACTTATACGTGTACAAAATTGCACCCACGACCCTTTGAGAATACTTTTCGCTAATTATTTTCGGTGAGTTTTTAAGCTTGACTTTTATTCCACCAATGAAGAAGTCAGGATATTGAGTGACTATGAGGATATTCGATTGCTTTCGATAACCCTTTAACGCACGCAAAACCTCTATACCACCTTGGGCTTGGTCATGTCCTTTCTTGTTGTCACCTGCACTTTCTCCAAACGTGGAGAGAGCCATGTCTAGGATTATTAAGTCATAGTCATTAGACTTGACCTCTAAAACGGCGCTACTCACGCTATCTACCATGACTGGCAGATTACCAAACACCTCTAGAACGCAACTGTTTATCTCGTCTTTCTTATGTATTTCATCTTCAACTAGTAATATTCTCATCATGCGACTCCAACAACGTTGTCCTCACTCACTGTTTCTGAATGCAACGTAAAACTCAATGTCAGCGATCGATTTTCATCATCAGCCTCGCATTTAAGCGTATGAAAGTTTTCGCTTTTTTGGGCCTGAATTCAACACATAAGTGCAACGCTCACCCCTGTATGCACTTCGTACGGCGTCTTCCAGCCCAAGCGCTTGCGCGGGCGTAGATTGATCCTCGCTACTGTCCGATTGACGGCTTCGACGGTCAGCTTGCTGAAGTCGCTGCCCTTGGGGAAATACTGGCGGAGCAGACCGTTGGTGTTTTCATTGGTGCCACGTTGCCAGGATGAATAGGGGTCTGCAAAAAAGACCTGGCACTGGCTCCGTAGCGCGATGCGTTCATGCCCGGCAAACTCCCTTCCGTTATCCAGCGTCAGCGTGTGAGCGGCATGGCCCTGAAGCATCAGATTGATCGCCCGCGTTACCTGCCGGCGCGTTCTGCGCTTGACCGGATAGGCGCTCAGATAGCCGCTTTTGCGATCAACCAGGGTCACCAGGTTACCGCCCAGTCCATGTACCGTATCGCCCTCCCAGTCCCCCAGGCGCTCGCGGCTTTCGACCTCGGCTGGGCGTTCACTGATTGACACGCGATTACGCAGCTGCCCGCGCCGATCGTGGTTTCCATAGCGTTTCCGGTAGCGCTTTCGGCGATGTCGCAGATAGGTATAAAGCTCACCACCGGCGCGCTGTTCGGCGGCAATGAACCGATAAATCCACTCATGGCTGACCGCCCGGCTTGGCTGCTCCTGCTTCAACCGCTGGGCGATCTGCTCCGGACTCATGCCATGCTTGAGCCACACCGGGAGATGATGGCTGAGCCATGTCGCCGGCTTGCAAAACTTGCGCGCACCCGCTCGACGAGCATCACTTTCATGGGCCGCAGAAACAGCCTTGTAGATATTCTGGGTGCTGTTGCGGCGAACCTCGCGACTGATCGTCGAGGGATGCACGCCGACCCGCTTTGCAATGCTCGCCTGGCTCTCTGCGGCGCTCAAGCCAGCCTCAATCTGGTAACGTTGTCCCTGAGTCAGCTGCCGGTAATGCGTAGTCATCTGCGCTTGAATCCTTCGGTGTGAGAGCCTGGATTCTACCGGTGGCTGGCTCTCTGCCTCTCGTTTCAAGCGTTGCGCTTATTCTATGAATTCAGGGGGTAATGAATTTGACTTTTTTTATGCCCGTATATCCCTCAGTTACCATGTCTATGCCTCCTTCAATGGACCGTATCGCTCGTTCAATGCGCAGCTTCGAATCCTCATATTTACTACTTGAAACCACAGACATTATTTGGACGGTCACAACATCTAGGATTTGGTTGGTTTCAGCCTTTTTCGCTGTTACGCAGACATTGACCTTCTGTCCTTCTTCACCGTGGATTAGCGCGTTTTGGAGCAGGACCGCTACGCAGTCATACAGACGATGTACGCTGATACCCGTATATTTATTTTCAAGAGCGCCACCTGTGTAGTCCACAGCCTGAGGACGATTCAAATCGTATAGGATGATGTCACAAAGCTCCCTAACCGAAGCCGAAATGAAACCTGTCTGTGGAACTCTAAACCAGTCAGCTACTTTCATGAACACGCCGCTTACAGCTTCATGTAGCTCCATTTTTAATTGCTCTTCAACACTGCCAAACGAGCCTGAGAAGTGCTTACTAATGCTGCCTGTAGCCTCTTGGGGTTGTACGCCGGAATCCCAGAAATTTCCGTCAGCCCAGCTCCAGTCCCGCCACGAGCGCATCCAGGTCGATGAACTTGCCGTCAGTCTGGAAGGTGTAATGCCCGTTCAGCAGGATGTGCCGCCAGGCCGCTGGCGACATCTGCGTGATCAACGCCAGCGCCTTGGCATTGCCAGCTGCCTCGTACTTCGTCAGCAGCAGGGACAGGATCGCCGAGTTGTAGAAGATGATCGCGTTGCCGATCAGCCTGGCGCACTGGTTGCTGATCTCGATTTCGATGTCGGTGCGGCCGGTCAATTCCTTCTTCCCACCGACTTGGGCGATGGTCGAGCGTAGCTGGTGATAGGACTCAATGCGGTTCTGCGAGCGGTGAACATTACGCTCCAGTTGCGGGTCGCGCAGGTAGCGCAGTGTGTAGATACTGCGGATGAGCTTGTCGAACTCGAAGATTGCGCGCCGCGTCGGGTTCGGCGCCGTATAGGTGCACAGCTTGCGGATCAGCGTGCCCTGCGTCATTTCCTTCAGGCCCAGTGTGGCGACGATTCGGTCGATGTTCGCCTTCTCACCGACGATGAGTTGCCGGTCGATCTGGCCAGCCGGCCGGATCAGGCATTTCTCGTACAATGCCAGATCATCGGCGCAATACAGCTCCTGCAACTGGTCGTCGAGGTCGGTGAAGCGCGGCTCGAAACGAAGTCCGAACCAGTGCAGGATGGCGAAGTTGGCCTTGTTGATGCTGTGCATGTCGCCGGTGATCGCGCTCGGCACGATGTCCGACGTGTTGCGGTACCAGATGTCGAACACGTGGTGAGCCTCGTACTCGTGTGCGCCTATCAGGTAGCCGTTCAACGGCACGTGATTGCACAGCAGCGTGTAGGCGACGACGCCCTTGCCGCGGCCGAAATATTTGCGCGAGTAGCGCGCCTTCACAGTTGGTCGCTCGACGCCGAATTTCTGCCCATCAACGGCACCGTACAACGAATCGAGGTCGAACGAGTAATGCGGGAAGATCGGCAGTGCGGCGATGGCGTTGCTGATGCAATCGTTGGCCACATGTAGCGTCGCCTGGCGCAGGTACTGCTGGTAGGTACTCTCCAGGACGTGGTACGGGATGTCGCTGGTACGTGCCATAACCTGGTTGCCGTGGTTCATGGCTTGGGCAATGATCACCGCCATCAGACTGTCGGCGTCGGCTACCTTCTTCGCATAGCGTGGCTGCAATGGTGTCAGCGCCGACAGGAACTGGCACTGGCCGTTGACGAAGCGAAACACGTCGGCGACATCGCAGTATGGCAGTTGCTCGTAGAGAGCTTGCTCGCGCGCCTTCTGGTTCTCCCCCTTGGGCTTGCGCCAGGTCAGTCTCTGCGTGTCCTTGTCGTATTCCAGGTGCGTCAGCTTGCCCTGTTTCAGCTCGCGATTGAACGCCACCCATTGCGCACGCAACTCGGCCGCCAGTGCATCGAGCTGGGCACTGACCGGCTGCCGCAGGAAGGGGATGTCCATCTGCGCGAGCACGGCGGCTTTCTCGTCCATCGAAACCAACTCGTCGGACAAATGCCGGTGCTGCAAGCTATCGTCAATGTAGAGCTCGCCCGCCTGGAAGCGTTTCCTGACCTGACGGTAAAGCCAGAATTCGTAACGATCGGCATGCAGGCCTGTCGGCGTGCCTTCGGCATCGAACATCAGCAGGTACGGACGCAAGCGTTTCGGCAGCGTTGCCGCCGGACATTCGTCGAGTGGCCGTTGTGATAGGCGCTGCTGCTTGGCGAACACGCTCTTGGCCCAAGTCAGCGCCGCGAGCCATGGGTTATCGGGGGCCGTGCCGGCGAAGTCGAGCGCGACGTACAGCGGCCGTAGATGGCGTCGAATGCGTTCGGCCAGGCCGTCCACCGCCTGCCAGTGCAGCGCCAGTTTGTTCAGTGGCTTGACGCTCATGCGCTGCGCCGTGTTTTGCAGCAATTCCCTGGACATGATTTTGTAGGCGCGTTGGCGCACCTCGCCGAACGGCGTCGGATCGGCCACGCTGTCGTCCACGTACAGCGACAGCAGGCGGCCAACCTGCGGCGTTTCCTGATGGCGTCGCAGCTGTTCGGCGACAAAGGACTGTTTCGCACCCGTGCGGCTCTCGTCCTCAAGTTTTTTCATGTGGAAGGCCATCGCGTCGACCAGGTTGTCGGTGAGCTGCCGGTAACGTACCCAGGCATAGCACAGCAGGTAGAGCCGGGTCTGCTCCGCCTTCAGGTGGCGCAGGTCATGGACGGTATAGAAGTTCGCCAGGCTCGCGTAGTACAGCAGGTTCTGCTGCGAGATGCCGAGCTTGGGCAGCAGCGCCTTGGCGATCCCGTGCAAGGACTTCAGCGTGGCGCGCTTCTCGCGCTCCCCTGCCATCTGACGCCAGCCGAAATCTTTAGCGTCCTGCTTGAGCGCTGCCAGTTGAGACAGGGTGTCGTCACGCACCAGGAGCTGGCCCAGCGCAGCTTTGGCCGATTCGTCCAACACTTCTGCCAGCAAGCCGCCCAAGCGCCTGCGTTCGGTGGACAGGGCTTCACTGACCAGCTCTTGTAAGGTGGTGTGGCCGGGCCGGATGATTTTGTGCTCGCTGAGCCAAACGATCAGTTCGGCGGCCACGAATCCTGGCATTACGTCGCGCCGCACGATCTGTTCAGCCTGCTGTGCCAGTTGCGGCAGGAAGCTAGCCGCCCACGACCGGTAGCCGAACAGTTCGGCGATCTGACCCCTCTGGCTGTAGTGCTCATGCTTGGTGATCGCCTTGCGTTCGAACGCTTCGCCGTGGAAATAGCGACTCAGCACGAAGGCGCAATCGTCCTCGACCTCATGCCAATCGAAGCGGAAGAAAGCATGCTTGGCCTTGAAGTAGCCGATCTGCAAGACGCAATAGACTTGGGCCTGCAGGCTAGGCCGGCTGCTGGCGAACGCCAGTTCAGATTCGGCCAACGCCAGGTATTCCAGCCGCTGAGCATCGTCGAAGTCCGGTAGGCGGTACAAGGCTTCCTGCTCTGCGTCAGAAAAGACGGTGAGTAGCTTATTCTTGTTGCTCATCGACCGTCCTTCCCGCACCACGCCAACCTGCTCGCGTCAATGTTTCGATCAACGTAGTGCGCTTGACATTGAAGTTGCGGCACACCGCCGCCTTAGACATGCCGCCATCGAGCGCGGCGACGATGGCGTCCAGCTTCTCACCAGTGATCGCCTGCGGCCGGCCGCCGATCCGGCCGCGTTTGCGTGCGGCGGCCAAGCCCGCGACGACGCGCTCCTGAATCAAGGCGCGCTCGTACTGCGCGAGCGCACCGAACACCTGGAACAGGAATTCGCCCGAGGGCGTCGTAGTGTCCAGGTTCTCTGTCAGCGAGCGGAACGCCACCCGCTTGTCCTTGAGCGAAGTCACAATGGCGAGCAGGTGCGACAGCGAGCGACCGAGCCGGTCGAGTTTCCACACCACCAGCACATCGCCGGCTCGAACGAACTCAAGCGCCCGCGCCAAGCCGGCACGGTCATCCTTCGCGCCAGAGGCACGATCCTCAAACAGGTGACGCGGATCGACGCCGGCGGCGAGCAGCGCGTCGCGCTGCAAGTCCGTGCTCTGGCGGTCGGAGTCCGACGACACGCGCATGTAGCCAACCAACATAGGCGGATAACCATCAAAAACAGGTTTCCGCATAATAGTGAATGGCGATAGAGTTTTCCGTACATTTTTGAGGGGGTGTTGCACAGGTAGCACAGCGGCGGCTGACAGCCTGTCGCAAAACAAATGTTTTACGACACCTCCTTGAGGTTGCCGCGTTTACATCATTACCTGAACAGGTATAAAATTCCGTCATGACAAACAAAGAAAAACCGCTCGAATGGATCGCGAGCAGCCACAAGGATTTGATGGCGTTGCCGTCCGACGTGCGTCGCCATTTCGGTTACGCGCTCTCGTTGGCGCAGATAGGCGATCAGGATGACGCAGCAAAGGTGCTCAAGGGGTTCGGTGGTGCCGGCGTGCTGGAGGTCGTCGAAGACGATGCCGGCGGCACCTATCGAGCGGTATACACGGTCAAGTTTGCGGAAGCGGTGTTCGTCCTGCACTGCTTCCAGAAGAAGAGCAAGAGCGGAATCGCCACGCCAAAGGCCGACATGGACATCATCCGCGCTCGGCTGAAGGTGGCCGAGGTATTGGCACAGGAGCTACGAAATGCAAAAACGAATCATTGAAGGCGTCGAGGTTCAGCGCAGCTCGGGCAACGTCTTTGCCGACCTTGGACTGCCTGACGCTGAAAAGCTCAAGATCAAGACCGGCCTGGTGGTCGAGATCAGGAGGGCCATGCGCGCCCTTGGGCTGACTCAACAAGCGGCGGCCAAACGCATGGGCATCCCGCAACCGAAGGTGTCGGGCATGATGCGCGGCGACTTCACCAATCTATCCGAACGCAAGCTGATGGATTGTCTGAATCGCCTCGGCTACGACATCGAAATCAAGGTACGGCCAGCAGCCGAGCCGATCGGGCATCTAACGCTCGCAACCGCTTAATCGGAGCCCTCCTGATGGCAGCCCGCATCACCGACGACGAATGGGACGAACTGACTCCCGAGAATTTCGATACCACGGCACTGCTGCGTGCAGTCGATGCCGTGGACGTGCTGCGCGGCGATTTGAATGACAGCGCAGACGGCGCACCTCCGCAACTGCGCACCGACCTGTTGAAGCTGCATCAACTGGCAATGGCCGCGTTCAACGAGAGATCACGCAGCCGAGTGGCTGAGCTATTTGATCTCGCCGTGGATCTTCAGGATCAGGTTGATCATCTGATGACCTCGCTGGAACAAGTGCAAGAAACCCTGTCCCGGTTGACGGCGCTCTACCCAGAAAGCCTGTCCTGAATGTTCTTGGAGACAACCACATCATGAGCCGCAGCCGCCGCAAAACGCCCATCGTTGGGCACACGACCTGCCGTAGCGAGCGCGAGGACAAGAAACTCTGGCATCAGCGCTGGCGAACCCACGAGCGCACCGCGCTGGCCAGCGCGTCGCCGGAAGCTCTATGCGCCCATCTGCCTCTACTGGAAAACCAGGTCAGCAACGTCTGGTCGATGGGTAAGGATGGCCGCTCCTACTGGCCCATCAAGCGCCAGGCCGCCACGGCGGATCGCATTGCCAACCACAAGGGACGCAATCCGCAAGAGCGCGCCTCCCTGAAAAAGCGTCTGCTGCGCAAGTGGATGAGCAAATGAACCTGTCCACCATCGAGGCGCTGGCTATCGCTTGGGCGCGAATCGCTGAAGAAGCAGAACTCCCAGCCGGCTACGAGGGCACGGCGACGCCAGAGGCGCATCGGGCCTGCGAGGTGATCCAGGAGCGGATTCGAGAGCACGTCGTCGCCACCAATGACATGCGGCTGTTCGGCCTGCTGCACCTGCTTGGGCAGGCGTCGCTGCGCATGGAGCAAGCGCTGTGGCCGGAAGAATATGCGCGGATGACCCGCGAGGTCGAGGAAGCTCTCCGAGAGGCCGACGACCCCAACGCCAAGTCGTACACCCACGAAGAAGTCATGCAGGCGATGCAGGAACGCATCGACCGAGCGCGAGACAAAGCCATGTTGATCGGCTGACGGAAATTTCGGCGGTTCCGGCTGATCCAAGAATCTTGGCGTGACCTTACCTCCGCTCTACCGCTGGGTGCCAGCCTCGGCGCACGCCTAACCACCCAACTCAGAAAGGAAAATAAGTTGGTAAAACGCATTCCCGTATCCGAGCTTCGTCTCGGCATGTACATCCACAAGCTCGCCGGCTCTTGGGTTCGACACCCATTCTGGCGCGGCAGCTTCCTGCTGACCGAGCCTCAGGATCTCTCTGCCATTCGAGAATGTGGCGTCGGGGAGGTCTGGGTCGACTTGGCCAAAAGCCAAGTCGACCCAGAGAGCCCAGAGAGCCCAGAGAGCCCAGAGAGCCCAGAGAGCCCAGAGAGCCCAGAGCCCAGAGCCCAGAGCCCAGAGCCCAGAGCCCAGAGCCCAGAGAATTGTCGGAGGAGCAATCTCTGCCGTCTAGTCCACTAAGCAAGAAAAGTGACGGCGCAACCTCAATGGAGAGCGAAATGTGTTATGCACGGAAACTCTGTCTTGCGGCCAAGTCCCAAGTCATGGACATGTTCCAGGAAGCCCGGCTTGGCAAGGCCGTCGACCCAAGCACGACGTTGCCGCTGGTCGGAGAAATCGCTGCCTCGGTGCTGCGCCAACCTCATGCCCTCATCAGCGTCGCACGCATCAAAACGCACGACGATTACACCTACCTGCACTCGGTTGCCGTCTGCGCCCTGATGCTATCGCTGGCCCGGCATCTCGATCTAGACGAGGAGCAAACGCGCCTGGCTGGCATCGGCGGACTGATGCACGACCTAGGCAAGGCCGCGATGCCGCTGGAAGTGCTTAACAAACCAGGCAAGCTCACCGATGCCGAGTTCGCCATCATGAAGCGCCACCCTGTGGAGGGCGCAAAGATGCTGCGCGCAGGCGGGGCCGAGCCCGGGGTGGTGGACATTGCCCTGCACCATCACGAGAAGATCGACGGAACCGGCTACCCGGATCGCTTGGCCGGTGACGCCATTTCACTCCTGGCCCGCATGGGCGCAATCTGCGACGTCTATGATGCCGTGACGTCGGAGCGAGCCTACAAAAAGCCGTGGGACCCGTCCGCGGCGATGCGGCAGATGGCCAAGTGGGAGGGCCATTTCGACAAACGCATCTTCCACGCCTTCGTCAAGGCCGTGGGCATCTACCCCGTCGGCTCCTTGGTTCGCCTGTCCTCTCAGCGTCTGGCCGTTGTCGTTGAGCCGGGAATGGAATCACTGCTGACTCCCAAGGTTCGCGTGTTCTTCTCGCTACGCTCGAGAGAGCCGATCCCGATGCAGACCATCGACCTGGCGGCCACGAGTTGCAAGGACAGTATCACTGGCCCCGAAGACCCGACGCTCTGGAACTTCAAGAACCTCGACGACTTGTGGATGGAATAGCCCCCACAAAACGACGGCCCCGTGAGGGAGCCGTTGAACATCGTCGAGCGATGCCCGTCCAGGGAGGGATGGCCGAGCTCGATTCTCCAGAAGGTAGCTGGTGACACGAGTGTTGAGCCCACCCAACTAGGGTGACGGAAATTTCTGGGGTTCCGGCTTACATCCCCCTCTTGCAGCAGCTCTGTTTTGATGTAGCGAGCCGCACTTTCTAGCTGGGGGGAGATCTGCTTCCAGCAGAACGATATGACTAAGTCGTTGAGAAGCTGGCTTCCAGCAACTCGAAGGCTGCTCGAAAGCAATCGAATATTTTCCCGAGTCGCGAAGTCTTCTAAATCAACAACCGAATTGAAGAGGGAGGTGGGTGACTTGAACTGCAACCGCTCTTTTCTCAGTTTGTCGATAATGGCTCTAAATTGCGAACGCCATGCATCGGCCGTACGCTTCATACTTTGTCCGGCCATTATCATACGGTAGTCAGATTTATTAAAAACAGCATCAACAGACTCAGTCATAACTCCATCTAATGTGTTATGGCGAATTCGTCGCCCTAAATAGGACTCGATCCCAAATTCAGTATTCAGACAAAATTGATCAAACGCGTCCTTAGCTATCTGCGCGATCATGCCCTCACTTTGCTCGTTTAGCGTTATAAAATATATATCTTCGCTTTCGCCCGATTTATTTTCAATAGTTCTAAGTGTTGCTTGGATACTGGGGTAGGAAGTACGAAACTGTTCAGTGGAAACAGAGGGATTACCATCAAGCCACTTCTTCATGGCAAAACTGTCGACGTACATTCGACTGCTATCGAAATAGCTCTGCAAGGTAGCTAATTTTGATCGAGTCTCGATAGCATCCGCCTCGATAACATAGTCAATACGGTTGAGTTTTTTTCCTATAAGTTTGAGGATATCTCTACGGATTTCGGATGCTTGAGAGGAACTCTTGATAACCTCATAGAGTTTCTCAATAGTCACTTCATCTAGCGAGTCGGCTATGTAGCTAGCGATTTGCGGTGAATCAGTCACCAAGTCATCGATAAATTCAAGTATTAAACCATTGTAGTTCGCTTTGACATGATCTATTAAATCTGACCTAAACTCATAATCTACGTCGGGGTCTATGGATTTTTTTCTAAATAGGGCAAGAGCTAATACTGCTACAAACTTCTGGGTCTCATCTGGAACTATGCTGTAAATGGCTCTCAGCTCAGCTTCGGTCAGTAAAACCTCTAGAGCAAGTGTCTGTTCAAAGATGTATTTAATATCTTCGTCGGACAACGCTAGCAAATTAGTACGTTGCTCGATAAACCTAAGGAACAAAAATGTTCTGTAAAAGGAGTCTAACCTGATGTTTGGAGACTTCCTAACAATAGTCCCTTCATCATTCAGCAGAGCATCCTTATCTTCGTAGAAATCGCGCTCTCCAAATTTAAAATCTTTTACGATTTCAGCTAACAGACGAGCGCCAATCACGCGGTCTATTTCGTTTCGAAATTCAGCCAAATTTGGTCTTTCAAGAAAACATGAGGAGATCCGATAAAAATCAAGAGATCGGTCATTCTCTTCGTCACTATCTAGATAGTGCTCAGGTATCAACTGCGCATCATCCCCGTTCGTTGACTGATGGATGACGGCTTCTAATTCAACCCATATCTCAGTGGTTAATCTAAGTTGCAATTCGCGAGCCTGACGCTTAAAAACGTTGAGGTTCATGATTACTATAACTGCTTGAAGCGTATCGATCAACGATGACTCGGTTGCACGCAATAAATATTTCGCCAAATCCTCGTCATTCAATGGCGTTGGTATGAAATTACTAATTGTATATGATCGTCTAATATCGCCGTCAACCTTGCCAACTAAGGCACTGACACGTCGCTGCGCGATCAAAAAAAGAGATATCCTTGGGCTCAAGTTCTCCATTGCGCTAAAATGAAATGCGGGCTTTTCCTTGTGCCCCATTTCAGCTTCAATATCGCTGATTTTCGCTAATTGTGGAGCGGTCAGCTTCCTGGTCACTCGTATATAGCCTAGCTTGTAAGATAGATAGTTTGAGGCACCATATATCTTGGCCATCAAATATATGAACTCTAGTGCTTCATCAGTGTTAATTTTCTCAAGCTTAGCTAACTGTGCCATGTGCTTCAATGCGGCTGTACAATCGTCTTGCGCTGAATTCAAATAACCACAGGTATATCTTACCTCTTCCTGCCAGTGCAGCGCCGTCAACATTGTAAACCTGAAAAGATCACTGCTCGTCTTCTTTGTCTCACCGGCGATCAACCCTTTGGGGCCCTTTAATAGAGCTCCAATTGTCATAATATCATCGATGGTGTTCCCTTTCCGGATGTCATCAATTGCGCTTTTTATCCTTAACTCTTGAGAAGCGTAACCTCGAAGCAGATTTCTTTTCTTAAGAGACTTAAGGGACGCTACAAGCTTAAAAAAGATCGGGAGACGTAAAGAATTTTTGGCTTTAGTAAAAGACGACATGCTGGCACTTACTCCTTTTTTAGAAACCTGCTATCGAGGCCGTTTTCTTCCTTACCCGGACGATATCAGAAAATTCGGAGCTTACGTAGGGCTTGATGGGTTTGCCGAGCTTGTGGTTTTAGAGAACTTTCCCCGTCCTGCTGGTCTCAGACGCGGTTAAGTGATTTGCCAACCTGGACAACCGTCGGCCACAACCTGCCTATCAAAATGTCTTGTGAAGCCAATGTCGCCAAAGTTCAAGCTTGGCTGGGTCATGTCAAGCACACGAAGGACATGGACTCAATTCGACGTAAGTCCCGTTACTACTACACCTAGCGCACCAGCTCGCCTCGACGCTGCTTTTCTTTCATAACAGGGAATGTTAGACCTTGCCCTGCAACTCCCTCTCAATCTGCGCCAGGTCTTGGGCAAATGCCTGATCGAGCAAACTCGGTTTCTTTTTCCACGGCTTGGTTTCCGGCTCAGGCACGGCCGCGTAAAGCGTCACCGCGTCAGGATGCACCTGCAGATGCTGATCAAGCTGCGCCTGCAGCTGCTGTCGTAGTTCTTCTTTTGTCATTCCATCACGCTCTTTTTTAGTGGCTCAGGGCAGGGCGTAGCCGCTGTCCTGCATTACAGGGCGACAGCCAGGCGGTCGGCCGGGTACTGACGCATGAACGCCATGCTGTCGCCGGCGCCGGCATTCAACCAATCCCCATACAACCCTCGAGGCAGGATCACCAGCATGCGCTTTTCGTCCTGGGGCTTGTGGTAGTGGCGCATGAACGGGTGATCATCCGCATTGAGGGTCAGCATGGTGAAACTGTGCAGGGTCTCCCCAGTACCGGGATTGCGCCACTGCTCCCACAGGCCGGCGATGCCCATTATCTCACCGTCTGCCCGCGCAATGCGCGTGGCGATCGCCTTTCCTGATCGCCAGTCAGGCTCATAGATGGCTGCGGCCGGGATAATGCAGTGCTGCGCTTTTCGCCAAGCCGTGCGGAACGATGGTTTTTGACTGGCCGTCTCCGATCGGCAGTTGTAGGTGCTGCGCACGATTTTGGTGTCCTTGCTCCAGGTCGGGATCAGCCCAAACGCACCTTGCAGCACCTCCACCGGCGCCGGCGATTCGTCGTCGACGTGCTCCACACCGCGAATGAAAGGCCCGCTGTATCCTGGGTACAGATCCAGCTTGCCCTGTTCAAACAGCTCAACGCCAAATGTCTCGGCCACCCGCTGCGGCGCCGGTGCTTCGTAATGACTGCACATACACACTCCCTCCAGATCCTGACGCCTCAATTGGCGTTGATCGTCCACAACTGGTCAAGCCGGGTGGTGTAGCTCGGGCTCATCAACTCACGGCGCATCGCCCAAGCCGGCGCCGCCGGCACAGCCGCCGCGCGCAGCGTACCGCGTCCCCATCGGTTGTTGATTTCGTCCAGGACGCTCATCACCTTGTCGGCCGCCGCCGGCTGCGTGTGCGCAAACAGATCATCGGTGAACTCACCCGGTTGACGCAGATCCATCAGCAACACTTCGGCCTTGCTGTATCGGAACCCAGGACGGAATAGACGTTCCACGGCCTGCGTCGCAGCCTTGGTGATCAATCGCACGTCATTAGTGGGATAGGGCAGCTCCACCAGCACGCCGTTAGCGTAACGCGCCTCGTCGGGGTTAAACATGCCGGTCCGAATGCTCACGCGGATCTTCTTGCACAGCGAATGCTGGGCCCTAAGCTTTTCCGACGCACGCTGCGCGTAGGTGGCCACCGCCTCTTTGATCGGCTCGATCGTCTCCAGGCGCACGCCGAACATTCTGCTGCAGCAGATCTCCTGCTTGGCCGGTGCGGCCTCTTCCAGGGCCAGGCACGAAGTGCCGGCGAGCTCGCGCACCGTTTTCTCCAGGACAACGCTGAATTTACGCCCGAGCAAGACAGGATCAGCCTTGGCTAAGTCCATGGCGGTGTGAATGCCCAGGGCGTGCATATGCGCCGTCATGCGTCGACCAATACCCCACACCTCTTCCACGGCGGTGTTGCGCAATACCCAGTCGCGTTTGAAGGGGTCGCACAGATCCACGACGCCGCCAGTCTGCGCCTGCAGGCGTTTTGCGGTGTGATTGGCCAGTTTGGCCAGGGTTTTGGTGTGGGCAATGCCCACACCCACCGGAATTCCGGTATGTTTTAAGACTTTGGCACGGATCTTTCGACCGAATTCGGTGAGGTCACCGGGCATGCCGGAGAGGTCACAAAATATTTCATCAATACTGTAAATTTCTGAATCGCAAACCATTGATTCTACAAGGGTCATGACCCTTTCAGACAGCTGCCCGTACAGCGCGTAGTTGGAAGAAAACGCCACGATCCCATGACGACGCAGCGTGTCTTTGATCTGAAAGAAAGGCGCGCCCATTTTCACAAAGGGCTTAGCGTCGTAGCTACGCGCAATCACGCAGCCGTCGTTGTATCTGAATGACCCTAACAGTTAGTTGAGTGTAAGATATTGATTTATAAGCAAATTAACTCCCTAACATTTTTTTGATTATTTTCCTTCGTTCCTGATGGCGATACTCCTCGACTAAGCCTATTTCAGACGTGGCTTCGCAAAGCAGGGCGGCGGATCGCAATCGACGATAGCTTCACTGTATACTTTTGGCTCCGCATACCCCTTGAGCTACAGGAACACCAGCATGACTGTACTCCAAACGCTCTACTGGCAGCCTACGCCGCCTTAGCGCTACGCCCCCTCGCAACAACCTCGCCTCCGCCAGTTTCGCTGGCGGCTGCGTACTGCTGTATGCCCGGTTCTTACACCCAAAGCGCACAGCAAAATAATCCTCACAATTTGAATTCGTATCGACGCGCTCGCCATTTTCCTGGCATGCGTGCGGTGCATTGCTTTGGATATTCTGATGCTACAAACACTCAAACAAACGTGGTTTTCCAACGTCCGTGGCGACGTGCTCGCGGGGATCGTCGTCGCACTTGCGCTGATCCCTGAAGCCATCGCTTTCTCTATCATTGCGGGCGTCGACCCCAAAGTTGGTCTCTACGCCTCATTCTGTATCGCCGTGGTGATCGCCTTTGTCGGTGGCCGCCCAGGCATGATTTCAGCCGCGACAGGGGCCATGGCACTGCTGATGGTGACCCTGGTCAAGAACCATGGTCTTGAATATCTGCTGGCCGCCACGCTGCTGTGTGGCGTGTTGCAAATTGGTGCTGGCTACCTGAAGCTCGGCTCGCTGATGCGCTTCGTTTCGCGCTCGGTGGTGACCGGCTTCGTCAATGCACTGGCGATCCTGATTTTCATGGCTCAGCTGCCCGAGCTGACCAATGTCACCTGGCACGTCTACGCCATGACAGCCGCAGGCCTCGGCATCATCTACCTATTTCCCTATATCCCCAGGATCGGCAAGCTCATCCCATCGCCACTGGTGTGCATCATCGTGCTGACCGCAGTCGCCATGTCGGTTGGGCTGGATATCCGCACGGTCGGTGATATGGGGGAACTGCCGGATACGCTGCCAATCTTTCTCTGGCCTGACGTGCCGCTGACGTTCGAGACGTTGGCCATCATCTTCCCTTACTCGGCAGCGCTGGCCGTGGTCGGTCTGCTGGAGTCGATGATGACCGCGACTATTGTCGACGACCTGACCGACACCCCCAGCGACAAGAACCGCGAGTGCAAGGGCCAGGGCGTGGCCAACATTGCTTCGGGTCTGATCGGCGGTATGGCCGGCTGCGCGATGATTGGTCAGTCGATCATCAACGTGAAATCCGGCGGTCGTTCTCGTCTGTCCTCCCTGGCCGCAGGTGTATTCCTGCTGCTGATGGTGGTGTTCCTCGGCGACTGGCTGAAGCAGATCCCGATGGCTGCGCTGGTGGCAGTGATGATCATGGTGTCCATCGGCACCTTCAGTTGGGATTCGCTGCGCAACCTGAAGAAGCACCCGTTGTCGACCAACATTGTCATGGTCGTCACCGTTGTGGTCGTGGTGGCCACCCACAACCTTGCCTTCGGCGTGTTGGCCGGCGTGCTGCTGGCCGCGATGTTCTTCGCCAACAAGGTTGGCCATTACATGGCGATCAGTTCTTCGCTGGACGAATCCGGCGAGCATCGTAGCTATAACGTCACTGGCCAGGTGTTCTTCAGCTCGGCAGACAAGTTCGTCGCGGCCTTCGACTTCAAAGAAGCCCTGAACAAGGTAACCATCGACCTGAATCGCGCCCACTTCTGGGATATCACCGCAGTTGCTGCCCTGGACAAGGTGGTTATCAAGTTCCGCCGCGAAGGCACCGAAGTTGAAGTGTTAGGTCTCAACGAAGCGAGCGCCACTATCGTGGATCGATTCGGAGTTCACGATAAACCCGACGCCATTGATCAACTCATGGGCCACTGAGAAGGAGAACAACGATGACCCAAGTAATTGCCTGTATCGACGGTTCCACCTCGGCTCCAGCTGTGTGCGACTACGCAGCCTGGGCCAGTCTGAGCCTGGAAGCCCCGCTGACCTTCTTGCATGTGCTGGATCAGCGCCAGTACCCAGTTGCGGCCGACTTGAGTGGCAATATCGGCCTTGGCAGCCGCGAGCATCTGCTCGATGAGCTTGCTTCCCTGGATGAACAGCGCGGTAAGTTGGCCCTGGAGCAGGGGCGGATCATGTTAACGGCCGCGAAAGAGCGGGCCATGACGGATGGTGTGACCGCGCCGGAGTCCAAGCAACGTCATGGCGATCTGCTGGAAAACCTGCAAGAGCTGGAAAGCGAAACGCGCCTATTGGTCATCGGTCGCCAAGGCGAGTCTAGCGGCGGTCTGAGTCAGCATGTCGGAAGCCAGCTGGAGAGCGTGATTCGTATCATGCACCGGCCAATCCTGGTCACCCCGGCCAACTTCCAAAAGCCCGAGAGCGCGATGCTGGCCTTCGATGGCAGCGCTACTACCCGCAAGGGTGTGGAGATGCTGGCGGCCAGCCCCCTGCTGAAGGGGCTGCCGATCCACCTGGTGATGGTTGGGCCAGTGAACGACGAATCGTCCGCGCAGCTGGACTGGGCGCAGAAAGTGCTGCTCAACGTCGGATTCACTGTTCGCGCCGAGACCCTGAACGGCGAGATAGAGCCTACCTTGCACGCCTATCAGAAAGAGCACGGCATCGACCTGCTGGTGATGGGGGCCTACGGTCATTCGCGCATCCGTCAGTTTCTGGTCGGCAGCACCACGACCAGCATGCTGCGCACCACCACTGGCCCACTGTTGCTGCTGCGCTAACGGCCATGGACGACGCCCTCGATCTTGCCCATTTCAAGACCCTACTGGAACAGCGGGCTGCCGAGCTGGATCGGTTGCTGGAAGACGCTGAGTCTCGCTCGCAATCGGTGGAGTTGGATCAAAGCAAGGTAGGGCGTCTGTCGAGGATGGACGCACTCCAGCAGCAAGCGATGAACGATGCCATCCGCAGTCGGGCGCAGCATGAACGCGTCCGCCTCCAGCTGGCCCTCAAGCGTTGGCACGAGGGCGAGTATGGCTGGTGTAACCAATGCGGCGAGTTGATCGCCTCGGGCCGCCTGGAATTCGATCCGGCCACGCCGTTGTGCATCACCTGTGCGAGCCGCGCCGAGTCGGATTGAAACCATGACAGCTCGTGACGTCAGTCCCAATTAACGAGGCTTCTAATGTATTTGATGGCTAAAAACTGGTTGGGCCGAACACAGAAAACAAGTGCCTGGATGTGGGCACTGCTGTGCTTTGTATTGCTTACCGTATTCCAAGTCCGCACCCATCACCTTGATGATCGGTTGTACTTCTGGATCAAGACCCACTGGCACACCGACGATTGGCAGGAGCGCTCTGTGTGGCTGCCTGACTATCGGGTTGAGCTCGATGCTAAGCCGGTTCCCGGTGTGGACAACAACCTTTCGGGCCTGACCTTCGACCCTGACCTGAACCTGCTATGGGCGGTTACCAACGGCCCAAACGAACTATTGGCCCTCAGTCGTGACGGTGACGTGGAAAGGCGCTATAGCCTGGACGGTTTCCACGATGTGGAGGCGGTGTCCTATGCCGGCAACGGCCAACTGGTAATCGCCGAGGAGCGCCGGCAGAGCCTTGTTATCGTGGATGTCCCCCTCGCCGAAGGCAGTAAGCTTTCTCCCGGTCGCTCATTGAGCCGAGACCAGTATCCAGCTCTGACCTTGGCACTTGGCAAGGCGGACAACAAAGGCCTTGAAGGGCTCGCCTACGACCTGAAAGGTGATCGCTTGTTTGTGACCAAGGAGCGTGACCCTCGCCAATTGCTGGAAGTGGGCGGCCTTCGTGCCAGCCTGGCAGGAGGTTTTTCCCTGCACGTGCGCGACCTGTCCAACTTGGTAAAGGACAAGGTATTTGCCACTGACTTGTCTTCGGTCGTCTTCGATCAACAGAGTGGCCACCTGATATTGCTCAGCGACGAGTCGAAACTGCTGATTGAAATCACCGATGAGGGCAAGGTGGTGAGTTTCCGCTCCTTGGCGAGGGGGTTTGCTGGTTTGCTGAAAGGCATACCCCAAGCCGAAGGCGTAACCATCGACGATGAAGGGTATTTGTACGTGGTCAGCGAGCCGAACTTGTTCTATCGCTTTACCCGCGAGACAGACTGACCAGTCAACAAGCTACAGTCAGGCGTGGCCGGGACGCTTGAACTGTTAGCGTGCGATTTTTACGAATTCTGCGGGTTCCCCATCAGGGCCTAGTTGGGCCCTGGTTTCAGAGGGAGTGCGGTGACCTTACCGTTGGCAACCGCCTTCAGCTGAATCATCTCGAATATTAGTCGCTGGTTAACCGAAGCCAGCCGAGCTACCTCCGCTAAAAGCTGATCATTCTCTGCACGGAGCACCCTGTTCTTTTCTTTCTCGCTCATCAACGCTTGATGCTTAGAGTCTCGCTGGGCTCGCACCGACTTGCCAACGATGTTGCGAATCCTTTCCGCTATGCTTGGGTAAGTGTTATGGATGAGTCCCGGAGTCACACCTGCGGCACGGGCAACGGATGTGATGGAAAGCTTTCCGTCACCAGCAATGAGATCGTCGACGACCTTGTTGAGCGCGGCGAGTGTCTTCGACCTGGAGCGAATAGGAGAGTCAGGGCCCACCGCCTGTCTAGTCATTTGCCGCCTCCTCCATTTCCTCAACTGGAGAAAGGCCAAGGCTGGTAATTACATCTAGTGCAACCTGCAAGTCGCGTTCTGCGCGCTGCCTAACAGCCGGGCCTGCATCCTCAATTTTTATCAGCTCTCGCTGTTGAATGTAGATGTCCTGCCAAGTGCTGGCGAAGACTTCATCGATCACCGAATTTTTGCACCCTGGACACCGTGTGGCTTCGTATAGACCAGCACCTCCGCAGCCCCGCTCTGTGGCGATGCACCAGCCGTGTCCAGTCGCACGAATGTTGGCATGTGGGGCGGTCTGGGCAAGCAAAGCAGCTCTATCCTTGATTGGAATTGCCCGCAATTCCACAATCTTTTCGCCAGCGCCCCCTGCCAGTGGCTGATCATCGAGCCATGATTCGATCAGGTCAATTTTAAACTCTGTCATCTGCTGGAAGATCTCATCAAAGAGAGTCAGGTCTTGCTGCGGATTGGATGCATAGAGTTGGGTCATACTCATGCTGCTGTGTTTGAACTGCCATTTGAGGTAGATCAATGAAGTGCGGCCCATACGGGATTCTACAAAGCATCTTGCATATGTTCGCCTGCATTGATGCGTCCTCAACGGCCAATCGCTTCCAGCGGCTTTAGCTATACGGTCAAACGCAGCATTGGATGCTTGCCCGCTGAGAGCCTCAACATGATGGCTTTCCTGAACTTTCCCTCCTTGTGTGTTTCGTCCCAAAAATAGTTTATTCGCGTCTTTTCGGGCTTTTTCGAGCCTAAGGAGATGTTCAGTTGAATACGAAAAATCCCGATTGCTTGCAAGCTGTCTAATCTCTTCATCCAGCTCTTTTCTGATGGGTGCTGAATATTTTGCCAAAAGACTTAAAGCTTCAATCGTTAGTTCTGGCACAAGATATTCGACTTGGCCTTTACCTGTCTTGTGCTCGACTGTGGTCACCCAGCAAAAATTAATTCCATTTCTTAACTCTTTGCGCCAAGCGCCAACCTCAATTCCAATTGCCTCGTCATTGCGCATGCCGCTAGTGATTGAAACTATATACAGAACAGCATCTCTGCAACGAATTGCCATCCGTTCATCACTAGGATGATATCCAATACCATTGACTGCCAATTCGGCCTTCATCTCCCGGACAATGCTTTCGCAATAGTTGAAAATCCTAGATTGTTCATCATGAGGAATGATATCTGTTCGCCCGACGTTTTTAGTGGCAGCACCCAACCCTTTTACATTCGCGACCCCACAAATCCGCCACAATGTCGAATTACCCCAAGGATAACTCTGAATGGGGAACATCGTGTCGACAGAAAACACCCAAAGAAAATCAATAACCCGTAATCGCCCATACAGCGGGAGAGGCCTTAACTTCAATTCATATTTGCAATGATGAACGTAATTGCTGACATGGATCGGACGGACATCTGCAAAGCTTGAAACTCCTAGATTGTTTAACCAGCGAACAAAAGGCATCACGCTGACGACGGCGAAAGTAGTAATGCCCCGTGCGATAGGAGGTTTGGATCTAGGCATTCCTCTTTTAAACCAAGCATAAGCAACAGCTTTGCAGTCATCAATAAGCGCCCGAGGCATGCCCATATCCCAGTTGATGAATTTATAAGAATGAGCAATATTGGCCTGATCAAAAAACGGGCGAAGATCCCACTGTGCATCGCCAAACCTGCTAAGAACGAAGGTTTCTCCATCTTCATTAACGATAGCGCTGATCACGATTGCATCCCGCTCTGCGGGACTTAGACCATTCGCTGAAACTGGCTGTGCGATGAGGACATCATATGCCTTTAACACCGCATTCGTGGTTCTTATGCTCAAATTTCGCCGCCCAATTTTTTCTTCATGAACTCGATTTTTTTAGCCCAGAACAAGTGCGGAGATGACTCAGCCTGAGCCCTTGCTTGCGAAACCAATGCAAGATCAAACTTCTGGGTGAAATCATCTATCAATCGAATATAGTCAAACTGACGCTTGCGCCATGCGCCCCACTCGTCCGTGAGAAAGTATTCGACTTCTGCATACAAGAATTGTTGGTAGCTGAACAGCCGGTATAAGTCCTCCAAGGTGCCTACAATTGCATAGCTAGGGCAACCGAGGCAGTGGATGAATTCAGAACAATGATTGACGCCATCCTTTGGTGCCAGACTACCGTAAAGGCTATCTTTGCAGCCGCCTGGTGGGGTTGGTATAACGTTTATGCCACGTAGTTTGTCCGGAAAAGCCTCCCCAACAAATGTCGCCCCGTCGACCTTGATCTCATCGTTGATTTTCAAATAGTGATTATCGGCGACACCAGGGGTATGACCCATAACGGAGGAAACTTCTATAATGTCGCCACCGCTCAGTTTCCACAAACGGCTTTCCATAGTCTTTCGCAGCCGACTAAGCGTGACATTTAGCCGATTGCCTTGATCATCCTGAAGCGCATGACGCTCACAAATGCTTTTTGCCGTGACATATAAAGCACCGGGTGTAAGGGTAACGATGTCGTTCGAGCGGCCAGGCTGGCCCGAGCGATATAACCACACACATGAAGATATTTCATCAGGTGCCAGTGCTACGAGTGGCTTAGAAATCTCCAGCGCCTTATTGAGGACTGCCACCCCATCCAGGGGAATAGCACTGTACTCATCTAGCAGATTAGTCTGACGGATTGTTTTGCTCTGTGCGCCTTTACCTCGACGTTTGACGGTAGTAATCAACCTGAGATTAGGAATAAATGGGTGAGGCTGTAGGGCATCCCTTTTCATCTCCAAGAGCGGCGTAGTATTGATTCCAGACCTTGCCGCAGTAATTAGTAGCAATACAGCCATCGCCTCCGCGCCATTTCCAAGGAATGTACCCTTATGGATGGCAATAAGATCTGACTTCAAAGCGCCAATCAGCCTTTGCATTTCACCCAAGGTGAGCGGATCTGCATCTTTAGTGCTCTGCGAATTATTAGGAAATGGATTGAGGGGCAAAAGATCGTCAAGATTAACTTCAATAAATCCATATTCAGCCAAAACAACAACTAACGACTTGAAGCTAGTATAGTAATTCTTGGCTGTCGAGCCGTTAGGGTATTTTAGCCTCAGCCAAGAGATGTATCGATCCAAGTGGCTTTTGGTAAGACTGTTTGGCGTTGCAGGTGGCGACTTGACCGAACCTCCACTCAAGAAATTTATAAAAAATCTCAGCCCGTTCGTAGAGTAACCAATCAAGGTCGTCACTGAGAAGTTTCCTCCTTGTAGCAAAGCTTTGATAACGTGAAGACTTTGAATTGCCCAAGCGTCGAAGCCCAAGCCTAAATATTTCGTATGATCGAGTTGCCTGTGGTTTCTCGGGTTTCTCGGCAGGTCAATCTTGATATCATCTTCGACAGCCTCGAATCCTTTTGTAACCGACCGCATAACCGCCTTGTAGCTTTTTTGCCGAGCCAATGGTGCTACCTCAAATACGCGAAACCGAATCAGTCATAAACATCATGTCAATTTCGTCCTCGTGAGCAAGGACGGATTGGGCTTCAAGCTGGTTTATGAGATGCAAATAGATCATAGTTGTTTGCACATCTGAATGCCCCAGCCTATCTCGGACATACAACAATGGCTCACCTTCAAACTCTTTGCTTTTTCGAAGAGCAAGCAAGGTATAAGTCCCATAGGTGTGGCGTAGCATGTGGGCCCGAACATAGAAACCGCACTTTCTTTCATAGGACTTCATAACGTCCACTACGGAATCTTTTGAATAATGCCTGCCTTCATTAGTCAGCAGCAGCGCGGTAACACGTCCATCACCATTGGACTTACGAACCTCTCGTTGGTGAAGGGAGTAAGACCACATGCTCTCCATCAACGACCATGGCACGTCGATAGTTCTAGGCCGGTCGTACTTGATATGCATGTCTGAAGGATCAAGAGCAACACTGATCATTTGCCTTGGGCGCAGTCCCTTCTTCAACCTGGGGTTGAACACATATTTGAGAGGAAAAGACCTCGCTTCACAGGAGCGAAGGCCGGTACGCACCATGAGGTGGAACAATATCTGGTGGCTTGGATCGGTATCCAGGGCAAGGCATACCTTGACTTGATCCTTGGTCAGGAATTTGGTCAAGCGCTTTCGGTCGCGAACCATCACCGAAACTTTCGTGCTCTCGGCTCCGGGCAGAGCGATATGACTGAGAAGACCGGAATGTTGGGCAACTCTTACCCTTTTCTCACCGAAGGGCAGCACAGTTATCAGGTTGCGCTGCTTAGCCCATCGGTAGAACCTCACGATCAAGGCCAGACGATTGTTCACCGTGCCGGGATCAAGTGCTAATTCTCCGCTCGACCAATCCCTGTACCTCGACAGAGCACTCAGACCGTGAGCCGGGCTTTCCTCGTCCCAGCCCAATCCATTGGCTTCCAGGAAGGCAAAGTAATCGTACAGACGCCGTCCATAGGCTTCCCAAGTCAAATCGCTTAGGGCCTCACCTGACTCGATAAGCGTGTGCCAAAGGAAGGATTGAGCTGGCTCGACTGGCCATCCCTCTGACCCAATCAGCAACGGAAAGCCTTCAAAGGATCGACCTGCTAATGCTAGGTCTTTTGTTGCGAATACCAGCCTCATGCCGCTGCCCTAAAACACTTCCAATGGATTGCCTTATGAAGCCTGGAAACTGCTGTTCCAGAGGGGTTCAGAAGGTGGCGCGGACTCTACAGGATTTACTAACGATTCCCACCCCTCAGATCATTGTTACTGAGTACCACAATGGGCGTGCTGGCCAGATCCGGCCGAAAAACACGCTCACAGCTGGCATAGAAGCTGTTGCAATCTGCCAATGCAAAGACTGGCTGGTCTGGATGGGATGCACCTTTCACGTTCATGATGATCGCTCATGATCGCGCACGCTGTAATTGACCACACCCCAAATCACCAGATCGTCACCTTCCATCACGTATCTGGGCGGAAACTTGGGATTTTCGGCCATCAACACCACTTGGCCATCTCGATGGTGCAAACGCTTGCACACGCACTCGGCATTGAGCGCCGCAATGACGATGTCGCCATGCCGCGCCGTTTTGCTTCTGTCGACGATCACCAGGTCACCGTTGAAAATACCGGCACCCTGCATGCTGTGCCCAGAAATCTTGGCCAGGTACACGTGCGGTGCCCTGATTTCGAACAGCTCATCCAGCGATATCAACCTTTCGAGGTGATCCGCTGCCGGCGATGGAAAGCCGGCAGACACCTGGGAGGAATACAGTGGGAGTGATACACCACCACTGGCAATGGGACCAAGAAGGGTCACGCTCATATACCTGGCCTGAACAAATAACTGTATGGATACACAGTTAACTGCGCCGCGGAAGTCGCGTCAATTTGAGCCGACCAAATGCCCTCCAACCTGAATTGAGCCCTACCGAAAACCTATACCACTCGAACTCCTATTTCTTACTGCACGGAACGCGGCCATCCGGTTTCCTGTACCTGAACTCACTTTAGGTACGGTGCGATGCCCCATATCCATAAGCCTTCCCCCACGACGAAGCATTGGCTTGCTTCCATGGCCTTCACGTTCCTGTCTGCCACAGCACACGCGGAAACGTGGGTCATCACTGATCAGGCACATCCTGTGTCCGTACCTACTGGCGTGCGCATCATTCGTCTCGACGATCAGCAACGCCTCGAAGAGCTGCTGTCTCAACAGCTTCCTAACGATCAACGCCAGGCTGAAGTAACCATTCAGCGTTACTTGGCAAGTCCAGCCGGCAAACGTCTTCAAAGCGACCTGGTTCAAGCACAGCAGGGCATTACAGATGCCTGGAGTGTTGGGGTTGAAAAAATCCCCGCAGTTGTCGTCGACCGCCGCTACGTTGTGTACGGGGAGGCGGACGTGGCAAAAGCCATAGCGCAGATTGATCGAGCTAGGAGCCTGTCACGATGAGACGCTCACGCTTAGCGATCCGCCCGCTGTCACTGGCCATCGCCTTCAGCTTGTCCTGCAGCGCATCAGCGGCGATCACCTCGGCCACAATCATTGCTTCGACACTGTCGCCTACGTGCCTGGAATACAAGGTGGTCGGCATTTGCTATTGGCTCCTCTGCACGCCCTTCGGCTGCAAGGTCAAAACGTCCACCAAAGTTCGTCACTATGTGCCGGACGCTGTGGTGTCGGCCTACTCAAACACGGGAGCCAATCCGTGGATTGAGATGTCACCGCTTGGCTCTCCAAACCCTATGGCCCAAGCCGGTAATGACGGCACTACCAACCACGTCGCCGAAAACAACATGATCAAGTTCAAGGAAGCCGACGTCATTGGCCATCCAGGTGGCGCGACGTTAAGCCAGTTCGCCAGCGCTTCGGGATATGTATGCAAAGGCGCAGCGTTACCTCTTGTGCCTTACTTCCTCAGTACCCTGGACCCGATCGCCTGGCGATATGGCGTGCCCGAGGCCGTATACCCCGAAGCACTCATTCCTGGTCTGCGCGAGGTCGGTAGCCTGCTCACTGCAAGCAGCTGGGGGAATGTCTACCCCCGTAGCGGCTTCCTCAACCAGACCGATGACTACAAGACCGGTGCCGTCATTGCACAGCGTGCCGGCGACGTGGTCACCCGTTTGGGTCAAGTACATGTCTATCTGCCAATGCTTGCCATTCCCTACCCCGGCTACTGGCCTGCAGGGCCACTACGCGAAGGTGACGCCTCCACCGGCAAGTGGCAGGAACTGACCCCGGTGCTCAATCCCACCTGCGCAACCTTTCCAACCATCCCCCCCAATATCGATGCCCAGGACGGCGGATACGCCTGGGCGCTCTGGCGTCCGTATTCGTGCTGCCAACGTCGTGGCCAGACCTTCCTGGGCAGTACGGACTTCCAATGAACTTCAGTGATCGGAGCACCATATGAAACTCACCCCCTTGGCGATCTGCCTCATCTGCTGTTTTAGCAGCGCAGTAGCTCAATCTGCAGACCCAATCAATGTCTCCTCCTCTGGCAGCGTCATTGGCGACGACGTGCTCTACAACATCGGCGGGGGGAACGCCGTGACAATGGGGAGCGCCGGCAACATGGACAGTATTTCCGTCGGCGGTGGCTGGAACAACAACCTGGTCTGCGGAAACATGAGCATGAGCAACACCCTGCAAAACCAGTTGAATGGTGCCACCTCTGGGTTCCAGAACATCATGAGCTCGGTGGTGCAGAACGCCACCAGCGCCGTCGCCTCGCTGCCAGCCTTGATCCTCCAACGCGCAAATCCAGCGCTGTACAACCTCATCACGAACGGCATCTTGCAAGCTCGATTGGACTTTGACCGGTCCAAAGGCACCTGCAGGGCCATTGGCGAAAAAATGGCGGATATCGCCGGCAATCAAATGGGTTGGGGCAAGCTCGCTGAAGGTCAGGCAATGAGCCAGGCGCTGACGTCAAACACGGACGCAGTCTCGGCTGTGGAGCAGGTCGAATAGAAAGGTGGCAACGATGGCGTCACCTGGGTTGGAGGTGATCGAGCAGGCGGCTCCGGTCAGAAGCCCATTCGTATCGTGGGGGACGTTACCAAAGCAGGCTACAACCTGCTGAACAAACGTGCGGCCGGTGACACCGGCTCGATAAGCAAAGACAGCTGCAACAATGGCATGGTCTGCAATGTCTGGTCATCGCCCCAGGAAGCCACTACGTTCGCCAATCGTGTGCTGGGAGAACAGCAACAACAAACCTGTGACAGTTGCCCTAAAACGGTGACAGCAGCGGGTGTAGGCCTCACACCACTGATCCAGGAAACCTACGACACCAAGCTTAAGGCACTGCAGGAGCTGCTGACTGGAAGCAAAAGTTTATCGGTCGAAAACCTAGAAGCCGCAAGCAGCAACTCTCTGCCCATCACCCGTGGTGTTGTGGCGGCTCTCAAGGATGAGCGAGATCAAGACGTACTCGCTCGCAGACTTGCCTCCGAAGTCGCGCTGTCGGATGTACTGGAGAAAGCCTTGACCCTTCAACGTACCCTGATGGCAGGTAGCCGAGAACCAAACGTCGCGGCTAACGACCTAGCCGTTCAGGCAGTCGGTCAGCAGAGCTCGTCGCTGCAACAGGAAATCAGCAACCTGAAAATGGAGCTGGACATGCGTCAGCAGCTCGCGAAGAACTCACCACTGACCATCATTGAACGCGGCAAAGCTCGGGCCGAAGACTCACGCGGCGTGTTTCCAGGCGATCCAGAAACGGATCGCCTGAATCAGTTGCAATCACCTGCCAAAAGCAAATAGTGAGGTGTAGGCCATGACTGATATTCAAGATCCTGCCGCCGCCCCCAACCGCTCGCTGACTCGACGAGTCGGGCGGGGCATTCTCGTTGTTCTAGGCACTCTGCTAGCCGCTACAGCACTCGTGGTATTACTCAACGCCGTATTGATGAGCATGTTCGACAGTGCTGAGCAATGGCAAGCATGGCGTGTCGACAACTACTGGACGCTGCTCACCTGGCGACTGATGCTTTATATCGCATTGACGGTTGCCTGGCTCAAGCTCAAGGCTCGTTTGCCGCAATCGAGGCGCAAAGGCTTGCTGAAGATCGAGGTCATGGTGGCTTTATTGTTTGCCATGGTTGAGATGAGCAAAGTGCTGTATCAGGGAGGAGGTGTCCAGTGACGCTCTACACCAATGACTATCTGGAGTACTACCTCACCCTGGTGGGCTGGATCATCAACAACGGCATCTGGGACATGATTTCAGATACCGGCCTGTTCGCCCTGCCCTTCTGCATAATCGTGATTCGAGAATGGCTCAAGGTCCGTGGCGAAGGGGCTGATGAGGGTAACAAAGGCGTGCTTTCACTGGCCCGGATCGAGACCAACATCTACGTTGGGTACGTCGTCGTCGCATTCTTCGCAGTCCCGGCCGTCAATGTGAGCTTCGATACTTTGGCGTTCGATCAAAGTAGAGCCCAGCAATGCCAGTACAACTTACCCAAACCAGCTGACACCGGCTGGAACACGACATTCAGCTCTCTGGCTGGAAAGAGTGCGCAGATGCCCATGTGGTGGGCTTTCATGCATGCGCTGTCAAAAGGGTTAACCAACGGAGCAGTCGCAGCCATCCCTTGTGGGACCGACCTGCGACAAGTCCGCATGGAGGTGAACAACACCAAGATCAACAACCCACTGCTGGCCCAGGAAATCGGCGACTTCACCCACGACTGTTACGGGCCTTCACGCGCCCGTCTCTTCATGCGTCAACCAGACATGGGCACTAAAGCCAATGATCCCCAGTTCCTGCAGGACCTTAGTTGGATCGGCTCCCACTTCTTGCTGAACACCTCGGGCTACTACGACACGGACTACTCCAAAACACCCAGAACATCCTGGCCATACAACGCTTCGCGTGATGTGGGGTTGCCACAGGTGAGCGGAGGTGGAGGATATCCAACCTGTAAACAATGGTGGTCCGATAGCGGAGTAGGCTTACGAGATCGTATCAAAGATCAGGTATCTCCTGACCTCATGACAAAAATGCTTGGTTGGGCGAAGTGGCTGTCCCAGGACGAAGTGACCGACTCACTTGTTCGGCAACTGGTCTCGCCTTCGAACCAGGTGAAAGGGGATGTTTATACGGACTACGGTGGGCAAATTAACGGGACGGTGTGGAATGGCGCAGCCCGTGTCACCGGCACCCTAGGGGTAGCACTGGGCTCATTGGCATACTTCCCGGCTATGGACATGGTTCGTCAGGCGCTACCAATGATTATGGCGTTCTTGAAGATGGCGATGGTGATTTGCATCCCGCTGGTACTGGTAGTGGGTGCCTATCAACTGCAGGTGGCCATGACCATGACGGTGGTATTTTTTGCGCTGATCTTTGTGGACTTTTGGTTTCAACTGGCGCGGTGGGTAGACACAACTATCTTGGACGCTCTGTATGGAGCAGGCTCACCCCATTTGTCTTTTGACCCTGTCATGGGACTGAACTCAACGGTCCAGGATGCGATCCTGAACTTCGTCATGGGAGCCATGTTCATCATCCTACCCATGTTTTGGATAGGCGCACTGGGCTGGGCTGGAATAAGTGCAGGCAAGGCGCTGGAGGGGCTCACACGTGGGACGCAACCTGTTGAAAAAGCAGGTTCAGCAGGAGCAGACATTATCAAAAAAGCAATATAATAAACTCAGGAAGTTACGGATCCATTCATTCTGGATAGATCCGTAAGCGGGTTCAATACCTTAAATCACCGGGAAAAATTATCCTCATCAGAAATTTCACCCTCAACATTACCCCATGGGTCTAATGGTTGGCCGAATACGTTTCGCCCGTACGGAGCATCTCGATCCTCAGAATTGCCTATGGCACGTAGTCTGGAAAAGTCTCCTACAACCAAAGCCAGCAAGATTAGCCCAACAGTCAGCACTGCAACGAACGCGTGAGCCAACCATACCCAGGAATATACAGCTAATGCTATTAGGGCAAGACGTTTGACCCAGCGTAAAGTGCGGTTCTCGCTGCACCAAACGATGCGCACCGCACGACCAAGGCTATAGCCCAAGCGGCTTGCAACGGTCTGTGAGGTGTAGGCGGTCATCATGCTTCTCCTAGCCCTCCTTAAACTGGAGGCGCTTTGACATTATTTATAATCCTGATTTCACGCCGCCGCAAGACCAATGGATAAACGGATGCGCCGTCATGCGTTCGCGGACGCCCTACTCCTGCCCACCGCCAAATGGCCCAAAAGGGTAAATGGTCTCTAAAAGCGAATGGAATGGTTCACAAGGGTAAAAGCCCTACCCGAAAGGGCTTGCTACGCAAAAAGGTCATCGCCCTCACCTGCAGTTAGTCGCAACTCCTGGAGCGACACTCAATAAAAAAGGGTTCGGAACCTAGTCGTGCAACTGTTCTGCGCAGGCGAAGTCACCTAAAGCGTCACACTGATGGCGTAACGCCTCTCGAAATACCCTAATGCAGCCGGTGACCTTTTCCCATTGAAGTAAACCCACCAGATAGCGGAAAAGCCAGTCCATGATTCATTGATGGAGCTGGTGATGTTCTCATTTTTCCGCCGCAGCAAACCTTTACCTGCTGCAGCCTCTTCACCAAACGGTTTTCTGAAACCTGCCCAGGGACAGGATCTGCTGGCGACCCCACGGCGTCAAAAATTGCTGGAGAACATCTGGCAGCGTGCTTCGTTATCACGCTCACAGTTTGTGGAGCTCTATCGGCGCCCACTGGAGCGCTACGCAGAGTTGGTCCAGCAGCTCCCTGCCTCGCAGAACCACCACCATGCACACCCAGGCGGCATGCTTGATCACGGCTTAGAGATCGTCGCCTATGCGCTTAAGATTCGACAGACCTACCTCCTACCCATAGGTGCACCACCGGAGTCTCAATCGGCCCAGGCCGAAGCATGGACTGCCGCAGCCGCTTATGGCGCTCTGATTCACGACCTCGGCAAGATTGCCGTCGACGTACACATCGAACTTGAGGGAGGTAAAACCTGGCACCCATGGCATGGCCCAATCAATCGCCCTTATCGCTTTCGCTATGTGAAAGGACGCAACTACCAATTGCACGGAGCCGCTGCCGCACTGATCTACGCGCAGATCCTTTCCTCGGAAATCCTAGACTGGCTCAGCGGCTTCCCCGAAGCCTGGTCGCAACTGATCTTTGTGCTGGCCGGCCAGTATGAGCACGCCGGCATATTGGGCGAGATTGTGGTCAAGGCCGACCAAGCCTCTGTCGCGCAGGAACTCGGCGGTAACCCTGCTCGTGCGTTGTCAGCGCCAAAACAATCCTTGCAACGTCAACTGGCGGACGGTTTGCGCCACCTGGTGCGTGACACGTTCAAACTGAATCAGCCTGATGGCCCCTCAGATGGGTGGCTGACACAAGAGGCTCTATGGCTCGTCAGCAAACCGATTGCCGATCAACTACGCGCTTACTTGCTGACCCAAGGCGTTGAAGGTGTACCCAGCTCGAACGCGCCCTTCTTCAACATGCTCCAGGACCAAGGTGTTATCCAGACCAATGCCCAGGATAAGGCCATCTGGAAAGCAACAATCGACAACGGTCGTGGCTGGCGAAATACCTTCACCCTGCTCAAGCTTTCACCCTCACTGATTTGGAGTGATCCCAACGAACGGCCCACCGTTTACGCAGGCACCCTTGAGGTTGAGGCTGGCAATGCAGTGGATGAGCTGGCGGCGCAAAGTCCCAGCGCTGCTCCAGTGAAAAGCTCACCTCAAGCGGCTGAAGCTAACGCTGCACCAGCGCCATTAACGCCGGCACCAACGGCATCCGCTGATACACCACAACGCCCTTCGGATGATCGCGCTGAATTTGACGCGCTACTGGCACTTCTAAATAATGTCAATGAGCCACTAGAAGACACCCAAAGCAGTTCCATTTCACCAATACAGAGCGCGTCGTCGAAACCCTATGATAGCGAGCCCCTCCACTCTCCTAACCCAGAAGGCGTGCCTGCAGCAACTGATAAAGAAGTCATTGCAATGCCCAGTAACACCGAGCTCGGCCAGGGATTTGTTGAATGGCTTAAACAAGGGATCGCATCTCGGAAAATCATTATTAACGACACCAAAGCACTGGTACATACCGTAGCGGGGACCGCTATGTTGGTGACGCCAGGAATATTCAAGCGCTACGTCCTTGAGTTCCCCCATATTGAACAGCAAGCCAAAGCACAGCAAGTCAACGCTTGGCAGTTGGTTCAACGAAGTTTCGAGAAGCAAAAACTTCATCGAAAAACCCTGAAGAGCCTGAACATCTGGAACTGCGACGTAATCGGCCCTCGCAAATCAAAACAGCTGAAGGGTTACTTACTATTGGACCCCCTCACCATTTTCTCAGAAGTACCTCTCGATAACGCAAGCCTTTCTTTAAAATTAGAATCAATGGAGTCCCAACAATGACCACCGCCTTGCAACTCACGGAGGAATATATCTTTGCGCGTGACCTTCGGCCAGCATCTACAAAGACTTATCTGTCCTCAGCCAAAGCGATGCTCGCACATTTCGGGGCCACCCCAATCGAACAGATTGACCATCGGTCGATCCTCTCGTGGCGAAAGGAGTTTCTGGCAAATGGTAAGGCTAAACGCAGTTGGAATACTTATTCGAGCCACCTACGTACTGTATGGAAATATGCGTTAAAACACGAAATGCTTATACATACGACGGTCAACCCATTCAAAGAAACCTGTGTAACTCCCCCAAAACGCCCTAGCAAAATACTCGATGCAAATTTAATTCAAAGATCTAGGAATTGGCTCGAAACGCTAGAGGCAGAAGAACGCTGCACAAATGAGCGCAGCCAAGTAACACCTGCTTGGTTTTGGCTTGCTGTGTTCGAGGTTTTCTACTACACCGGCATACGACTCAATGCTTTATTGCATTTGCGCTACAAAGACGTCGATCTTGATAAGCAGATGATTCTAATCCGTGGTGAAACAGAAAAAACACATCGAGAGTTCTCTGTGCCCATCATGGAAGGTCTTGCGCCCCACCTAAAACTAATTATGGATAAAGCGAAGCGCGCTGGCTTCACCTCAGATGACCAATTGTTCAACGTAAACCGTTTTTCAATGCATTACCGTGGGCGAGTAATGACGTCGGATCAGGTCGAAGCAATGTACCGTAAGCTAACCCAAAAATTTGGAGCCCGAATTACCCCCCATCGTTTTCGTCATACCTTAGCCACAGATCTGATGAAAGAACCAGATCGCAATATCCATCTCACGAAAAATCTCCTGAATCATTCAAACATCGCGACGACGATGAGCTATGTCGAGGTCGACTACAGCCACATGCGCACGGTCTTGCATGAGCGTAGCGTGATGCAAGGGGCATTAAAGCGTATCCGGCGCGAAGACTCGAGCGGAGCGTCACCACGATCATATGGGACGGTCAGAAGACTAGATAGACCAACTGTGAAGCTGCCCTCTTCCAAAGCCTTGGAAGAAATAGCTATAGCCATGGAACTGTCGACGAATCCAACGCTTAAGCAAGCTTTGAATCACGTAGCTAATTGCTTTGGTGAAATACAGGAACCTCAGAGCGCTCAGGAACATCCGCCTGGAGAAATGAATACCCTAGCTGCTCTCATGTCTTCTGCAATCAGAAGGCCAAGCATGGCATCAGGGTATTCGAGCGCTGCATTAGCGAGACCAACCAAATTATCACCATGACTAACGATCAGGGTTAAGCGCGCCGACGGAGCAGCAGCGCCCTACCGCTTACAAGCACGTATCGAGCATGCCAACGTCGCGTTAGTAGAGGCATCTGCGCGCAAAAAATATGAACGCACAAAAAAAAGGCAAAAAAAAGACGCCTAAATGGCGTCTTTTTTAGCGGAAATGGTCGGGGTAGGGGGATTCGAACTCCCGACATCCTGCTCCCAAAGCAGGCGCGCTACCGGACTGCGCTATACCCCGGCATGTGCAACGAAAAGCCGTTGCACATTGACATCATGCGACAACAAAACTACTGTTTGCCGCAGACGGCTGCATGTCGATCGAGTAGATACTGCTCAACTCCGCCCTACTTAACACACATCCGCTTTGAAAATGGTGGGTCGTGTGGGATTCGAACCTACGACCAATTGGTTAAAAGCCAACTGCTCTACCAACTGAGCTAACGACCCGCTGTGTTGTGGCGCGTATAATACTGATTTCTAAGGATTATTCAACACCTTATTTTAAATAAATCAAAAATAACGCGTTGGGTCCGTAATTCCGGCCATTTTGAAGCCTTCTGCACGCAGTCGGCAGCTGTCGCATTTCCCACAAGCACGGCCGTCATCGTCTGCCTGATAGCAGGAAACAGTCAGCGAATAATCGACGCCAAGCCCTACGCCAGCCTTCACGATATCGGCCTTGCTGAGGTTTTGCAGCGGCGCCAGGATACGGAAGCCCTGCCCCTCTACCCCGGCCTTGGTCGCCAGGTTGGCCATGCGTTCGAACGACTCGATGAACTCTGGGCGGCAATCCGGGTAGCCGGAATAATCCACTGCGTTGACGCCGATGAAGATATCGCGGGCATTCAGCACTTCCGCCCAGCCAAGGGCCAGGGACAGGAACACGGTGTTGCGCGCCGGGACGTAGGTGATCGGGATGCCTTCGCTGGGTGCTTCCGGCACGTCGATGCTGCTGTCGGTGAGCGCCGAGCCGCCGATGCCGTTGAGATTCAGGCCAATGACCTTGTGCTCGGCCACACCCATGTCGCGGGCGACGCGGGCAGCGGCGTTCAGCTCGGCGCGATGGCGCTGGCCGTAGTCGAAGCTCATGGTGTAGCAGGTGTAGCCTTCAGCCTGCGCCATGGCCACCACCGTGGCGGAGTCGAGGCCGCCGGACAGCAGGATTACCGCACGTTTTTGATCAATCGGTTGTTCAGTCATTTCAGCGTCCTGGCTCGTCGTTCCAAAGGTATTTATGCAGTTGCAGTTGCAGACGGACCGGTAGGTTATCAGCCACCACCCAGTCGGCCAGGTCGCGTGCGTTCAGGTCGTGATGGCTTGGAGAGAACAGCACCTCGCCCGCGCGGCGGTCCAGGCCGTACTGGATCAGCTTGGAGCTCGCCCAGTCGTAATCGTCGCGGGAACAGATCACGAACTTGACCTGGTCGTTGGCCGTCAGCAGGTCCAGGTTCTCGTAGAGGTTGCGATGTGCCTCTTTGGAACCGGGGGTCTTGAGATCGACCACTCGGCTTACACGCGGGTCCACCGCGGAAATATCCAGGGCGCCGCTGGTTTCCAGGGACACCTCGTAACCGGCGTCACACAGCTGCTTGAGCAAAGGGATGGCGTTGGGTTGCGCCAGCGGCTCACCGCCGGTCACGCAGACGTAGCGCGGCCGGTAACCGGCAACCTGTTCAAGGATGTCTTCAAGGGTTCGCACGGTGCCGCCACTGAAGGCGTAGGCGCTGTCACAGTACTGGCAACGCAGGGGGCAACCGGTCAGGCGCACAAATACTGTGGGCAGGCCGGCCGTTCGCGTTTCACCCTGTAACGAGTAAAAAACTTCGGTGATGCGTAATGTGTCTTGCATAGTCGCCACGGGCGTAACAGCTAAACAGGCTGTCCGCCTCCGTCAGGCACTTCAAGGAATTCCGCCAACGCGTAAACCCCAGGAAGCGTGTTTCATAAAAGGGCGTGGATTCTAACGAAAAAACCCGCGCCAGGCGCGGGTTTCTTCTAAACGGACAGCATCGCTTACAAGCGCTGCAGGTCGCGTTGAGCCAACTGGGCAGCGGAAGTCCCCGGATACTGGGCAACGACCTGCTGCAGAATGCCTTTGACCTTGTCGGTGTGACCCAGGCGGCGTTCTACGTCAGCGAGTTTGTACAGCGAATCCGGCACCTTGGCATGCTTGGGGTACAGCTGGCTGACCTTGGCAAATGCCTGGCCCGCCCCCTGCAGATCACCCTTTGCCAGGTTTACCTCACCCAGCCAGTACTGGGCGTTGCCCGCGTACTGACTGTTTGGGTAACGACCGAGGAATGCGGTGAAGGCCTTGCTGGCCTTGTCGAAATCCTTGGCCTTGATCAGGTCGAAGGCTGCATCGTAATACAGTTTTTCCTTCGCCGGATCACCCGGTTCGCTGCTGGCGGCAGGGGCTGCGGCGGCGGCCCCTGCTGCTGCACCACCGGCGGCGGCACTTGGCGCGCCACCGGCAGAAGAATTATCAGGAGTAGCGGCAGGTGTAACGCCGGCTCCTATGCGTCGATCAAGATCCTGGTATCGCTCCAGGCCTTCTTGCTTCAGCTGGTTCACTTGATTCTGCAGAACTTCAATGGCGCCTTGCTGCTGCGACAATTGATCCTGCATGCGTTGCAACTGGTTGAACAGTTCGCCCTGTGCCGAGGGAGCGGACGTAGCCGCCCCCCCAGCATAGGCGCCGTTCGTGCCATAACCTGCTGGCGGATAACTGCTCCCGCTATTGTTATAGCCTGAGTTGCTATCTTCCACAGGAACCGCAGCCCACACCGCAAGCGGCGCGAGGCTGAGAGCCAATACAGTTAGAGCACGACGGCACGTTCGCATGACGAATTACTTACGCAGTTCGACGCGACGGTTTTGAGCCCAGGACTGCTCGTCGTGGCCAGTAGCAACTGGACGCTCTTTACCGTAGGAAACCAGTTCCAGTTGGCCTGGAGCAACACCTTGCAGTACCAGATAGCGCTGAACGGCTTTCGCACGACGCTCGCCCAGTGCCATGTTGTACTCGCGAGTACCACGTTCGTCGGTGTTACCTTCCAGAACAACGCGAGCGCCGTTAGCTTTCAGGTCCTTCGCGTGAACGTCCAGAGCGCGCATGGCTTCTGGTTTCAGGTCCGAACTGTCGTATTCGAAGTAGAAAGTGGTGATTGCGCGCAGAGCAGCTTCTTCGCTCAGGGAGCCGTCAACTGCACCAGTGTTGGCGCCATAACCAGCGTTTGGATCAACAGCTGCGCCTTCACCGGCATTGTCGCCGCCTTTAGACGAGCAACCAACGGCTACGGACAGAGCCAGAGCCAGAGCAGCAAACTTACCAAACTTCAGCATTTCCATCGTGAAACTCCTAATGAACCCCAGTGTGTTAAGCAAATCATGTAGCGCCGCGTCAGTTCAGGTAAGGGGACCAGGATGGTTCTCTGACTTCGCCTTGTGCGGTAGGAAGCGGGAGCCTTACGCGTCCATTAATGGACACGAGCATCAAGACTCCCCGGCCCTGCTGGCGGGTGGCGTAGATTACCATGGTGCCGTTGGGCGCAACAGTGGCTGACTCATCTAGGTTGGTATCTGTAAGGATTTTTACGGTTCCGCGCTGCAAATCCTGGGCCGCAACCCGGAAATTAGTGAAACCATCCTGACGGTGAATCATCACCAACGTCTTTTCATCAGCCGAAAGCTTAGGGTTGGCGTTGTAGTTACCAATAAAGGTCACGCGTTCCGCGCCACCGCCACCCACGCTCGTTTTATAAATTTGAGGCTTGCCGCCACGGTCGGAGGTGAAATAGATGGTCGAACCATCTTTACCCCAGAACGGTTCGGTGTTGATACCAGGACCGCTGGTCACGCGGCTGATCTGGCGCGAAGCCATGTTCATCACGTAGATATCCGGGTTGCCGTCCTTGGACAGCACGAAAGCCAGGCGCGAACCATCCGGCGACCAGGCTGGCGCACCGTTGAGGCCTTCGAAGTTGGTGATCTGCTCACGACGGCCAGTGTCGATGTGCTGGACGAAGATGCGCGGACGCTTCTGCTCGAAGGACACGTAGGCAATGCGCTTGCCGTCCGGCGCGAAGCGCGGCGACAGGATCGGTTCACGCGATTGCAGCAAGGTCACAGCGCGCGCGCCGTCATAGTCGGAACGCTGCAGCGTGTAGCGCGTGTTGTCTACGGAGAAACGCTCGGCCGTTACATACAGCAGACGTGTCGAGAAAGCCCCTTTGATACCGGTGAGCTTTTCAAACGACTGGTCCGAGATGTAGTGGGCCATGTCGCGCAGTTGTTCGGCGGTGCCCGATACGCTGCCGGTCAAGACCTGCTGCTCGGTCGCCACGTTGAACAAGGCGTACTGGATCTGCAGGCGACCGCCGGCCGGCACGATGCTGCCGACCATCAGGTACTGGGCACCCACGGCTTTCCAGTCGCGGAAGATGACTTCGCTGGCCTGGGTCGGCTGGCTGATCATGTTGCCTTTGGGAATCGGCGCGTAGTAACCGGAGTTGCGCAGGTCGTCGCTGACGATCTGGGCCATGTCGTCCGGCAACACGCTGCCGCCCTGCCAGCCGAACGGTACAACGGCGATCGGGGTGGCCCGATCGCTACCGCTGGTGACCAGGATGTTCTTTTCATCCGCCGCCGCTATCCCTGCCATACAGCAAATAACGACAAGCATTCCTCGAAGAAGGTTTCTCACAAGGCTAAATCCTCAGGTGTGAATGTCATCTTGAATGAACGATAGGGAGCGAAGTCGCTTGGTTTCATTCCCTGCATCTCGGTCAACCGGCCAATATTCTTGACCGCCGCGACCGCCGAACTGTCGAACGAACCGTCACCACTGGACTTGGCCACGCTGACCGAAGTCACCGTACCGTCCGGCAACATGCCGATCTGCAGCACTACTGTCATGCCTTTGCGTGCCGAAGGCGGACGTGTCCAGCCTTCTGCTGCCCGCGCCCGAATCAGGTCGTCGAAACTGCCCGCGACTTCATCGCCACGTTCATCGGCCAAGGCTTGCTGACGCTGCGGCGTGTCGGAGAGCAAATCTGCCAAGGCCTGGGCCTTTTTCTCTTCGGCGGATTTACGCGCTGCTTCCTGGGCCTTTTTCTTGGTGGCATCGGCGGCAGCTTTCTTCTTCGCGTCGTCGGCGATTTTCTTCTTCGCCTCGTCTGCTTCAGCTTTTTTCTTGGCGTCTTCGGCGGCTTTCTTCTTCGCGTCTTCGACTATCTTTTTCTTGGCGTCTTCAGCGGCCTTTTTCTTGGCCTCTTCTTCGGCAGCTTTTTTGGCTTCTTCTTCAGATTTCTTCTTGGCTATATCAGCCAATTGTTTCTCTTCGGCTTTTTTAGCTTCGGCAGCTTTCTCGGCTTTCTTGGCTTCATCAGCCTTTTTCGCCTCGTCAGCCTTCTTCGCTTCGTCAGCCTTTTTCGATTCCTCGGCCTTTTGAGCCGCCTCTTCTTTCTTTTGTTCCGCAGCAGCCTTCACTGCTTCCTGCTCGACCTTCTTCTGTTCCATCTGCTCGACTTCAGTCTGGCGCGCAGCCGACTTCTGGGCCTCACCCGCAATCTTCTGATTGGTCTGGGTAGTGGCCTGACTTTTCGATTTCAGCTGATACAGGGTCGCCTGCACGATCGGCTTGGCTGGCGGCAGGTCCGGGGTCATGGCAAAGCTGACGAACAGCATGCCAAACACCAGGACGTGCAGGGCAATTGCCCAGACGCTAGGCCAGAAGTAGCTTTCCGAGGCGGACGGCTCTCGCTGTTGGTGCATCAGGGCGCCTCGGTAATCAAGCCAACGTTACCGACGCCGGCCTTCTGCAGCCCGCCCATGGCGCCCATGACGGAACCGTAGTCGACCGACTTGTCGCCGCGGATGAACACCTGGGTGTGCTTGCCGCCTTCGTTGCCGGAGCGAATGATCTTGGTCACCGCATCGGTCATCGCCGGCAAGGTCAGGGCCTTGTCCTGTTGTTTCTGCGTATCGACTTCACTGCCAAGGTTCCAGTAGTAGGTCTTGTCAGCCTTGATCGAAATCGTCAGCACCTGGGTGTTGTTGTCCTGGGGCAAGGCTTCGCTGGAAACCTTGGGCAGATCAACCTTCACACCCTGGTTGAGCATCGGCGCGGTCACCATGAAGATCACCAGCAGCACCAGCATCACGTCGATGTAAGGCACTACGTTCATCTCGGCGACCGGCTTGCGCTTGGTTCGTGCTCGAGTGATTAAAGCCATCGGGGAGTACCTGCTTATTCTTCGCTGGTGTGCACTTTACGGTGCAGGATCGCCTGGAATTCGTCGGCGAAGGTGTAGTAACGGCTGATCAGGGTCTCACCGCGCGCGGCGAAGCGGTTGTAGGCGATAACCGCCGGGATCGCAGCGAACAGGCCGATCGCGGTGGCGACCAGGGCTTCGGCGATACCCGGGGCCACGGTGGCCAGGGTCGCTTGCTGGGCCTGGGCCAGGCCACGGAAGGAGTTCATGATCCCCCACACGGTACCGAACAGGCCGATGTACGGGCTGACGGAACCCACGGTGGCGAGGAACGGCAGGCTCTGCTCCAGCTTCTCTTCTTCGCGGGAGATGGCCACGCGCATGGCACGGGCCACGCCTTCCATGACCGCTTCCGGATCGACGCCCGGCTGCTGGCGCAGGCGCGAGAACTCCTTGAAGCCGGCACGGAAGATCTGCTCGACGCCCGAATCCGGGTCAGGGTTGCTACCGGCCTGGCGATACAGTTTGGACAGGTCGATACCCGACCAGAAGCGCTCTTCGAAGCTCTCCAGGGCACGTCGACCGGCACGCAGCAGGTTGCTGCGCTGAAAAATCATGACCCAGGATGTAACCGATGCGGCTAACAGGATCAGCATCACCAGTTGAACCACAACACTGGCATTACTGACCAGGCTCCACATGGAGGAATGGTCGACGACGGTAGGTTCCACGCTAAATCTCCTGCTTTGATTGTTTACCCGCGCCGCTCACGGCGGCAAAGGCCGCACGTAGAGTTTCGGGAATGGCCCGAGGTTTCAAACTATTGGGGCGCACACACGCCACCAGGAACTGCCCCTCACAGAGCAGCGTTGCATCCGCAGCCCGCCTGACCTGCTGTTTAAAGCGCAGGCTGACACGGTTCAATTCGATTACTTCAGCGCTGACCAGCAGCTCATCGTCCAATCGCGCCGGCGCGTAATAACGCGCCTCGCTGGAATGCACGACAAACAACAGGTCCTCCCCTGCCAGCTGGGATTGGGCAAAGCCCAGCTCCCGTAGCCGCTCGGTTCGAGCCCGCTCCATGAACTTGAGGTAATTGACGTAATACACGATGCCGCCAGCATCGGTGTCCTCGTAATAAACGCGACAGCGATGTGCGAACGACTGATCCCCGTTTTGCGCGCGCATACTCTAGTGCTTACTCCTCAGGTTGCCAATCCGGCTGGGCAACTGTTTTTTCATTCTATGAAACATTTCTAACGACTGAATGACGACGCCAGCCACTAGGACAGCACAAACCTTGAATAAATCGACCCGAGTGACCTTTTTAATCGTCCACTGCATCGAGGAATTCGTCTAGCACGGGCATCTCGCCCAATCGTGACGGAATGTTTAGCCCAAAGTGCAAATAGGCATGGCGGGTAACCACCCGGCCCCTTGGTGTACGCATGATGTAGCCCTGCTGGATCAGGTACGGCTCCAGCACGTCCTCAATGGTATGGCGCTCTTCACTGATGGCCGCTGCCAGGCTGTCCACGCCCACCGGGCCACCGTCGAATTTCTCGATCATGGTCAACAGTAGCCGCCGGTCCTGGTGATCGAAGCCGTGTTCATCCACGTCCAGCAGGTTCAACGCCAGGTCGGCCACGGCCTTGGTGATATGGCCCTTGGCTCGCACTTCGGCAAAATCGCGCACGCGTCGCAGCAAGCGGTTGGCGATCCGTGGCGTACCCCGCGCCCGCCGGGCGATTTCAAACGCGCCTTCGGGGTCCAGGGGCAAGCCGAGAATGCCGGCCGAACGGCTGACGATGGTCGCCAGGTCTGCGGTGCTATAGAACTCTAGACGTTGGACGATGCCGAAACGGTCTCGCAACGGGTTGGTCAGCATGCCCGCGCGCGTGGTCGCGCCCACCAGGGTGAACGGCGGCAGGTCGAGCTTGATCGAGCGGGCCGCGGGGCCTTCACCGATCATGATGTCGAGCTGGAAGTCTTCCATCGCCGGGTACAGCACTTCCTCGACGATGGGCGACAGGCGGTGGATTTCGTCGATGAACAGCACGTCGTGCGGTTCGAGGTTGGTCAGCAGCGCCGCGAGGTCGCCCGGACGCTCCAGCACCGGGCCGGAGGTGGACTTGATCGACACCCCCATTTCCTGGGCGATGATGTTGGCCAGGGTGGTTTTACCCAACCCCGGCGGGCCGAAGATCAAGGTGTGGTCCAGGGATTCACTGCGCCCACGCGCAGCCTGGATGAACAACTCCATCTGCTCGCGCACGGTGGGCTGGCCGATGTAGTCGGCCAGGCTCAGGGGGCGGATGGCGCGGTCCTGGACTTCTTCACGGTCACGGGGGCCGGTGGCCGCGATCAGACGATCAGCTTCAATCACTTAAATCATTCCCTTCAGGGCTCGGCGGATCATGTCTTCGCTGCTCAGGTTCTTGTCCTTGATGGCCGACACCGCTTTGCTGGCTTCCTGCGGCTTGTAGCCCAGGGAAATCAGCGCGCTGACCGCATCGCTTTCGGCACTGGCCACCTGGGCCGCCGGCTGGTTCGGCTGGTTCGGCACCAGGGCGAACATGCTCGGCACGACTTCCCAGGCTTTGAAACGGTCCTTGAGCTCCACCAGCAGGCGTTCGGCGGTTTTCTTGCCGACCCCCGGCACCTTGGTCAGCGCCGAGGTGTCCTGGGCCGACACCGCGCGTACCAGTTCATCCACTTCCAGGCTCGACATCAGCGCCAGGGCCAGTTTCGGCCCTACGCCATTGAGGCGAATCAATTCGCGGAAGAAGTCCCGGTCACGCTTGCCAATGAAGCCATAGAGCAGTTGCGCATCTTCGCGCACCACAAGGTGAGTATGCAGGGTCAATGGCTCGCCAACCGACGGAAGGCGATACAGGGTGGTCATGGGCACTTCCAGCTCATACCCCAGCCCGTTGACATCCAGAATCAGGTGCGGCGGCTGTTTCTCAGCCAGGGTGCCGCGCAAGCGTCCAATCACGGTTCAGATCCTTAAAGCTTGGGGGTCAGATCGAGGCCTGACCGCAAATAACGATTGCGCCGATGCTATCAGAGACGCAGCCGCCCGCCACGACTACGTGCCGCCCCCAGGCCGTGAGGCAGCAGGCTGGAACGGGTATGCGCGTGGCAAATGGCGATGGCCAGGGCGTCGGAGGCGTCGATCTGCGGCTTGGAGGTGAGTTTGAGCATGTGCATGACCATCATCTGCACCTGCTCTTTATTGGCCGCGCCGGTGCCGACCACGGCCTGCTTGACCTGGGTGGCGGTGTACTCGGCGATTTCCATGGCCTCCTCGGCACCGGCGACGATGGCGGCGCCACGGGCCTGGCCGAGCTTGAGAGCCGAGTCGGCGTTTTTGGCCATGAACACCTTTTCGATCCCCATGGTCACCGGCTTGTAGGTCTGGATCACTTCACGCACGCCGCGATAGACGATCTGCAGGCGCTCGGCCAACTCGCCCGCACCGGTGCGGATGCAGCCCGAGGCGACATACACGCAGCCGCGCGGGGTGTGTTGCACCACACCAAAACCGGTGATGCGCGAACCGGGGTCGATACCTAGAATTAAAGTCATAACGCCTGCAGGTCGGGTAAACACAATTTTTGATACAGGTAAAATCCAATGTGGGAGGGGGCTTGCTCCCGATTACGGTGGTTCAGTCGATTCATAAATGACTGACACACCGTAATCGGGAGCAAGCCCCCTCTCACATTTAGATCCACATCGTCCGTCAGCCTAGCTGCTCGGCGACCGACTCTGGAATGTCAGCATTCGAGTAAACGTTCTGCACGTCATCCAGGTCCTCGAGCATATCCAGCATCTTCAGCACTTTCTGCGCGCCGTCCAGGTCCAGTTCGGCGCTGGTGGTCGGCAGCATCACGATTTCTGCGTCGGTGCCTTTGAAACCAGCGGTTTCCAACGCGTTACGCACCGCATAGAACCCGGCGAACGAGGTGAACACATCGATCGAGCCGTCTTCATTGGTCACCACGTCGTCGGCATCCGCTTCCATCGCGGCTTCCATCAACGCGTCTTCATCCACGCCCGGCGCAAAGGAAATTTGGCCCTTGCGCTCGAACAGGTAGGCCACCGAGCCGTCCGTGCCGAGGTTGCCACCGCACTTGCTGAACGCATGACGCACCGCCGCGGCGGTACGGTTGCGGTTATCGGTCATGCACTCGACCATCACCGCCACGCCGCCCGGGCCGTAGCCTTCGTAGGTCAGCTCGACCATGTCGTCGGTATCGGCCGCACCGGCGCCACGGGCCACGGCGCGGTCGATGATGTCGCGACTCATGTTGGCGCCGAGGGCCTTGTCCAGCGCCAGGCGCAGACGCGGGTTGGAGCCTGGGTCACCGCCGCCCTGGCGGGCGGCGACGGTCAGTTCGCGAATCCACTTGGTGAAGATCTTGCCTTTCTTGGCATCCTGACGCTCTTTGCGGTGCTTGATGTTCGCCCACTTGGAATGGCCAGCCATAACACAACTCCGAAATTCTCTAGAAACCTTATCAACCCCGCCCCAGGCGGGATACAACCCTTGTAACGCAAAGGCGCATCCGAAGATGCGCCTTTTTGACTGCGTAAAACCTTATCGCGCTTTCACGCAGCGGCCTTACTCAGCCTTTGGCGCCTCGCGCAGGCGGATATGCAGCTCGCGCAGTGCCTTGGCATCCACGACACCTGGCGCCTGGGTCATGACGTCCGCAGCGCTCTGGGTTTTCGGGAAGGCGATCACTTCACGGATCGACTGGGCGCCGGTCATCAGCATCACCAGACGGTCCAGGCCAAAGGCCAGGCCACCGTGGGGCGGTGCGCCGTACTTCAGGGCGTCGAGCAGGAAGCCGAATTTCTCTTCCTGTTCGGCTTCGTTGATGCCCAGCAGACGGAATACCGCTTGCTGCATTTCCTTGCGGTGGATACGGATCGAACCGCCACCCAGCTCAGTGCCGTTCAAGACCATGTCGTAGGCCCGGGACAGAGCGCCCGCCGGGTTGGCTTCGAGCTCTTCCGGCGAGCACTTCGGCGCGGTGAACGGGTGGTGCAAGGCGCTGAAGCTGCCGTCGTCGTTCTCTTCGAACATCGGGAAGTCGACGACCCACATCGGTGCCCACTTGCAGGTCAGCAGGTTCAGGTCGTGGCCCAGCTTGATCCGCAGCGCGCCCAGGGCTTCGCTGACGATCTTGGCCTTGTCGGCGCCGAAGAACACGATGTCACCGTCGACTGCGCCCACGCGATCGAGGATCACATTGAGGTTGGTTTCCGGGATGTTTTTCACGATCGGCGACTGCAGGCCGTCAACGCCCTTGGCACGCTCGTTGACCTTGATGTACGCCAGGCCCTTGGCACCGTAGATGCCGACGAACTTGGTGTAGTCGTCGATCTGCTTGCGCGGCATGCTCGCACCGCCAGGCACGCGCAGGGCGGCGATGCGGCATTTCGGGTCGTTGGCCGGGCCGCTGAACACCTTGAAGTCGACGTCCTTGAGTTGGTCGGCCACGTCCACCAGTTCCAGCGGGATACGCAGGTCAGGCTTGTCGGAACCGTAGCGGCGCATGGCTTCTTCGAAGGTCATGTGCGGGAATTCGCCGAATTCCAGGTCCAGCACTTCCTTGAACAGGTTGCGGATCATTTGTTCGGTGATGCCCATGATCTCTTTTTCATCGAGGAAGCTGGTCTCGATGTCGATCTGGGTGAATTCAGGCTGGCGATCGGCGCGCAGGTCTTCGTCACGGAAGCACTTGGCGATCTGGTAGTAACGGTCGAAGCCGGCCACCATCAGCAGTTGCTTGAACAGCTGCGGCGATTGCGGCAGGGCGAAGAAACTGCCGGCGTGGGTACGGCTCGGCACCAGATAGTCACGCGCGCCTTCCGGGGTGGCACGGGTGAGGATCGGCGTTTCAACGTCGAGGAAGCCGTTTTCATCGAGGAAGCGACGGATGCTGGTGGTCATGCGCGAGCGCAGACGCAGCTTCTCGGCCATTTCCGGGCGACGCAGGTCCAGGAAGCGATAACGCAGGCGGGTTTCTTCGCCAACATCGGAATATTCGTTCAGTGGGAACGGCGGGGTTTCCGACTCGTTCAGCACTTCCAGCTCGTAGCCCAGCACTTCGATCGCGCCGGACGCCATGTTCGGGTTCACCGCACCGGCCGGACGCAGGCGCACCTTGCCGGTGATCTTCACTACGTATTCGCTGCGCACGCGGTCGGCGGCGGCGAAGCTCTCGGCGCGGTCCGGGTCGAACACCACCTGGGCCAGACCATCACGATCACGGATATCGAGGAAGATCACCCCGCCGTGGTCGCGGCGACGGTGAACCCATCCGCAAAGGGTGATTTCCTGACCTTCCAGGGTCTCGTTCAGTTGGCCGCAATAATGGCTGCGCATCATGGTAGTGGTTTCACTTCTCGTAATTCGAAATTCGGTGGCAGGCTTGGCCTCAGTCACCGTACATAAGTCAGGGGACGGATAATGCAGGAGCCTGCGCGTAGAGTTCAACTCAGTCTGCTTTGTCGCCGCCCGCCAGATTCTTCTTCGAGCCGGTCTTGAAGTCGGTCTCGTACCAGCCGCTGCCGCTCAGGCGGAAGCCCGGCATGGACAACATCTTTTTAAGCTCAGGCGCCTTGCAAGCTGGGCAATCGACCAGCGGCGCGTCGCTGATCTTCTGGATGGCTTCCAACTGATGACCACAGGAAGCGCATTGATAGTCGTACATGGGCATGGAGATGTCTCGGCGATCAGATCGTTACTGTGCCGCGCCGGCCTCCGGATAGAGGCCACTGCGCAGAAAGCGCCTGCAGCGGCAAAGCGCGGGATTATATCTGGTAAATCGAGGCAGCGCAGCCGGCTTTCTGCCCGAGGCCCGGCCCGCCTGAACGCCGGGCCAGCCCCGGAACCCCCGGATTACTCGGGATTGGACAGGCAAGCGCGGCCTTTCAATACGTGAACCACGCAGACCACCCTGACCAGCCCGCTGAAGTTCTTCACGCCGCCATAGCGCAAATGCACTTCCCGATCGACATAAGACAACAGCGCACTGACTGAACAGGCATTGAGCCTGGCTATTTCCGTGAGGATATTCCAGTAGATCTGTTCCAGCCGCAGGCAAGTGGAAAACCCATTGAGCCTTACCGATCGGGACAACGGCCGCGCCAGCCCCATATCGAACCCTTTGACAAAGGGGTCGACGTTTATCTTATGAAAACCACAGGTCTCCATCACTCTACTACCCACTCCACGCGACATACACCTGACACTCCATTGCCAAACAGCAGTCCATGGGCTTCTCCCATTGGACAGTGGGCCTATCAAACAGCAGGACGACGGGGGGTAGCCAGAAGACGGGGAGTTGATAGTCGTAGGACAACGCCAGGAAGCACGGAGAAACAAGCGAGCGGCGCCAGGGCCGCCGCCCGAGGTCGGTGTTTACTTGTTTTCGAGTAGGGAACGCAGCATCCACGCAGTTTTTTCGTGAACTTGCATACGCTGGGTCAACAGGTCGGCCGTCGGTTCGTCGCTGACTTTATCGAGCAGCGGAAAAATACCGCGCGCGGTACGCGTAACCGCCTCCTGGCCCGCCACCAGTTGCTTGATCATCTCTTCAGCGCTGGGCACGCCCTCTTCTTCCTTGATCGAAGAAAGACGCGCATAGATCGAATAGGCACCCGGCGCCGGGAAGCCCAGGGCACGAATGCGCTCGGCAATCAGGTCCACCGCCAGCGCCAGCTCGTTGTACTGCTCTTCGAACATCAAGTGCAGCGTGCGGAACATGGGGCCCGTGACGTTCCAGTGGAAATTGTGGGTCTTCAGGTACAGTACATAGGTATCGGAAAGCAGACGCGAAAGCCCGTCGACGATGGATTTGCGATCTTCTTCACTGATACCGATATCGATTGCCATGTTTATCCCCTTCAATTGAACAGCATTCATTGATCAGGTGCCGGATCACTCTAGCAAGAGTACCCACTGTGTGCAGCCCGACGCACCGAGGCGACGTGCGGCAAATCGCCCTGCGCGGCCTCGCTGGCCCGCGACGGTGAAGGCTTTAGGCGCGACAGAAAATTTCCCCGACAGCAGGCAAAACGCCTGCAACTGTCTAGGACAAGCGTTTGACGCAGAAATGCCCTGCCCCTTGCAACGCCCGGAAATGCTTGATTTGAGTAGGCACAGCCTTTGCTGTTAAATAGGCAGCGTGTCGCTGCCGTTATTTTCTTCGGCCAGCGCATAGGCTGATACCCGCGCACGTGCCCAACGCCTCCCATTGTTCAGAAGCGAACCGTGCCAGTCAGCTCTTCCTTGTGATCCGTCTTAACGTGAGTTAATCAAAATGTTGAAAATCGTCCACCTGCTAACGGGCGTTGCAGCTTTGCTGCTGTCCTTTATCCCGAGCCTGCAGCCTGAAAGCCTGCCCTACCTGCAACAACATGACGCTCTGTACCTGGCCTTGTTCGGCCTTCTTAACCTGACGCTGGCGCCAGTGATCCCTTACTGGAACAAAGGCACGCGTCATCAACTGCAAAACCTGGTCAGCGCGCTGCTGGTGCTGACTGTTGTCGTACAAACCCTCACCCTCCTGGCACCCATGCCTGAAGTCGGCGGCCACCCGGCCATCCTGCTCAGCCTGGTGATTGCGCTGGTCGCCATCGTTCTTCACCTGGCCATCAGCTTCTACCGTTCGTCCCCTGCGGCCGCGTCGCAAAACTACGACATGACCAATCGGGATACCGGGACCGTCAAGTGGTTCAACACGTCCAAGGGCTTCGGCTTTATTTCCCGCGATTCGGGCGACGATATCTTCGTCCACTTCCGGGCCATCCGTGGCGAAGGCCATCGCGTCCTGGTCGAAGGCCAGCGTGTGGAATTCTCCGTCATGAACCGCGACAAAGGCCTGCAAGCCGAAGATGTGATCGCCGCGTTGCCGCGTCGCTGATTCCAAGCCAGGCAAAAAAAACCGCGATCCGGCACAAGCTGGATCGCGGTTTTTTATTGCGCGGCTATTAATAGTGAGGCGGCGGCGCTTCTTCTTCGGACGACTCGAACTGGCCGCCCATTTCTTCCTGGCGCTTGAGCAGCGCGGTCATCTGCAGTTGCAGGCGTTCGACCGCCCGCTGCTGGGTGACCAGGATGTCGTTGAGGGTTTCGATGGTGTCGTCCTGAAAGGCCAGGCGGCTTTCCAGGTCGGTCACGCGGTCTTGCAGATCCATGGTTCAGTCCTGGCTAAAGATGAAGTCGGCAGGTGACAGCTCGCGCAACCGCGCACGGATCGCTGCCACCTGTTCTTCAGTATACGGCCGGGCCGGATGCTTGCCCCAGACCGGCGCAGGCCAGGCCATGTCATCGCGCTTGCGCACGATCACATGCACATGCAACTGGCTGACAACGTTCCCCAGCGCGCCGATGTTCATCTTGTCGGCGCCGAAACCTTCACTCAGCAATTGCGCAAGGGTTGTCGTTTCATTCCACAGTTTTTGTTGATCTATGACAGACAATTGAAAAACTTCGCTGATACCGTTTATGCGCGGTACCAGAATAAACCAAGGGTAATTCGAGTCATTGGACAGCAGCAGGCGGCACAACGGGAAGTCCCCGATGGTCAGTGTGTCTTGTTGCAGGCGTTGATCTAAGGCGAACACCGCGGGCACTCCGTTCGGCAGGTCAGATTCTGGCGCCCAGCATACCTTCGAACGCCGACGGCTTCACTTCGAATACAGACGCCAACGCGCATCCCGATAAAAAACCTGCCCCTTTTCGAGGCAGGCGAATAATTGAGCTACGCTGAATCGGGACTCATCGGAGTGCACCAAAATGACCCACTCATGCCTCAAAGAGATCCGCCAAGTACCCACCCATGAGGGTGAACCGGTAACGTTTCGCGCAGGTACAGGATTCATGCACCACCGAATCAATGGAATGCATGGCCGTCAAGGACAAACTGAACGGCTTGAGAGGCCCGTGTTTATGCGGTTTTTACACTGCAGTGAGGCTTTTCACGAAAAAATGACATTCAGTTACCGGTTTGGGCGCGCTTGTTGCATTCACACCCACATCGTCGGCAACGGCACCCTTCGGGAAGCGGGTGTTTCGCGATAAGAACACTAGCGAGTCAATGCGTATCAAGGATGCATTCAAACTTAGAAAAGGGTTTGAAAACAGCATTGAAGTTGTCAGTTCGGTAACATTCGGACTGTGAATTTGCGACATGGACCTAGCAATTCACGACAGCCTCGTAAAGAAGCTGAAAGGAAAGATGGGTAAGTATCGTCATTAGAGTCAGCGTGATATAACTTTACGCGGACACAAAAAAAGAAAGAGCCGCCCAGATAAAAATACAGGTGGGACGGCAGTACTCTTCCTAAAACCAAAGGAGCAAATCACGATGCGCGTGATGAAGTGGAGCATGATCGCCCTGGCTGTTTCAGCAGGCACCTCGCAGTTCGCAATGGCGTCTGCCCAAGACGATGCCAAGGGCTTCGTTGAAGACAGCACTTTCAGTATCAATACCCGTGCGCTGTATTTCAGCCGCGACAAACGCAACAATGACTCCGGCCAAAGCCGCAGCGAAGAAACCGGTCTTGGTTTCAACGGTCTGTACCAATCGGGCTTCACCCAAGGCACCATCGGTGTCGGCGTCGACGCCATCGGCCTGCTGGGCCTCAAGCTCGATAGCGGCAAGGGCCGTGCTGGCACTGGTCTGTTCCCAACAGGTTCGGATGGTCGTTCGCAAGACGACTACTCCAAAGGCGGCGCCGCAGTTAAATTCCGCGTCTCCAATACCGTGCTGAAAGCCGGCGATCAATACACCACAGCGCCTGTATTCGCCTCTGATGACAGCCGCTTGCTGCCTGAGTTGCCGCAAGGTATCTCGATCACCAGCAACGAGATCAAAGACCTGAAGCTTGAAGCCGGTCACTTCACCTCGATCGTCGCCCAAGACCATACCTACAAGGACAGTATCTCCAGCTCCGAGCCGATTACCGGCCGTGGCCTGCGTGATGCCAACTTCCTGGGCGGTGTTTACGCCTGGACCCCAGAGTTCACTACCAGCCTCTACTACTCGAAAGTAGAAGACTACTGGAAGAAACTTTACGCCAACGTGAACTGGACCCACGCGCTGAGCGCCGATCAGTCCCTGGCCGTAGACTTCAACATCTACAGCACCAAAAGCGACGGCGCCGGTCTGCAACGCGCAGAAAAAGACAACACCACCAAGCTGGATAACCGTGCCTACAGCCTGCAAGGCGCTTACACCTACCAGGCTCACACCTTTACCCTCGCTTACCAGAAAGTTAGCGGTGACGGTGACTACGGTTACGGCGTAGACGGCGGCGGCACGGTTTTCCTGGCCAACTCCATCGCCCGTTCCGACTTCAACGCTGAAGACGAGAAATCCTGGCAAGCTCGCTACGACCTGAACATGGCCACCTTCGGCGTGCCAGGCCTGAGCTTCATGACTCGTTACGTCAACGGTAGCGGCGCCAACACTGGCACCACGTCGAACGGCAAAGAGTGGGAACGCGACATCGAAGCCAAATACGTGATCCAGAGCGGCCCAGCGAAAGACCTGAGCCTGCGTATACGCCAAGCGACTTATCGCTCGTCTGACGGCGTGTACTACGGTTCGGCGTCGCTCGACGAACTGCGTCTGATCGCGCAATACCCGCTGAACATCTTGTAATTGCCCGTTCGATTACAACGATGACTTAAGGCTTCGGCCTTAAATTAAAAGCCGCTCCCCTGCATGCAAGGGAGCGGCTTTTTTATTGCAATATTATTTCAGCAGTAAAATAACTAGCAAGCTAACTAACGACAGTATCGTTCCCGCACTTAACGTGACCTATCAGCCAAGTTAAGTGCAAATGCCTTTCATTACTTCGCCGCTGTTTCCTGCATCACCCGAATAACCCGCTGCGGAAATGGAATATCGATCCCCGCCGCTTTCAAGCGATCACGTGCCAGTTCATTGAACATGAACATCACGTCCCAATAATCCGCCGTCTTGGTCCAGCAACGCAAAGACACCGTGATCGAACTGTCGCCCAAGGTCGAAACCACGGCCACTGCCGCCGGATCAGCCAATACACGCGGGTCTTTTGCCAGCTCCAGCAACACTTCGCGGGCTTTCTGCAGGTCGGCCTCGTAGTCCACCCCCACATCAAACACCACCTTGCGGGTAGGCTGACGGTTGGTGTTGGTGATGATGCCGTTGGAGAGGATGCCGTTCGGCACGATCACGGTCTTGTTGTCGCCGGTGCGCAGCACGGTGTGGAAGATCTGGATGCTGTCGACGGTACCGGACGTACCTTGGGCTTCGATCCAGTCACCGATACGGAACGGGCGGAACAACAGAATCAGCACGCCACCAGCAAAGTTAGCCAGGCTGCCCTGCAAGGCCAGGCCGATGGCCAGGGTCGCGGCACCGATGGCGGCGACGAACGAGGTGGTTTCCACGCCGATCATCGAGGCCACGCTGACGATCAGCATGACCTTCAGCACGATGTTCGCCAGGCTGGTGATGAAGTGCTGCAGCGCCAGGTCCGCGTTACGGATGGCCAGCAAACGCCCCACTCTGTGGGTCAGGCGGTTGATCAGCCACCAGCCGATGGCCAGGGTAATCACGGCCAGCAATACCCGGCTGCCGTATTCCATGATCATCGGGATCCACGACTGGGAGGTCTTGATCAGGTGATCCACTTCAGCGTTCAAATCCATCTACATTCTCCTGTTTGCCGGATGTACGGCGTTTTTTGTGCCCACTAACGCAATTGAGCCCCGAAGGGCTCAATGGCAGGCGCAGGTTCTGGGGCGTGGGACGTCAAAAACGGCCGCAGGTTCCCCAAAGTGCCATCAGTCGCGGAAGTTATTGAACTGCAGCGGCATCTCGAAGGTCTTGGCGCGCAGGGCAGCGATGGCCTCTTGCAGGTCGTCACGTTTCTTGCCGGTGACGCGCACCTGCTCACCCTGGATGGCGGCCTGGACTTTCAGCTTGGCGTCCTTGATATGCGCCACGATCTTCTTCGCCAGTTCCTTGTCGATGCCTTCCTTGAGGACGGCTTCCTGCTTCATCAGCTTGCCGGACGCGTAGGCGTCCTTGACTTCAAGGCACTGCACGTCGATCTTGCGCTTGACCAGGGCGAGCTTGAGGATCTCGATCATCGCTTCCAGCTGGAAATCGGCTTCAGCGGTCAGGTTGACGGTCAGTTCCTTTTCCTTGAATTCGAAACTGCCCTTGCCTTTCAAGTCATAGCGACGGTCCAGTTCCTTGACGGCGTTCTCGACGGCGTTGGTGACTTCGTGTTTGTCCAGTTCGGATACCACGTCGAACGAAGGCATGTCATTTCTCCAATATAAGGGGCGGGCTCAGTAGAGATGGAGCGCGCCCAAGCTAAAATGCCGGGGCATTATAGCGGTTCTTTCGCCCCATTCGCTGTGAGCGACCCTACGGAGCACAAACTGATGTCGACCACCTGGCATATTCTCGGCGCCGGCAGCCTCGGCACGCTGTGGGCCACCCGCCTGGCCCGCGCCGGCCTGCCGGTGAAGCTGATCCTGCGCGATGCGGCACGCCTGGCCAGCTATCAGGCGGCCGACGGGCTGACCCTGGTGGAGCACGGCGTAGCGCACACTTACCCGGTACTCGCCGAAACGCCTGACAGCCCCGAGCCGATCCATCGCCTGCTGGTGGCGTGCAAAGCCTACGACGCTCAAAGCGCCGTCGCACAACTGCAATCGCGCCTCGCGCCCGGCGTCGAATTGATCCTGCTGCAAAACGGCCTGGGCAGCCAGGACGCCGTCGCCGCGCAGTATCCCCAGGCCCGCTGCATTTTTGCCTCCAGCACCGAAGGCGCGTTTCGCGACGGCGATTGGCGCGTGGTGTTTGCCGGCCACGGCTACACCTGGCTGGGGGACGCCAGTCACCCCACGGCCCCGGTGTGGCTGGACGACTTGCGCGCCGCCGGCATCCCTCACGAATGGAGCAGCGACATTCTTACGCGCCTGTGGCGCAAGCTCGCACTCAATTGCGCCATCAACCCGCTGACCGTGCTGTACCAATGCCGCAATGGCGGCCTGCAAGCCCATCAGTGCGAAGTCGCAACCTTGTGCGCCGAACTCACCGAGCTGCTGCAATGCTGCGGCCAGCCGGCAGCGGCGCAGGACCTGCAGACGGAAGTGGAACGGGTGATCCAGGCCACGGCGGCCAATTACTCTTCGATGTACCAGGACGTGGCCAGCGCGCGGCGCACCGAAATCAGCTACCTGCTGGGCTACGCCTGCCAGGCCGCCGCTCGGCATCGGCTGACGCTGCCGCATCTGCAACAGGTGTACACGCGCCTCGTCGACCAGCTGGTTGCACGCGGATTGCCCCGCGACTGAGGCACGCGCTACCCTGCCCACTCGTCTATTACCTGTGAAACCCCTGATGCCACTGCGCCAGCGTCTTGAAAACCTACCGGTAGGGCAGAAACTGCTGGCCGCCCTGCTGGTGTTGCTGACCACTGTGTTACTGGTGGCCAACCTGACTTTTATCAGCGCCGCTTACTGGATCTCCCAGGAGAGCATGGCGCCCCAGGCGCTGCAGGCGATTGGCCGGCTGGTGTCCAACCCGGCGCTTGCCGCCGAAGCCCTTGAGTCTCCGGCCAAGGCCGACGCCCTGCTCAATGAGCTGACCAGCTATTCGCCGCTGCGCGCAGCCGCGTTGTACGACGCCGAGGGCAACCGCCTGGCACAGATGCAACACGGCGACCGCCTGCACCTGCCGGGCAACTACCGGGATATCGAAGCCTGGCGCCTCACCGAGTTTCGCAGTAACCAAGTCATCACCCTGCCCCGCCCCGGCCAGCCTTCCGGGCATTTGTTGCTGGTGGCCAGCAGTGAGCTACCGGTGGCGTTCTATACCGGCACGCTGACGGCGAGCCTGGGCATCCTGATTTTCAGCGTGCTGCTGTGGCTGGTCATCGCCCGGCAGATCAAACGCCTGATCACCCGGCCGATCCATGAGCTGGAAGAGCTGTCGCGCCAGGTCACCCGCGAAGAGAACTACGCCCTGCGCGCCGGCCGTGGCAACCATGACGAAATCGGCAGCCTGGCAGAAGCCTTCAACACCATGCTGTCGCGCATCGAGGCCCGCGAGCAGCAGCTCAAGCGCGCGCGCGATGAGTCCCAGGCGGCCTACGACCAGGCACAGGGCCTGGCCGAAGAAACCCGCCACACCAACCGCAAACTGGAGCTGGAAGTCCAGGTGCGCAGCAAGATCGAGAAAAAACTCACCGGTTTCCAGAACTATCTCAACAGCATCATCGACTCGATGCCCTCGGCGCTGATCGCCCTGGATGAACAGCTCTATGTCACCCAGTGGAACCAGGAAGCCACCGCACTTTCCGGCACACGCCTGGATGAAGCGCTGAACCAGCCGATCTACCTCGCTTTCCAACCGCTCAAACCCTACCTGCCGCAGATCAAGGCCACGGTCGAGCAACACACGGTGGAGCGCATCGAGCGTGTCACCTGGGTCAAGGACGATGAATCCAAGCATTACGCCCTGACGTTCTATCCGCTGATGGGCGGCGCCGGGCGCGGTGTGGTGATCCGGATCGATGACATCACCCAGCGCCTGTCCCTGGAAGAAATGATGGTGCAGTCGGAAAAGATGCTCTCCGTCGGCGGCCTTGCTGCGGGTATGGCGCATGAAATCAACAACCCGCTGGGGGCGATCCTGCATAACGTGCAGAACATCCGCCGCCGGCTGTCCCCCGACCTGCCCAAGAACCTGGAACACGCCGAACAAGTGGGCATCGAACTGCAGACGGTCAACCGTTACCTGCAAAGCCGCGAAGTCCCACAATTGCTCGACGGTATCCAGCAGGCCGGCGCGCGGGCGGCGAAAATCGTCACCCACATGCTCAGTTTCAGCCGGCGCAGCAATCGGCAGATGGCACCGTGTGATTTGCCGGCGCTGATCGACCAGGCGGTGGAAATCGCCGGCAACGACTTTGACCTGGCGATCGGCTTCGACTTCAAGGGGCAGGCGATCATCCGCCAGTTCGACCCGCAGCTCGGCCCGGTGCCCGGCACCGCCAACGAGTTGGAACAGGTGCTGCTCAACCTGCTGAAAAACGCGGCGCAGGCCATTCACCAGCGCGAAGACGACCGCGAGCCGGGGCGCATCATCCTGCGCACCCGCCTCAACCCGCCCTGGGCGGAGATCCAGGTCGAAGACAACGGCATCGGCATGAGCGAGAACGTGCGCAAACGCACCTTCGAGCCATTCTTCACCACCAAGGAAATCGGCCAGGGCACCGGGCTGGGGTTGTCGGTGTCGTACTTCATCATCACCAATAACCACAAAGGGCAGATGGAAGTGCATTCCACCCTGGGCCAAGGCACCTGCTTCACGTTGCGCCTGCCCCTGGCCGGCAGCCAATTGTCCCCCGCTGAACTTACCCAACTGGAGCACTGATCATGGGCTTTCGCCTGTCGAAGATTTACACCCGTACCGGCGACCAGGGTGAAACCGGGCTCGGCGACGGTCGCCGCGTGCCCAAGGACCACCCGCGGGTGGAAGCCATCGGCGAAGTCGACACGTTGAACAGTCAGTTGGGCTTGCTGCTGGCCGGCCTTAAAGAGCAAAGCGGCAAGCATCCGCACCTGAAGGACGTGATCGAAGTGCTGACGCCTTGCCAGCATCGTCTGTTCGACCTCGGCGGCGAGCTGGCGATGCCGGTGTACAAAGCGCTGAACGCGGCGGAGGTGAATCGGCTGGAGGCAGCGATTGATCGCTGGAACGAAGAGGTCGGGGCGCTGGAGAACTTCATCTTGCCCGGTGGCTCAGCGCTGATCGCCCAGGCCCACGTGTGCCGCAGCGCAGCACGCAGTGCCGAGCGCCGCTGTCAGCACCTGAATGCGGTTGAACCGTTGGAGGGGGTGGCTTTGGCGTATATCAACCGGCTGTCGGATTTGCTGTTTGTGGCGGCGCGGGTAATTGCCAAGCGCCAGGGTGTGGCGGAGATTTTGTGGCAGGCGGCGGCCAAACCCCACTGATTATCAGGTGTCTGGTCTGGCGCCATCGCGGGCAAGCCCACTCCCACATTGGAAGGTGTTCACAAATCCAAATGTGGGAGTGGGCTTGCCCGCGATGAGGCCAACAAACGCTAGATCAATCTTGCGGCCAGAACGCCCGAATCCCTGCCACACCTTGAGCGCCGGCATCCCATGCCTGCTCGCGCTCAGCAGGCCCAACGCCACCCAACAGATACACCGGCTTGCTGAACCCGCGGATCAGCTCTGCCGCCTGCTCCCAACCCAACGGTTGGGCATCGGGATGGGTCTGGGTCGGCTGCACCGGCGACAGCGTGACAAAATCCACGTCCATCAATTCCGCCAGCGCCAGTTCCTCGGCGTTATGGCAAGACGCCGCCAACCAGCGATCCTTCGGCAGCGGGCGGCCCTTGCTTGCGTATTTGCGCAGTTGCGCCGAGGTCATGTGCCAACCGGCCGCGGGAAAATCCCCCAGCCATTCGAACGGGCCCTTGAGCATCAGTTGCGCCTTGCCGGCACACAGGCCCACGGCGTCTACCGCCAGGTCACGGTACTTGGGGTCGTAACCGTTAGGGGCGCGCAGTTGCACCAGCTTGATGCCGCCCGCGATGGCTTTCTGGATACCGCGCAACAGCGGCGCGGTTTCCAGCTCGCCCGGTGTGATCAGGTAGTCGCCGGGCAACCGTGCGGCGGCAACGATCGGCGCATTGGCCGCCGGGAACTCATAGTTGAGCAGGTCACGCGCCGCGACCCATTCCAGGGGTTGACCTTCGGCGCCGTGTGGCTCGCCGGTAAAGGCCGAGACTTCCCAGACATCCAGCAACACCTGCTTATCCGGGTAATCATGCTGCACCTTGATCAACGGTCGCGCCGTGGTGACCTGGATGCCCAGCTCTTCCTGCAACTCGCGGGACAGCGCCGTGGCGACCGACTCGTCGGCCTCCACCTTGCCGCCGGGAAACTCCCAGAGGCCGCCCTGATGCTGGGTATCGGCGCGGCGCGCCAGCAGGATTCTGCCGTCGACGCCGCGGATCACCGCTGCTGCTACATGCACTCGTTTCACCGCGTTTATCCTCCGGGCTTCAGGTACGGTATTCCGCGTTGATCTTCACGTACTCGTGGGACAGGTCCGTGGTCCAGATGGTTTCGCTGCACTCGCCGCGACCCAGCTCGATGCGGATGGTGATTTCTTCCTGCTGCATCACCGCCGAACCCTGGGCTTCGGTGTAGCTCTCGGCGCGGGCGCCACGGCTGGCGATGCACACGTCACCGAGGAACACGTCGATCTTGCTCACGTCCAGGTCCGGCACGCCGGCACGGCCGACGGCGGCGAGGATACGGCCCCAGTTCGGGTCGGAGGCGAACAACGCGGTCTTGATCAGCGGCGAGTGCGCCACGGTGTAACCGACATCCAGGCATTCCTGGTGGTTGCCGCCGCCGTTGACTTCAACCGTGACGAACTTGGTGGCACCCTCGCCGTCACGCACGATGGCCTGGGCCACATCCATGCACACTTCGAACACCGCTTGCTTCAACGCGGCGAACAGCGGGCCGCTGGTGGAGGTGATTTCGGGCAGGTTGGCCTGGCCGGTAGCGATCAGCATGCAGCAATCGTTGGTGGAGGTGTCGCCGTCGATGGTGATGCGGTTGAACGACTTGTTGGCGCCGTCCAGCATCAAGCGCTGCAGCACGTCGCGGGAGACTTTGGCGTCGGTGGCGATGTAGCCAAGCATGGTGGCCATGTTCGGGCGGATCATGCCCGCGCCTTTGCTGATGCCGGTGACGGTGATGGTCACGCCGTCATGTACAAACTGACGGCTCGCGCCCTTGGGCAAGGTGTCGGTGGTCATGATGCCGGTGGCGGCGGCCGCCCAGTTATCCACAGACAGGTCATCCAGCGCGGCTTGCAGGGCGCCTTCGATTTTTTCCACCGGCAGCGGCTCACCGATCACTCCAGTGGAGTACGGCAGCACCTGGCTGGCGTCGACGCCGGCCAGTTGTGCCAGTTTGGCGCAGGTCCGCGCGGCGGCGACCAGGCCAGGCTCGCCGGTGCCGGCGTTGGCATTGCCGGTGTTGGTCAGCAGGTAACGAATCGGACCGGCCACGCGCTGCTTGGCCAGGATCACCGGCGCGGCGCAGAAGGCGTTGAGGGTGAACACACCGGCGACGGTCGAGCCTTCAGCACAGCGCATCACCACGACATCCTTGCGCCCCGGGCGTTTGATGCCGGCCGAAGCGATACCGAGTTCAAAACCGGCAACCGGGTGCAATGTGGGCAAAGGACCAAGACCAACAGCCATGAATGCGCTCCTTAAAAATAGATGATGTCTGTGCCGTCGCGTTCGACGGTGGGAATTAATGGCAAAACGCCGCGACGGCTGATGCCGGTCGCGGCGCGGGGTGTTGCAGCGTCAGGCGAAAATCTTAGTTGATTTCGCCGTGGCAGTGTTTGAACTTCTTGCCCGAACCGCACCAGCACAGCTCGTTACGGCCCAGCTTCTGCTCGTTGCGCACCGGAGTCTGAGCCAGGGCCACATCGACCTCTTCGCCCAAGACCTCAGGCGCTTCAAGACCTGGCGCTTCCTCATGCTGGAACTGCATGCGCGCCGCCAGTGCCTCGGCTTCCTCACGCAGGCGCGCTTCTTCCTCGACCGGGTCTTCGCGACGCACCTGAACGTGGGACAGCACGCGAATCGAATCGCGCTTGATCGAATCCAGCAGTTCGGAGAACAGCGTGAACGACTCGCGCTTGTACTCCTGCTTCGGGTTCTTCTGGGCGTAGCCACGCAAGTGGATACCGTGACGCAGGTGATCCATGGTCGACAGGTGGTCTTTCCACAGGTCGTCCAGCACGCGCAGTACGATTTGTTTCTCGAAAGTGCGCAGCGCTTCGGCACTCGCCTGCTCTTCTTTCTCGTTGTACGCGGCCAGCAGCTCGGTCATCAGCTTCTCGCGCAGGGTTTCTTCGTACAGGTGATCGTCTTCGTCCAGCCACTGCTGAACCGGCAAGTCGACACCGAAGTCGCTCTTCAACGCGGCTTCCAGGCCGGCAACATCCCACTGCTCTGGCAGGGACTGTGGCGGAATATGCGCGCTGACGGTGGCGTTGAGCACGTCCTGACGGAAATCGGCGATGGTCTCGCCAATGTTGTCGGCGGCCAGCAACGTGTTACGCATGTGATAGATCACTTTACGCTGTTCGTTGTTGACGTCATCGAACTCGAGCAGTTGCTTACGAATGTCGAAGTTGCGGCCTTCGACCTTGCGCTGGGCCTTCTCGATGGCGTTGGTCACCATGCGGTGCTCGATCGCTTCACCGGACTGCATGCCCAGGGCTTTCATGAAGTTCTTCACCCGATCCGAGGCGAAGATACGCATCAGGCTGTCTTCCAGGGACAGGTAGAAACGGCTGGAACCGGCGTCACCCTGACGACCGGCACGACCACGCAGCTGGTTGTCGATACGGCGCGATTCGTGACGCTCGGACGCGATCACCTGCAGGCCGCCGGACTCCAGCACCGCCTGGTGGCGTTTCTGCCAGTCGGCTTTGATCTGGGCGATCTGCTCGGGAGTCGGGTTGTCCAGGGAAGCCACTTCCACTTCCCAGTTGCCGCCCAACAGGATGTCGGTACCACGACCGGCCATGTTGGTAGCGATGGTCAGCGCGCCGGGGCGACCGGCCTGGGCGATGATCTCGGCTTCTTTTTCGTGGAACTTGGCGTTGAGGACCTTGTGCTCGATGCCTTCCTTGTTGAGCAGGTTGGACACGTGCTCGGACGTTTCGATCGTCGCGGTACCCACCAGGATCGGACGCCCCTGGGCCATGCCGTCCTTGATGTCGTTGATGATCGCCGCGTATTTCTCTTCGGCGGTCAGGAACACCAGGTCGTTGAAGTCTTTACGCGCCAGCGGCTTGTTCGGCGGGATGACCACAACCGACAGACCGTAGATCTGGTGGAATTCGAACGCTTCGGTGTCGGCCGTACCGGTCATGCCGGACAGTTTGTTGTACAGACGGAAGTAGTTCTGGAAGGTGGTGGAAGCCAACGTCTGGCTTTCGGCCTGGATGTTGAGCACTTCCTTGGCTTCGATGGCCTGGTGCAGGCCCTCGGACAGACGACGACCCGGCATGGTACGCCCGGTGTGTTCGTCAACCAGAACGACCTGGCCGTCCTGGACGATGTATTCGACGTTGCGATGGAACAGCTTGTGCGCGCGCAGGCCGGCATACACGTGGGTCAGCAGGCCCAGGTTGTGGGCCGAGTACAGGCTTTCGCCCTCGGCCAGCAGGCCGATCTGGGTCAGCATGTCTTCGACGAACTGGTGACCGGCTTCGTTGAGTTCGACCTGACGGGTCTTCTCGTCGATGGTGAAGTGACCTTCTTTGGTCACCACGCCTTCCACTTCCTCGATGTGCTGCTCCAGGCGCGGGATCAACTTGTTGATCTCGGTGTACAGGCGCGAGCTGTCTTCGGCCTGGCCGGAGATGATCAGCGGGGTACGGGCTTCGTCGATGAGGATGGAGTCGACTTCGTCGATCACGGCAAAGTTGAGTTCGCGCTGGAATTTTTCTTCCATGCTGAACGCCATGTTGTCGCGCAGGTAGTCGAAACCGAATTCGTTGTTGGTGCCGTAGGTGATGTCGGCAGCATAGGCCGCACGCTTCTCTTCCGGCGGCTGGAACGGCGTCACGACGCCGACGGTCAGGCCGAGGAATTCATACAGCGGGCGCATCCAGTTGGCGTCACGGCGGGCCAGGTAGTCGTTCACCGTCACAACGTGCACGCCCTTGCCGGACAGCGCGTTGAGGTAAACACCCAGGGTCGCTACCAGGGTCTTGCCTTCACCGGTACGCATTTCGGCAATCATGCCTTCATGCAAGGTCATGCCGCCGATCAGCTGGACGTCGAAGTGGCGCATGCCCATGACACGCTTACCGGCTTCACGGGCGACCGCGAAGGCTTCGGGAAGCAACTTGTCGAGGGTTTCACCTTTGGCTATGCGGGCCTTGAACTCTTCGGTCTTGGCGCGCAATTGCTCGTCCGAAAGGGCAACCATCTGCTCTTCGAAGGCATTGACCAGCTGCACCGTCTTGAGCATGCGTTTGACTTCGCGCTCATTCTTGCTTCCAAAAAGTTTCTTTAACAAAGGCGCAAACATATCGGCAGGTTCTTCCACACATAGGGATGGAGGGCGCACCGTGAGTGGCCCGAGCGGCCCTCACGGGCGCATGCGAACGCGCATTCTACCCGGAATCGTGGGTGAGGAAAGTGGCGTTGTTCCCCAATGCAGGCATGAGCCCGTGAGAGGGCTCATTTAAAATAAGGGCTTTTACCGGAACTTCAACCCATGGAGTGCATTGATTTCGCAGATAAAGCCCCGCCAATGCATTGCCTGGGGGTCCACAGGCGCTTTCTGCTAAGATGGCGGCTCTGTTACTTAAGGTGTCTGATCATGGCGTTTCGCCCTCTTACAGCCCGCGCGCCCAGCGTGTTGCTTCGCGAAGCCAAGCCGTTGAAAGCCATCTTCAGCCATGCGCAACGCCTGGGCCACCTGCAACGCCTGGTTGAAAGCCAATTGCAACCGGCAGCGCGGGAACATTGCCATGTCGCCTCGTGGCGCGAGGGCAACCTGCTGCTTATTGTCACAGACGGCCATTGGGCGACACGCTTGCGCTATCAGCAAAAACGCTTGCAGCGACAATTGATGGCGTTTGATGAGTTTGCCAGCCTGACGCGTATCCAATTCAAGGTGCAACCGCCGACCGTTCCGCAAGGCGCGGCGGGGCACACCATGGATTTATCGGCGAATGCGGCCGAAACCATTCAGGCAACGGCCGACGGCATCAGCGATCCGGGTTTACGCGCGGCGCTGGAACGCCTCGCCGCGCACGCCAAGCCCAAAGCCTGATCGGCTATCTACGCTTGCTGCCGCCCAGCAACGACCCCAGCAAGCCCCGCACCAATTGGCGCCCCACCTGATTGGCGGCCTGTTGCATGGCTGACTTGAGCGCCTTGCCGGCCGCAGTCCCGAGGAATGCCCCGGCCCTGTCGGTAAAGCTCGGTTCTTCGCTCACCGGCTTGGCTTCTTCGGCTTCGGTCGGGCCCAACGCCTTGCGCGCCATCAGCACTTCATAGGCCGATTCGCGGTCAATCGGCTTGTCATAGCGACCCTGCAACGGCGAACTGGCAATCAGGGCGGCGCGTTCGACGTCGCTGAGCGGGCCGATCCGCGATTGCGGTGGCGCGACCAACACGCGCTGGACGACTTCCGGCGTGCCCTTTTCCTGCAAAGTGCCCACCAGTGCTTCACCGGTGCCCAGCTCTGTCAGGACCGACAACGCATCAAATGTCGGATTGGGCCGAAAACCGTCCGCCACCGCGCGCAGTGATTTCTGCTCTTTGGTGGTGAATGCGCGCAGGCCATGCTGGATACGCAAGCCAAGTTGCGCCAACACGCTGTCAGGCAAGTCCCCGGGCGATTGCGTGACGAAATACACACCCACGCCTTTCGAGCGAATCAACCGCACCACCTGTTCGAGGCGGTCCTGCAAGGCCTTGGGCGTATCGGCAAACAATAAGTGCGCTTCGTCGAAAAACAGCGCCAGCAGCGGCTTATCGGCATCGCCGCGTTCAGGCAACTGCTCGAACAGTTCAGCCAGCAGCCATAAAAGGAAGGTTGCGTACACCTTGGGGGCTTCGTGGACCAGGCGGCTGGCGTCGAGCAGGTGGATACGCCCGCGACCATCGCTGGCGGGTTGCAAAATATCCTCGAGCTGCAGCGCCGGCTCGCCGAACAACGCTTCCGCGCCCTGCTGCTCCAGCACCGCCAGGCGCCGCAACAGCGCCTGGCTGGAGCCGGTGGTCATCAGCGCCGCATCTTCACCCAGCAGTTCCGGGTGGTAGCGCAAGTGATTGAGCAGCGCCTTGAGGTCCTTCAAATCCAGCAGTAACAGGCCTTCGCGGTCCGCCACCTTGAAGGCGGCATATAACGCTGACTGCTGGCTGTCGGTGAGCTCCAGCAGGCTGCCGAGCAGCAACGGCCCCATTTCACTGATGGTGGTACGCAATGGATGACCGGACTGACCGTGAATATCCCACAGCGTGACCGGATACGCCTTGGCCGTGTAATTCAGGAAAGGCATGCCGGCGATGCGCTCGGCCACCTTGCCCTGGGGGTTGGCCGCAGCGCCGAGACCACAAAGGTCGCCCTTGATATCCGCGGCGAATACCGCCACGCCCGCATCGCTGAACGCTTCTGCCAGGCGTTGCAGGGTGACGGTCTTGCCAGTGCCCGTGGCACCGGCAACCAACCCGTGACGATTGGCCAGGCGCATGGCCTGGGCGATGGGCTGGCCATCAAGGCCGGCGCCGATAAGGAGTTGCGTGGAGTCAGGCATTTCGTCACCTATGGTTAATCTTTCGTGCCGCAAGGTCGATACACATCAATGTAAGACCCACAAAGTCTAAAAACAGGTCAGACAGCTCCTACAGGGACCTCACAGGGCTATCGCCACAAATATCACACCTTTTTTGACGCTACCATTCTGCGCATCCCATAAGGACGCGTTTTGGATATTAAGACCTTAGCGGACCCTTCAGGCCATGAATAAAAACCTGCGCTTCAGCCACAAAATCCTGCTTGCTGCCTCCCTTATCGTCATCGCCGCCTTCGCGCTGTTTACGCTTTATAACGACTACCTGCAACGCAACGCAATTCGCGAAGATCTCAACAATTACCTGCATGAAATGGGTGATGTCACTGCCAGCAACATTCAAACCTGGCTCACCGGGCGCATTGTCCTGGTGGAAAACGCGGCACAAAATATTGCGATCAATCCCGACCCCAAGGTGGTCGCCAGCCTGCTGGAACAGAAAGCCCTGACCTCCTCGTTCATGGCAACCTACGTGGGCGACAGCCAGGGCGCGTTCACTATCCGCCCCGACACCAAGATGCCGGACGGTTTCGACCCACGCGTTCGTCCTTGGTACAAAGGCGCCCAGAGCAGCAATGGTTCGACCCTGACCGAACCCTATATCGATGCCGCGACGGGGCAATTGATCATTTCCATCGCGACCCCCAGCGCCCAGGGCAGCCAGAGCATCGGCGTGGTCGGCGGCGACCTGAGCCTGCAAACCCTGGTGGACAACATCGGCGCGCTGAACTTCGGCGGCATGGGCTACGCGTTCCTGGTCAGCGCCGACGGCAAGGTGCTGGTCCACCCGGACAAAAACCTGGTGATGAAAACCCTGGCCGACGTCTACCCGAAACACACGCCGAAGATCAGCAGCGACTTCAGTGAAGTCGAGGCCAACGGCAAGGACAACATCGTGACCTTTACGCCGATCAAGGGCCTGCCGTCGGTGAACTGGTACCTTGGTATTTCCGTGGATAAAGCCACCTCCTTCGCCATGCTCAGCGAATTCCGCACCTCGGCGATCATCGCCACGATCATTGCCGTGGTAATCATCATCGCCTTGCTCGGCATGCTGATCCGAGTGCTGATGCAACCGCTGCACGTGATGACTCGCGCCATGCAGGACATCGCCGATGGCGAGGGCGACCTGACCCGTCGCCTGAGCATCCAGAATCACGACGAATTCGGCATCCTGGGTAATGCGTTCAACCGCTTCGTGGAGCGGATTCATACGTCGATCCGCGAAGTGTCCTCGGCCACCGGGCAGGTCAATGAAGTCGCCCTGCGGGTGGTCAGCGCGTCCAACTCGTCGATGATCAACTCCGACGAGCAGGCCAACCGCACCAACAGCGTCGCCGCGGCCATCAACCAATTGGGGGCCGCCGCCCAGGAAATCGCGCGTAACGCCGCACAAGCCTCGAACCAGGCCAGCGATGCGCGGCACTTGGCCGAAGACGGTCAGCAGGTGGTTGAACGCAATATCAAGGCAATGACTCAGTTGTCCGCGATGATCAGCGCTTCCAGCAGCAACATCGAAGCACTTAACAGCAAAACGGTGAATATCGGGCAAATCCTCGAAGTGATCACCAGCATCTCTCAGCAAACCAACCTGCTGGCGCTCAACGCCGCCATCGAGGCGGCGCGCGCCGGGGAAGCCGGACGTGGGTTTGCGGTGGTGGCCGACGAAGTGCGTAACCTGGCGCACCGCACCCAGGAATCGGCACAACAGGTGCAAACGATGATCGAGGAGCTGCAAGTCGGCGCCCGGGATTCGGTCAGTACCATGAGCGAAAGCCAGCGCCACAGCCTCGACAGCGTGGAAATCGCCAACCTGGCCGGCGAACGCTTGAACAGCGTGACCCAGCGCATCGGCGAGATCGATGGGATGAACCAGTCGGTCGCCACCGCCACCGAGGAGCAGACCTCGGTGGTCGAGTCGATCAACATGGACATCACCGAGATCAACACACTCAATCAGGAAGGCGTGGAAAACCTGCAATCGACCCTGCGCGCCTGCGCCGACCTGGAACAGCAGGCGGCACGGCTGAAGCATCTGGTGGGCAGTTTCCGTATCTGACCGACACCACAGAACCTTGTGGGAGCACAGGTCCGCCTTGCGCCCACATTGACCTTTATCAACTTGAGCGCGCGCGCCCCCAATTCCGATCGAACATCTATCATTACCTCAGGTCCACGTAAGGAGAGCTACGGATCGGAGGAATGTTCATCGTGCATATCGCGGACATCACCATGTTCTACGCCCCCGCCAGCGGTGGCGTACGCACTTATCTCGACGCCAAGCACCGGCGTCTGACGCTCAAGCCCGGCATTCGCCACAGCCTGTTGGTCCCCGGCGCGCACTTGAGCGAACGGGATGGGATATTCAAGGTGCCGGCCCCCGCCCTCCCCTTCGGCAAGGGCTACCGCTTCCCCCTTCGGCTCGCGCCTTGGCGAAATGTCCTGCACGATTTACAGCCCGATCTGATCGAAGTCGGCGACCCGTACCTGACCGCCTGGGCGGCGCTGGATGCACGACGCCAACTGGATGTGCCCGTCATTGGTTTTTATCACTCGGATCTGCCGCTGCTGGTGAGTAACCGCATGGGGTCGTGGTTTACCCCGAACGCTGAAGCCTACGTCAGCAAACTCTATGGGAATTTCGACCGGGTACTGGCGCCCAGCCAAGTGATGGCTGACAAGCTCATCGGGCTTGGGGTGAATAATGTCTTCGTGCAGCCGCTGGGGGTCGACCTGCAGACGTTCTGCCCGGACGTCCGCGACCCGGGCTTGCGCGCCGAACTGGGGATCGCCGCGGATACCCGGCTGCTGATCTTCGCCGGGCGCGGTTCCAAGGAAAAAAACCTGCCGCTGCTGCTCAACTGCATGAAACGCCTGGGGGACAACTACCACTTGCTGTTGGTGGGCTCCGGCATGCCGGCCAGCGTGCCGGACAACGTCACCGTGATCGATGGGTTCCGCCCCGCCCAGCATGTCGCCCGGCTGATGGCCAGCGCCGACGCACTGCTGCATGGCGGCGATCAGGAAACCTTCGGCCTGGTAATACTGGAGGCCATGGCCTGCGGCATACCGGTGGTCGCCGTGGCGGCCGGCGCATTTACCGAGATCATTGACGAGCGCTGCGGCCTACTGTGTACGCCCAATAATCCACGGGCCATGGCCGATGCGGTGCGCGAGCTGTTCGGTGCCGACAGCCGTCGCCTGGGCGCGCAGGCTCGGCGTCATGTCGAACAGCATTACGCCTGGGAGACGGTCGTCGACAGCCTGTTGACGCACTATTATGCGGTGCTGGGCAGCCACAAGCCGATGCTTGCCCATGGATGAGCGTTCGGTGCTGCTGGTGCTGCACGATGTAGCGCCGCAGACCTGGGCCGACTACCGCCCATTCGTCGCAGCCGTCGACGCGTTGGGCGGCGTGCCCATCACCTGGCTGGTGGTGCCGGAGTTTCATCATCATGACGCCCTGACCGCCCATGGCGACTTTCGCCGCCTGCTGGACAGCCGCGTGGCCAAGGGCGATGAGCTGACCTTGCACGGCTACTACCATTGCGACGACCAACCGGCTCCGCGCACCCCCAAAGCCTGGTTCATGCGGCGCCTGTATACCCATGAGGGTGAGTTCTACCAACTGCGCCAGGATCAGGCGCTGCAGCGTATCAGCGATGGCATCGCGGTATTCCGTCGCTACGACTGGCCGCTGCAAGGCTTTGTCGCTCCCGCCTGGCTGATGAGCCGCGGCACCCGCCAGGCACTGCGCCAATTGCCGCTGACCTACACCAGCGACCCGCAGCATCTGTACCGGCTACCCGACTTCACGCCGGTCAACGCCCCGGGGCTGGTGTGGAGTGCGCGCAGCGCCTGGCGCCGAGGTCTGTCCAAGTGTCTCAGCGACCGACGGGAACAGCGCTGGCAGGCGGCCCCGGTGATTCGCCTGGGACTGCACCCGGTGGACATGCGCCACGAATTTTCCCGCCGCTACTGGCTTGAAACCCTACAACGCCTGCTCAACGCCGGACGCACACCACTGACCAAGGCCGCTTGGCTGGCCACCCAGCCATGAGCCGGGTGATCTGGCTGCTGCTGGGCCTGCTACTGGCGCTGGCGATCCCCGTGTGGCTGGGAGGTGGCGAAACCGTTACGCGCCTGAAGCAATTCCCGCTGCCCCAACTGTCGCTGATGTTCGGCATGATTATCCTGTGCTGGCTGATCAACAGCGTGCGTATCCGCTTATTACTGGGCGAGCAACGCGGCCAACTGGGGCGACTCAACAGCCTGGGCGTGGTGATATCGACCGAATTCGCCATGTGCGCCACGCCCGGAGGCAGCGGCGGGCCACTGACACTGATGGTCCTGCTGGCGCGCAACGGCATACGTCCGGCCCATGGCAGCGCGGTGTTCGCCATGGATCAGTTGAGCGACCTGCTGTTTTTTTTCTGCGCACTGGTGGGGATCGCGTTGTACGCAGTGTTCCACAGCCTCAGCCCACGCCTGGAGTGGCTGTTGGGGCTCAGTGCGGCATCGATGGTGGGCGCAGTGTTCAGCGCTGTGCTGCTGGTGCGCTTTCATCGCCGCCTGATACGGCTGAGCGGCACCTTGCTCCAGCGATGCAAGGTAAGCGCCGCGACTCGCCGGCGCTGGGCGCGCAAAGTATTGCGCTTCCTGGCGGCATTTACCCAAACGCTGAAATTGCCGTGGCGCACCCTGTCCGCCGTGTTTGCCTTGACCAGCCTGCATTGGATACTGCGCTACAGCGTGCTTTACCTTGCGGTGCAAGGGTTGGGAGGCGATGTGCAGTGGGCCTGGAGTTTCCTGATCCAGATGCTGTCGCTGACGGCGGGCCAGTTCAGCCTTATGCCCGGCGGGGCCGGTGCGGCGGAGTTGACGTCAGCGGCCTTGCTGGCGCCCTGGCTGGGCAAATCCAGCGCAGCGGCGGCGATTCTGATCTGGCGGGCGGTGACCTACTATTTCTATCTGCTGGCCGGTGGGCCGGTGTTTCTGCTGATGCTCGGCAGGCCGCTGCTCAAGCGTCTGTTTCAGGGGACGCCGGCCGTTTCTGCAACTCGTCCCACAATTGGGCTGCCCCAGGAAAGTCAGTACCATCCTCGGCCTCCAGCTCATCCGGGTCATAGCGACTCAGACACCCCTCGCCCAACGTAGCTGGCGCCCTGGACGTAGCTTTATCGAGTGGATCGGTCATGGGCTTGTCCTGCTGGGCAGATCAATGAAAAAAGGCATGGGACGATTTAACGCCCAGGCCCTTCATTCTTCAATCAAAACGCGTTGATCAGAACACGACTGTTTTGTTGCCGTGTACCAGCACGCGGTCTTCCAAGTGATAGCGCAGGCCACGGGCCAGGACCATTTTCTCGACGTCACGGCCGAAGCGCACCATGTCGTCAATGCTGTCGCTGTGGCTGACACGCACCACGTCCTGCTCGATGATCGGGCCGGCGTCCAGTTCTTCGGTGACGTAATGGCACGTTGCGCCAATCAACTTCACGCCACGCAGGGAAGCCTGGTGGTACGGTTTGGCACCGACAAACGACGGCAGGAAGCTGTGGTGAATGTTGATCACCTTGCCGGCGTATTCGCGGCACAGTTCCGGCGGCAGGATCTGCATGTAGCGCGCCAGCACCACGACGTCGGTTTCATGCTGCTTGACCAGACGGGACACCTCGGCGAACGCCGGTTCCTTGTCCTGCGGGTTGACCGGCACATGGTAGTACGGGATGCCATGCCACTCGACCATGCTACGCAGGTCGTCGTGGTTGGAGATCACGCAGGCGATCTCACAGTCCAGCTCGTCGCTGTGCCAGCGGTGCAGCAAGTCCGCCAGGCAGTGCGATTCACGGCTGGCCATCAACACCACACGTTTTTTCTGCTCGGTATCGCTGATGTGCCAGATCATCGAAAACTCTTCGGCGATCGGCGCAAACGCCTCGCGAAACGCCTCAAGGCCAAAGGGCAGCGTATCGGCACGGATTTCGTGGCGCATGAAGAACCAACCGCTGAGATTGTCCGAGTGATGGCTCGCCTCGGTGATCCAGCCGTTGTGGGAGGCCAGAAAGTTACTGACTTTGGCAACGATGCCAACCCGGTCCGGGCAAGCGATCACCAGCCGAAAAGTGTGCATTAGGGGGAAACTCCAGAACTTCGCAAAGGCGGTCATTCTAGCGATTACGCAGAAAAACTGCAGTATCCGTTGACGCTTATTCTGCCCTCGCCTTGACCACACCCCTTAATAACGTAGGGTTTTACCACCGCTATATGCATGTGCATCGGCACGCTCAGGCAGTTAGCGGAAATTAAGCAGGTAGTCTTTGCCCATACCCGCTACTAATTAACTCGTTTGCATAGATTTGCCACAAACATTCAAAGTAATTCACATAAATGTTCCCTTAAATGTTTACTTGGGGAAATAGCCTGACTATTATTGGGCCACTATCCCTGTCAATCAGCGCTCTACATAAGGTAGTCCACATGTCCCTGATCAACGAATACCGTGCCACCGAAGAAGCTATCAAAGAGCTGCAAGCCCGTTTGAAGAATCTGTCCCAAGACGACAAACTGCAAACCGAGCTGGAATTCGAAGGCAAACTGCGTACCCTGATGGGTGAATACTCCAAATCCCTGCGTGACATCATCGCGCTGCTGGATCCAGAGTCTAAAGTTAAAGCACCGCGCGGCGCAGTGAAAACTACCGGCACCAAGCGTGCCCGCAAGGTCAAGCAATACAAAAACCCGCACAACGGCGAAGTGATTGAAACCAAAGGTGGCAACCACAAGACGCTGAAAGAGTGGAAAGCCAAGTGGGGCGGTGATGTGGTTGAAGGCTGGGCTACCCTGCTGGGCTAAGCCTCGCCAGGCTCTTGCCTGATACGCGACAGACGAAAAACGCCAGCTTGCTGGCGTTTTTTTATTGTCTGAATAATCTGCAATTGCCTGATTACAGATTGAACCGAACGGCTAAAGAGTCAGCATACTCCTGCCATTGATCCAGCACCTGACGCTGAAACGGCGTGGCACTAACAGCCAATTCAATACGAGCACGTTTAAATGCCTCCAAGGTATTGGGTGCACCCCATTCGCCATCTGACAAGCGTTGCTGACAGAAAAGTTTCCAGCGTTGTTGCTCCTCGCTGTTCAAGGTTGCAGGAAAGTTGCGCGCACGGTAGCGAAATAATAATTCCGGCAAACGCTGATCATCAAAGGGCCACTGCTGCCGCGCCAATTGCGCCGGCTCTGCCGCGCGGACTTGTTCGCACAAACGACGATCGCGGTCGCCGATAAAACCATCATAGAGCTGCTGCTCCGGGTCCGAACTCGGTGCAAAATCTTCCTCGGCATAAATCTCCGCCAACTTGTCGCGCCAAACTTCCTGTGCGTCAGTTAGCCGCAGCGCCCGCGCCTGATAAGCGTCCATATCCAATTGCAGTCGTTCACGGTCTTGCGCCCGCAGCACATTCAATGGCGCCACCACCGGGCAGCGGTTGATATGCAACAACTTGAGCGGTACCGGTAACTCGCCTGCGGCCAGATCATCACGACGGGTGTAGAGGCGCTGACGCAAGGTATTGGCGTCGAGGTCCAGCAGCCCTTGCGGATCAAGGCCCAGGTCACAGACGATCAACGCGTTGCGATTGCGCGGGTGCCAGGCCAGGGGCAGTACAACGCCGAGGAAATGGCGCTCGGCCGAAAAACGCCCGGAGATATGCACCATCGGTTGCAGCAGCCGCACCTGGTCCATCACTCGTTGCTTGCTGCGCAATTGGAATAGCCAGTCGTACAACCTGGGCTGTTTTTCACGGACCAATCGGGCCAGGGCAATGGTCGCGCGCACGTCGGACAACGCATCGTGAGCCTGGCCATGGGCGATCCCGTTGGCCTCGGTCAAACGCTCCAGCTTGAGGGTGACACGCCCATCCTGCTCGGGCCAGACGATTCCCTCCGGGCGCAGCGCGTAGGCGGTACGCATCACATCGATCAAGTCCCAGCGGCTGTTACCGCCCTGCCATTCACGCGCGTAAGGGTCGAAGAAATTGCGATAGAGGCTGTAACGGGTCATTTCATCGTCAAACCGCAGGGTGTTGTAACCCACCCCACAGGTACCGGGGACCGCCAGTTCGGCATGCACCCGCGTCATGAAATCGGCTTCGGCCAAGCCCTTTTCCGCCAGCATGCGCGGGGTGATGCCGGTGATCGCACAGGCCGCCGGATGGGGCAGGATATCGTCGCTGGGTTGGCAATACAGGTTGACCGGCGGGCCAACCTCGTTGAGGTCGACATCGGTGCGAATACCGGCGACCTGGAGGGGGCGATCGCTGCGCGGGTTGATGCCGGTGGTTTCATAGTCGTACCAGAAAAGAGTGGTCACGGGCTATTCCTGTGCTGAAGATCGACGAAGTCTAGGCGCTGGAAGGTGCCTGAGGCCAGCGCCAGTTCAACTGTATAAACATCCAGCAAAACCTTGAATGGTTGCTTCCATCGCCGACACTGCTAGCATCCGTGTCTTCCAACCGCTCTGCGCTGCCAAGGATCGCGATGCCATCAGCTCCATTGGATACCCGTTACCAGATCGAGACCCCGGAGGGCATCGACCTGCCCTTGCGCCCGGCTGGCCTGCTGCCACGTGCACTGGCCTTCGCCTTCGACCTGGGCGTGCGCGGGTTGCTCATGGGCATCCTGCTGGTTCCGTTGGCCCTGCTCGGCAACATCGGCATAGGGCTGGGCTCATTGCTGCTGTTCCTGGTCAGTTGGTGGTACATGGTGCTGTTTGAAGTACTCAACCAGGGCTGCTCGCCGGGCAAGCAGGTCATGGGAATGCGCGTGGTACAGGATGACGGCACGCCCATCGGCTGGTCGGCCTCACTCATCCGCAACCTGCTGCGCTTTGTCGATATGCTGCCGTTCGGCTACTTTCTCGGCGCCATCAGTTGCCTGCAGCACCCTAACTTCAAACGGCTCGGTGATCTGGCGGCCGGCACGCTGGTGGTCTACCGCGAACTGCCATTGGCACGCCCCAAGGTGCCGCAGGCCCCTGCCCTGCGCCTGCCATTTGCCCTGGACCTGAGCGAACAGCGCGCCATCCTCAATTTCGCCGAGCGCCAGGGTGAGCTGTCCGCCGAGCGAGTACAGGAACTGGCCTCGATCCTCGCCACGCCCTTGCAGGTGTCCCCGGCTCGCGCTGTCGAGCAGCTCAACGGCGTGGCCCGTGGCTTGCTGGGGCCGACATGAAACAGAGCCTGTTCGAAAGCCGTCATCAGCCCCAATGGCAAGCGTTCGCCGAACAACTGACGCAGTTGGAACAAGGCAAGGCCAAGGCCGCTGAGCTGGCTGATTTCCCTCATCAGTATCGACGCCTGTGCCAGCACCTGGCCATGGCCCAGGAGCGCGGCTACAGCAGTTACCTGGTGGACCCGCTGCAACAACTGGCCCTGCGCGGCCACCAACAGCTGTATCGCCACCGCAGCCAATTGGGTGCGAACGTATTGGCTTTCCTGCTGGCCGGTTTCCCCCGGCTGGTGCGTGAACAGTGGCGCTTCGTGTTGATCGCCAGCCTGCTGTTCTTCGGTAGCCTGGTGGGTATTGCGCTGCTGGTGTACCTGTTTCCCGAACTGATCTACAGCGTCGTCAGCCCCCAGCAGGTGGCCGAGATGCATAGCATGTACGACCCGGACGCCAGTCGCCTGGGCCGCGTCGCCGAACGTGCATCCAGTGAAGACTGGATGATGTTCGGCTACTACGTGATGCACAACATCGGCATCGCCTTCCAGACCTTTGCCGCGGGCTTGCTGTTCGGCCTGGGCAGCGTGTTCTTTCTGATATTCAACGGCCTGATCATCGGTGCGATCTCCGGGCACCTCACTGAAATCGGCTACGGCCAGACCTTCTGGTCGTTTGTCATCGGCCACGGTGCCTTCGAACTCAGCGCAATTGCCCTGGCTGGCGCGGCAGGCTTGCAGTTGGGCTGGGCGTTGATCGCTCCGGGGCACCTGACACGCGGTGAATCCCTGCGGCTGGCGGCACGTAAAAGCGTGCAGATGCTCTGCGGCGTCATGCTGTTCCTGCTGATCGCAGCATTTATCGAAGCCTACTGGTCTTCCACCACTGCGATCGCGCCTTGGGTCAAATACCTGGTGGGCGCGGGGCTCTGGCTACTGGTGGCCGCCTACCTGACCCTTGCCGGACGGACTCGCCATGCGCCTGAGTGATGCCAGCGTAGTGATTCGCCCGCGAACATCATGGGAAGCCATGGACCTGGGCGTGTTATTGGCCCAGGAACACCGACTGCTGCTGATGGCCAGTTGGGCGCTGGTGAGCCTGCCGATATTCATCGCGCTTAGCGTTCTGTTGTGGCAATACCCGTCCACGGCCTTGTTTGTGTTCTGGTGGTTGAAGCCGGCCTTCGACCGACTGCCCCTGTATATCCTGTCCAAGGCCCTGTTTGGCGAGACGCCCAGCCTGAAACAGGCCGTGCGTCACTGGCCGCGCCTGCTCAAGGGCCAACTCCTGGCCAGCCTGACCTGGCGGCGACTGAGCCTGAGCCGCAGCTTTTTGATGCCGGTCAGCCAACTCGAAGGCCTGGATGGTCAGGCACGCCAAAAACGCCTGGGCGTGCTGCAACAACACAACGCCGGCGCGGCGCGCTGGTTGACCACGCTCGGTGTACACCTGGAAATCGGCCTGTGGTTCGGCTGCATGGCGCTGTTCTATCTGTTCATCCCCCAGCAGGTTGAACTGGATTGGGACTGGCAACGGCTGGCCCTGGCAACCGGCCCGGAGGGGTTGTGGCTGGAACACCTGAGCAACGCCTTCTACGCGCTGGTCCTGGTGTTCTGGGAACCGATCTACGTCGCCTGTGGATTCAGCTTGTACCTCAACCGTCGCACCGTGCTGGAAGCGTGGGACCTTGAGCTGGTTTTTCGCCGCCTGCGCCAGCGCCTGAGCAGCGCGGCCCCGTTGCTACTGCTGGTGATCGGGCTGATGCTGCTGCCGCTGGGCCGACCCGCGATGGCCGATGACTCGCCCCCCACCCGGCAAGTCACCCCCCAATCCGCCAGCCAATCGATCAAGGCGCTGCTGGACAAGCCTCCGTTCAAAAATCCGGAAACCGTCACGCGCTATCGCTTTGCTGACGAAAAACCCAACACCAAGCCCCAGGCACGCGGTGACGGCAAACTACCGGCCTGGCTGCAAGCACTGCTGGACAACTTCAACAGCGACGCCTTCAAGCACCTCGCCCAAGGCCTGGAGGTGCTGCTGTGGAGTCTGTTGGCGGGCAGCGTGGCGTTGCTCGCCTGGCGTTATCGCGAGTGGCTGCGCACCTTTGTCAGCCGGCGCGGGCCACGCCAACCCAAGCTCGCCAAACCGCCACCCACCCAACTGTTCGGCCTGGAGCTGGGCGCCGAAACCCTGCCCGATGACATTGCCAGCGCCGCCGAGCGACTATGGCCCAACCACCCCAGGGAAGCCCTGGGCCTGTTGTATCGCGGGCTGCTCAGCCGGTTACTGCACGACTTCAACTTGCCACTGAAAACCGCCGACACCGAAGGCCAGGTCCTGGAACGCGTTCAACGCTTGCAACAACCACAATTGCTGGCATTCAGCGACGAATTGACCCGGCACTGGCAAAACCTCGCCTACGGGCACCGCCTTCCGCCCGCGGTGGTACAGCAGCAGTTGTGCAACGATTGGCGCACCCTGTTCAGTTCGGGAGTCGCCCGATGAAGCGGCCATTGCTGTGGGTGGGGTTGCTGCTTGCTTGCCTGCTGGGGGCGGGCGGCCTGTATGTGTGGCACAAGGCAATGCCTTATGACGAAGTGGTGGATCGCGGCCCTTCCCCCGAAGCATTGGGCAATCCCTACCTGGCGGCCGAACACTTTCTGCGCCAGCAAGGCCTGGCGGTGGAGCGTGCCAGCGGCCTTGAACGGCTCTCCGATCTGCCCCCCAGAGGCCGCAGCCTGTTGCTGCTGGGCGAACGCGACAACATGACCCCGCGCCAGGTGGATCAACTGCTGGACTGGGCAAAGTCCGGTGGCCACCTGCTGGTGGTGGCCGAAGCGCTGTGGGATGAAGAAACCGCTAAAAGCGGCGACCTGCTGCTCGACCGCCTGCATATCCAGCAGACCTTGAGCGACGAATCCGAGCAACCCGCTCCGGCACGCAAACAGAAAAAACCGGACCTGGCCAAGCTCTATGTCGACAATGAAACCGCCCCGGCGTATTTCAGCTTCGATACCGACTTCAATCTCACCGACCCCAAGCACCTGGCCCAGTTTTCCGCCAACAGCGCCAGGTCCAGCCACCTGATGCAACTCAATCTCGGGCAAGGCCGTGTGACAGTCGTCACCGACAGCGACTTATGGAAAACCCCGGGAATCGGCCAACACGATAACGCCTGGCTGCTGTGGTACCTCAACCAGGGCACCGACGTGAGCCTGCTGTTCAACAGCGACGTGGACGACCTGTTCACCTTGTTGATGCGCTATTTCCCCCAGGCGCTGGTGGCGCTCGCCGCGCTGATCGCCCTGGCGCTCTGGCAGGCCGGCATGCGCCAAGGCCCGATCCAGGCGCCAGCGCCCAGAGCACGCCGACAACTGCAGGAACACTTGCAGGCCAGCGCCGACTTCCTGCTGCGCCGCAGCGGCCAGGGCGCCCTGTTGCACGCCTTGCAGCGCGATATCCTGCGCGCCGCAAGGCGGCGCCACCCTGGCTTTGAACACCTAAACACCGCAGACCAGTGGCAGGTGCTTGAACACCTGACGCGCCAACCCTCTCACGTGATCAGCCAGGCCCTTGGCCCCCTTGCGGCAAAACGGCTTTCCAGCGCCGATTTCAGCCGCCAGGTGGCGTGCCTGCAAACGCTCAGGAATGCACTATGACTCCGCGTTCTGTGACGAAGGTGCGTGGTACAACGCCAGCAAGAGGGCGCTGCGCCTCGACTCTGAGGTTCAGCGCCTCGTGAGATCCACACCCAGAGTGAGAACCAACGTGGAGTGCCTGATCCGTCGCCTGATTGCCCCGGCCGAGTCTCTGGACGCACAAGCCCCGGCAGACCTCAAAGGCCGCGTTTGGTTATATCGCATTTGTGCGGCAAGACTGTCGGTCGAGTTTCGTCGTTGAATCCAAACACGTTAACTAAAGCGACAAGTAAGCCCGCCTGTTTAGAAGATATTCAACGGGTACTCAGTAATCAGACGCGTCTGCACCAAATGCCCCCCGGTAGAGGCATCGCCATCGTGCCAGGCCTCCCGCAGGTGGACAGTCAGTTTCTTGGCAGGGCCACTCTGTACGACGTATTTCACTTCGGCGTCGGTTTCGTGTTCCTGGTCGTTGGCGCCATAGGCCCCGGCGTAGGCCGAGTTACTGGCAGTATGCGTACCGTCGATGCCAGAACCGCGAATATGACGAGCCATGAAGCTCAGGCCTGGGACGCCAAAGGAACTCATGTCCAAGTCATAGCGCATCTGCCAGGACTTCTCGCCCGGGCCGTTGAAGTCGGAGTACTGCACCGAATCAGCGAGGTTGATCGAGTTACCGTAGCGGCCGGCACCGACACCGGCGTTGGTCTCCCCAAAGCCGACATAGTCGAACGGCTCGTCACCATGGATCTTCTGTCCGGCCAGTGTGAAGGTGTGCGCGCCCAGGGTGTAGGCAGCCGCCAGCGAGGCTGCAGTGGTGTCGATGGTACCGGCCTTGGCGCTGCCGTCGTCCAGTGTGCGATAGAGGTTGAAATCCAGTGCGACGGATTGGTCAACGGCCAATGGATGAACAAGGTTCAAGTTGACGTAGTACTGGTTCCAAACGTCTTCCAGGCGCGCTCCGTACAGCGACGCGGTGAATTCCTTACTGAACTGGTACTTGCCACCCGCGAAGCTGGCCGACGCCGCTTCCACACCCGCATAGCTGGCGAGAATGTCGCCGCTGCGCGACGTGGTGGTGTTACCGGTACCGGCGGTGTAATGACCGGCCTCCAGGTTCAGGCCCGTGATTTCATGACTGTCGACCTGGAAGCCTGATGCGGTCTGTGGCATCAGGTAGTTATCAGCGGTGGCAAACACCGGCGACGTGGGCTGCAAGTCGCCGACCTTGAGCGTGGTATTGGAAACACGGAACTTGACGTCACCGCCGGCCTTCGCGAGGCCGTGATCCGGATGGCCATTGGCATCGGATGGAATGTTCGGGCCTCCGGCACGGTCGGTGCTCCCGTCGATGCGCAACGCCAGGTCGGCAAACGCATCAATGCCGACGCCGATGGTGCCTTGGGTGAAGCCCGAGCTGAAGGTCGCCATCAGCGCTTGACTCCAGTCACGGGTGTGGGTGCCGCTGCCGTTCTGGTTCCAGAACATGTTGCGATTCAGAATATTTAAACTGCTGTCCGCGACAAACCCCTTGGAATCGGACTGATCGCTGGCATAGCTCATGGCCGGCAAGGCAAATGCCAGCGCCACGGCCAAGGTATTGAGTTGAAGTGCCGATTGGTGTTTTTTCATTATTTTTGCTCCAGTGCACGATGTCGTGTTGGAGCATTAAGGCGATAGCCCAGACGATCAACAAATGAAACCAGATGAATATTCTGATATTAAACTTGGCGGCTAAACAAGCCAGCTTGTTACTCGAGAGCGGCTGCTTTTGCTCAACACTGTTGAAAAAGTGGCTCTCCTGCCGCCCTATAACGAGCTGCCCGTTGCAGCCGGAGAGGCGAGAGAGCGTCTTATTGAGGTTTACAAAGCATAGCCAGTCTGTAGTGTCTTCTCTTGAGCGGCCACACTACCATTGCCCTTGGCATCAGGGGATGATCCGGAAGGCAGTGCCACTGGCGCCTGGAGGCATCCCTCCAAACCGAAGCGGGTCATTATGGCCGACGCGTCGTCTGTCGAGCGCCCAAAGTCGGGGACTATCATGGAATGAAAGTTGTGCATATCGACCTGATTCCATTCATCCGGCCCATAAAAACCCAACAATAGTTAGATTAGGTAAGTATCTGATTTATGGATAATACAACCAATGTAACAATGAATAAGGCTCCGGAAATCATCAGCGAATTTCCAACACCCACTGCCCTGACCACCGAAACCCTGCAACACGCCAGCCGCCAAGCCCAGGCGTTGCGCGTTGAGCTGCGCAAGGCGGTGATTGGCCAGGACCAGGTGATCGACGACGTCCTCACCGCCTTGATCGCCGGCGGCCACGTGCTGCTTGAAGGCGTACCCGGCCTGGGCAAGACCTTGTTGGTTCGGGCCCTGGCCCGTTGCTTCGGCGGCGACTTCGCGCGCATCCAGTTCACGCCGGACCTGATGCCCAGCGATGTCACCGGGCACGCCGTGTACGACCTGCACACCGAGCAGTTCAAGCTGCGCAAGGGGCCGTTGTTTACCCACCTGTTGCTGGCCGACGAGATCAACCGCGCGCCGGCCAAGACCCAGGCCGCCTTGCTCGAGGCCATGCAGGAGCGCCAAGTGACCCTTGAGGGCGAAGCGCTGCCCATCGGCCAACCGTTCATGGTGCTGGCCACCCAGAACCCCATCGAGCAGGAAGGCACCTACCCGCTGCCCGAGGCCGAACTGGACCGTTTCATGCTCAAGGTGCGGATGGACTACCCCGACTCCCAACAAGAGCTGGAGATGGTGCGCGAAGTCACGCGCTCATCCCGGGCCGACATGCTCGACGTACAACCCCTGCGCACCGTGCTGCAAGCCGAGGACGTGTTGCAACTGCAACAGATCGCCAGCGAACTGGCGCTGGACGAGCAAGTGCTCGACTACGCCGTGCGCCTGGCACGGGCCACCCGCAGTTGGCCGGGGCTGACCATCGGTGCCGGCCCACGCGCATCCATTGCCCTGGTGCGCGGCGCCCGTGCCCGCGCCTTGCTGCGCGGGGGCGAGTTCGTCACCCCGGACGACATCAAGGGCTGCGCCCTGGCGGTGCTGCGTCATCGCGTTCGCATCGCCCCCGAGCTGGATATCGACGGACTGGAAGTGGACCAGGTCCTCCAGCAACTGCTGGACCAGATTTCGGCACCTCGGCAATGACCCATCCATGAAGCCGACCCGTCTGCTGTTGATCTGGCTCGGCGTGCTGCTGGGCCTGAATATATTGCTGGGCGCCGCACAGGCGTTGCAGCTCCCGGTGCCCGACAGCCTGCATTCGGTGGCCTGGGGTCTGCTGCTGGCGCTGTTGTTGCTGGCGCTATTGGACGCGATGCGCCTGCGCCGTCGTCCGTCCGCGCGAGTACAACGGCAGATGCCCGGCAGCCTGGCATTGGGACGCTGGGGCGAAGTACGCCTGACGCTTGAACACGATTACCCACAACCGCTGACGGTGCAGGTGTTCGATCACGTCCCCGACGGCCTGAGCCTGGAACACATGCCGCAGTCGATCGAACTGCGCCCCGGCGAACGCAGCGAACTGGGCTATCGGCTGCGCCCCCTGCGGCGTGGGCACTTCAGTTTCAGTCGCTGCGAGCTGCACCTGCCCAGCCCCTTGGGGTTGTGGTCCGCACGGCGCTTTATTGAGGTCAGCGATGCCACCCGGGTCTATCCGGATTTCGCCCGCCTGTATGGCGCGCAGCTCTTGGGTGTGGATAACTGGCTGAGCCAGTTGGGCGTGCGTCAACGCCAGCGCCGGGGGTTGGGGCTGGAGTTTCATCAACTGCGCGAGTTTCGCGAGGGCGACAGCCTGCGGCAGATCGACTGGAAAGCCACCGCACGCCAACGCACGCCGATCGCCCGGGAATACCAGGACGAACGCGACCAGCAGATCGTGTTCATGCTCGATTGTGGTCGGCGCATGCGCAGCCAGGACGCAGAGCTGTCCCACTTCGATCACGCGCTCAATGCCTGCCTGCTGCTCAGTTATGTTGCCTTGCGCCAGGGCGATGCCGTCGGCCTATGCACCTTTGCCTGCGACCAGCCGCGCTACCTGGCGCCCGTCAAGGGCACCGGGCAGTTGAATCTGTTGCTCAACACCGTCTACGACCTCGACACCACGCGACGCGCGGCCGACTACGAAGCCGCGGCCAACCAGTTGCTGGCTCGGCAGAAACGCCGGGCGCTGGTGATCGTGGTGAGTAACCTGCGAGATGAGGACGATGAGGCACTGCTGACCGCGGTCAAACGCATCAGCCGGCAACACCGGGTACTGGTCGCCAGCCTGCGCGAAGAAGTACTCGACCAACTGCGCCTTTCGCCGGTGCAAACCCTGCCCGAAGCGCTGGCCTACAGCGGCACCGTCGACTACCTCAATCAACGCGACGAACTGCATGACCGCCTGAACGCCCATGGGTTGTCGGTACTGGATACGCGCCCCTCGGAGTTGGGCGCCGCCCTGGTGACACGTTACCTGGGCTGGAAAAAAGCCGGCGTTCTGTGAAAACAGCGCACACCCCGGCTTGGGTCGCTACACCCAAGCCGGGGCGACTGCGCGCTATGTCTAAGCGGACGCCTGTAAGGGGTCAAAGCTGAAATACTGCAGCAAGGCATTGATCAGTTGGCCGTATTCGGCAGGCGCCTCAGCCACGCTGAAACCCGAGTCGTAATGCTGGGGATTGATGTCCTCGTGACTCCATAAACAGGTCGCCGTGAAATCAACTGCCTGGAAATCACCGTCGACCGTGGGAATCTTCAAGCGCAGCTCGAACGCCACGTCGACCATCATCGGCAATTGACTGATCAACATCAGTCCTTCTGCGGATACGTTACCCAAGTAACCAATGGGCTTATCCGTAAGCCGGTTGAACACTTGCAGGAAACAAGACAATTGATGCCGCTCAATTCGTCGGTCGGTAAACATGATGATATCGCCATCCATTGGCCATAACTCTGGCCACGCCAGTGATTCGGAACGGGCCAAACACCCCCGCTCTCCCTGGAGATCGGTGCGACAACAGCTAGCGCTTTGCCACTCTACAGCCTGCCAATCCCAAGTGTTCCATCCGTTTGGACACAAACTTGTACAAACGGACATTCAAAGAATAGCCTAAGACTGGCAACGGGCCAGCTACGCAACGACAAATACCATCACAACGACGCCGGACGTGGCTGCGCAACGCTCGCGCCGGAGTAGTGCCCCAGTTGTTGCAGGGTGTCGAGACGCGCACGGGCCCGGTAGGCGTACTCGCTGGACGGGTACTGGTTGATGATGAACTGATAGGTTTGCACCGCGTCGACGAACAACTTCTGTCGCTCCAGGCACTGCCCGCGCAACATCGAGACCTCCGGCTGCACATAGCGCCGGGTGCGACTTTCCCGGTCGACCTGGGACAATTCCAGGGTCACGCGCTCGCAGTCACCAACCCCATACGCACGGTAGGCGTTGTTCAAATGGTGGTCCATCGACCAGCGGGTACAGCCGACAACACTGACGGCCAGGGCAGCAATGAGCAAAATTCGCATGAGGGTTCTCCTGTCTTGTGCAGTGTATCGACCCCTCGTCAAAAATCTTCAAGGTTGTTCAGCTATTCAACCGGAGCGAAAAGCGAATCGCCGATAAGTAGTGCAAACGAACAATGACTACAACCAAAGAGCATAGTAGCCTTCCTCAGCGCTTGAACTCAGGAGTCTGTGCATGTCCGTCCGTCGTACCAAAATCGTCGCCACCCTTGGCCCGGCCAGTAACTCGCCGGAAGTCCTCGAACAGCTGATTCTGGCTGGTTTGGACGTTGCCCGTCTGAACTTCTCCCACGGCACCCCGGACGAGCACAAGGCTCGCGCCAAGCTGGTGCGTGACCTGGCCGCCAAACACGGTCGCTTCGTCGCATTGCTGGGTGACCTGCAAGGCCCGAAAATCCGCATCGCCAGATTCACCGACAAACGGATCGAGCTGAAGATCGGTGACACGTTCACCTTCTCCACCAGCCACCCGCTGACCGACGGCAACCAGCACGTCGTGGGTATCGACTACCCGGACCTGGTCAAGGATTGCGGCGTCGGCGACGAACTGCTGCTGGACGACGGTCGCGTGGTCATGCGAGTCGACACCGCCAGCGTCACTGAGCTGAACTGCACCGTGATCATCGGCGGCCCGCTGTCGGATCACAAAGGTATCAACCGTCGCGGTGGTGGCCTGACGGCGCCGGCCCTGACTGAAAAAGACAAGGCCGACATCAAGCTCGCCGCCGAAATGGAAGTGGACTACCTCGCGGTGTCCTTCCCACGCGACGCTGCCGACATGGAATACGCGCGCAAACTGCGCGACGAAGCCGGTGGTACTGCCTGGCTGGTGGCGAAGATCGAACGCGCCGAAGCCGTGGCCGATGACGAAACCCTCGACGGCCTGATCAAGGCGTCCGACGCGGTGATGGTTGCCCGTGGCGACCTGGGCGTGGAAATCGGTGATGCCGAGCTGATCGGTATCCAGAAAAAAATCATCCTGCACGCACGCCGCCACAATAAAGCGGTGATCGTGGCGACCCAGATGATGGAGTCGATGATCCAGAACCCGATGCCGACCCGCGCCGAAGTGTCCGACGTGGCCAACGCCGTGCTCGACTACACCGACGCCGTGATGCTCTCGGCTGAAAGTGCCGCTGGCCCGTACCCGCTGGAAGCCGTCCAGGCCATGGCGCGTATCTGCATCGGTGCCGAAAAGCACCCGACCAGCAAGACCTCCAGCCACCGCATCGGCAAAGTGTTCGAAAGCTGCGACCAGAGCATCGCCCTGGCCGCCATGTACACCGCCAACCACTTCCCTGGCGTCAAAGCGATCATCGCCCTGACCGAAAGTGGCTACACGCCGTTGATCATGTCGCGTATCCGTTCCTCGGTACCGATCTACGCGTTCTCCCCGCACCGCGAAACCCAGGCCCGCGCGGCGTTGTTCCGTGGTGTCTACACCGTACCGTTCGACCCGGCGTCGTTGCCGCCTGAGCAAGTCAGCCAGGCGGCCATCGACGAACTGCTCAAGCGTGGCGTGGTGGAGAAAGGCGACTGGGTCATCCTGACCAAGGGCGACAGCTACCACACCATCGGCGGCACCAACGGCATGAAGATCCTGCACGTTGGCGACCCAATGGTCTGAGTAATCTGCTGAAAAAACAAAGCCCCGCCCTGTGAATGGCGGGGCTTTTTGCTTTGCGGCTCACAGTGATGGGCTTGCCTGTGGAAACGTCATCAGCACCCGCTGATCGACCTGGACAGGAACACATCAGCCAACAGTTGATTGCGCGGCAGCCCTGCCAGGAACAGGCGCTTGGAGAACGCCTCGACGCTGGCCGGATGCCCGCAGAGCAAGGCCAGTGTTTGCCGGGAAACCAGCCGCAGTTGCGCCAAGGCCGGGGTCAACTGCGCCGCCGTCCACAGCTCCACCGTCAGGTTCGGATGGCGCTCGGCCAGCGCTGCCAGGGGCTCGGCCAAGTAGTGACCGCTGGCATCGTGGGCCAGGTGAATCACGCGGATCGCGCCTTGGTGGTCCTGGCGCAACGCCTCACGCAACACGCCCCACAACGGGCCCAGGCCGGTGCCGGACGCCAACAGCCACAGTGGCCGGGTTTGCCAGTCGGGGTCGTACTGCAAAGCGCCGCCGCGCAGTTCGCCCAGGCGCAGACGGTCACCGACGCGCAACTGTCGAGCGGCATCGCTGAACGCGCCGGGCTGACGGCAGTCGAGATGAAACTCCAGGAACGGATCTTCCTCGGGCAGGCTGGCCAAGGAATACGGGCGCGCCACCGGCCCCGCCCACAACACCAGATGCTGCCCGGCCCGGTAGCGCAGGCCGCGCTCCGGTTGCAGGCGCAGGCGCAGCACATGCGTGCTCAACCACTCCACGCCGACCACCGCGGCCGGCACGCCGTCACGGCTCGGGTCAAACGCTTCGACGTGCAGGTCCGCCACCACCCGGCACTGGCAGGCCAGGCGCCAGCCGTTCTCGCGTTGCGCCGGGCTGAGGGCGTCGGGCTGCTGATCCTCGACCTCGCCCCGGCAACGCACCAGGCACGCATGGCAACTGCCGGCGCGGCAACTGTAGGGCACGGCAACGCCGGCCTGGTTCAGGGCATCCAACAGGTTGCTGCCGGTGGAGACCGACCAGTGGCGTTCGCCGACGTACAGTTCAGGCATACAAGGTCTCGGATCAAAAAAGCCTACACAGGGAATCACGCCCGGCAGAGTTTGACCATAGTCGGGTGTATCGGCCACCGTGCCGGGTTATACTGCCGCGCCTTTTTAGCGTCGCGCCAGCATCACTCGGCGTGCCTTGGAAAGGTGGTTTCAGCCGACCGATACACCCCACTGAAGCCACCTTTATTGAATGTTCCCTTATAGAGGAGCGCGACTCATGACCGTGATCAAGCAAGACGACCTGATTCAGAGCGTTGCCGACGCCCTGCAATTCATTTCCTACTACCACCCCGTTGACTTCATCCAGGCAATGCACGAAGCCTACCTGCGCGAAGAATCGCCGGCAGCCCGTGACTCCATCGCCCAGATCCTGATCAACTCGCGCATGTGTGCCACCGGCCACCGCCCGATCTGCCAGGACACCGGTATCGTCACCGTGTTCGTGCGCGTAGGCATGGACGTGCGCTGGGACGGCGCCACCATGGGCCTGGACGACATGATCAACGAGGGCGTGCGTCGCGCCTACAACCTGCCGGAAAACGTCCTGCGTGCTTCGATCCTCGCCGACCCGGCGGGCGCGCGTAAAAACACCAAGGACAACACCCCGGCGGTGATCCACTACTCCATCGTCCCGGGTAACACCGTGGAAGTGGACGTGGCCGCCAAGGGCGGTGGTTCCGAGAACAAGTCGAAAATGGCCATGCTCAACCCGTCCGACTCGATCGTCGACTGGGTGCTCAAGACCGTTCCGACCATGGGCGCCGGCTGGTGCCCACCGGGCATGCTCGGCATCGGCATCGGCGGCACCGCCGAGAAAGCCGCCGTGATGGCCAAGGAAGTGTTGATGGAATCCATCGACATCCACGAGCTGAAAAAGCGTGGCCCTTCCAACCGTATCGAAGAGATGCGCCTGGAGCTGTTCGAGAAGGTCAACCAACTGGGCATCGGCGCCCAGGGCCTGGGTGGCCTGACCACCGTGCTCGACGTGAAGATCATGGATTACCCGACCCACGCCGCCTCCCTGCCGGTGTGCATGATCCCCAACTGCGCCGCCACCCGTCACGCGCACTTCGTGCTCGACGGTTCGGGCCCGGCATCGCTGGAAGCGCCACCGCTGGACGCCTACCCGGAAATCGTCTGGGAAGCCGGCCCGTCGGCCCGTCGCGTCAACCTCGACACGCTGACCCCGGAAGACGTGCAGAGCTGGAAGCCGGGCGAAACCGTGTTGCTCAACGGCAAGATGCTGACCGGTCGCGACGCGGCGCACAAGCGCATGGTCGAGATGCTGAACAGGGGCGAAACCCTGCCGGTGGACCTCAAGGGTCGCTTCATCTACTACGTCGGCCCGGTTGATCCGGTGCGCGACGAAGTGGTTGGCCCCGCCGGCCCGACCACCGCGACGCGGATGGACAAGTTCACCCGTCAGATCCTCGAACAGACCGGCCTGCTGGGCATGATCGGCAAATCCGAGCGCGGCCCGACCGCCATCGAAGCGATCAAGGACTACAAGGCCGTGTACCTGATGGCCGTAGGCGGTGCTGCTTACCTGGTGGCGCAAGCCATCAAGAAGTCGCGCGTGGTGGCTTTCGCCGAACTGGGCATGGAAGCGATCTACGAGTTCGAAGTGAAAGACATGCCGGTCACCGTTGCGGTGGACAGCAAAGGCGAATCCGTCCACATCACCGGTCCTGCCATCTGGCAGAAAAAGATCAGTGAAAGCCTGGCGGTAGAAGTGCAGTAAGCGCTTCTTCGCACCGATAAAGGCGACTGCGGCTACACAGCCCAGTCGCCTTTTTTATCGCGCATGCTATGGTGCTCCCCCCTAATTGCAGCTGTTCATCTCCGTATGATCGCGATCCCTCGCCCCCTGCGCCTGACCTTCTACTCCCTGTTGATCATCGCCGGTGCGGTGCTGGCCGCTGCCTTGGCCACCCGCCACGCTGAACACCAGGCCCTGGTGGACGATGCCGCCCGTGCCAATCAGCAATTAGCGCTGTACGCCAACTCGCTGCACACCCTGATCGAACGCTACCGCGCCCTGCCCGCCGTGCTGGCACTGGATTCGGAAATGATCAGCGCGTTGAAAGGCCCGCTGGATGCCGCGACTCAGGACCTGCTCAACCGTAAACTGGAACGTATCAACGGCGCCGCGCAGTCCTCCACATTGGAACTGATGGACCGCACCGGCCTGGCCGTGGCCGCGAGCAACTGGAAGCTGCCGAGCAGTTACGTCGGGCACAATTATGCGTTCCGGCCATATTTCAGGCAGACCCTGAGCCAGGGCACCGGGCGCTTTTATGCGGTCGGGGTGACCACCGGCGTGCCGGGGTATTTCCTATCCAGCGCGGTGCTCGATGAACACGAGCAGTTCCTCGGCGCGATGGTGGTCAAACTGGAGTTCCCCGAACTCGAGCGCGAATGGGCCCAGGGCAACGACCTGCTGCTGGTCAGCGATGCGCGCGGCATTGTGTTTATTGCCAACCAGCCGGGCTGGCGTTATCGCAACCTGCGCCCGCTGTCGGCCAGCGACCTCGCCGAACTCACGGCCACCCGCCAGTACGACAAGAAACAGCTGCAATCGCTGGAGACCCAGACCCTGCAGCGTTTCGACGAAAACAGCCACCTGATGCGCGTCAACGGCCCCGACGGCAACGCCCGGTACCTCTGGGAATCCCTGCCGCTGAAGGGCGAAGGCTGGACCTTGCACCTGCTGCGCAAACCCCAGCTCGCCTTCGAAGACCAACGCAACGCCGGCCTCGCCGCCGCCGGTTCGTGGCTGGCGCTGGTGTTCCTGGTGCTGTTCCTGACCCAGCGCTGGCGCCTGGCCCGCATGCGCCAGCGCAGCCGCGAAGAGCTCGAACAGCTTGTCGAGGAGCGCACCCAGGCCCTGCGCACGGCCCAGGATGGTTTGGTGCAATCGGCCAAGCTGGCGGCGCTGGGGCAGATGTCTGCCGCCCTCGCCCATGAAATCAACCAGCCGCTGACCGCGCAGCGCATGCAATTGGCGACCCTGCGCCTGCTGCTCGACCATGGCCGCGTGGAAGATGCCTACAAGGCGCTCACACCACTGGACGACATGCTCACCCGCATGGCCGCGCTGACCGGCCACCTCAAGACCTTCGCCCGCAAAAGCCCCAGCGGCCTGCGCGAGCGCCTGGACCTGGCCAGTGTGGTCGACCAGGCCCTGCAACTGCTCGACGCACGCCTGCGCGATGAAGGCATCGGCACCGTGCTGGACCTGACCCGCCCCGCCTGGGTCCGTGGCGACGCGATCCGCCTGGAACAAGTACTGATCAACCTGTTGCGCAATGCCCTCGACGCCATGGCCAACAAGCCGCGCAAACGCCTGGAAGTCCGCCTGCACGCCGATGAGCAACTGTGGCAACTGACCGTCAGCGACAGCGGCGGCGGCATCGCCGAAGAACACCTGAACAGCGTGTTCGACCCGTTCTTCACCACCAAGCCCGTGGGTGATGGACTCGGCTTGGGGCTGGCGGTGTCCTACGCTATCGTGCATGAACTGGGTGGACGCCTGTGCGTCGCTAACCGTGGCGACGGCGCGGTGTTTACCCTGACCCTGCCTATCGCGCTGGAGACGCCGGAGCTATGTTGAATGCGGTGATTGTGGTCGATGACGAAGCCAGCATTCGCACAGCCGTTGAGCAATGGTTGAGCCTGTCGGGATTTGACGTGCAATTGTTCAGTCGCGCCGAGGCCTGCCTGGCGCAACTGCCCAAGGACTTTCCCGGGGTGGTGTTGAGCGACGTGCGTATGCCCGGCCTCAGCGGCCTGGAACTGCTGGCCGAAGTGCGGCGGCGCGACGCCGACTTACCGGTGATCCTGCTGACCGGCCATGGCGATGTGCCGATGGCCGTCGAGGCGATGCGCGACGGGGCCTACGACTTCCTGGAAAAACCCTTCAGCCCCGAAGCCCTGCTCAACAGCCTGCGTCGCGCCCTCGATAAACGTGGGCTGATCCTGGAAAACCGCCGCCTGCATCAACAAGCCGATCATCGGACACAACTGGAAAACAGCCTGCTGGGCGTGTCCCGCAGCATGCAGAACCTGCGCCGCCAGGTGCTCGACCTGGCGACGCTACCGGTCAATGTGCTGATCCGCGGCGAGACCGGCAGCGGCAAGGAACTGGTCGCCCGCTGCCTGCACGACTTCGGCCCGCGGGCGAAGAAAGCCTTTGTCGCGCTCAATTGCGCGGCAATCCCCGAGCAGCTGTTTGAAGCCGAGCTGTTCGGCCACGAGAGCGGCGCGTTTACGGGGGCTCAGGGTAAGCGTATCGGCAAGCTGGAATACGCCCACGGCGGCACGCTGTTTCTGGATGAAATCGAAAGCATGCCCCTGGCCCAGCAAGTCAAATTGCTGCGGGTGTTGCAGGAGCAGAAGTTAGAGCGCCTGGGCTCCAATCAGAGCATCCACGTCGATCTGCGCATCATCGCTGCGACCAAACCGGACCTGTTGGAAGAAGCCCGCGCCGGACGTTTTCGCGAAGACCTGGCCTATCGGCTGAACGTCGCACAACTGCGCCTGCCGCCCCTGCGCGAGCGCCGTGAAGATATACCGCTGCTGTTCGATCACTTTGCGCAAAGCGCCGCCGAACGCCTGGGCCGCACCGTTGAACCGCTGAGTGGCGCGCAACTGGGGCGCCTGCTCAGCCATGACTGGCCGGGCAACGTGCGCGAACTGGCCAACGTCGCCGAACGCCAGGTGCTGGGGCTGGGCGAACCGGAGCCCGAAGGCATCGAGGCCGGGCAATCATTGGCGGCGCAACAGGAAGCCTTCGAGGCCCACTGCCTGAAAGCCGCACTGACCCGACACAAAGGCGATATCAAGGCGGTACTGGCCGAGCTGCAACTGCCCCGGCGCACCTTCAACGAGAAAATGCAGCGGCATGGGTTGGTGCGCGAGATGTTTCTCTAGGGCGTTCTTTGTGGTGTTTTCAAAGACGCCATCGCAGGCACGTCATAAGCGGATTTCCGCTCACCCACCCCAGAACCATCGGCGGCTTTCCGCTCAAAAAAAGCTGCAAACCCTTCTAGATCGGACCTTCCCCCACCTGGCACAGCTCCTGCTATAGCCCCAGTCAGGCTGTGCTCAGGCACGCTCCATAAAAACAACTATCTGAAGGTTCCTTCAATGGATAACTCCAATACTTTGCCTCTGGGGTCGGCGGCTGCGCCGGCGAAAGAACGCACCACCACCAGCCGCATCAAATCGATCTTCAGCGGATCGGTCGGCAACATGGTCGAGTGGTACGACTGGTACGTCTACGCGGCGTTCTCGCTGTACTTCGCCAAAGCCTTCTTCCCGAAAGGCGACACCACCGCCCAACTGCTCAACACCGCTGCGATCTTCGCCGTGGGCTTCCTGATGCGCCCGATCGGCGGCTGGCTGATGGGCCTGTATGCCGACCGTGCCGGTCGCAAGGCCGCGTTGATGGCCTCGGTGCTGCTGATGTGCTTCGGCTCGCTGATCATCGCCCTGAGCCCGGGTTATGAAACCATCGGCGTCGGCGCACCGATCCTGCTGGTGTTCGCCCGTCTGCTGCAAGGCTTGTCGGTGGGTGGCGAATACGGCACCTCGGCCACTTACCTGAGTGAAATGGCGACCAAGGAGCGTCGCGGTTTCTTCTCCAGCTTCCAGTACGTGACCCTGATCTCCGGCCAGCTCATAGCCCTGGCGGTGCTGATCGTGCTGCAACAAGTGCTCACCACCGAGCAACTATACGATTGGGGCTGGCGTATCCCGTTCGCCATCGGCGCCCTGTGTGCAGTGGTCGCGCTGTACCTGCGTCGCGGCATGGAAGAAACCGAGTCGTTCACCAAGAAGGAAAAAGCCAAGGAAAGCGCAATGCGTACCTTGATGCGCCACCCCAAGGAACTGATGACCGTGGTCGGCCTGACCATGGGCGGCACCTTGGCCTTCTACACCTACACCACCTACATGCAGAAGTACCTGGTGAACACCGTCGGCATGAGCATTTCCGACTCCACCACCATCTCGGCGGCGACGCTGTTTCTGTTCATGTGCCTGCAACCCCTGGTCGGCGCGCTGTCGGACAAAGTCGGCCGCCGTCCGATCCTGATCGCCTTCGGCATCCTCGGCACGCTGTTCACCGTGCCGATCCTGACCACCTTGCACACCATCCAGACCTGGTGGGGCGCGTTCTTCCTGATCATGGCGGCGCTGATCATCGTCAGCGGCTACACCTCGATCAACGCGGTGGTGAAGGCTGAGCTGTTCCCCACCGAAATCCGCGCGCTGGGCGTGGGCCTGCCGTATGCGCTGACCGTATCGATCTTCGGCGGCACCGCTGAATACATCGCGCTGTGGTTCAAGAGCATCGGCATGGAAACCGGCTACTACTGGTACGTGACCGCATGTATCGCGGTGTCGTTGGTGGTCTACGTGACCATGAAAGACACCCGCAAGCACTCGCGGATCACCACGAACTAACCGCTGAACGCAGTCACGAATGTGGGAGGGGGCTTGCTCCCGATCGCGGTGTATCAGTCAACTTGTCTCAAGCTGACCCACCGCCATCGGGGGCAAGCCCCCTCTCACATGTGGAATCAGGACAACTCTGCCACTTCGCGCCGCACATAGCGCCGCTGCGCATACGACGCCCCGATAATCATCACCACCAGCACCGCCGCCAACACCGCCGACGAACCGATGGTGCCGAAGTCCAGCCCGCCCTTGGCATGGGGCTTGGTCAGGAAGTCGCCCAGGGTCGCACCAAACGGCCGGGTCAACACGAACGCCACCCAGAACAGCAACACCGACGAGATCCGTGTGAAGTACTTGAGCGCCACCACCACTGCGATGGTCGAGCCGATCAACAAGGCGCCACCAGCGAAGCCGAGCCCGGAATCGTCGGCAAGGAAGTCGCCGAGGGCGGTGCCCAAGGTGTTGGAGAACAGGATCGCCATCCAGTAGAACAACTCGCCGCGAAAGGTCTGCACCTTGTTCACGTTCAGCGAATCACCGCTGAGGTGCCACAACGCGAAGATGATCATCAGGATCACGATCAGGATCATCGACCCCGTGGCGTAGCCCAGGCCGAGGCTGCGGTCCATGAAGTCGGACATGGTGGTGCCGGCGGTGCTGGTGGACAGGATCACGATCCAGTACAGCACCGGGTTGTAGGCTTTCGACCAGAGTTGCGTCACCAGGGTGACCAGGAACACGCTGATCAGGATCATCGAGCTGATGGCGTAACCGACGTTAAGGGTCATCGACAGCAAATCCCCGGCGGTTTCGCCCAGGGTGGTTGCGCAGATTTTCATGACCCAGAACGCCAGGGTGATCTGAGGAAGTTTGTTCATGCAGTGGAAGGCTCCGAAGCTCAATCTATCAATGGGCCGACTTATAGGGGGTGTCGACCGCGCGCGCAGACTGAACGGGACGCTGTGAAAAATAGGTGGGCGCTGAATGAAAATTCCATAGGGTCGATGGAAATTCGCCGCCATGGCTTGCACTATGACGGCCTCCCAGAGAAGCGCAGCAGGAACCCCAGCCATGTCTGACGACAGCTACTACTACGAACCCGCCAAGGGCCACGGCCTGCCCCATGACCCGTTCAACGCCATCGTCGGCCCGCGACCGATCGGTTGGATTTCGTCCCACGACAGTGAGGGCCACCTGAACCTGGCGCCCTACAGTTTCTTCAATGCGTTCAACTACATTCCGCCGATCATCGGGTTTTCCAGTGTCGGGCGCAAAGACAGCCTGAACAACATCGAACAGACCGGCGAGTTTGTGTGGAACCTGGCCACCCGTCCGTTGGCCGAGCAGATGAACCAGAGCTGTGCCGCCGTGCCGCCGCAGGTGAATGAGTTCGAGTTGTCCGGCCTGACGCCGGTGGCCTCGAAGATCGTCGGCGTGCCACGGGTGGGCGAGAGCCCGGTGGCGTTCGAGTGCAAGGTCACGCAGATCATTCAGTTGCAGCGTGCCGACCATGTGCTGGTACCCAGCTGGCTGGTGCTGGGCGAGGTGGTCGCGGTGCATATTGCCAAGTGGCTGCTCAAGGATGGGATCTACGACACCGCCGCCGCCGAGCCGATCCTGCGTGGCGGCGGCCCGGCGGATTACTTCCAACTGGGCCCCGAGGCGCTGTTCAAAATGTATCGCCCAGGCGTCACCCAAGCCTGACTGCAATGCAATAAAAAATGTGGGAGGGGGGCTTGCCCCCGATAGCAGTGTTTCAGCTACAGATAGGCTGACTGACACACCTCCATCGGGGGCAAGCCCCCTCCCACATTAGATCAGCGGCGTGCGTTAGTTTGTGGCAGTCGCCCAGGTCAACTGACCTTCTGCGTCGACGTCGGTCAACAACTCAAGGTGCAGCGTCGCCGCATCATCGGCATCGGATGCCGTCTTGAACTTCTGTCCATCCAGGATCTTGTGAAACTGCGGTGCGCCCATGCCATCGAGTGCCTTGACGGCGACGGCGGCGCTGTAGCCCCCTTCGCCCGGTACTACGGCGGAAACGGCTTCGTGGTGGGCAAATTGTTTACGTGCCATGTTGCAGGTCCTGGCCAATGGAAAGTCGGCCATTCTAAACCCTAACCGGCGAGTTGCAGGTACTCGCCGTAAGCACTGGCGGCGGATGCATCGGTGAAGGTCTGGAAATCCATGCTGCGAACGACTGCGTCGTTCAACAGCTCGGTGAAGATCATCAGGGCTGGCGAGTTGAAGTAGGCACTCATCGCCTGCTCGCTGCTCCAGAGGCCCGAGACCAGCCAGACATCGGGGTCGACCTGGGAATGCTGCAACGAAAATTGCAGGCAACCCTGAGCCTGACGGCCCGGTTCGATCAAACTGCTCAAACGAGCACCGAGTTCGGTGCTGCAGCCGCTACGGGCGCGGATAAAGGCCATATGGCTCGCGGGAATGGGGGTGGACATGTTCGACTCTCCCGTTGAGAAGTGATGCTCGGCAAACACTGTGAGGGTGTGTTGCCACAGGATCAAAGATAACGGCGCGGGTCGAGGCGCGGTTAGTCGATTCCTGCCGGCTTATTGCACAATCCTGCGAAAAGCGTAGACAGGACGATTGCCCGCCGGTTTTATTCCACCGGCAAACGCCTTGTTTCAGGGACGTGACAACCGCCGCGCTTGCCTGATTCACGCAGCTTCGCAGGATCAGGCAAGGATCGAGCAGAATCGACATAACACGGTTTGCACCGCCACCGCTAAGCTGAGCCCATCAAAGAAGCCTGCAGAGGACGCCCTATGTCGTCGCCCGAACCTAAGCCCGTGCCCCTCGATGCCGAGATGGAAAAACAGCGCGCCGAACTGGCCAGCATCGTGCGTCGGCATACCTGGGAAGACGGCTCCTACGGTACGGCGATCACGTCACTGTTCCTGAACCGCCACAACACCCCGCGCGACTTCAGCCCGGTGCTGGTGGAGCCCGCCTTGTGCATCCTGGCCAATGGCCGCAAGGAAGTGCGCCTGGCCGATGAAATATTCGCCTATGACCCGCTCAATTACCTGGTGTTTTCGGTGTCGATGCCCGTGGCCGGGCGGATCATCGATGCCACCGCGCAAGACCCGAACCTGTCGATCCGCATCAACATCGACCCGGCGCAGCTCACCGCCCTGATCGCAGAAGCCGGACCGATGGGCGTGCCATCGCGCCCGACTGCGCGTGGGATGTACGTCGACCGCCTCGACAACCAACTGCTCGACGCCGTACTGCGCTTGACGCGCTTGCTCGATTCGCCCAAAGACATTGCGATGCTGGCGCCGTTGATCAGCCGTGAAATTCTCTACCGCTTGTTACGTGGGCCGCAGGGCTATCGGCTGTATGAAATTGCCGTAGCCAACAGTCAGAGTCATCGGGTCAGCCAGGCGATCAAATGGCTCAATGGCAACTACGAACAACCGCTGCGCATCGATGACCTGGCCAGGGAAGTGAACCTGAGCGTCTCGACCTTGCACCACCGCTTCAAGGCCATCACCGCGATGAGCCCGCTGCAATACCAGAAGCAGTTGCGCTTGCAGGAGGCGCGGCGGCTGATGCTTGCCGAAGGTCTGGAAGCCTCCGCGGCGGGGTATCGGGTGGGGTATGAAAGCCCGTCGCAGTTCAGCCGCGAATACAGCCGGCTGTTTGGTGCGCCGCCGCTGCGGGATTTGGCCAGGTTGCGTCAGAGCGTGTGATTCAGCGCCCCTCCCACATTTGATCGGCGGCGCTGCTTAGTCGAGGGTGCGGGGCAGTTGCAAGGTGACCCGCAAACCACCCTCGCGCAAATTCTGCAAACTCACTTCGCCGCCATGGCTGTGCGCTATGTTGCGCGCGATGCCCAGGCCCAGGCCGTAGCCCTGCTGCTGGCCGGCGAGGCGAAAATGCGGTTCGAAGACTTGCTCCAGGCGCTGTTCCGGCACGCCGGGGCCTTCGTCGTCGACGTGCAGGATGAACTCCGCGCCATCGTCCTCGATATGCAAATGGGCGTTCTGCCCGTACTTCAATGCGTTGTCGATCAGGTTGCCGATGCAGCGCTTGAGCGCCAGCGGCTTGCCCGGGTACGGTGCCAACGCGCGCCCATGCTGGGTCACGCGGCCGTTGCCGTTGGGCGCCAGGTACGGTTCCACCAGGCAGTCGAGCACATGGTTGAGGTCCACCGGCTCGATGTTTTCGTGGATGTCGGTGTCTTTCACGCATTGCAGCGCGCCTTTGACCAGCAACTCCAACTCGTCCAGGTCGCGGCCGAATTTGGTTTGCAGGTTTTCATCTTCAAGCAATTCAACCCGCAGGCGCAGGCGTGTGATCGGTGTGCGCAAGTCGTGGGAAATTGCACTGAACAACTGGCTGCGCTCGGTGAGGTAACGGCTGATGCGCTCGCGCATGGCATTGAAGGCGCGCCCCACTTCGACCACTTCACTGCCGCCGCCTTCGGCCACCGGCTCCACGTCGGCGCCCAGCGACATGTCCCGCGCCGCCCGCGCCAGGCGCTTGAGCGGCCGGCTCTGCCAGTGGACCAACAGGCCGATGAACAGCAGCAAAAAGCCGCTGGTCAGCACGATAAACCACACTTGCTGCGACGGCAGGCCTTGTTCTTCGAGGCTGGTGTACGGCTCGGGCAACAGCGAGGCGATGTACAGCCATTCGCCGGGGGCGAGTTGGATCTGGGTGACCAGCACGGGCGGGTTCACCGGTTCCAGGGTCAGCGCGTAATGCGCCCAGGAGCGTGGCAGCTCATCGAGTTTCAACCCGGCATTGAAGATGCGCAGGTCTTCGGCGCTGACGAATTCCACCGAGATATGCACATCGGCGCCCAAGGTCTGGCGCAACACTTCATCGACCGCCTTGAGCACCGCTTGCTTGCGCGGGGTCTGCGGCAAGATCGCCATGTCCAGCGGGCGGTCGTTGAGCGTCACCACAAACCGTGTGCCGCCCATGCTGCGCAATTGGTCGAGGACCAACGGGCGATAAGCCACCGGCAACGAACGGAAATAGCTCACGCTGGCCGTCATCGAATGCGCCAGGCTGCGGGCGCTGGTGACCAGGCCTTCGAGCTGGGTGGCGCGCAATTGCGAGACCCAGATCACGCTGGACAGCGCCTGGGCGAACAGCACCGCGAGCAGCGTCAGCAGGAGCATGCGCCCGAGCAGCGAGCGCGGCACCGGGAAGCGGCGGCGACGTTCGCTCAGGTGTTCAGTGGACACTGCCGGCAACCACGCTGGCTGCCAGTTGATAACCGCTGCCGCGCACGGTGCGGATCAGCCTCGGCGGTTTTTCCGTATCGCGCAGACGTTGGCGCAGGCGGCTGACGGCCATGTCGACGATCCGGTCGAGCGGCATCAGGTCGCGGCCACGGGTGGCGTTGCCGATGGTGTCGCGGTCGAGGATCTGTTGCGGGTGATCGAGAAACAGCTTGAGCAGGGCAAAGTCGGCCCCGGAGAGGATCACCTCTTCACCGTCGACGTGAAACAGTCGGTGGCTGATCGTGTCCAGGCGCCATTCATCGAACGCCAACACGTCGCCATTGCCGCCGCGCTCCTGGCCGAACTGGCAGCGGCGCAACAGTGCCTTGATCCGCGCCTGCAACTCGCGGGGGCTGAAAGGCTTGCCGATGTAGTCGTCGGCGCCCAGCTCCAGGCCGATCACACGGTCGGCTTCGTCGGAACTGGCGGTGAGCATGATGATCGGCACCTGCGCCTGGCGCGGGTGCTGGCGAATCCAGCGACACAGGCTGAAGCCGTCTTCGTCCGGCAACATCACATCGAGGATGACCAGGTCGCACGGCGCCTCGTCCATCGCCTGGCGGAACCCCGCACCGTCCGGCACGCCACGCACCTGGAAACCGGCGCGACTGAGGTAGGTTTGCAGCAATTCGCGGATTTCCTGGTCGTCGTCGACGAGGAGAATCGATTTACTGATTACGCTCACGGGGTCCTCCTTGTTGTTATGGCCATGCTGTAGGAGCGAGCTTGCTCGCGAAAATCCTGAGGCTGCCGCGTATCACCTGATGCGCTTCGTTATCGTCAACGTTCTTCGCGAGCAAGCTCGCTCCTACATGGCAAATGCCTGTTCAAGCGCCACACCCGCCCCGGTCAACCCGGAATACGGCGCCGTCACCAGCCATACCGGAATGCCCTTGAAGTAGTCGCTCATGCAGCCTTTGTCACTGAAGCTCTTGGCAAAATCGCTGTGGATAAAGAAGTCGGCAAACCGCGGGATCACCCCGCCGACGATATACACACCGCCCCGTGCGCCGGTGGTCAGGACGTTGTTACCGGCTACGCGGCCCAGCCAGATACTGAACTGGTTCAACACTTCCATCGCCACCGGGTCGCCGGCCAGGCCTGCCGCCGTGATCGCTTCCGGCGTATCCAGCACCGGCGAGTGACCATCCACCGCACAGATCGCCCGATACACCCGTGGCAAACCTGCACCACTCAAGGCGCTTTCGGCGCTGACATGGCCGATCTCATTGTAAATGTGCTGCCACAGCTGGGCTTCCCGCGGGCTGCTCAGGGGCAGGTCGACATGGCCGCCCTCCCCCGGCAACGCGGCCCAACGGCCGCCGCCCAGGTCGAGCAAGGTGCCGACGCCCAGGCCGGTGCCCGGACCGATCACCACCGCCGGGCGCAACGGTTCCGGCGTGCCAGGGCAGACCACGCAGAATTCGTCGGGCTTCAAGCGGGTCATGCCCAGGGCCATGGCCGAGAAGTCATTGACCAGCAGCAGTTCATCCACCTGCAAGGTGTTGCAAAACGCAGTCTTACTCAGGCGCCAGTGGTTGTTGGTGAATTTAAATTCATCGCCGCTCACCGGCCCGGCCACCGACAGGCACACCGCGCCGATGTCGCCGATCGCCAGGCCTTCTTCCTTGAGGTAGACCTTGATCGCGTCCTCAGGGCTTTTATGATCCGCGGTGGCCTGCACCCGGATCGAATGCAGTGCCTGATCCCGCCACAACGCAAACCGGGCGTTGGTACCGCCAATATCACCGACCAGCGCAAGCTTCACTTAAGCGTCTCCAAGGCACAGGTAAAGGCGCTGGCGCCTTGCTCTGCGGAGCTTGCGGCCAAGCGCATAAATGCAAACAGCTCGCGACCGGCCCCCACGTTATTGCCCAACAGGCCCGTGGCAGGTGTGCGCGCTGCAAATTCTTCGGCGTCCACCTTAAGCTCCAAGGTGCCTTTGACGCCATCCACACGAATGATATCGCCATCGCGCACCCGTGCCAGCGGCCCGCCGCTCTGGGCTTCGGGGTTGACATGGATCGCGGCGGGGATCTTACCCGACGCGCCGGACATGCGCCCGTCCGTTACCAGCGCCACTTTGAAGCCACGGTCCTGCAACACGCCGAGGAACGGCGTCATCTTGTGCAATTCGGGCATGCCGTTGGAGCGCGGCCCCTGGAAGCGCATCACCGCGACAAAGTCTTTTTCCAACTGACCGGCCTTGAACGCATCGGCCAGATCTTGCTGGTCCTGGAACACCACCGCTGGGGCTTCGACGACCTGGTGCTCGGGGGCCACGGCGGAGACTTTCATCACGCCACGGCCGAGGTTGCCTTGCATCACGCGCAAGCCACCTTCGGGCGAGAACGCACGGGCCACCGGGCGCAGGATGGCTTCGTCGAGGCTTTCGATCGGGCCGTCGCGCCAGATCAGTTCGCCGTCGACCAGGAACGGTTCCTGGATGTAGCGGCTCAGGCCTTTGCCGGCCACGGTGTTGACGTCTTCGTGAAGCAGGCCGGCTTCGAGCAGTTCGCGGATCAGGAACGACATGCCGCCCGCCGCCTGGAAGTGGTTGATGTCGGCTTTGCCGTTTGGATAGACGTGGGACAGGGTCGGCACCACCTCGGAGAGGTCGGCCATGTCTTGCCAGGTCAGGATGATCCCCGCCGACATGGCGATGGCCGGCATGTGCAGGGTGTGGTTGGTGGAACCGCCGGTAGCGTTGAGCGCAACGATGGCGTTGACGATGGATTTTTCGTCGACGATCTCGCCGATCGGCGTGAAGTTGCCGTTGGCCTTGGTCAGGCGCGTGACCTGATGCGCGGCTTCGCGGGTCAGCGCGTCACGCAGCGGCGTGTACGGGTTGACGAACGAGGCGCCGGGCAAATGCAGGCCCATCACTTCCATCAGCAACTGGTTGGTATTGGCGGTGCCATAGAAGGTGCAGGTGCCGGGGCTGTGGTAGGACTTCATCTCCGACTCCAGCAGCTCTTCGCGGCTGGCCTTGCCTTCGGCGTAGCGCTGGCGCACGTCGGCCTTCTGCTTGTTGGAGATGCCCGACGGCATTGGCCCGCCAGGAACGAAGATCATCGGCAGATGGCCGTAGCGCAGGGCGCCCATCATCAGGCCGGGGACGATCTTGTCGCAGATGCCCAACATCAGCGCAGCGTCGAACATGTTGTGGGACAGCGCTACCGCCGTGGACATGGCGATGACTTCACGGCTGAGCAGGCTCAGCTCCATGCCCGGCTCGCCTTGGGTCACGCCGTCGCACATGGCGGGCGTGCCGCCGGCGAACTGGCCGACCGAGCCGACTTCGCGCAGGGCTTTTTTGATCTGGTCCGGGAAATGTTCATACGGCTGGTGCGCCGAGAGCATGTCGTTATATGACGAAACAATTGCCACGTTGGCGGCATTCATCATACGCAGACTATTTTTATCTTCGGTGCCGCAACCGGCCACGCCGTGGGCAAAGTTGGCGCATTGCAGCTTGCCGCGCATCGGGCCGTCGCTGGCGGCGCCGCGAATGAGCGCAAGGTAAGCCTCACGGGTTGCACGACTGCGGGCGATAAGCCGATCGGTGACCTCAAGAACGCGGGGATGCATGTGTAGAACTCCAGGCTAACGGATGTGGCGACCTGAGTGTCTATGCTGATCAAACGCCCGCGGCACATGGGATGGCAGAGAGTCGTTTGGATCATCGGACCAGTTGATTCAGGTCACTCGTTGTAGATTGAACAAAATATTGCCACTAAAAAGGCTTGTTTTCTATTTTTATGCGAATAATCTTGTAATTCTTACAACAAATCGACGACAGGCACTCTTCAATGACTCTTCGAATCGCAATCAATGGTTTTGGCCGTATCGGCCGCAATGTCCTGCGCGCACTGTATACCCAAGGCTATCGCCAGGATTTGCAGATCGTCGCGATCAATGACTTGGGCGACAGCTCGATCAATGCCCACCTGCTCAAGTACGACACCGTCCACGGTACTTTCGATGCAGAGGTCGCGCACGATCAGGAAAGCCTGACCGTCAATGGTGACCGGATCGCCGTCAGTGCCATTCGCAACCCGGCCGAGCTGCCCTGGGCTGCGCACAATATCGACGTGGTGTTCGAATGCACCGGCCTGTTCACCGACCGGGCCAAGGCTGCTGCCCATATTAGCGCCGGCGCGCGCAAGGTGATCATCTCTGCCCCGGCCAAAGGCGCGGATGCCACCGTGGTCTACGGGGTAAATCATGACATTTTGCGTCAATCCCACCAGATCATCTCCAACGCTTCCTGCACCACCAACTGCCTGGCACCCGTGGCCCAGGTGCTGCACCGCGAGCTGGGCATCGAAAGCGGCCTGATGACCACCATCCATGCCTACACCAACGACCAGAACCTGACCGACGTCTACCACACCGACCCCTACCGCGCGCGCTCGGCCACCCAGAACATGATCCCGAGCAAGACCGGCGCCGCCGAAGCGGTCGGCCTGGTGCTGCCGGAACTGGCGGGCAAGCTGACCGGCATGGCCGTGCGGGTGCCGGTGATCAACGTATCGCTGGTGGACCTGACCGTGCAGTTGAAGAAAGACGCTACCGCCGAGGAAGTCAACGCGCTGCTCAAGGAAGCCAGCCAGCACTCGAAGATCCTCGGCTACAACACCCTGCCGCTGGTTTCCAGTGACTTCAACCACAACCCGCTGTCGTCGATCTTCGACGCCAACCACACCAAGTCCAGCGGCAAACTGCTGAAAGTGCTGGCCTGGTACGACAACGAGTGGGGCTTCTCCAACCGCATGCTGGACAACTGCCTGGCGCTCTGCAACGCCGAATAATCTTTTGTGGGAGGGGCGGTTCGACTTGCTCCCGATGGCGGCGTATCAGTCATGCATGTGTTGACTGACATTCCGTAATCGGGAGCAAGCCGCTCCCACATTTGATCGGTAGAGGCCCAGAGAAACAGCCACTTGCCATTTGTGCTGATGATACGCATTATCATTAACTACAAATCGGTCCGGTATCGCTGTGAGCCAATCTCGCTTCAACCAAGTATTTCTCACCCAACGGGTGATTCTGCTACGCACCTTGCAGCGGATGGTGAACAACCACAGCACCGCCGAGGACCTGTTGCAGGAAACCTACCTGCGCGTGACCCGGGCCCTGGGCGAGCGGCCGATCGATCACCTCGAACCCTTCGTCTACCAGACCGCGCGCAACCTCGCGCTGGATCACTTGCGTTCCCGCAGGATACAGGCGCGCACACTGCAGGAAGATGTCCCGCTGGACGTCCTGCAAAGCGTCGCCGCCCCCATCAGCACGCCCGAAGACGCGACCCAGGCCGAGCAACTGCTTGAGCACCTGAGCATCAGCCTCGGCCAATTGAGTGCCCGCCAGCAACGGATTTTCATCCTCAGCCGCCTGCACGGTTGCAGTTACCAGGAGATTGCCGATCAATTGGAAGTGTCCTTGAGCACGGTGCAAAAGGAACTGAAATTGATCATGGCCATCTGTGTAGGTGTGGCCGAACGGCTGGATCAGCCTTAAGCTTCACCCGACAGAAATGTCGACCCAGGCTGTAGGAAAGATAAATAGAACGTGGCGAAGACCCGAGGCACACCGTGACCGACCCGAATAAACTGCGCCCCCATGCGCTGGCTCATGAGGTGTTGCAAGACCCGGCGATGGACCAGGCCCTCGACTGGCTGATCGCCCTGCAGTGCCCGCAACCCGGGCAGCAGGCCGCGTTCGAAGCCTGGCTGGCCGGCGACCCGGCACGCGTCCGTGCCTTCGGCAAAGCCCAGGCCGCCTGGGGCGGGGCGCCCGTCCACAGCGCCGCCGTCGCGCTGGCCGCACCGCGCAAACCCGGGGCCTGGCGCCGTATCAAACCGCATTGGAAACCACTGGCCACCGCCGCCGTGTTGATGCTCGGGCTGTTCAGCTTCAGCAACCTGCCGGTACGCCTGCAAGCTGACCACCTCACCGTGGTGGGTGAGCGCCAGCGCCTGCAATTGGATGAGGGCTCGAACGTCCTGCTGAACACCGATTCGGCGTTCTCCAGCACCACCCGGGATCACCAGCGCATCGCCCGCCTCTACCAAGGCGAAGCGTTTTTCGAGGTAACGCCCAACCGCGGCCTGCCCCTGGAAGTCGACGCCGGCCCGGTGCGCGCCAGCGTGCGCGACACCGCGTTCGCCGTGCGCTACCTCAACGGCGAAGCGCAGGTGCAGGTGCAGCGCGGCGACGTCGACCTGAGCAACACCTTCGACGATGCCCGCGTGCGCCTGAGCGCCGGGCAAAGCATCCGTATCGGTCCCAACGGCTTCGGTCAACCCGCCAGGCTCGACGCCAACAAGGACCTGGCCTGGGTCCAGGGCCGGCTGATCTTCGAAAACCGCCCGATGAGCGAAGTGCTCGCCGAATTGCGTCGCTACTACCCCGGCTGGATCGTCAACACCAACGACCAACTCGCCAGCGTCGCCGTCACCGGCAACTACCGCCTCGACCAACCGTTGGACGTAGTGCGTTCCCTGGCCCACATCACCTCGGCCAAGCTCTCTGAATACCCGGCATTGGTGATCCTGAACTAAATGAGAATTATTTTTACTCGATAGACCTCGGCTGTACGTCTCGTCTTAGCCAATGCAACTGATTCCTATTTGAACCAGTGCGCAACTATAAGACTCGTACTTCCGGAGCGCTCTCGATGTCCTCTCGTTTCAATCGCCGGTCTTCTTCACCCGTGCTGTCCTTGCTGACCGCCGCCCTCCTGCTGGCCGGTACCCCGCTGACGGCCGCCGCCGCCGAACCGACCGCCCGCAGCCACGGCAACTACAGCTTCAGCATCGAACAGCAGCCACTGGTTTCGGCACTCAATGCCTTCACCGCCGTGACCGGCTGGCAAGTCGGCCTGCCGGCGGAGCTGGGCCAGGGCGTGTCGTCCCCTGGCGTGCGCGGTGCGCTGTCGCCGGAAAAAGCCCTGGAGCGCTTGTTGGTGGGGACCAACCTGGGCTACCGCAAACTCGGCAACAGCAACATCGTCCTGGAAAAGCGCGCTGCCGGCGGTGTCCTCAACCTGCAACAGGTGACCATCAGCGCCACCCGTAACGAGCAGGACGTCAACAGCGTACCGAACACCGTCAGCGTGCATGATCGCCAAACGCTGGACCGCCAGAACGTCAACACGATCCGCGAGCTGGTGCGTTACGAGCCCGGCGTCTCGGTCGGTGGCGCCGGCACCCGTGCCGGCAATGCGGGCTACAACATTCGCGGTATCGACGGCGACCGCATCCTCACCCAGGTCGATGGCGTGGAAGTGCCGGACAACTTCTTCAACGGCCCCTACGCCAAGACCCGTCGCAACTACGTCGACCCGGAAATCGTCAAGCGCGTGGAAATCCTGCGCGGCCCGGCGTCGGCCCTGTACGGCAGCAGCGCCATCGGCGGCGCGGTGAGCTATTTCACCCTCGACCCGGACGACATCATCAAGCCCGGCCAGGACGTCGGCGCCCGCCTCAAGACCGGCTACAGCTCCGCCGACGAGAGCTGGCTGACCTCCGCCACCGTCGCCGGTCGCGTACAGGACGTCGACGGTTTGCTGCACCTGAGCCAGCGCAACGGCCATGAAACCGAAGCCTACGACGGCAACAATGCCACCGGCCTGGCCCGCACCGGCGCCAACCCCGAGGAGGCGCGCACCACCAACGTGTTGGCCAAACTGGGCTGGAACTATGGCGATGACAACCGTCTGGGCCTGACTTACGAGAAGTACAAGGACGATCGCGACGTCAACCTGAAGAATGCCGTGGGTGGCCCGTTCGTCGGTGGTCAAGGTTTCAATCTCTACCGTGATCGCCGGGGCAACGACACCATCACCCGCGAACGTTTCGGCCTGGAAAACACCTTTGCCTTCGACTCGCCCGTGACCGATCGCATCAAGACCAGCCTCAATTACCAGATCGCCAAGACCGACCAGAGCACCGCAGAAATCTACCAGGCCGGCCGTCGGGTATTGCGCACCCGCGACACGCTTTATGAAGAAAAACAGTGGGTATTCGATGCCCAGCTGGACAAGGCATTCAGCGTCGGCGAAACCGATCACCAAGTGACCTACGGCACCACGCTCAAGCAGCAGAAAGTCACCGGCTCCCGCGAGGGCGCGGCCACTTGCCTTGCCGTCGGCGCCGGTTGCACAGCCATTGGCGCGCCCAGCCCAACGGCCAGCGACAGCGTGAAGAAGGCCAGCGACTTCCCCGACCCGACCATCAACACCTATTCGTTGTTTGCCCAGGACCAGATTGCCTGGGACAAATGGACCTTCCTGCCCAGCCTGCGTTATGACTACACCCAGCTCAAACCCAAGCTGACTCAAGCGTTCCTCAGTACCGTCAACCCGACCGGCCAATACCCGGTGAGCGACAAGGAAAAAACCTGGCACCGTGTCACCCCCAAGTTTGGCCTGACGTATGCCCTGACCGATCACTACACCCTGTTTGGCCAATACGCCGAAGGCTTCCGCACCCCCTCGGCCAAGGCGCTGTACGGACGCTTTGAAAACCTGAACCTGGGCTACACCGTCGAGCCCAACCCCGACCTCAAGCCGGAAACCAGCAAAGGCATCGAAACCGGGATTCGCGGCAAGTTCGCCGCAGGCTCCTTCGACATCGCGGTGTTTTACAACAAGTACCGCGACTTTATCGACGAAGACAACGCGGTCGTCGGCGGCACCGTCGAACAGTTCCAGGCCGTCAATATCAAGCGCGCAACCATCAAGGGCGCGGAAGCCAAGGGCCGCTTGAACCTCGACGCCTTCGGGGCGCCTCAGGGCCTGTATACCCAGGGGTCGATTGCCTACGCCTACGGGCGCAACGACGACAGCGGCGAGCCACTGAACAGCGTCAACCCACTCAAAGGCGTATTCGGCCTGGGTTACGAACAGGACAACTACGGTGGCCTGCTGAGCTGGACCCTGGTGAAGAAACAAGACCGTGTCGACAGCAAGACCTTCTTCGCGCCCGACGGCGACAGCGCCAACGGCCCGTTCAAGACCCCAGGCTTCGGCATCCTCGACCTGACCGGCTTCTATAAAGTCACCCACGACGTGACCCTCAACGCCGGCCTCTACAACCTGACCGACAAGAAGTACTGGAACTGGGATGACGTGCGCAGCTACGACAGCGTCGGCGAAGCCGGTGTCACCGGCCCGGCCAACCTCGACCGCCTGACGCAGCCCGGTCGCAACTTTGCGATCAATGTGATCTGGGACATCTGATCAATCCGCCTCGCCTCGCCGGAATCAATCACCGGCGAGGTGAGGATTTTTTACTGTGCCGCGTCTTCTTGTTCGTCTAGTTACTAACCGCCCAGCCATGCCTCAGGGCAACACGGCGCTCCCTTCACAAGGACTTTGTCATGACCGCTTCGCCTTCCGCAGAACGCCCAAGCCTGCGCTCCCAGCGCCTGAACCAGATCACCAGCGAGCCGCACACCCGGCTCGATGCGCTGGTCAAGGCGCACGCGCCGTTTGAAACCCGGCCCAACTTCGCGCGCTTCGTGGTGGCGCAGTACCTGTTCCAATCGGAACTGGTGGCGCTGTACAACGATGCCGCGCTGATCAAGATCGTCCCCGACCTGGCCGAGCGCTGCCGCGCCGACGCCGCCAGACTGGACCTGGCCGACCTGGACACTGACGTGCCGGCCGCCGTCCCCGGCGCCGTGCAGAACCCGAGCCAAGCCGAAGCCCTGGGCTGGTTGTTCGTCTCCGAAGGCTCCAAGCTGGGCGCGGCGTTCCTGATCAAGCGCGCCGTGGCCCTGGGCCTGAGCGAAACCTTCGGCGCCCGCCACCTCGGCGAGCCGGCCGGCGGCCGCGCCGACGGCTGGAAGCGCTTCACCCGCACCCTCGACGGCCTGGAATTCAGCGCCGAAGAAGAAGCCGATGTGGAAAAAGGTGCGCTCAATGCGTTTATGCGCTTCACGGTGTTGCTCGAACAGGCATACGCTACCGCCCCTGAACTGGCCTGATATTCGATTGAAATGCGTATTCGGTGGGAAGGGCGGTGCGACGATTCGACTTGCTCCCGATAGGGATGGGTCAGCCATGAAAGTGGTGGCTGACACGCCCCCCCACACTTGGATCTCATGCCAAGCTGAATAATTGTTTTCCCCGACTTGCACACACCCATGACCGGCAAATCCCCATCCACCTCGAGAATCGCCCGGCTCCTCTTCGGCCTGCTGGCCTACGTCAGCCTGGGTATCGGATTGGTGGCGATTGTCGTGCCGGGTTTGCCCACCACCGAATTCATCCTGCTGGCTGCCTGGGCCGCCACCAAAAGCTCGCCGCGCCTCAGCGCCTGGCTGGAAAACCACCGCCTGTTCGGGCCGATCCTGTTCAACTGGCGCAACGGCAAGATCATTGCGCGCCGCGCCAAAATCAGCGCCACCGTCAGCATGCTGCTCTGTGCCCTACTGATGCTGCTGACGCTCGATCACGGCTGGCCGATCTACCTCACCATCGCCGGAATGAGCCTGGGCAACCTGTGGATATGGTCCCGCCCGGAACGGCTTGCACGCCCCGTATAACGCGGGATGTAGGCGTTTTCCTACCGTTCATCGCCTCCCTCTCATGAAACCCCTGGCTACGCCGATGCTCCGGATAAGGCGCCGAATGGACTTGGCCCGGCTCGCATACCAACAAGCCCATCCGTGAGTGAACCTATGTTCGATACCCTCTCCATCCGCTTGAAAATCGTGCTGCTGTCCGGCCTCTGCCTGCTGGGAGTGATTGCGCTGGTGGTCGGCATGAATATTTACAATACCGCGCAGAACAATGCGCTGGTCAGCGACTCAAGCTCACGGATGCTCACCGCCAGTGTGCAACAACTGCTGCAAGCCAAGGCTGCCGAACAGGCGGTGCAACTGCAGCGAACCTTCGGCGACAGCCTGGTGGCGCTGACCGCCCTCGCCGACCAGGTCAAAGACCTGCGCACCCTGGCCGCCAAGCGCTCCCTCGAACCCGGCGCGCTGCGTGAAGAACTCAATCAGAGCCTGAAAACCGCGTTTGAACGCAACAGCAAGGTGCTGGGGATATGGATGTCGTTCGAGCCCAATGCGCTGGATGGCAAGGACAGTGAGTTTGTCGACGACAAGGCGCGTGTCTCCAACGATAAAGGCCGTTTCTCCAGCTACTGGAGCCGCGCCGGCGGCGAAGGCTTGAACACCATCATGGTCGAAGAGGACCTGAACAAAACCACCCTCAACCTCAACGGCACCCCCTACAACATCTGGTACACCTGCCCACGGGACACCCGTCGCGCTTGCCTGCTGGACCCGTATGAAGACACGGTGGGCGGCAAGCTTGTACTGATGACCACCATCGCCCTGCCGTTGCTGGTGGACGGCAAACTCATCGGCGTCCTGGGCGTCGACATTGCCCTCAATGCCTTGCAAGCCAGCACCGATGCCGCGCAGAAAGACCTGTTCAACGGTATGGCGCAGTTGGAGATTCTCTCCAGCACCGGTTTGATCGCCGCCTACAGTGGCGAACCGGCCAAGGTCGGCAAGAACCTGATCGACACCCTGGGCGCCGAAGGCAAAGAGATCGTGCAACTGCTGGGCAGCGACAACCGCACGATTCTCGAACAGGACAACACCATCCGCGCGGTGTACCCGGTCAAACCGCTTGCCGACGCCAAGTCCTGGGGCATAGTGATCAAGCTGCCCAAGGCGGTACTGCTGGCCGACAACGTCAAGCTGCAAGCCGTACTCGACAAGGCCCAGGCCAGCGGCACGCTCAAGGCCTTGCTGGTCGCGGCCGTCGCCGCATTGCTCGGCCTGCTGCTGGTCTGGCTGACCGCCACCGGCGTGACCCGGCCGATCAACAGCGTGGCCGCCATGCTCAAGGACATCGCCAGCGGCGACGGCGACCTCACCCAGCGCCTGGCCTACTCCAAGAAAGACGAGCTGGGCGAACTGGTGACCTGGTTCAACCGTTTCCTCGACAAGCTGCAACCGACCATCGCGCAGATCAAGCAAAGCATCAGCGAAGCCCGTGGCACGGCGGACCAGTCTTCGGCCATTGCACGCCAGACCAGCGAAGGCATGCAGGTGCAGTTCCGCGAGATCGACCAGGTGGCCACGGCGTCCAATGAAATGAGCGCCACCGCCCATGACGTCGCCAACAGCGCCTCCAACGCCGCCAGCGCGGCGCGCGGGGCCGATCAGTCGGCACGCGAAGGCATGTCGATCATCGAGCAGAGCACCCGCGATATCACCACCCTCGCCGACGAAGTCAGCAAGGCCGTAAGCGAAGTCGAAGCACTGGCCGTCAACAGCGAGCAGATCGGTTCAGTGCTGGAAGTGATTCGCAGTATTGCCGAGCAGACCAACCTGCTGGCGCTCAACGCTGCCATCGAAGCGGCACGCGCCGGGGAAAGCGGGCGCGGGTTTGCGGTAGTGGCCGACGAAGTACGCAACCTGGCCAAGCGCACCCAGGATTCGGTGGAGGAAATCCGCCAGGTGATCGAACGCATCCAGAGCGGCACCCGTGGCGTGGTGGCGACCATGCATTCGAGCCAACAGCAGGCCCAGAGCAATGCCGGGCAGATCCATCAGGCCGTGCAGGCGTTGGGCAAGATCAGCGACGCGGTGACGGTGATCAGCGACATGAACCTGCAGATCGCCAGCGCCGCCGAACAACAGAGCGCAGTGGCCGAAGAGGTCAACCGCAATGTGTCGGCGATCCGCACCGTGACCGAAACCCTCACCGGCCAGGCCACCGAGTCGGCGGCAATCAGCAGCCAACTCAATGCACTGGCGACTCAACAGATGACGTTGATGGACCAGTTCAGGGTGTAAACAACACTGTAGGAGCGAGCTTGCTCGCGAAGAACGTCAACGATCACGCGTGCATCCTGGATGAACGCGGTGTCCTTGAGTTTTTCGCGAGCAAGCTCGCTCCTACAGACCGGTCCAGGCCGTGACAAACGCCGCTACATCCTCGATCACGCGTGCATCCCGAATGAACGCGGTGTCCTTGAGTTTTTCGCTGTAGGAGCGAGCTTGCTCGCGAAGAACGTCAACGATCATGCGTGAATCCTGGATGAACGCGGTGTCCTTGAGTTTTTCGCTGTAGGAGCGAGCTTGCTCGCGAAGAACGTCAACGATCACGCGTGCATCCTGGATGAACGCGGTGTCCTTGAGTTTTTCGCGAGCAAGCTCGCTCCTACAGGCCGGTCCAGGCCGTGACAAACGCCGCTACATCCTCGATCATGCGTGCATCCTGGATGAACGCGGTGTCCTTGAGTTTTTCGCGAGCAAGCTCGCTCCTACAGGCCGGTCCAGGCCGTGACAAACGCCGCTACATCCTCTTTCGGCGCGGTACGCGGCGGGTTCTGCGGGGTGCCCAGGTAGAGGAAGCCAATGACTTCCTCGCCCTCTTTCAGTCCCAGCCCCTTGGCCACATGGGCCGAGTAGGACAAGTCCCCGGTGCGCCACACCGCGCCAATCCCCTGGGCGTAGGCCGCCAGCAGGATGCCATGGGCGGCACAAGCCGCCGCCAGCAACTGCTCGGATTTCGGCACCTTGAAGTGTTCCTGCAGGCGGGCAATCACCACTACGACCAGCGGCGCGCGCAACGGGCCGTTCTGGGCCTTGTCGAGGACGGCCTGCGGCGCGTCGGGGTCTTGCAGGCGGGCGGCTTCGACCAGCAACGTGCCCATCTGCTCACGGGCCGCGCCTTCCACGGTGAGGAACCGCCAAGGACGCAACTGGCCGTGGTCGGGCGCACGCATGGCCGCGGCGAACAGCACATCACGCTGCTCCTGGGTCGGTGCCGGTTCCAGCAGGCGCGGCACGGAAACACGGTTGAGCAAAGCGTCGAGAGCCTGCATTGGCCACCTCCAGAAAAAAATGTGCGGTCATTCTAGCGGGAATGGACCGGGATGCCATCAAACGATAATTGCTCTTATTCAAACCGCCCCGCCCTGTTAGACTTTGCGACCTTATTTTCCGCCTTTGCTCAGGAAACTCGATGCTCCGTTCGCTTCTTCGCCTGTCTGCAGGACTGATGGCCATGAGCCTGGTTGCCTGCGACGACGCCCCCCGGTTTACCCAGGCTGAGCCGGGGGAAGCGCGGGCCGGCGGGGCAACGACGGTGAACAAACACGGCCAGAACGCCTTTTCCCTGCCCTCGGCCAACCTGTCGCCAACCCGCCGCCTGGATTTCAGCGTCGGCAACAGTTTCTTTCGCAGCCCCTGGGTGATCGCGCCTTCCACCACCACCGCGCGCGACGGCCTGGGGCCGCTGTTCAACACCAATGCCTGCCAGAACTGCCATATCAAGGACGGCCGTGGCCACCCGCCGCTGGCCGACGCGCAGAACGCCGTGTCGATGCTGGTGCGCCTGTCGATCCCGGATGCGCCGCCGTATGCCAAACTCATCGAGCAACTCGGCGTGGTGCCCGAGCCGGTCTACGGCGGGCAGTTGCAGGACATGGCCGTACCCGGCGTGACGCCGGAGGGCAAGGTGCGGGTCGACTACACGCCGGTCAACGTCACGTTCACGGACGGCAGCGTCGTCGAACTGCGCAAGCCCAACCTGCAGATCACCCAACTCGGTTACGGCCCGATGCACCCGGACACACGCTTCTCCGCACGCATCGCCCCGCCGATGATCGGCCTGGGCCTGCTCGAAGCGATTGCCGACGCGGATATCCTGCGCAACACCGACCCGAAGACCGCCGACAAAGACGCCATCGTCGGCCGCGCGAACTGGGTCTGGGATGACGCCCGGCAAAAAACCGTGCTCGGACGCTTCGGCTGGAAAGCCGGGCAACCCAACCTCAATCAACAGAACGTTCACGCGTTTTCGGGGGATATGGGCCTCACCACGTCGCTGAGACCGTTCGATGACTGCACCGACGCCCAGGTCGCCTGCAAACAGGCGCCCAACGGCAATGGGCCCGATGGCGAGCCGGAAGTCAGCGATAATATCCTGCGCCTGGTGCTGTTCTATACCCGCAACCTGGCGGTGCCCGTGCGCCGCGACGTCGACGCACCACAGGTGCTGGCCGGGAAGAACCTGTTCTACCAGGCCGGTTGCCAGGGGTGTCACACGCCGTCGTTCACCACGGCGGCCAATGCTGCCGAACCTGAACTGGCCAACCAGGTGATTCGCCCCTACAGCGACCTGCTGTTGCATGACATGGGCGACGGCCTGGCCGACCACCGCACCGAATTCAAGGCCAGTGGCCGCGACTGGCGCACGTCGCCGTTGTGGGGCATCGGCCTGACGCAAACCGTCAGTGGCCACACCCAGTTCTTGCATGACGGCCGCGCCCGCAACCTGCTGGAAGCCGTGCTCTGGCACGGCGGTGAAGCACAAGCGGCGCAGCAGCATGTGTTGTCCTTCAATGCCGAGCAGCGCGCTGCACTGCTGGCGTTCCTGAACTCTTTATAAGCTTCGCCCCACTTACAGAAGGGAGCTCGACATGTTCCGTCCCAAGTTGTTGTTCACCAGCCTGGCCGCCCTCGCGCTCGGTGCCTGCTCGCCGCAAGACCCGCAAGCGGTGACCTCGGCCGCCATCGCCAAGCAAGTGATCTTGCCGACCTACAGCCGCTGGGTGGAAGCCGACCGTCAACTGGCCGTCAGCGCCCTGGCGTACTGCCAGGGCAAGGAAAGCCTGGACACCGCTCGCGCCGACTTCCTTCACGCCCAAAAAGCCTGGGCCGAACTGCAACCGCTGCTGATCGGCCCGCTGGCCGAGGGTAACCGTTCGTGGCAGGTGCAGTTCTGGCCGGACAAGAAAAACCTGGTGGGTCGTCAGGTCGAGCAACTGGTCGCCGCCCAGCCGCAGATCGATGCGGCCGCCCTGGCCAAATCCAGCGTGGTGGTGCAAGGCCTGTCGGCCTATGAATACATCCTCTACGACGCCAAGACCGATATCGCCGACGCCGCGCAGAAAGCCCGCTACTGCCCGCTGCTGACGGCCATCGGCGAGCGCCAGAAAGCCCTGGCCGAAGAGATCCTGGCCAGTTGGAACAGCACCGACGGCATGCTCGCGCAGATGAGCAAGTTTCCCAACCAGCGCTACGCTGATTCCCACGAGGCCATTGCCGACCTGCTGCGCGTACAAGTGACCGCACTGGACACCCTGAAGAAAAAACTCGGCACGCCGATGGGCCGCCAGACCAAGGGCATCCCGCAGCCGTTCCAGGCCGATGCATGGCGCAGCCAGTCGTCCCTGCGAAGCCTGGAAGCCAGCCTTGCCGCGGCCCAGACCGTGTGGGTCGGCGTCGACAACAAAGGCCTGCGTGGCTTGTTGCCGGCCGATCAAAAGGCCCTGGCCGAGAAGATCGACGCCGCCTATGCCGCGTCCCTGAAACTGTTCGCCAGCAACCAGCGCACCCTCAACGAATTGCTCGCCGATGACGCCGGACGCCAGCAGCTCAACGATCTCTACGACAGTCTCAACGTCGTCCACCGCCTGCACGAAGGCGAGCTGGCCAAGGCGCTGGGCATCCAACTGGGCTTCAACGCCAACGACGGTGACTGATGATGCTCAGGCGACAGGCTTTGGCCATTGGCAGCGCGTTGCTCGGCGCACTCACGCTGGGCGGCTGGACGTTGTTCAAGCAGAAAGACAAGGGCCCGCTGCTGCTGTCGGCGCGGGATGATGCAGACGGCAAACACTATGCTGTCGGTTATCGCCTGGACGGCCAGCGGGTGTTCGCCACCCAGGTCGGCCAGCGCTGCCACGACATCATCAACCACCCGACGCTGCCGATCGCGCTGTTTGTCGCCCGTCGCCCAGGCACCGAGAGTTACCTGATCGACCTGCGTGATGGCGCGCTGCTGCAAACCATCACCGCGAATGCAAACCGCCACTTCTATGGCCACGCGGTAATCCATAAAAGTGGCGACTGGCTGTACGCCACCGAAAACGACACCTCCGATCCGGGCCGTGGCCTGCTCGGGGTGTACCGGTTCGAAGGCGAACGGCTGGTGCACAGCGGCGAGATTTCCACCCATGGCATCGGCCCGCACCAGGTGGCGTGGATGCCCGACGGCGAAACCCTGGTGGTGGCCAACGGCGGCATCCGCACCGAAGCCGAAAGCCGCGTGGAAATGAACCTCAACGCCATGGAACCGAGCCTGGTGCTGATGCAACGCGACGGCAGCCTGATCAGCAAGGAAACCCTCGGCCAGCAGATGAACAGCGTGCGCCATATGGGCATCGCCAGCGATGGCACCATCCTGACCGGGCAGCAGTTCATGGGGCCGTCCCAGGAGCGCTCCGAGTTGCTCGCGATCAAGCGGCCGGGGCAGCCATTCATGGCGTTTGCAGTGGCCGACGAGCAGCTACAGGCGATGGAGCACTACACCGCCAGCGTCGCGGTACACAGCGAATTGCGCCTGGTCGCGTTGACCGCACCGCGCGGCAACCGCTTGTTTATCTGGCACATGGACAGTGGCGAGCTGCGCCTGGATGGGCCGTTGCCGGACTGTGCGGGCGTGGGTGCGGTGGCGGATGGGTTTGTCGTGACCTCCGGCCAGGGGCGCTGCCGGTTCTATGACTGCCGCCAGGCACAGCTGAGCGCAACACCGTTGGAATTGCCGGCCGGGCTTTGGGATAACCATCTGCATCTGGTCTGACGGTCAGGCTCGGCCAACGCTGCGCCCGACGGCCAAATCGCCGGCGAAAAAAAAGGGCCTCGTTTCACAAGGCCCTTTTTGGGTGGTTTCGATCGTTTCAACTTTGTGGCCCCATCCCTCGAGACATCCCGAACATGAACAGCAGCAGGTCATGATCGGGCTTGACCGTCGCATTCGCCTTGGCGATGCGCGGCAGCAGGCATTGCCCGCTGCCTTGCACCGCACTGAGGACCTGTGTCCGAGGCTGTTCCCATGCAGCCAGGGCCAGGGCAGCAATGCCCAACGCCCCGACCAGAAACAGACCTCGAGCTATTTCTAGCTTCATTTGGTTAAACCCTTGATAGCGCTGCCAAACGCCGTCTCGTAAAAGTAGCTGAGTTTTGCCCAGTCGCCATCGCTCCACGACGAATGGCGGCGCAGTTGCAGCATGTCATGGGAGGCGGCTCGATAAGCGGTCAGGCGCTGGCGGCATTTCTCGAAGTCCAGCAGCGCGACTTCCACGTTGGCCGAGTCGGGCTCACCCGTGACGCGCACAAAGATATGCTTGATGTACAAGCAACCGTGTTGCCAGCGACCTTTGTGCATGCGCGCCAATGTCGCCGCCACCTCTTTGAGTACACGCTCGTGTACCGCTTCGCCGTACTGTTCACGGCCACCGGCGGCGTACCATTTTTCGATTTCGTCGAAACCGTCCAGCGAAGCCGTCACCAACAATGCTTTCCATTGGTGTTGCGGATCACGACGCGCCTCGCAGAACACCATCTCCGGTACCCGTACATTCAGCGCGCGCAGGCCTTTGAGAGCATCCCGTTCGCGCAACACCGTCGGGCGCCCAAACGGATGCAGCAAACTGCGGTAGATATGCCCGGTCTGACGTTTGCTGTAGAGCAAACGCCCGGTGGGGCCCATCACACGCTGCACGCCACTTTCACCGCCACGCCGACGATTAGGCTCTTCGACCCACTCGCCCTGCTGGCGCCAGAAATACTCAAATCGCTCTTCGGGAGCTACATGACTGCCTGCTACGCACTCAACTGCCATCCTGTTACCTCTTGCGCAATACGTATACCCGCCACATGGCGTAGAACGGAATAAAGTCCAGGGACTCCTGAACTCGGAAACCGGCCTGCTCAAACTCTGCCTCGACAGTAGCAGCCGGTAACACGAACCGGTTTTGGTAACCTTCCTGCTCACCTTTCCTACGACGTTTTACTTCAGCACGCTTGCGTTTCCAGGCCTTGAAGTTGCCATCCACCCACAGCGAGATGATCACGCTGTCGCGGGTAACACGATGAAACTCCTGCAATATCGCCAAGCGGTGCTCAGGCTCACCAATGTGGTGCATCAGGCGCATGCAGAAGATGCTGTCGACCGCGTTATCAGGCAAATCGATATCAAAGGCGGATGTCTGCAAAGGGCGTACCCGTTTGACCACATCCGCTGGCTGGGCGACCATCGCGACCTTCAACATCGACTCCGAATTATCGGCGCCGATGATCACCCGGTTGGGTTTTTCCGCCAGCAACGGCCAGAAACGCCCCGCCCCGCAAGGCAAGTCCAAGACCAGGCCAGGTTCACCGGCCATGGCCAGCGCACCGCGCGCCAACTGCTCGTCACGTTTGTGGGACAGCCGGCGAGCTAAATTATCCTGATGTTTGAGCAAATAATTCTGTGCATGCTCTTCGTCGTACTTATCGGAAAATTCGAGCTTGATCGGGGTAGGCATCTTACGTCTCCGTTTACTGATGCCTACGACCTTAAGTTGCAAACTGTGATCAATAGGTCAACTCGTTGTGAAAAACTTGTCCTGTCCAGACTCATACATTTCAAGACTTTACCGACACGATTGATGGCACAGGGCCATCTTCGACGAATTACACTGATCGTTGCCAGCATAGCGGTAGCACGGCAAGTCAGGGTTTGACTTGGCTCAACTGGACATGAAAGCGGCAACCATTGGGCTCCATGGTGCTCAGGCTGACGCTCCAGCCTTGGTTTTCGCAGATCCGCTGCACCAGCGACAGCCCCAGGCCAAGGCCCTCACCGCGTTTTTCGCTGCCGCGCACGAAGGGCTCGAACATGGCTTCGCGCTTGTCTTCAGGAATGCCGACGCCGGAGTCTTCCACCACAAAACCACTCGGTTCCAGGGTGAGCCGGATAAAGCCCTGCTCGGTGTAATGCAGTGCATTACGCAGCAGATTGCCCATCACCGCATGCAGGAAGGTGGTGTTATAGCGCGTATCCAGGGGGTTGCCCGGCTGGTAGATCAGTTGCAGGCCTTTTTGCTCGATCGGCTCACGCCAGAGGCCGAGCAAATCATCCGCCACCTGGGTGAGGGTTACCCGGGGGGACATGGTGGCGTCGTTGTGTTGGGCGCGTGCCAGCATCAGGAAGGTCTGCACCAGTTCGCGCATTTCTTCGCAGGCCCTGGCGATGCGCAGCACCTGGTTGCGCCCACGCTCGTCGATGGCCGGGTTTTCCAGCAGCAGCTCGCAGGAACTGGCCAATACCATCAACGGCGTGCGCAATTCGTGGCTCACATCACTGGTAAACAACTGCTCGCGGGACAGCGCCTGGCGCAGACGGCCCAATGTGGCGTCGAAGGCCACAGCCAGCTCGCCCACTTCATCGGCGGCGTAATCCGGTGCCAGGGGCGGCGCCAGGCCGAGCAACTGGTCACGATGACGCACCTGGCGCGCCAGGCGCACCACCGGTGCCATCACCTTGCGGGCCAGCACCCAGCCGAGGAAGACCGCCAGCGCCAGGCTGAGCACGAAGCCCACCAGCACCACCGCGAACAGCACGCGCTCACGCTCTTCGAAATCGCTCTGGTCTTGCAGCAGCACGTAACGCCGACCATCGACCACTTCGACCATGGCGTGGTACGACAACGCCTCGCGGAACACTTCATGAAAACCCGGTTCCAGGTGCCGCAGGTCCTTGGGCAGCTCGAAATCCCCGCGCCCGCCGCTGAAATAGAACAGCTGGTCCGGCTCGGGTCGGTGGCTCCAGTCCTCGACGCTGTCCATCAGCAGCAGGCGCTGCAAGTCGCCGCCCAACCCTGCCGAAATCAGCTTCTCTTCCACCAGATGCACCGTCGCGATGATCCCCATCGCGAAGGCGCCCGCCACCAATGCGCTCATCAAGGCAAAGGCGATGATGATCCGCTGGGCAAGGCTTTGCTTAAACTCCATCACGACCCTCGGCCAGGCGGTAACCCACACCGTGTACCGTTTGCAGCAATGGCTTGGCGAAAGGTTTATCGATCACTTGGCGCAACTGGTGGACGTGACTGCGCAGGCTGTCACTGTCGGGGCAATCATCCCCCCATAGGGCTTCTTCGAGAATTTCCCGACGCAGCACATGGGGACTTTTCTGCATCAACACCGCCAGCAGCTTCAGGCCCACCGGGTTGAGCTTGAGCAGGCGCCCTTCGCGGGTGACTTCCAAGGTATCGAGGTCGTAATGCAGGTCGGCCACCTGCAGGGCACGGCGCCCGCCGCCGTGGGCGCGGCGCAGCACGGCTTCGATGCGCGCGGCCAGTTCCGACAGGGCGAACGGTTTGAGCAAGTAGTCATCGGCCCCGGACTTGAAGCCCTGCAGGCGGTCATCCAACTGATCGCGGGCGGTGAGCATGATCACCGGCGTATCGCGGCGCGCATCTTCGCGCAGGCGCTTGCACAAGGTGTAGCCATCGATGCCAGGCAGCATGATGTCGAGCACGATCAGGTCGTAGTGCTCGGTGGCAGCCAGGTGCAGGCCCGACAAGCCGTCCTGCGCGCAGTCCACGGTGTAACCTTTGAGCCCCAGATAATCGGCCAGATTGGCCAGAATATCGCGGTTGTCTTCAACCAATAAAATTCGCATGGGCAGTGTCTCCGTACTTTCGTGCCAGCCGTGTGTTGGCCCGCGCAGCTTAAGGCCAAGTAGGGCTCAGGGATAGAGCTGAGCGCTAGGCAGATAAACGATTTCAACCGACTAAAGAGTTGAACGAGTTTTTCACTATAGCTTCACAAACTCACTACAGTAGCGGGGTGAACATCGCGCGCATCGATATAAGGAAGCTGTACATGGTTTTTTTCAAAACAGCGCCTATGCGCTATTTGCTATTGGTAACCGGTGCCTGGCTGGTTATTTTCCTGCTCACACGTAGCGTATTGCTCATTACTCACCTGAGTGAAGTCGGCGGCAATCTGTTGCCGGTGTTTGGTGTGGGCCTGCTCTATGACCTGGCCTTTCTAGCCTATGCCGCCCTTCCTCTGGGGCTGTACCTGTTGCTGTGCCCGCCCGCGCTGTGGCGTCGCCGCGGCCATCGCTGGTTCCTGCAGGCGGTGCTCACCGTCAGCCTGTTCGCGATGCTGTTCACCTCGGTGGCCGAATGGTTGTTCTGGGATGAGTTCGGCGTGCGCTTCAACTTTATCGCCGTCGACTACCTGGTGTACTCCGACGAAGTACTGAACAACCTGCTGGAATCCTATCCCATCGGCAAGTTGCTCAGTTTGCTGGCGATGCTGGCTGTCGTGCTGAGCCTGGCCCTGCGCAAGCCATTCAATGCGGCAATGAACGCCCCGCTGCCGCCCATGCGCGGCCGTCTGTTGAATGCCTTGGCGCTGTTGGTCGTCGCGGGCCTGAGCCTGCAACTGATCAGCCAGGACAGCCCACGCGCCCAAGGTGGCAATGCCTACAAGAACGAACTGGCGAGCAATGGCCCGTATCAGTTTTTCGCCGCGTTCCGTAACAACGAGCTGGATTACTCACAGTTCTACAAGAGCCTGCCAACCGAAATCGTAGCCAAGCAGTTGCGCGCCGAACTCAGCGAGCCCAATGCGCGCTTCATCGGCCAGGACCCACTGGATATCCGCCGTGCCATCACCCACCCGGGCACGCTGCGCAAACCCAACATCGTGCTGGTGACCATCGAAAGTTTCAGCGCCAAATACATGGGCAGCAATGGCGACGGGCGCAACCTCACGCCGAATCTCGACGCCTTGCGTCAACAAAGCCTGTACTTCAACAACTTCTACGCCACCGGCACCCGCACCGACCGTGGCCTGGAGGCGATCACCCTGGCCATCCCACCGACGCCGGGACGCTCCATCGTCAAGCGCATTGGTCGGGAGAGCGGCTTCGCCAGCCTGGGGCAACAACTCACGGCCATCGGTTACGACAGCGTGTTTGTGTATGGCGGGCGCGGTTATTTCGACAACATGAACGCGTTTTTCAGCGGCAACGGTTATCGCGTCGTAGACCAGAGCAGCGTGCCCGAGTCGGAAATTTCGTTCAAGAATGCGTGGGGCATGGCGGACGAGGATCTGTACAAACAGACCCTGAAGCTGGCCGATGCCGACTACGCCAAGCAGCAGCCGTTCCTGCTGCAACTGATGACCACCTCCAACCATCGCCCCTACACCTACCCGGACGGGCGCATCGATATCAAATCCGGCAATGGCCGCGACGGCGCGGTGAAGTATACCGACCATGCCATCGGCCAGTTCCTGGAAGCGGCGCGTCAGAAGCCATGGTTCGATAACACGATCTTCGTCTTCGTCGCCGACCACACCGCCGGCAGTGCAGGCAAGGAAGACCTGCCCATCACCAACTATCAGATTCCACTGTTCATCTATGCGCCGAAGCTGATCGACGCACGGGAATCGGCGCAACTGGCCAGCCAGATAGACCTGGCGCCGACCCTGCTGGGCCTGATCAACCTGAGCTATGAATCGACCTTCTTTGGCCGCGACCTGTTGCAGGACAACCCATTGCCCCCTCGGGTCGTGGTGGGTAATTACCAGCACCTGGGGCTGTTCGACGGCAAAGACCTGGCGATTCTCAGCCCACGCCAGGGCCTGCGTCGCCACGACGAGGCGCTGGGTGAAAGCCAGGAGTTGCGGGTCGGCAGCGATGACCCGCTGATCCTGCGGGCGATCACCTATTACCAGGCCGCCAGTTATGGTTTCAAACAACAACTGCTGAGCTGGAAAGCGCCCAAGGAAGAGGCCCCGGCATTAAGCACGCGCTAACCAAAACGTCCCGTACAGCCGAGTACGGGACTTTTTTATCAGGGTTTACCATGCAATCCCCTCCTGTTGTTCCGGTTTCCAAACCTCTCAATTTCTGGCTGTGCCTGGGCATCCCCGCCGGTGCTGCGCTGCTGATGCTATTGCTGCAGCTGACATCGCTGGACATGGACCTCGCCAAGCAGTTCTACAGCGCTGCGGATGGCGGCTTCATCGGGCGTTACAGCTTCTTCCTCGAAGACATCCTGCATGACCGCGCCAAACAGTTGGTCATCCTGTTCTCGGTGCTGGCCATTCTGGGGTTTGCCGGTACCTTTATCCTCCAGCGCCTCAAGCCGTACCGCCGCGAACTGGGCTGCCTGGTGTTGTCCCTGGGGCTGGCCACGGCGTTCGTCTCGCCGTTGAAAACCGTCACCGCCGTGCAATGCCCGTGGAGCCTCAAGGAGTTCGGTGGCCAGGAAACCTACAGCGAACTGCTGAGCCCTCGCCCGCCCACCGATAAACCTGGGCGCTGCTGGCCCGGCGGGCATGCGGCAACCGGGTTCGCCCTGTTCGCCTGGTTCTTTGCGCTACGGGATCGCCGGCCGCGGATGGCACGCAAGGCGTTCATCTTTGCCGTGGCGCTGGGCAGCGTGTTTTCCGTGAGCCGCATGGCACAGGGCGCGCACTTCTTTTCCCACAACGTGTGGACGGCGATTTTCTGTTGGCTGATCTGCCTGGGGCTGTACTGCCTGATGCTCTATCGACCATCGAAGGTCAGGGTGTCAGAAGTGCGTGCATTGAATACGTAGACCGGCCAACCACTTCAGTTACCTCCCTCCCTTATTACGCACCCGCATAAAAAAACCCCGCCTGCATCGCTGCAGGCGGGGTTTTTCAGTCGCCGGGTAAGGCTGGCTTACATCATGCCGCCCATGCCACCCATGCCGCCCATGTCTGGCATACCGCCGCCAGCCGAGCCTTCTTTCTTCGGTGCTTCAGCAACAGCGGCTTCGGTGGTCAGGATCAGACCGCCGATGGAGGAAGCTGCTTGCAGCGCCGAACGAGTCACCTTGGTAGGGTCCAGGATGCCCATTTCGATCATGTCGCCGTATTCGCTGGTTGCCGCGTTGTAACCGAAGTTACCTTTACCGTTCTTCACAGCGTTAACCACAACGCTTGGCTCGTCGCCGCTGTTGGCAGCGATCTGACGCAGCGGTGCTTCAACGGCGCGACGCAGTACAGCGATACCCACGTCCTGATCGGCGTTGTCGCCTTTCAGGTCCAGGATGGCTTCCAGGGCGCGGATCAGCGCAACACCACCGCCAGGTACCACGCCTTCTTCAACGGCTGCGCGGGTTGCGTGCAGGGCGTCTTCAACGCGGGCTTTCTTCTCTTTCATTTCAACTTCGGAGCCAGCGCCAACCTTGATCACTGCAACGCCGCCGGACAGCTTGGCCAGACGCTCTTGCAGTTTTTCACGGTCGTAGTCCGAGGAAGTTTCGGCAACCTGGGCACGGATCTGAGTGATGCGCGCCTGGATGTCGGCGTCTACGCCAGCACCGTCGACGATGATGGTGTTTTCCTTGGAAATGGTCACGCGCTTGGCGCTGCCCAGGTTTTCCAGGGTGGCGCTTTCCAGGCTCAGGCCGATCTCTTCGGAGATAACGGTACCGCCGGTCAGAACGGCGATGTCCTGCAGCATGGCCTTGCGACGGTCGCCGAAGCCTGGAGCCTTGACGGCTGCAACCTTGACGATGCCACGCATGTTGTTCACAACCAGAGTCGCCAGGGCTTCGCCTTCAACGTCTTCGGAAACGATCAGCAGTGGGCGGCCGGCCTTGGCAACGGCTTCCAGCACCGGCAGCATTTCGCGGATGTTGGAGATTTTTTTGTCGACCAGCAGGATCAGCGGGCTTTCCAGCTCGGCAACCATGGTTTCTGGCTTGTTGACGAAGTACGGGGACAGGTAGCCACGGTCGAACTGCATGCCTTCTACAACCGACAGTTCGTTTTCCAGGCCAGTGCCTTCTTCAACGGTGATCACGCCTTCTTTACCGACTTTTTCCATGGCTTCGGCAATGATGTCGCCGATGGAGTTGTCGGAGTTGGCGGAGATGGTACCCACCTGAGCGATAGCCTTGGTGTCAGCGCATGGCTTGGACAGGTTTTTCAGCTCTTTGACGATGGCGATGGTCGCCTTGTCGATGCCGCGTTTCAGGTCCATCGGGTTCATGCCGGCAGCGACGGCTTTCAGGCCTTCGTTGACGATCGACTGAGCCAGAACGGTAGCGGTGGTGGTGCCGTCGCCTGCGTCATCGTTGGCACGGGAGGCAACGTCTTTGACCAGCTGCGCGCCCATGTTCTCGAAACGGTCTTCCAGTTCGATTTCTTTGGCGACGGAAACGCCGTCCTTGGTGATGGTCGGAGCGCCGAAGCTCTTCTCGATGATCACGTTACGGCCTTTAGGGCCCAGGGTCGCTTTTACTGCGTCAGCCAGGACGTTGACACCGGTGAGCATTTTCTTGCGGGCGGAATCGCCGAATTTAACTTCTTTAGCAGCCATTATCGATATTCCTTAAATACTTTGTAGTAACGGGAAAATGAGCGGGGAAATCAGCCTTCCAGAACGGCGAGAATCTCGTTCTCAGCCATGACCAGCAGGTCTTCGCCGTCGACTTTCACAGTGTTGCTGCCGGAGTAAGGACCGAATACAACCTTGTCACCGACTTTAACGGCCAGCGCACGTACTTCACCGTTTTCCAGAGTCTTGCCTGGGCCTGCAGCGACGATCACACCGTGGTTGGCTTTTTCAGCAGCCGAACCTGGCAGAACGATACCGCCAGCGGTTTTCTTTTCTTCTTCGCTGCGACGGATAACGACGCGGTCGTGCAGAGGACGAAGCTTGCTCATTGTCGATCTCTCCTAATTGTGTTTTTCATCGGCCGGTGTCAGTACCGGCAGGTTAAATCCGGCGGGGCCGGTCGCGGTTCGCAGGGCGAAACGCGGAAGTCTGTCTGGTGTCGCCACCAGAAACCTTGCGGTGACCGTTACATAAGGGCGCATCAGCTTATTACAAGGGGCCGGCGATGAATTTTTTTGCGTCTGCCGGCCCTTAAAAACAACACAGCCCCCGAAGGGGCCGCGCCAGTGAAGCGGTTATTTGCTGTCGCGATGCTCGAACTCACCTTCGATCACATCACCTTCTCGCCCCAACGGCTGGCGCGGAGCCGGACCGCCACGGGGTTGCAGGTCGTCGGCGAACGCGCGTTGGCGAATCGCAGCCTCTTCGGCGCGCTGGCGCATCTTGCCCGCCAGCAGCTTGCGCGTGAACGGCAGCAACATGACCAGGCCGAGCACATCGCTGATGAAGCCTGGCAGGATCAACAGGCCACCGGCCAGGGCCATCATCAGCCCTTCGAGCATGGTTTGAGCCGGTAATTCGCCGCGATTCAGGCTTTCACGGGCACGCAGCGCCGTGGCCAGACCGGCGACGCGCAGCACCAGAACGCCGAGCATCGAGCCGAGAATGATCAGCAGCAGTGCCGGGAAAAACCCGATCGCACCACTGACTTTTACGAATACGAACAGCTCCAACACCGGGAACAGCAGAAAGAGCAATAAAAAAGGGCGCATCAAATGGTTTCCTCAACGCAAGATTGCCTTGCCAGTCCACCTTAGATGACGTCGCCATTTCGTGAATTCAAGCTTCAGCGGCGCTTTTTTTCGGCCAGACCTCAGCATGAGCCAAGGAAACCAGGGCCTCGCGCACTTGTGTCGGCGTGTTGCAAGACTCGGCGAACGGCAACCAGTGCAGCGCATGCCCTATGCGCAGGTGCATGCCTTCGCTGTCGATCCCGGCCAGTTGCGCCGGCTCGTGGGTGGGCAAACCGGCCAACTCGACGTAATGGGCGATGGCCTTGGAGTGGTCGGCGTTCATGTGCTCGACCATGCTGCGCTCGGCCGGGCCGGCGAACGGGTTGGCCAGGGTCAACCGGTCAAGCCAGTGAATCGCGCCAAAGCCGCCGATATAGCGGTGACGTACCGGCTTGAGTACCCAGAAGTCGAAGTCGTGGGCCTGGTGATAGTTGGCCGATTCGGGGAAGTAGCGGTAATAGCGTTCGGCGGCCGCTTCAATCGCGGCGGCGTCGTGCAATTGCTCGGCTTCGGCCAGGTAGGTCAGGCGCCCCACTGCCTGCACGTCATCCGCTTCACGCTCGCCGACCAGCAGCGAGCACTTGGGGTCTTTCTGCAGGTTATGGGTGTGTTGGGCGATCCGGCTGATCAGGATCAGCGGCCGGCCTTGCTCGTCCAGGCAATACGGCACGACCGAACCGAAGGGAAAGCCAGGCATGGCTTTGGACAATGTGGAGAGGGCTCCACGGTATTCCTTGAGCAGCAGCTCTCGGGCGTTCTTGGCAACGTGCGCGCTCAACGTATGACTCCTCGGGAATTCAGTCGCCCATAGCGTATGGGAATGGATCTCAAGCCAAGGTAATCAATATCCGCGCAGGTTGCCAGCGGGCACGAAGCGGATTACCAGGCCACGCCAAACCCTGCGGTGTAGCGGGTCTTGCTCAAGCTGCTTTCCGAGTCGCCGCTGATCACGTCACGCTCGGCCTTGAGATTGAGCGACGCCCACTCGGTGACCTTGTAGCGCAGGCCCATTTCCGCATCGAGGGCATACTCGGCCGGCCCGCCGATAGGCTTGCCCAACTCGCCGGAGGTGAAGAATTCAACCGTCTTGCCGATCAGGTAGCGGTTGTAGTCCCACTTCATGGCCAGGGAATAGAAGTTGTCCTTGCCGCCATCGAAATATTCGTAATCGGTGCGGTTGACCAACGAACCCAGGGAGAACGCGCCGAGCTCATCGTCCCAGAATTGGTAGCCCGGGCCGGTGCCGACAGTGCGTTGGCGGGACAGGTCTTCGACCCTGTCGCGCTTGTAGGTCAAGCGGCCCTGCCAGAACCAGTGCTCGGTGATGAAGCGGTCGAGGTCGTATTCCAGGGACCAGTTGTCGGTGGTGGTGACGTCGTCCTGGAACTCGCGGTTGTACTCGCCCTGTCCGGTGTGGCGCCATTGGCCGTGGCGGGCGGAGGTCTTGAAGTCGATGTCGTAGTCGTTGGTGTCTTTCTCGGCGCGCTTGTAGTCCAGCGCCATGTCGACATTGCCTTTCCACACCAGGTCTTCGATCACCGGCTTGGGCTTGATGATCTGCTGGATGCTGGCCAGCTCCACGGTCTTGGGCGCTTCGCCATTGGCCAGCACCACTTTGCCATCAGCCGCAGCCTGCAAGGATTTGGCTTTCTCACCGGTGTAGGCATCCTGCTTGACCAACAACTCCTGATCGCTCTCCAGGGTTTTCACCTGTTTCCAATCCACCGGGATAGCCCCCGCATAGTCGGTCTGGATCAGCAGCTTGCCACCGTCGAAGAGCTTGATCTTGCCGGACAGGCGGTCACCGTTCTTTAACCAGACGGTGTCGGCGAGCAAGGGGGTGGAGGCGCTGAAAACAGCAAGGCACAGCAGGGTTCTGGACAACATAAGCAGATAAGGGGCTCAGGATTGGCGAAATAGGGGCGTTATCGTGTTAGATAGCTAGGACTGACTCAATGAATTGTGTTGAGTTCAGTTCTCATCTGCATATTTACAGACGTTTCTTACAAGAAACCGACGATCTGAACGGATATATCCACCGTGAAGCAACCCGCCGAAGCCCCGCAAAGCCCTGCCGAGATGCGCCGCACCGCGCTGTACCTGACGCTGGCGCAAATCCCCGAAGGTTGCGTGGTGAGTTACGGCGAACTGGCCCACCTCGCCGGGCTGGGGCGCGCGGCGCGTTGGGTCGGGCGCACCCTGAGCCAACTGCCCGACGATACCCGCTTGCCCTGGCACCGCGTGCTGGGTGCCGGCGGTCGGATAAGCCTGCCGGCGGGCAGCGCCTCAGGCGACGAACAACGTGCGCGTTTACGCAACGAAGGTGTCGCTATCCTGAACAATCGCGTGGATATTCAGCGTCATGGCTGGCGCCCGGTAGAGCACAGCGGTTAGAGTGCGCGCTTTGTTTCCGTGAATCTGAGGCAGACTCCAGCCCATGCCCCGTAAAACCTGGCGCGCCGCGCTCGCCGCCTATGCCAGCCCCTCGACGTTAGTGCTGTTGTTGCTTGGCTTTGCCGCCGGCTTGCCTTACATGTTGGTGTTCTCGACGCTTTCGGTATGGTTGCGTGAGGCCGGTGTGGCCCGCGAGACCATCGGCTATGCGAGCCTGATCGGTTTGGCGTATGCCTTCAAATGGGTGTGGTCGCCATTGCTCGACCAATGGCGCCTGCCGCTGCTGGGCAAACTCGGACGTCGTCGCTCCTGGCTGGTACTGGCCCAATCGCTGGTGATCCTCGGATTGATCGGCATGGGCTTCTGCGACCCGCAGAAACACTTGTCCTGGCTGATCGCTATTGCGGTGATCGTCGCCTTCGCTTCGGCTACCCAGGATATTGCAGTCGATGCCTATCGCCTGGAAATCGCCGATGACAGCCGCCAGGCTGCCCTGGCCGCCAGCTATATGTCCGGTTACCGCATCGCCGCCCTGCTCGCCACGGCCGGCGCGCTGTTTTTTGCCGAAGGTTTCGGCTCTACCGGTTTCAACTATAAACACTCGGCGTGGACCGGCACCTATGTGCTGTTCGGCGTGCTGATGATTCCGGCGCTGCTGACCACCCTGTTCATGCGCGAGCCCAATGTGCCACTGCGCACCCAGTTGCAGGCCGGACGCTACAGTTTCGTGCATCAGTTGGTGTCGGTGTTTGTGCTGATCGTGCTGTTGGTGTCGGTGCCGGCGACGTTCACCCAGTTGTACAACACCGATTTCGCCAGCGTGCTGTTCCACGGTGTCAGCCTGTGGGAACTGTTAATGGAAGACCGCGCCTTCCTGCGCGCCATCCTCTACATCACCCTGACAACATTGTGCCTGTCGGCCATGGGCCGCCGAGGCCTGGCGCCGGTGCTGACGCCGGTCAACGACTTCATCCTGCGCTATCGCTGGCAGGCGCTGCTGCTGCTTGGGCTGATCGCCACCTATCGCATGTCCGATACCGTGATGGGCGTGATGGCCAACGTGTTCTATATCGACCAGGGCTTTACCAAGGACCAGATTGCCGGGGTCAGCAAGATCTTCGGCCTGATCATGACCCTGGTCGGCGCCGGCATGGGAGGCCTGTTGATTGTGCGCTTCGGCATCCTTCCGATCCTGCTCATCGGCGGCATCGCCTCGGCCGGCACCAACCTGCTGTTCGTGATGCTCGCCGACATGGGCCCGGACCTGCAGATGCTGATCTTCACCATCTCCCTGGACAACTTCAGCTCAGGCCTTGCCACCTCGGCGTTTGTCGCCTACCTGTCGAGCCTGACCAACCTCAAGTTCTCCGCCACCCAATACGCGCTGCTGAGTTCGATCATGCTGTTGCTGCCGCGCCTGATCGGCGGGTATTCGGGGGTGATGGTGGAGAAGTTCGGTTATCACAACTTCTTCCTGATCACCTGCGTGCTGGGTGTGCCGACGTTGCTGCTGATTGCGCTGCATTGGTTCCAGGAAAGCCGACGGATTCGCTTGAATCCACCGGCAGAAGACTGACAGAGCCTCCCCTTGTAGCTGTAGCGAGCTTGCTCGCGAAGAAGTCACAGACACCGCGTTTATCCCGGTTTCCCGCGTCATCGTTGACGATCTTCGCGAGCAAGCTCGCTCCTACAAACAGCTCTGCGTCCTGATGCCTGTACGGCGGCAGTTTGCGCCCGTACAATCCCAAGTCACTTCAAGTCCAAGCAACCGACAACGGCCTACCATGCGTACCAGTCAATATTTGCTCGCCACACTGAAAGAAACGCCTTCCGACGCGGTTGTGATCAGCCATCAGCTGATGCTGCGCGCCGGTATGATCCGCAAGCTGGCTTCTGGCCTGTACACCTGGCTGCCCATGGGCCTGAAGGTGATGCGCAAGGTCGAAGCCATCGTTCGCGAAGAAATGAACGCTGCCGGTTCTCTGGAAGTGTTGATGCCGAGCACCCAACCGGCCGAGCTGTGGCAGGAATCCGGGCGCTGGGAAGAGTACGGCCCTGAATTGCTGCGCTTCAAGGACCGTCATGGCCGCGACTTCTGCGCTGGCCCGACCCATGAAGAAGTGATCACCGACCTGATGCGCAACGAGTTGAGCAGCTATAAACAGCTGCCCCTCAACCTGTATCAGATCCAGACCAAGTTCCGTGATGAGATCCGCCCACGCTTCGGCCTGATGCGCGGCCGCGAGTTCATCATGAAGGACGCGTATTCGTTCCACGCCGACCAGGCGTCCTTGCAGGTCACCTATGACCGCATGCACACCGCCTACTGCAACGTGTTCACGCGCCTGGGCCTGAAATTCCGCCCGGTTGAAGCGGACAACGGCTCCATCGGCGGCGCCGGCTCCCACGAGTTCCACGTACTGGCCGAGTCCGGCGAAGACGATATCGTGTTCAGCAACGGTTCCGACTACGCGGCGAACATCGAGAAAGCCGAAGCCGTGCCACGGGAAACCGCCCGTCCAGCCCCGGCTGAAGAACTGCGCCTGGTGGACACCCCGGACACCAAGACCATCGCGGCCCTGGTGGAAAAATTCAATCTGCCGATTGAAAAGACCATCAAGACCCTGATCGTTCACGCCGAGGAAGCCGGCAAGCTGATCGCCCTGGTGATCCGTGGCGACCACGAGCTCAACGAAATCAAGGCCGCCCAGCAACCGGGCGTGGCCAGCCCGCTGGTCATGGCCTCCGATGCCGAACTGCGCGACGCCATTGGCGCCGGTGCCGGCTCCTTGGGCCCACTGAACCTGCCGCTGCCGATCATCATCGACCGCTCGGTCGAGCTGATGAGCGACTTCGGTATCGGCGCGAACATCGACGACAAGCACTACTTCGGCGTGAACTGGGAACGCGACTTGCCGGTGCCGACCGTGGCCGACCTGCGTAACGTGGTCGCCGGCGACCCGAGCCCGGATGGCAAGGGCACCCTGGAAATCAAGCGCGGCATTGAAGTCGGGCACATCTTCCAGCTGGGCAACAAGTACAGCAAGGCGATGAAGTGCGAAGTGCTGGGCGAAAACGGCAAGCCGATCACCCTCGAAATGGGTTGCTACGGCATTGGCGTATCGCGCGTGGTTGCCGCTGCCATCGAGCAGAACAACGACGAAAAAGGCATTATCTGGAGTGACGCCCTGGCGCCGTTCCAGGTGGCCCTGGTGCCGCTGCGCTATGAAACCGAGCAAGTCCGTGAAGCCACCGACAAACTGTACGCCGAACTGACGGCCGCCGGTTTCGAAGTGTTGCTGGACGACCGCGACAAGAAAACCAGCCCGGGCATCAAGTTCGCCGACATGGAGCTGATTGGCATCCCGCACCGGATCGTGGTCAGTGACCGTGGCCTGGCCGATGGCAATCTGGAATACAAGAGCCGGACCGAAGCCGAAGCCCAACCGTTGCCGGTGGCTGACGTGCTGTCTTTCCTTCAGGCGCGTATTCGTCGCTGAAAACCAGATCAAGAGAAGTCATGTTCAAGCGAAACACCAGAGCCCTGGGGGGCGCCGCCTTGTGCGGCGCCCTGCTGGTCAGCGGCTGCGCCAACCAGATGTCGCAACGCAGTGAGCACGAGGAGCGGGTCGAGCGTAAGTTGCTCGACCACAGCCTGCAGATCGATGTAGGCGAACCCAAAGTGCTGGAGCTGCCGCAACGTCGGGTTCGCATTCACGAGCAGAAGACCTTCGAGGTCACCGAATTCGAAGTCACCCGTCGTTACGACCGCTACACCCCCTACCAACCCTGGCGCAAACTCTATGAGATGCCGCTGGGCGCGGTCGCTTTGGTGGCCGGCGCGGGCGCCAACGTGGCGAATATCTTCGCCCTCGGCAACCTGCCGACCAGCATGACCCACGATTGGCTGAGCTACGGCATCGACGGCATCAACCCGTTCATGAACGTGCAATCCCACGGGCGTGCGCAACAGAACCTGGCGGGTATCGATGAAGTCCAGCGCGACAAGCGCGTGGAGTATTCGAGCCTGCCCTGGAGCGAACGCCCGGTGCAGGTCACCGCCGGCAGGCAAGTGTATGAAATGACCACCGACCGCAACGGCGTACTGCGCCTGAACCTGTTGGACAGCCCGTTTGCCGAGCAGGATCTGAACCGCATCAGCACCTTGAAGATCAGCGTGGAAGATAGCCAGGACGACGTACATTCGGACTCGACCCTGGCGGTGAGCCACACACTGCGCGGCAAGTTGCTCGAAGCCCACGGCCTGATCTACGACGACCTGGAAGACGACGAAGTCAGCCAGTGGGTCCACCGGGTCAAGCGCCTGTCGGAGCTGGGCCTGGAGGAAGAAGCCAGCGAACTGGAGCAGAGCCTGATCGAACTGACCCACAATGATCCGGAGTTGCAGCAGGAATTCCTGCAAGCGCTGACCAAGGACGCGGGGCGACTCGTCGCGGATCCTGGCGCACGCTGAGCCCTCGAAAACGCTGTAGATCTAAATGTGGGAGGGGGCTTGCCCCCTCCCACATTTGGTTTCCGGGTTCTACCAGGAGAGTTCGAGTTGTTCATTGCCACTGCTCAGGTCGAGCAACCGCACCCCAATCCCCAGCAACCGCACCGGCTTGCCACCGCGATTGAACGCCTGGGTCATCAGCTGTTGATAACTCTCCAGGTCCCGCCCTGCCCCCGCCTGCTCCAGGGTCGTCTGGGTAAAGTCATGAAACTTCACCTTCACGAACGGCTTCCCCGCGCGGTAACTGCTGTCGATGCGCGCGATGCGTCCAGCCAGGGTTTCCATCAGTTCAGGCAGTTTCGCCAGGCAACTTGAAAGATCTGGCAGGTCCACATCGTAGGTATTTTCCACACTGATCGATTGCCGACGACTGTCGTTCTGCACCTCGCGCTCATCTATCCCACGCGCCAGGCTCCACAGTCGCTCGCCAAAACTGCCGAATTCGCGCACCAGCGCCAGCTTGTTCCATTCGCGCAACTGCAGGCAGTCTTCGATCCCCAGGCGCGCCAGCTTGTCGGCGGTCACCTTGCCCACGCCATGCAGCTTTTTCACCGGCAATATCGACACAAAGTCTTCGACCTGGTCCGGGGTGATCACAAACAGGCCGTTGGGTTTCTTCCAATCACTGGCGATCTTGGCCAGAAACTTGTTGGGCGCCACACCGGCGGACACGGTGATATGCAATTGATTCGAGACCCGGCGGCGGATGTCCTGGGCAATACGCGTGGCGCTGCCGCCAAAATGCGGGCTGTCGGAGACGTCCAGGTAAGCCTCATCCAGGGAAAGCGGCTCGATCAGGTCGGTATAGTCGCGAAAGATGCCGTGGATTTCCTTCGACGCTTCCTTATAGGCATCCATGCGCGGCTTGACGATGGTCAGGTCGGGGCAGAGCTTCAAGGCATGGCGTGATGACATCGCCGAACGCACCCCATAGGCCCGCGCTTCGTAGTTGCAGGTTGCGATCACCCCGCGCCGATCCGCCGAGCCGCCGACGGCCAGCGGTTTTTGCGCCAGGCTCGGGTCATCGCGCATCTCGATGGCGGCGTAGAAGCAATCACAGTCGACGTGGATGATTTTGCGCTGCGTCATATATAAGAAGGGGAGCAATCCAACGGATGGGCAGTATCGCACTCACCCCTGTATATAGCACCAGTAGTTTGAATCTTCCGCTTGAGCGGTAGGAAAATTCTCAGATGAATTTATTTTCTCAATCGAATTTAACCTGCCAATAGAGCTGAAACCCTCGGCCAGACTGGCCCCGAAGGCTCAACCTGGCTGTGATGGAGAGCTAACCGATTGAAGCACAAGCGCTTTTCTTCGATTCATAGGTTGACACCCCTGCGTTGCGCTGTAGAATGCCGACACACAGACGCGGGATGGAGCAGTCTGGTAGCTCGTCGGGCTCATAACCCGAAGGTCGTCGGTTCAAATCCGGCTCCCGCAACCAGTTTTAAGTACACGTCAAACACCGCCACGACCTCACCGTCGCGGCGGTGTTTTCGTTTGTGCTGATTTTAATGACTGAGACTGAGGGCGATGGCCGCGCCCGGTTTCGGCTCGATTGCTTGATAAAAATCAACGTTATGTACAGCCCTTGGTTGGTAACGTTTACCCGGATGGGCAAGCATCGGAATTCACCTGCCGCCACGGATGAAATAACGCGCTCGCGTTTGCGTCTCGCGGCCTGACAGGTGCTGGTGTACGCCTCAATCGATCTTCACGCCTCCCCACTCAAGGATCGGATCATGACGGCCATCCCGAGTAACGATGCAAAGTGGTCTTGGCGGCGTGTCACAAGGATTGTTCTGATCCTTGTCATCGTCTTGGCAGCCGGCGCCGGTGGCGCCTGGTACTGGTGGCAAAGCCAGCAAGGCAAGTTGCCCGAGGGCATTGTCTCCGGGAACGGCCGCATCGAATCCGACCAAATCGACATCGCCGCGAAGCTGGCCGGACGCGTGCGCGAGGTGCTGGCCCGGGAAGGCGACCTCGTCGCCGAAGGCCAGGTGCTCGCCCGCCTCGATACCACGGAGTTGCAAGCGCAACGCGCCAAATATGCCGCCGACGTGGCTTCCGAGGAGGCCTCGATGCTCGAGGCAAAGGCGACTGTCGTGCAACGGCAGGCAGAACTGACCCTCAAGGAAGCAAAGCTGCGCCGCGCCCTCAAGCTGATCGTCACCGGGGCGATCAGTGAGGACAACCGCGATGAGGCGCAGGGCGAACGCGATTCTGCGCGCGCCGTTCTCGACGCCGCGCAGCGGACCGTGACCGCGCGCGAGCGTTCGGTGGTGGCCGCACAAGCCCTGGTTAATCAGACCGACGCCCAGATCGCCGACACCATTCTTGTGGCGCCCGTGCAGGGGCGTGTTCTGTATCGTCTCGTCAACCCCGGGGAAGTCGTTTCGGCGGGCGGAAAGGTGCTGACGATCATCGACCTGTCCGAAATCTACATGGAGATTTATCTCCCCTCCGAACAGGCCATGCGCGTAACGATCGGGTCGGCCGCGCGAATTGTGTTCGACGGTGCCGACTTCGCCGTGCCGGCCAAAGTGAGTTTCGTGTCGCCGGACGCGCAGTTCACCCCCAAGCAGGTCGAGACGCGCAGCGAACGCGACAAGCTTATGTTCCGGGTCAAGCTGCGCATCCCGCCGAGCCTCATCGCGCGCCACCTCAACCAAGTGAAAACGGGCACCCGCGGCATCGGCTATGTGCGCCTCGATCCGAACCCGCCCAATTGGCCGGACACCCTGCAAAAGCGCATTCAGGCCGATCCTGTCGACGCTGAGGATTGATAATGGAGACTCGCGCAGCGCTGATTGCCGAGGTTTCCAACGCGAGCCATGTCTATGGCAAGGTTCTAGCGCTCGACAATGTCTCGCTCGCACTGCCGAGCGGCCAGATGACGGGCATCATCGGCCCTGACGCCGCCGGCAAGTCCACGTTGCTCGGCCTGATCGCCGGTGCGCGGAAGATGCAGACCGGATCGGTCGAGGTCCTCGGCGGCAGCATGAGCAATGCCCGGCACCGCCGCTCCGTCTGCACACGCATTGCCTATATGCCGCAAGGGCTCGGCAAAAACCTCTATCAGGAGATCAGCGTCCGCGAAAACCTGGCCTTCTTCGCCACCCTCTTCGGCCTGTCCGCATCGGAACGTGACGCACGCACCCGGCGCCTGGCGGCGGCGATAGGCTTACTCGCGTTTCTCGAGCGGCCGGCCGGAAAGCTGTCGGGCGGCATGAAGCAAAAGCTCGGCCTGTGCTGCGCGCTCATTCACGACCCCGACCTGCTCATTCTCGATGAGCCGACGACCGGCGTCGATCCGTTGTCGCGTCGACAGTTCTGGGACCTGATCAGCGAACTGCGGCGCGAGCGACCGACGATGAGTGTCGTCATTTCCACCGCCTATATGGACGAGGCCGGCCAATGCGATTGGCTCATCGCAATGGATCACGCCCGCGTGCTTGCCTGCGGCACCGCGGATGAGCTGCGCGAGAAGACCGGCCAACAAGACATCGAAGCGGTGTTTGCCGCCCTGCAGCCGGGGCACAAATCGACGGCGCAGCGCTTCGTCATTCCGCCGCGCCAACCAGGCAGCGAGGCGCCGGTCATTGTCGCGAGGAATCTGACACGCCGTTTCGGCAGTTTCACCGCGGTCGATAACGTCAGCTTCGCCATCGAGCGCGGAGAAATCTTCGGCTTCCTCGGCTCGAACGGCAGCGGCAAGACCACCACCATGAAGATGCTGACCGGACTCCTGGCGCCAAGCGAGGGAGAGGCCGAGGTCTGCGGCAAACCTGTCGATGCCAACGACCTGTCGGTCCGCCAGCGCGTCGGCTTCATGTCGCAATCGTTCTCGCTCTATGGCGAACTCACCGTGCGGCAAAACCTGCGTCTTCATGCACGCCTTTTTCATCTGGCCGCGGACCACGCTAACGCGCGTATCGCCCAGCTCATGGTCGATGTCGGCCTTGTCGACTATGCCGACACCGAAGCGAACTCGCTGCCGCTCGGCGTGCGACAGCGCCTTTCGCTGGCCGTGGGGATCGTTCACGACCCCGAGTTGCTGATCCTTGACGAGCCGACCTCGGGCGTCGATCCGCTGGCACGCGATGAATTCTGGCGTTTGCTCGGCGATCTCTCGCGAACCCGCAATGTCACGATCTTCGTCTCCACGCATTTCATGAGCGAAGCCATGCGCTGCGACCGCATCTCATTGATGCACGCAGGTCGCGTCCTCGTCTGCGACACACCGCAAAACGTCATTACCGCCAAGGGCAGCGCGAATCTCGAAGAGGCGTTCATCGCCTATATCGAGGATGCCGAGCCCGCTGCGCCCGCGCCCTCCGTGGCGGATGCCGAGGCGCAGACCCAGCGCGATGCAGCGGCGTTGTCGCCCAGCCGCTCGACCTTCATGCCGCTGCGCCGCCTCCTGGCCTTTACCAAGTGCGAGACGTTGTCGCTTATGCGCGATCCGGTGCGGCTCGCCTTCGCCTTCCTCGGCTCCTTCATCATGCTGTTGATCTTCGGCTTCGGCGTCTCCAGCGATGTGACCAACCTCACCTATGCGGCGTTCGACCACGACGACACGCCGGAGAGCAGAGCCTATCTCGCCAACTACTCGAGCTCCCGATATTTCACCGAAAAGACGCCGATCCACAGTGTCGACGAAATGCAAAGGCGCCTGAAGTCGAACGACATCACGCTGGCCATCGAAATCCCACCTGGCTTCGGGCGCCTGGTAAAGCGCGACTCGGATTGGCAGGTATCGGCCTGGATCGACGGCGCCAACACCTCGCGTGCCGCCACCATCGAGGGTTACGTCGAGTCGGCGCACAACCTCTTCGCCGAAGAGAGAAAGCGCCAGTCCAGCGACGTAGCGAGCAAGAAACCGACGACCAGCATCGTGATCCGCAACCGTTACAACCCGACGGCCGAGAGCATTTATGCAATCGGGCCGGCCGTGCCGGCGATGTTGCTCATGATGTTTCTCGCCATTCTCACAGCCGTCAGCGTTGCCCGTGAAAAGGAGATCGGCACGATCACGAACTTCTACGCCACGCCCACGACGCGCCTGGAGTTCCTGATCGGCAAACAACTGCCCTACATTGGCGTCGGCATGATCAATTTCTTCATCATGACCGTGACCGTGCGGTTCCTCTTCGATGTTCCGCTCAAGGGCGACGGCCTCACGCTGACCCTGGGCGCGCTGTTCTATGTGGCGGCGGCCACCGGCTACGGGCTGTTCATCTCGACGTTCACCTCAAGCCAGGTCGCAGCGGTGTTCGCCGGAGCGGTGCTGTCGATGCTGCCGACCATGCAGTTCTCCGGCATGATGCAGCCCGTCTCGACGCTGGAGGGCGGCGCGCGCCTCATGGGGTACCTCTGGCCGACGAGCTATTACATGCACATGAGTGTCGGTGCGTTTACCAAGGGGCTTGGCTTCACCGACATGGTGACCGACCTGCTCGCGCTGAGCCTGTTTTGCCCGGCCTTCTTATTGCTGTCCGCGCTGCTCCTGCGCAAACAGGAGAAATAAGATGCAGAGTCTCTCCAACATTTTCTGGCTCGGCGTCAAAGATCTGCGCACCCTCTCGAAGGACCTGATGATGATCCTCTTCATCATCTATTCCTTCGGCCTCAGCATTTATATGCAGTCGACCGGAGCCGGCGAGACCGTCAACAATGCCTCCGTGGCGATCGTCGACGAGGACCACTCCAGCCTGTCGCGATCGATTGCCGGACTGTTCTATCCGCCGTACTTCCAGGCAGCCAAGATGATCAGCGCCGCCGACATCGATCGCGGCATGGACAACGGCCTTTACACCCTCGTCATCGTGATTCCTCCGCACTTTGAAGCGGATGTGCGAAAGGGCCGCGATATCGAAGTCCAGGTCAACGCAGACGCCACCGCAGTCCAGCAGGCGTCCCTGGGGTCGGGCTATATCCAGAACATGGTGACCGACGAAGTCACGCGCTACCGACAGGAGGCGCAGCAAACCACCGGGCTGCCCTCCGATCTCGTCGTGCGCCGCGCCTTCAATGCCAACGGCACACAATCCTGGTTCCGCGCGATCGTCGGCCTTGCCGATCAGTTGTCGATGCTGATCATTATCCTGACCGGCGCGGCGCTCTTGCGCGAGCGCGAGCACGGCACGATCGAGCACCTGCTGGTGATGCCGTTGACGGCCTTCGAGATAGCGCTCGCCAAAGTGTGGTCGAGCGGACTGGTGATCTTCATCGGCTTCATCTGTTCCCTGTTGTTCGTGGTCGAGGGCCTTCTCGACGTTCCGATTGCCGGCTCGCGCGGTGTGCTGCTGCTCGGCACCCTCATCTATATCTTCGCCACGGCAGCGATCGGCATCTTTCTTGGCACCCTCGCCCGCACCATGGCGCAATTTGCCCTGCTGATGATGATGGCCGTCATGCCGATGATGATGCTGTCGGGCGGCATGTCGCCCATCGAGAGCCAGCCGCAATGGGTCCAGTACGTGACGTGGTTTTTCCCGTCGCGGCACTATGTGAGCTTCATGCAGGCGATCGTGTATCGAGGCGCGGGCCTCGATATCGTGTGGAAAGAGTTCGTGACGGTCCTGGTGATGGGCGTGACATTTATCGCGATGAGTTTGCTGCTGTTCCGCCAGTCTGTTGCGACCTTGCGCTAAGGCTTTTTTGCGCCTGCCCGCGTCAGGCGTGGACGATTGTCCGACAAAAAACCTTGCCCGAGCGCGCACTTAGCGCATTTCGTTGAGATTCAACGGCCAATTTGCACTTATTTGACCCAACGGACCATTAACGGTTGACACTCCGCCGCTGGGCTGTAGAATGCCGGCCACAGACGCGGGATGGAGCAGTCTGGTAGCTCGTCGGGCTCATAACCCGAAGGTCGTCGGTTCAAATCCGGCTCCCGCAACCAAACATCAAAAAAGGCTACTCGAAAGAGTGGCCTTTTTTGTATCTGACAAAAAAGTTCTTCTGAAACAATGACATGGCATCTTTCATGAAACCCTAGACGTTTCGTGGAGTCCATTTCATCGCACGCTATGCTTGATCCTTCTACGACCAATGGCCGCAGTCGCCGCATCCGGTGATCCGCGTTAATATTTGTAATTATTTTGTCCATAGGGATTGGTAACTTGGCTGGATACCCCCATCCTGTCGCGCACAATCCACGAGGTGATTGATGCGCGCCAACTCGTCTGAACCACAAGACCCTGTCACAGCGACACAACCGATCACTCCCACCCGTTTGCGCTGGCTGGATCTGTTAAGCAAGTATCGGCAACCCATCGGGCTGGCCGTGACGCTGTTGCTGTTCGCAATCGCCCTGATCGCCTGCCGACACCTGCTGCTGGAACTGGATCTCTACGCCCTCCACGACTCGATCCTGGAAGTACCCAAACCGGCGTTGTTGGGCGCGTTCGTCGCCGCCATCGCCGGCTTCGTCATTCTATTGGGCTATGAGTTCTCCGGCGCACGCTATGCCGGGGTGAAACTGCCCCGCAAGACCCTCGCCCTCGGCGGCTTTACCGCCTTTGCCATCGGCAACGCCATTGGCCTGTCGATGCTCTCGGGCGGTTCGGTGCGTTACCGTTTATATGCGCGCCATGGCATCGGGGCTTCGGAAGTCGCCCGCATGACTGTGTTCGCCAGCCTCTCCCTGGGCTGCGCCCTGCCGCCGCTGGCGGCCTTGGCCACCTTGAGCAACTTGCCCGCCGCGTCCACTGCCCTGCATGTGTCGCAAGGCTTGCTGGGGGCGATTGCCGGCGTCGTGTTGCTGTTGTCGGCCGCGCTGTGCATCGGGATTTATCGCCGTCGCCTGCCGGAACAGCCCTACGCGGACAACCTGCTGGTCAAGGTCGGCCGCCGCACCCTGCGCCTGCCCGGTCGACGCCTGACGTTCCTGCAACTGATCATCACCGCGCTGGACGTCGCCGCTGCCGCCACCGTCCTTTATATGCTGCTGCCGGAAGCGCCACCGTTCGGCCCGTTCCTGCTGGTGTACCTGCTGGCGCTGGCCGCTGGCGTACTCAGCCATGTGCCGGGTGGCGTCGGGGTGTTCGAGGCGATCCTGCTCGCGGCCTTTGCCGACAAGCTCGGCGCCGCGCCATTGGCCGCCGCCCTGCTGCTGTACCGCATGATCTATGTGGTGCTGCCGCTGCTGATCGCCTGTGTGTTCCTGCTGGTCAACGAGGCCCAGCGCCTGTTCCAGACCCAGCAGAGCCTGCGCGTGGCGTCGGGCTTCGCCGCGCCGGTGCTGGCCGTACTGGTTTTTTTGTCCGGCGTGGTCCTGCTGTTTTCCGGCGCCACGCCGGAGATCGACTCACGCCTGGAAAACATCGGCTTCCTGATTCCCCACCGCCTGATTGACGCCTCGCACTTTGGCGCGAGCCTGATCGGCGTGTTGTGTCTGTTGCTGGCCCAAGGCCTGCGTCGACGCTTGTCGGCGGCCTGGATGTTGACCATGGTGCTGCTGCTGACCGGCGCCCTGCTCTCACTGCTCAAGGGCTTCGACTGGGAAGAAGCCAGCCTGATGACCATGACCGCCGTGCTGCTGGCGATCTTCCGCCGCTCCTTCTACCGCGCCAGCCGACTGACCGAATTGCCGTTCTCGCCGCTGTATCTGGTAGCCAGCGTGTGCGTGCTGGGGGCTTCGATCTGGCTGCTGCTGTTTGCCTATCAAGACGTCCCGTATAGCCACCAACTGTGGTGGCAGTTCACCCTCGACGCCAACGCCCCGCGCGGCCTGCGCTCGCTGTTGGGGGCCGCGGTGCTGCTGGTGATCGTGTCGCTGACCTGGCTGCTGCGTACCGCGCGCCCGGTGATCCACCTGCCGACAGCCGAAGAACTGGAACGCGCCACCAAGATCCTGATGGCCTCATCGCAACCCGACGGCGGCCTGGCGCTGACCGGCGACAAGGCGCTGCTGTTCCACCCCAACGACGAAGCCTTCCTGATGTACGCCCGTCGCGGGCGCAGCCTGGTAGCCCTGTACGACCCGATCGGCCCGACCCAACCCCGCGCCGAGATGATCTGGCAGTTCCGCGACCTGTGCGACATCCACCATGCGCGCCCGGTGTTCTACCAGGTACGCGCGGAAAACCTGCCGTACTACATGGACATCGGCCTGACCGCGATCAAGCTGGGCGAAGAAGCCCGCGTCGACCTGAAACGCTTTGACCTGGAAGCCAAGGGCAAAGAGATGAAGGATTTGCGCTACACCTGGAACCGTGGCACCCGGGATGGCTTGTCCCTGGAGATCCACGAACCGGGCACGGCGCCGATGGACGAACTCAAGGTTATTTCCGACGCCTGGCTGACCGGCAAGAACGTGCGGGAGAAGGGGTTTTCCCTGGGACGCTTCAGCGACGACTACCTCAAGCACTTTCGCATCGCGATCATTCGCTTCGAAGGGCACCCGGTGGCCTTCGCCAACCTGCTCGAGACCTACAGCCACGACCTGGCCAGCCTCGACCTGATGCGCGCCCACCCCGATGCGCCCAAGCTGACCATGGAATTCATGATGGTCGGCCTGATTCAACACTATAAGAGCCACGGTTATGCTCGCTTCAGCCTCGGCATGGTGCCATTGTCTGGCCTGCAACCGCGTCGTGGCGCGCCGCTGACCCAACGCCTGGGCTCGATGGTGTTCCGCCGTGGCGAGCAACTGTATAACTTCCAAGGTTTGCGCCGCTTCAAAGACAAGTTCCAGCCTGACTGGGAACCCCGTTACATGGCCGTGCCCGCAGGACTTGATCCGCTGGTGGCACTGGCCGATACCGCCGCCCTGATCGCAGGCGGCTTGACTGGATTGGTGAAACGCTGATGATTCGACGCTCCTGGCGGTATGTATTAGCCTTTGTGGTGCTGCTCGCCGTGGTCCTGGGTGGCGGCTATTGGTACTGGAACCGCCCTGCCCCACAGCCGACCCTGGAGCAACTGCCCCAGGCCGATGGCTCGGTGATGACCCGCGTCACCCCGGCCGGCACCCCCAAAGCCCGCGTGGCCGTGGCGGTGATGGCTGACGAGACCCTGACCGACAGCCAACTGATTGCCCTCAGCCAGGGCGGCAAGGCGCAGATCGTGCAGGTGATCCTGCCCAAGGATGACTGCACACTGCAGCAACAGGCACTGCAAGGCGCCCTGAGCCAGCTCAAGGGCCCTGCGACGCTGGTCAGCGGCATCGGCCCTGGCGCAGCCCTCGCCTGGCGCTGGCTGGCCACACAGAACGACGACAAGGCCAATGCCATCTCCGTCGGCTTCGCCCTGGTGCAGGAAGGCTGCAAAGACCCGTTGCCGAAAACCGCCGCTCACGGCAACTGGCTGGTGGCGTGGAACGACAACCCTGACGATGAAAGCGCCAGTTTCGTGCGCGACACCCCGCGTGCCACCACCAGCATCAGCGACTACGACATTCACTACCCACAAGTGCTGAATAACGAACTGCGCAAGCAACTGGTCGGTTCGGACAATGGCGGCCTGGCGATTCCAGTCGTGGAAGTCCCGGCAGGCCAGGCCAAGGACACCGTGACCCTGTTCCTCTCCGGTGACGGCGGCTGGCGTGACCTCGACCGCGACGTGGCCGGTGAAATGGCCAAGATCGGCTACCCGGTCGTGGGCATCGACACCCTGCGCTACTACTGGCAGCACAAGACTCCGGAACAAAGCGCCAAGGACCTCAGCGAGCTGATGCAGCACTATCGGCAGAAATGGGGCACCAAGCGCTTCGTACTGACCGGCTATTCGTTCGGCGCCGACGTGTTGCCGGCCATCTACAACCGCATGCCGGAAAGCGAGCAGCAGCGCGTCGACGCAATCATCCTGCTGGCGTTCGCACGCACCGGCAGCTTTGAAATCGAAGTGGAAGGTTGGCTGGGCAACGCCGGCAAAGAAGCCGCGACCGGCCCGGAAATGGCCAAGCTGCCAGCGGCCAAGGTGGTGTGCATCTACGGTGCCGAAGAGGTCGACGAAAGCGGCTGCACCGACAAGACCGCCGTCGGCGAAGCGATCAAGCTGCCGGGCGGGCACCACTTCGATGAGAACTACCCGGCGCTGGCCAAGCGTTTGGTGGATATCATCGTCAAGCACCAGGCCAAGGCCGAGTAATTCCGCGCTGTACGCAAAACCCAATGTGGGAGGGGGCTTGCCCCCGATAGCGATAGGTCAGTCATACCGCTATCGGGGGCAAGCCCCCTCCCACATTGGGGTTGGAACTAGCGCGGCTCGATATGCGCAATCATCAACTGCACGGTTTCCTGCCCACGGAACTCGTTCACATCCAGCTTGTAGGCCAACTCCACCCAACGCACGGTCGGGTTCGGCCAGACCTCACGGTCAACCCCAAACGCAATGCCATCGAGCTTCACGGAGCCGCATTCGCTCTTGAGCACCACTTTCAGGTGCCGCTCCCCCACCACACGCTGCTCGACCAACTGAAACACCCCGTGAAACAACGGCTCGGGGAAGTGCTGCCCCCAGGGGCCGGCATGCCGCAGCGCGCGCGCCAGCTCCAGGTGAAACTCTTCCACCGCCAGGGTGCCGTCGGACAATAGCCGGCCGGTCAAGTCTTCTTCGCGCAGTTGCCGACGCACTTCGGCATCGAAGGCCTGGGCAAACAACGGGAAATTCGCCTCGGGCAATGTCAGGCCGGCCGCCATGGCGTGACCGCCGTATTTGCTGATCAGGTTGGGATGCTGGCTCGCCACCACCGCCAGCGCATCGCGGATGTGAAAGCCCTGCACCGAGCGGCCTGAGCCCTTGAGCAGGCCATCACCGGCGTCGGCAAAGGCGATGGTCGGACGGAAATAGCGCTCTTTCATGCGCGACGCCAGGATCCCGATCACACCTTGGTGCCACTCCGGGTCGAACAGGCACAAGCCATACGGCATCGACTCCAGCGGCAAGTCCTTGAGCTGGGCCAGGGCCTCGCGCTGCATGCCTTGTTCGATGGATTTGCGGTCCTGGTTCATGCCGTCCAGTTGCGCGGCCATTTCCCGTGCAGCGGCGAAATCCGTGGTGAGCAGGCATTCGATGCCCAGGCTCATATCGTCCAGGCGCCCGGCGGCATTGAGCCGTGGCCCGAGGATAAACCCGAGGTCGGTGGACGTGAGGCGAGCGTGGTCACGCTTGGCCACTTCGAGGATCGCCTTGATCCCCGGCCGCGCGCGACCGGCACGGATACGCTCGAGGCCCTGGTGGACCAGGATGCGGTTATTGGCGTCCAGCGGCACCACGTCGGCAACGCTGCCCAGGGCGACCAGGTCAAGCAACTCGCCAATGTTCGGCTGCTGCGTGTTCTCGTACCAGCCCAGGCTGCGCAAACGGGCACGCAGGGCCATCAAGACATAAAAGATCACCCCGACCCCGGCCAACGCCTTGCTCGGAAACTCACAGCCGGGCTGGTTCGGGTTGACGATGGCGTCCGCCGCCGGCAACTCATCCCCCGGCAAGTGGTGGTCGGTGACCAGCACCTTGAGCCCCGCCGCCTTCGCTGCCGCCACACCTTCGACGCTGGAGATGCCGTTATCCACGGTGATCAGCAACTGCGGCTCGCGCTGCAGGGCTACGGCGACGATTTCTGGCGTCAGGCCGTAGCCGTATTCGAAACGGTTGGGCACCAGGTAATCGACATGGGCCGCACCGAGCAAGCGCAGGCCCAGGGTGCCCACCGTACTGGCAGTGGCGCCATCGGCGTCGAAGTCGCCGACGATCAGGATGCGCTGGCGTTGCTCCAAGGCCGTCACCAGCAGGTCTACCGCGGCGTCGATGCCCTTGAGCTGCTGATAAGGGATCAACCGCGCCAGGCTCTTGTCCAGCTCAGCTTCCGAGCGCACCCCGCGCGCAGCGTAGAGGCGGGTCAACAGCGGTGGCAATTCACCGAGAAACGGCAGGACAGCAGGCAACGGGCGGGGATCGATACGCATGGGACGCTGGGAAATTCTCTGTAGGGGAAATATTAGCGGCAAGCTACAAGCGCTAGCTCAACCGCGCTCGCCGATCAGCCATTGCAGTTGCACTTCATGCTGGCCACGATCATCGGTGACGAAGATCGTGCCTTCGCTGATCATCACGTCCCACTTGATCACGCGGGGCATGTCCTTGGCCAGGGTCTCGAGGACTTCCTGCGGCACGGCGGCGATGTGGACGTTCTTCAGGGTTTTCGCCACCGGAATCACCTTGCCTTCCCACACGCGCAGGCTGCCGTAAGCCAGCAGACTGGTACGCTCGGCGCGACGCGAGCACCAGGTCAGGCGGTCGGCATCGGGCTGGCCGACTTCGATCCAGTGCAAAACCCGATCATCCAGACTTTTTTCCCACAGGGCTGGCTCGTCTACATCTGACAGACCACGGCCAAACGACAGCTGCTCGCTGTACCAAAGGGCGTAGGCCAGCAGACGCACGGTCATGCGCTCTTCGGTTTCCGAAGGGTGGCGGGCAATGGTCTGTTTGACGCTCTCGTACACCGAGCGATCGAGGTCGGTGAGGTTGAGTTCGAACTTGTAGGTCGTGGACGGCTGGGCCATGAACGGGCTTCTAGAGACAGGGAAAGGCGGGCAGTCTAACCGATGGTAGGGCTATTCAACGAATCCTGCGCTGCATCATCCTTATCCCTGCGCGACTCGCCTATGTTAAAAGGCATTACACCACTGTGCTGCGTATGAAAGGTTCCTCATGTCGTTTAACGCCAAACCGCTTGCCGGCCTGAAAGTCATCGAACTCGGCACCCTGATCGCCGGCCCGTTCGCTTCACGCATCTGCGCCGAATTCGGCGCCGAAGTGATCAAGGTCGAATCCCCGGACGGCGGCGACCCGCTGCGCAAATGGCGCAAGCTGTACGAAGGCACCTCACTGTGGTGGTTCGTACAGGCACGCAACAAAAAATCACTGACGCTGAACCTCAAGCACCCCGACGGCCTGGCCATCCTCAAGCAGTTGCTGACGGACGCCGACATCCTGATCGAAAACTTCCGCCCCGGCGTCCTGGAAAAGCTCGGCCTGAGCTGGGACACCCTGCACGCGCTGAACCCCAAGCTGGTGATGGTGCGCCTCTCGGGCTTTGGCCAGACCGGCCCGATGAAAGACCAGCCGGGGTTTGGCGCGGTCGGCGAATCGATGGGCGGGCTGCGTTACATCACCGGCTTTGAAGACCGCCCGCCGGTACGCACCGGGATTTCCATCGGCGACTCCATTGCCGCCCTGTGGGCGGTGATCGGCGCGCTGATGGCGTTGCGTCACCGCGAGGTCAACGGCGGGCTGGGCCAGGTGGTGGATGTGGCACTGTATGAGGCCATCTTCGCCATGATGGAAAGCATGATCCCGGAGTTCGATGTGTTCGGGTTCATCCGCGAACGCACCGGCAACATCATGCCCGGCATCACACCGTCCTCGATCCACACCAGCGCGGACGGCAAGCATGTGCAGATCGGCGCCAACGGCGATGCGATCTTCAAGCGCTTCATGTCCGCCATCGGCCGTGAGGATCTGGCCAACGACCCGCAATTGGCCAGTAATGACGGGCGTGACGAGCGCCGCGACGAGCTGTATGGCGTGATTGATCGCTGGGTCAATTCGCTGCCGCTGGAACAGGTGGTCGAGCAGCTCAACAAGGCCGAGGTGCCGGCCAGCCGCATCTATAGCGCCGAAGACATGCTCGGGGACCCGCAATTCCTGGCGCGGGAAATGTTCCTCAAGGCGCAACTGCCCGACGGCAAGGACTTCAAGATGCCAGGCATCGTGCCCAAGCTCTCCGACACCCCTGGCAGTTGCGAGTGGGTGGGGCCGCAACTGGGCGAACACAACAGCGTGGTACTCGGTGAGCTGGGCTATGACGCGGCGGCCATCATCCGCTTGCGTGAACAAGGGGCGATCTGATGGCGCGTTCAAGATAATGACTCGCCGCTGGCTATTGCACCTGTGCGCGCCCTTGTTGGGGCTATTGCCGCTACCGACCCAGGCGGAGCAGACCTTGATCTGGCTGGTTCGCGACCTGCCGCCGCTGACGATCTTCGAAGGCCCGCAAAAAGGCCAGGGCGCCATCGACGAATTGTTGCCGATGCTGATGGAGCACCTGCCGGAGTATCAGCACCAGGTCCAGCACGTCAACCGTGCGCGGGGCATGCAGATGCTCCAGGCGCCCTCCCTCACCTGCGACCCTACCCTGCTGTGGACGCCGGAGCGGACCCAATGGATTGTGTATTCCGGCCAGGCGTTTCCCGTGGTGAGCAATGGCGTGGTCGTCCGCCAGCAAAACCGTGAAGTCCTGGCGCCCTTTATCGTGCAAGGCAAGGTCGACCTGGACGCGATGCTACGAGACAAGAGCACACGCCTGGGCATCATCGCCGAGCGCAGCTACGGGCCATTCATCGACGGCATGTTGCAGCAAGGCGACACGCACAATCGAGTGATGCACTACGGCACCGACGCCTTGGGCAGCCTGCTGCAAATGCAGCGCCTGGGACGCCTGGAAGGCGTACTGGGTTACTGGACCGAAATTCGCTATCACGCATTGCAGCAAGGTATCGATCCCGAAGGGCTGGCGTTCTATCCGATTGCCGGCACCGCGCCCTATCAGCACATCCATATCGGTTGTTCGGATACGCCCGAGGGGCGCGAGGTCATGGCGCGTATCAACCAGTTGCTGGGCGACCTGCCGCAGGCGCAGTTGCTGCGTTCCTACGCGTCATGGCTCGACCCGGCCCTGCGCGAGCAATACCTGCTGGACCATTCGCGATTCTATGAAGAAGTGCCCACCCCGTGATAAATCGCGGGCAAAAAGAAACCCCGAAGAGTGGGGAGACACTTCGGGGTTAAACGTGGCCTACAAAGACCAGTACAGCAAGTCACAAACACCGGAGCACAATGTCTGCTCTTGCTGTTACTAAATCTGACCGGCCACGCCGTAGGAAGTTTCCGCGGATAAACAATTCTTCATGCGAGGGCGCTGCTGCGGGTCTGGGCCGCATTGCGCAAGGCAGCGATGACCGAGGGCTCCAGGCGCCCTTCGGCGATTTTCAGATCGCGCAGCAAGCAATCCACGACATCCACCAGGACGCGCTTGTCGGTCAGTTGCGCCCGGTCGACTTCACGCTCGACCACGATGGCACCAGCAGGGTTCTTTACGGTTACCAGGCACTCGCCCTGCACACCAGCGGTGGTCAGCGTAACCTGATAAGGGCTCAGCGCTTCTTCGAGCAATAGGCTGATACTTTCCATTTCGATCACCACTCAATAGTTCGGGAACAATCGTTTCAATGGGGGTTGCCTCTCTCCTAAGTGACTGTTTGTAACGTAGGAAAGTTCGCTTTTTCGTGTTTATGGAGCCGTCAGGGAGTGACTTGATCCAGCATGCGCTTGCAACATGACAACGAAAAAACGGCCGCACATAACTGCTTACGCAATGGGCGGCCGTTTCAGGGTTCGCCCTGCAGCGCGGCCGAGGGTGAACCCTATACTCGGTAAGCGCTGATCACGCTGTCACGCAGCTAGAAGTGCATGTCAAAGGCCCTTATTGCTAAGGATGAACATGATGGTGGAACACAACGAACAACAAGCGTCGATGGAGAAGATGCATGCTGACGTATCTCGCATCTATGCCGAGATTTCACGCATGCATGCCGAGCGAGGCAAGCTCAACGCAGAGTCCTTGAAGATAACCTGTGAGACTTTCTGGTACCCCGTGGGTATCGCCACGGGTTTCTACGCCGCTGTCGGCACCGTGATTGTCGTGGCGCAGAAACTACTCTCATAACGCTCAGCAACCCGGGCCTGCCTGAAACGAAAAACGCCGCTGACCCACGGAAGGGAAAGCGGCGTTTTTGTCTGCGCCAGGGCGCCAGCAGTTTGCCTTACAGCGGCTTACCGCGATTGCCATGCTGGCTGACAAACGCCTGCATCGCCTTCAGGTCATTCGGCAGCACGGTGCAACGCTCTTCACGCTCGAACAGGTCGGACAGATGCTCCGGCAACTCCAGCGCCTTGCCAACGCCGGCCTTCTCCACCGCTTCCGGGAATTTGACCGGGTGCGCGGTGCCGAGGATCACCATCGGGATATCCAGGCTGCGACGGCATTCGCGTGCAGCCCTCACGCCGATCGCGGTGTGCGGGTCGAGCAGTTCGCCGGTCTGGGCATAGACTTCTGCGATGGTTTCGCAGGTCTGTGCATCGTCCACGGCCAGGGAGTCGAACAGCTTGCGGGTTTCGGTCCAGCGCTCTTCATCGACACTGAAACCGCCACCGCTTTTGAAGGTGTCCATCAAGCCGGCAATCGCCGCACCGTTGCGGCCGTGCATGTCGAACAGCAGGCGTTCGAAGTTCGACGACACCATGATGTCCATCGACGGCGACAAGGTGGCGTGCAGGGTTTCCTTGACGTACTGGTTGCCGCTCATGAAGCGGTGCAGGATGTCGTTGCGGTTGGTGGCGACGATCAACTGATTGATCGGCAGGCCCATGTTGCGCGCCAGGTAGCCGGCGAAGATGTCGCCGAAGTTGCCGGTCGGCACCGAGAACGACACCGAACGCGCCGGCCCGCCCAGCTGCAGCGCAGCGTAGAAGTAGTAGACGATCTGGGCCATGATCCGCGCCCAGTTGATCGAGTTCACCGCAACCAGGCGCGTGCCCTTGAGGAAGCTCTGGTCAGCGAAGCTGTTCTTGACCATTTCCTGGCAGTCGTCGAAGTTGCCTTCGATAGCGATGTTGTGGATGTTTTCACCGAAGATGGTGGTCATCTGCCGACGCTGTACTTCCGACACGCGCTTATGCGGGTGCAGGATGAAGATGTCGACGTTTTCGCAGTGCTTGCAGCCTTCGATGGCCGCCGAGCCGGTATCACCGGAAGTGGCGCCGATGATCACCACGCGCTCGCCGCGCTTCTCCAGCACGTAATCGAGCAGGCGCCCCAACAGTTGCAGAGCGAAGTCCTTGAACGCCAGGGTCGGGCCATGGAACAGCTCCAAAACCCACTCATTGCCATTCAGTTGGCGCAGAGGCGCGATGGCGTTGTGGGAAAACACGCCGTAGGTCTCTTCCAGGATCTTTTTGAAATCCGCATCCGGAATGCTGCCGGTGACGAACGGGCGCATCACCCGGAACGCCAGTTCGTGATACGGCAGGCCGGCCCAGGAAGCGATTTCTTCCTGGGTGAAGCGTGGCAGGTTTTCCGGCACGTACAGGCCGCCGTCGGTGGCAAGGCCTGCCAACAGGACGTCTTCGAAATTCAGGGCCGGTGCCTGGCCGCGGGTGCTGATGTAACGCATGACTGGCTCCTCTAAAACATTCTCGAACAGGGGCCGCCGATCACACGGGGCCCCTGGAACAAATCGGTTAGTTCAGGTGTTCGACGCGAATCCGTACCACCGGGCCCACTACGCCTTGCAAGGCTTCCAGGGCTTTGATGGCATCGTTGATGTGCTGCTCGAGCACGCGGTGAGTCAGCAGGATCATCGGCACCTGGCCGTTCTGCTCCTCGACTTCCTTCTGCATGATCGACTCGATGTTGATGCCACGTTCCGACAGGATGCTGGCAACCTGGGCCAGTACGCCCGGATGATCCTTGGCCTGGATGCGCAGGTAGTAGGCGCTTTCGCACGCCTCGATCGGCAGGATCGGGTGGGCCGACAGCGAATCCGGCTGGAAGGCCAGGTGCGGCACGCGGTTTTCCGGGTCGCTGGTCATGGCGCGAACCACGTCCACCAGGTCGGCGATCACCGACGAAGCGGTCGGCTCCATACCGGCGCCGGCACCGTAGAACAGGGTCGAACCGGCGGCGTCACCGTTGACCATCACGGCGTTCATCACGCCATTGACGTTGGCGATCAGGCGGTCGGCCGGGATCAGCGTTGGGTGTACGCGCAACTCGATACCGGCCGCGGTGCAGCGCGCCACGCCCAGGTGCTTGATGCGATAGCCCAGGGCTTCGGCGTAATTCACGTCGGCGGTGGTCAGCTGGGTGATGCCTTCGGTGTAGGCCTTGTCGAACTGCAGCGGGATGCCAAAGGCAATGGACGCAAGGATGGTCAGTTTGTGCGCCGCGTCGATGCCTTCAACGTCGAAGGTCGGGTCGGCTTCGGCGTAACCCAGGGCCTGGGCTTCGGCCAGCACGTCTTCGAAGGTGCGGCCCTTCTCGCGCATTTCGGTGAGGATGAAGTTACCGGTGCCATTGATGATGCCGGCCACCCAGTTGATGCGGTTGGCGGACAGGCCTTCACGGATCGCCTTGATCACCGGGATACCACCGGCCACCGCGGCTTCGAACGCGACGATCACGCCCTTCTCACGCGCCTTGGCGAAGATCTCGTTGCCGTGGACGGCGATCAGCGCCTTGTTGGCGGTGACCACGTGCTTGCCGTTTTCGATCGCCTTGAGCACCAGCTCGCGGGCAATGGTATAGCCGCCCACCAGCTCGATGACGATATCGATTTCTGGGTTGGTCGCCACGGCGAAGACATCGTTGGTAATCGCAATACCGGTCGTTTCGAACTGAGGCTTTGGCGAACGCGTGGCAATTTGCGCCACTTCAATCCCGCGCCCTGCACGGCGGGAAATTTCTTCAGCATTACGCTGAAGTACGTTGAAGGTGCCGCCACCGACGGTCCCTAACCCACAGATGCCTACTTTGACCGGTTTCACTGAAGAACTCCCCATGAAACGGCCGACGCGAGGTCGGCCGTGGAAAACAGCCGCACAACCGCGGCTTTCAATTAATGGCCCATCGACTTATCGAAGGGCCATGATCGTCAAAGGTTCGACGATGCTGGTTTATTTGGCACTCAGCGCCAGTTTCGCAACTTGCGGTGCCGGCTGATAGCCCGGAATCACCTGGCCGTCAGCCAAAACGATGGCCGGTGTACCGTTCACACCAATGGACTGGCCCAGGGCGAACTGCTTGGAAACCGGATTGGCGCACTTGGCCGCTTTGATTTCCTTGCCGTCGACCATCTTGTCCATCGCCGCTTTCTTGTCGGCCGAGCACCAGACCGCCTGCAACTGCTCGTCGCCCGGCGAACCGAGGCCCTGGCGCGGGAACGCGACATAGCGCACTTCCACACCGAGCTTGTTCAGCGCCGGCACTTCGGCGTGCAGCTTGTGGCAGTACGGGCAGGTGGTGTCGGTGAACACGGTGATGTGCGTCTTGGTCTCGCCGATGGCCGGGTAGACCACGGTTTCTGCAACCGGAATGCCGTTGATCAGCTTGGACACGCCCAGGCGCTCGGCTTTCTCGGTCAGGTTGACCGGCTTACCGTCCTTCAACTGGAACAGGTAGCCCTGGACAATGTACTGGCCGTCGGCACTGGCATACAACACGCGGCTGCCCTTGAGCTTGACTTCGTACAGACCGGCCATCGGGCTGGCACTGATGCTTTCGATCGGTGTGTCGAGTTGCAGGTTGGCCAGGCTCTTGCGAATAGTCTGCTCGGCAGCGTCATCGGCGACGGCAAAGGTGGAAACCAACGCAATGGCTGCGGCGGCAATAATCTGGGTCAAGCGCATGGGAACTCCTGAAGGCAGATGCAGGGACGGGTGTGTCGAACACCGATCTGGAAACACGGCACTGTAATCACAAGTCACGCCGTCCCCTTTGCTAACCGGCAAAGCCTACCACAGTTGGGCCGCAGGGCAGCCCGTGGCGGGATAATTTGGCGGTTTTCAGCCTCGCGGATGGTGCTTGGCGTGCATATCCTGCAAGCGCGCCCGTGCCACATGGGTGTAGATCTGGGTTGTGGATAAGTCACTGTGGCCAAGGAGCATTTGCACCACGCGCAAATCCGCGCCGTGGTTGAGCAAATGCGTGGCAAATGCATGGCGCAGAGTATGCGGCGACAGGCTCTTGCCGATCCCCGCCACCTTGGCCTGGTGCTTGATGCGATGCCAGAAAGTCTGGCGGGTCATCTGCTCACCGCGCTGGCTGGGGAACAGCACATCGCTGGGGCGCCCACCGAGCAGTTCGCCGCGCGCATCGCGCATGTAGCGCTCGACCCACACAATCGCTTCTTCCCCCATCGGCACCAGCCGCTCCTTGCTGCCCTTGCCCATCACCCGCAGCACGCCCTGGCGCAGGTTGACTTGCTCGAGGGTCAGGCTGATCAGCTCGGTCACCCGCAGGCCGCAGGCGTAAAGCACTTCGAGCATGGCACGGTCGCGCTGGCCGATGGCTTCGCTCAAGTCCGGGGCGGCGAGCAAGGCGTCAACATCGGCTTCCGACAAGGACTTGGGCAATGGCCGACCCAATTGCGGCATGTCGACCTGTAACGTCGGGTCGAGGGTAATGAGCTTTTCCCGCAGCAGGTAGCGATAAAAGCCACGCACACCGGAAAGGAAGCGCGCTGTGGAGCGCGGCTTGTAGTTCTGCTCCAGGCGCCAGGCCAGGTGATCGAGGATCAACTCACGGCCGGCATTGATCAGCTCGAGGTTTTTTTCCTGCAGCCAGCCGTTGAACAGCGCCAGGTCGCTGCGGTAGGCCTGGCGGGTGTTGTCCGACAGGCCTTTTTCCAGCCAAAGGGCGTCGAGGAAGCGGTCAATCAGAGGATGGTCGATGGCGGGCATGGGGGCTCAGGCAGATGACGGTGGTGTCTGGTAGATCCTATCGCAGGCAAGTCGGCTCCCACATTGGATTTGTGTCGTGCATCGATTTTATGACCACTAATGATCAAGTGTGCAAGCTGGCCCGCCTGCGATAGCCGCGCCGCCGACCCGGCCCCGTCAATAAATCCCAGGCACAAAAAAAGCAGCCCGCAGGCTGCTTTTTTTCTGCATCGGGAAGCTGGACTTAAGCCAGTTTTTCCTTGATGCGAGCTGCTTTACCGGACAGGTCACGCAGGTAGTACAGCTTGGCTTTACGCACGTCACCGCGACGCTTAACGGCCATGCTGTCGATTTGCGGGCTGTAGGTCTGGAAAGTACGCTCTACGCCAACACCGTTGGAGATTTTACGAACAGTGAAAGCACTGTTCACACCACGGTTACGCTTGGCGATTACCACGCCTTCGAACGCTTGCAGACGCGAACGGTCGCCTTCCTTCACTTTCACCTGAACGACAATGGTGTCGCCCGGGGCAAAGGTAGGGATCTCTTTGGTCATCTGCTCTGCTTCGAGTGCAAGGATGATTTTGTTAGTCATGCTGTGCTCCTAAGGTAAGTCAATGGACCTACCATCGATACGTTGTTAACTATCGTCCCGCGCGAGGATGTATTCCTCGAGCAGCTTCTTCTCTTCTCCAGAAAGCGAGCGGCTTTCCAGAAGATCGGCGCGTCGTTCATAGGTCCGACCAAGGGACTGCTGTAAACGCCAACGCCGGATGTGTGCGTGATTGCCACTTAGCAATACGTCGGGAACACGCTGATCCGCATACACCTCCGGTCGGGTGTAGTGCGGGCAATCCAGCAAACCATCCGTGAAGGAATCTTCCTCCGCGGAGTCCGCATGCCCTAAAGCTCCAGGCAGCAGTCGTGTAACCGCATCTATCAGGACCATCGCCGGCAGCTCACCGCCAGACAGGACATAGTCCCCAATCGACCACTCTTCATCGACATGAGCTTCAATGAAACGCTCGTCAATGCCTTCATAGCGACCGGCAATCAGGATCAGTGCTTCCTCATTCGCCAGTTCGCGTACCGCCGCCTGTTTCAGCTGACGGCCTTGAGGGGACAGGTAAATTACCTTCGCCTTCTCCCCGGCGGCAGCCTTGGCCTGAGCCAACGCGTCTTCCAGGGGCTTGATCTTCATCACCATGCCCGGGCCACCGCCAAATGGGCGATCGTCCACAGTGTGATGTCGATCCGTCGTGTAGTCTCGCGGGTTCCAACAGGTGAGCTGCAAGAGCCCCTGTTTCACCGCCCGACTGGTGATGCCGTACTCGCTGATGGCGGAGAACATCTCGGGAAACAAACTGATCACTTCAATGCGCAAATTAGCCACGCTTAGAAGTCCGCGTCCCATTCCACCTTCATCTCGCCCGCGGCCAGGTCGACGGCCAACACGCATTGCTCGGTATAGGGCAACAGGCGTTCGCGATCATCCAGGCTGCCAGCGCAAGGCTTGACCACCATTACATCATTGGCGCCGGTTTCCAGAAGATGATCGATTTTCCCGAGCAATTGCCCGAGTTGATCAATAACCTTCAGACCTTCCAGCTGGTACCAGTAGTACTCGCCGTCGGTCAATTCAGGGAACAGGTTGCGCGGCACGCAGATCTCATAACCGGCCAGAAGACGAGCTTCTTCACGATCATCAAGACCCTTGAGCTTTGCGACCAGGAACTTATCGTTCCCGCGTCCACTGACCAGCTCGACCTGTTTCACATTCCCCTCGCGCTTGAGCGTCCAGGTTTTGTACTGCAACAGGTTTTCAGTCGGATCAGTAAAGGAATACACCTTCACTTCGCCGCGAACGCCATGAACAGAGTAAATCTTGCCGATAACGATCAAATCATCAGCAACAGCTGGCGTCGCGTTCATATTGCTCAGGCTGCGGCCTTAGCCGAGTCCTTCAACAACTTGGCAACACGCTCGGAAGGCTGTGCACCAACGCTCAGCCAGTAGGCTACGCGCTCTTGGTTCACGGACAGACGAACTTCTTGACCACGAGCAACAGGGTTGAAGAAACCAACCTGTTCCTTGTGCGAACCGTCACGCGGGTTGCGGCTGTCGGTTACGGTCAAGTGGTAAAACGGGCGCTTTTTGGAGCCGCCAAGGGCAAGACGGATTGTTAGCATGTGAACATCGTTCCTGTAGTCGGTGCTGCAAATCTAAATGCACAGCGGGCATAGGTGCCCGAAAGGCCGCATATTCTAAGGAATATCCGGACTTTTGCAAATGTCTTTTTCTGGCGCCTATCAGCGTGCCATTCAGATCTGCTATAGAGCCGTCGGTTAAAACGGCAAGTCAGCTCCCGCCAGACGGCGGGTTTGCTGGAGATCCCACATCCCTGTGGGTCGGAGCAGGAGCATGCTCCCGCTCGAAAACTTTACATTTTCGGCATGCCGCCGCCGGGCAACATACCGCCCATGCCGCGCATCATCTTGGCCATTCCGCCCTTGGCGGAGAATTTCTTCATCATCTTCTGCATCTGCTTGTGCTGCTTGATCAAGCGACCGATGTCCTGCACCTGGGTGCCGGAGCCCATGGCGATCCGACGCTTGCGCGAACCGCTGATCAGCTCAGGGTCGCGGCGCTCGGCCGGGGTCATGGAGTTGATGATGGCTTCCATCTGCTTGAACTGCTTCTCTGCCGCGCCCTGGGCATTGCCCATTTGCGCCAGGTTCACACCGCCGATGTTCGGCAGCTTGTCCATCAGGCCGCCGAGGCCGCCCATGTTCTTCATTTGTTGCAACTGATCGCGGAAGTCTTCGAGGTCGAAGCCCTTGCCCTTCTTCAGTTTCTTGGCCAGTTTATCGGCCTTGTCCTTGTCGAGCGTCGCTTCGGCCTGCTCGATCAGGCTGAGCACGTCGCCCATGCCGAGGATACGCGAAGCGATACGCTCAGGGTGGAACGGTTCGAGCGCGTCGCTCTTCTCGCCCATACCGATGAATTTGATCGGCTTGCCGGTGATGGCGCGCACCGACAGCGCGGCACCGCCACGGGCGTCGCCGTCGACCTTGGTCAGGATCACGCCGGTCAGCGGCAGTGCGTCACCAAAGGCCTTGGCGGTGTTGGCCGCATCCTGGCCGGTCATGGCGTCGACCACGAACAGCGTCTCGACCGGGTTGATCGCGGCATGCAGCGCCTTGATCTCGCCCATCATCTCTTCGTCGATGTGCAGGCGACCGGCGGTATCGACGATGACCACGTCGATGAACTTCAGCCTGGCTTCTTTGATCGCCGCATTGGCGATGTCGACCGGCTTCTGGCTCAGGTCGGACGGGAAGAAGGTCACGCCCACTTCGCCCGCGAGCATTTCCAGCTGCTTGATGGCCGCCGGACGGTATACGTCGGCCGACACCACCATCACGGTTTTTTTCTTGCGCTCTTTAAGGAAGCGCGCCAGCTTGCCGGCGGTGGTGGTCTTACCCGCACCTTGCAGACCGGCCATCAGCACGACGGCCGGCGGCACGGCGCTGAGGTTCAGGTCTTCGTTGGCCGCGCCCATCAGGCTTTCGAGCTCGGCCTGGACGATCTTCACAAAAGCCTGGCCCGGCGTCAGGCTGCGGGACACTTCGGTGCCGACCGCGCGCTCCTTGACCGAGTTGACGAAGTCCTTGACCACAGGCAAGGCCACGTCGGCTTCCAGCAGCGCCATGCGTACTTCACGCAGGGTGTCTTTGATATTGTCCTCGGTCAGCTTGGCCTTGCCGGTTACATGGCGCAGCGTCTGCGAGAGACGGTCAGTCAAGTTTTCAAACATGCGCGATCCTTTCAGGCCCTATGGTAGACCGAGGTAATGGCGGCCCAGGCTGTGATAAATCGCTATTAAAAACAGCGCTCGGCGAGCCTGCGGCGTGGGCAGGTCGCGGATTATAGCGAAGACTGCGCCCATGCACACCCGCTGTCTGGCCCTGAAGTCTTTCGTGGAACGCAGGTGTATGCCAAACTCAGCGCCTTTCGGGCTTGCCTAACAGGATTTATGCTCCCTTTGTCACCCAGTTTGCTACCCAGTCTCGCCGCCGCCTTTTTATATGCCGCTGCGACCCTCTACCAAGGCACTCGCCTGGCGCAAGGCGCCAAGGCCGACACTCGCCTGCTGGCAGGCCTTGGCGTCCTCGCCCTGCTCGCCCATGCCGCGAGCCTGTTCACCCACTTGATGACGCCGGTCGGCCTGGGCCTGGATTTTTTCAGCGCCGCCAGCCTGATCGCCGCCGCAGTGATCGCCCTCACGCTGATCGCCTGCGCACGCATCCCGGTGGAAAACCTGCTGGTGCTGCTATTCCCCCTGGGCATGCTGACGGTGCTGCTGGCGCAATTCGCCCCCACCGGCACGGTGCAGGTGATCGACGAAGAGCCGGGCATCCTTGCGCATATCCTGCTGTCGATCCTGGCCTACGGCATGTTCACCATCGCGGTGTTCCAGGCGTTGCTCCTGCTCGTGCAGGACCATCAGCTCAAGCACAAGCATCCGTCGGGCCTGATCAAGAACTTCCCGCCGCTGCAAACCATGGAAAGCCTGCTGTTCAGCTTCCTGTGGGCCGGCTGGACGCTGCTGTCGCTGTCGCTGATCTCTGGCTGGCTGTTCGTCGAGAACCTGTTCGCCCAGCACCTGGTGCATAAAACCCTGCTGGCGTGCCTGGCGTGGGTGGTGTTCAGTGTGCTGCTGTGGGGCCGCAACCGCCTTGGCTGGCGCGGGCACAAGGCGATCCGCTGGACCCTGGCCGGTTTCTGCCTGCTGATGCTGGCCTACTTCGGCAGCAAGCTGGTTCGCGAATACATCCTGCATATCTGACGGGCAGCGATCATGGACAACTTGCCCTTAGGGCCGATGCTCGCGGTAATCGCCTTGCTAATTTTGTGGGCGGCGCTGTTTACCGCCATCGAAGCCGCACAACAGCACCTGCTGGCCCTGCGCCCCGGTACCCGCCAGGGCGACAAAGCCGCCGCCCGCCTGCACTTCCCACGCCACAGCATGATCCTCTGCAACACCCTGTGCCGTGCTGGCGTGGTGATCCTTTGCACCCTGCTGGCGATCTACGCCTGGGCGCAAAACGGCGCGTGGCTGGGCTGGCTGGTCTCCTGCTCGATCCTGCTGGTGCTGGCCGATTACCTGCCGCGCGCCCTGGCCACCCGCCATCCGCAAGCGGTGCTGGGCTTCGGCAATGCCCTGCTGGGCGTGCCGCTGAAAATTATCTACCCCCTCGCCTGGCTGCTCAATGGCATCAGCCTGCTGTTGCTGCGCCCCTTTGCCCGCCCGCCGGGCATGGTGAAAAAAAGCGACGACCCGCAGCCCGACCATGATGACGAACCCGAGCCAGAGGGAGATGAACGTCGCACGCCCGGCATGCCCGGCATCCACGCGCTGGACAACATCACCGTCAACGACATCCTGGTGCCGCGCAGCGAAGTGGACGGCATCAACCTGGACGACTCGCTCGACGCGATCCTCGAGCAACTGCGCAACTCCCAGCGCACCCGCCTGCCGGTGTTCCACAGCGACATCAACCAGGTCGAAGCCGTGCTCAACACCCGGCTGATCCAGCACCTGCTACCGGATGCCAGCCTGACCAAGGAGACCTTGCTCGAGGCCTGCTACGAACCCTACTTCGTCCCGGAAAGCACGCCCCTGCAACTGCAACTGCTGAACTTCCACAAGCAACAGCGGCGCCTGGGCATGGTGGTGGACGAGTATGGCGAAGTGCTGGGCATCGTCACCCTGGAAGACATTCTCGAAGAAATCGTCGGCGAATTCGAAAGCGAACAGAGTGCCGACAACCCGCATATCGAAGCGCAACCGGACGGCCGCTACATCGTCGACGGCACCGCCTCGATCCGCGAATTGAACAAGAGCCTGGCCTGGCACCTGCCCAGCGACGGGCCCAAGACCCTCAACGGCCTGGTGACCGAAGCGCTGGAAACCATTCCCGATTGCGCGGTGTGCCTGAAGATCGGCCGCTACCGCCTGGAAATCCTCGAGACCGAAGACAACCGCGTGAGCAAGGTGCTGATCTGGCACACCAGCCGCGTGCCGGTTGCCACGTAGCCTCGCTGACGGAACACACTGATCCACTGTGTGCAGACGATCAGATTTTCCCCCTTGTTGGATGCGCAACCCCCTTCCTATAATCGGGTCGGCTTACCCAAGCCGCGCCCGACCGCGTGCTATCCGCACGGACCGCGTCCAGGCACTGCCTTGCCCTGTACGACCGGTGTCCGCTCTCATCCCGAGCCGCTCCGCCCACAACCCTGATCCATGGGTGTTCGACCAATAATAATCCGCGTCCAAACGCGCACTGCCCCTCAGGGATACCGCCATGAGCACCACCTATAACGAGGCTGCGACCGCCGCCCCGACCAACTCGACCGCCCGCGTCGCCACCGCCAGCATCGTCGGCACGGCCATCGAGTTCTACGACTTCTATATCTATGCCACTGCGGCCGCGCTAGTGATCGGCCCGGTGTTCTTCCCGCAGACCTCCGGCACGGCGCAGATGCTCGCGTCGTTCCTGACCTTCGGCATCGCGTTCATCGCCCGCCCGCTGGGTTCGGCGCTGTTCGGCCACTTTGGCGACCGTATCGGCCGCAAATCGACGCTGGTGGCTTCGCTGCTGCTGATGGGGGTGTGTACCACGCTGATCGGCTTGCTGCCGGGGTATGACAGCATCGGCGCCTGGGCACCGATTCTGTTGTGCGTGCTGCGTTTCGGCCAAGGCCTGGGGCTGGGCGGGGAATGGGGCGGTGCGGCGTTGCTCGCCACCGAGAACGCGCCGAAGGGCAAACGCGCGTGGTTCGGCATGTTCCCGCAACTCGGTCCTTCGATTGGCTTCCTGGCGGCCAACGGCCTGTTCCTGATCCTGGCCATGAACCTGAACGACGAGCAGTTCCGCAGTTGGGGCTGGCGCATCCCGTTCATCCTCAGCGCGGCGCTGGTGATGGTCGGCCTGTATGCGCGGCTGAAGCTGCATGAAACCCCGGTATTCGCCAGTGCGGTAGCGAAGGAAGCGCCGGTAAAAGTGCCGTTGGTGGAACTGTTCAGCCAGCATTGGCTGCCGGTGCTGCTGGGTGCCGCGTCGATGGTGGTGTGTTACGCGCTGTTCTATATCACCACGGCGTTTTCCCTGAGCTACGGCGTTTCGACCCTGGGCTACAGCCGCGAGACATTCCTCGGCTTGCTGTGTTTTGCCGTGCTGTTCATGGGCCTGGCGACGCCGCTGGCAGCCTTGGCCAGCGATCGATTCGGGCGCAAGCCGGTGCTGATTGTCGGTGCGCTGCTGGCGATTCTGTCGGGGTTCACCATGGAGCCGTTGCTGACCCACGGTTCGACCTGGGCCGTGGCGCTGTTCCTGGCCCTGGAGCTGTTCCTGATGGGTGTGACCTTCGCCCCAATGGGCGCGTTGCTACCGGAACTGTTCCCGACCCGCGTGCGTTATACCGGCGCTTCGGCGGCGTATAACCTGGGTGGGATCGTCGGTGCGTCGGCGGCACCGTTCTTCGCGACCAAGCTGGTGGCGATGGGCGGGCTGAGTTATGTCGGCGGGTATGTGTCGGCGGCAGCGTTGCTGAGCTTGATTGCGGTGCTGTGCTTGAAAGAGACGCGGGATAACGATTTGAACAAGGTTGCCTGATAGATCGCTATCGGGGGCAAGCCCCCTCCCACATTTTGACCGCATTCCTACAGATTAAACGCGGTTAAGTGTGGGAGGGGGCTTGCCCCCGATAGGCACGACGCGGTTTAGAGCTCTACAACAACCGCCTGAGCCGCACGGGTCGCCTTGGCGCGAGCCGCTTCAATCGACTCATCCCGCGCCAACGCCACGCCCATGCGGCGCTGGCCGTTGACTTCCGGCTTACCGAACAGACGCAACGCCGTGTCCGGCTCGCTCAGGGCCGCGCCGAGGTTGGCAAAAGCGGTCTGGGTCGATTGCCCTTCCACCAGGATCACCGCCGATGCCGAAGGCCCGAACTGACGGATCAATGGGATCGGCAGGCCCAGGATGGCGCGCGCGTGCAGGGCGAACTGCGACAAGTCCTGGGAAATCAAGGTGACCAGGCCGGTGTCATGCGGGCGTGGCGACACTTCGCTGAACCACACCTGATCGCCCTTGATGAACAACTCCACGCCAAACAGGCCGCGGCCGCCCAGGGATTCCGTGACGGCCTTGGCCACGCGCTCGGATTCCGCCAGGGCAATCGGGCTCATGGCCTGAGGCTGCCAGGATTCCTGGTAATCGCCTTTCTCCTGACGGTGGCCGACCGGCGCACAGAAGGTCGTGCCGCCGATGTGGCGCACGGTCAGCAGGGTGATTTCGTAGTCGAAGTCGATAAAGCCTTCGATGATCACCCGACCCTTGCCGGCACGCCCGCCTTCCTGAGCGTAATCCCAGGCTTTCTGCACGTCGTCGGCACTGCGCAGCAGGCTCTGGCCCTTGCCCGACGAACTCATCACCGGCTTGACCACACACGGGAAGCCCAGGTCTTGCACGGCCTTGCTGTAGTCTTCGAAGGTATCGGCGAAGTGGTACGGCGAGGTCGGCAGGTCCAGCTCTTCGGCGGCCAGGCGCCGGATGCCTTCGCGGTTCATGGTCAGCGACGCGGCGCGCGCGGTCGGGATCACGGTAAAGCCTTCGGCCTCCAGCTCCACCAGGGTGGCGGTGGCGATGGCTTCGATTTCCGGCACGATGAAGTGCGGTTTTTCCGCCTCGATCACCGCACGCAGGGCCGCGCCGTCGAGCATGTTGATCACATGGCTGCGATGAGCCACCTGCATCGCCGGCGCGTTGGCGTAGCGATCCACGGCAATCACTTCAACGCCCAGGCGTTGCAGTTCGATTACCACTTCCTTGCCCAGCTCACCGCAGCCACACAGCAAAACGCGGGTCGCGGTTGGCGACAATGGAGTTCCGATTCGGGTCATCTCAGGTCCTCAGGGGAGCGGATCATGGGGAGAAAGGCCGGCATTTTACATGAACTGCACAGATTGGCTTCAGTTGGCGACGGCACGTTTGCGGATACGCCAGGCCATGATCAGCCAGACCGCCGTGACCCCGGCGAATTTCGACGCCAGCGCGGTGCCCACCACGGCAGGCGTAAGCGCACCGATCAAGCCGAAAAAGATAAAGGTATCGAGGGGAATGCTCAGCGCCGAACTTATCCACAGGCGATCGTGGAGCGGGCGCTTGGTGATGCTGAACACCAGCCAGTCAATGCACTCGGACACCGCGAACGCAGTGGCGCTGGCCAGCGCGATGGACGGGTCGGAGGTGATATACGACAGCGCCAGCGCCGCCAGCATGGCAAGAATCGCGCCGTGGCCGAAGCGGGTTTGCACCATGTCGCGCAGGATAAACACCAGGCCGCCCCAGGCGGACCAGATCACATCCAGGTGCGGCGCGGTGGAGAAGGCGAAGTTGATCAGCACGACGCTGCTGATGTAGGCGATCAGGAAGAACATGGGGGGATGGACCTGTGGGTAATGCCGCACAGGGTACACAATTACAGGGATGTCGTCTGGGATGGCGCCATCGGGGGCGAGCCCCCTCCCACATTTTGACCGCGTTCCTACAGATTAAACGCGGTCGAATGTGGGAGGGGGCTTGCCCCCGATAGCGATGATTCAGCCAACGGATTTACCGGACGCCATAAACACCAACCCACCCGCCAGCGCCCGCTCATGACACAACCCCAACACCACCCGACGCTCGGCGTTGTCCATGCGGCTCCAACGCGTGATTTCTTCCACGGTACGCTGGCAACCGGTGCAAATGTCGTCGTCATCCAGCGCGCAAATGCTTACGCACGGCGAGGCGACGGGGCGCTCTGGCGGCTTCATTCTTCCTGCTCGACCAGATCCCGCGCATAACGCTGGGCGTTATGCACATAGTGCGCAGCGCTGGCCTCGAGCATCTTCTTCTGCGCGTCAGTCAATTCGCGCACGACTTTGCCCGGCGAGCCCATGACCAGGGAGCCATCGGGAATCTCCTTGCCTTCGCCGATCAGCGAATTGGCGCCGATGATGCAGTGCTTGCCGATCTTCGCGCCGTTGAGGATCACCGCGTTGATGCCGATCAGGCTGTAGTCGCCGACGGTGCAGCCATGCAGCATGGCGTTATGGCCGATGGTCACGCCGGTGCCCAGGGTCAGCGGGTAACCCATGTCGGTGTGCATCACGCTGCCGTCCTGCACATTGCTGTTCTTGCCGATCAGGATCAGTTCGTTGTCGCCACGCAACACCGCGTTGAACCAGACATTGGCGCCCTCCTCCAGCTTGACCTTGCCCACCAGCGTGGCATTCGGCGCCACCCAGCTGTGTGGGTGCGTCTCGACGCGGGCGTCGCCCAGGCGGTATTTCATGATATGTCCTCACGACTGGCCATTTAAACGATGGCTTATAGATGGATGAAGCTCTTGGGCGGCTGGTGCAGGCTGATGTTGGCATCGTCATAGAGCAAATTGATCAGCTCGACGATCATGATTGCCGTCAGCCCCCAGATCTTGTATTCGCCGAACCGATAGCTCGGCACGTACCAACTGCGGCCCTGGTAATCGATGCGGTGCGTATGTTCGCGCGGGTCCTGGCGGAAAAACTCCAGGGGCACGCTGAAGACGGCGGCGATTTCGGCGTCGTTGGCCAGGTAGTCGACGTAGTCCGGGATGACGCCAACGTAGGGCGTGACCCGAATGCCATGTAGGGAAATCAGCGGGCTCAACGGGCCGATCACCTCGACCAGGCCGGGCGGCAGGCCGATTTCTTCTTCGGCTTCGCGCAGGGCGGTGAAGATCAGGTCCGGGTCTTCGGGGTCGCGACGCCCGCCGGGAAAGGCCACTTCGCCACCATGGGTCGACAGGCCGCTGGCGCGCAGGGTCAGGATCAGCTCAGGTTCGTCACTGCGGGTAATCGGCACCAGCACGGCGGCCTCGGGGAAACGCCCGTCGGTCTCAAGCCGTTGCGGTGTGTGATTGCTTACCCGGCGAAGTAGCTCGTCCAGCATGAGTCATCTCGGTCTGTTGGCTACTTTGCATCATGCACCAAAGCGCGCGGGCGCCCAACCCCAAAACCGAAGGGCTGTCGCGAAACGACAACTTGCAGGGCCCTGCCGCCCACGCCAAGATAGGCAGACTTTCCAGGAACCCCAGCATGAATTTCTGCAGCCAGTGCGGTAAACCGGTCACCCAACGCATTCCCGAAGGCGACGCACGCCTGCGTTTTGTATGCGATCACTGTCATACCATTCACTACCAGAACCCCAATATCGTCGCCGGCACCGTGCCGGTGTGGGGCGATCAAGTGTTGTTGTGTCGCCGCGCCATCGAGCCCCGCCTGGGTTACTGGACCCTGCCCGCCGGTTTCATGGAGAACGGCGAGACCGTGGAACAGGCCGCCATGCGCGAGACCATGGAAGAAGCCTGCGCCCATGTACGCAACCTGAGCCTCTACACCCTGATCGACGTACCGCATATCAGCCAGGTGCACGTGTTCTACCGCGCCGAGCTGATTGACCTGAACTTCGCCGCTGGCCCCGAAAGCCTGGAAGTGCGACTGTTCGACGAGGCCGATATCCCTTGGTCCGAGCTGGCTTTCCGCACAGTCGGGCGTACCTTAGAATACTTCTTCGCCGACCGTCGCCTACGGTCGTTCCCGGTGCGCAACGAAGCTGTGCCGCCGCTGTCCCAGCCCGCCCAATAACAAACCGGCAGATCGTCGTCCAAGGGAAATCGTTTTAATGCGTTGGTTGCTTGCTTTGCTCTGCCTGTCGTTCGCCACGTTGTCCTCAGCCACCACCCTGGAAACCCTGGGCGGCAAAACGGTCGAGAAAATTCTGGTCCTCAAGTCCGCCCATCAGTTGCAACTGATCAACGACGGCAAACCCCTCAAGACCTACCGTATCTCCCTGGGCAAAAACCCCAAGGGCACCAAGCTGATCGAGGGCGACCGTCGCACGCCGGAAGGCTTGTATTGGATCGACTGGCGCAAAACCAGCGACCGCTACAACCTGTCCATGCACATCTCCTACCCCAATATCAGCGATTCGGCCCGTGCCCGCCGCCAAGGCGTGAACCCCGGCAGCATGATCATGATCCACGGCACGCCCGACACCGCGGAGTACCCGGAGCAGTGGTTTCACACCCTGGACTGGACCGACGGCTGCATCGGCATGCGTAACGTCGACATGCGCGAAGTCTGGAACCTGGTCAAGGACGGCACCCTGGTCGAGATCCGCCCGTAACCTTCGCCCCTCGGTCAATTAACTAAAAAAGTTTCCTGCCCTCGACAGCGCCTGCCGGTGAATACCAATTCACCCCGCAGGCTGCGCAGCTCTGCGCGCCTTAAAGACCTCTCTAATACCACTTGATACCAGACACCACTAAGGCGCCCTGAAACCAGGAGCCGAAGCGTTTTGGCAGCATTGACATGGTATTTAAGTGGTATTAGTTTCCGGCCAATACCGGGCGACAACACACTAATAACCGCATCGGAAACCTGACAGATGAACCCCATCCTGACGCTGCGTCCCGACGACAAGCAATCCACGCCGCTGTACCTGCAACTGGCCCGCAACCTGGAAGCGGCGATCCACGCCGGCCAATGGAAATCCGAACAGGCCCTGCCGTCGGAACGCGCCCTCAGCGAGCAGTTGAGCATCTCGCGCGTCACCGCCCGCAAGGCGCTGGAAGTCTTGTTTGCCCAAGGCCTGATCCGTCGCAGCCAAGGCTCCGGCACCTTTATCACGCCACGCCTGGAACAACCGCTGTCGCGCCTGTCGGGCTTCAGCGAGATGCTGCGACTCAAGGGGTTTGTGCCCAGCTCCCAGTGGCTGGAACGCGACATCAGCGCGCCGACCCACGAAGAGCTGATCCGCCTGGGCCTGTCGCCGACCGACAAAGTGGCGCGGCTCAAGCGCCTGCGCAAGGCGGACGACACGGTGATGGCCATCGAAATGACCACCATGCCCGCCGCGGTGCTGCCGCACCCGCAAGCCATCGGCCAGTCCCTCTACGAGTACCTCGAAGGCATCGGCAAACCCATCGTGCGCGCCCTGCAGCATATCCAGGCGATCAACGCCTCAGACGAGTTCGCCGCGCTGGTCGGCATCGCCCCCGGCACCGCCATGCTGTTGATGACCCGTGTCGGCTACACCGCCGACAACACCCCGATCGAAATCACCGACACCTACTGCCGCAACGACTACTACGACTTTGTCGCCGAGCTGCGTCGATAGGCCTTTGCCGCGCACTGCGGCCTTAGAGAACTGCCCATGTCCGAAGACAATATCCTCACACCCCATGGCTGGATTCGCGGCCGCCTGGTGCATGAACACGGCAAGGTGATCGCCATTGAAGGCGCACCTTGCGACCCGGCCGACAACGACCTGCCCTACCTGCTGCCGGGTTTTATCGACCTGCACGTCCACGGCGGTGGCGGCAAAGACATCATGGAAGGTGCCGACGCCTTCGAAACCATCACCCGCACCCACGTGCGCTTTGGCACCACGTCGCTGCTGGCCACCACCATGACCGCGCCGGTGGATGAAATCTCCAGCGTGCTCGGCCAGCTCGGCAGCTTCTGCGCGCAACGCCCGAGCGGCAGCGCCCGGGTCCTCGGCGTACACCTGGAAGGGCCCTACATCAATCCGGGCAAACTCGGCGCGCAACCCAACTTCGCCCACACCGCATTGATGGAAGAAGTGGAAGCCTACCTGCGCCTGGCGCCGATCCGGGTGATCACCATCGCCCCGGAAATCGCCGGGCATGACCGCCTGATCCGCGCCCTCAGTACACGCGGCGTGCGTATGCAGATCGGCCACACCCTGGGCAGCTATGAAGAAGGCGTCGCCGCCCTCGCCGCCGGCGCCACCAGCTTCACGCATTTGTATAACGCCATGAGCCCGCTGCATCACCGTGAGCCCGGCATCGTCGGCGCGGCGCTGGCCCACGCGCAGTACGCGGAATTGATCCCGGATTTGCTCCACGTACACCCCGGCGCCATGCGCGTGGCCCTGCGCGCGATCCCATGCCTGTACTGCGTCACCGATTCCACCGCCGCCGCCGGCATGCCCGACGGCGAATACAAGCTGGGCAGCCACACCGTGACCAAATGCCTGGGCGGCGTGCGCCTGGCCGACGGCACCCTGGCTGGCAGCACCCTGACCATGGATCAGGCGCTGCGCAACCTGGTGAAGATCGGCCTGCCCATCAGCGAAGCCTCACAACGCCTGTCGCAATTTCCGGCGGACTACCTGGGCCTGGAACAACGCGGCCGCCTGCAACCCGGCAGCTTTGCCGACTGCGTGCGCCTGGACCGCTCCCTGCACCTCACCGACGTCATGGTCGAAGGAGAAACCATTGTCTTCAAAAATGCTTGAAGAGGCCCTCGCCTCCAGCGACGCGGTCGCGGCGCAGCTGCAACGCCTGGCCCCGCGCCTGCAAGACATCGCCGAGCACCTGCGCCGTCAGCCGCCGCACGTGGCGATGACTGTCGCTCGCGGCAGTTCCGACCACGCCGCGAGCTACTTCGCCTACCTGGCCATGCAGCACGTGGGCATTCCGGTGGCGTCGTTGCCGATGTCGGTGGTGACCCTGCTGCACGCGCCGTTGAAGGTCAGCGGCCAGGTCGCATTCGGCTTCTCTCAGTCGGGCCAGAGCCCGGACCTGGTCGACAGCCTGCGCCTGCTGCGCCAACGCGGCGCCTTGAGCATCTCGCTGGTGAATGCCGAAGACTCGCCCCTGGAAGCCGTCTGCGAATTCCACGTGCCGCTGTGCGCCGGGCCGGAACTCAGCGTGGCCGCGACCAAGAGCTTTATCGCGACCCTCAGCGCCAGCGCGCTGTTGGTCGGCCACTGGAACCAGGAAACCGACCTGCTGCACGCCTGCCGTGCGTTGCCCGATGGCCTGCGCGAGGCGGCCAAACAGGATTGGACGAACGCCATCGACGCCCTGCGCGACTGCCAGCAGTTGATGGTCATCGGCCGTGGCGCCGGTTTTGCCATCGCCCAGGAAGCCGCGCTCAAGCTCAAGGAAACCTCGGCGATCCAGGCCGAAGCCTTCAGCAGCGCCGAGGTGCGTCATGGGCCGATGGCCTTGATCGACGACAACTACCCGCTGCTGATATTCGCCCCACGCGGTGCCGAGCAAGCCGGCCTGTTGAGCCTGGCCGCCGATATGCGCCAACGCGGCGCCCGCGTGTTGCTGGCCGCGCCGGACGATATCGCCGAACGCGACCTGCCGCTGAGCCGCGCCGAACACCCGAGCCTGGACCCGATCCTGGCCATCCAGAGTTTCTATGTCATGGCCGCCGGCCTGGCGCTCGCCCGTGGCATGAACCCGGACCAGCCGCGCCACCTGAGCAAAGTGACCCGCACCCACTGAGTGGCGTGCCGCGATTTCCTGATGAGTACCGTGCCCATGTCCAACAACAATAATGCATTGACCCTCGGCGCCCCCCTCAGCGGGCCGGTGCTGGCCCTGGGCAACGTCCCCGACGAAGTATTCGCCAGCGGCGCCATGGGTGACGGCCTGGCCATCGATCCGCTGAACGATAGCCTGTACGCACCGTGCGACGGCGAGATCATCCATGTCGCGCGCACCGGGCATGCGCTGACGCTTCGCGCGCAGAACGGCGCCGAGCTGTTGATGCATGTGGGCATCGACACCGTGGCGTTGAACGGCGAAGGGTTCGCCCTGCTGGTGAAGAACGGTGCGCAGGTGAGCAAGGGCCAGGCGCTGATACAGTTCGATCTGGACCGGATTGCGCGCCAGTGCAAAAGCCTGGTCAGCCTGATCATTCTCACCAACAGCGAGCGCTTCGAACTGACACCGCTGCCGCTGCGCTCGGTCAAACACGGTGAACCGCTGGCGCGCGTGGCGCTGCGTTCCGGCGCCGCGCTGCAAACCGCTGTGGATAACTCCGTCGCGCAAGCCAGCGCCAACGTGCGGATCACCCATCGCGGCGGCTTGCATGCGCGTCCGGCGGCATTGATCCGCAAGACCGCGCAAGCGTTCAGCAGCCAGACGCAGTTGCATTTCGCCGGCAAGTCGGCGGCGTGCGACAGCTTGATCGGCCTGATGGGGCTGGGCATCGGTGAGGGCGATGAGGTGCGTGTCACCTGTCGCGGCAAGGATTGTGCGGCGGCGTTACAGGCGCTGGTCGCCGCGCTGTCTGTCGCCATCGGCGAAGAACCTCACACGCCGATGGCGGCCGCTCCACGCCGCGCGAACACCGAGGTCGGTGTGTTGCAAGGTGTCTGTGCGGCACCGGGCCTGGTGTGCGGGCCGCTGTTCCGCCTGAGCACGATCGAGTTGCCGGCCGATACCGGCAACCACTGCGCCGACGAACAGTTGCAACGGCTGGACGCGGCCCTTGAGCAAGTGCGCGGCGAAATCCGCACCACCCTGGACCTCGCCCGCCAACGCCGAAATGCCGAAGAAGAAGACATCTTCGCCGCCCACCTCGCCTTGCTGGAAGACCCCGCCCTGCTGGACACCGCCACCCGCACCATCGAGCACGGCAGCGCCGCGACCCACGCCTGGCGCGATGCGATCCAGGCGCAATGCGCGGTGTTGCTGGGCCTGGGCAAGCCGTTGCTGGCCGAGCGCTCCAACGACCTGCGCGACCTGCAACAACGGGTACTGCGCGTGCTGCTCGGCGAAGCGTGGCACGTCGAGTTGCCTGCCGGGGCGATTGTCAGCGCCCACGAGCTGACGCCGTCGGACCTGCTCCAACTGAGCGCGCAACACGCCGCCGGCCTTTGCATGGCCGAGGGCGGCGCCACCTCCCATGTCGCGATCCTGGCCCGCGGGAAAGGCTTGCCGTGCGTGGTGGCATTGGGCGCCGAAGTGCTCGATGTGCCCCAAGGCCAACGCGTGGTGCTCGACGCGGCCAATGGTCGCCTGGAGCTGACACCCAGCGCGGCGCGCCACGCCGAAGTCGAGCGGATTCGCGACACGCAGAACCTGCGTCGCCAGGAACAACAGACCCAGGCCCGACTGCCAGCGAACACCCGCGATGGCATGACCATCGAAGTCGCCGCCAATGTCGCCTCCAGCGCCGAGGCCCAGGTGGCGTTTGAAAACGGCGCCGATGGCATCGGCCTGCTGCGCACCGAGTTCCTCTTCGTCGACCGCCGCACCGCGCCGGATGAACAGGAACAGCGCCAGGCCTATCAAGCCGTGCTGGATGCGATGGGCGACAAGTCGGTGATCATCCGCACCATCGACGTGGGCGGCGACAAACAGCTCGACTACCTGCCGCTGCCGGTCGAGGCCAACCCGGTGCTGGGCCTGCGCGGCATTCGCCTGGCCCAGGTGCGCCCCGACGTGCTCGACCAGCAACTGCGCGCACTGCTGCAAGTCAGCCCGCTGGCGCGCTGCCGCATCCTGCTGCCGATGGTCAGCGAAGTCGACGAACTGCTGCAGATCCGCCAACGCCTGGATGAACTGTGCGTCGAGCTGCAACTGACCCAACGCCCGGAACTGGGGGTGATGATCGAAGTGCCCGCCGCCGCGCTGATGGCCGAACAACTGGCCAGGCATGCCGACTTCCTGTCCATCGGCACCAATGACCTGTCCCAGTACACCCTGGCCATGGACCGCGACCACGCCGGCCTCGCCGCGCGGGTCGATGCGCTGCACCCGGCGCTGCTGCGGCTGATCGCCCAGACCTGCACGGGCGCGGCCAAACACGGGCGTTGGGTCGGCGTGTGCGGCGCCTTGGCATCCGACCCGCTGGCGACGCCGGTGTTGGTCGGGCTGGGGGTCAGCGAGCTGTCGGTCAGCCCGCCGCAGATCGGCGAAATCAAGGACCGCGTCCGCCACCTGGACGCGGCGCAATGCCGGCAACTGAGCCTGGGCCTGCTCGACCTGAGCAGCGCCAAGGCGGTACGCCAAGCCTGTCAACACCACTGGCCGCTGAGCTGACAACAACAAGAAAAGGGAGACACGCCATGTACCAACACCTTATCGAAGGCCTGCAACGCCTGGGCCGTGCGCTGATGCTGCCGATCGCGATCCTGCCGATCGCCGGCCTGCTGCTACGCCTGGGCGACACCGACCTGCTCAACATCGCGGTGATGCACGACGCCGGGCAGGCGATCTTCGCCAACCTTGCGCTGATCTTCGCCATCGGCATCGCCGTGGGCTTTGCCCGCGACAATAACGGCACGGCCGGTTTGGCCGGGGCCATCGGCTACCTGGTGATGATCTCGACGCTCAAGGTGATGGACTCGACCATCAACATGGGCATGCTCGCCGGGATCGCCAGCGGCCTGATGGCGGGCGGGCTGTATAACCGCTTCAAGGACATCAAGCTGCCGGAGTACCTGGCGTTCTTCGGCGGGCGGCGATTCGTGCCGATTGTCACCGGGTTCAGCGCGGTCGGCCTGGGCGTGATCTTTGGCCTGATCTGGCCGCCGATCCAGCACGGCATCAACAGCTTCGGCGTGTTGCTGATGGAAAGCGGCAGCCTGGGGGCCTTCGTGTTTGGCGTGTTCAACCGCCTGCTGATCGTCACCGGCCTGCACCATATCCTCAACAACATGGCGTGGTTCGTGTTCGGCAGCTTTACCGACCCGGTGACCGGCGCGGTGGTGACCGGCGACCTGACCCGCTACTTCGCCGGTGACCCGAAAGGTGGCCAGTTCATGACCGGTATGTTCCCGGTGATGCTGTTCGGCCTGCCCGCCGCGTGCCTGGCGATGTACCGCAACGCCCTGCCGGAACGACGCAAAGTGATGGGCGGGATTTTCCTGTCGATGGCGCTGACCTCGTTCCTGACCGGCGTGACCGAGCCGATCGAATTCGCCTTCATGTTCCTCGCGCCGTTCCTGTACCTGCTGCACGCGCTGCTGACCGGGCTGTCGATGGCGGTCACCAACCTGCTGGATATCCACCTCGGGTTTACTTTTTCCGGCGGCTTTATCGACATGGTGCTGGGTTGGGGCAAGTCCACCAACGGTTGGCTGGTCGTACCGGTCGGCCTGGCTTATGCGGCGATTTACTACAGCGTGTTCAGCTACTGCATCCGCCGCTTCAACCTGAAGACACCGGGCCGCGAAGATATCCCGGTGGCGCAGGCCGAAGCGATGAGCGATAACCAGCGCGCCACGGCTTACATCCACGCGCTGGGAGGGGCGGACAACCTGCTCAGCGTGGGGGCTTGCACCACGCGCCTGCGGCTGGACATGGTCGACCGCAACAAAGCGGTGGATGCACAGTTGAAAGCCCTCGGCGCGATGGCCGTGGTGCGGCCGGGCAACGGCGGCAGTTTGCAGGTGGTGGTCGGGCCGATGGCCGACAGCATTGCCGATGAGATTCGCCTGGCGATGCCAGCGTTTGTGGCCGCCGCGCCGGTGGATAAACCGGTCGCGGTCAATGTGCAGGAAGCCGAGCAATGGTTGAGTGCATTGGGCGGCCGGGGGAATGTGCGCCAGCTGGAAGCGGTGGCGATGACCCGGTTGCGGGTGGAATTGGGGGATGATTCGGTGGTGTCCGAGGCTCAACTGACGGCGCTTGGTTGCCAAGGCATCAGCCAACTTGATAGCGGTGTTTGGCACCTGCTGATTGGTGACAAGGCCTCGGGCTTGAGTGAGGTATTGGAGCGACTGGTCAGCGGCCATGAGGTCGGCGCCAGGGTTTAAGAGAGGTAGTGGTTGTTCTGGCCTCATCGCGGGCAAGCCCCCTCCCACATTTGACCGAGTTCCAACGCTGGAATGCGGGTAAATGTGGGAGCGGGCTTGCCCGCGATGAGGCCCTTACAGCCAACAAAAAACCCGCTGACCAAACTGGCCCAGCGGGTTTCTCGTTCATGCAATCAACGAATCAGAAATCCGCCAACCGCCACACCTCATACGCCGGTGTCTCATAGGGATGGCTCTGCTTCAACGCAGCCACAACAGCCACGATCAGCTCATCCGCCACCACCAGCTCAACCTTCCACTCTTCAACCACTTCAACCTGGCCGACTTGCCCGAGAAACGGCTGGCTGCCGTCCAACGCGCGGAATTGGCCCTGGCCCAGCACTTGCCAGGCGCAGCTGTCGTAGTCGCCGATGCGCCCGCCGCCAGCTGCGAAGACGGCAGCTTTCACCGCCTCCACATGGCTGCCGGGCACGAAGAAGCTGAGCTTGTACACCGCCTTAGTTCACCCACACGCGCGCGTTGCGGAACATCCGCATCCACGCGCCGTCTTCGTTCCACTCTTCCGGGCGCCACGAGTTCTGCACGGCGCGGAATACACGCTCCGGGTGCGGCATCATGATGGTGACGCGACCGTCGCGGCTGGTGAGGCCGGTGATCCCGCGCGGCGAGCCGTTCGGGTTGGCCGGGTAGCTTTCGGTGACCTTGCCGTGGTTGTCGACGAAACGCATGGCGACGCAACCGGACACATCGGCTTCGAGCAAGGCTTCTTCGCTGGCGAACTCGGCATGGCCTTCACCGTGGGCGATGGCGATTGGCATACGCGAACCGGCCATGCCTTGCAGGAAGATCGAGTTGGACTCCTGCACCTGCACCATGGCGACACGGGCTTCGAACTGCTCGGAACGGTTACGCACGAAGTGCGGCCAGAACTCGCTGCCCGGGATCAGTTCGTGGAGGTTGGACATCATCTGGCAACCGTTGCACACACCCAGGGTGAAGCTGTCGTTGCGTTCGAAGAAGCCCTGGAACGCGTCGCGGGCACGGCTGTTGAACAGGGCCGACTTGGCCCAGCCCTCACCGGCACCCAGCACGTCGCCGTAGGAGAAACCGCCGCAGGCCACCAGGCCTTTGAACTCATTGAGGTCGACGCGACCGGCGAGGATGTCGCTCATGTGTACGTCGATCGCATTGAAGCCGGCGCGGTCGAACGCGGCCGCCATTTCCACCTGGCCGTTGACGCCCTGCTCGCGCAGTACGGCAACCTGTGGGCGAATGCCTTTCTTGATGTACGGCGCGGCGATGTCCTGGTTGACGTCGAAGCTGAGCTTGGTGCTCAGGCCCGGGTTGTCTTCTTCCAGGATCACGTCGAATTCCTGCTCGGCGCAGTCGGCGTTATCGCGCAGGCGCTGGATCTGGTAGCTGGTCTCGGCCCACTGGCGTTGCAGCAGACGGCGCTGGCCTTCGAACACGGTGTCGCCGTTGAAGACGATGTCGATCTGACCGTTGTTGATCGGCTGGCCGATCACGGCCACGCAATCGCCCAGGCCGGCGGCGCTGAACTGTGCCAATACGTTTGGCGTCGCGTCCTGGCGCACCTGGATCACCGCACCCAGCTCTTCGTTGAACAGGATGCCGTTGAGTTCAGAGGCGTCCTCGGCAACGCTGTCGAGCACCAGGTTCAAGCCGCAGTGACCGGCGAAGGCCATCTCGACCACGCTGGTCAACAGACCACCGTCGGAACGGTCGTGGTAGGCCAGCAGGTGGCCGTCGGCGTTGAGGCCCTGGATCACGGCGAAGAAGGCTTTCAGGTCTTCGGCGTCATCGACGTCCGGCGCGTGTTTGCCGAGCTTGCCATGGGTTTGCGCGAGGATCGAAGCGCCCATGCGGTTCTGGCCACGGCCCAGGTCGATCAGGATCAGATCGGTGGTGCCCTTGTCCATGCGCAGTTGCGGGGTCAGGGTCTGGCGGATGTCGGTGACCGGCGCGAAACCGGTGACGATCAACGACAGCGGCGAGGTGACGCTCTTGTCCACGCCTTCGTCGTTCCAGCGGGTGGCCATGGACATGGAGTCCTTGCCCACCGGAATGGTGATCCCCAGTTCAGGGCACAGCTCCATGCCGACAGCCTTGACGGTGTCGTACAGGCGCGCGTCTTCGCCGGGGTGGCCGGCAGCAGACATCCAGTTGGCCGACAATTTGATGTCGGACAGCTTGCCGATACGGGACGCGGCGATGTTGGTGAGGGTTTCACCAATGGCCATGCGGCCCGACGCCGGAGCGTCCAACAGGGCCAGCGGCGTGCGTTCGCCCATGGCCATGGCTTCACCGGTGTAGACGTCGAAGCTGGTGGCAGTGACGGCAACGTCGGCCACCGGCACTTGCCATGGGCCGACCATTTGGTCACGGGCAACCAGGCCGGTGATGGTGCGGTCGCCGATGGTGATCAGGAAGCTTTTGCTCGCGACCGCCGGGTGGTGCAGCACGCGTTCGATGCTGTCGGCCAATTCCAGTGTGCTTGGGTCGAAGTCATCGCCCAGCTCGGTTTCACGTACCGCCGAGCGGTGCATGCGCGGGGCTTTGCCCAGCAGCACTTCGAGCGGCATGTCCACCGGGCTGTTGCCGAAGTGGCTGTCGGTGACCGTCAGTTGCGGCTCGGCAGTGGCTTCGCCGACCACGGCAAACGGGCAACGCTCGCGTTCGCAGATGGCCTGGAAGCGCGCGAAGTCTTCAGGACCGACGGCCAGGACGTAGCGTTCCTGGGACTCGTTGCTCCAGATTTCGTGCGGGGCCATGCCCGGCTCGTCGTTTGGAATGTTGCGCAGTTCGAAACGGCCGCCACGCTCGCCATCGTTGACCAGTTCCGGGAAGGCGTTGGACAAACCGCCGGCGCCGACGTCGTGGATGAAGCTGATCGGGTTCTTGTCACCCAACTGCCAGCAACGGTCGATGACTTCCTGGCAGCGACGCTCCATCTCTGGGTTTTCGCGCTGTACCGAAGCGAAGTCCAGGTCTGCCGAGCTGGTGCCGGTGGCCATGGAGGAAGCCGCGCCGCCGCCCAGGCCGATCAGCATCGCCGGGCCGCCGAGCACGATCAGCTTGGAGCCGACCAGGATCTCGCCTTTCTTGACGTGTTCTTCACGGATGTTGCCCATGCCGCCGGCCAACATGATCGGCTTGTGGTAACCGCGCACTTCGTCGCCACGCGGGGTGGTGATGGACTGTTCGAAGGTACGGAAATAACCAGTCAGCGCCGGACGGCCGAATTCGTTGTTGAACGCGGCGCCGCCCAGAGGGCCTTCGATCATGATGTCCAGCGCGGTGACGATGCGCTCCGGCTTGCCGTAGGGCACTTCCCACGGCTGTTCGAAGCCCGGGATCTGCAGGTTGGACACGGTAAAACCGGTCAGCCCGGCCTTGGGCTTGGCGCCACGGCCGGTGGCACCTTCGTCGCGGATCTCGCCGCCGGAACCGGTGGCTGCGCCCGGGAACGGGGCAATTGCGGTCGGGTGGTTGTGGGTCTCGACTTTCATCAGGATGTGTACCGGCTCCTGCACCGCGCCGTACTGGCGGGTTTCAGGGTCCGGGAAGAAACGGCCGGCGACGCTGCCGACGATGACCGAAGCGTTGTCCTTATAAGCCGACAGAACGCCTTCGCTGTGCATCACGTAGGTGTTCTTGATCATGCCGAACAGGCTTTTTTCCTGGCTTTCGCCGTCAATGTCCCAACTGGCGTTGAAGATCTTGTGACGGCAGTGCTCGGAGTTGGCCTGGGCGAACATCATCAGTTCGATGTCGTGCGGGTTGCGCTTCAAGCCGTTGAAGGCGTTGACCAGATAATCGATCTCGTCTTCGGCCAGGGCCAGGCCCAGCTCGGTGTTGGCCTTCGCGAGGGCGGCGCGGCCACCGCCGAGCACGTCAATCGCGGTCAGCGGCTTGGGCTCGGCGTGGCTGAACAGAGCACCGGCCTGTTCCAGCTGGCTGACGATGATCTGGGTCATGCGGTCGTGCAGGCTGCCGGCGATCAGCTCGGCTTCGGCCTCGCTGAACTGGCCCGCGACATAGAAGGCAATACCGCGTTCCAGGCGCTGGATTTTTTCCAGGCCGCAGTTGCGGGCGATATCGCTGGCCTTGCTCGACCAGGGCGAGATGGTGCCGAACCGCGGCAGAACCAGGAACAAGCGGCCAGTCGGCTCTTGAACGGGAACGCTTGGGCCGTACTTCAGAAGGCGTGCCAGCACTTGCTGTTCGTCGGCGGTCAAGACGCCGGTCACGTCGGCGAAATGAGCAAATTCAGCATACAGGCCTGTAACAGCTGGAACCTTCTGGCTCAGTTGCTCAAGGAGTTTGCTGTGGCGAAAGGCAGAAAGGGCAGGAGCGCCGCGCAGGATCAACATCTTCGGGACAGCCTCGGGAAGGGGTGTGCTTTGAGGCCGTGCATTCTAACGTAAACCGTCGTCAACGGCACCCGAAACACTAACGCTGGCCGCTGCCGAACGTCAGTTGGCTGGGTTTGCACGGTGCCGGGGCGTTATCCGGGGCGGCGGGCACAGTTATTTTAACCGTCACAATCGCTCTCCAAGCCACGTTTCTGCGGGCTGCAGCACAGTTTCAAGGCGGCTAGCAGACAAGTCCCCCGCTGTCGAGATATGGCGCCGTGGGCCGTTTGCGTATACTGCGCAGATGTTCTCCCCAACTGCTTTGCGCCCGCGATGCGCCAAATGGCTCATCGCCACCGGACTCTTCCTGATGCTCAGCGCCTGTGTTGATAAACCCAGCACGCTCGAGCGAATCAAGGAGGATGGCGTATTGCGGGTGATTACCCGGAACAGCCCGGCCACGTATTTCCAGGACCGCAACGGTGAAACCGGTTTCGAATACGAACTGGTCAAGCGCTTTGCCGACGACCTGGGGGTGAAGCTGGAAATCGAGACCGCCGACAACCTCGACGACCTGTTCGGCCAGTTGGGCAAACCCAACGGCCCGGTCCTCGCCGCCGCCGGCTTGGTCAGCAGCGAGCGACGCAAGCAGCAGGTGCGCTTTTCCCACCCGTACCTGGAAGTCACCCCGCAGATCATCTACCGCAACGGCCAGTCGCGCCCCACCAACGCGGCAGACCTGGCGGGCAAGAAGATCATCGTGCTCAAGGGCAGCACCCACGCCGAACAACTGGCCGAGCTTAAAAAGCAGAACCCTGCGATCGAATACGAAGAATCCGACGCCGTTGAAGTGGTCGACCTGCTGCGCATGGTCGACGAGGGCCAGATCGACCTGACCCTGGTGGACTCCAACGAAGTGGCGATGAACCAGGTGTACTTTCCCAACGTGCGCGTGGCGTTCGACCTCGGCGATGCCAGCAACCAAAGCTGGGCCGTGGCCGCCGGCGAAGACAACAGCCTGCTCAACGAGGTCAACAGCTACCTGGACAAGGTCGGCAAGAACGGCACCTTGCAGCGCCTGAAAGATCGCTATTACGGGCACGTCGATGTACTCGGCTACATGGGCGCCTACACCTTCGCCCAGCACTTGCAGCAGCGCCTGCCCAAGTACGAGAAACACTTCAAGACCTTCGCCAAGGAAGAAAAGGTCGACTGGCGCCTGTTGGCCGCCATCGGCTATCAGGAATCACTCTGGCAACCGGCGGTCACCTCCAAGACCGGCGTGCGCGGCCTGATGATGCTGACCCAGAACACCGCCCAGGCGATGGGCGTGTCCAACCGCCTGGACGCCAAGCAAAGCATCATGGGCGGCGCCAAGTACCTGGCGAAGATCAAGGACGAGCTGGACGACGATATCGCCGAGCCGGACCGCACCTGGTTTGCCCTGGCCGCCTACAACGTGGGCACCGGGCATCTGGACGACGCGCGCAAGCTGGCGCAGAAGGACGGCCTGAACCCGAACAAATGGCTGGACGTGAAGAAAATGCTGCCGCGCCTGTCGCAGAAGCAGTGGTACAGCAAGACCCGCTACGGCTATGCACGGGGCGGCGAGCCGGTACACTTCGTGGCGAACATCCGGCGCTACTACGACATCCTCACCTGGGTGACCCAGCCACAGCTGGAAGGCAACCAGGTAGTCGAAGGCAACCTGCATGTGCCAGGGGTCAACAAGACCAAGCCGCCGGAAGAGAACCCGCAGCTGTAAACCCGAAGCCCCCAAACACCACCGCCCAATGTGGGAGGGGGCTTGCCCCCGATAGCGGTGTGACAGTCAGCTTGTTTATAACTGACCCACCGCCATCGGGGGCAAGCCCCCTCCCACATTTGAATCGCTACTGGCCTTGGAGGCCGGTGAGCAGATGTACCGCGCCACCCGCCAGCACCATCACTCCCGACACTCCCGCTGCCTTTAACGCCGCCGCATCCACCCGCGCCGCATCCCGCAGTTGCACACGCACCCGCGTCAGCGCCACGCGTTGTTGCGATTGGAGGTTATCCGCGCCACCAAGGGCATTCAGCACATCGGCGGACAACAGGTTCTCCGCCGCCGGCACAGGCGCCGCGACGGTTTCGGCGATCAAGTCCGGGGTCAGGGCTTTCCAGAACGCCCGCTGCAATTTCTCGAACATGCTCAGTGCTCCACGACAGGTGAGGTTTCAACGGTGGCCGCGTGGTACAGGCGCAAGGCCTCGCGCACCTGCGCGGCTTCTTCAAGGCCGAGCACCTGATGGGCGATGATCTGGCAATCCGCCAGGTCCAGCTCGCGCACGGTGGCCTTGATGGTCGGGATCAGCGGTACGCTGACCGACAGCTCGTCCACCCCCAGCCCGATCAACACCGGCACCGCCGACGCTTCAGACGCCAGCGCCCCGCACACGCCAACCCACTTGCCGTGGGCATGGGCGGCCTTGACGGTGGTGGCGATCAGACGCAGCACCGCCGGGTGAAAGCTGTCGGCCTGGCTGGCCAGGCGCGGGTGATCGCGGTCCATCGCCAGGGTGTATTGGGTCAGGTCGTTGGTGCCGATGGAGAAAAAGTCCACATGGGGCGCGAACACGTCCGCCATCAAGGCCGCGGACGGCACTTCGATCATGATGCCCAGCTTCGGCAGCTCGGCGAGCCCCAGCGCCAACGCTTCCTCTTCAAGCATCGTGCGCGCCAGGCGCAGCTCCGAGAGCAGGCTGACCATCGGCAGCATGATGTGCAGCCGCGTCAACCCGGCACTCGCGAGGATCGCGCGGAACTGTTCGCGCAACAACTCGGGGCGCTCCAGGCACAAACGAATACCGCGCAAGCCCAGGAACGGGTTGGTCTCGGCATCCATCGGCACATAGGCCAACGGCTTATCGCCGCCGACATCCAACGTGCGTACCACCAGGTTGCGCTCCGGGCCCAGGGCGCGAGCGATGGCGTTGTAGGTGCCGGCTTGCTCCTCGGGGCTCGGTGCGCGATGGCGGTCCAGGTACAGAAACTCTGACCGCAGCAGCCCCACGCCTTCGCCGCCCAGGCTCAGGGATTGCTCGACCTCCTGAAGCGACGCGACGTTGGCCGTGACTTCGACGTGATGACCATCGCGGGTGATGGCCGCCAGGCGTGCCTGCGCGACGTCGCGTTGGCGCCGCACTATTTGCTCCCGGTGGGTGGCCTGCAATTGCTCGATCTCGGCCAGGTCCGGGTCCAGGTGCAGCTCGCCCTTGTCGGCGTCCAGCAACACCTGCCGACCGTCGGTCAACGCCAGCACCTGCGGCGGCACCCCGCAAATCGCCGGCAGCCCCAGCGCCCGGGCGAGGATCGCGACGTGGCTGGTCGCCCCGCCGCCGACGGTGACGAACCCGAGCACCTTGTGCGTGTCGAGGCTGGCGGTCTGCGACGGCGTCAGTTGCTCGGCGATCAGGATCGCGCGCTCGGGCAGTTCCCAGGCGCGGTCGTGAATGCCGAGGATCAGTTTCAGCACGCGCTGGCCGACGTCGGCCAGGTCCGCCGCACGTTCGGCGAGCAGGGCATTGCCCAGGCCCTGGAACAGTTGGGCGGTGGCGAGCGTGGCGCTGTTCCAGGCAAAGGCGGCGCTTTTGCCGACGGCCAGCAGGTCGTGGGCTTGCTCCAGCAGGGTCGGGTCTTCGAGCAGTTCCTGATGGGCGCGGAAGATCTGCGCCTGGGCACTGCCGACCGCCTTGGCCTGCAAGCTCTGCAAGGCCTCGGTAGCGGCGTGCAGGCCACGGTCCAACGCCGCGCGTTCGAGTGCTTCGCCGCCGCCCGTTTCGGGAATGCTCAGCGCCGGCTCTGCCACCTGGACCACCTGGCCAAACGCCGAGCCCGGCGACGCACACACGCCCCGCAGCAGGCTCGTGGACGCCAGCGACACACGCGGTTCGACGCCCTCGACCGGCGCCGCGACGCTCTCGCCGCACCCCTCGGCCAACAGCGCCACCAACGCCTTGATCGCCGCGGCGGCATCCTCTCCCGCCGCGCTCACCTGCAAGGTGTCGCCCTGCACGGTTTGCAGTGCCATGATCGCCACCAGCGACTTGGCGTTGGCGCTCTGGGTTTGCTTGTGCAGGTAAATACTGGCGTCGAACCCCTTTGCCGCCTGGGCAAACACCGCCGCCGGGCGCGCGTGCAAACCGTTGGCATTGGGCAACGTCAACGGTTTGGAGAACAGTGCGTCGCCCTCCTCTTCGTCCTCGGTTTCAGCCGCCTCGCCTGGCGACAGGCGCACCAGCGGCTGGCCCAGCGTGACCGGGCCGCTGTCCGACGCCAGCAGCGCAAACGGCTCGCCGCTGACCACCAGCATCAAGGTCAACAGGCTCCGGGCATTGAGCGCTACGTAGTCGGCGTCGAACTCGATCAACGGCTGCCCGGCCTCCACCCGCTGGCCTTCCCCGACCAAACGGCTGAACCCCTTGCCCGCCAGGTTCACGGTGTCCAGGCCGATATGCAGCAGCACCTGGACGCCATTGTCAGCCGTGATGCTCACCGCATGGCCAGTGTCCTGGATATTGCTGATCACCCCGGCCAACGGTGCACAGAGGGTCTGCGAGGTCGGGTCGATGCACAGGCCGTCGCCGATCAGGCGGCTGGAGAATACCGGGTCGGGGACCTTGTCCAGTGCCAGCAGCACGCCCGACAAGGGCGCAAGCAATTCCAGGGGTTGAGTTGCGGTCATGACTTCACCTGCTGTTTTGTTCTGTAAAAATCATTGGGTGGATACAAATCCCGAGGTGACAAAGATCAAATGTGGGAAGGGCTTGCCCCCTCCCACATTTAAGCCTGTCTACATCCGAAGATTCACTTCCACCAGTACTCGACTTGCACACCGACGTTCGAGCCATGCCGCGCGGTGCCGTAGGCGCCGGTGTCAGACAACGCCGACCCAGCCGCCAGCTCATTCGCCGCGCGTTTGGCCGCTGCGTTCCAGCTCGCATAGGTGTAGTACAGACGCACTTCCGGGCGCGCCCAGAAATCCGGGCCTTTGGGCGACCAGGTCGGGGCAAAGGTGAATTTGCTCAGTTTGCGCGTACCGCCGGTGGCGTCGACCTGATCATGACCAAGCTCGGTGACCAGTTTGAACTGTTCACTGATGGCATAGGCCGGACGCACACCGATGGACATCCAGGTCTGGTCCTGGCTGCCGGGGCGAATGTCTTTCTGGTACACGGCCTCGATCTGCCCACCGAAACGCGGGGTCACCTGCCAGTCGAAAAACTCCACGGCGCGGTAGCTTTTGCTGCTGTTATCCAGGGCCGTATTGCCGGTGTAGCCAAGGCCGGTGCCGGGACCTTCGCCATACTGCAGGGCGAACTTGTTCTTGCCGCCGAGGAAAGGTTTTTGCACATGTTGCGCGGTCAGCGCCCAACCGCTGTTGGCATCACGCCCACCGGCTTTTTCGATGTAGCTCAAGCCCAGTTCCAGCTCGCCGCCGGGGTTGGTCTTGAAGCCGGCCACGTTGAAGTCGTGACGCGTGGCGTATTCCTTCTGGTACAGGTTGTCCTTGCGCGAAAGCGCGTAGCTGTATTTCAGGTCGCCAATCAGCACATCCTCGATGCCGCCGCCCGTGGCGCTCTGGTTCCAGTAGTAGAAATCGGAGATATGGATGTCGTTACGCTTGTAGTAACGCCGCCCCGCCCACAGCGAGCCGCCGTTGAGGCTGGGCAGGTTGGACCACTGTGCATACATCTGCGGCATGCGCGCCGAGCCGTTGTCTTCGCCCTGGAATTTAAGCGCGCGGTCGTACTTGTTGTAGAGCGAAGCCATGGCGTCGACGCTGAGCACGGAGCCGTCGTCGAGGGTCAGCAGGTCCTGGCGCAGTTCCAGTTCGGCGTACTGTTCGCATTCGTTGCCCAACCGGTATTTGGATTGCGCGCCCGGCAGTTGGAAGCATTGCTGCTTGCCACTGCCGGTCGACGTCCCCGCGCCGCTACGCAAGTAACCGGCAAACTCCAGGGCCTGAGCGCCGAACGGCAAGCTCAGACACGATGCAACGAGGCCCAGCTTTATTGTTGTTTTCATGAAGTACTCCGATATTTTTATTATGTTTGTGTGAAGCGCCCGGTGCTCCCACACCGGGAATTGACCTTCTGCTTCGCGTCGCGCGGGGCAGTTGCAACGACGTTCCAGCCGTCAGTCCTTGAGGTGCAGCACAAAGGATTCGTAAGGCCGCAACAGCAGCGGGCCCGTGCTGACCTGGCAATCGGGGTAGTTGCTGATCAGCAGGCGTTGTCGGGTAGCGGCGTTGAGGACGTGATCGGGCAGCTGGATTTCGCAGGGTTTGCCGTAGAAGTTGTTCAGCACCAGCAGGCGCTCGCCATGGCCTTCGCGCAGGTAGGCCCAGACCTGGAGGTGGCCCAGCAACAGTTCGCGGTAAACGCCGTCTTGAATCAGCGGTTCCTGGCGACGCAGGGCGATCAGGCTGCGGTAGTGATGCAGCACCGAATCCGGGTCATCCCGTTGGCTGTCGACGTTGATCTGCGCCGCGTTGGCCGGGATGCCGATCCACGGTTCGCCGCTGCTGAAACCGGCATGCTGGCGGGCATTCCACTGCATCGGCGTGCGCCCGTTGTCCCGCGACTTCTGCATGATCGCCGCCATGCTCGACGCCTCGGACTCACCGGCATCGCGCTTGAGGCGGTAGATGTTGAGGGTTTCGACATCGCGGTACTGCTCGATCGTGTCGAAGCCCGGATTGGTCATGCCCAACTCCTCGCCCTGGTATACATACGGCGTGCCCTGCAGGAAGTGCAGCGCCGTGGCGAGCATCTTGGCCGAGACCACACGATGCTCACCGTCATCCCCAAAACGCGAGACCACCCGTGGCTGGTCGTGGTTACACCAGAACAGCGCGTTCCAACCGCCGCCGGCCTGCATGCCCAGTTGCCAGTCGGAAAAGATCTGCTTGAGCTGCAGGAAATCGAAGTCGGCCTTCACCCACTTCTGCAGGTTCGGGTAGTCGACTTTCAGGTGGTGGAAGTTGAAGGTCATCGACAGTTCTTTGGACTCCGGCCGCGAGTAGCGGATGCAGTGTTCCAGGCTGGTGGATGACATCTCGCCGACGTTGATCAGGTCATGGCCTGCGAAGACTTCGCGGTGCATTTCCTGCAGGTACGCGTGTACGTTCGGACCGTCGGTGTAGAAACGCCGACCGTCGCTGGCGTCCTCGGGGAAGTCGGCGGGCTTGGAGATCAGGTTGATCACATCCAGGCGGAAACCGCCGACGCCTTTGTCGCGCCAGAAACGCATCAGCTTGAACACCTCGGCGCGCACCTTGGGGTTGTCCCAATTCAGGTCGGCCTGGGTGTGATCGAACAGGTGCAGGAAGTACTGGCCGGTTTGCGCTTCGTATTCCCAGGCCGAGCCGCCGAATTTGGATTCCCAGTTGTTCGGCTGGTCGCGCCAGATGTAAAAGTCGCGGTACGGGTTGTCGAGGCTGCTGCGCGCCTGCTGGAACCACTCGTGCTCGATGGAGGTGTGGTTGACCACGATGTCGAGCATCAACTTGATGCCGCGCTTGGCCGCTTCGCTGATCAGTTGGTCGCAATCGGCCATGGTCCCGTAGCTCGGGTCGATGGCGTAGTAGTCGCTGATGTCGTAGCCGTTGTCGCGCTGCGGCGAGCGCAGGAACGGGGTGATCCACAGGCAGTCGACGCCCAGCCATTGCAGGTAGTCGAGTTTGTCCACGATACCCAGCAGGTCACCGGTGGCGTTACCCGCGTGGCTGTGAAAGCTTTTGGGGTAGATCTGGTAGATCACCGAGTGTTGCCAGTTTTGCATGGTGGGTTCCTTCAGTAAAATTGTGTACCCGCCGCTCGGGCCTCATCGGGAGCAAGCCCCCTCCCACAGGGGGAACGCATTCAACTGTGGGGCGGGCTTGCTCGCGAACGCGGTAATTCAGGCAACCCGATACCCAGGCCGCACGATCTTCATGCTCAATGCACAGGTCAGAACAAACGGCACGACCATCGCGATGACCATCCCGATCACAAACATCGGGATGGCATGCGGCACGATCGAGATAAACCCGGGCAAGCCGCCGACCCCGATGGCCGAGGCCTGCACCTTGTTCAGCGACAGGAAAATGCTGCCCAGTGCCGAGCCCAGCAGCGCGGCATAAAACGGGAACTTGAAGCGCAGGTTCACGCCGAACATCGCCGGTTCAGTGATGCCGAAATACGCGGAGACAGCGGAAGTCGAGGCCATGCTTTTGTCCCGCGCATTGCGCGCCATGTAGAACACCGCCAGCGCGGCGCTGCCCTGGGCCAGGTTGGACATGACGATCATCGGCCAGATAAACGTGCCGCCCTGGGTGGAGATCAGTTGCAGGTCCACCGCCAGGAACATGTGGTGCATGCCGGTGATCACCAGCGGCGCATACAACAGGCCGAAAATCGCCCCGCCGAGCATCGGCGCCAGGTCAAACAGGGTGACCACGCCCTGGGTGATCAGGATGCCGAGGTGACGGGTCACCGGGCCGATGATCGCCAGCGCGAGCACGCCGGTGACGACGATAGTGGTGATCGGCACGACCAACAGTTGGATGGCATTCGGCACTCGCGCGCGCAGCCATTTCTCGATGACACTCATCACATACGCCGCCATCAGGATCGGCAGGATCTGCCCCTGGTAGCCGACTTTCTCGATCTTGAACCATCCGAAAATATCGAAGTACGGCAGGCTCTGGCCATCGAGGCCGGCCACCGCCTTGCCGTAGTTCCAGGCGTTGAGCAGGTCCGGGTGGACCAGCATCAGGCCAAGCACGATGCCGAGGATTTCACTGCCGCCAAAACGCTTGGCCGCCGACCAGCCCACCAGCGCCGGCAGGAACACGAACGAGGTGTTGGCCATCAGGTTGATCAGGCTCCACAGGCCATCCAGGTTCGGGTAGGCCTCCAGCAGCGTCTTGCCCTCGATGAACATGCCCTTGGCGCCCATCAGGTTGTTCACGCCCATCAACAGGCCGGCGATGATCAACGCGGGCAGGATCGGCATGAACACATCGGAGAACACCCGCACCAGACGCTGCATGGCGTTGGTCTTGTCGGCGCCCTTCTTCTTGACGTCGGCGATGGTGGCGGCGGCGAGGCCGGTCTGTTCGCGCAGGGCGGCGTAGACCTTTTCCACTTCGCCGGGGCCGATCACCACCTGGAACAGGCCACCGGTAAAGAACGAGCCCTTGACCAGGTCGACTTGGTTCAACGCGCTGCCGTTGACCAGGCTCGGGTCCTTGAGCGCCAGGCGCAGGCGGGTCACGCAATGGGCGGCTTGCTCAAGATTATCGCGGCCCCCGAGGTGCTCGAGAATTTCGCGGGCGATGTTCGAATAGTCGTGGCTCATGCTTGGTTTCCACTTTGATTTTTTTATTTGGGGGGCAGTCATTGGCAGCACGCCGAAGGCAAAAGTACTCGTACAGACGAGTTAAAGCAACAACTCGTCTGTACGAGTTACATATTGTCTATTTTTTCTGGATCAGGCCCCGCCACAGCCCACAGATTTCCGTGGGCCCAATGGACAAACCCCAGCCGTGCCACTAAGGTTCCTGCCTTGAACGCAAACGCGGCACAGAGCCATCCCCATGAGCAAATACAACCAGATCTATACCGATCTGCTTGCCAACATCACCACCGAACGCCTGCAACGCGGCACCCGTCTTCCCTCTGAAACCGAACTGATGGATGCCTACCAGGCCAGTCGTGGCACCGTGCGGCGGGCCATCGAGCAGCTGCAGGAGCGTGGGTTTGCGCAGAAAATCCATGGCAAAGGCACGTTTGTGTTATCGCCCAACCCCATCGAGTTCCAACTGGGCGGCATCGTCAGCTTCCACGAAACCCACGCCGACCTGGGCGATGACGTCCACACCGACGTCGTCGAATTCACCCAGTTCCCGCTGGAAGGCTCACTGCTGCAGCATATCGAGGCCGAACCCGGCACCCTGATCACCCGCATCAAACGGGTGCGGCGCATCGGCGGCAAACGGGTGATCCTCGACATCAACCACTTCGTCGCCGACCTGATCCCCGGCCTGGACCGCACCATCGCCGAGCAGTCGATCTACGCCTTCATCGAACAGACGTTGCAACTGCACATCAGCTACGCCCAACGCACCATCGAAGCCCTGCCCCGCGGCAAAGACGACCAGGCACACCTCGACCTCGAGGGGCAAAGCCATGTGATCGTGGTAAGCAACCAGACGTTTCTGCAGGACGGGCGGCAGTTTGAGTACACCGAGTCGCGGCATACGTTGGATAAGTTCTACTTTTCGGATATTGCGCGGCGCTAAGGCCGAGCGAAGCTCAAACGTGGCCGCGGGGCGCTATCGCGAGTAAGCCCGCTCCCACACTTTTGCTGCGGCGTTTGATTTATCGTGTTTCAGATGCGCAGAACCCCGGCACATGGCCGGGGTTCTGTTATTCAGCATCCACCTGCTAGGGCAGGATCATTCCCACTCAATCGTCGCCGGCGGCTTGCTCGACACGTCATACGTCACGCGCGAGATGCCTTCGATTTCATTGATGATACGGCCGCTGACGGTTTCCAGCAGTTCGTAAGGCAGGTGTGCCCAACGGGCGGTCATGAAGTCGATGGTTTCCACCGCACGCAGGGCCACGACCCAGGCGTAACGACGGCCGTCACCGACCACACCCACCGATTTCACCGGCTGGAACACCACGAACGCCTGGCTGACTTTGTGATACCAGTCGGCCTTGCGCAGTTCTTCGATGAAGATGTGGTCGGCGCGACGCAGCAGGTCGGCGTATTCCTTCTTCACTTCACCGAGGATCCGCACGCCCAGGCCCGGGCCCGGGAATGGGTGGCGGTAGACCATGTCGTAGGGCAGGCCCAGTTCCAGGCCGAGACGGCGGACTTCGTCCTTGAACAGCTCACGCAGCGGTTCGACCAGCTTGAGGTTCATTTCCTCGGGCAGGCCACCCACGTTGTGGTGGGACTTGATCACGTGGGCCTTGCCGCTCTTGGCGCCAGCCGACTCGATCACGTCGGGGTAGATGGTGCCTTGGGCGAGGTACTTGATGTTGTCCAGTTTGTTGGACTGGGCATCGAATACGTCGATGAAGGTGCGGCCGATGATCTTGCGCTTCTTCTCCGGGTCGGACTCGCCGGCCAGGTTGTTCAGGAACTGATCTTCAGCGTTGGCGCGGATCACCTTGACGCCCATGTTCTCGGCGAACATGGCCATCACTTGCTCGCCTTCGTGCAGGCGCAGCAGGCCGTTGTCGACGAATACGCAGGTCAGTTGGTCGCCAATGGCCTTGTGCAGCAGCGCGGCAACCACGGAGGAGTCAACGCCGCCGGACAGGCCGAGCAGGACGTTGTCGGTGCCGACCTGGGCACGCACGTTGGCGATCGCGTCTTCAGCGATTTTCGACGGGGTCCACAGGGCTTCACACTCGCAGATGTCTAGGATGAAGCGCGACAGGATGCGCCCGCCTTGCTTGGTGTGGGTCACTTCCGGGTGGAACTGCACGCCGTAGTAACCACGTTCGTCATTGAACATGCCGGCGATCGGGCAGCTCGGGGTGCTGGCCAGGATGTGGAAGTCTTGCGGCATCTTGGTGACTTTGTCACCGTGGCTCATCCACACGTCGAGGCCGAACAGGCCGTCGGCGTCGACGTGGTCTTCGATGCCGTCCAACAGGCGGCTCTTGCCGACCACGTCGACACGGGCATAACCGAATTCACGCAGCTCGGAACCTTCAACCTTGCCGCCCAACTGCTCGGCCATGGTCTGCATGCCGTAGCAGATACCGAACACGGGCACGCCCAGGTCGAATACGGCTTGCGGGCAGCGCGGGCTGTTGGCTTCGTGTACCGACTCGGGGCCGCCGGCGAGGATGACGCCTTTCGGTGCGAATTCGCGGATCGCTGCGTCGTCCATGTCGAACGGATGCAGTTCGCAGTACACGCCGATTTCACGCACGCGACGGGCGATCAGTTGGGTGTACTGGGAACCGAAATCGAGGATCAGGATACGGTGGGCGTGAATGTCGAGGGCCATGAGATCAGTCTCGTCTAATGAATCAGAAACAACTCGGGGCTGAATAAGACAGCCCCGGTTACTTAACTTTATGCTGGAAGCCTCAACCTACGCGGTAGTTTGGCGCTTCCTTGGTGATCTGCACGTCATGGACGTGGGATTCGGCCATACCGGCGCCGGTGATCCGCACGAACTCTGGCTTGGTACGCATTTCGTCGATGTTGGCGCTACCGGTGTAGCCCATCGAGGAACGCAGGCCGCCCATCAGTTGATGGATGATCGCGCTCAGGGTGCCTTTGTACGGCACACGGCCTTCGATGCCTTCCGGAACGAGTTTCTCGGCGCCTGCCGAAGAGTCCTGGAAGTAACGGTCGGAAGAACCTTGCGCCTGGGACATGGCGCCCAGCGAACCCATGCCGCGGTAAGCCTTGTACGAACGACCCTGGAACAGTTCGATCTCGCCCGGGGCTTCTTCAGTACCGGCGAACATCGAGCCCATCATCACGCAGGAAGCACCGGCGACGATGGCCTTGGACAGGTCACCGGAGAACCGGATACCGCCGTCGGCGATCAACGGAACGCCCGTGCCTTCGAGGGCCTCGGCGACGTTGGCGATGGCGCTGATTTGCGGCACGCCCACACCGGCGACGATACGCGTGGTGCAGATCGAGCCAGGGCCGATACCGACCTTGACCGCATCCGCGCCCGCTTCGGCCAGGGCCTTGGCGGCAGCGCCGGTGGCGATGTTGCCGCCGATCACCTGGACTTCAGGGAAATTCTGTTTGACCCAGCGAACGCGGTCGATCACGCCCTTGGAGTGACCGTGGGCGGTGTCGACCACCACCACGTCCACACCGGCAGCAACCAGGGCCGCTACGCGATCACCGGTGTCTTTACCGGTGCCGACTGCCGCGCCGACGCGCAGACGACCTTGGTCATCCTTGCTGGCCAGCGGGTAAGCCTTGGCTTTTTCGATGTCGTTGACGGTCATCATGCCCTTGAGGGCGAACTTGTCGTCGACGATCAGCACGCGCTCGATGCGGTGCTTGTGCAGCAATTCGCGCACGTCGTTCTTGTTGGCGCCTTCCTTGACCGTGACCAGACGCTCTTTAGGCGTCATCACTTCGCGGACGGTGACTTCAAGACGGTTCTCGAAACGCACGTCACGGGAGGTGACGATGCCGACGAGGTCGCCATTGTGCAGCACCGGAACGCCGGAGATGTTGTGCAGGCGGGTCAGTTCGAACAGGTCGCGCACGGTGGCGTCAGCGTCGATGGTGATCGGATCTTTCACCACCCCGGCTTCATAACGCTTGACCTTGCGCACTTCGGCAGCTTGCTGCTCGACGGTCATGTTCTTGTGGATGATGCCGATACCGCCTTCCTGAGCCATGGCGATGGCCAGACGGGCTTCGGTGACGGTATCCATGGCAGCGGAAACCAGGGGAATATTCAGCTCGATGCCACGGGTTAGGCGGGTCTTGAGACTGACTTCGTTAGGAAGCACCTCGGAATAACCGGGCACTAGGAGAATGTCGTCGAATGTCAGAGCTTCTTGGCTGATACGCAGCATCGCGGGGGCTCCCGAGCGGGAAAATGGAAGCGCGCCATTATACTCAGACACCCCTCAGGTCTCAACGTAAAACTCTGACAAACTTGGTAATACTGATAGATGGAGAAAAGATGCTGCTTTTCTGTAGGAGCGAGCTTGCTCGCGAAGAACACCAAGACACCGCGTTTAACCAGACTACCCGGATTATCGTTGACGGTTTTCGCGAGCAAGCTCGCTCCTACAAAGGGTTGAGCTTGCAGCCTACAACTCGACTTTGACCCAACTGATCTTCTGGTCCAACCAATCGGCAAATTCGTCGATAAAGCTCTGCTTGAACCCCGCCTCCGCCCAGTTGTTGAAGATGAATCCGAGGTTGGAAAACCCACATTCCTGCAGGAACAGAAAACCGTTGATGTCATCCTCATGCCCACACAGCGGGCAGATGAAGTTGTCGGTGTGGCCGGGCATCCACTCTTCCAGGCTGTCGAACAGCGCCTCGCCGATTTCCTTGAGGCATTCCGGGCAGCCGGCTTCTTCGAGAAAACCCTTGGCCGGTGTATAGATGCAACGCTTGTAGATGATTTCCAGGCCATTGACGGGTTCGTTGAACGGCAACGCATCCGGGTGCAGCACCACGGCACGGGCGCCGTCGGCCAGGGCGTAGGCCATGCGGTTGCCGGTGCGCCCGCAGGTGGTCAGCTCTTCCTTGATGATGTTCTTGCGCACCAGCCAGCGCACGATCGCCCGGGCACGGGGTTCGTGGACGGGCAAGGTGGAGATTTTCGGGACAAGGATGCTTTGGGAATTCATGGGAGCCCTGCGGTATGACGTCTGGCGCCGTCGCGGGCAAGCCCGGCTCCCACCTTGCAATGCGATCGACTGTGGGAGCGGGCTTGCTCGCGAAGAAGCCCTGAAGGCAGGCAGCTTAATCCCTGCCCGACACAGGTCAAGTACTCAGGTACCGCCCAATCAAGGCAATGCCACTGGCCAGCACCAGCCACGTGACCAATCGCACAAACGCCTCACGGGACATGCGCAACGTCAGCCGCCGCCCACACCACAACCCCAGGGCCATCGCCGGCAGCAGGCAAACCGCCAGCAGCAACAGCGGCATGTCGGCATACACCCCGGCGATCAGGAACAGGCTCAGGCGCACCACGGTGCTGCAACTGATCAACGCACTTTGCGTGGCGCGCGCAGCGTCCTTGGGCAAACGACTGCTCAAGTAGATCGCATATAGAAAGCCGCCACTGCCGAACAACGCACCGAACAAACCGCCGACGGTGCCCATGGGAACCGCCCAGCCCGCCGCCAGTTGCGCCGGCCGGGCCTTCACCGCCAAGGTGTAAATCGCGTAGGCGCTGATAAACAGCCCCATCAACAACAGCAACAGATCCGAATGCAGGTTGAGCAAAAACACCACGCCCAGGGTGCAACCGATCGCCATGCACGGCAGCAGTCGCAACAGCTCCGGCTTGTTCACATCCCGTCGCGATTGCAGCAGGTTGCCGAAGGCCGCGATAAAATCCAGCAACACCAGCAGCGGGATGATCTTCGACAGCGGCATGAACATAAGCAGGATCGGCCCCGCCACCAGCGCCGTACCGAACCCGGCGATGCCAAACACGATATAGGCCACGGCAACGCCCAGGCCGATCACCAGCCAATCTGTACCGCCAAACGACCACTGACTCATCAGCTCAACCGGGCTCATGGGTAATTCCTTGAAAGAGATGTCCATCACTTTAGCCATCGGTGAGAGTTGCGACTAATATCTTCAAAGCCCTCCACCCATCTCGAAAAGGCATGACGTGTGATTTCCACCCGCCAACTGCGCTACTTCGTCGAAATCGCCGACAGCGGCAGCTTCAGCGCCGCCGCCGAGCGCCTGTTTGTCGCGCAATCGGCCCTGAGCCGGCAGATCAAAGAACTGGAAAACCAACTGCACACGCCATTGTTCGAACGCACCGCGCGCCAGCCTCGGCTGACCGCCGCCGGTGAAGCCTTCTACCCGCGGGCGCGCAACCTGCTGAGTGAACTGCACAAGGCCAGCGAGATGGCGACGCAAGTGGGTAACGGCCAGGTCGGCACCCTGCGCTTGAGCCATTCGAGCACCGTGCCGATGAGCGGCGCGCTGCTGCGCGGCATCAGCACCTGGCTGGAGCGCTGCCCCGGCGTATCGATGGATATCGCAAAACTGTCCTCCGAAGCCCAGCTCGAAGAAATTGCCGACGGTCGCCTGGACGTCGGCCTACTGCGCCTGCCGGTGCTACGCCAGCGCGAAGGCGTGCGTGTGGTGCCTTTATACAGTGAGCAGTTACTGCTGGCCGTACCGCCGAACCACGCGCTAGCCCGCTGCCAGGCACCGGTCGAATTGGCCCAACTCAAGGACGAAGCGTTTATCTCGGTCCCCCACCCCCAGCGCGGCGGGCTGAGCTATCTGTCGGCCGAGTTGTGCATGCGTGCCGGATTTTTCCCCAAGGCTGCACGGGTCATGTCGCGCAAGACCACGCAGTTGCAGTTGATCCAGGCCGGCTTCGGTATTGCCTTGTTACCAAAATCGATGCAGGACATCGCCCCGGCCGCCGTGCATTTTTTACCCCTGGCCGACCCGGACTGCCTGAGTACCGTAGCCCTGGCCTGCCCGCACACACCGAGCGCGTTGGTGGAGCAATTCTGCCAAACCTTGCGCGAATGCCTATAAACTGCCGCCCATGATTAAAGATCCCTTTCCATGATTAAAGATCCGTTCGCCCGCCTGGGCCTGGACCGCGAGGTCCTGACTGTCAGCCAACTCAACGGCCGTGCGCGGGTGTTGCTGGAAGACGTGTTCACCAATATCTGGGTCGAAGGCGAGATCTCCAACCTCGCCCGCCCGGCGTCCGGCCATGTGTACTTCACCCTCAAGGACAGCGGCGCCCAAGTGCGTTGCGCGCTGTTCCGGCAGAACGCCGCGCGGGTGCGCCAGGCCTTGAAGGACGGCCTGGCGGTGAAAGTGCGCGGCAAGGTCTCGCTGTTCGAAGGCCGTGGCGACTATCAACTGATCCTCGACACCGTCGAGCCCGCCGGCGATGGTGCGCTGCGCCTGGCCTTCGATGCGCTGAAGGAAAAACTCAGCGCCGAAGGCCTGTTCAGTGCCGACCGCAAGGTGGCGTTGCCGGCCCATCCGCAGCGCATCGGCATTATCAGCTCGCCGACCGGCGCGGTGATCCGCGACATCATCAGCGTGTTCCGCCGCCGCGCGCCGCAGGTGCAACTCACCTTGATCCCCACGGCCGTACAAGGCCGCGAAGCGGTGGCGCAGATCGTGCGCGCGCTGAAGCTGGCCGATGCGCGTGGCTTCGACGCATTGATCCTGGCCCGTGGCGGCGGCTCGCTGGAAGACCTCTGGTGCTTCAACGAAGAAGCCGTGGCCCGGGCGGTGGATGCGTGCGTGACGCCGATCGTCAGCGCCATCGGCCATGAGACTGATGTGTCGATCAGCGACTTTGTCGCCGACGTGCGCGCGCCGACGCCATCAGCCGCTGCAGAACTGCTGGCTCCGGACGCCAGAAACCTGGTGCGCCAGGTCGACAGCCTGCACCGCCGCCTGGTGATGCTGATGCGCAACCGGCTGAGCCACGACCGCCTGCGCCTCGAAGGCATGGCCCGCCGCCTGCGCCACCCCGGCGAACGTCTGCGCCAACAGGCCCAGCGCCTGGATGACCTGGACATGCGCCTGCGCCGCGCCTTCGAACGCAGCCTCAATACCCGCCGCGAACGCTTGATCCGCCTGGAAACCCGCCTCGCCGGCCAACACCCCGGCCGCCAACTGGCCTTGCTGCGCCAACGCCTGGACAGCCTCGCCGAACGCCTGCCCCGCGCCATGCGCGAAGGCCTCAAGGCGCGCCGCCTGCAACTGCAAAGCCAGGTGCAGACGCTGCAAGTGGTCAGCCCGCTGGCGACTCTCGGCCGCGGCTACAGCATCCTGCTCGACGAGCGCGGCCAGGCGATTCGCAATGCCGCGCAGACCCACACCGGCCAGCGCCTGACTGCGCGCCTCGGTGAAGGCCAATTGCAAGTGCGGGTGGAAGACAACCACCTGACACCCGTCACCCTTTCGTTATTGGATTGATCGATGCCACGTTTTTTCAGCCTGTTGATGCTGCTGTGCCTGACCGTCAACGCCCACGCCGACAGCTTCATCATCCGGGCCTTGAACAAGCCGGTGCCCGGCGGTGTGGCCGTCGTCGACCTCGGCCCCGCGGCGGCCGCGCCGAAAGCCACCTACCAGGGCAAGCCGGTCCTGGTGGTCAAGGAACAGGCCAACTGGCTGGCGATTGTCGGCATTCCGTTGACGGTCAAACCGGGCAACGAACGCATCAGCAGCGGCGGGCGCAACCTGCCGTTTATCGTCGGCTACAAGCAGTACCCGGAACAGCGCATCACCCTGAAGAACAAAAGCCAGGTCAACCCCGCCCCGGCGCAACTCAAGCGCATCGAAGCCGAGCTGGCGGTGCAGATCAAGGCTTACCGCAGTTTCAGCCCTAACCTGCCAAGCAACCTGCTGCTGGACAAACCGGTCAACGGGCCGCTGTCGAGCAAGTTCGGCGTGCGTCGCTTCTTCAACGGCGAAGAACGCAATCCGCATTCCGGCCTGGATTTCGCCGTCCCCGCCGGCACACCGATCAAGACCCCGGCGGCGGGCAAGGTGATCCTGACCGGCAACTACTTCTTCAACGGCAACACCGTGTTCGTCGACCACGGCCAGGGCTTTATCAGCATGTTCTGCCATATGTCGAAGATCGATGTCAGCCCGGGCCAGCAACTGGCACGCGGCGCGGTGGTGGGCAAGGTCGGCGCGACGGGTCGCGCGACCGGGCCGCATATGCACTGGAATGTCAGCCTGAACGATGCACGGGTGGATCCCGCGATCTTTATCGGCGCATTTCAACCTTGACCGACTCGATTGCGCAGCCGATAAAGGCTGCGCAATTAAAACCAGCCCCAGACTATTTACCAAGCATAAAATCTCGTTTCCTACGCCCACAGAAGAACTTATCTCAATTTTTCTGGACTACTTGCCATCTTTCACCCCGGCGGTTAGGGTTGAGCTTATGAAAACCTCTCACACACTCATTTTGCTCCGCCAGCACCGCAGCCTGTGCCTTGTCAGCGCACGACTGCCAGGCTGAATCGATCTGCCTCGTCCCTTGTTTTATACCCCATAACAATTTTCCGGCAGGCCGCCCTTTTTCGGCCCCTCCACCAAAGGATTTCCCGATGAGCATGCTCAAAGACCCGTCTTCGAAGTACCGCGCGTTTCCGACCATCGATATTCCGGACCGCACCTGGCCGTCGAAAACCATCACCACCGCGCCGATCTGGTGCAGCTCCGACCTGCGTGATGGCAACCAGTCGCTGATCGAACCGATGGATGCAGTGAAAAAACTGCGCTTCTGGAAGACCCTGGTCGCCGTCGGCGTGAAGGAAATCGAAGCCTCGTTCCCGGCCGCTTCGCAAACCGACTTCGACTTCGTCCGCACCCTGATCGAAGGCAACCACATCCCCGAGGACACCACCATCCAGGTGCTGACCCAGGGCCGTGAAGACTTGATCGAGCGCACCTTCGAATCCCTGCGCGGCGCGAAAAAAGCCATCGTCCACCTGTACAACGCCACCTCGCCGTCCTTCCGTCGCATCGTGTTCAACCAGGACAAGGACGGGATCAAGGCCATCGCGGTCAACGCGGCCAAGCTGTTCGTCAAATACGCCGCCCAGCAGCCGGAAACCCAGTGGACGTTCGAATACTCGCCAGAGACCTTCAGCGCCACCGAGCTGGAATTCGCCAAGGAAGTGTGTGACGCAGTGATCGAGGTGTGGAACCCGACGCCCGAGCACAAGATGATCCTCAACCTGCCGGCCACCGTTGAATGCGCCACGCCGAACATCTATGCCGACCAGATCGAGTGGTTCGGTCGTCATGTCAACCGTCGTGACAGCGTGATCATCAGCCTGCACACCCACAACGACCGTGGCACCGGTGTAGCCGCCACCGAATTGGGCCTGATGGCCGGCGCCGACCGTGTCGAAGGCTGCCTGTTCGGCAACGGCGAGCGTACCGGTAACGTCGACCTGGTCAACGTGGCGTTGAACCTCTACACCCAGGGCGTGAACCCTGAGCTGGACTTCTCCGACATCGATGGCGTGCGCAAAGTGGTCGAGGAATGCAACCAGATCCAGGTGCATCCACGTCACCCGTATGTCGGCGACCTGGTACACACCGCATTCTCCGGCTCCCACCAGGACGCAATCCGCAAGGGCTTCGCCCAGCAGAAACCCGACGCCCTGTGGGAAGTGCCGTACTTGCCGATCGACCCGGCCGACATCGGCCGCAGCTACGAGGCGGTGATCCGGGTGAACAGCCAGTCGGGCAAAGGCGGCATCGCCTACCTGCTGGAGCAGGAATACGGCATCAGCTTGCCGCGTCGCATGCAGATCGAGTTCAGCCAAGTGGTTCAGGCCGAAACCGACCGCGTGGGCCTGGAGATGAGCGCTTCGCAGATTCACGCGCTGTTGCAGCGTGAATACCTGCAAGCCAACACGCCCTACGCGCTGGTCAGCCATCGTCTGCAGGAAGAAAACGGTAACAGCACCGTGGAAGTGGAAGTCTCGGGCAAAGGCCAGGGCGAAACCAACCTGCGCTGGCACGGCAAGGGCAACGGCGCGCTCGAAGCCCTGGTCGCCAGCCTGCCGATTGGCGTGGAAATCATGGACTACAACGAACACGCGATCGGTGCCGGCACCAACGCCAAGGCTGCGGCCTACATCGAGCTGCGAGTGAACGGTGAGCGTCCGGTGCATGGCGTGGGCATTGATGAAAACTTCACCACGGCCAGCTTCAAGGCGGTATTCAGCGCCCTGAACCGCTCGTTGAGCCATTTGGAAGCAAAAGCGGCGTAAACAACCGAGCGCTGACATGCAAAAGGCCCCTGGGTGAGAACTCAGGGGCCTTTTTTGTTGGGCTTTGGATGTGTGTGGTCTGTTGGGGCCTCATCGCGGGCAAGCCCACTCCCACATTTTGACCGTGTTCGGCTCGAATGTGGGAGTGGGCTTGCCCGCGATAGCGGTCTGTCAGACAAACTGAAAAGTATCGGCATCCAGGTTCGCCGGAAATTTGCTGCGGTAAGCCGCCAATTCATCCGCTTTGAGGCACACCGTAAACACCCCGTCCGCCTCCCCCGCACTCAACAGGCTCTCACCCTGGAAGTCCAGCACCTGGCTATCCCCGGTATAAGCGAAGCCTTTGCCGTCGGTACCCACCCGATTCACCGCCGCCACATAACACAGGTTCTCGATCGCCCGCGCTGGCAGCAACCGGTTCCAATGCTGGCGTCGCGCCCCCGGCCAGTTGGCGGTGTACAGCAGCAGGTCAGTATCCTGGGCGTCACGACTCCACACCGGAAAACGCAGGTCGTAGCAAATCAATGGGCGAATACGCCAGCCCTTTATCTCGAACAGCACCTGGCGCTCGCCGGGCGTGTAGTGATTGTGCTCGCCGGCCATGCGGAACAGGTGGCGCTTATCGTAATGCAGCACCTCGCCATCCGGCCGCGCCCATAACAGACGGTTGCGGTGGCTGCCGTCGGCGGCCTGGATGATCACACTGCCGGTGATCACCGCGTTGTACTTCGCCGCCTGGCTCTGGAGCCAGCGATGGGTCGGGCCATTTTCCGGTTCGGCCTGGGTGGCCGAGTCCATGGAGAAACCGGTGGTGAACATCTCCGGCAGGATGATCAGGTCAGCGCCACGAGCCTGTTCCAGCAACAGTTCGAAGTGATCGAGGTTGGCCTGGCGGTTGTGCCAGGCCAGGCTGGTCTGGACCAGGGCGATGTTCAGGTCGGGTAGTGCATTCAGATCACGCATAGTTTCTCAGCTGCTTGTTGCAGCGTCTCCTCGCGTTTGGCAAAGCACAGGCGCACCAGGCGCTGGCCTTGGGGTGGATGCTGGTAGAACACCGAAACCGGGATCGTCGCTACGCCATGCTCGCGGGTCATCCACAACGACATGGCGACGTCATCCAGGTCTGGGCGAATCGCTGAATAATCCACCAGTTGGAAGTAAGTACCGGTGACCCGGGTAAAGCTGAAACGCGACGGCGTCAACAGGTCGCAGAACAGGTCGCGCTTGGCCTGGTAAAAGGCCGGCAGTTCTTCGACGTGTTCCGGGTGTTCGGCCATGAAGTCTGCCAACGCGTACTGCAGCGGGGTCACGCCGCAGAAGTTGACATATTGATGCACCTTGCGCAATTCGACGGTCAGTGCCGGTGGCGCGACCACGTAGCCGGTTTTCCAGCCGGTGACGTGATAGGTCTTGCCGAAGGAACTGACCACGAACGCACGTTGATACAGTTCTTCGTGGGCCAGCACGCTGACATGAGGCACACCGTCAAACACCAGATGTTCGTAGACCTCATCGCTGACCAGGTAAATATCGCGGTCGCGGATCAAGGCCGCCAACAGGTCCAGCTCGGCGCGGCTGATCAGTGCGCCAGTGGGGTTATGCGGCGTGTTCAGGATGATCATGCGCGTGCGCGCAGACAACGCCGCCTGGATCTTTTCAAAGTCGAGGCTGAAGTTTTCCAGGTTCAGTTGCACATGCACGCAGCGACCGCCGGCCAACTCGACCGAAGGCTCATAGCTGTCGTAGCACGGGTCGAACACGATGACCTCATCGCCGCTGCGGATCACCGCCTGGATCGCGCAGAAGATCGCCGCCGTGGCTCCGGGCGTGATCGTCACTTCGCTGTCGGGGCTGACCGTGGCGCCATAGCTGCGCGCGATCTTGGCCGCCACTTGCTGGCGCAGGGCTGGCAGGCCGGTCATCGGCGCGTATTGGTTATGGCCGCTGGCGACATGCTTGCCCACGGCATCGAGCAAACCCTGCGGGCCATTGAAGTCAGGGAAGCCCTGGGACAGGTTGAGCGCGCCGGTTTCGGCAGCGAGTTGCGACATGATGGTGAAAATGGTCGTGCCGACATTTGGCAGCTTGCTGTTGATCATCGGAGGCCCCTGCAGGTGAACCCCAAGTTTTAAGCTGCCAACTGCATCGGGTCAAGGCGCAAACCACCGCGCACAAAAAAGGGCCCGTAAAGAGCCCTTTTTGCGAGGTCGGAATCAGCGCTTGTCGCGGCGCTTCTTGTCGGCCTTCTTGTGGTGAGTCATCAAACGACGCTTCTTGTTCACCTGACGGTCAGTCAGTGTGTTCTTGTTGCCTTCGTATGGGTTCTCGCCACCCTTGAACTCGATACGGATCGGCGTACCGACCAGCTTCAAGACACGGCGGTAGGTGTTTTCCAGGTAACGCACGTAGGATTTAGGCACCTTCTCGATCTGGTTACCGTGGATCACGATAATCGGCGGGTTGGCACCACCCAAGTGGGCGTAACGCAGCTTGATCCGGCGGTTGTTGACCATCGGCGGTGCGTGCTCGCCGACCGCGTCTTCGAGGATCTGGGTCAGACGGTTGGTCGGCCAGCGGGTGACCGCGGACTTGAACGAGTTCTGTACGGACGCGTAGAGGTTGCCCACACCGGTACCGTGCAGTGCCGAGATGAAGTGGATATCGGCGAACTCGACGAAGAATAGACGACGCTGCAGTTCGATCTTGACGAAATCGCGCTCGCTCGGCGTCATGCCGTCCCACTTGTTGATCGCGATCACCAGCGCCCGACCAGCCTCGAGGGCGAAGCCCAGCAGGTTGAGGTCGTGGTCCACCACGCCTTCGCGGGCGTCCATCACGAAGATCACCACGTTGGCGTCTTTGATCGCCTGCAGGGTTTTCACCACGGAGAACTTTTCAACTTCCTCGTGGATCTTGCCGCGCTTGCGCACACCGGCGGTGTCGATCAGCGTGTACTTCTCGTCGTTACGCTCGAACGGGATGTAGATACTGTCGCGAGTAGTGCCGGGCTGGTCATACACGATGACCCGGTCTTCACCGAGCATACGGTTGACCAGGGTCGACTTGCCGACGTTGGGACGGCCGATGATGGCGATCTTGATACCGTCTTTTTCGCTCGGGCCCGGAATGCGCTTGGCTTCCTCACCTTCGGCGACGACCTCTTCTTCGCCCTCTTCTTCCTCGGCGTCATCCTTAGGGAAGTCGCGCAGGGCGATTTCCAACATCTGGGTGATGCCGCGACCGTGGGCACCGGCGATCGGGATCGCGTCGCCCAGGCCCATCGGGCTGAATTCGGCACGGGCCATTTCAGGATCGATGTTGTCGATCTTGTTGGCGACCACGTAGGAACGCTTGTTGCGCTTGCGCAGGTGCTCGCCGATCATCTGGTCGGCAGCGGTGTAGCCCGCGCGGGCGTCCACCAGGAACAACACGACATCGGCTTCTTCAATGGCCAGCAGCGACTGCTCGGCCATCTTTTCATCCATGCCATGCTCGTCACCGGAGATACCACCGGTGTCGACAATAATGTAGGAGCGCCCTTGCCACTTTGCCTCACCGTATTGGCGATCACGGGTCAGACCGGACAAGTCGCCGACAATGGCGTCGCGAGTCCTGGTCAGGCGGTTGAACAAGGTGGACTTGCCGACGTTAGGTCGGCCCACCAGGGCGATTACGGGAACCATGCGGCTCTCCACTTCGTTATTTCAGAAAATACAAAAGCCGCTGCAAGGCAGCGGCTGGTGCTCGGGGCGGCATTTGAAATGCCACATACCCTGCCCGACACTGGTTCCTGTAGGAGCGAGCTTGCTCGCGAAAAACCTGAGGACGCCGCGTTTATCCAGAAACCCGCGTGAGCGTTGACGTCCTTCGCGAGCAAGCTCGCTCCTACATTAAGCAATGAAGCAGGGCCGCCTGGGGGTAACCCCAAGCATAGTCAAACCTTTACTTGATGGTCAGGGCTTCCAGCTTGCCGCTGTTGCCAAACACATAAAGCATGTTACCCACGACCAGCGGACGCGCACGCAGGCCGTCGCTGTCGATGCGCTCGCGACCCACAAAGCGACCGTCTACCTGGCTCAGCAGGTGCAGGTAGCCTTCGAAGTCGCCTACCGCTACGTAGCTGGAGAACACTTCCGGTGCCGACAGTTGACGGCGGGCCAGAGAGTCGTTGCTCCACAGCGCAGTGGTGGAACGTTCGTCGACACTTTCAACGGTGCCAGACGACAGGCTTACGTAGACGCTGCCAAACCCTTGGGCGACACCGGCGTAGCTGGAAGCATCACGCTGCCAGTTGACGCGGCCGCTTTGCAGGTCCAGTGCCGCGACACGGCCCTGGTAGGTAGCGACGTAGAGGGTTTCGCCGGACAGCAGCAAGCCACCGTCGATGTCGACGACGCGATCCAGTTCCGAACGACCTTGCGGGATCGCCACACGCGTTTCCCAGATCGGCACGCCGTTCTGGGTATTCAGGGCGACCACTTTACCGGTCGACAGGCCCGCAACGGCCAGATTATTGGTCACAACCGGACCACTGGTACCGCGCAGGGTCAGCACCGCAGGGGTGCTGTCGTACAACCAACGCTGGGCGCCGGTGCTGGCGTCGAGGCCGATCACACGGTCGTCCTGGGTTTGCACCACGACGATGTCGCCGTTGGTGGCAGGCGGTGCGAGAACTTCACTGGTCACGCGAGCGCGCCATTTCTCTTCACCGGTGCTGGAGTCCAGCGCCACGACTTCGCCCTTGAGCGTGCCGAGCATGACCATGCCGTAACCCACGCCGACGGCGCCGGATACAGGCAGTTCGAGGTCTTTCTTCCACTTCACGTCGCCGTTCATGCGATCCATGGAGATCACCACGCCGGTCACGTCAGCGGCCACAATGTTGTCACCGTCGATTGCCGGTACCAACATGTTGTAGGTTTCGCCCTGACCGTCACCGATGGAGCGGCTCCACTGCTTTTGCAGGACCACTTCTTCCTTGAAGCTGGTCAGCTCGGCCGGAGGCAGTTCTTTTTTACTGTTGCTGCTGCAACCCGCGGCCAGAACGGCCAGAGCCAGCAATGCTGCATGTTTCCAACGGATCACGTCACGCATCCCCTTTGGCCAAGTCGTCGAGCTTGATTTGTAAGCCACCGACCGCCGCTTCATCAGACAGCGCCGCCTTGGCTTTTTTGTACGCAGCATTGGCTTCGTCGGTACGACCCAATTGGACCAACAGGTCACCCTTGAGCTCTTCGCGAGTGGCTACAAATGCCTTGTCAGCGTCGCCGTCGAGCAGTTTGAGTGCTTCGTCGGCCTTGTTCTGTGCCGCCAATACCTGAGCCAGGCGCTGACGTGCGATTTCACCCAGGGTCGGGTTGGTCGGCTTGTCGGCGATGGCCTTCAGTTCGGCGACGGCGTCATCCAGCTTGCCGGTGTCGACCGCGACTTTCGCGACGAACAGGCTGCCGTATTGGGCGTAGGTGCTACCGCCAAATTCGCTCTTGAGCTTGCCGGCCAGGTCTGCCACTTGCGCAGGATCGGGCTTGCCGCTCGGCGTCAGCGTGCTTTCCAGCAATTGCTGATAGAGGATCGAGGCGCCTTGGGACTGGTTGGCCTGATACTTGTGCCAGGCTTGCCAGCCGAACACCACCACTAAAGCCAGCAGGCCGCCGGTAACCAGGGGCTTGCCGTTACGCTGCCACCAGTCCTTGAACTCGGCCAGCTGCTCATCATCAGTACTCGACACCCCAACACTCCTTAATCGCTAAATTCGGCTGTTCGACAGCTTCAACCCTGCACGACGCAGGTGGCCAAGTGCGCGGCGAGCGCATCAAAGGCAATGTTCTGTTGCTCGCCCTGGCCACGCAGGGGTTTGAAACCTATCACTTGCTGGGCCAATTCGTCATCGCCGAGGATCAGCGCGTACAGCGCACCGCTCTTGTCGGCCTTCTTGAACTGGCTCTTGAAGCTGCCGGCGCCGGCATTGATCTGCAGGCGCAGGTTCGGCAACTGGTCGCGCACTTTTTCGCTCAGGGCCAGGGCAGCCAGTTCGGCGGCCTCGCCAAAGGCGCACAGGTACACGTCCACCTGACGGGAGATTTCTTCCGGAACCTGTTCCAGGGTTTCCAGCAGCAGGATCAGGCGCTCGATACCCATGGCAAAACCCACGCCGGGGGTCGGCTTGCCGCCCATCTGCTCGACCAGGCCATCATAACGGCCACCGGCACACACGGTGCCCTGGGCGCCGAGCTTGTCGGTGACCCACTCGAACACGGTCTTGCTGTAGTAGTCGAGGCCGCGCACCAGTTTCGGGTTGATCACGTAAGGAATCCCGGCGGCTTCCAGGCGCGCCTTGAGCCCCTCGAAGTGGGTGCGGGATTCGTCGTCCAGGTAATCGGCCATCTTCGGCGCATTGACCAGCACGGCCTGCGTGTCGGCGTTCTTGGTATCGAGGACGCGCAACGGGTTGGTTTTCAGACGGCGCTGGCTGTCTTCGTCCAACTTGTCCAGGTGGGCAGACAGGTACTCGACCAGGGCGACGCGATAGCGGCCCCGGGACTCACTGGTGCCCAGGCTGTTGAGTTCAAGCTTGACCGCATCGCGGATGCCCAGCAGGCCCCACAGGCGCCAGGTCAGCACGATCAGTTCGGCGTCGATGTCCGGACCGTCGAGGTTGAACACTTCCAGGCCGATCTGGTGGAACTGGCGATAACGGCCTTTCTGCGGGCGCTCGTGGCGGAACATCGGCCCGATGTACCACAGCTTCTGCGGCTGGCCACCGCCGGTGAGGCCATGCTCGAGCACGGCGCGCACGCACGCGGCGGTGCCTTCCGGACGCAAGGTCAGGGAATCACCGTTGCGGTCTTCGAAGGTGTACATCTCTTTTTCAACGATGTCGGTCACTTCACCGATGGAGCGCTTGAACAGCTCGGTGAACTCGACGATCGGCATACGGATCTGTTTGTAACCGTAGTTATCCAGCAGACGCGCAACGGTGTTCTCGAAGTAGCGCCACAGCGGCGTCTGCTCCGGAAGGATGTCGTTCATGCCACGAATGGCTTGCAGAGACTTGCTCACATCTATTCCTTAAATTCGCTGGATCAGCCGCGCGCGATAACTGCAGCGTCAGCCTCGACCTTTTCGGCCGCTTTCTGGCGGATCAGTCTTTCGAGCTCATCCACCAGATTGTCATTCGTCAGTTTCTGCGACGGCTTGCCGTCGATGTAAATCAGGTTCGGCGTGCCGCCGGTCAAGCCGATATGGGCTTCCTTGGCTTCACCCGGCCCGTTGACCACACAACCGATCACCGCGACATCCAGCGGCACCAGCAGGTCTTCGAGGCGCCCTTCCAGTTCGTTCATGGTTTTCACCACGTCGAAGTTCTGCCGCGAGCAGCTCGGGCAGGCAATGAAGTTGATGCCACGGGAACGCAAATGCAGGGATTTGAGAATGTCGTAACCGACCTTCACTTCCTCTACCGGGTCTGCCGCCAGGGAGATGCGGATAGTATCGCCAATCCCTTCGGCGAGCAGCATACCGAGACCCACCGCAGATTTCACTGTGCCTGAGCGCAAACCGCCCGCTTCAGTGATACCCAGGTGCAGCGGCTGCACGATTTCCTTGGCCAGCAGGCGGTAGGCTTCTACCGCCATGAACACGTCGGAGGCCTTTACGCTGACCTTGAAGTCCTGGAAGTTCAGACGCTCAAGGTGTTCAACGTGGCGCAGCGCCGATTCAACCAGCGCGGCCGGGGTCGGCTCGCCGTATTTTTTTTGCAGGTCTTTTTCCAGGGAACCGGCGTTGACGCCGATGCGGATCGGAATCCCGCGATCACGGGCAGCATCCACCACTGCGCGCACACGGTCTTCGCGACCGATGTTGCCCGGGTTGATGCGCAGGCAATCGACGCCCAGTTCGGCCACGCGCAAAGCGATCCGGTAGTCGAAGTGGATGTCGGCAACCAGCGGCACCTTGACCAGTTGCTTGATGCGGCCGAAGGCTTCGGCGGCATCCATATCCGGTACGGAAACCCGCACGATGTCGACACCGGCGGCTTCCAGACGGTTGATCTGGGCGACGGTGGCAGCGACATCGTTGGTGTCGCTGTTGGTCATGCTCTGTACCGCGATGGGGGCGTCGCCACCCACCGGCACCGAGCCGACCCAGATCTTGCGCGATACGCGACGTTTGATTGGAGATTCGCCGTGCATGACTATTGTCCCAACTTCAGGCGAGCAGTTTCGCCACTGGTGAACGGCGCTACGTCGACAGGCTGGCCGTTGTAGGCCACTTGCGCGCCACGGGCAAAGCCCAGACGCAGCGTCAAAGGAGGCTTGCCGCCCTGGTCGAGCGTATCTCCCTTACGCTTCAGACCGCTAAACAGCACTTTGCCATTGCCATCGCTGAGTTGCGTCCAGCAGTCAGCAACGAAGGTAATTTGTACGTGCCCGTCACCGGCGATCAACACGGGAGTGGTCGGCGGCGAAATCGCGGGGGCCGTCGGGGCGGCGGCAGGCGCTGGCGCCTGCACGGGAGCGACCGGGGCGGTGGCTTGCGCCACAGGCGCCGCCGGAGTGTGCGCCGGTGCAGCCGGTACGACCGGGGCGTGCGCCGGTACGGCTGGAGCCGGCACCGCAGCAGTGGTGGCCGCCGGGGCCGATTCCGCCGCGGGTTGCTCGGCCGTCACTGGCGCTTCGGGCGCAGCCTGGCCTTCGGCGACAGCCTGGTCTTCCGGCTCGTCCAACGGGTGAATCTGCGTGGTGCCGTCGGCGCTTTCGACTTCGACGTGCTCCATGGCGTTGCTGGTCAGGTCCTTGGTGCGCTGGGAGGCCTGGTCCTGCCACCAGACGAAACCGCCACCAATCACGGCGATCAGCAGCAGCAGGCTGACGATGCGCAGGATCGTATGGGACACCCGCACCGGCTCTTCGATGCGCCCCAGGCCATGGACGTTGCTGCCCTGGGAGTCGGTGCCGGTGACCTGGTCGAATTGCTGGACCAAGATGGCCTGGTCGATACCCAACAATTTGGCGTAGGCGCGAATATAGCCGCGGGCGAAGGTATGCCCAGGCAGCTTGTCGAACGCGCCGGCTTCCAGGTTGCCCAGGGACGTGGTGGTCAAATTGAGCTTGAGGGCCACTTCCGCCAGCGACCAACCATTGCTTTCGCGGGCCTGACGCAAAGTGTCGCCTGGGTTTACGCGATTAGCTGCTACAACTTCCGGGTGCGCCGCTTTCATCATTGCTCCGACAGGTATTGCTGATATTCCGGCGTACCGGGATAGAGTCGTTCGAGTTGCTGGCCATAACGTGCGGCCGTGTCGCGTTCTTCATGAACCGTCGCCAGGCGCACACCGAGCAATAGACTACGTGCATTTTGCCCGCTGAGCAGGCTAAAACGTTCGTAATAGTCACGTGCCGGCACATAATGCCTGTCTTCGTAAGACAACTCAGCCATTTCGAGCAAAGCGCGAGGCTGGCGACTGTTCAGGTGCAGGGCTTTTTCCAGGTGTTGGCGCGCGATGTCACGCTGGCCGAGACGCTTGGAGGCCACCCCAAGGTTCTCGAACACGCGCGACCGTTCTGGGTAGAGGGTATCGGCGCTGGCTTGCTGGAAATAACGGGAAGCCTGGTCATAGCGTTTCTGCTCGAACAGGAAGCTGCCGTAGTTGTTCAGCAGCCGGGGATCGGCAGGACGGGAAGCCAGGGCCTTGCTGAAATACTGCTCGGCCAACTCAGGCTCGGCCTGGGCCTGGAACACCAGGGCGAGTGCGCCATTGGCCTCGGCATCGTCGCCGTCCAGTTCAAGGGCCTTTTTCAACGGCACCTTGGCCTGCTCGCTCATGCCCTGGCGCAGGTAACCCAAGCCCAGTTGCACATAAGCCACTCGCGCCTCTTCGCGGCCCTTGCCGGTTTGCAAAGGGCTGTCATAGCCCGATGAAACACAACCGGCCGCGAGACCGGTAACAAGCAAAAGCAGCGCAAGGCGCAAGGGCATAGAGATCCTCTCTCAGGTTCGAGTCGCGGCGCTTTGCGGCACATCGTCGGCGGCGCTCAGTTCGCGCACGGCGATATAACGTTCGCTGCGACGGGTGCGATCCAGCACCTGTCCTACCAATTGGCCACAGGCGGCATCGATGTCTTCACCACGGGTGGTACGCACGGTGACGTTGAAGCCGGCCTGGTGCAGTTGATCCTGGAAACGGCGGATGGCGTTGTTGCTCGGCCGCTCATAGCCAGAATGGGGAAACGGGTTGAACGGAATCAGGTTGATCTTGCACGGGATGTTCTTGAGCAACTCGATCATCTCGATCGCGTGTTCGACCTTGTCGTTGATGTCCTTGAGCAAGGTGTACTCGATGGTCAGCACGCGCTTTTCGCCCAGGGACGACATGTAGCGCTGGCAAGATTCAAGCAGCATCTTAAGCGGATACTTCTTGTTGATCGGCACCAATTGGTTACGCAATGCGTCATTGGGTGCGTGCAGCGACAACGCCAGGGAGACGTCGATGTGCTTGGACAGCTCATCGATCATCGGCACCACGCCGGAGGTCGACAGGGTCACACGGCGCTTGGAGATGCCGTAACCCAGGTCGTCCATCATCAGGTGCATGGCCGCGATCACGTTGTCGAAGTTCAGCAGCGGCTCACCCATGCCCATCATCACCACGTTGGTGATGGCACGGTCGACGGTCGCCGGGACGCTGCCAAAGGATTTGTTGGCAATCCACACCTGGCCGATGACTTCGGCGGCAGTGAGGTTGCTATTGAAGCCTTGCTTGCCGGTGGAGCAGAAACTGCAGTCCAGGGCACAGCCTGCCTGGGACGAAACGCACAAGGTGCCACGTTTGCCCTGGGGAATGTAGACGGTCTCGACGCAGCTGCCGGACGCCACGCGCACCACCCACTTACGGGTGCCGTCGCTGGAGATGTCCTCGCTGACAACTTCGGGACCACGGACCTCGGCAATAGCCTTGAGCTTGTCGCGCAGGGCCTTGCTGACGTTCGTCATGGCGTCGAAATCATCGACGCCAAAGTGGTGAATCCATTTCATTACCTGACCGGCACGGAAACGCTTCTCCCCGATCGAGTCGAAGAATTTTTCCATTTCCTGTTGAGTCAGACCCAGCAGGTTGGTTTTTACAGTCGATGTAGTCATGGATTCACCTTCACTCTTAAGCCAATGCTTAGCGAGTGGTTACTTCAGTAGCTGCGAAGAAGTACGAAATTTCGCGGGCAGCAGCGGCTTCGGAGTCCGAACCGTGTACAGCGTTGGCGTCGATGGAATCAGCGAAATCAGCACGGATGGTGCCGGCAGCTGCTTCTTTAGGGTTGGTAGCGCCCATCAGCTCACGGTTCAGAGCGATAGCGTTTTCGCCTTCCAGAACCTGAACGACAACAGGACCGGAGATCATGAAGGCAACCAGGTCGCCGAAGAAGCCACGAGCGCTGTGCTCAGCGTAGAAGCCTTCAGCTTCAGCCTTGGACAGTTGCTTGAGTTTCGAGGCTACAACCTTCAGGCCGGCTTTTTCGAAACGAGTGGTGATCTCGCCGATGACGTTTTTTGCAACAGCGTCAGGCTTGATGATGGAGAAAGTACGTTGAACAGCCATGGTGTAACTCCAGAAACGGTAATTTGCGAAAAATTAAACCCGCGAATTATACGCGGGTTCTTGGGTATTGCCTAACTGCGTAAAGGAGGCGTCAGTCCTGTTCTTCGTTCCAGGCAGTCTGGATCGCTTCCAGGACCTTTTCACCGCCGCGGTCGCGCTCATCGTCAAACCCAGGCAAAGCCATGACCATGTCACGCAAAGCGACAAAGTTCAGCGAGTAGGGATCCATATCCGGATTGCCATCGGCCAACAGGATAGCGATCTCTTGCACATCAACCCATTTAAGACTCATGACACTTCCTTGAATCAATGCGGCGCTTCGGCCGCATGGTTGAGCGAATATTTCGGAATTTCGACGGTGATGTCTTCGGTCCCGACCTTGGCCTGACAGCTTAGGCGAGAAGTCGGCTCCAGGCCCCAGGCACGGTCAAGAAAGTCTTCTTCCAACTCGTCAGCTTCTTCCAGAGAGTCGAAACCCTCGCGAATGATGCAGTGACAAGTGGTGCAAGCGCAGACACCGCCGCAGGCACTTTCGATCTCGATGTGGTTGTCATGGGCAACTTCGAGGATGGACTTGCCGGTCTCAGCCTCCACGACCATACCGTCCGGGCAATGCTCGGCGTGTGGCAGAAAAATGACCTGCGGCATCAATTATTCCTCAATTTCATTCAGGTTGCGGCCCGCCAGGGCGGCTTTTACCGTCTGGTTCATGCGGCGGGCAGCGAAGGCATCGGTCACTTGCGACAGGCGCTTGGTCTGCTGCTCGATGGCATAGCCATCGGAGCCTTTCATCAATTCGGCCAGTTCCTGCATCTGCAGGTCGATGACCATGCGCTCTTCGGCATCCAGCAGGCGTTCGCCGTCGACATCCAGAGCGCCCTGCACCGCTTCGAGCAGGCGCTGGGCATCGACTTGCTGCTCGCGCAGCACGCGGGCGACCTTGTCGTCACTGGCATACTGGAACGAATCCTTGAGCATCTTGGCGATTTCGCCGTCGGTCAGGCCGTAGGACGGCTTGACCTGGATGCTGGCTTCAACGCCCGAGCCCAATTCACGCGCAGCCACACTGAGCAGGCCATCGGCGTCGACCTGGAAGGTCACGCGAATCTTCGCCGCGCCCGCGACCATCGCCGGGATACCGCGCAATTCGAAGCGCGCCAGGGAGCGGCAGTCGCTGATCAGCTCGCGCTCGCCCTGCAGCACATGAATCATCATGGCCGTCTGGCCGTCTTTGTAGGTGGTGAAATCCTGGGCGCGGGCGACGGGGATGGTGGTGTTGCGCGGAATCACCTTCTCCATCAGGCCACCCATGGTTTCCAGGCCCAGGGACAGCGGAATCACGTCGAGCAGCAACAGTTCGCCACCGTCGCGCTTGTTGCCCGCCAGGGTATCGGCCTGGATCGCGGCACCAATGGCCACCACTTGATCCGGGTCGATTTCTGTCAGCGGCTGACGACCGAACGCTTCGGCAACGGCTTCGCGCACGCGCGGCACGCGGGTCGAACCACCGACCATGACCACGGCAGCCACGTCTTCGAGCTCTACGCCGGAGTCACGCACGGCGCGGCGACAGGCTTTGAGGCTGCGGGCGACCATCGGCTCGATCAGCGCATCGAAGGCTTCGCGAGTCAGTTTGGCCGACCAATTGCCGTAGGAAACGTCAACAGAGGCCGCGTCAGTCAGGGCCTCTTTGGCGGCGCAGGCGGTTTGCAGCAGATGGCGCTGCTCGCCCGGGTCCAGGTCATCGGACAAACCGGCACTGCTGATGATCCAGCGCGCGATCGCATGGTCGAAGTCATCGCCGCCCAGGGCAGTATCGCCGCCGGTGGCCAACACTTCGAAGACCCCGCCGGTCAGGCGCAGGATCGAAATATCAAAGGTACCGCCGCCCAGGTCGTAAATGGCGACCAGGCCTTCGGCCTGCTGGTCGAGGCCATAGGCCACGGCGGCCGCGGTCGGCTCATTGAGCAGGCGCAGTACGTTCAGGCCGGCGAGTTTCGCCGCGTCCTTGGTCGCCTGGCGCTGGGCGTCGTCGAAATACGCCGGCACGGTGATCACCGCCCCCACCAGTTCGCCGCCCAGGGTGGTCTCTGCGCGCTGGCGCAGCACCTTGAGGATATCGGCCGACACTTCCACCGGGCTTTTCGGGCCCTGGACGGTGTCGATGAACGGCATGTGCGACTCGCCGCCGACAAAGCGGTACGGCAGTTGATCGCCCAATTGCTTGACGTCGGACAACCCACGACCCATCAAGCGCTTGACCGACAGCACGGTGTTCAACGGGTCAGTGGACGCCGCCAGCTTGGCCGACTCACCGACTTCAGTGCGATCGGCGTGATAGCGCACCGCCGACGGCAGGATCACCTGGCCATCAGCATCGGGCAACGGCTCGGACAGGCCGCTGCGCAAGGCGGCGACCAGGGAATTGGTGGTGCCCAAGTCAATCCCGACCGCCAGGCGACGCTGGTGCGGTTGAGGACTTTGGCCGGGTTCGGCGATCTGCAGTAGGGCCATGGTAATCAGGTCTTATCTGTCTTTCAGGCGTGCAACAGGAGCAGCGCTGGGTTAATCGTCGAGGCGCTCTTCTAACTGGCGCACTTCGTAGGAGAGCTTGTCGAGGAACTGCATGCGCCGCATCAGGCGTTCGGCCTGCTCACGTTGCGCTGCATCGTCCCAACAGGCTGCGAAGCTTTCGTTGAGCTCATCCTGGGCCACTTTCAGACGCCGCTTGAAGACTGCGACACCCGCCAGATCGGCTTCGTCCTGCAAGTCTTCGAGTTCCTCGCGCCACTGCATCTGCTGCATCAGAAAGTCCGGATCATGCACCGTGACTTCCAGCGGCAACTCACCACCGTTCATCGCGAGCAGGTAACGCGCGCGCTTGGGGGGGCTTTTGAGGGTCTGATAGGCTTCGTTGAGGCTGGCCGACTGCTCCAGCGCCAGGCGCTGTTCACGCTCGGAAGCGTCGGCAAAGCGGTCCGGATGCACGCCACGCGCCAATTCACGGTAGCGCGTGGCAAGCTGCTCGAGGTCCAGCCGAAAGCTCGGTTGCAACTCGAATAAAGCGAAATGACAAGGAGTGCCCACAAGTAGCCTCAGATGTTGAAGCTTTCGCCGCAGCCACATTCACCGCGCACGTTGGGGTTGTTGAACTTGAAGCCTTCGTTCAACCCTTCCTTGACGAAATCGAGTTCGGTGCCGTCCAGGTAGGTCAGGCTTTTCGGGTCGATGATCACTTTCTCGCCGTGACTTTCGAACACCTGATCTTCCGCCACCACCTCGTCGACGAACTCCAGCACATAGGCAAGGCCGGAACAGCCCGTGGTGCGAACACCCAGACGAATCCCCTCACCTTTACCGCGCCCATCCAGGGAGCGTCGCACGTGCCGCGCAGCCGCTTCTGTCATGCTGATAGCCATCGTTGACTCCTTACTCGTCGCCAAATGCTTTAGATCAAGCCTTTCTTCTGCTTGTAGTCGCGAACGGCCGCCTTGATGGCGTCTTCTGCGAGTACGGAGCAGTGAATCTTCACTGGCGGCAAGGCCAGTTCTTCGGCCAGCTGAGTGTTCTTGATGGTCTCTGCTTCATCCAGAGTCTTGCCTTTCATCCACTCGGTCGCCAGGGAGCTGGAGGCGATGGCCGAACCGCAGCCGTAAGTCTTGAACTTGGCGTCTTCGATGATGCCTTGTTCGTTGACCTTGATCTGCAGGCGCATCACATCGCCGCACGCCGGAGCGCCGACCATGCCGGTGCCGACATCAGGGTCTTCCGCGTCCATCTTGCCGACGTTGCGCGGGTTTTCGTAGTGGTCGATGACCTTTTCGCTGTAAGCCATGGTACTGAATCCTCACTCATCAGGGCCGCTCTGGAACCCTGTAAAAACGTCTGCGTTTTCCGCCACGTTCCTACAGAGCTGGGGTGGCGGCTTCTATAGTTAGTGTGCCGCCCACTCGATCTTGGAAATGTCGATGCCGTCTTTGTACATGTCCCACAGCGGCGACAAGGTGCGCAGCTTGGTGACGGCCTCGCAGACTTTCTGCGCGGCGTAGTCGACTTCTTCTTCGGTGGTGAAACGGCCAAACGTAAAGCGGATCGAGCTGTGCGCCAGTTCGTCGTTGCGGCCCAGGGCGCGCAGTACGTAGGACGGCTCAAGGGAGGCCGAGGTGCAGGCCGAACCGGACGAAACCGCCAGGTCCTTGAGCGCCATGATCAGCGACTCGCCTTCGACGTAGTTGAAGCTCAAATTCAGGTTGTGCGGTACACGGGCAGTCATGCTGCCGTTGATGTACAGCTCTTCAAGGTTTTCGACCTGCTTGTAGAAGCGATCGCTCAGGCCCTTGATACGCACGTTTTCGGCAGCCATTTCTTCCTTGGCGATACGGAACGCTTCGCCCATGCCGACGATCTGGTGAGTCGCCAGGGTGCCCGAACGCATGCCGCGCTCGTGACCGCCGCCGTGCATGGTGGCTTCAATACGCACGCGAGGCTTGCGACTCACGTACAGGGCTCCGATGCCTTTGGGGCCGTAGGTTTTGTGCGCCGAGAACGACATCAGGTCGACTTTCAGCTTCGACAGGTCGATGTCGACCTTGCCGGTGGACTGAGCCGCGTCGACGTGCAGCAACACACCTTTGGAGCGGGTCAGCTCGCCGATGGCCGCGATGTCGTTGATGGTGCCGATTTCGTTGTTCACGTGGATCACGGAAACCAGGATGGTGTCTTCACGCATGGCCGCTTCGATCATCGCCGGCGTCACGATACCGTCGGTGGTCGGCTCGATGTAGGTGACTTCGAACCCTTCACGCTCCAGCTGGCGCATGGTGTCGAGGACCGCCTTGTGCTCGATCTTCGTGGTGATCAGGTGCTTGCCTTTGGTCGCGTAGAAATGCGCGGCGCCCTTGATTGCCAGGTTGTCGGATTCGGTGGCACCGGAGGTCCAGACGATTTCGCGTGGATCTGCACCCACCAGGTCGGCGACTTGGCGACGAGCGTTTTCAACCGCTTCTTCGGCTTTCCAGCCGAATACGTGGGAACGCGACGCCGGGTTGCCGAAGTTTCCGTCAACCAGCAGGCATTCGCTCATCTTTTGCGCGACACGCGGATCAACCGGGGTGGTCGCTGAGTAATCAAGGTAAATCGGCAATTTCATGGACTTTCTCCTAAATCAGGCTGGCTGGCGTGCCGTTAGCTCTTCGGCTGTCACTCGACGGCGGACGCTTCAATCTTGTCCAGACGCGGCGCCTTGGTGTTGCAACGGCGCTGGTCCTGACGCTGGGCTACTTCTTGCACCTCACGGCGAGTCACAAGATCAGCCAAGCTGATACCACTCAAAAACTCATGGATCTGCAGGCTCAAGTCACACCACAAGTGGTGGGTCAGGCAGGTGTCGCCGGCATGGCAATCACCCAAACCCTGGCATTTGGTGGCATCGACGGATTCGTTGACCGCGTCGATCACCTGGGCCACCTGGATGCCCTGCATGTCGCGGGACAGTTGATAGCCACCACCCGGCCCACGCACACTGGAGACCAGATTGCTGCGGCGCAATTTGGCGAACAGTTGCTCGAGGTAGGACAGGGAAATGCCTTGGCGCTCGGAGATATCGGCCAGGGACACCGGCCCAGTTTGCGCGTGCAAAGCCAAGTCAAGCATGGCGGTCACCGCGTATCGGCCTTTTGTAGTCAGTCTCATGGACAAGTACCAAGGTGTTTCAGAATGGGAGCAAGTATGCTATTCCCGAGTATTTAAGTCAACTATAAGACCTAGTACTTTAGTCAGGATTACCCGTAAAAAGGGCGCGCAAATAATAGCAGGATGGGGTGGGGACGAACAGAAGGAACAGCGGCCAAGCAGGAATTCCAAGACCAATGGAGAACAACCTGTGGGAGGGGGCTTGCTCCCGATGGCGAAGGACCAGTCAATGTATGGGTGACTGCCCCACCGCTATCGGGAGCAAGCCCCTTCCCACAGGGGACTTTTGGTGATCGCGAGGCTTCAGCCAGCCTTGGTGGCGGCTTCGTCTTTGATCTCGGCGAAGTCCTCTTCGCGCAGCTCAGGCAGGTCTTTCGCACAATAGTTACTGCCCAGTTCCTTCAGCGCGCCGCACATGCCGTCCAGCTTGCCGTCTACCGCCTGCAGGTGGTCGAGCAACTGGCCGATGGCACGGGCCACCGGGTCGGGCATGTCTTCGCTGACGCCGTAGGCATCGAAGCCGATCTTCTCAGCCATAGCCTTGCGCTTGGCTTCCTGCTCATCGCCGACTTCCGGCTTGACGATGATGCGCCCCGGAATGCCGACCACGGTTGCGCCCGGCGGCACCGCCTTGGTCACCACCGCATTGGAGCCGACCTTGGCCCCTGCCCCCACGGTGAACGGACCCAGCACCTTGGCGCCTGCCCCGACCACTACACCGTTTTCCAGGGTCGGGTGACGCTTGCCCTTGTTCCAGCTGGTGCCGCCCAGGGTTACGCCCTGGTACAGGGTCACGTCGTCACCGATTTCGGCGGTCTCGCCAATCACGATGCCCATGCCATGGTCGATAAAGAAGCGGCGGCCGACCTTGGCGCCCGGGTGAATCTCGATGCCGGTCAACCAGCGCCCAAAGTTGGACACCACCCGCGCCAGCCATTTCCAGCCCATGCCCCACAAGGCACCGGACAGGCGATGAATCCAGATCGCATGCATGCCCGGGTAGCAGGTCAGTACTTCAAAGGCGTTGCGCGCCGCCGGGTCACGGTGGAAAACACTCTGGATATCTTCTCGCAAACGCTCGAACATTTTTAATCCTTCCGCTTAAGAAGCTCGCCACGGGCCGCTTTCTGGGTTTCCGTGAGGATGCCACGCAATATATTCATTTCCGCCCGGCTGACCGAGCTGCGTCCGTACAGACGACGCAGGCGCGCCATCAAGTGCCGCGGTTTTTCCGGATCGAGGAATTCGATGGCCACCAGGGTTTGCTCCAGGTGTTCATAGAACCGCTCCAGCTCGTCCATGGTGGCCAACTCACCACTCTTGGTCGACGCCACTTCATCCTTCTCAACCTTGCTCGGCTGCCCTTCAGCGGCCAGCCAGGCCATGCGTACTTCGTAACTCAACACCTGCACCGCCGCCCCGAGGTTCAGCGAGCTGAACTCCGGGTCTGATGGAATATGCACATGATAATGACATCGCTGCAGCTCTTCGTTGGTCAGGCCGGAGTCTTCACGGCCGAACACCAGGGCGATTTCAGCGCCGCCGGCGGCCTCTTCCACCACTTTGGTCCCGCATTCACGCGGATCGAGCAATGGCCAGGGGATGCGCCGGTCGCGGGCGCTGGTGCCGAGCACCAGGTTGCAGCCGACCAATGCGTCTTCCAAAGTGGCGACGACCTGGGCTTTTTCAAGGATGTCATTGGCGCCGGATGCGCGGGCATCGGCCTCGTGGTGCGGGAACACGCGCGGCTCGACCAGCACCAGGCGCGTCAGCCCCATGTTTTTCATGGCTCGCGCCACCCCGCCGATATTGCCGGGATGACTGGTATTGACCAAGACGACACGAATGTTTTGCAGCAAGGGAGGCGCTCTCGGACACGGGAAAGGGGAGCAAATCTTACAGAACAGCCTAAGGTTATGCCACGAAAGCTCACGCCGTCCTTCACCTGAAGAAAGTTTCTGCTAGAATGCTCGGCTTTCTTTAACAACCTTAGGTGACACATCCATGCAGCCCATGCTGAATATCGCGCTGCGCGCCGCCCGCAGCGCCAGTGAATTGATCTTCCGCTCCATCGAGCGCCTGGATACCATCAAGGTCGACGAAAAAGACGCCAAGGATTATGTGTCCGAGGTGGATCGCGCCGCCGAACAGAAAATCATCGACGCCCTGCGCAAGGCCTACCCGACCCACGGCATTCTCGGCGAAGAAACCGGCCTGCACAAAGGCAGCGGCGAAGGCGAAGACTACCTGTGGATCATCGATCCACTGGATGGCACCACCAACTTCCTGCGCGGTATCCCCCACTTTGCCGTGAGCATTGCCTGCAAATACCGTGGCCGCCTGGAACACGCCGTTGTGCTGGACCCGGTTCGCCAGGAAGAATTCACCGCCAGCCGTGGCCGTGGCGCCCAGCTGAACGGTCGTCGCCTGCGCGTCAGCGGCCGCACCAGCCTGGACGGCGCCCTGCTGGGCACCGGCTTCCCATTCCGTGACGACCAGATGGACAACCTGGACAACTACCTGGGTATGTTCCGCGCCCTGGTTGGCCAGACCGCCGGCATCCGCCGCGCCGGTGCAGCCAGCCTGGACCTGGCCTACGTCGCCGCCGGTCGTTTCGATGCCTTCTGGGAATCGGGCCTGTCCGAGTGGGACATGGCAGCGGGCGCCCTGCTGATCCAAGAGGCCGGCGGCCTGGTGAGCGACTTCACCGGCGGTCATGACTTCCTGGAGAAAGGCCACGTGGTAGCCGGCAACACCAAATGCTTCAAGGCAGTGCTGACGGCGATCCAGCCGCACCTGCCGGCTTCGCTGAAGCGCTAAGCGAGCGAGCACAAAAAAGCACCCTTCGGGGTGCTTTTTTTATGCCTGGAATTTGGTGTGAGCTTAAATACCAGCAACACCACAAGCCAACTGTGGGAGGGGGGCTTGCCCCCCGATAGCGGAGTTTCAGCTACAGATAGGCTGACTGACACACCGCCATCGGGGGCAAGCCCCCTCCCACATTGTGAACTGTGCCAGGCCCGGGGTTATTGCTGGTTCTGGCCCAGGATCAGACGCCCCTCTTTATCGACCGGGATCTGGCCGCCTGGGTCACGATCCATACGCACCGAACCTTCCTTGCCATCCAAGGTGTAACGCACGTCATAACCGACGACCTTGTCGCTGATGTCGTTGACGGTGTTACAACGGGTTTGCGTGGTGGTGTAGGTATCGCGGTTCTGCATGCCTTCCTGCACCTTGTTACCGGCATAACCGCCACCGACCGCACCGGCCACGGTGGCCAGCTTCTTACCGTTACCGCCACCGATCTGGTTGCCCAACAGGCCACCGGCCAGCGCACCGACCACCGTACCGACGATCTGGTGTTGATCCTGCACCGGCTTCTGCCGGGTCACGGCGACGTCCTTGCAGACCTCGCGCGGGGTTTTAATCTGGGTTTTCACCGGCTGCACCGCCAGCACTTGCGCATACTCAGGGCCGCTTTTTACCAGGCTGTAGGTGGCAACAGCACCCCCGGCAGTCACACCGACAGCACCCAATACCGCACCAACCAGTAACGACTTGTTCACGTTGAACCTCCTGACCATCACAAACGGACCGAAAGATCCGCGCTATACCCAGCCTTGGAGCAAAAAAAAAGGCGCGAGTTCAATACTCGCGCCTTCTTTGTAACAGCAGATCAACAACCACCCATCAAGGGCGGTCGTCGACCTCCTTGCCAGTCGCGGCCGGAGGGATCAGGTCTTCGCTGTTGAGGTTCAGCCAGATCAGCACCACGTTGGCGATGTAGATCGACGAGTAGGTGCCCGCCAGAACGCCGATAAACAGCGCCAGGGAGAAGCCCCACAGGTTGTCGCCACCGAAGATCATCAGTGCTGCGATCGCCAGCAAGGTGGAGATCGACGTCGCCATGGTGCGCAACAGGGTCTGGGTGGTGGAGATGTTGATGTTCTCGATCAACGTCGCCTTGCGCAGTACGCGGAAGTTCTCGCGAACCCGGTCGAATACCACGATGGTGTCGTTGAGCGAGTAACCAATGATCGCCAGCACCGCGGCCAGCACAGTCAGGTCGAAGGTGATCTGGAAGTACGCCAGGATGCCCACGGTCACGACCACGTCGTGGATCAGCGAGACAATGGCGCCGACACCGAACTTCCACTGAAAGCGGAACGCCAGGTAGATCATGATGCCGACCAGCGCCATCAGCATGCCGAGGCCGCCCTGGTCGCGCAGCTCTTCACCCACTTGCGGGCCGACGAACTCGACGCGCTTGACCGCCGCCGGGTTATCACCGCCGACCTTCTGCAAGGCCTCGGCAACCTGGTGACCCAGTTGCGGGTCTTCGCCCGGCATCCGCACCAGCAGATCGGTGGTCGCACCAAAGCTCTGCACGATAGCTTCGTGATAGCCGGCCTTGACCAGCTCTTCGCGCACCTGAGTCACGTCGGCCGGCTTCTCGTAGGTCAGCTCGATGAGCGTACCGCCGGTGAAGTCCAGACCGTAGTTCAGGCCCTTATGGAACCAGCTGAACAACGCCAGAACGGTAAGGAGCACGGTGACGCCGAACGCAATATTGCGAACGCCCATGAAGTTGATTGTACGTAACATGGCAGCCCCTTAAATCCACAACTTCTTGAAGTCACGCCCGCCAAAGATCAGGTTGACCATTGCGCGGGTCACCATGATGGCCGTGAACATCGAGGTAAAGATACCGAGGGACATGGTCACCGCAAAACCTTTGACCGGGCCGGTGCCCATGGCAAAGAGAATCCCGCCGACCAGCAATGTGGTCAGGTTGGAGTCGAGAATCGCGGTAAATGCCCGGCCGAAGCCTTCGTTGATTGCGCGCTGCACGGTCATGCCGGCGGCGATCTCTTCACGAATCCGCGAGAAGATCAGCACGTTGGCGTCCACCGCCATCCCCATGGTGAGGACGATACCGGCGATGCCTGGCAGGGTCAGCGTAGCGCCCAGCAACGACATCAAGGCCAGCAGCATCACCATGTTGCCCGCCAGGGCCACGGTGGCGATGATGCCGAAGAAGCGGTAGATGGCGATGATGAACAGCGACACGAACAGCATGCCCCACAAGGCCGCATCGATACCCTTGGTGATGTTGTCGGCACCCAGGCTCGGGCCGATGGTGCGTTCTTCAGCGAAGTACATCGGCGCAGCCAGGCCACCGGCACGCAGCAGCAGGGCCAGTTCCGAGGATTCGCCCTGGCCGTTCAGGCCGGTGATGCGGAACTGAGCACCCAGCGGCGACTGGATGGTCGCCAGGCTGATGATCTTCTTCTCTTCCTTGAAGGTCTGCACCGGCACGTCTTTCTCGACGCCGTTGACCATTTGCTTGGTGTAGGTGGTGATCGGGCGTTGCTCGATGAAGATCACCGCCATGCTGCGCCCGACGTTGCTGCGCGTGGCGCGGCTCATCAGTTCGCCACCATGGCCATCCAGGCGGATGTTCACTTCAGGCGTACCGTGCTCGCCGAAACCGGCCTTGGCGTCAGTCACCTGGTCGCCGGTGATGATCAAGCCACGCTCGATCTGCGCCGCAGGGCGGTTGCCTTCACGGAACTCGAACGTCTCGGAAGTGGCTTTGGAAGCACCCGGCTCGGCGGCCAGACGGAATTCCAGGTTGGCGGTCTTGCCGAGGATACGCTTGGCTTCAGCGGTATCCTGCACGCCCGGCAGCTCAACCACGATGCGGTTGGCGCCCTGGCGCTGAACGATCGGCTCGGCCACACCCAGCTCGTTGACGCGGTTACGCACCGTGGTCAAGTTCTGCTTGATGGAGTATTCGCGGATTTCCGCCAGCTTGGCCGGGGTCATCGCCAGACGCAGTACAGGTTGACCGTTGAGGTCGGCCGGTACGATGTCGAAATCGTTGAAGTTCTTGCGGATCAGCGCACGGGCCTGCTCGCGGGAAGCTTCGTCAGAGAAGCCCAGCTGGATGGCACCGTTGAGCTGCGGCAGGCTGCGATAACGCAACTTCTCTTTACGCAGCAGGCTCTTCACGTCGCCTTCGTAGACTTTCAGGCGCGCGTCGAGGGCTTTGTCCATGTCGACTTCCAGCAGGAAGTGCACACCACCGGACAAGTCCAGACCCAGCTTCATCGGGTGCGCGCCAATGCTGCGCAGCCATTTTGGCGTGGTCTGTGCCAGGTTGAGCGCGACAACGTAGTCGTCACCCATGGCCTTGCGCACGACGTCTTTGGCCGGCAATTGGTCTTCTTGCTTGGTCAGGCGCAACAAGCCGCCCTTCGCATCAGCTGCCAACGTTGCCGCTTTGACCTGGATGCCCGCATCGGTGAGCGCTTTGCTCGCGCGTTCCAGGTCAGCCTGATTGACCTTCAGCGAAGTGCTGGCGCCAGAGATCTGGATCGCAGGGTCATCAGGATAGAGATTGGGAGCGGAATAAATAAAACCGATCGCCAGCACCGCCAGGATCAGTAGGTATTTCCACAGAGGGTATTTGTTCAGCATCACGCCGCCCGCTTATAACGCGGGGCGCCTTGCGCGCCCCGTCGATTGGTAAAAGTTGTTACTCAGATCGCTTTGAGCGTGCCTTTAGGCAGCGTGGCGGCGATGGCGCCCTTCTGGAACTTCATTTCGACGGTGTCGGAGACTTCCAGAACCACGAAAGCATCGGAAACCTTGGTGATCTTGCCCGCGATACCGCCGGTGGTCACGACTTCGTCACCTTTCTGCAGGCTGCCGAGCAGGTTTTTCTGCTCTTTGGCGCGCTTGGCCTGTGGACGCCAGATCATCAGGTAGAAGATGACCAGGAAGCCGACCAGGAAAATCCACTCGAAACCACCGCCCATAGGGCCGGCAGCAGCAGGCGCAGCGGCATCAGCCATGGCGTTAGAGATAAAAAAGCTCATTTAGCACTCCAGTTGCAAATAGTGAATCTTAGGGTCGGAAAACTCAGTCCAAGGGCGGCACAGGGAGCCCGCGCTTGGCATAGAAGGCATCGACGAAGGCGGCCAATGTACCCTGTTGAATAGCCTCGCGCAAACCAGCCATCAGGACTTGGTAATGACGCAAATTGTGGATGGTATTCAACATGCTACCCAGCATTTCCCCACACTTGTCCAGATGGTGCAGATAAGCACGGGAGAAGTTCTGGCAGGTATAGCAGTCACAGGTGGGATCCAGCGGCGAATCATCATGGCGATGGAACGCGTTACGGATCTTCAGCACGCCTGTATCGATGAACAGATGCCCATTGCGGGCATTACGGGTTGGCATCACGCAATCGAACATGTCCACACCGCGGCGCACACCCTCTACGAGATCCTCCGGTTTGCCAACGCCCATAAGGTAACGAGGTTTGTCAGCGGGCATCAGGCCCGGCAGGTAATCCAGCACCTTGATCATCTCGTGCTTGGGTTCACCCACCGACAGACCGCCGATGGCCAGGCCGTCGAAGCCGATCTTATCCAGGCCTTCCAGCGAGCGCTTGCGCAGGCTTTCATGCATGCCGCCCTGGACGATACCGAACAGCGCCGCAGTGTTGTCGCCGTGGGCGTTCTTCGAGCGCTGGGCCCAACGCAGCGACAACTCCATGGAAACCCGCGCGACGTCTTCGTCGGCCGGGTACGGCGTGCATTCGTCGAAAATCATCACGATGTCGGAGCCCAGGTCGCGCTGGACCTGCATCGACTCTTCCGGCCCCATGAACACTTTGGAACCGTCGACCGGCGAGGCGAAGGTCACGCCCTCCTCCTTGATCTTGCGCATGGCGCCCAGGCTGAACACCTGGAAACCACCCGAGTCAGTGAGGATCGGGCCTTGCCACTTCATGAAGTCATGCAGGTCGCCGTGCTTCTTGATCACTTCCGTGCCCGGGCGCAGCCACAGGTGGAAGGTGTTGCCGAGGATGATTTCGGCGCCGGTGGCGACGATATCGCGCGGCAGCATGCCTTTGACGGTGCCGTAGGTGCCGACCGGCATGAACGCCGGGGTCTCTACCGTACCGCGCGGAAAGGTCAGACGACCGCGACGGGCTTTGCCGTCAGTGGCCAGCAATTCAAACGACATACGACTCATAGTTGTTCCTCTGGGCCGCGTGGCGCCGGATTACGGGTGATAAACATCGCATCACCGTAGCTGAAAAAACGGTATCCATTGTCGATGGCAGCCTGATAAGCAGCCATGGTTTCCGGATAACCGGCAAATGCCGACACCAGCATCAACAGCGTGGATTCCGGCAAATGGAAGTTGGTCACCAGCGCATCGACCACATGAAACGGCCGGCCTGGGTAAATAAAGATATCGGTGTCGCCGCTGAACGGCTTGAGCACGCCATCACGCGCCGCGCTTTCCAGCGAACGCACGCTGGTGGTGCCCACGGCAATCACCCGCCCGCCGCGCGCCTTGCACGCATTGACTGCATCCACGACGTCCTGGCTGACTTCCAGCCATTCGCTGTGCATATGGTGGTCTTCGATGTTATCCACACGCACCGGCTGAAACGTGCCGGCCCCCACGTGCAGGGTCACATACGCGCTCTCGACGCCCTTGGCGGCGATCGCATCCAGCAGCGGCTGGTCGAAATGCAGCCCGGCCGTCGGCGCGGCGACAGCACCGAGACGCTGGGAATACACCGTCTGATAGCGCTCGCGGTCCGCATCTTCGTCGGGGCGGTCTATATAAGGAGGCAACGGCATATGGCCGACGCGCTCCAGCAGCGGCAACACTTCCTCGGCAAACTTGAGCTCGAACAACGCATCATGACGCGCCACCATCTCGGCCTCGCCACCGCCATCGATCTGCAGAGTCGAACCCGGTTTCGGCGACTTGCTGGAGCGCACATGGGCCAGCACGCGATGGCTGTCCAGCACCCGCTCCACCAGAATTTCCAGCTTGCCGCCGGAAGCTTTCTGGCCAAACAGCCGCGCCGGAATCACCCGGGTATTGTTGAACACCATCAAATCGCCCGGGCGCAAATGCTCAAGCAAATCAGTGAATTGACGGTGTGCGAGGGCACCGCTGAGCCCGTCCAGGGTCAGCAGTCGACTGGCGCGACGCTCGGCCAAAGGGTGGCGGGCGATCAGCGAATCAGGGAGCTCAAAAGTAAAGTCAGCAACGCGCATGATGGGGTTCGTCTAGCAGGGCCGGGAAGTCTAGCGGAAATAGTCAAAATTGACCATGAAACGTGATTGACCAACGGTAATCTCATCTCTATACTTCGCCGCCATTGAGCCCTGATGGCGGAATTGGTAGACGCGGCGGATTCAAAATCCGTTTTCGAAAGGAGTGGGAGTTCGAGTCTCCCTCGGGGCACCATCTTAAAAAAAGACCTTGAAATTCAAGGTCTTTTTTTTCGCCTGTCGAAAAGTGGGCAACCAGCAAAATCCCCGACCAGCGCAACATCAACTTGAAACACAGCCCCTTGTGGGAGCTGGCTTGCCTGCGATAGCGTCAGCCGCAACACCCTCAAACCACCAGACTAACTACCCGCCACTTCACCCTCCTCCGTCACCCCATTGGCCAACATCCCATTCGCCAAATCATCCACCACCGCCTTCGCCATCTCCCCCAAATAATGCGCCGCCCAGGCATAACGATCCGCGCCCGTGTCCATGGCGGCATCCAACGCCAGCAGTTTTGAACAGTGGAGAAGTTCGGAGGCATGCTCCAACGCATCGCGGATGGGCACGCCGGCGTTCACGCGGAATAGTCGGTGAAGGTTGGGCTGCTTGCCACAGGTGGAAAAGGTGATGACGCCGAGGGTTTTGTTGAGGGGTGGGTTGATCATTGGGCACCTCCTGGATGGGCGGAGGTGTGGGTGGTGGGGTTGTGAGGGTATGACCTGTCAGAAATGCTCATGGTTTTAGCTCCTAATGTAGAGAGCTGCCACGTTCGTTTCTCATGCGAATGGGTGGCAGCTATGCGCGGGCTGAGAAACCGGGACAATAGGAACCCGGCAGACCCGAAGGTCTCCCACGCATAGCCGCCATTGCACAGACATGCGGCACAAAAAAGCGCCAACAGTCTAATGGATGGTGGCGCCTATGCGCCTATTGTTTCTCGGATTCTCAAGTCCGGTCGCTGGGTTGGAAGCGACGGGGAGAAAGTTAGCGCAGGAGCGATTGGGGTTGAAAGTCAGTATCTGTGGCGAAAAATTTCCGTTAGGTCGGTCGGGGACGCCGATTCCCCCAGATGCAGGAAACAACCGGGGTCTACCCCCGATTACCTCCGGGAAAACGTGTTGGTTTAATGGGCATCAGAAATGACCGTGTGCGCCGACGCGATGGCTGATATCTTTCCCGCGCGCCCAATCGTGTCCAATCGACGCCGGTCCCATCAAGGAAGATAAAAACAATGAAAGTAGTGCTCATCGCTTCGCTAGGAATGTTGTCGCTGACTCAAACATCACTATCCTTCGCGGATAATGCTAATGGAAAAAATCTCTATCTACAGCGATGCAGCATGTGCCATGGAATGGATCTCAAAGCAACAGGACCGCTGGCTAAAAAAAGTAATCCGCCGACTCCTGATCTAACAACGCTCGCTTTCAAAAAACGATTAAATGATTATCCGGGCGTGATTGTGTCTTCGATAATACTTCGCCCAAATGGCGACTTAATTCCAAAAACCTTGCGAGAGAATGGAGTAAAGCTATCGCCGCACTCATGGAGCGTTAAGGATTTTCGCGATTTAAATCAATACATGGGTGGCGTTATTTCAAAAACCCGATGACCGTCGAAGTGCCTGGTCCTGTGCTGTCTCCGTGGATTGACATGACGCTTTAAGCGCTCTGCCAACAGTTCAAACTCGATACCTTTGCTACAGATTGACCTACGCTGGAGCTGCAGGCTGCCGAGAAAGAAACGAAGAACGCGCTGCGGTTATCGCAGGAACTCAACGGCTCAACAGCCACATGAACGGTGATTTTTAGAATAGCTAACATGACGACCAAGCCTTCTGCGCAAGTATCCCGCGCTGAGTACGCGCGACGGATAAATCGTGTACTCAACTACATCGATGCTCACCTCGATCAGCCGTTAGATGGCGCGCAGTTAGCCGACATCGCCAATTTCTCGCGCTTCCATTTTCATCGAATTTTCGCCGCATGGATGGGCGAAACGCTTGGCAGCTATGCACAGCGTCGACGGCTCGAGAAGGCGGCCTTCCGGCTGTCCTGTGGTAGCCATGAAACAGTACTTGAAACAGCGTTGGCCACCGGCTTCCATTCGGGTGAAGCGTTTGCACGAGCCTTCAAACTCAAGTTCGGCTGCACGCCATCGACCTGGCGCTCCACGACTCTTCAGCGGCTGAAAATGCAGGCGTCCGCGATCGGACAGCAACCAGGCAACCAAGAGAGCAATCCTGATCAGGTCTTCAGCAATATCCATCAGGAAGGCGAGCCCGCGCTCGGTGAATCTGACGTCTCTTATCGGCTAACGGAAACTTGTGCCATGGATGTACGTATCGTTGATTTACCAAAAGCACGCGTCGCGTATCAACGTTTGATCGGACCATATGGGCCCGCCATCGGCGAATTTTGGCGCGGCACCATTGCCCCGTGGATGCACTCAAATGGCCTCAGTGATGAAACGTGTTATGGCATAGGTCATGACGACCCGTCTCTCACTCCAGCCAACAAGTGCCGCTATGACGCGTGCGTCGAAGTACCCGCTCATTTTGTTGCTAGCGGCCAGGTAGATATTCTAGCTCTGCCGGGCGGCCGTTATGCCGTAGCGAGTTTCAAAGGGAAAGCTGAGGTTTTAGGTAACGCCTGGATGTGGCTGACGCGTGAATGGATGCCGTCCAGCGGACTACAATGCGACGATAGGCCTTGCTTCGAGATGTTTTCTGCGACCACGGCACTTGACCCCCACACCGGTGAGTTTAGTTGCGACATCTGCATTCCAGTGCGAGCGCTGTAACGCAATTCCCGCGTGCCGCATCGTTTAGGGGCGTGAGCGCATCGCATTCACCAGCCACTATCGTTATGCCATGCAGCTGCATGGCATAACGCAAAATCGAGCAAGCGATAAGAGCCCATATCCCTAACGACGCATTCGTTAAAGTCCCTCCTTGATCTAGCTGCACAGGTGAAAATCAGACGAGTTAATTCTCTTCACTCGAAATGGTTTACGGCCTAAAGCGGGCGATCACCACCAGCAGCTATGGGTCGAGAGCGGGGATTCGGAATAGGCCGCATTCGACCCAGGTTGTGTGAAAACGAGCTGGAAGCAGTTAACTAAACGTGATGCAGACTGGTTCCATCTCTACCAACGAATTTTCACAGGCCCCTACGAGATCTCGCACACAGTAAAGTCTCCATCCCTTACCTGATCCCCACTTTGCCGCGACAGGTTCAAGCGAAGACTCTTCCTCCTGCGTTGCGCGAGCCCAATCATCGTGCCCGATCTCAGCGATCAATTGAGCCTGGTAGACCTGTAAGAATGGAAGCAAGCTTTTCGCTTGTTCAACCTCTATGAGGACAAATTCTGCTGTATCGAGTTGCTGTTTAACATTTTCGACCAGTTCGTGAGCCTGCAACGGGAGTGCCTCTAACACAACCTCCAAGGCTGATCCGGATTTGTCAGCACTTTGGAAGGTGCCGCAGATGATGTTCCCTCCTGCCATATCTTTCCCCTATCGTGGCTTCGAAGCTTGGATTAGGCAGCTCGCGATTACGTGTCTAACGTCGATTTTTTGCTGGTCTACGCCCGTTGCGAGCGGCCAATTAATCCAAGGCTTGATGAAAAATCCTGCGATTCTCTGACCTTCTGGTGGTCGAGATAGTGACGGGACCTTTCAATCATTTCTTACCTGTTTGAGCCAGTTCCAGAAAGGATCACTGGATTCATGCGCGTCCATGCTTGTTGTGCTTGAGATGAGATCTGATGCGCGCGCCGGGACGCTGAGGCCAAGCGTGCGTTCCACGTAAGCCCGCAATGCCCTAGGTGGTGCGGGGTAGTCATCATCTGCGTATTGCTGCTCCCGCAGTTCGGCCGGTGTTCTCGTAAACTCCTCTGGCCAGCAGTGCTCGTTGTAACCGATGGCCAGTAAGCGAATCAGGTCTTGCGTACTATTGGTCAAGACGCAGAGCATGTCTGATCCCGAGCCCGAGCCAAGATGGACGATTCGCTGCTGATCGTGGTCGTCCAGCCATAACCCTGCCCACGATCCATCGCCACCAGTCCTGAGGAATATTGATAGCCGCTCGTTTACTCTGGGATCTTCGCAGGCCGTCCATCGAGCAGTATCGGCGGAGTCCGGAACGTGAAAGGCGGTGATAGCGCTGTTGTTGTATTCAGGTTCGGGATGCAAAGTCATGTAGCGGCCCCCGGTCCGATAGTGACGGACGCAGCCTAGTGCTTCCAGGAATTCCATGGTCTGTCGTAATACTGGAGGTACCGGATTGCTTGCCGGGAAGGCGGCTACTAATTCGTCGGTGAAGTTCATGTCTTTCCTGACCATTGTCTTTAGCGAGTATCGTGAATGAAGGTGGATTGCTATGCCCGGAATATATCGCCATGTGCCACCCAATGCCCGCTTCTGGCCGATTTCTGCCTGTCATATCCGGCAGAAGTCGACCACTAACTGACTGCCAGCCAGAAGAAAAGGCAACGTTCACGAGAATCGGCCTCGGCAAATAAATCCCCCCTCTCCCCTCATTGCTCTAGATCGAACATCCTCGCGAACCGGTCATACCGTCAACCGATAGGTAGACTGCACCAACCCCGAAGCAAAGCTGCAGCTGGATACCAGTTCCAAGTCAATGTCCTGCTGAAGGGCCCCAAACAATCGCCTTCCCGATCCGATCAGTACGGGAACAGTGGTAATCACCATATCGGCGACTAATCCATCGCGCAGGAAGGATTGCACCAACTGCCCGCCATCGACATAGACACGATGCACGCCTTGCCCATCCAGTTCGGCCATCAGGTCCCCTGGTGCGAGGTTTGAGAAGCGCAGCTTGCCCTTCAACGCCTCGGGCACCGGCGTAGCGGCCAGTTGTTCAGACAGCACCACGACGGGCCGGTCGTAGAACCATGTGTCGAAGGTCAGCACCTTCTCATAGCTGCCTCGCCCCATCACGATCACATCCTTGTCGGCAATGAAGGCGCAGTAGCCATGATCTTCAGTCGGATCATCACGCTGCAAAAGCCAATCAATGTCGCCATCTGGCCGGGCGATGAAGCCGTCCAGGCTGACGGCGATGAAAACATGTGCAGTGGCCATCAGGACCTCCTAGAAACGACGTTTATTCATCCTTGATCATAAGCAGAATAAAAGATTCGCCTTCGCTGACTGCCGTTCAAAATTTCAGATTTAACGTAGATGCGCCCACTTCAATTTTGGCGAAGCGTTTTTACTTACTCTGGGCCAGCAGCGGACACCTGGTATGGATCGCAGATATCGTACATACACTACTCAAGGGCTATACAGACCTGTTCGAACCAGGCGGCAAAGGTTGGCCAACTTTCGTCTGTACTTCCGTTGTGGGACCAGTATCGAACAACACCAGCCTGCGATATGCAGAAGTAGTCGCTGTTGTCCTCAATGAAAGGCAACCAATCCCGAGGCAGGCCCTGGGCCCAGGCGGCTTCGGTAATTTCAAAGATATCCAGATGGCTGCATCCTCCCAAAATCACCGCGGGTTCAAATGCGGCGTTTGCGACATCGCTGCCACCTTTCAGGAAGCGGATATATTCATCGGGAAAGCGAAAATTGAGCCTGCTCTCTGCGTCAGCAATTTCAGCATCTGTTGGAATACGAAAAGGATTGTCTGTCATTCGTTCAAGTCCGAGTGTTGATCAGTATCGTGCGGTGGACGATAGCTTATTCAATCAGAGAGTGTAGAAGCCCGCTTGGGTCGACTTCTGCCGGTCGCAATAGGCCGGGACGGGCAAGAAGCAGTCGTTCGTCTTTTCCCCAAGCGCCGGTGCTACGGCTGCTGCCCTCTTGTCTTTCCTCCAAGCCCCGCGCTACCCTCGACACTGTTAAACACCGTTCGCAAAAGGAATTGCTGCAATGGTGTCTAACCGTTTTTACTTCCGCCCTCCTCGTAAATACTGCACTCCAGAGCGGCAGCGCACGTCCGCCCAAAAATGTTATGCACCCATTGATGTCTATTTATAGTTAGGCATTTTTATCCGACCTACGCAGGATCCATGTGAAGAAAGCAAAAGCGATTACCAAAAAGAAATCATCCGGCCGTGGCTTTGAGATGTCCTCGTTTTGTGGGTGGGATGGAGAGACTTTAGTTCTGAACATACTTGGAACTCCGAGCGCCAAAAAGGATGCCATCGGCAAGGCGAAAGGAAGTCAACTCAAGATCAGCGTCACCGCCGCACCCGTAGCAGGCAGGGCGACTGACCATATGGTTAAGTTTCTCGCCCGAGAGTTTGACGTCTCGGTTTCTGACATCACGGTTGTGTTCGGTCGTTTTAATTTGAACAAGCAAATGCGTATAAGGGCGCCCGGAAGCTTACCTGCCGTAGTGGCCAAGGCCCTGTCAGAAGCAGAAAACACCTGACCATTCGCTACGGGCGCGATGCAGCCTAATGAGCCGCCCTGCTGTTGTGCAAACCCAGCGAAAACCTGCCTGCTCGAAGGTTTCCTGGTGTCAGACCCGCCTCTGAAGCAAGTTGTCTCAAGAACCTACGAGGCAGGCCTGCGTGGTCACAGCACGGTGAACACCGACTCGACGATTGACTGGAAACTCAGCGCGTTCCGTACTGACAACAGCGATGACATCGTCAGCCAGCCCAGCAGCGTGGTCCCGGGCTATGGCTACTACGTGAATGCGGGCAAAACCCGTCGCCAGGCTATCGATGCCTACGTCCAGTACCGAACTTCCGACTGGTTTGCCTACACGACGCTGGCCTATGTCGATGCAACCTACCAATCCAACCTGAGGCTGACGCCGGCGAACAATCCTGAAGCCGATGCCAACGGCAATATTGCTGTCGCCCGCGGCGAAAAAATCCCCGGAATTTCGCCATGGCAATTGAAGATGGGCGGGGATTATAAAGTGACACCGGCCTTGACCCTCGGCGCGGACATGATCGCCAACAGCAGCCAGTACTATGTTGGCGACGATTCAAACCAGAATGCCAAGTTGGCCGGGTACGCGGTGTTCAATGTCCACAGCGATTATCAGCTCACCCAAACAATCAAACGCTTCGCGAAACTGAACAATGCCCTTGATCGCAAATATGCCACCTACGGTACTTTCGCCGCCGTTGGTGACATCCCGTCGCTTGGGCCATCCAATCCGCAAACCGTCACCCCGGCGGCGCCTCGGGTGATGCATGCCGGTTTCAATGTGAAGTTCTGAGTCGCTCAGCGTCTGAACCAATCCGGTACAGGCCCCATCGCGTCCCCTACGTCACCTGCGCTTCCTCCAACAGCCAACGCGCAAATACCTGGATGGGCGCGCGGCTCAGTTCAAGCGGTTCGGGTAGCACGAGGCAAAAGGCCTTGGCGACATTCTTCTCTTGTGGCCATGGCGCGACCAGCCGGCCTTGCGCCAGTTCGGCTTCCACGTACAGGCGCGGTACGAGTGCCACGCCGAGCCCCGCCAGCGCGGCTTCGATCAGCATCGCATGCAAATCGTAACGCGCGCCCATCGCGGCGTTGCTCAGGACAATCCCGGTTTGCTGGGCGTAACGCTGCCAGGCATCCGGGTTCTGTCGTCGGTGTAATCGCGGCAATGAATCCAGAGCCGTTGCCTGCTTGCCCGGCTTCAGCAGGCCAGGGTGACAAACCGGAATTAACACTTCGTTCAACAGGCGGTGCGTCTGCATGCCTGTCCACGCCGGGTGCTCAAAATGGATGGCGGCATCAAAACCGCTGCCGGCTAGCACGAACGGTTCCATACGTTCCGAGAGGTGCACGCAGATATTCGGGTGTTGCTGGCCAAAGCCGGCCAACCGCGGAATTAGCCAGCGCAGGGCAAAGGTTGGGCTGACGGCGATATCCAGGCTGGCGCCGTCGCTGGGCTGGCCCATCAAATACTGGCTGTCCCTGTCGAGCCGGTCGAGTAGTTCGCGCACTTGGGCCGCGTAGCGCTCACCGTTGGGCAAGAGCCGCACACGGTTGCCAACACGCTCGAATAACGTGACCCCCAGAAACGCCTCCAGACGGCCTATCTGCCGGCTGATGGCGCCTTCAGTCAGGGCCAACTCGTCTGCGGCACGGGCGAAACTGCCATGCCGGGCTGCGGCTTCAAAGGCCATCAGGGCAGCGTTACTCGGGAGCTTTCGACGCATGGGCATTCCTGGTTCAAGTCAAGGCCTCCACCTTGATGTTTAATCACTGAAGAGTGCCGAAAAGTCGTTTTATGGATCATTACCGTGTCACTAGCATGATTAAACATCAACCAACGAAGTGACATGATGATTTATACAGTCGAATGCAACTACGCCGACCCCGCGAGCGAAGCTGAGTGGAATGCGTTTTACAGCCTGGAAAAACTGCCAGCGCTAATCTCGGTGAGCGGATTCAGCTCCTCGCAGCGGTTCAAAGCCTTGAGCGGCGATTGCCCGGCCTACCTGGCCCTGCATTCAGTCGACACGCTTGCCGTGTTGCAGAGCGACGAGTACCGCCAAAAAGGGGGAGGCAATTTTGCCCGTTGGCAGTCGCACATCACTGATTGGAAGCGCAACCTCTATGCCGGGCTGGACCGGGCAGTTGGCGTGGGCGCCGACGAATTCCTGTTGGTCAGTGAACAAGGCCCTCAAGTACTGATTGGATTAGGCCTTACACCTGTAGCGCTGCACGCGGTTGCGTTGGACAAGAACCCTGCACACCGTTGGCTGGCCAAACTGGGTTGCACTCAGGCAAGGGCCAGCGATCTGCAGGGGCTGAAGGTATATAGCGCAATGACCATGCAGTTAGTGTCATGAGCCACGCGGACATAAATCACTGGAGGCTTGCCGGCCGGCACAGTGATCTAGGTTTTACCCCGAAGGGTCTTACCGGATGACCAATCACCTTCATAGGGGCCCGACTTAGCGGCCTCTTGTTCGCGTTTAACCTTCTCGTCGGTTTGCTGCCTAAGTTTGTTTCGATCACACAGACAACATCACTACTCAATCAACGCCGCGCAGCCTGCGCCCATCCGGCCCATACAACTTGTTACCAATAACCGAATTCAAAAACCCGACAACCCGCTGATTACTCGCCATCCGCAGCCCCAACGCCTCGCCATTGGCGATATTAAGCTGCCGCGCCCGCCGCGCCAGTGCCTGCACTTCCCGCCAGGCCGCGACGCAATCGGCATCCTGCGCCGCCTTCAGCGCCCCCTGCCGCCCTGCCCCATAGCCGAGCTTCAACTGCGCCCCAGACCGAATCGCTTCCAACTGCTCCAGCTTCTGCAACGCCGCCTGCTTGCACGCCGTCAGTTCCTGCAGCTTTTCACCGTCGACCTTGGCCTGGGCCAATGCACGCCGTTCCAGTTCCAGCCAGTCGATCAGTTCGACGATCGCCTGCTGCTGCAACTCCAAGTGTTTCGCCAGACTCATAGGTACCTGCTGCTCATCGACCAACGCTCATGGAAGGGTTTCGCGCACGCTGGAGGCCAGGCCGTCGAAGATCGAATCCGCGCTGACCTGATAGGTGCCACTGTCGATGGCCTGGCGCAGCGCCGCGACTTTCTCCATGTCCACGTCCGCCGACGTTGCGACCTGCGAGCTGGCGGTGCTGCTGGAGACTTGCACGCCGTCGTCGAGAGTGGCTTCGAGAGGTTGCAGTTCCACGCGTTGATTACCGCCTGCTTTGCTGTCAGCGGGCGCCAGGGTGTTGGTCAGGTTTGCACTTATGATTTTCACGTTAGAGGCTTCAATTGGCTGTGGTTGGGTCAACTATCGGCAATCGCGACGGCAAACTTTGACCGGTAATCGGGTTTCGCTGAAAAAATCAGTAGCGCAGTTGCAATTCGTTCTGGCCCACCACCTGGGCGTTGAGCATTTTGCCGTCGTTGCCCATGACGCGCACGTTGCCGCCCAGGCTGCCGTTGTCCAGTGCCTTGCCTTCGCGGCGGATGGTGAAGCCAGCGCCCCGGGCCTGCAGGACCACGCGGGCGTTCCGCTCGACCAGCCAACGCTCGCGCACGTGATTCACGGTGATCACCATGCCCCGGCTTAGGTTGCGGCTGGCCTGGCGGCCGATGATCTGCGAAGGCTCGAACACGCTGCCTTTGGGCAGGCGCTCCAGCGGGCCGCGCTTGAGTTCCAGCATCGGCGCCTTGATCACCTCACCCGCGGCAATCCGCTGACGGCTGACCACGTAGTCGCCGACCACGCGCACGCTGACTTGCAGGTAACCCGCGACCTCGTCCAGGCAACGCACGCCCACGGCCACACGACCGATCACGCTTTGCTCCGGGCGCACCAGGTACGGCCGCGGGTGGGCGCAGGCCGCGATGCGCGCCGCTGGCTGGCCGATGTCCACGGCAACCAATTGGGCGCGCGCGGGCAAGCGTGGCGCAATCACCTCGCGCACCTGCTCCTGCAGGCCGTCCGCCTGGGCCAGGGTGCAACACAACAGGCCCATCAAGCCCCACATCCGTCTTGTCATCGATCCCGCCCTCCGCGCTACCCAGCGCAGAATTCTAGTCGCCCCGCCAGCGAGGCAAGGCCTGAATTGGTCGTCAAATAGCGGCCTGTTTCGGCCTTTGCCGGGGCAGCCTTGGGACTAACCTGCGAGCCGTTCATTTATTTGATGCACAGGTCCGCAACCATGATCGACAAGCTCGACAACGAGCTGCGCTTTCAGCAGGACGCAATGAGTTTGCGGGCTGAGCGCCAGCAGGTATTGGCCAATAACATCGCCAACGCCGACACACCCAACTTCCGCGCGCGGGATTTCGACTTCAGCGCCGAACTGGCCAGCTCCCTGCAAAAGTCCCACACCCAGGGCCGCGGCATGACCCTGGCCACCACGTCCGACCGCCACCTGCACGCCGACTCCAGCCGCTTCGCCAGCCGCGACCTGCTCTACCGCGTGCCGGACCAACCGAGCCTGGACGGCAACACCGTGGACATGGACCGCGAACGCGCGCAGTTCACCGATAACGCCGTGCGGTACCAGGCCAGCCTGACCTTTCTGAGCAGCCGCCTGCAGTCGCTCAAGACCGCCATGCAGTCCGAATAACCCAGGGAAACCACCATGTCGATGTTCAGTATTTTCGATATCGCCGGCTCCGCGCTGAGCGCCCAGTCCCAGCGCATGAACGTAACCGCCAGCAACCTGGCCAACGCCGACACCACCAGCGGCCCGGACAACGAAGCCTACCGGGCGCGGCAGGTGGTGTTCGAGTCGCAATACCAGGCCGGCAGCAGCATCGGTGGCGTGCGCGTCAGCCAGGTGGTCGAAGACGGCTCGCCGATGCGCCAGGAATACCGCCCCGGCGACCCATTGGCCGACGAATCGGGCTTCGTGACCATGCCCAACGTCGAGCCGGTGGGCGAAATGGTCAACATGATCTCCGCGTCGCGCTCTTACCAGGCCAACGTCGAGGTCATGTCCACCAGCAAGGAAATGATGCTGAAAACTTTGACCCTAGGTGAGGCGTAAACCATGACCAGTACGATTGCCAGCTCGGTGCTGTCGACGATGAACAGCACCAGCACCACTGCCGAAAGCACCACTTCGGCGGCGGACGATTTGCAGGACCAGTTCCTCACGCTGCTGACCACCGAGCTGCAGAACCAGGACCCCACCGACCCGATGGACAACAGTGAGATGGTCACCCAGCTGGCGCAGATCAGCACCATCAGCAGCATCGAAGACGTCACCAGCACCCTGGAAGGCATCTCCAGCCAGATCAGCGCCTCCGAAACCCTGCAAGCCTCGGCCTTGGTGGGCAACGGCGTGTTGATCGACGGCAATGTGATCCAGGTCGACAGCGGCGTGGCGACCACGTTTGGCGTCACTCTGGACAGCGATGCCGACAGCGTCAGCGTCACCATCAAAGACAGCAGCGGCACCGTCGTGCGGACCCTGGACGAGGGCAGCATGAGCGCCGGCACCCAGGCGTTGTCGTGGGACGGCCTGCAAGACGACGGCACCACGGCCGCCGACGGCGCCTACACCTTCTCTATCAGCGCTACCACCGACGACGTCGCCGTGGCCAGCACCGCCCTGAAATACGCGCTGGTCACCGGCGTCACCACCGACAGCAGCAACGAAGTCGCGCTGGACCTGGGGGGCGTCAACGACAACGTCGCCCTCAGCGACATCAGTCTTGTCCTCTGACCCTCTACCTAACGAAGGAGAAACACCATGGCTTTTTCCCAAGCGCTCAGTGGTCTGTCGGCAGCGTCCACCGACCTCAACGTGGTCAGCAACAACATTTCCAACTCCCAGACCGTGGGCTTCAAAAGCTCGACCACGCAGTTCGCCGATGTGTACTCCGGCGCCGACGTCGGCCTGGGTACCCAGGTCTCGGGCGTGGTGCAGAACTTCGAATCCGGCAGCCTGACCACCACCGATAACGCCCTGGACCTGGCGATCAACGGTGACGGCTTCTTCACCTTCTCCGACGGCACGCAAACCGTGTACTCGCGCAACGGCCAACTGACCCTGACCGCCGATGGCTACCTGGAAAACGCCGCCGGCGATCAACTGCTCGGGGTCAACGGCGTGATCCAGATCCCCACCACCGGCATGCAAGCCAGCGCCAGCACCGAGCTGGACGCAGAGCTGAACCTGGACGCCAGCGAGGACATCATCACCACCACCTTCGACCAGACCGACTCGTCGACCTACTCCTATTCCACCAGCGCGACACTCTACGACTCCCTGGGCATCAGCCACACCAGCACCCTGTATTTCAGCAAGACCGCCGACAACACCTGGGACGTACACACCGCCATCGACGGTAACCTGCTGACCGACTCCCAGACCGTCAGCTTCAGTTCCAGCGGCCTGATCACCAGCGGCGAAACCGGCACCTACACCTACGACCCGGCCAACGGCGCGGCCAGCCTGTCGCTGACCCTGGACCTGACCGGCACCACCCAGTTCGGCAACGACTCCTCGGTGTCCGACATCACCCAGAACGGCTACACCTCCGGCAGCCTGGTGAGCTTCACCATCGACGAGACCGGCACGGTGGTCGCCACCTACTCCAACGACCAGACCAAAAACATCGACCAGATCCAGCTGGCCACCTTCAGCAATGAAAACGGCCTCAAAGCCAACGGCGACAACACCTGGCTGGCCACCACCTCCTCCGGCCAGGCGCTGCTCGGCGTGGCCAGCAGCGGCTCGCTGGGCTCGATCCTGAGCGGCACCACCGAAGACTCCAACGTCGACCTGACCGCCGAACTGGTCAACCTGATCATTGCCCAGCGCAACTTCCAGGCGAACGCCAAGTCGGTGACGGCGCAGAGCGAAGTGTTGCAGCAAGCCGTGAATATCGGTTCCTGACCCTATGGATCGCATGCTCTTCACGGCCATGAGCGGGGCCAATCAGGCGCTCGAACAGCAGGCCGTCGTGGCCAACAACCTGGCCAATATCGTCACCCCGGGGTTTCGCGCGCAACTGGTGGAGATGCAGTCTTCGCCGGTGGCGGGCGAAGGCTTGCCGACCCGCGTGTCGGTGGCCGCCAACGGCGTGGGCGTGGACTGGAGCGAAGGGCCGATCGTGCATACCGACCGCGCGCTGGACGTGGCCCTTGGCGCAAACGTGATGCTCGCCGTGCAGGCCGGCAACGGCCAGGAAGCCTACACCCGGCGCGGTGACCTGCAGGTCGACGGCACCGGCGCCATGACCGTGGGTGGGCGCCCGGTGATCGGTGACGGCGGGCCGATCAGCGTGCCGCTGGGCAGCGAGGTCACCCTGGGCAGCGACGGCACCATCAGCGTGCGCGAGCTGGGCATGGAACCCCGCGGCTTGAGCCCGGTGGGCAAGTTGAAGCTGGTGTCGGCGCCGCCCGGCACCTTGCAGGCCGGCACCGACGGCTTGTTCCGCAGCGCGAACGCGCAGCCGCTGCCGGCCGACGACAGCCTGCGCGTGGCGCCCGGTGCGTTGGAAGGCAGCAACGTCAGCCCAACCAACGCCATGGTCGCGATGATCGACAACTCGCGGCGCTACGACATGCAGATGAAAGCCATCAGCACCGCCGACGAAAACGCCAAACGCGCCAACAGCCTGCTTTCCCTGCAGGGCTGACCTCCCGGTTGAATAGACAAGGAACCGAACGATGATCCGATCACTGTGGACGGCGAAAACCGGACTGGAAGCCCAGCAGGGGCAAATGGACGTGATCGCCAACAACCTGGCGAACGTCAGCACCAACGGCTTCAAGCGCTCGCGGGCAGTGTTCGAAGACCTGGTGTACCAGAACGTGCGCCAGCCCGGCGCCCAGAGCAGCACCGACACGCGCCTGCCCTCCGGCTTGCAAGTGGGCACCGGCGTGCGCGAAGTCGCCACCGAGCGCCTGCACACCCAGGGCAACCTGGAGCAGACCAGCAACTCCAAGGACCTGGCCATCAACGGCCAGGGCTTTTTCCAGGTGGACATGCCCGACGGCAGCACCGGCTACACCCGTGACGGCAGCTTCCAGCTCGATGCCAATGGCGAGATGGTTACCTCCAACGGCTACAAGCTGTCGGCCGGCGTGACCATCCCGGCCAACGCCACAGCCATCACGATCAGCAGCGACGGCATCGTCTCGGTGACCACGCCCGCCGCGTCTACCTCGACCCAGGTCGGCCAATTGAACCTGGCGTTGTTCATCAACCCGGCCGGCCTGGAAAGCATCGGCCAGAACCTGTACCTGGAAACCGATGCCTCGGGCTCGCCCACCGAAACCACGCCGGGCCTGAACGGCGGCGGCACGCTGTCCCAGGGCTACGTGGAAACCTCCAACGTCAACGTGGTGGAAGAAATGGTCGGCATGATCCAGACCCAGCGCGCCTATGAAATCAACAGTAAGGCCGTCGAAAGCTCGGACGAGATGCTCCAGCGTCTGACCCAGCTCTGAGCGCCCGGTTCGAGACTCCCTTTATGGCTCACAAGTATCTTCTGGCCGGCGTGCTGGCCCTCGCCGGCTGCGATCAACTGCCCCACAAACCGGTGGTGCCCGACGAAGAAGTCCAGGCGCAGGGCTACCCCGCGCGCCTGGCCAACGGCTCGATCTACCAGAGCAGCCGCTCGCAACCGCTGTTCGAAGACCGCCGCCCGCGCATGGTCGGCGACACCCTGACCATCCAGCTGGAAGAACAGGTCAGCGCCAGCAAGAACTCCTCCTCCAATGCCAGCCGCGCCGGCTCCATGGGATTGAGCCTGGCGACCACCTCCAGCCGCGCCAGCCAGGTCGGCTCCTTTGGGCTGGATGCTTCGACGACTCATGACTTCCTGGGCGCCGGCGGTTCCCAGGCGAACAACTCGTTCACCGGCACGATTTCCGTGACGGTGATGCAGGTGATGCCCAACGGGCACTTGCGTGTGCGCGGCGACAAACAGATCGCGATCAACCAGGGCACCGAGTTCATCCGCTTTTCCGGGCTGGTCAACCCGCGCAGCATCACCGGCGAGAACACCGTGTCATCGACCCAGGTGTCCCAGGCGCGCATCGAATACGTGGGCGATGGCTACATCAACGAAGCGCAGCGGATGGGCTGGCTCCATCGCATCCTCCTCAACGTTTCCCCTTTCTGAGTACCCACGCCATGTTCACTAGAGCCGCCCGAACGTTGCGCACCCTGCTGCTGAGCTGCCCGTTGTGGCTGGGGGCAACGGTTCACGCCGAGCAGATTCGCGACATCGCCGACTTCGCCGGCATCCGCCCCAACAACCTGGTGGGCTACGGCCTGGTGGTCGGCCTGGATGGCAGCGGCGACCAGACCACCCAGAGCCCGTTCACCGAACAAGGCCTGACCAACATGCTGTCGCAATTGGGCGTGACCCTGCCGGCCGGCGCGAACATGCAGATGCGCAATATCGCGGCGGTGATCGTCACCGCCAACCTGCCGGCCCTCTCGCGCCCGGGGCAGCAGATCGATGTGGTGGTGTCGTCCATCGGCAACGCCAAAAGCCTGCGCGGCGGCACCTTGCTGATGACCCCGATGAAGGGCGCCGATGGCGAGGTGTACGCCATGGCACAGGGCAACCTGCTGGTGGGCGGCGCCGGCGCGTCGGCCAACGGCAGCAGCGTGACGGTCAACCAGTTGGCCGGCGGGCGCATCAGCCGAGGCGCGATTATCGAGCGCACGGTGGCGCTGAATTTGAACAACGACCACGGCCTGCTTGGTTTGTCCCTGCACGAACCGGACTCGGCCACGGCACAACGCGTGGTGTATGCGATTAACCTGGAAATGCGTCGAACCGTGGCCTCGGCGGTGGACGGCGGGATGATCGAGATTCAGGGCCCGGTGTCGCCCAATGAGCGCACCAACTTCATGGCGCGCATCGAGAGCATCGAAGTGTTGCCGATCCAGGCGCGCCCCAAGGTGATCCTCGATTCGCGCACCGGCTCCATTGTGCTCAACAGCTCGGTGAAGCTGTACCGCGCCGCCGTGGCACACGGCAATTTGTCGGTGATCATCGACACCACCAACACGGTCAGCCAGCCCGGCGCCTTCAGTGGCGGCCAGACGACGACCAGCTCCCAGAGCAATATTTCCATCGAGTCCCAAGGCGGTTCGCTGCATTTGCTCGAAGGCACGGCGAACCTGATGGACGTGATCAAGGGCCTGAATGCGCTCGGCGCCACGCCACAGGACCTGATGGTGATCTTGCAGGCGCTCAAGGCGGCCGGTTCCTTGCGGGCCGAGTTGGAGATCATCTGATGAACAAAGGCGGCAGTACCGATGGCTTTGCCCTGGGTGTGCAAGGCCTGGACCGGCTGCGCAACAGCGCGCACCTGGACCCGCAATCGGGGCTCAAGCAAGCCAGCAAGCAGTTCGAGGCGCTGTTCCTGCAGATGATGCTCAAGAGCATGCGGGCGGCGGTGCCCAAGTCGGAGATGTCGAACAACTCGCAGACCGAGATGTACACCGAGATGCTCGACCAGCAGTGGGCCCAGAGCCTGGCGGGCAAAGGTATCGGCCTGGCCGAGCAACTGACCCGACAACTGAGCGGCTACACCACCCGGCAGGCGCCTGAACTGGACAGCGCCACCACAGCCTTCCTCGACCTGCCGCCCTCGCGCCCCACGCCGTTTGCCAGCCCGGCGTTCGATGCCTGGAAACGCCGTGAAGTCAGCGGCGCCGACAAGGACCAGCCCGAGCATGTACAGGCGTTTATCGCGCGCTTGAGCGAACCGGCGCAAAAGGCCGCCCGCGCCAGTGGCGTACCCGCCGAGTTGATCCTGGCCCAGGCCGCCCTGGAAACCGACTGGGGCCGGCGCACCATCACCACCGCCCAGGGCGCCGACAGCCACAACCTGTTCGGCATCAAGGCCGGCGGCCAGTGGCAAGGCGCGACGACCCAGGTGATGACCACCGAATACACCGACGCCCAAGCGCAAAAACAGCTGGAAGCGTTTCGTGTCTATACCTGCGACGACGCTGCCTTCAACGACTATGCACGCCTGATGCGCAATCGCCCCGGTTATGCCGCCGTGCGCAATGCCGTCGATGCGCCCCAGGCCGCCATCGCGTTGCAACAGGGCGGTTACGCCACCGACCCGCGCTATGCACAGAAGCTGATTTCGGTGATGGCCACCATCGGTCCGCTGCGCAACGTGCCGGCCGTGGCGCAACTGCAAAACGATTTATAGAACAGGGGTCAAGTTGCCCTTTTGCCGGGCCGATAGTGCCAACCATGTAGCCCAGGAGCTTCTCGATGAGCATTATTTCCATTGGCGTCAGCGGCCTGACCGCCGCGCAGATCGCCCTCAGCACCAGCAGCAGCAACACCACCAACGCCTACACGGCGGGCTACACCTTGCAGGTGGCGAACTTCTCCGAATCCACCTCGGGCAGCGGCGTGCAGATCGCCAGCGTCGACCGCCAGTACAACCAATTCGTCACCAGCCAGCTCAACAGCTCCATCAGCGCCGAAAGCGCGCTGTCGACCTACCAGACCGAAGTCGACCAGATCGATAGCCTGCTGGCCGATGGCGATGCCAGCCTCGACACCCTGATGCAAAGCTTCTTCTCGTCGATCCAGACCCTGACCTCCGACGCCAGCGACACCGCCGCGCGCGAAGAAGTGGTCGGCGCCGCGCAAACCCTGACCTCGCAGTTCACCCAGTTGGGCAGCTACCTGGACGACATGGCCAGCGACGTGAACAGCCAGATCAGCGACCAGGTCACCCAGGTCAACGACCTCACCGAACAGATCGCCGGCCTCAACAAAAAGATCAGCCTGTCCGACGCCCTGGGTTCGACGTCCAACGCCCTGCTCGACCAGCGCGACCTGCTGGTCAGCCAGCTCAGTGAACTGGTGGACGTGGATGTCACCACCCAAAGCAACGGCAGCTACACCGTGGCACTGAGCAACGGCCTGGCGCTGGTGTCGGGCAATGACAGCTTCGATCTGCAGACCGCCGTCTCGGCCAGCGACCCGACGCAAACCGTGGTCACCTACGTCGACGCCGCCGGCCACACCACCGTGCTCGACGACTCCACCTTCGAAGGCGGCTCCCTGGGCGGCCTGATGGACTTTCGCGACACCAGCCTGAGCGACGCGCAAAACCAGCTGGGCATCCTGGCAGTGAGCCTGACCCAAGCCTTCAACACCTTGCAGGCAGCAGGCATCGACCTGAATGGCGACAGCGGCAGCGCGTTCTTCTCGGTGGATGACCCGAGCATCTACGGCAACACCCAGAACACCGGCGACGCGACGCTGAGCGCGACCTTTACCGACGATGTCAGCGCCCTGAGCGCTACCGACTACACCGTCAAGTATTCCGCCACCGACGGCTACACGGTGACCCGCAACGACAGCGGCGCCAGCGTCACCTCGACCTACGACGCCAATAACGACACCCTGACCTTCGCCGGCATGAGCGTGGCCATCAGCGGCACCGCCGATGACGGCGACAGTTTCCTGGTACTGCCCACACGCAACGCCGCCAGCAGTTTCAGCACCTTGACCAGCGACGGCAGCCTGATCGCGGCAGGCACCTCCACCGGCAGCAGCGACAACAGCAATGCCCTGGCGATGCTCAACCTGCAGACCGACAGCATCGTCGGCGGCAGCAAGACCCTCAGCCAGACCTACTCGGCACTGGTCAGCGACGTGGGCAGCACCGCCAGCAAGGTCGCCGGGCAACTGGAAACCCAGTCGGGCCTCACCGAGCAACTGACCACGCTGCAACAGTCGGAATCGGGGGTGAACCTGGATGAAGAGGCGGCCGACCTGATCGTCTACCAGCAGTATTACCAGGCCTGCGCGAAGGTGGTCGAAGTGGGCACGTCCCTGCTCGACACCCTCCTCGATATCAACTGATAACTTTCTGAGCGGAGCGACGCCATGCGCCTCAGCAGTGCGACGATTTACAACCAAAGCCTGAACTCGATGCTCGCCCAGGAAAGCGCCTACCAGGACGCCGCCCAGGAAGTGTCCAGCGGCACCCGGGTGGTCAACCCTTCGGATGATTCGCTGGCCGCCGCCCAGGCCGTCAACGTGCGCCAGGCCATCGCCGCGAATACGCAATATGCCGACTCGCGCAGCACCATCAGCACGTCCTTGTCCCAGGAAGAAAGCACCCTGGACAGCATCAACGATGCCATCACCAGCGCCAAGGCGCTGATCGTGCAAGCCAACAACGGCACCTTGAGCGACGCTGACCGCGAGTCCATCGCCACCTCGCTGCAAGGGGTGTACGACACGCTGGTGACACTGGCCAACGCCACCGACAGCAACGGCAACTATCTGTTTTCCGGCTACCAGAGCCAAAGCCCGGCGTTTGCCACCGATGCCAATGGCGATCTGGTGTATCAGGGCGACAACAACGCGATCACACAACAGGTCAGCTCCACTCAGAGCATGGCCAGCGGCGATACCGGGGCGACGATTTTCCTTTCGGTGAGCAGTTCGGCGGGGTTTATCGCCGAGGCCGGCGACAATAGCGGCAGCGTGACCTACAGCGGCCCGACCATTACCGATACCCAGGACGCCAATTACGGCAGCGGCTTCAGCCTGACCTTCAGCACCGCCGCCGACGGCACCGCGCAATACAGCCTCGACGGCGCCACCCCGGTGGCGTACACCTCGGGCGACACGCTGGAAGTCAACGGCCTGTCCCTGACCTTGAGCGGCACCCCGGTGGACGGCGACACGGTTACCGTGAGCAAGGCCGCCGACGCCGACCCGGACCTGTTCGCGACCCTGAAAAACCTGATCTCGGTGCTGCAGACCCCGGTGGAAACCGACGCCGACCAGGCCAACCTGGACAACACCCTGTCCACCGCCAGTCGCCAACTGAGCAATGCTCAGGACAACGTACTCACGGTGCAGACCTCTGTCGGCTCGCGGCTTAACCAGCTGGACGTGCTCGACACCATCGGCGACGACCTGGCACTGAGCTACACCGAACGCCTGTCGGGGTTGGTGGATGCCGACTACACCGAGTCGGTCACCGAGTACACCGCACTGCAAGTGGCCTTGCAGGCGGCGCAGCAGACCTTCGTCAGCATCCAAAAGATGTCGCTGTTCGAATACATCTAAAACTGCGAGAGGGAGCTTGCTCCCGATAGCGCTGGATCAGTCACCAGATGCATGGGCTGAAACACCGCCATCGGGGGCAAGCCCCCTCCCACAGTTGGACCGTGGCAGCTGATTGGCCAAAAATAGTCCTAAACCCAGCCCACAGAAGCCCATCAACTGCGACGCCCCCATGTCACTGTTCGAACACATCAAAAACTGTGGGAGGGAGCTTGCTCCCTCCCACAGTTGGACCGTGGCAGCTGATTGGCCAAAAATAGTCCTAAACCCAGCCCACAAAAGCCCATCAACTGCGACGCCCCCATGTCACTGTTCAAACACATCAAAAACTGTGGGAGGGAGCTTGCTCCCGATAGCGATAGATCAGTCACCAGATGCATGGGCTGAAACACCACCATCGGGGGCAAGCCCCCTCCCACAGTTGGACCGTGGCAGCTGACTAGCCAAAAATAGTCCTAAACCCAGCCCACAGAAGCCCATCAACTGCGACGCCCCCATGTCACTGTTCAAACACATCAAAAACTGTGGGAGGGAGCTTGCTCCCTCCCACAGTTGGACCGTGGCAGCTGATTGGCCAAAAATAGTCCTAAACCCAGCCCACAAAAGCCCATCAACTGCGACGCCCCCATGTCACTGTTCGAACACATCAAAAACTGTGGGAGGGAGCTTGCTCCCGATAGCGATAGATCAGTCACCAGATGCATGGGCTGAAACACCGCCATCGGGGGCAAGCCCCCTCCCACAGTTGGACCGTGGCAGCTGATTGGCCAAAAGTAGTCCTAAACCCAGCCCACAGAAGCCCATCAACTGCGACGCCCCCATGTCACTGTTCGAACACATCAAAAACTGTGGGAGGGAGCTTGCTCCCGATAGCGGTAGATCAGTCACCAGATGCATGGGCTGAAACACCGCCATCGGGGGCAAGCCCCCTCCCACAGTTGGACCGTGGCAGCTGATTGGCCAAAAATAGTCCTAAACCCAGCCCACAAAAGCCCATCAACTGCGACGCCCCCATGTCACTGTTCAAACACATCAAAAACTGTGGGAGGGAGCTTGCTCCCGATAGCGCTGGATCAGTCACCAGATGCATGGACTGAAACACCGCCATCGGGGGCAAGCCCCCTCCCACAGTTGGACCGTGGCAGCTGATTGGCCAAAAGTAGTCCTAAACCCAGCTCACAAAAGCCCATCAACTGCGACGCCCCCATGTCACTGTTCAAACACATCAAAAACTGTGGGAGGGAGCTTGCTCCCGATAGCGCTGGATCAGTCACCAGATGCATGGGCTGAAACACCACCATCGGGGGCAAGCCCCCTCCCACAGTTGGACCGTGGCAGCTGACTAGCCCAAAATAGTCCTAAACCCAGCCCACAGAAGCCCATCAACTGCGACGCCCCCATGTCACTGTTCAAACACATCAAAAACTGTGGGAGGGAGCTTGCTCCCGATAGCGCTGGATCAGTCACCAGATGCATGGGCTGAAACACCACCATCGGAAGCAAGCTCCCTCCCACAGTTGGACCAGGGTGCATGAGTCAAGCAAGGGTCATGTTGTCGACCAGGTACTGCATGAAGTGCAGGGTGTTGGTGAGCAGGCTGGCCAGAAACGGTCCCAGGTCGCCCATCACCACCATCAGCAGGATCAGGCCCACGGACAAGGTCAGCGGGAAGCCTACCGAGAATACCGTCAACTGTGGCGACACCCGGTTGAGAATGCCCATGGCCAGGCTGATGATCAGCAGCGTGGCGACCATCGGCAAAGCCAGCAACAGGCCAGTGAGAAAGATCGTGCTGCCATAGCGCGCAATCAGGTTCCAGGCGTTGGGGTCAAAACGCAGGTGGCCGATGGGCAGCGTCTTGAACGTGGTCGCCAGCAGTTCGAGCACCATGAGGTGGCCGTCCAGCGCGAGGAACATCAGGATCGTGATCATGCCCAGGTAGCGCGACAGCACCAGGCTGTTGGTGCTGGTATCGGCGGAAAAGAATGTGGCAAACGCCAGCCCCATCTGCATGCCGCAGATATCGCCGGTCATCTCCACCACCGCCAGCGTCACGCGCATCACCATGCCCAGCGACATGCCGATCAGCACCTGCTCCACCGTCACCCCAAGGCCGGCCCAGGAAAACAGCGACACCTCCGGCAGCGCCGGCAAATTGGGCGCCAGCAAGAAAGCCAGCAGCATCGCCAGGCCGACCTTCACCTGGCTCGACACGTTTTTGTGGCCGAGGATCGGGTCGCTCATCAGGTACGCCAGCACGCGGCAGAACGGCCAGAAAAAGCTGGTGAGCCACAGTTGCAGTTGCGCCGAACTGACCTCGATCAAGGCGCGTCAGCCAATCAATGTGGGCAGGCTGGTGAACAGCGCGCGGGTGTAGTCCACCAGCATTTCCATGATCAAGGGCCCGGCGATCACCAGCACCACGCACACACCGATGATCTTGGGGATAAACGAGAGGGTCGATTCGTTGATCTGCGTGGCCGCCTGGAACAGGCTCACCAGCAAGCCGACAAACAGCGTCACGAACAACACGGGCGCGGCCACGATCATGCTCATCCGCATGCCTTTGTAAGCCAGATCCATGACCATTTCCGGCGTCATCGTCTACGTCCTCATCAGGTATAAAAACTCTGCGCCAGGGAACCGAGCAGCAACTGCCAGCCGTCTACCAGCACAAACAGCATCAACTTGAACGGCAGCGAGATGGTCGACGGCGGCACCATCATCATGCCCAGCGCCATCAACACGCTCGCCACCACCAGGTCGATGATCAGGAACGGGATAAAAATGGTGAAACCGGCCTGGAACGCGGTCTTCAATTCACTGGTGACAAAGGCCGGCAGCAACACACGCATGGGCACATCCTCCGGCCCTTGCAGGTCGCCGATGCGCGCCACCCGTGCGAATAATGCGAGGTCGCCCTGGCGGGTCTGGGTCAGCATGAAGGCGCGAAACGGCTGGCTGCCCTTGTCGAGAAATTGCTCCACCGTGATCTCGTCCCGGGAGAACGGCTGCCAGGCGGTTTCGTATGCCTGGTCGAGGGTTGGCGACATGACGAAAAACGTCAGGAACAGCGCCAGCCCCAGCAGCACCTGGTTCGGCGGTGCCGAGGTGGTGCCGATGGCCGTGCGCAGCAGGCCGAGCACAATGATGATGCGAGTGAACCCGGTCATCATCAGCAGCACCGCCGGCAGGAACGCCATGGCGCTGAGCAGCAGCAGGGTCTGCAGGCTCAGCGACCATTGCTGGCCGCCGGCCTGGCCGGTGAAGGCGCTCAGGCCCTGCATCGCCGGTTCCAGGGCCGTCATGAGGCGCGCCCCTTGCGCAGGTTGTGCTTCAGCGCATGCGTCAGGCGTTCGGCAAAACTGTCGCCCGGTGCGACCGCCGCCGGCTCAGGCTCGGCTGCCGGCGCGTCCATTTGCGCCAGGGCGGTGACTTGCTGGGCCGTCACCCCCAGCACCAGCCATTGGCCGCGCACCTCCACAATCACCACCTTTTCACGCTGGCCCAGCCCGGTGCTGCTGACCACCCGCAGCATCTTCCCCGGTGCCAACGGCCGTGAACCCATGCGCCGCGCGAGCCAGCCGCACACCAGCACGCAGGCGAGCACCACCACCAGCGCCAGGCCGGTCTTGCCCAGCAATGCCAGGTTCATCACGTTGTCCGAGGGCACACCAAGGGGCGCGGGTGTTGCGCTGACCAGGCTCATCGGTTGAGCTTTTGCACGCGTTCGGACGGAGTAATGATTTCCGTGATCCGAATGCCGTATTTGTCATCCACCACCACCACTTCGCCCTGGGCGATCAGGTAGCTGTTGATCAGGATGTCCATCGGTTCCCCCGCCAGGCCGTCCAGCGCCAGCACCGAGCCCTGGGCCAGTTCCAGCAATTGCTTGATGGTGATTCGGGTGCGGCCCAGTTCCACGCTGAGCTTGACCGGAATATCCATGATCATTTCCAGCTCACGCGCAGCCGCCGCAGGTGCTGGCACCGGCAACGGCTTGAACAGGCTCGAGCCTACGCTTGGCGCCGGGCCGGCAACCGCCGCGTCGGCTTGCTCCTGTTCGGCCAAGGCCGCCGCCCACGGGTCGTCGTCACCGGCTTCGGCGGCCTGTTCGGCCAGGGCGTCAGCCCATTCATCGGGCTCTTGGGGCTCGAGGGTGTTTGAATCAGTCATGATCGGATTCCTTGGCAGTGGACACGTGGCCCTTCACGAATCGGCTGGTAGAAGAGGAGGAAAGACTCAGCGAGTGATCGACCAGGTCCTTCACAAGTAACGCGCGCACGCCGTTCTGGCTGCCGTATTCGCAGGTCATGACCGGCACGCCGTCGACCCGCGCACTGACGATCTCGGGCAGGTCGATAGGCAGCACATCGCCGACCTTGAGCGCCATGACCTGGCCCATCCGCGCATCCAGCTCGACAAAGTCGGCGATCAGCTCAATCTCGGAATGGGTGATCTCGCCGGCCATGCGCTTGTTCCAGTGGCGCTCTTCCTCGGGATTGGTATCCGTCAGCGGGCCGTTGAGCAGTTGGCGCATCGGCTCGATCATCAGGTACGGGATCACGATGTTGAAATCGCTGGACAGGTTGCCGACCTCCAGGTGGAAGGTGGCATTCACCACGATTTCATTCGGTGAACTGGTGATGTTGGCGAACTTGGCCTGCATCTCGGAACGCAGGTATTCGATTTCCAGGGGGTAGACCGACTTCCAGGCGTCCTTGTAGGCATCCACCGACAACCCCAGCAAACGCCGGATGATGCGCTGTTCGGTGTGGGTGAACTCGCGACCTTCGGACTTGGTCACGAAACGCCCGTCGCCGCCGAACAGGTTGTCCACCACCATGAACACCACGCTGGGCGGGAACACCACCAGGGCCGTGCCGCGCAGCGGTTTCATGGCCAACAGATTGATGTTGGTGGGCATCGGCATGTGCATCGAGAATTCGCTGTAGCTCTGGTAACGCACGCTTTTGACGGTGATATCGATGCTGCGCCGGATCAGGTTGAACAGGCTCATGCGAAAGTAACGGGCGAAGCGTTCGTTGATGATGTCCAGGGCGTGCAAACGCTCATGGATCACCCGGTGCTGGGTCGCCGGGTCGTAAGGGCGCACCCGCGCGGCGTCCAGGGTGTCGGCGTCATCCGCCGCAGCGTCGCCGTCGTCGCCCCCGCGAAGCAACATGTCGATCTCGTCCTGGGAGAGCAAATCGTCAATGGCCATGGGTTATTGCACGATAAAGTCGGTGTACAGCACGCGCAGCACCGCAGGTGCGGGTTGCTGCGGCGCCAGGGGCTGCTTGAGAGTTTCCAGGACCTTGCCGGCAAGCGCCGCCTTGCCCTGGGGCGTGATCACCTGCGTGGTGTTCTGCCCGCTCAACAGGGTCAACAACTGGCTGCGTATTTGCGGCATGTATTGCTGCAGCAGGGCCTGGGTCGCGTCATCCGCCACTTCCAGGGCAAACCCCACGTACAGCAGGCTTTGCTCATCGCGCTCGTTCACCAGGTTGACCGTCATCGGGGCGATGGTGACCAACCGCGGCGCCTGGGGCTTTTGCGCCACGGGCTCGACCGTCACTGCCTCAGCCGCCATGCCGTGTTGACTGAAATAGAGGTAGGTGCCGCCGGAACTGGCGGCGACGACGACCAGCGCCAGCAGCAGAATCAAGAGCCAGGGGGTTTTGCGGGTGGTGGTCATTGGCTGGAACCATGGAATGAAGGAAAACGGTTAGGCAGGGCTCAAGTATGACCATCGCCCTGCTCCGCCCATGGCGCGATAAGACCAGGGTAACGGCGGTATCTCGCTGTTTTGATTTGAGAATCAGACGTACAGGTCCACGCCCGAACTGCGCAGCACCACCTGCTGGACGTGCGTCGGGAGTGCTTCGTCGCGGCTGACCGCTGCGCTGGACGGCTGGGCCTGCGGATCACGCGGTGTCTGGCCGCTCGCGGCCTGGCGTGAAGACTGGTCGCTGACCGAGGCTTGCCCCAACGCGATGCCTTGGGTGGCCAGCGCCTCGCGCAACTGCGGCAACGCCTGCTCCACCGCCGCCCGCACCGACGCATGGGCGGCCTGGAACTGCGCCTGGGTGGTGCCGTCATTCAGGTTGAGGCTGATGGACAACGGGCCGAGTTCGGCCGGGTGCAGGCGCAAGTCCACTTGCTGCTCGCCACGCGTGACCATGTCGACCATCTGCTGGCCCAGGTCAGTCTGCCAATCGGCGCTGCCGATAGCGGCCGTGAGCACCAGGCCATTGCTCGCAACCGTGTCGGCGACGGCCAGGTTCGTCGGGCTGAAGGATGCCGCTGAAAGGCTGAAGACACTCTGCGGATCGGGCTGGCTCTGCGCCTGGTTGTCGTGCGTTTGCGCGCGCACGCTGGGCACGCTGTCGGCGACGCTGGCGACCAGCGTCGGCATGGCGTCGGGCAGGTCGATCGGTTGCGGCGTATCCGCCTCGTCATCCGCCGCAGGCAGGCTGGTCGCCTGGGCCGGTACACGACTGCTGATCAGCGGGGCGGGCTCGGCTGACTCAGCGCTGACCACCACAGGCAGCGGCACGCTGACAGGCGTCGGCGGTGCCACGATCATTGCGGCGGTATCCAGCTGGCCGGCGCTTTCGATCAGGGCCATGCGCTGGCGAATGTCGTCCAGCGAGCTGTCGCCCTTGGTCGTCGGCTCAGGTTCTTCAACCGCTGTCACGGGTTGATCGGGCCAGGCATTCGGCACCTCGTCCACCGCTACGGGCTCTGGCTCAGCCAGCGGCACTGGCGCTGCGACCACCGGCGTGGGCAGTGCAGCCGCAGCCGGTTCCGGCATGACCGGGGCGGTGTCCGCAGCCGCCAATGCCGGTGCCAATGTCGGGGCCGGTGCCAACTGAACCACCGGCAGCGGGTCAGCCACTGGCGCATCGACCTGGCTTAATACCGCGGCAAACGACTCACTCGGCGCAACCGTCGCCTCAGCGGGAAGACTGGCCGGCGCAGGCGCTGCGGTCGATGGCGCTAACGACGCGAGAATGTCCATGGTGTCCCTTAGAGGCTGCTATCGATGGAAGTTGGAAACGCTGCCGCCCGGCGCCGCAATTGGCTGGCCAGTTCGTCCATCTGGCGTTGCTCGACACGCCCGGCGCGCACTTGCGCCTGTTGGGCGCGGCGGCTCAACAACGCTTCAATCGCGTTGACCTTGCGCCACTGCGCCATCCAGGTGATCTGGTGGTGCGCCACCTGTTTGCGGTGGCGCTCCAGGCTTTTTTGCGCACGCTCCACGGCCTCTTCCAGCGACTGCAAAAAGCCCCGGTAGTTGGTCAGCGCCGAAGGGCTCATGCCGTCCTTGGCCAGTTCCAATTGCAGGTTCTGGCGGTACTCCTGCTGGTACTGGTCCAGGGTGCACAACTGGTTGATCACCAATTGCTCGGCAGTGCGGCTTTGCGCCAGGGCGCGGGCCGCGATGTCGCGTGCCTTGGCGGTCAGTTCGATCAGCAGGTGCAGCGATTGGTCAGCCATCGATGGTTACTCGAAAAGGTCAGTTGCCGGGGAACAACAGGGTCAGGCCGTGCAGGGTCTCGTCAACGCTGGCACGGTCGTCGATGCGCTGCTGCAGGAACCGTTCGATATGCGGGTACAAACCCACCGCGCGGTCGAGTTGCACGTCGTGGCCCTGGGTGTAGGCGCCCACGCTGATCAGGTCGCGATTGCGCTGGTAGCGCGACAGCGCCTGCTTGAGCTGATTCGCCTTGCGCTGCTGGGCGTCGCTGGCAATGGCCGTCATCGCCCGGCTGATCGACGCTTCGATATCGATGGCCGGGTAGTGCCCGCTTTCGGCCAGGTGCCGGGACAGCACAATGTGCCCGTCGAGGATCGCCCGCGCCGAGTCGGCAATCGGGTCCTGCTGGTCGTCGCCTTCGCTGAGCACCGTGTAAAACGCAGTGATCGAGCCGCCGCCGGGCGGCCCGTTGCCGGTGCGTTCCACCAGCTTGGGCAGCTTGGCGAACACCGACGGCGGGTAGCCCTTGGTGGCCGGCGGCTCGCCCACGGCCAGGGCGATTTCGCGCTGGGCCATGGCGTAGCGGGTCAGCGAATCCATGATCAGCAGCACGTCTTTGCCCTGGTCGCGAAAGTCCTCGGCCACCCGCGTGGCGTACAACGCGCCCTGCAAGCGTTGCAGCGGCGAGGTATCGGCCGGCGCGGCGACCACCACGGAGCGACGCAGGCCGTCTTCGCCGAGAATGTTGTCGATAAAGTCCTGTACCTCGCGGCCCCGCTCGCCGATCAGCCCGACCACGATCACATCGGCCTGGGTGTAGCGGGCCATCATGCCCAGCAGCACCGACTTGCCCACGCCGGAACCGGCAAACAGGCCCAGGCGCTGGCCACGCCCGACACACAACAAGGCATTGATGGCGCGGATGCCCACGTCGATCTGACGGTCGATCGGCGCACGCTTGAGCGGGTTGAGCGGTTGGGTGTGCAGACTGGCGTGGTGGGCGCCCAGCAGCGGGCCGCGACCATCCAGGGGCTGGCCGCCGCTGTCGAGCACGCGGCCGAGCAAGGCCATGCCGAGGGGAAAACTGCGATTGCCGCCGACGCCGGTCTGGCCGTCCTGCGCGGCAAACACCCGCGCCCCCGGTTGCAGGCCGTGGATTTCCGCCAGGGGCATCAGGTACAGCGTGTCCCCGGCAAAGCCGACCACTTCGGCCTCGGCGTATACGCCTTCATGGGACGTCAGCTCAATACGGCAGGCGCCTCCCAGCGGCAGACGCAGGCCCACCGCTTCCAGCACCATGCCGGTGGCGCGGGTGATGCGCCCGCTGCGCAGGTGCGGCGCGACCCGCAAGGGCTTGCCCTGCACCGACGCCAGGACCTGGCTCCAGCGCTCGAGGTGCGCGTTCATGGCTGTTCATCCAGGGTGCGCTCGACGCTGCGATTGAGCAGGCCCAACCGCGAAGGCCGCGTGGCATCCAGCTCTCCGCCGGCACTGACCACACGGCACCCGCCGGGCAACATCGCCGAGTCCGCATGCAAGGCCCAGCCTGCCGCTTCGATCTGCTCGCCGAGGCTGTGTTGGACGCGTTGCAGATCCTCCGGGTGGAGCCACAGCCTGGGTTTGCCGGTGAGTTCAAGGTCACTGTCGAGCAGGCTTTTGACCAATACCAGCACCTGCTCCGGCTGGGCGGCCAGCGCATCACCGGCCAATTGTCGGGCGGCCTCCAGCGCAATGCCCACCAACTGGCGGGCAATGTGCGTATCCATCGCCTTGAGGGCCTCGTCGAAGTTACGGCACAGCTCCAGCAGCGGTTGCAACGTCTGCCGCACCTGCTGGTGCAACTCCACGGCGGCGGCCTGGCGCCCTTCGCTCAAACCTTGTGCATAGCCCTGCTCCACGCCTTGGGCATGGCCGACCTGCTGGGCTTCGGCGAGGGTCTTTTCCCGCAGCACCTGCATCTCCAGCTTGCGCTGGAAGGCTTGCTTGCGCACGCGCTCGCGGTGGCTGCTCTGCGGATCATCGCCGAGCGAGGCAGGGCTGCCCAACGGGTCCATCTGCCAGGGCTGCCAATCAGACATAAGTGTCATTACCGCGCGCGGTCACGATTTCGCCGCTGTCGGACAAGCGCCGCACCACCGCAAGGATGGCCTTCTGTTCGGTTTCGATCTGCGACATACGGATAGGGCCGCGCGCTTCCATGTCTTCGCGGAACAACTGCCCGGCACGCTGGGACATGTTGTGCAGGAAGCGTTCGAGCAACGCCGGCGGCGAGCCCTTGAGCGCGATCGCCAGGGAGTTGTGCTCCACCTGTTGCAGCAGGGTCTGGATGCCGCGGTCGTCGACGTCGATCAGGTTTTCGAACAGGAACATCTCGTCGAGGATCTTCTGCGCCAGGTCTTCGCTGTGCTCGCGCACCGTGCCAATGGCCAGTTCCTCGTGGGTGGAACTCATCAGGTTGAGGATCTCCGCCGCCGTCCTCACGCCGCCCATTTTGCTGCGCTTGAGGCTTTGACCGTCGAGCATCACGCCGAGCACTTCGGTCAGTTCCTGCAGCGCCACCGGCTGCACGCCGCTGAAGGTGGCGATACGCAGGATGATGTCGTTGCGCAGGCGGTCGGGCAGCAATTGCAGGATGTCGGAGGCCTGGTGACGCTCCAGGTGGACCAGGATGGTCGCGATGATCTGCGGGTGTTCGTCGCGGATCATTTCGGCCACCATCGAGGCCTCCATCAGGTTCAGCTTGTCGATGCCGGAGCCGGTGTTGGTGCTTTCGAGGATGTCGTCAATCAGGCTGGCGGCACGCTCGCTGCCCAGGGCCTTGGTCAGCACGGCGCGGATATGGTCGCTGGTCTGGATATTGATGGCCGCGTATTGGTCGGTCTCGTCCATGAACTCTTCGAGTACCTGACGCATTTCTTCATGGGAGACCTGGCTCAGGCGCGCCATTTCCATGCTGATGGCTTCCACATCGCCACTGGGCAGGAACTTGAACACTTCCGCCGCGCTGTCGGCATCCAGGGACAGCAGCAAAATCGCACTGCGGCGCGAGCCGTTCATTTTGCTAGTCATTTTTCTTCATCCATCCGCGCACGATCATGGCGACCAGCCGCGGGTCTTCGGCGGCAATCTGTTGCAGGCTCTGCATGTTCTGCTCGTACACCGCCGACTTGCGCGGCAGGGTGTGCGGCGTGTTGTCCTGGCCGGCGACCACCACGCTGGTACCGGTGCTGGTCGGCATCAGCGCGGTGCCCGGCTCGGCACTGGCCGCGAGCATCTGGGCGTTTCGGCTGGCGTTGCGCCGTTGCATCGGTCGCAGCACCAGCCACCACAGCAGCAGCGCGGCAAAGGCCACCAGCAGGTAACGCAAACCACTGATCAGCAGGTTGTAGGCCTCGGGGGTTTTCCACCATGGCGGCTCGGCGACCGAGGTGTCTTCGGTCACGAACGGGCTGTTGATCACTTGCAACGCATCGCCACGACTTTCGGTAAAGCCCATGGCCTGGCGCACCAGGTTATTGATGTTCTCCAGCTCTTCCTTGCTCAGCGGCTCAGCGGTCGGCGCGCCGTCCTTGAGCACCGTGCGGTAGTTGACGACCACGGCGGTGGTCAGGCGCTGGATCGTGCCCAGGCTCGATTTGACGTGCTCGACGTTACGGTCGACCTCGTAGTTGATCATCCGCTCGCTTTGAGTGGCATTCGCCGGCTTGCTGGCCTTGGCATCGGCGGCGGTTGCCGTGCCGCCCGCCGGCGTCGGTGCGGTGGCTTTGGTCGGCGCCGGGGTATTGGGCGGCGAGTTGGTCAGCGCGCCAGGCACGCCGCGACCGGCATCATCGCCTTCCACCACATGTTCGGAGGTTTGCTTGCTGCGCACCGCCGCTTCATGGCTGTCCTGGTTGGGCGCATAGCGTTCGGCGGTGCTTTCGCGGGTGGAGAAATCCACTTGGGCAACGACCTGGGCATGCACGTTCTGGCTGCCGAGCAGCGGCGTGAGGATGTCTTCGATACGCCGCTGGTAGGAGCGCTCGATCTCATGCACATAGTCCAGTTGCGTGCCGTCGGGGCCGGTTGTATCGCCGTGGACCTGGGACAGCAGGCGCCCGTTCTGGTCGACCACGGTTACCGCATCGACACTCAGTTCCGGCACGCTGGAGGTGACCAGATGCACAATCGCGCTGGCCTGGCTTTGCCCCAATTCACGGCCGGGTTGCAGGGTCAGAACCACCGAGGCGCGCGCGGCCTCGCGGTCGCGAACGAATACCGATTGCTTGGCCATCACCAGATGCACCCGCGCCTTGGCCACCGGCCCCAGGGATTCGATGGTGCGCGCCAGCTCGCCTTCAAGGCCGCGCTGGTAGTTGAGGTGTTCGGCGAACTGGCTGACGCCAAAGGCCTGCTTGTCGAGCAACTCGAAGCCGATGCTGCCGCCCTTGGGCAAACCTTGCTCGGCCAGCTGCAGGCGCAGGGCGTTCATCTTGTCGCCGGGCACCAGGATGGTGTTGCCGCCTTCGCTCAGGCGATAGGGAATCGCACGCTTGTCCAGCTCACTGATGATTTGTCCGCCGTCCGCTTCGCCGAGCCCGGAAAACAACACGCGATATTCCGGCTCGCGCGCCCACAGCAGCAACGCCACCACGACGGCAACCGCGGCGGCTGCCGCCAGCAGCAGAGGCACCAGGGGCTGGTTGCGAAACAGCGTGGTCAACGCCTCCAACGGCTGGGTTGGAACACGGGTCGCCAGGTTCTTTTGCGCGCCTTTGGCCAGGACTGCGGTACTCACGAACACCTCGATGGCGAGGGTAGGGCCTGTACGAAAGACATTGCAGAGTCCGGTAACAGTATTATTAGTCGATCAGCCTCCCCTCGCAGAGAGGAACAGCTGGCAGGGCTTCATTCTGGCGAAAATGCCAAAAGCTAAACGCCGGAAAAGCCACCGCTTTTGTGCTCAATTGGGCGAATGTGCAGGCAGGCAGGCTTGGTAATCTGCTGGCCTGATCGCTTCCAATGGAACCTGCAGCATGAATTCGTCCGCACTGACCAACGCCCTGCAACAACTGTCGCTGCTGGCCGAACAGGCCGAAGGCAGCGGCACGCAACGTTTCGCCCCGGCCACGGGGTTTGCCGGCGAGTTGCAGTCGTCCTTGCAGCGCATCAACCAGTTGCAACAGACCGCCACCCGCCAGTCAAACGCCTTCCAGGCCGGCAGTGAGGCGGTGTCGCTGAGCGATGTGATGGCCGATTCGCAAAAGGCCAGCGTGGCCTTCCAGATGGGCGTGCAGGTGCGTAACCGTCTGCTCAGCGCCTACAAAGACGTGATGGCCATGCAGGTGTAAAAAACTCCGAGGCACGCCTAAAGACGGGTCAGCCGTTTGCCGATGTTGGGTTCAACCGCACCCCATCGAGTGTGAACACAAACCAGGACAGGCATTCACATGGCAACCACGACTTCCACCACCTCGACTGCATCCATCACCTCCCTCGGGGTCGGCTCCGGGCTCGACCTGGACAGCATCCTGACCAGCCTGGAGGAATCCAAGGAAACCAGTCTGCTGACGCCCATCACCAACCAGGAAACCTCGGTCAACGCGGAAATATCCGCCTACGGCACCCTGACCAGCGCCCTGACCGAACTGCAAACAGCGGCAGAAGCCCTGGCCGACTCGAGCTTGTATGAATCGTTGACCACCAGCCTGTCCGGCAGCGGTGTCACGGCCGCTACCACCAGCGAAGCCGAAGCCGGCACCTACACGCTGCAAGTGACCCAGTTGGCCCAGGCCCAAAGCCTGAGCACCGACGGCGTCGCCAGCAAGACTACCGCTCTGGGCACCGGCACCCTGACCCTGCAAGTGGGCACGGCGAGCGCGGTGTCGATCACCCTGGACAGCAGCAACAACACCCTTGAAGGCATTCGTACCGCCATCAACGCCTCGGGGGCCGGCGTGACCGCCTCGATCGTCAACGATGGCAGCGACACGCCGTACCGCCTGGTGCTGACTTCCGACAGCACCGGCACCGAATCGGCAATGACCGTGACCTACACCAGCACCGACAGCACCGACGAGGCCTCCAGCCTGTTCGGCTACGACGGCAGCAGCGGCAACATGACCCAGACCGTGGCAGCGCTGGACGCCGAACTGACGCTCAATGGCATCTCGATCACCAGCCAAAGCAACACCGTGGAAGACGCAGTGCAGGGCGTCACGCTGAACCTGTCCGCCACCAGCAGCTCGCAGACCCTGACGATTTCCCAGGACACCGACGCGATCTACGACGCCATCTCCACATTCGTCACCGCCTACAACAGCTACGTTTCCAGCGTGGATACCCTCACTGCCTACAATGCCGATTCCGACACCGCAGGCGAGTTGCTGGGCGACTCGACCACCCGCCGCATCAGCACAGAATTGAGCAGCGACCTGTACACCGCCATTGGCAGCGGCACCTTCAGCTATCTGTCGCAATTGGGTATTTCCCTGGAGGTCGATGGCACTCTGCTGGTTGACGAAGACACCCTGACCAGCGCCATCACCGACAACATCGACGCCGTGTCGGAGTTCTTTATCGGTACCGACGGCACCTCCGGCTTCATTGGCCAAATGACGGACGACCTCGACAACTACCTGGACGAAGACAGCGGCCTGATCGTCGCCAGGACCGACAGCCTGGAATCCAAACTGGTGCAACTTGAAGAGCGCTATGTCGAAAAGCAGGCGCTGATCGACTCCGAGATGGCGCGCTGGACCGACGAGTTCACCCAGCTCGACACCTTGATCTCGTCGCTCAACTCCACGTCCGATTACCTGACGACCCAGTTCGATGCACTTAACAGCAGCGATTGACGACCACACCTGGAGCAAATCAGATGAGTTCCCTTCGAGACGCGAATGCCTACGCCAAGGTTGGCGTAGAAAGCGGCATTTTGGCGGCCTCCCCTCACCAAAGAATCGTGATGCTCTTCGACAGTTACCAGGCTTCGATCCGTATCGCACGCCTGCATATGCAGGCCGGCCATACCGCCGAAAAAGGCAAGGCCATCACCAAGGCAATCAATATCGTCAGCCAGGGTTTACGCGCTTCGCTGGACCTTGAACAAGGAGGTGACATCGCCGTGCAACTGGACCAACTCTACGACTACGTGGTTCGTGTGCTGCTTCGCGCAAACCTGAACAATGATGAGACCGCACTGACCACGGCCGCGACGTTACTGGAAAACGTCGCCGCCGCCTGGCTGGCCATCGGTTCGCATATCGAGGAAGAGCGGTAGACATGATGCAAGCACAACTGATCGCCGCTTATGAACAACTGCTCGAACAATCCCAACGCCTGCTCGAATACGCCAAAAAAGCCGATTGGGACGGCATCTTCGCGTTGAAGTCCCAGGGGCTGATCGACGCCGCTTACTTACGCCGCGCGCAGGACCAAGTTGATCTTGATGCAAGCGGTCAGCAATACAAACTTGAACTACTCAGCCAGATCCTGGCGCTGGAAGAACAAGTAAATTGGTTTTTGCATGCGCGACAAAATGATTTGGGCGAGTTGATGCAGATCAACCGCAAAAAGAGCAATTTAAACACGGCCTACCGAGCCTCATCCAACCAAGTGATACCAATAAGCCATTATTTGTATCGAAAAAAATAACAAATACTTACACGCTGTATCTACGCGAGACACATAATTATGAAACTATCGACTATGTACAGTAAAGTACTGAAAACAGACAAGAAATAACACTCCTCAGTCTGTTATCGTACAAATTACTTGATACTTTAGAAAAAATTAAAAAATTCGGTATTCACGGCCTTTGAGCAGATGGCCGGGAGCATGGATAACCGAGTAACGCTACAACCAGGCACTCGCTGTACAACTATAAAAGCCTGACTTTAGTACTTGTCGATTTGCAGCACTGTCTGCCAGAGGTCGCACCACTAGGTGTGCCGAACTGTAGTACCCAACGGGAGGGGTAGAAAGTTGCCAAATACCAACACTGAGCTTGAAGACATCCAGGACCTGAATCTTTCGTATTTATTACTGGCCCAAAACCTATTGCGCAAAGACCGTGAGATCGCGATTTTTCGCCTGAAACTCAGCGAGCAAATGGCTGACCTGTTGACCAAACTCAGCAGCAAGCAAATGACCCAACTGGCGCGAGTCAACCAGTTGATTTGTCGTCCGGTGTTCGAAGAGACCGATCGGCTATCCCGGGTGCTGGGTAACGCGCGCGAACTGGGCATGGTGGAAATTCATTCCGCACTGCTGATGGCCGCCGCCGACCGCACGGGCGATTTGCGCATCGGGGAAGGCTGATCCATGTCAGACAAAAGCCTGGTCACCGAAATGCAGCAAGTGCAACTGGCAATCGAACTGATTGAACTGGGCGCACGGCTGCAGGTGCTGGAAACGGAAACGTCGCTGAGCCGAGGTCGATTGATCCGGCTCTACAAGGAAGTTCGCGGCGCCTCACCCCCCAAAGGCATGCTGCCCTTCTCCACCGACTGGTTCGTGACATGGCTGCCGAACATTCACTCGTCGCTGTTCTACGGTATCTATCGCAGCTTGATGGAAATCAGTGGGCACCGTATCGACGCCTTCGTCAAAGCCTATCGCCTGTACCTGGAACAGGTGGGTGACCAGGAAGGAGAACTGGTGCTGGGACTTACCCGCGCCTGGACCCTGGTGCGTTTTTTTGAAAGCGACATGCTTGAACTGATCCGCTGCTCGTGCTGCTCCGGCGAATTCGTTGCCCACTCCCATGCGCCGGCTCAGCAGTATGTGTGCGGGATTTGCCAGCCGCCGTCACGGGCGGGCAAGACGCTGAAGCGCCGGGATATCGACGCACAACTGCTGATACGCAAGGCTTAAGTCGAACCGGATCAAATGTGGGAGGGGGCTTGCCCCCGATGAGGGAGTGTCAGTCAGTCATTGTTTGGCTGATCCACCCCCATCGGGGGCAAGCCCCCTCCCACATTTGATCCGGTTGTTCTTTAGAGGTATTTGAACAGGGACATCTTCAATACCCTTCATGCATTACCGGGTCGACAACCTGCCCAGCCCTTGAGCTGTAAACCCAATCCAATGTGGGAGGGGGCTTGCCCCCGATGAGGGAGTGTCAGTCAGTCATTGTTTGGCTGATCCACCCCCATCGGGGCAAGCCCCCTTCCACATTGGATCTGTGGCGTTTTCAATTTCACCGTCTGCAAAAACCCCCTCAATTCGTCCCTCGCCGTTGCCGATATTCAGCAAGTCATCCATTGCTTGAATCTAAGGAACGACCACGTGCTCATCGTATCCGGGCTTATCGTTGTACTGTTATCGGTGTTCGGTGGCTTTGTCCTGTCCGGCGGCGCCCTTGGCCCACTGTATCAACCCACCGAGTTACTGATGATTGCAGGGGCCGGTGTCGGTGCGTTCATTGCCGCCAATAACGGCAAGGCCATCAGGGCCACGCTCACCGCCGTGTCACGTTTCAAGCGCAGCGCCAAATACGACAAAACCTTGTACCTGGAATTGATGGCCATGCTCTATGCCTTGCTGAGCAAGGCCCGCCGCGAAGGCATGCTCGCCCTGGAACGGGATATCGAAGAACCCGCGCAAAGCCCGATTTTCGCCCAATACCCACGACTGATCGCTGACCCGCTGATCATCCTGTTCATCACCGATTACCTGCGTCTGTTGGTCAGCAGCGCCATGCAGGCCCATGAACTTGACGAGCTGATGCTGCACGAGATCGAAGGCTTCGAACACGAAGCCCACTTGCCTGCCGATGCCCTCTACAAAGTCAGCGACGCCCTGCCGGCCTTCGGCATCGTCGCGGCGGTGATGGGTGTGGTCAAAGCCTTGAGCGCGGTAAACGTCGGCCCGGACTTGATGGGCCAGATGATCGCTCATGCCTTGGTCGGTACGTTCCTGGGCATTTACCTGGCCTATGGGTTGGTCGCCCCCCTGGCCAGCCGCATCGACCGGCAAGCCGCCGAATCCGCCAAGATGCTGCAATGCATCCGCGTCACGCTGCTGGCCAGCGTGCAGGGCATGCCGCCGCAGTTGGCCGTGGAGTTCGGCCGCAAGGCGCTGCACACCAGCGAACGCCCTGGTGCCCTTGAGCTGGAAACTTATGTGCGCAGCGGCAGCGGCCAGCCGGGAATCGACTGAGCATGAGCGATCAACCGATCATCATCCGGCGTAAAAAAGCCGCCCGGCACGCCCACCATGGCGGCGCCTGGAAGATCGCCTTCGCCGACTTCATGACCGCGCTGATGGCACTGTTCCTGGTGCTGTGGGTGCTGTCCAATGCCAGCAAAAACGACAAGGACGCGATTGCCGAGTACTTCAGCACGCCGTTGTTGGTGGCCATGAGCAAAGGCGATCGCAGCACGTCCAGCACCAGCGCGATCCCCGGCGGCGGGCCTGACCAACGCTTCTCCGAAGGCGAGCGCGCGCGCCAGACGACGCGCCCTTCACCGCTTTCCGGTGATGAGCGGCGTCACCTGGAATCCCTCAAGCAGCGGCTGAACAACGCAGTGGATCGCGACCCGCAATTGCGCGAACTCAAGCAGCAGATCGCGATAGAACTGAGCCCCGAAGGCCTGCGCGTGCAGTTGATCGATACCGACAAGCGCCCGATGTTCGAGCTGGGCAGTGCCAACGTCGCGCCGTACCTGAGCAAGCTGCTCAAGACGTTCGCCCCAGTGCTCAACGAATTGCCCAACCGCATTCAAATCAGCGGGCATACCGACAGCCACCCCTACCCCGGCGGCGATGCCGGCTACAACAATTGGGACCTGTCCGCCGACCGCGCCAAGGCCTCGCGCCAGGAGCTGGTGGCCGGCGGCCTGGACTCCAACAAGCTGCTGCGCGTTTCCGGCATGGCCGACCGCATCCGCTTCCACGGCGCCGGCCCCTACGATGCCGCCAATCGCCGCATCGAAATCATCGTGCTCGACAACCGCGTGGCCGAACGCATCCTGTCCCAGGATGAATACGCGCCAGAGGAACCATCCGCTCATTAACGCGCGATTGTGCCGGGTGTTCGTGCGATCGGCGGCCCGGGCGCCTGCGCACAATAGCGGCTTTGACAGGTCGCGCGGGTTGCCGCAGGCGCCCGGAGAGCCATGGCCGAGACCAGCAGAGAAGACAAGACCGAAGCGGCAACGCCGCGACGGATCGAAAAGGCCCGCGAAGAAGGCCAGGTTGCACGTTCCCGTGAAATGAACACCTTCGTCATGCTGCTGGCCGGCATTGGCGGGCTGTGGCTGATGGGCGGCACCCTCTATGACAACCTTGGCCAGGTGATGGAACAGGCGCTGTTGTTCGACCGCGCACAGCTGTTCGACACCGCGCGCATGCTCAGTACGCTGTGGACATTGAGCCAGACCGCGCTGCTGACCTTGGCGCCGTTCTTTGCCCTGACGACCTTCGCCGCCCTCGCCGCGCCGGCCCTGCTGGGTGGGTTGGTGATCACCCTGAAGGCCGTGCGCCCGCAGTTTTCCCGGGTCAACCCCATGAGCGGGCTGGCGCGCTTGTTCTCAGTGCAGGTGCTGGTGGAGTTGGCAAAGGCCATCGCCAAGGCCAGCCTGATCGGTACGGTGATCTACTTCTTTCTGCGCAGCCATATCGAGCAGTTGCTCAACTTGCCGCACATGCCCGCGCCCAAAGCCCTGGCCGCCATGCTGAGCCTGACCGCCAGCGCCTGCACGATGTGCGTCGCGGCACTGATCATCGTGGTGGGCATGGACGTGCCTTACCAACTGTGGACTTACGCCAAGAACCTGCGCATGTCCAAGGAAGAGCAGCGCCAGGAACACAAGAACGCCGACGGCGACCCGCATATCAAGGCGAAGATTCGCCAGATGCAACAGACCCGCGCGCGGCGCCGCATGATGAGCAAAGTGCCCAAGGCCGACGTAATCGTCACCAACCCCAGCCACTTTGCGGTGGCCTTGTCGTACCAGAAAGAAAAGAACGGCGCGCCCCGTGTGGTGGCCAAGGGCGCGGATGATGTGGCGCTGCGCATTCGCGAGATCGCCGCGCAACATCACCTGCCGATGCTGGAAGCACCGCCGCTGGCACGGGCCCTGTATTTCCACGTCGACCTGGACCGAGAAATTCCCATCGAGCTGTACACCGTGGTCGCTGAGGTGGTGGCCTGGGCCATCCGCCTCAAGCGTGTCAGTGAACACGGCGGCGATCTGCCGCCGACCCCGGTGAACCTGACTGTACCGCCAGGCATGGACCAGCGTGGCCCGCGTACCCCGACACCTGAGGATGACCCGAACGCATGAAAGGCATGACCGATTTATTCGGCCCCGACTCCTGGCTGGCCACCACCGACCTCAAGATCATGACCGGCCCGGTGCTGATCGTGCTCATCCTGTCGATGATGATCCTGCCGCTGCCCACGTTCATCCTCGACCTGCTGTTCACCTTCAATATCGCCCTGGCGATCATGGTGTTGATGGTCAGCATGCTCACGGAAAAGCCGCTGGACTTCTCGGCGTTTCCCTCGGTGCTGCTGTTCACCACCTTGCTGCGCCTGTCGCTGAACGTGGCGTCCACGCGGGTGATCCTGATGGAAGGCCACACCGGCCCCGACGCGGCCGGCAAGGTGATCGAAGCCTTCGGCGAGTTCCTGGTGGGCGGCAACTTTGCCGTGGGCCTGGCGTTGTTCCTGATCCTGGTGACCATCAACTTCATGGTGATCACCAAGGGTGCCGGGCGTATCGCCGAAGTCGGCGCACGCTTCACCCTCGACTCGATGCCCGGCAAGCAGATGGCGATCGACGCCGACCTCAACGCCGGTCTGATCGGCGAACCGCAAGCCCGCCAGCGGCGCAAGGAAGTCGCCCAGGAAGCGGACTTCTTCGGCTCCATGGACGGCGCCAGCAAGTTCGTGCGCGGTGACGCCGTGGCCGGGCTGGTGATCATGGGCGTGTGCATCATCGGCGGCCTGGCCATCGGCATCCTGCAACACGGCATGGCCTTCTCCGACGCAGCCCACACTTACACCATGCTGACCATCGGCGACGGTCTGGTGGCGCAGATTCCCGGCCTGGTGATTTCGATTGCCGCCGGTGTCACGGTGTCGCGCGTGAACACCGAACAGGACGTCGGCCAACAGATGATGGGCCAGCTGTTCAGCCGCCCGAAAGTGCTGATGATGACCGCAGGCGTGATGGGCCTGCTCGGGCTGGTGCCGGGCATGCCCAACCTGGTGTTCCTGATCCTTACCGGGCTGCTGGCCGGGCTGGGCTGGTGGTTCTCCAAACAGGAGGAACTGGCCCCGGAGGGCTCACCGGTGCAGACCCTGCTGCCCAAATCCGCCTCGCAAAGCAGCGAAGCCTCCTGGGACGATGTGCAGTTGGTCGACACCCTGAGCCTGCGCGTCGGCCATCGCCTGATCCAGCTGGTGGATGCGCGCCAGCAAGGCGAGCTGATCACCCGGATCAAAAGCCTGCGCAAAAAATTCGCCCAGGACGTGGGCTTTCTGCCGCCGGTGGTGCATGTGCGCGACAAGTTGGAACTGGCCGCCAACACCTACATCATCAGCCTCAAGGGCGTGGAAATCGGCCGCGGCGAAGTGTTCCCCGGCAAGTGGCTGGCGATCAACCCCGGCAAGGTCACCCATGAGCTGGAAGGCACGGCGGCGGTGGACCCGGCGTTCGGGTTGCCGGCGATCTGGATCGAGCCGAACCTGCGCGAGCACGGGCAGATCTATGGCTACACCGTGGTCGACGCCAGCACCGTGACCGCCACGCACCTCAACCACCTGCTGCATCAGCACGCCAAGGACATGCTGGGCCGTGGCGAAGTGCAGAAGCTGCTGGACAAGCTCGGCCCCGACAGCAAGGGCCTGGTCGACGAAGTGGTGCCCAAGCTGGTGTCGCTGACGGTGTTGCAGCGCGTGCTGCAGAACCTGCTCGAAGAAAACGTCTCGATCCGCGACATGCGGACCATCCTCGACGCCCTGGCCGAACACGGTGGCGTGCAACAACCGCCGGATGTGCAAGAGCTGACGGCTGTCGTGCGCGTGGCCTTGGGACGCTCCATCGTCAATCAGCTGTTTGGCAACAAAACCGAACTGAAAGTGATCGGCCTGGACTTCAACCTGGAGCAGGTCTTGATGCAGGCGGTGGGCAACGGCGGCGCGCTGGAGCCGAGCCTGGCGGACAACCTGATGCAGCAAACCACCTTGACCCTCAAGCGCCAGGAAAACAGCACCGAGCCGCCGGTGCTGGTGGTGCCCAACAAGCTGCGCCCGGTGTTGTCGCGTTTCCTGCGGCGGCGTCTGCGCCAGCTCACGGTGATTGCCCTGAGCGAAATACCCGACGACCGCACCCTGCGCATGACTAACGTGATCGGAGGCAAACCCAAGTGAGCGCTCAACGATTTATCGGCGCCAACAGCCGCGAAGCCATGAACCAGGTGCGCCTGGCCCTGGGTGAAGACGCGCTGATCCTGTCGAGCCGCATGACCGATGTCGGGGTGGAAATCCTGGCGCTGGCCGAAGCGCCGCCCACGCCCGCCACGGCGGATTTCGCCGCGTTGAGTGAACGCCTGCTGAGTGAAATCCAGGCTATGCGCCAGTTGATCGATGGCCGGGGGAAACCCTCGCCCTTGCTCAAATGGCTGCTCGACGCCGGTTTCAGCGCCAGCCTCAGCCAGGAGCTGCTCGACCACAGCCCGCCCCCGCTGCCCGATGCCACACCGGCGCGGCTCAAGGCCTGGCTGACGCAACGGCTGGACAGCCAACTGATCCAACTGGCCGATGAAGCCGAGCTGTTCAGCGCCCCCACGATCATTGCCCTGGTCGGCCCCACCGGCGTGGGCAAGACCACCAGCACCGCCAAGCTGGCGGCGCGTTATGTCATGCGCCACGGTCCCGGCCCGGTGGCGCTGGTCAGCACCGACAGTTTTCGCATCGGCGCCCACGAACAACTGAACATTTACGCGCAATTGCTCGGGGTTGAGCTGCACGCCCTGGGGCCGGATGCCGCGCTCGGGCCGCTGCTGGACAGGCTGGCCGACAAACGCCTGGTGATCATCGACACCGTGGGCATGAGCCAGCGCGACCAACGCCTGCTCACCCAAATCAACCAGTTGGGCGCCAGCGGCCGGGCGCTGCGCCTGATGCTGGTGCTCAACGCTGCCAGCCATGGCGACACGCTCGATGAAGTGGTCCACACCTACCGGGACGCCGCGCATGCCGCCGGTTGCTGCCTGGACGATTGCATCATCAGTAAATGCGACGAGGCTGCCAGGCTGGGCCCGGTGCTCGATACGTTGATTCGACACGGCTTGCGATTGAACTACCTGTCGGCGGGCCAGCAAGTGCCGGAAGACTTGCAACTGCCCGGCGCTTCGAACTTTTTGCAGCAAGCGCTGGATACGTCCCGGCCTTCGCGGTTCGTCTCGGCCCCCGGCAAGCCGACGAGCCAACGCCTGAATGCGCTGGTGCGCGGGTTGGTGGGGCAGCGCAAGGCGATGCTGGCATTGCGCGACAGTCTGATCGCACACGTCGACGGCTTCGGCCCATTGCTCGACGCCTGGCCGTTGATGGCGTTACCGACGGCGCAGCAGCCTGCGCGCTGGGACGCCTTTGTCAGCGCGCAAGCACCGTGCGCGCCCGTTACAGCGGCGAAAGCCGCCGCGACCCAGGGCAACCAGCACGTGGTGTATCGAGGTGAACGCCAACGCCTGGGCAACCTGGCCGGGCACGCTGAAGCCTTCGGCCTCCGCGAGTTGCGCTACCGCAACCGCACTGCGCGGTTGACCTTGAGTCATCTGCCGGTGGAGCTCAAAGACGGGGTGGTTCGCGCCTGGTTCGGCACCCTGCAGGACAGCCACAGCGGCCAACGCCTGGGGCAACGCTATTGGCTGGCCCGGGAACCCCATGGGTTGCATGAACAGGTCAGCGACCTCGTGCAGCAGTTGAAACATGATGAACTGGCCAGCCTGGCTGCGCGCGGCAAGACGCTGTTGCTCGACATGCACCCGCACCTGCACGCCGAACTGCAGCGGTACCTGGCCGCCGGCATCGCCGCCAGTGCCGTGCTCCTGAGCAATGCCAGTGATGACTGGGCCTTCCAGGCCCGTGCCCAACTATTGGGGCTGTTGCCGAAAAAACCCAGGGGCCATGCCGCTGAAATCCTCGAAGGCGTGCTGCACTTTTGCGCCATCACGGAAAGCCTCTGACCATGCACGATCAAGCCGCCGGCCTGCGCCATTGGGCCAGTCAGCGCCCGCTCCCCGTCGTGGATCGCACCTTGATGCTGTTCGGCGCGGCGCAGGCGGCTGTCCAGGCACACAACACCCTGGAGCGCTGGCACCGCCAAGGTCATCGCTGGGTGGGCGACCCCGCGCGCTGGCGCGTTCAGGCTGTGGATAACTATCACCGCGACCTGCCCGAACGCTGGGGCGTGTGGGTCGACAGCGACCTCGGCGCCTTCCGCCGCACGTTCGACACCTTGAGCCAGCTCCGCGAACAGAATGGCCCCCGGCAGGTATTGGCGCTGCACAGCGGGTTTTCCCAACACGGCCTGCTCAACAATTTGCGCGAAGCGGCGCAGCGGTATCTGGGGACACGATTGTTGTTGATCGACGAGACCTGCGCGCACCGCCAATCAAGCCGACCCCCACATAGCATCGGTGTCGGCCCGGCTTAAAGGGCGAACACGTCACCTGGCGTACAGCTGTTCCGCGCTTAAGCGGCCAGGGCGAGCGGTAATAATCCCGTGGATTTTCTGTCTTTCGCAGGCGCGCACGATGTATACGGCACAGGGCAAGATTAACCAGCAGGAAGTCCTCCAGCAGTACCTCCCCATGGTCCGGCGCCAGGCACTGGGATTGAAGACCCGGCTGCCTTCCAATATTGAACTGGACGACTTGATTCAAGCCGGCAGCATCGGCCTGCTCGATGCCATGACGCGCTACGACGTGAGTGTGGGCGCAACCTTCGCCACCTTTGCTTCGCAACGCATTCGCGGGGCGATGATCGACGAGCTGCGCACCCGCGATTGGGTGCCCCGCAGCGTGCGCCGTAACGCGCGGGCGGTGGAGGATGCCATGCACCGCGTGGAGCAGAATCTCGGGCGGCCGGCGCGGGAGCGGGAAGTCGCTTCGGCCATGGGCCTGACGCTGGAGCAGTACCAGAAGGTGCTCGATGACACCAACGGCAGCCAGATGCTGCCCTTTGACGATGTGGACGAAGAGCACAGCGAGGGCTCCAGTTCGCGGCTGCGCACGCCGTTTGCCGAACTGATCAACGACCGCAACCGCGCCAACCTCACCCGCGCCATCGACGCCCTGCCGGCGCGCGAACGCCTGCTGCTTGCGCTCTGTCACCACGAAAAGCTCAACCTGCGCGAGATTGGCGTGGTGCTGGAGGTGAGCGAATCACGCGTGTGTCAATTGCATGCCCAGGCGATCGCGCGACTGCAGGTCAGAATGAAGGAATAGCGCCGACGATCCAAGGTGGGGGCAGGCACGCCAGCGCCCGCCTCTAATCGACGGCGTTCCCGAGCCTGCCTTGCATCAGGGCAGGTCTTCCCCCTCGGCGTAAGCCACTTCATTGAAACTGGCGATCAGCCAGGTCAGTTCCTCACGCGGCAGGTGCGTCAGCGGCTGCAGATCGAACCGCGCCATGCGCCCGACAAACGCGGTCGGGGCCAACAACCGTTCGACCACATGGTAGTGTCGGCGGTCCAGATAATCGTCGAACAACACGATGACTGGCTTGGTCGCCCGCAGGTACGCGGTGACAAAGCAGGCAATGCGAAATCGCCCATCGATCAGGATTACATCGGGCTGCTCGAAGAACGGCTCATCCCAGACCCTCAGCGGGTAGGTGTGGAATTTCTTCCAGTGCCGGGCGTTCTTCGGCCGTGCCCATTTACCGGTCTCGCCCACATCCACCGGGTAAATCATCGGCCGTGAGGGCAGCACCGCATTGGCGATCCAGGCTTGCATGTCCTGCGCCCAACGGGCGTCGTTTTCCACCGAGATCACGGTTTTGTCCGGCATGTTGGCGGCCAGTAGGGTGGAACCGCCGCTGCCATATTCCAGAATCACCGAGGCCTGGGTGTAGAGTTTTTTCACATAGGCGGCCACTTCTGCCGGAAAGGTCACCTGGGGGGCCTGCATCGGCGCCCGCGGCAGTTCGAGCGGTTGCGGCATGGCGCTCGGGTTCCGGCAGTGCTTGAGGTACTGCGCGGCCAGGTCGCTATCGATTGTGTTGAGCAGTTGCGTCGCCACGTCAAAGGCGGCGTAGACCGTGTGCAGTAAAAAGGCCAGCTTCAGGCGCTGGTTATCGGACAGTGCTGCCATACGTGTTGCGTCCGGCAAAAACAGCGCATCGGCACACACCAGGTGAGAAGCGCGCAATTGATCCAGGCTTTGCCCTTCGGCCGGATGGCTGATGTGCTGCAGGTTATTGAGCCGGTAAAAACTGAACCCGCGCCGCGCCAGGCAGCGGCTGATCAAGCCCACATCGGCCTGCTGATCATGCGTCGGCGCGAAGTTGACCCGCGCTTGCACCAACAGCGTATCGGCGAGGGTACGTTGGCCATGTTCGATCACGGCCAGGCTGTCGTTGAGGTTGTCGAGCAACAGCCAGTCCACCGACGGCAAGCCGTTGATCGCATCCAGCTTGAGGGTGGGCACCGCCAGTTTGGCCAGTACCGCGGATGCCGCCAGCGGTGCCAATGTGGCGCTCATGGCCGGATCGAGGCAGGCGTAGAGCGTGGCGGGCTGGCCATTGCCCAGCGCCGCATGGGGGTAGTAATGCAACTCACCCAGTTGCGCCAGTTGTCGGGCATTGTCGATACGGCTGGCGGGATCAAAGGCCACCGTGGAAAACGCCGCCATTTTTTGCAACGCAACAAACTGCGCCGATGCGATCAGCGTGCCGCCGTGGTCCAGGGTCACTACTTTGCCCTGGAACTTGAAACCAAAACCCTCGTCCCTGGCCGGTGCCGCCGGGTGCTGAAGCACGACAGCGGTGGCCTCCCCCTCGAACCTGGCCAGCCCTTGCGGGTTCAATGTCAGGGCGGCAGCCGGCTGGCCCGCGCAGTAGCGCTGCCAGATAGCACGCATGGCGGTGCCGAAGTGGTTGGCGAAACGCTGGCTGTCGCACACCGGCGAGCCCATCAGTACCTCGCGCAGGTGGCTGCGGATGCGCGCCAGGCTGTCCAGGTCGTTGGCCAATTCAATGACGCGTTGCTGGTAGTGCGCCCAACTGTGCGCCACCAACTCCGGCAGACCGGCGTTGACCAAGTGGGTGGCCGAGTGGCGCCCGGCAAAGGTCGGCCCGGGGAAGGTGACCACCGGCACGCCCATCAACAGGGCTTCGCAGGTGGTCAGGCCGCCGGAATAAGGCCAAGGGTCCAGCGCGATGTCGATGCGGTTGTAGGTTTCCAGCAGGGTCTTGTGCCCCACCGGCCCTTCGATCAGCACCCGCTCCCGGGCGATACCGTGGGCAGCCATGATGCCGTGTACATGGGCGCGCAACTCGTCATTGCCAAAGGCTCCGCCCTTGAGCAACAGGCGCGAATCAGGTGCGGCCCGCAGCAATTCGGCCCAGCGCCCGAGCAGCACATCGTTGACCTTGCTCGGGTTGTTGAAGCAGCCAAAGGTGACAAAGCCGTTTGCCAGCGCGGGCAAGGGCTTGATGTCCGGTGTGTAGGGCGGCGGGTCGTAGCAAATGTAGTCGTCGGGCAGGCGGATGAGCTTTTCGGTGTAGAACGCGTCTTCCCCCTCCGGTGACTCGATGCGGTCGGTGAGCAGGTAATCGATGGCATCCAACCCGGTGGTGTTGATCAGGCCGCCGACCCACTTCACCAGCAAGGGCGCCGGCTGCAACGCCATGGTGCCCATGCGGTTGCCGGCATTATGGCCACAGAGGTCAATCAGGATATCGATGCGATCGTCGCGGACGCGCTGGGCCAACGTGACGTCGTCCATATGCTTGATCGCCAGCCATTGCTGCACCGACGCCTGGATGCGCCGGGTCAGGTGATCGCACACCTGACTGGTGCTGTAGGCGAACAACTGGAACTGATGACGCGGCAGTTTTTCCAGCACGCCCACGATCATGTTGCCCACCGGGTGCTGGCGCAGGCCGTCGGATACCAGGCCGATGCGCAAGCAACGGTCGGGCGCGCGATCGAGCACTTCGGGGCGCGGCGGCACGGCTTTGGGGCCAAAGCGCGATTGCCATTCCTTGCACACCTCGAAGATAAACTCGCGGCTGCGCTCGGGGTCGTAGTGCAGCGAGGTCAGCCGGTTGGAATACGGCAGCACGTCCTTGCGCTTGGCCAGCGCCACAGCCTTTTGATAATAGGTGTCGGCGGTGGCCAGTTGGCCGATGTCCTTGTACAGGTTGGCCGCGTTGTTCCAGTGGCTGTAATCCCCGGGTTCGCGTTCGATCAGCTTGTCGAACACCTTAATGGCTTCGCCATGGCGTTCCAGGCGATTGAGGATCAAGCCTTTGCGCGAGAGCATATGACAGTCATGGGGCGCCAACGCCAGTGCCTGATCGATATGCGACAGGGCGTTGGCGAACTGGCCTTTTTCAAAATACAGCGTGGCTAGGCGGTGATGTCCGACGGCGAAATCCGGGTCGATGCCCAGCGCCTTGTGGACGAGTTCAAGGGCACGATCCGCCTGGCCGAGCTTTTGCGCGGCCTTGGCCACCCACTCCAATGCCTGAGGCTCATCGGGCAGCAACTGCAATGCACGCTCGAAACTGGCCAGCGCTTGCTCGGGGTCGCTGTGCAGTTGCTGATTGCCCAGGTCTTTCCATGCCTGTGGGTCACGGGGGCGTTGCTCGGTGCGTCGTCGCGCCTGGGCAAGCGTATGGGCAGCAATATGGCTGGGCGCGCCGTGGCGCGGGGATCTTGGCATTCAGGAGCAGCCTTGTGCAGAGAGATACTAGGCGAAATGCTATCGCGCCACCCTCCCCACCAAAGCCCGGATAAACCCACCTCAATGCCACGATTACCAAAGATGGCGCAGCGAACGCGCACAAAAAAAGGGGCTCAGCGTGCGCTGGCCCCTTCGTACCGCACCGTCGCGATTATTGCAGCAGCGACAGCATTTGCTGCGGCATGGAGTTGGCTTGGGCCAATACCGAGGTACCTGCCTGTTGCAGGATCTGGGCGCTGGTCATGGCCGACACTTCCGTGGCGTAGTCCACGTCCTGGATACCCGAACGGGCGGAAGTCAGGTTGGTGGTAGTGGTCGAAATATTGGTGATCGCCGAGTCGAAACGGTTTTGCACCGCACCCAGGTCCGAACGCATCGAGTCCACCGTGTTCAAGGCGTTGTCGAGGGTGGTCAGGGTGCTGGTGGACTTCTTGGTCACCTCGTTTTCGGTGTCGATGCTGACGCTGGCCGTGGTGGTGGTGCCGCTGGTGGTCAGGGTCACTTCGGCCGCGTAGGTCTTGCCGCCCACGGTCAGGAAGTAGTCGCCGTCGGCGTCGGTGGACAGCGTGCCACCGGTGACCGTGGTACCGGACTTGTCGACATAGCTGGTGTTGGTCGACGTGATCGCAGTGCCCGAGGAATCCGACAGGGTGCTGGCAGTCAGGGTGGTGTCGTAGCCGTTCACGTTGAAGCTGCTCAGGCCCAGGGTCTTGGCATTGATTTCGCTGAGCTTGATGTCGATGGTTTCACCATCGTTGGCGCCGACCTGGATGGTGATGGTCTGGTCTTTGGACAGCACGTCCACGCCGTTGAACGCGGTTTGCGAGGAGATACGGTCGATCTCGTCCAGACGCTGGGTGATCTCGTCCTGGATCGATTGCAGGTCGGACTGGGAGTTGGTGCCGTTGGACGCTTGCACCGACAGCTCACGGATGCGCTGCAGGTTGTCGTTCACCTGGTCCAGCGCGCCTTCGGTGGTCTGCGCCAGAGAGATGCCGTCGCTGGCGTTACTGCTCGCCTGCGACAGGCCGGTGATCTGCGAAGTCATGCGGTTGGCAATTGCCTGGCCCGCGGCGTCATCGGATGCGCTGTTGATTTTCAGGCCCGACGACAGGCGTTCGATCGAGGTGCTCAGGCTGTTCTCCGAGGAGTTCAGGTTTTGTTGAGCGATCATGGACGTGATGTTGGTATTGATAACTGACATGGTGCAGTTCCTTTTCGTGGGTGAGCCGCTTGAACAGATGAGAGGCCCGGCGTTGATGCCATCACCGCCGTTGCCGTACAGACAAAGCGAACATCGGCGATCCGATCAGGCGTCTTTAGGCAGCCCCCAAAAAAATTTGCGCAGCCGTCCGATTTCGCCACGCAAAGTGCCTGTATTAGCCGATTTGAATCAGCACCCACCGCGTTATAAAGCCTGCCTTGGCCCACAACAGGAGTGCTGCATGAACCCCTCAACCCTGATCGGCATGCTCGCCAGCCTGCTACTGCTGACGGTGCTGCTCATGTTCAGCGCGCAACAACCCGGCTTGTTCATTGACCTGCCGGCCCTCGGCATTGTGGTGGTCGGCACGTTTGCCGCGACCTTCATCAGCTACCCGCTGCGCGAAGTGCTGCACGTCTTCAGCCTGATCAAGACCGTGGTGCGTCACGAGCGCGAATACACCCAGGAAGACATCGACGAACTGGTGAGCCTGTCGCGCCTGTGGATCGACGGCGACCTGCGCGCGGTGGAGGACGTCCTCGACCGGGTGAAAAACCCTTTCCTGCGCTCCGGCGTGCAACTGGTGATCGACAAGACACCGCTGGACGACATCCTCGACCTGCTGCAATGGCGTATCGCGCGGCTGCGTGCCAAGGAACATGCCGAGGCCCAGCTGTTCCGGGTCATGGCCAGCTATGCGCCGGCCTTCGGTATGCTCGGTACCCTGGTGGGGCTGGTGAACCTGATGTTCGTGCTGGGCGACGGCGACATGGTGACCATCGGCCGACAAATGGCCGTGGGCCTGATGACCACGCTCTACGGCGTGTTGCTGGCCAACCTGCTGTGCAAACCGGTGGCGGTGAAACTGGAACGCCGCACCGAACAGCGCGTGGTGGTGATGAACATGGTGTTGCAGGGCGTGGCGATGATGGCCAACAAACGCAGCCCAGGGCTGATGCGTGAAACCTTGAAGTCGTTCGTGGCCCATTACCAGAACGACTTGCGCGACGAACCGTTGCGCCCGGCGCGCGCCCTGATTGCATTGAAGTGGAAAACCCGGGCATGACGACCATCACCCGCAACCAGGCGGCCGCGATCGCCAGCGGCACGCCGGCCGTCGAAGACCCCGGTGGCGAAACGTGGATGATGACCTACCTGGACATGATGACCCTGCTGCTGGTGGTGACCATGGCCATGCTGGCGTTGGCCGGCAAGAGCCATGAGCTTGCACGGCACAGTGCCAAGTCCAATGGCCCCGCCGTTTTCAGCGTAAAACGCCTGACCACGCTGGACCCGCCGGGTGCGTTGTTGCTGGTGCCTCAGGCGCCGGCCCCCATTGTGGAACCTGAACCTGAGCCCGAACCCGAGCCAGAACCCGTCGCTGTCGTTGAGCCCGAGCCGCCCAAGCCCACGACGCAAGACCTGCTCAACGAACTGCCACTGGACAAGCTGGGCAATGACATCGAAGTGGTCACCAACGACAGCAGCGTGAGCTTTCGGATCAGCAGCGAAATCCTGTTCCCTTCCGGCCAGTCCGACCTCAGCCTGGGCGGCCTCGCCGTGCTGCGCCATCTGATCCCTGTACTCGACAGCGTGCCGCACAAAATCATCGTCGCCGGCCATACCGATACTCAAGACATCCGCAACTCGCGCTTCCCCTCCAACTGGGAACTCTCCGGCGCCCGCGCCGGCAGCGTAGTCCGCTACTTGCAAAGCAACGGCATCCAGCCCAACCGTCTCGCCGCCATCGGCTACGCCGACACCCGGCCCCTGGCCGACAACGCCGTCGCCGAAGGCCGCGCCCGCAACCGCCGCGTGGAGCTGATCCTGGAGCGCTGACGCGTGGGTCTTTTTTTTCCGGCGCAGAACAGTGATCATCGCCCTCCCCACCAAACCCCGAGGAAGCGAGACCATGGAATTGACGCTGGAAGCGGTTGCGCTCTTCGCACTGAAACTGGTGTACGAGACCGACGGCGGCAGCCCGGTCTTGCGTGACGATCTGGTGATGGACGGGTACGAGCGGGAAGTGTTTGGGTTACTGGTACGGCAGCGGGATTTGGCTGCGATTCAACGCAAGATCGAGGAATGCGTGGTGCAGGCGCTGGAGGCATTGGGCGGCGCCCACACGGTGCTGGGGCGGGAGTTGCGGCGGTTGGCGACTGACGTGCAAAACGTCCATCAACTCGACGCACTGCCCACGCCGCTAACCACCCTCAAGGACTATTTGAAAGACATCCTGTGAATCGGTGATCAGCGTGCCGGCCGCGGCCAAAAGCGCATGCCCGGTTAGCGCCGCCCTTCAACCGCCATCCGCACGGCCAAGCCCATCAGCACCGAGCCCATCAGCCAGCGCTGCACCACCTGCCAACCGGGCCGGGTGACGAAAAACACCGCGATGGAGCCCGCCATCATGGCAATCATTGCGTTGACGCTCACGCTGATGAAAATCTGCGTGAAGCCCAGCACCAGGGATTGCGTCAGCACACTGCCGTGGCCGTTCGGGTCGATGAACTGAGGCAGCAACGACAGGTACATCACCGCGACTTTAGGATTCAGCAGGTTGGTCACAAAGCCCATCATGAACAGCTTGCGCGGGCTATCCAGGGGCAGGTCCCGCACCTGAAAAGGCGAACGACCACCCGGCTTGACCGCCTGCCAGGCCAGGTAGACCAGGTACAACGCACCGCCGAGCCGCAGCGCGTCATACGCCAAGGGAACCGCCATCACCAATGCGGTGATACCCAATGCCGCGCACAGCATGTAAACGATAAACCCCAACGCCACCCCGCCCAGGGAGATCATCCCGGCCATGCGTCCCTGGCAAATCGAGCGGGAAATGAGGTAAATCATGTTCGGCCCGGGCGTCAGCACCATGCCGAGTGAGATCAGCGCGTAGGCAAGCAAGCTGGACATATCGGGCATTGTTTAGCTCCTGGATTTTTATTCTGCCGGCGTGAAATCCTTCGCCGACGTTGCAGTGTCAGGCGCCATGGTAGGGCGTTGAAAAGCAGGGCGTTAGATACAGATCCACGAGCAAAACGTCATACACCGGCTGGCGATTACCGACTCACTCACCCAGGACAGGCACATGATCGACTTCAACAACAAAGGCTTCTTCAAACTCAAACAAAACAACGAATACGCCGAACGCGTCGCCGCCCTGCTGCTGGACGGCGAAGAAGTGATCGATGCCTACAAAGCCATGCGCGACGGCGTGGTCTTCACCACCAAGCGCATCATCGCGGTGAACGTGCAGGGGATTACCGGCAGCAAGAAGGACTTCACCTCGCTGCCGTACAAAAACATCGTGGCGTATTCGGTGGAAACCTCCGGGACGTTCGATCTGGATTCGGAGTTGGAGATTTACTTCTCGTCGCTGGGGAAAGTGAAATTCGAGTTCACGGGGAAGACTTCGATTGTTGAAATCTCGCGGATCATTTCCAAGCACCTGCTGGCGTGATCAGCGGGCAAAAAAAACCTTGGCGTTCCAAGGTCTTTTTTATTGCCGGCCAGGGGTGTAAGGGCTTCAGAACGACGCAGGTTTTATGTGGGAGTTGTCGAGCCCCAGCGAGGCTGCGATGCAGGCGCTGCGGTCTGGCAGGTGTCACGCGGTGATCCCATCGCAGCCTCGCCGGGGCTCGACAACTCCCACATGGGGTCAGGCGATCACTCAGGTTGAAACGTCGCCAGGTAGGCCAGGATGTTGTCGATCTTTTCCTGATCGCTGATGCCCCAGAAGATCATGCGCGTGCCGCTCACCACCTTCTTCGGCGCCTCGATATAGGCCGCGAGTTTTTCCCGGGTCCAGACCACCCCGGAGTTTTTCATCGCATCTGAATACTGATAGTCGGGAGTGGTGCCGGCTGGCCTGCCGATGATGCCATTGAGTTCGGGGCCAAAGCCGCCGCGCGCGCCCTCGCCGATGCTATGGCAGCCGCCGCAGGTTTTGGCGAAGAGCTTGCCACCCGCGTCGGCATCGCCGGCGGCGCAGGCTGCGCCGGTGTTGAGGATCAGGACGAAGGTCAGTAACGCGCGGTACTTCATAAGGGCTCCACATCGGGTGATACGGGTAATTATGCCGGTTTGTCAGGAACGCATGCCCATCCAGATCACCGCTTCGGTCCACGCCGTCACCACCGGCGCCAGCGCCCTGAACCACGGGTCGTCCCGCTCGATCTGCGCGGCAGAGTGATCATGGTGGTGCTGTTCCTCCTCGACGATCGTGGCAATCGCGGCCACGGCCAGCGGGTCGATGTCACGCAATGTGTGGAGTTGATGGGCCAGGTGCCTGAGGACCACACTCTCGACCGCAACCGTGGTGGCAACAATCGCTTTGCGGCCGCACAGGCCGGTGATCAGCCCCAGTACCAGGCCGCCGAGACCGCATAGCCAGTAACTGCGGCAGCGGCGGTAACCCCGTCGTCGCAATTCGGCCTCAAGCAAGCGGACCGGGAGTGGGTGGAAAAGCGCCCGTATCGTGCAGCAGCACCCGGCAAATGCGCAACCTAGACGCGCAAAACGACCATCCATCGCTCAGCGCATATCGGATCGAACCTAATCCGCTCCGCCCCACTCCACCCTACTGAACCCTGATGGTGGAGTAAGGATCATGGCTCAGCCATCGATTTTAGTGCTGGAAGACGACGAAATCATTCGCGCGTTAATGGTGGACGTGTTGGAGGATTTCGGCGCACATGTCACCTCGTTTCCTTCGGCGGATGAAGGCATGATCTACCTGGAGCGGGCCGATGACCCGGTGGACCTGATTGTGAGTGATATCCAGATGCCTGGTTTACTCAACGGCTATGACCTGAGTCGAGTGGTGGCCCATCGCTGGCCGTCGGTGCCGGTGCTGCTGACGTCCGGTAACACCGGGCTGGCGGCGCAGCTGGGGGGATCGGTACGCTTCCTGCCCAAGCCGTGGAGCACCGAACACCTGCTCGAATGCGTACAAACCGCACTGACCCGGCAGGGCGCGTCGATGCATTGATAGCTTCGCGATATCGCTTTGCTCAACGTCACGACGGGCTGGCAGTGGGCTCCGATTTACGGTGCCCACGGTGAATGACGATTCCCACTCCTGAGTAGTCTCGTTTTGACTCAATAGGTTTATAGCGACTGCCTTCTTACCCGCTGTAAGTTCGGTTCGCGTCGACAGTGTTCGCCGCGAACCGAACTTACAGAGGAAACCGTGATGAATATTTTCTACAGCCATCTGAACTTCGAAAATTCGTTTCTGCCGACCTACTTGAACACACAGGTAGACCACCACTCCCCCTCAAAAACGCCTCCTCAGGGAGCGGCCATTGACGTCAATGGCGAGCAGTCGCCTAAAAAAGACCGCGCCGTGAGCGGGCTGGACAGCCTGGGTCGGGGAAACATCATCTGAGGCGCCCAACCAGAGGCTGCCGACCTGCAGCCTCTTCCTCCTTTCGATCCGCCCGGCCTTAACACAATACTGACATCCGCCGGGTTAACCTTCGTGATCATCCTGCGCGGAGCTTTCAACCCTATGCCTCACGCCGGCACCCTGCCCGACGTCCTCGCCGGCCCGCTGCTGCGGCGCCTTGAACCCCAGCGCCTGGTAATGTGGCTGGTGGGGACGCGGCAACTGCCTTTGACCCTCAGGCTGCACGTCGCCGAACAGAGCCGCGACATCGTGCTGGACCAAGGCCAGTGCCAAATCGTGCCGGTGGGGCGCCAGGCCTTTATCCACTTGATCGACATCCCGTTGGACGAGGCCCTGCCCCAGGACGCGCTGATCGGCTACGACTTGCTGATCGACGGGCGCGGCATCGCCCACTGGGCAGCGCACCTGCTCTATTGCGACGCGCAATCGCCGAGTTTCGTGCTGCATAGCCGTATTCATCAACTGGTCCACGGCTCCTGCCGCAAGCCCCATCACCCGGCGGACGAAGGCTTGCTGTGCGTCGATCGCCTGCTGGCCGACGCCCAGACCCCGGCCCAACGCCCGGCATTGTTGATGATGAGCGGCGACCAGGTGTACGCCGACGATGTCGCCGGGCCGATGCTGCGGGCGATTCATGGGCTGATCGCGCGCCTGGGGCTGTTCGACGAATACCTGGAAGGCGCCGTGGTGGACGACAGCGCCAGCCTCTACGGGCATCACGCCAGTTATTACCAACGGGCCGAACTGCTCCCCGCGCTGGACAGCAACGAGACCTTGCGCGAGCGTTTTTTCGGCGGCGTGAAGAAGCCGATTTTCACCAGCAGCACCGCCGACAATCATCTGGTGACCTTCGCCGAAGCGATGGCCATGTATTTGTTGGTCTGGTCCCCCACCCCCTGGACGCTGATCGCGCCACAGCCGCCGCAACTGAGCGCCGACGCGCAACAGCGTTATGCCCGCGAACAGGTGCAGATCGATCGCTTCCGCAACGGCCTGCCCGGCGCCGCGCGGGTGTTTGCCCATCTGTCCACGCTGATGATCTTCGACGATCACGACATCACCGACGACTGGAACCTCAGCGCGCAGTGGGAAGAAACCGCCTACGGCCATCCGTTCTCCAAACGCATCATCGGTAACGCGCTGCTGGCTTACCTGCTGTGCCAAGGCTGGGGCAACCAGCCGCAGGTATTTGGCCCGCTGATCAACCAGACCCAGGCGCTTGTCGCCCAGGCACCGCACAACCACCTGAACGCGGGTGCGCAGGATCAACTGATCGACACGCTGCTGGCCTTCCAACAGTGGCATTACGTGCTGCCGACCACCCCCGCGCTGGTGGTGCTCGACACCCGCACCCGCCGCTGGCGCAGCGAATTCAACCTCAAGCAACCGTCCGGCCTGCTGGACTGGGAAGCCTTGAGCGAACTGCAACAAGCGCTGCTGGACCACCCGTCGGCGATCATCGTCTCCCCCGCGCCGATCTTTGGCGTCAAGCTGATCGAGACCGTGCAAAAAGTGTTCAGTTGGTGCGGCTACCCGCTGCTGGTCGACGCCGAAAACTGGATGGCGCATCGCGGCGCCGCCCAGGTGATCCTGAATATCTTCCGCCACTCCCGCACACCGGGTAACTACGTCATCCTCTCGGGCGACGTGCATTACTCGTTCGTCTACGAAGTGCTGATCCGCCATCGCAACGCCGGCCCCAAGCTCTGGCAGATCACCAGCAGCGGCATCAAGAACGAATTCCCGCCGCGCCTGCTGGAATGGTTCGACCGCCTCAACCGCTGGCTCTACTCGCCGCGCTCCCCACTCAACTGGTTCACCCGCCGCCGCACCATGCAGGTGGTGCCGCATATCCCGGAACACGCCGAAGCCGGTGAACGCTTGTGGAACTCGGCGGGGATCGGCCAGGTATTTTTCAACGAGCAAGGCCAGCCCGAGGCCATTTACCAGCACAACGCCAACGGGAAGGCACCGACGAGGATGCGGGCGCCGAAATAATGGCCCATCGCCACACCTCGACAACCGCACAGTCGCTCTATTCAAAGCGTGCAAGCCCCGTTGTACAGTAGCGCCAGCCACGGAGTATCGGCGTCAATTTGACCGGCCTTGGGGCCCACGCAGGAAGCGCGCACATGGACGATACAGCCGGCAACAAACCGTCAACTGACCTCAATGCGGACATGTTGCATGCCGTCATGGAGCTGGTCAGCGACGGGGTCTGGGACTGGAACGCGAATACGGGGTTCGTTTACCGCAACCCGGGCTGGTACGAAATGCTCGGTTACCCCCGCCACTCCCTGGAGAACAGCGTGTTCACCTGGGAGAACATCATCCACCCCGACGACTACTCCCGCGTGATGACGGTGTTCGATGACTATATCAACCGTCGCTCGCCCTATTACCAAATCGAATACCGTTGCCGCAAAAAAGACGGCAGCTACCTGTGGATCGAAGACCGCGGCTATGTGGTTGCGCGTAACCTCGACGGCTCGGTAGCGCGCATGGTCGGCGCCCATCGCGACATCAATACGCGCAAGTGCGCGATCGAACAGCTCGAACGGCGCAACCAATCCCTTGAAGCCTTGGTTGCCGAACGCACACGCGAGTTGTCGCGGGTCAACCAGCAACTGCAGTTGCAACTGGACGAGAACCGCTCCCTGGCCGAGCGTGACGCCCTGACCCGCGTGGCCAACCGTTATCGCCTGGAGAAAGTGCTGCTGGAAGAATGTGAGCGCGCCCAACGCTTTCGCCTGCCGTTGGCCCTGGTCGCCATGGATATCGATGACTTCAAGCCGATCAATGATCGACACGGCCACGGCGTCGGCGACCAGACCCTGATGAGCGTCGTGGAGAGCCTGGAGGCCTGCGTGCGCCCCGGTGACTTGCTCGCGCGCTGGGGTGGCGATGAGTTCGTGGTGGTGCTGCCCAAAAGCACCCTGGAGAGCGCAAAAAACCTGGCCGAGCGCATTCGCCAAAGCATGAGCGAAGTCCCCACCGTGGGCGACTTCAAAATCACCCTGAGCCTGGGGGTGGTGGAGCGTCATGCGGGTGAAGGCCCCGACGCCCTGATGGCGCGGGCCGATCAGGCGTTGTATCGCTCCAAGGCGGCGGGGAAGGACATCGTCTCGGAATGAACGCGCGGGTTTGTGGCCCCGAACGGCTGTTTGGCAAGCGCTCCTTCCGATTTGGAATGACCCGGCGACTTTATTTCGTTTGCGGCCCGGCCCGGCTCACGGCTTAGATAAAAAGACGCCCGCCATTGCCGAGTCCGAGATTCATGAGCCGCGAAACCATCAGCCAGTCGATTTCCATCGTCCACCCCATCAGCCTCAGCCACGGCAAGAACGCCGAAGTCTGGGACACCGCGGGCAAGCGCTACATCGATTTTGTCGGCGGCATCGGCGTGCTCAACCTCGGGCACTGCCACCCGGCGGTGGTCGAGGCGATTCGCCAGCAGGCGACCCAACTGACCCACTACGCCTTCAACGCCGCTCCGCACAGGCCTTACATCGAGCTGATGGATCGTCTGAGTGCATTTATCCCGGTGGACTACCCGGTCAGCGGGATGCTCACCAACAGCGGTGCGGAAGCCGCGGAAAACGCCCTGAAGATCGTGCGCGGCGCCACCGGCCGCACCGCGGTGATCGCCTTCGACGGCGCCTTCCACGGCCGCACCCTCGCCACCCTCAACCTGAATGGCAAGGTCGCGCCCTACAAGCAAAAAGTCGGTGTCCTGCCGGGCCCGGTGTATCACCTGCCCTACCCCAGCGCCGACAACGGCGTGACCTGCGCCGAAGCGCTGAAGGCCATGGACCGCTTGTTCAGCGTGGAAATCGACGTCAACGATGTAGCCTGCTTCATCATTGAGCCGGTGCAGGGTGAAGGCGGCTTCCTCGCGCTGGATATCGCGTTCGCCCAGGCCCTCCGCCGCTTCTGCGATGAGAAAAACATCCTGCTGATCGTCGATGAAATCCAGTCCGGTTTCGGCCGCACCGGGCAACGTTTTGCCTTCTCGCGCCTGGGCATAACGCCGGACTTGATCCTGCTCGGCAAAAGCATCGCCGGCGGTGTGCCGTTGGGTGCTGTGGTGGGGCGCAAGGCATTACTCGACAACCTGCCCAAAGGCGGGCTGGGCGGCACATATTCGGGCAATCCCATCGCCTGCGCGGCGGCGTTGGCCACCCTGGAGGTGATGACGGATGCACAGTTGCAGGCCTGGGGCACGCGACAGGAAGAGGCCATCCTGCGCCGCTACGAAACCTGGCGCGCGCAACGCCTGTCGCCTTACCTGGGCCGACTGACCGGCGTCGGCGCCATGCGTGGCATCGAGTTGGCCCACGCCGACGGCACGCCCGCGCCCCAGCAACTGAGCCAGTTGCTGAGCCTGGCGCGGGACGCCGGCTTGCTGCTGATGCCCAGCGGCAAGTCGCGGCACATCGTCCGCTTACTGGCACCGCTGACCATTGAGCCGGCGGTGTTGGAGGAAGGCCTGGACATCCTCCAGGCGTGCCTCAAGCAACTGGACTAGTAACGCGCATCCACCGGCTTGCCGCCGTTGGGCCAGTCTTTGACCTTGTCCGGGAAGTCCGGGCGAGGTTGCCCCGAGAAATACGCCGCGACGTCCACCGCTTCCTGGTCGGACAAACCGCCCTGGCCCAACGGGAATTGCTCGTGGAAGCCGATCGGCATGTTGCGTTTGACGAACGCCGCCGCCGTGTAGGTGCGTGCCATGCCGGCGCCGATATTGAACGACTGGTCGCCCCACAGCGGCGGGTACACCCGCTCGCCGTCGGCACGCGCCAGGCCCTCACCGTTGTCGCCATGGCACACCGCGCATTGCTTGGCGTAGACCGCCTTGCCATTGGCCAGGTCCGGTTTGATCGCCGGGTCGACCTTGCCTACACCGCGCCCGGCCACCTTGTCTTCGGGGCGGGTGTTGTTCTTCATCCAGTCGAAGTACGCGACCATCGCCTGCATATCCGCCGATTGCGGCGGCAACGGTTTGCCGTTCATCGAGCGCCGGAAGCAGCCGTTGATGCGTTCTTCCAGGCTCACCACCTTGCCCGCGCGCGGTGCATAGCTGGGGAAGAAGGCCGACACGCCGACGAAGGGCGAACCGTCCGCCACGGTGCCGGCGTTGAGGTGGCAACTGGTGCAATTGAGCGCGTTGCCGACGTTGTCGGGCAGCAATGCCTTGGTTTGCAGGTGCAGGCGCATGCCGCGCACCACCTGGTCGGCGTTCGGCGCCGCGAGCAGGTCGGCCAGGCGCGGGGTTTCGAAAGTGGAGGAGTAGGTCGTGGCCGGGTTGAGCTGATCGCGCAATGTCTTGACCTGCGCGGCGCTGATCGACGTGCCCTGGTTGCCCCAGCGCGTGCGAACGAAACTGAGGATTTCAGCGACCTCCTGGTCCGCCAGCCGGGCAAACCCGGGCATGGTGTAGACCCGTGGGTGAGTGGCCGTTTGTGCGGTCTCCCAACCGGTGAGGGTGATGTGCAGCAGGGATGTCGGGTCGTTCGAGACGATGCTCGGGTTGCCGGCCAACGGCGGGAACAAGCCTTTCACCCCCGCGCCATCACTGCGGTGGCAGTCGCTGCAGAACTGCATATAACCCAGGCCGCCACGGCTGGTGAACAGGTCGGCGGGTGGCGCGGCCGGTGCGCGGGCCACCGACGGCATCGGCAGATCGTCCGGGCCGGGCGGCAGGGATTTCAGATAGCGGGCAATCGCGGTCAGGTCGTCGTCGCTAAAATGCTGGGTGCTGTGGTGAATCACATCGGCCATGTTGCCGGCGACGGTGGCAAAGCGGTTCTGCCCGGTCTTGAGCAGTTGCACGGTGTCTTCCACGGTCCACAGGTTGCGCAGGCTCAGGGCGCGCCAATGCTCGACGGTTTCGCCGGCCAGGTAATGCTGGCCGCCGCGCCCGTCATCGCTCATGGCCTTTTCCTGGAAGGCGATGCCCCGCGGGGTATGACAGGAGCCGCAGTGGCCCAGGCCCTGGACCAGATACGCGCCACGGTTGAGCTGCGCGTCACGGCCGGGGTCGGGCTGGAACGCTTGCTTGTCGAGAAAGGCGAAGTTCCACAAGGCCAGGCCCCAGCGCTGGTTGAACGGGAAGCCCATGTCCGCCTCGAGGTTGGCCTGCCGCACGGGTTCCACGCCCTGCATCAGGTAGGCGTACAAGGCGCGCATGTCCTCCTCGCTCATCTTGGCGTAGGACGGATACGGCATCGCCGGGTACAGGTTCATACCCGCAGGTGTGACACCTTCACGCATGACCCGGTCGAACTGTTCGAAGCTGTAGGCGCCAATACCGGTCTCGCGGTCCGGCGTGATATTGCTCGAATAGATCGTGCCCATCGGCGTGCTCAGCTCCAGCCCGCCGGCCATCGTGTTGCCTGGCTTGGCGGTGTGGCAGGCAATGCAGTCGCCCAATTGCGCGACATATTTGCCGTGTTCGATCAGTGCGGTATCGGCGGAATTGGCGTGCAGGGGTAGCGTCAGACCAAACGTCGCTCCCAGCAAGGCCAGGCGTGACAGAGAAAGCGCCATTGCATTAGTCCTTTAATGACCTCGCGTGGGGAAGCCCCCTCGGCGCAGGTCCGTTGTCGTTTTTATGGGTTCATCAGACCTTTGTGTTGTAACGGGTTTGGCGCTGCGGGGTTTTGATGTGGGTCAGGCTCAAACCGTAAGGGTGCCACCCATTGACCGTTGATAAGGAAACCCTTGAACACATGTACGTATTTCTGGACGTTTCGTACCATCAAGCGAGGACATACCCATGGAAACAATCAACTACACCAATGCCCGTGCCCATCTCTCCGAGACAATGGATCGGGTCAATGACGATCACATCCCGTTGCTGCTCACCCGGCAAAAAGGTGAGCCCGTGGTGATGATCTCGCTATCGGAATTCAATGCCCTTGAAGAGACGGCCCCGAACCACTCAAATACAACCTCAGTGGCTTCTGGTCTCGGCGAATCACCGCCGAACATCGCTTGGTCTATGGCATAGAGGATGATGAGACTCAGGTCTTGATGTGTCGTTATCACTATTAACGGGGAATACCTGTTGAAGCCGACTGCCCTGGTCCGCGCCTGAAAACATCCGACGCTTTTCTGCAGGGAAGCACACTGGCGCTGGCACCGTCGATACTGTCGAGCGGCGCCTGGGCGGGCGGCATGGTCATCGGCAGCCTGTTGAGCATGCGGGTTGACCGTAGGTCTGTTTTGCGGGCGCTGGCCGCGTTGCGTCGCAATAAGGGCATTGTGCTGCCTTGACCTGCCCCCCCTCCCCGCCGAAAATGCCCGACGCTTTTTTGTCCCTGTTTACTGAAGTAGTGAAATTTCAATGCCCGATTCCTACACCGCTGAATCCGCCGAAGAATCCGTAGTCGCCTTGCAATCCAAAGCTGAATACGAAAACGCCATCAATCTTTCACAGCATGTGCCAGCGGCCAAGATCATCAGCGAGATGGTGCTGGACGCGTTCCACACCTCCAAGGAAAGCGACCAGATCCGCGAGTTGCGCGTGGCCATCCGCCAGGCCCACGATGCCTTCGACGACGACAAGGCCTACGACCTGATGGGCCAGCTCAAGCAGCTCAAGGACGCCGAAGCCGCCGACAACATCGCCCTGGAAGACCTGAGCAGCAAGTTCTCGATCAGCCGCATCCTGTCCAGCTTCAAGGACGACCCGGCGTTTCAGGAGCTGGTCTACGGCCTGGCCCTCAAGGTGTTGAACCAGTCCCACCAGGCCATCAGCAACCCGAGCGCCGGCAAGGGCAAGGCCGCGCGGCCGAAGAAAGACGCCGAAGTGTTTGTGATCAGCAAGGATGGCATCAGCGTCACCCTGCCGCTGCGCACGCCGCGCTCGAAGCTCAATGTCGACCGTGAAGCGTTCGAGTTCCTGGGTTTCAGCTTCGTGGGTGAAGGCGATGACGCCGAGCTGGAAGTCGAGAGCTTTGTGGATAACGCCGGCGCCGAACAGCCGTTGAGCCGCAAGAGCGTGATCACGGCGTTGCAGCAGCAGACCGCGTTCGATGGGTACAGCATCGCGCAGCAGTAGTACCGCAGAACCCAATGTAGGAGGGGGATTGCTCCCTCCCACATTGGTTTTGTATTGGGTTAAACGCTGCGCTGGACCTGCGCCGCAAACACCTCGCGAAACCGCTCCATCTCGTGCTTGTTCCCCACCGTCACCCGCACCCACTGCGGCCAACTCTTCCATACGCGGCCGATCATCACACCTTGCGCGGCCAGTTTCTCGATCACTTGCTCCGCCGGTTGCTTCACGTCGATCATGAAGCAGTTGCTCTGCGACAGCGTGCAGGTGAACCCGCGGGCCTTGAGCCAGGCGACGGTCTCCTCGCGCAGTTGCGCGTTCAGGGCCTTGCGTTGCGGCAACAGGTTGACGTCTTCGAGGCTGGCCTGCGCGCCGAGCAAGCCGCTGCCGGCAGGGACGTTGTCGCCCCCGAACACCGCGAGGCGCGCCAGCAACGCCGGGGCGCCGATCGCCAGGCCCACGCGCGCGCCGGCCATGCCGTAGATTTTCGAGAAGGTGCGCAACACCAGCAGGTCGTCGTGTTCCTTGACCCAACTGACACAGCTGGGAGCGTCGGCGAAGTCGATGTACGCCTCGTCCACCACCAGCACGCTGCCTTGGGGTTTGTTCGCCAGCGCGTGCCGGATGGCCTCGGTGGACGTCAGGGTACCGGTGGGGTTATTCGGGTTGCACAGGTAGAGCATGCCCGCCTGGGGATCGGCGGCGAGCATCGCGGGGATGTCGTGGGCGTGCTCGGCCGTGAGGCTCACTTCCTGCACCGGCGCCCGGCTCGCCTCGGCCGCCTGGCGCGGCACCTCGTAGGACGGCGTGGCCATCACCAGGCCGCGGTTTTCGCCGGTAAACGCCAACACCGCATAGCGCAGCGCCGCCATGGAGCCGGAAAACACCGCCACCTGTGCTTCGGCAATCCCCTGCTGCCGGGCAAACAACGCGGCCAGAGCGTACATGTGGCCGTAGGGATAACGCCCGGCCGTAGCAATCGCGTCCTGCATCGCCTCGCGGGCGGCGCCCGAGGGGCCGTAGGGGCTTTCGTTGTAGTTGAGCCGCACCTTCTCAGCCTTTGCCGGTGGTGGGCTGGCGACTGCCCAGTCCAGGCGCCCCAGCAAGGGCAAGGCCGCGCCCAAGGCGAGAAGGGACCGACGACTAACGCTGACCATGGTGACAACTCCTTGTACGCGGGTAATGGATTCGCACAGCTCGTACAGTGAGGTATGACGAGAAAGGCGCCGGCCGATTTAATCCCGCGCCCAAGAAAAAGCCCCGCGCTTCTCACGAAGGCGGGGCTTGTTCACTGCTTGGAACCACTCAGGGCGCGTAGGTCAGCAACAGCTCTCTCGGCACCTGGAAATCCAGGGACATCATCACGCTGAGCGCGGTGATGGTGAAGATCGAGAACACGAACAGCTTGCGTGCCCAGACGGTGTCGTCCACCGCCTTGTAACCGGTCCAGGCCATGTACAACCAGTACATGCCCATGGCGGCGGCGACGGCAAGGTAGCTCATGCCGGCGTAGCCACTGAAGGTCAACATCAAGGTCGCCACGAGGAAGGCCAGGATGTACAGCAGGATGTGTTTCTTGGCCACCTGGATGCCGCGCTTGACCGGCAGAACCGGAATCGACGCAGCCAGGTAGTCGTTGAAACGGAAGATCGCGATGGCATAGGAATGCGGCATCTGCCACAGGCTGAACATCACCAGCAGCACCAGCGCGGCCATGTCGAAGCTATTGGTCACAGCCACATAACCAATCACCGGCGGCATCGCCCCCGACAGACTGCCCACCAGCGTGCCGTGAACCGACTTGCGCTTGAGGTACAGGCTGTAGAGGCCGACGTAGATGACAAAGCCGATCACGGCAAACAGCGCCGCCAACGGGTTGGCCACCTTGTACAACAACACCACGCCGGCAACACCCAGGACGGTCGCGAACAGCAGTGCCAGTTTCAGGGAGATAAGGCCCTGGACCAGCACGCGATTCTTGGTGCGTTCCATCTTGATATCGATGTCGCGGTCGATGCAGTTGTTGAACACACAACCGGAAGCTACCACCAGGGACGTGCCGATCATGGCGGCCAGGAAGATGGCCAGATCGACATGTCCCTTGGAGGCCAGGAAGAAGCCGCCTGCCACAGAAAGCACGTTACCGAAAATGATCCCCGGTTTGGTGATTTGGATAAAGTGCTTAAGCGACATCGGGTCTTACCTCACTTCGCCATCATGTAGGTGTGGATGCTGAACATGATCCACAGCGACAGACCAACCAGCAGAACGATCACCAGGCCTGCGAACACGAACGCAATCACGTTCTCGCGCTGGGCCTCGGAGCGGTCCAGGTGCAGGAAGTACACCAGGTGAACCAGGACCTGAATCACCGCGAACGCCAGGACGATCATCAAGGTGATCGACTTCGGCAAGGTTGGGTACATCACCAGGCCGAACGGGATCAGGGTCAGGATGACCGACAGGATGAAGCCGATAGCGTAAGTCTTTACGCTGCCGTGACTCGCATCATGGCTGTCATGGGAGTGTGCATTAGCCATTACAGGGTCCCCATCAAGTAGACGACGGTGAATACGCAGATCCAGACCACATCCAGGAAGTGCCAGAACAGGCTCAGGCAGTTCAGGCGAGTCTTGTTGGTGTTGGTCAGGCCGTGTTTATTGACCTGATACATCATCATCGCCATCCAGATCAGGCCAGATGTCACGTGCAGACCGTGGGTCCCCACCAGCGTGAAGAACGCCGACAGGAAGCCGCTGCGGCTAGGGCCGTAGCCTTCGGAGATCAGCAGGTGGAACTCGTTGATCTCCATGCCGATGAAGCCCAGGCCGAACAGGAAGGTCAGGCCCAACCAGGTCAGTACGCCCTGCTTGTTGCCCTTGTAGAAGGACAACATGGCGAAGCCGTAGGTGATCGAACTGAACAACAGCAAGGCGGTTTCGCCGAGCACGTAAGGCAGTTCGAAGATGTCGTGGCCCGCCGGGCCACCCGCTACGTTGTTTACCAGTACCGCGTACACCGCGAAGATCGACGCAAACAAGATGCAGTCGGTCATCAGGTAGAGCCAGAAACCGTAGACGGTTACCGGGCCCGAGTCGTGGTGATGGTCATCGTGCCCATGGTCATCGACATGGGCGTGTCCAGCATTGGTCACTAAGTTCGACATGGTTTAAGCCTGTTCCAACGAGGTTTCTACACGGTTGGCCGGGATCTTCTTCTCGGCCACCAGGCGAGCGTGCTGCTCGGCTTCGATGCGCTCGATCGTTTCGACCGGCACCATGTAGCCTTGATCATCACGTGCAGCGTGGACAATGAAGTAGCCGATGGTGCCCACCAGGCTCACGATTGCCAGCCACCAGATGTGCCAGATCATCGCGAAACCGAACACGGTCAACAGCGCACCCATCACCACGCCAGTGGCGGTGTTGTTTGGCATGTGGATCGGTTCGTAGTGCTTAGGCCGCTGGTACGCAGTACCGTCTTCCTTGGCTTCGGTGAACGCATCGATGGTGTTCGCGGTAGGAATCACGGCGAAGTTGTAGAACGGAGGTGGCGACGAAGTCGACCATTCCAGGGTGTGGCCGTTCCATGGGTCGCCCGATTCGCACATGTTCTGCTTGCGATCACGCACGCTGACATACAGCTGGATCAGTTGGCAGGCGATACCCACCGCAATCAGCACCGCACCGATCATGGCGACGTACAGGTACGGCACCCACTCAGGGTTGGTGGTGGCGTTCAGACGACGGGTCATGCCCATGAAGCCCAGTGCATAGAGCGGCATGAACGCGACGAAGAAGCCCGAGATCCAGAACCAGAATGCAGCCTTGCCCCAACCCTCGTGCAGCTTGAAGCCGAACGCTTTCGGGAAGAAGAAGCTGAAACCAGCGATGTAACCGAATACCGCACCGCCGATGATCACGTTGTGGAAGTGAGCGATCACGAACAAGCTGTTGTGCAGCACGAAGTCAGCACCCGGGATGGCCAGCAGTACGCCGGTCATACCGCCGATGGCGAAGGTCACCATGAAGCCCAGTGTCCACACGACCTGGCTGGTCATACGCAGACGGCCGTGGTAGATGGTGAACAGCCAGTTGAATAGCTTCACCCCCGTCGGGATCGAAATCAGCATCGTCGCCAGGCCGAAGAAGGCGTTGACGCTGGCCCCCGAACCCATGGTGAAGAAGTGGTGCAGCCACACCATGAAGCCCAGTACCGAGATCGCACCGGAGGCGTAGACCATCGAGTGGTGACCGAACAGGCGCTTGCCGGTAAAGGTCGAGATCACTTCGGAGAAGATACCGAACGCTGGCAGGATCAGGATGTACACCTCAGGGTGACCCCATGCCCAGAACAGGTTCACGTACATCATTGGATTGCCACCAAGTTCGTTGGTGAAAATGTGGAAATCCAGGTAACGGTCAAGCGACAGCAGTACCAGCGTAGCGGTGAGGATCGGGAACGAAGCCACGATCAGCACGTTGGCCCAGGTGCAGGTCCAGGTGAAGATCGGCATGTCCATCATCTTCATGCCAGGGGCGCGCATTTTCAGCACGGTGGCCAGGAAGTTGACCCCCGTCAGCGTCGTCCCGAGCCCTGATAACTGTAGCGCCCAGATGTAGTAGTCCACACCCACGCCCGGACTGTATTTCAGGCCCGACAATGGCGGATACGCAACCCAACCGGTCTTGGCGAATTCGCCGACGCCCAGGGACACGTTGATCAGCACCACGCCAGACACCAGCAGCCAGAAGCTCAGGGAGTTCAGGAACGGGTAGGCAACGTCGCGGGCACCGATCTGCAGCGGCACTGCAAGGTTCATCAGGCCGGTGAAGAAAGGCATCGCCATGAAGATGATCATGATCACACCGTGAGCGGTGAAGATCTGGTCATAGTGTTCAGGCGGCAGGTAGCCTGGCGCGCCCTCAGTGGCCATGGCCAACTGGGTACGCATCATGATGGCGTCGGCAAAACCACGCAGCAGCATGACCATGGCAACGACGATGTACATCACACCGATTTTCTTGTGGTCGACCGAAGTCAGCCACTCAGTCCACAAGTAGGTCCACTTCTTGAAGTAAGTGATACCCCCAACCAGTGCCAGACCACCCAGCGCGATCATGGCGATGGTAATCATCACAATCGGCTCGTGGAACGGGACCGCATCCCAACTTAATTTACCAAACATCGTTTACTCCTCTGCCCCAGCAGTTGAATGCGAGCCCGTGTCAGAACCTTCAACCGCAGCCACTTCTTTCTTCTCGTGCTTGACCGGCTTGCCTGGTTTCATGCCTTCGTACTTGTCGACGACTTTCTGAAACAGGTCAGGCGTGTAAGTGGAGTACAGCGCGACTGGGTTGTTCTGGCTTGGTTTGGCAAGGGCTTCGTATTCAGCTTGATCAAGCTGTTTAGGTGCGGCCTTGACTTCGGCTACCCAGGCGTCGAATTCTTCCTGGCTCGTCGAGATCGCTTTGAATTTCATGCCGGTGAAACCTGCGCCGCTATAGTTGGCGGAGATGCCGTCCATTTCAGCTTTCTGGTTGGCGATCAGGTGCAGCTTGGTCTGCATGCCGGCCATCGCGTAGATCTGGCCACCCAGGCCTGGGATGAAGAACGAGTTCATCACAGTGTCGGAGGTGATCTTGAAGTTAACCGGGGTATGTTCCGGGAACACGATCTTGTTGACGGTGGCGATACCCAGGTCCGGGTAGATGAACAGCCACTTCCAGTCCAGCGCGACCACTTCGATATTGATCGGCTTGACCTCGGAGTCCAGCGGACGGTACGGGTCCAGCGCGTGGGTGGACTTGTAGGTCACATAACCCAGGGCAATGATGATGAGGATCGGAACCAGCCACACCGCGATTTCAATCTTGGTGGAGTGCGACCACTTCGGCGCGTAAGTCGCCTTGGTGTTCGACGCGCGGTATTTCCAGGCGAAGGCGAAGGTCATGATGATCACAGGGACCACGACCAGCAACATCAGCAGGGTGGCAGTGATGATCAGGTTGCGTTCATCCAGACCGACCTGTCCTTTTGGGTCGAGCAAGGACCACTTGCAGCCTCCCAGCATTAACATCATGCCAAGCAGCGGCAAAAAGCCTAGTAATCGGGGGTACCTGTTTTTACTCATCTCACGACCTCTAAAGCAGCTTGCGCAATGCAGTTGGGTTTTGATCGCCAACACTTCACCCTGCCAAGGGTTGGCATTTCTCTTCGATTGAATAAGAGCCTGCCCGTGCGCCCTAATTGGACGGTTCGCGGACCTGCGGTGAGTTCTTATTCGATTTCGTGGTTAAAGGCCTTGTTACAGACCAATTCCATTTGGTGCGGATAGTTGAAAGGCTGCCGGAACCTGGGGTCGCACAGAGCCATCCATCTGCCCCTCGACCGCTCCAATGCTCAAATATTGAACAGCACCGGACATTCAGTGCGGGCGATTGTAGTTAGCTAGCGATGTATAAACCATGTCTTATAAAGAAATAATTTTTATCGATTCCAGCAATAATCCTTCACCTATTTTGCAAAGGTTCGCGATCTTATCGCGTTGGATTCTCAACAAAAACCACAAAAAATGCCGTGTTATAGGGCAAACTGCCACACCCCTTACCCGCCGTAAGGGCCTGAAAAAGCGCTCCAAGCCCCCATAAAACAGGGCACTCGCTGACCACCGAAAGCCGCGAACGGCGCGCTATTCGCGGTGTTGCTCAAACGATGAACTGACAGCACACATTAACGGCCATGGGCAAATTCACGCGGCGTTGCGAGGGCTCGGAAACGCCCTGCGACAGCGCCTATGTGACAACATGTCGCACACTGCGCGCCGTCAAAATTGTCCCGCGTCACTGTCCCTTCAAAAATCCCTACAAACAAAAACGCCCCGGTTTTCCTTTAAGAAAGGCCGGGGCGTTTCAATGAATGGCTCAGGCTTTGCGTTGGCGATTGCGATTGCGATAGATACCCAGGGGCACCAGGATCACCGTCAGCACGAACGCCACCAGCGCCCATTGCGCCAGCGACAGGCCGAGCACCGGCGGGTACGGCGTGCTGCAGAAGCCGTCGACCTGGAATACCAGCGGAAACACCTTGGCCAGGGGCAGGCCGTCAACGATCGGTTGCAGCACATCCACGCCGCAACTGACCTCAGGGAAGAACTGGGTGTACACATGGTGACCGGCAGCCGCCACACCGCCCAAGGCACTGAGCACCACCAACCCTTCAAACAGCGTGATCGCCCCTTTGTTGCGCATAGCCGCACCAATAAACGCAAAAACGGCAATCAACAGCAAGGCATAGCGCTGCAGGATACACAGCGGGCACGGCGCTTCGCCCAACACCACCTGCATGTACAGCGCACCGCCGATCAGCGCCAGGCAGATGATGCCCAGCAACACCAGAAAGCGCCGCTCCCTGCCTAAACGCAATTCGTCACTCATCTCCGTATCCCTTTGTTTGGTTGTGCCTGTGGCGGCAAGTTTACACACAGAGAGTGGTTTAAACAGAAGGGGGTTAACGGCGGATTAATACGCCACTTGTAGGAGCGAGCTTGCTCGCTCCTACAGGTGTATGGGTGTGGGTGTGTGGGGGGACCGAAGAAGTCGTAGCGGCTTTGTTTTTCGGGTACGCCCAAGGCTTTGAGGTGGCGTTTAATATGCCACTTGTAGGAGCGAGCTTGCTCGCGAAAAACTCAAAGACGCTGCGGTCATCCAGGATGCAGGCGTTATCGTTGACGTTCTTCGCGAGCAAGCTCGCTCCTACAGGTGTGTGGGTGTGGGGGGGTTATTCGAGGGCGGCGGCCGGGCCGAAGAAGTCGTAGCGGCTTTGTTTTTCGGGTACGCCCATGGCCTTGAGGTGGCGTTTAATATGCCACTTGTAGGAGCGAGCTTGCTCGCGAAAAACTCAAAGACGCTGCGGTCATCCAGGATGCACGCGTTATCGTTGACGTTCTTCGCGAGCAAGCTCGCTCCTACAGGTGTATGGGTGTGTGGGCGGGCCGAAGAATTCGTAGCGGCTTTGTTTTTCGGGTACGCCCAAGGCTTTGAGGTGGCGTTTAATATGCCACTTGTAGGAGCGAGCTTGCTCGCGAAGAACTTAAAGACGCTGCGGTCATCCAGGATGCACGCGTTATCGTTGACGTTCTTCGCGAGCAAGCTCGCTCCTACAGGTGTATGGGTGTGTGGGTGTGGGGGGGTTATTCGAGGGCGGCGGCCGGGCCGAAGAATTCGTAGCGGCTTTGTTTTTCGGGTACGCCCAAGGCCTTGAGGTGGCGCTTGACTGCGGCCATGAAGCCTTTAGGGCCGAGGAAGTACGCATCCAGGTCGCGCTGCTCAGGCAACCACGCCGCCAGTTGTTCCTGGCTCAGCAGGCCCACGGTGTCGCCTGCCGGGCTCACGCCATCGTCCTCGTCATAGCAGTAGAAGCGCTTGAGCTGCGGATGCTTGGCCGCCAGGGCGTCGACCCATTCCCGAAACGCATGCACCCCGCCGTTACGCGCGCAGTGGATAAAATGCACCGGACGCTGGGTGGCCAGGGCCGCTTCGAGCATCGGCAGTGTTGGCGTGATGCCCACCCCGCCGCTGATCAGCACCAGCGGTTTATCGCTGGCGGCCAGGGTGAACTCGCCCGCTGGCGGGAACAGGTCGATCGTCGCGCCGACCTGCAATTGATCATGCAGGTAGTTGGACACCCGCCCACCGGCTTCACGCTTGACGCTGATGCGGTATTGGCCGGCATCGCTGAGGGCCGACAAGGAATAGTTGCGGCGCACTTCTTCGCCATCGAGCAGCAGCGTCATACCAATGTACTGACCGGGCTCGGCGGCGAGGATCGGGCCGTTGTCCAGCGGAGCGAAATAGAAGGACGTGATTTCGGCACTTTCCTCCACGCGCTTGACCAGCTTGAACGGCCGCGCACCCCGCCAGCCGCCCGGCGCCTGGGCTTTCTCATCATAGATCGCAGCTTCGGCGCCGATCAGGATGTCCGCCAACTGACCGTAGGCCGCGCCCCAGGCGCTCATCACCTCGGGAGTGGCAATCTCGCTGCCCAACACTTCGGAAATCGCACGCAGCAGGCAGGCTCCCACGATCGGGTAATGTTCCGGCAGGATCTGCAAGGCCACGTGTTTGTTGATGATCTTCGCCACCAGATCACCCAGTTGATCCAACTGGTCGATATGTCGTGCATACATCAACACACCATTGGCCAGGGCACGGGGCTGGTCGCCGCTGACCTGGTGCGCCTGGTTGAACAGCGGGCGCACCTCCGGGTACTCGGAGAGCATCATGCGGTAGAAATGGGTGATCAGCGCTTCGCCGCCGCTTTCCAGCAGGGGCACGGTGGATTTGATGATGGCACGGTCTTGGGCACTAAGCATGGAGCCTCCTGGGCTTCTTTACTGATTGCCTTGGAGTACTCAGTATTCATGCCAACTAATAAATCGTTTGATTTCAATCAGTTAAATTACCAGTAGTCAGTATGACCTCCTACGTCTTATAGTCATAAGGACTACAAGGAGTCATTATGACTGCGCAATCGCTGCTCACCACCCTGCTCCCCCTGGTCGCCGACCTGTCCCGCGAACTGCCCGAAGGCGAGCGTTACCGCCGCCTGTTGCAAGCCATGCGCGCCCTGCTGCCGTGCGACGCCGCCGCGCTGTTGCGCCTGGACGGTGAGTCGCTGGTGCCGCTGGCAGTGGACGGCTTGAGCGCCGATACCCTGGGCCGACGCTTCAAGGTCAGCGAACACCCGCGTTTCGCCGTGCTGCTCGGCAGCCCCGGCCCGACGCGTTTCGACAGCGACAGTGAATTGCCCGACCCCTACGACGGCCTGGTGGACGGCCTGCACGGGCACCTCGAAATTCACGACTGCATGGGCTGCCCGCTGTATGTCGATGACAAACCGTGGGGCCTGCTGACCCTGGACGCCCTCGACACCGAGCGCTTCGAACGGGTCGAGCTGGATGCCCTGCAAGCCTTCGCCAGCCTCGCCGCCGCCACGGTCAACGTCGCCGAACGCATCGAACACCTGGCATTGCGCGCCGAAGACGAACGCCAGCGTGCCGAGATCTACCGCCAGGCCAGCGGCCAGCAGCACAAAGAGATGATCGGCCAGAGCAAGCCCCACAAGCGCCTGGTCGAAGAGATCAACCTGGTGGGCGGCAGCGACCTCACCGTGTTGATCACCGGCGAAACCGGGGTCGGCAAGGAACTGGTGGCCCAGGCGATCCACGCCGCGTCGTCCCGCGCGGACAAGCCGCTGATCAGCCTCAACTGCGCCGCCCTGCCGGAAACCCTGGTGGAAAGCGAGCTGTTCGGCCACGTGCGCGGTGCCTTCACCGGCGCGCTGAACGAGCGCCGGGGCAAATTCGAACTGGCCAACGGCGGCACGTTGTTTCTGGACGAAGTCGGCGAGCTGTCGTTGACGGTGCAGGCCAAGCTGCTGCGCGTCCTGCAAAGCGGCCAGTTGCAGCGCCTGGGCTCGGACAAGGAACATCAAGTGGACGTGCGCCTGATCGCCGCCACCAACCGCGACCTGGCCGAAGAAGTGCGCAACGGCCGCTACCGTGCCGACTTCTACCACCGCCTCAGCGTCTACCCGCTGCAAGTGCCGGCGCTGCGCGAGCGCGGGCGCGATGTGTTGCTACTGGCCGGGTTCTTTCTCGAACAGAACCGTTCGCGCATGGGCCTGGGCAGCCTGCGCCTGACCAGCGACGCCCAAGCCGCGTTGCTGGCCTACAACTGGCCGGGCAATGTGCGCGAGCTGGAACATTTGATCGGACGCAGCGCACTGAAAGCCCTGGGAAACTGTCGCGAACGTCCGAAGATTCTCAGCCTGAGCGCCCAAGACCTGGACCTGCCCGACGTCAGCGCAGCGCCGATCGCCCCACCACCCGAAGTCACCGCCATCGCCGGCGGCGACCTGCGCCAGGCCACCGAACACTACCAGCGCCAAGTCATCAACGCCTGCCTGGAACGCCACCAACACAACTGGGCCAGCACCGCCCGCGAACTAGGCCTGGACCGCGCCAACCTAGGCCGCATGGCCAAACGCCTAGGCCTCAAATAACCCAGATCCCCCAATCAAACCCAATAAATACTGAAATACTGAAATGCTGAAATGCTGAAATGCTGAAAATGTGGGAGGGGGCTTGCCCCCGATAGCGGTGGGTCAGTCACTTATTTGTAGCTGACCCACTGCTATCGGGGGCAAGCCCCCTCCCACCTAAAGCAACACCCTCCCACCTAAAGCAATCCCCTCCCACCTTAACCCCCCTTCCCACCTCAGACTTGCTTCGCCCTGAACACCGCCTCCCCCGCCTGAACCACCCTAACCCTACGAAACACCAACACATTCCCCACCATCACCAACACCAACCCCACCAACGCCGGCGCAGTCCACTGATACCCCTCGGCAAACGCCGACACATTCAGCGCCACCACCGGAAACAACACCGTGCAATACGCCGCCCGCTCAGGCCCCATACGCCCGACCAGCGTCAGATACGCCGTAAACCCAATCACCGACCCCGGAATCACCAAATACCCCAACGCCCCGACATACCGCGCACTCCAGTCCATCTCGAACGGAATACCGCGCACCACGCAATAGGTCGCCAACATCACCGCACCATATGCCATGCCCCAGGCATTGGTAGTCAACGGCCGCAACCCCGCCTTCTGCTGCAGGCTCGAAAGCATATTGCCAGCCGAAAAACACATCGTCCCCAACAGCGCCAAACCCAGCCCGAGCAAGGTCTGCGGGCTCGCGGTGTGCCCCGCCAGCTCCGGCCAGAACAACAGGCCCAAGCCCAGCAAGCCAAGGCCGCCGCCCATCAACACATTGCGCGCGACCCGCTGGCCAAAAAACACCCGCGCATTCAGGGCATTCCACAGCGTCGCCGTAGAAAACACCACCGCCACCAGCCCGCTGGGAATCCACTGGCTGGCCGTGAGAAAACACATGAAGTTCACACAGAACAGGCACAACCCCTGGGCCAGGCAGATCAGATGCCCGCGCCGGTTCATCACCTGCAACTTGCGGCTGAGCAGCAACAGCACAAACAACACCAACGCCGCCAGGGCGAAGCGATAGACGATCGACACGGGAATCGCCACCACGCCCAGTTGCCACTTGAGGGCGATCCAGGTGGTGCCCCAGATCAGCACGGTGAGTAAATACAGGAAAAGGTTCATAACAGGCTCCGCTGGTTGAGCCACAGTGTCGCCTTCAAGCCATGGCCGGCGCTTGCAGATTCTTGCGCTTTTGTCGCACGGCGGGCTCACAGCGCCAGCGGCTCGGAGTAGGATGCAAGGCGTCGGAGAGTACACATCATGTCAGCGTTGGAATCCCTGCAAGTCTTTCAAGCCCTCAACCGCTCGCCCCACGCTCGCCTCGAAGCCTGCGCCGAGCTCGGTGACGGCTTGTCTGCGGCGTTGTGGAGCAACCACCACGATTCCCAGGACTACCAGGCGCCCGGCCATCACACCTTGTCCTGCTACATCGGCGGCGGCACCGGCACGTTTCGTCGCGACCAGCCGGGCACCAAGGGCGGGCCCGACAAGTTGTGCATCCTGCCGGCCGAGCATCAGTCGGCCTGGGTGATCAACGGCGACATCCGCCTGGCCCATGTGTATTTCAGCCAGGCGCAATTCGCCCTGGGCTGCATCACCCTGCTCGACCGCGAACCGCGCGCGCTGCAACTGCAGGAAAGCACCTTCCTCGAAGACCCCAGCCAGGCGCAACGCTTTCACCAGTTGATCGCCCTCAACTGGCACGAGCCCGCCGAACGCCTGCTGACCAGCAGCCTGGCCCATGAAATGCTCAGCCACACCTTGCTCAGCCAAGTCGGCGCGCGCGACGGGCTGCGTTTGAAAGGCGGGCTGGCGGCGCATCAGCGGCGGTTGTTGGTGGACTACATCGACCAGCACTTGGATGACCCCATCAGCCTCGGGCAATTGGCCGGGATGTGTGCGCTGTCGGAATACCATTTTGCGCGGATGTTCCGCCAAAGCTTCGGCCTGCCGCCCCATCAATACCTGCTGGCCCGGCGCCTGGCCCGCGCGCAGAACCTGCTGCGCAGCGGCAGCCTGCCCGTGGGTGACATCGCGTTGATGTGCGGCTTCTCCAGCGCCAGCCACTTCACCCATCGCTTTCGCCAGGCCATGGGCGCGACGCCCGGCGAATACCGTCAGGCGTTCTGCGCTTAAACCATCAAGCCCAACGTCTTGGCCTTGGCCACCGCCTGGGTGCGTCGCTCCACGCCGAGCTTGCTGTGGATGCGCCGCGCGTGGGTCTTGACGGTGTGCAGCGAGATAAACAAGCGGCCGGCGATTTCCAGGTTGGAGTTGCCCAGGGCGATCAGTTGCAGCACCTCCAGCTCGCGTTGGCTCAGCGGGTTGTCCGCCGTGCCGGTCGGCGAGGCCTGCGGTTCCAGGCCCAGCTCACTCAACAGCCCGGGCGAGCGTAAACGCAGCTCGCGGATCGCTTGCTGCACCTGGCAACGCCCTGCCAGTTCCAGGCCGTGTTGCAGTGAACGACGCGCCATCGCCGGTTCGCCCAGTTGCCAGGCCACCTCTCCAAGCACCAGGTGCAATTCGGCCTCCAGGCACAGCATGCCGCGTTGGCGGGAAGCGTCCAGCAGTGCGTTGAGCCGCGCCAGCGGTTGATCGGCGACGCCCAGTTTGACCTCGGCCAACACCAGCAGGTATTCAAGACGCGGGATCAATTCCAGCGTGGCCGGCGGCGCCTGCTTGGCGTCGGGCCCTCGGAAATGGCGGAGCACCCGGCGCAGCGCTGCCACCGTCAATTCGGCGCGACCCTGTTGCAACCAGAAGTGCCCGCTGACCAGCAGCAACACCGCGCGGTACACCGTGTCCGGCACCTGGCGCTGCTGCATCAGGCGCTCGGCCTCGCGCAACTGGATAAAGGCCTGGGCGTAATCACCGTGATTGGCCGCCAACAGCGCAAGGCCCAGGTAGCCATACAACACGCGCTTGTCCTGGCTGTGCAGGCACATGTTCAAACCCGTCTCGAAGCACTCGGCAGCCAACGCGTCCTGCCCCTGGCGCAGGGCCAGATGCCCACGCCGCAAGGCGATGCGTCCGACCAGCGGCCCAGCCTTCAGCCGCTGTTTGAGCAACATCGCCTGCACCTGCTCCAACAGGTTTTGCGCGCGGTACGGCGCGCCGCGCTGTTCGAGCAATTGCGCGTGATCCAGCTCCAGCAGGGCTTCGAGCAACAGCGAACCATGGGCCCGCGCCAGGCACAGCGCTTCGCGGTTCAGGGTCTGGGCCACCTCCAGCTCACCGCGCAGCAAGGCTTGCTGGGTCAACCCCGACAGGCACATCAGACGTGATGTCCACGCACTGTCGGGCAACGCCTGCAAGGCCTCGAGGAAATGCTCGCGAGAACGTTGCGCATCACCCGCCAGATGCAGCAACCACCCCCACTGCGCCTGCCAGCGCGCCAACAACAGGCGTTGCTGCGGCGCCGACGGTTGCGGGGCGAAACGCGCCAGTTGGCCGATGCACAACGCGGCCTGCTCGAAGCGCCCGGCGAACAGCAACGCGGCCGTGACCAGCCCCACCAACTGCGCGGAACACAGCATCAGCTCGTCACCGTGTTGTTCATGCAGGCGCAACAACAGCACGGCATTCTGCTGGCGGAACAGGTCTTCGAAGCTGAAGTGCTGCAACAGGCTGACGGCCACTTCGTATTCTTCGGCCAGCAGCGCCTGCTCGAACGCGGCTTGCCAGTCGCCCTCGGCGCTGAACCATTGGCAGGCCCGTCGGTGCCAGGAGCGTTTGGCCGGCCAGGGCTCATCCCGTATCAACTGCGCAAGCGGCGCGAAGACTTGCAGCCAGTCGGCGGCATCGTCCCAGGACTGGATAAATGCGCCGAGCGCCTGCAAGTCCCGCAGGTACTGAGCGCCATCGCCAAAGCCGAACAGGTGCTCGCACAAGCCCGCATTGAAACGCGGCAAATGCGCCAGCACCCGCCAGGCTTCCTCCAGTTCCGCCGGCAAGGTGCTGAACAGCTCGTGTTGCAGGTAGTCGAGCAAGGTCTTGTCGGGATGGCCGTCGCCGAGCAAGGCGATGCGAACCCCGGCGCACCAACCGGCGCTGAACCGCATCACGCGCTCGATGCTGTGACCCGGCGTCTCGCCGAGCAGGGCCTGGACTTCCTCGGCGCTGAAGATCAACTCGGCCGCGCTGCATTCCAGCAGCTCATCGTCGAGCAGCAGCCGCGGCCAGTTGCACCCAGGGCGCCGCCGCGCACCCAGCCACCAGGTCAGCGCCGGGTGGCTGGCGCTGAGCAGGCGGTCGAGCAAGGCGTCCAGCTCGGGCGCGGGCAGCCGGCTGAAATCATCGAGAAACAGCCACGCCGACGTCTGCCAGCGGCTGAGATCCTGCAACAGCGTGGCTTCATCGGTAAACGCCAGGCCCAGGTTGTGCGCCAGGCGCCGGCACAAATCCAGCGGGCTTAGCGGCACGCCATTGAGCGGTAGCCAGTACACCTGACAACCCGCCGGCGCCTGCAAGGCGCACTCGGCGAGCAACGCGCTCTTGCCACTGCCGCCCGGGGCACAGAGCAACTTGACCCGCGCCTGCGCCGCCAACAACGGCTCGGCCAGGCGCGGGCGCAACAGATGATGGGCGGACAGCCGTGGCATGAATCCAGGACGGTCCAGGCAGCGTGTCATGGCGGTCATTGCTGCATCCTGCGTTTTTATTGTTATGCAACCTGACACCTACCCTAGCCCCGTGCTCAGCGAATATTGAAGAAGTATTCAACGCAGTGATTAATAGCCATGCACAAAACCCAATGTGGGAGGGGGCTTGCCCCCGATGGCGGTGGATCAGTCAGCTCTCTGTAGCTGATCCACCGCTATCGGGGGCAAGCCCCCTCCCACATTAAGATTGCATTTCAAACAGGCATCAACGCACGCCCGAAGCCCTCAACGCCGCCGGCGTGTAGTCCGCCGCCTTGGCCGCAAACCCGAACACAAAACTGCTCTTCTCCTCATTCTTCATGCCCAGGGCGATGTAGCGTCCGGCGATGAGGTCGTACAGGGTTTCCACGGTGTAGGCCGGCACCTGATGGTCGTAGTAGAACTGTGCATGACCTTCGGCGACACGCCACAGTTGGCCGCGGCCGTCATAGTGATCCACCAACGCGACCTGCCAGCTGTCTTCGTCGATGTACATGTGGCGCTTGGCATAGATGTGCCGTTCGCTCGGCTTGACGGTGCCGACCACTTCCCACACGCGGTGCAGCTCATAGCGGGTCAGGTCCTGGTTGATATGCCCGGCCTTGATGATGTCGTCGTACTTGAGGTTCGGCGAATCGAGCTTGTAGCTGTTGTAGGGGATGTACATCTCTTTCTTGCCCACCAGCTTCCAGTCATAGCGATCGGGGGCGCCGGAGAACATGTCGAAGTTATCCGTGGTACGCAGGCCGTCGGACGCGGTGCCCGGGCCGTCGTAGGACACTTGCGGCGCCCGGCGCACACGGCGCTGGCCGGCGTTGTAGATCCAGGCCAGGCGCGGTTCCTTGACCTGGTCGAGGGTCTCGTGGACCAGCAGCACGTTGCCCGCCAGCCGCGCCGGGGCCGTTACCGATTGCTTGAAGAAACTCAGCACGTTGGCGGCCTTGGCGGCGTCGATATCCGGGATCGCCTGCGGCACCGCGACTTCTTCTTCAAAGCGGATCGGCGTGTAGCTGCCGTTCGTCTGCGGGGTGGCCTGGGTGATGATGCGCCGCAGGTTGCCGCCGTGGTAACGGGTGATGTGGTTCCACAGCACCTCCACGCCATTCTTGGGGATCGGGAACGCGTAGTAGCGGTTGCCGGTGAAGTTCTCCAGGCCGTTGCCGTCGTTGATCGCATGCACGTTCAGCGCGCTGCGCTTGATCGACTCGTAGATATCCGGCGGCAGGTTGACCGTGCGGTGGCTCGGGTACACCGGGATCTTGTAGGTCTCCGGGTAACGCTTGAACATCGCCACCTGGCCGTCGGAGAGTTTGTCCTTGTATTTGTCGACGGTCGCGGCGGTGATCACGAACAGCGGTTTTTCATTGGCGAACGGGTCGGCGAGGAAGCCCTTGCTGTCCACCGCACCGGCATTTTTTGGAATGCCGCCGGTCCAGGCCGGGATCGAGCCATCGGCGTTGCCGGCCTTTTCGGCGCCGACCGGGGTCAGGCTGGTGCCGAGCTTGGCGGCTTCTTCGGGCGACACGGCCGCCATGACGTTGGCGGCCAACACACTCAGGGCCATCACAGCAATTAACTTACGCATAGAGTCTTGTCCTTCTTTAAGCCAAATCAGAAGTTCACGCCGAAGCTGAGGGCGAGGAAGTCGCGGTCGGTCAGGGTGTTGTAGTCGCCACCAAAAAAGTCGGTGTAACTCAGGCTGGCGGTGTAGGTGTTGCGGTAGTCCGCATCGACGCCGACGCTGATCGCCTTGGCGCCCTGGTTGAACAGGCCGTTGGGGCCGTAGCCGTTGACGTCGTGGGACCAGGACAGGTTGGGCTTGAGGTTCACCCCGGCAAACACGTTGTTGTAGTCGAGGATGGCGCGGGCACGATACCCCCAGGAATTGGCCGTGACGAAACCGTCGGTGTCGCCACCGTAACCATAGGCGCCGTATACCGAGTCGCGGCCGTAGCGCAGTTTGCTTTTCGCTTCCAGCCCGCCGACGTGGACGAAGGCGGCCTCTCCCACCAGGGTCAGGCGTTCGGCCCCCAGTACCTGGTCGAAGAACTGAGTCATGGTGCTCTGGATCTGGGTGATTTCCTTGCGCCGGTAACCGGCGTTGTCAGCGCCGAACGAGCTGTGGATCGGCGAGGCGGTGTTGCCGGCAATCGGGTTGATCAGGGCCAGGGTCAGGTCGGTGGTGTTGAGTTGCACCGGCGCATTCGGGCGGTAGCTGATTTCCCCGGTCCAGGCCGTGCCGGTGGGCAGGGTGGTGGAGAAGCTGGCGCCGTACAGGCGAATGTCTTCCGGGTAATCGAGATAGTACTGGCCACGGCCGAGCATGGTGCTCTGGGCCAGGGCCGAGCCGGTGCCTGGCGCAATGGCGTTGGCAGCGTTGACGATGCGCCCGATGGTGGCCAGGTTGGTGTTGGCGGTGAGGGTGCCGACGGTCGGCGTGCGGCTGTGGTAGTTCATGAAGTACAGGCCGTACTCGGTGTCGTCGCCCAGCCAGCGCAAGGCCGCGCCGAATTGGCCGCCATCGCGGGCATCACGGTCCTTGGCGCGCTGCACCACGACGCCTTCACGCGTGACCTCAAAGCCCTGGCCGAACGCTGCGGCCACCGGTTGCAACGGCGCAATCGCCGGGCTGCCGACCGTGTAGTTACCGTTGCAACCGTGGGCCGCCACGTCGCCACCAAAGAACGTGCCGCAGTTATCCAGCACGGTGTTTTCCCAGTTCAACTGGTAGAAGCCTTCTACCGTCAGTTGGTTGGTCAGGCTTTGGGAGGCGAACAGCATATTGACCGGTATCAGCCCTTCCTTGATCTCGGCGCCGGGGCGGCGGAAGGCCGATACGTCGATGGGGTTGATGCTGTTGATGGAGTTACCGATAAACGTACTCTCGCCCCAACTCACCACCTGCTTGCCGACGCGCACGTTGCCCGGCAGGTCGGCGATGGAATAGTTGTGATAGACGAACGCATCCAGCAGCTCGTAACCGGAGGAGCGCGCACCTTCGTCGCGATGGTGATTGCTGATCTGCTTGAACTCGCGGTCTTCGTCCTGCAGTTCGAAGTCGTACCAGTACTTGCCGCGCACGAACACGCCGCTGTCGCCGTACTTGAGTTCCAGGTCGTGGATGCCTTTGAAGATCTTGGAGAAGGTCTCGCCCTTCTTGAAGTTCAGTCGCCCGTCATCCCCGGTGGAAGCCTGCCCCGTGCCGCCATTGGACACGCCCACCAGTTTCTTGTCGGCATCGCGCATGCCCCAGCTGGCGCCGACCGACAGCGAGGAATCGAATTGCCCTTCGATCTCGCCGATGTTGAACGAAACAGCCTGTGCCTGGGCACAGCATCCCAACGCAACCGCGGCGGCCAGCGCCTGCGGCGTGAAGATGGCGCGCATTGTTGTTTTTGTCATGCGTCTTCCCCGGTGAGTGACAGAAGGCCCCACCCTACTGCCGCCCTTCGGGAGCGATAAGCGCACCAAGGAGGTATTCGTGTTGTCGCCCGAAAGGATTAACGCCGCTCTGGCGCGGCTCTGCGCGGGGGCATGCGCCCCATGGATGGCGGGTTATCAGGCCGGTGGATGGCGCCAGGGGGTGACTGTTGTCATATCCGTAACAGTCCTTGTCCTGAAGCGCTATTACTCATTTTGTTACAACCCTCTATTCTTGCCTGGCTTTCAGGGCAAACGGCCCGCTCCCACCTTCGGGAGAACAGCTGAAATTCGACGGATTGGCTACTGTATTCAATCTGTTACCGGTGTTCACTGACGTTGAGTCTGTCGCTCCTTGATCCAACGTCTTACTTCGGCCGCTGCTTTGCAGCGGCCTTTTTTATGCCTGAAAAAAAGCGGGGCGCCGTCAGCGCCCCGCAGTATTGAAGGTGTATCCGGCAATGATCAGAGGCTGAACTTCTGCAAATTGGCCATCATCTCCTTCAAAGCCTCGATAGTGTCCTTGGGATGCACCGCGCCTTCGAAGTCACAGATCTGTTGCCAGTGCGCGGCCACGTCGTCCGGCGAGAACCCGGCTTCCGGGTCGAAGCCCACACCCAGGCTGCGTTCCCAGCGGGTCTTGCCGATCCAGCCGCCGCCCACTTCGAACAAGCCTGAGGTTTCCTGGCACGCCTCGCTACCCAGGTACACCACCAGCGGGCTGACCAGTTCCGGCTTGAGGCGCTCGAACACCTGCGGCGGGATCAGGCCTTCGGTCATGCGCGTGCCGCCGGTGGGGGCGATGGCGTTGACCAGGATGTTGTTCTTGCGCCCTTCCAGCGCCAGGGTGCGGGTCAAGCCATACAGGCCGAGCTTGGCCATGCCGTAGTTGGACTGCCCGAAATTGCCGTAGATGCCCGACGTGGACGCAGTAAAAATCACCCGCCCATAGCTTTGTTCACGCAGATGAGGCCAGGCGGCGCGGGTAACTTTGTAGGCACCTTCGACATGCACCCGGTAAACCAGGTCCCAGTCGCTGTCGTCCATTTTGTGGAAGGTCTTGTCGCGCAGGATGCCGGCGTTGTTCACCACCACGTCGATACGGCCGAAGGCATCCAGGGCGTTCTGTACGATTTTCTCGCCGTCGGTGACGGAATCATGGTTGGCTTCGGCGATACCGCCGGCTTCGCGGATTTGTGCGACCACACGGTCGGCCGCCGACGCATTGGCGCCCTCGCCCTGGGTGGAACCGCCGAGATCGTTGACCAGCACTTTGGCCCCGTGCCTGGCGAACAGCAGCGCATGGGCCCGGCCCAACCCGCCGCCGGCACCGGTGACGATCACGACCTTATCCTGGAACTGCACTGACTCACTCATACCGAACTCCAATGGCGACGATGGGAATGGCTCGAGTGTCAGGCACGGCGCCTGCGGTCACAATAAATACGGCCACGGCTGAATGGTGCGCGATAAGGCAGCAGGATGATCGCCTGTTTCAGGAATAGGCCATGCGCGGCGGCGCGTGCGCGATCTGCTGTCGAAACTCCAGGTAATGCTTGAGCACCTGCACCGGCGCTTCGATCTGCGGGTAGTGGCCGATATTGGCCAGCAATACCGTGTCGGCGTGGGGCACCAACTGGCGGTAACGCTCGACCATGTGCGCGCCGGAAATCGGGTCGAACTCGCCGTCGATCACCCGCAGCGGCACGTCGCCACGTTGCAGGGCGCCCACCCAACGCTCACGCAGGCGACGGCGCTGGGGAATGTAGTTGATCAGTTTATGCAGGATGCGCGGCCCGTCATTGCAGTCGATCAGGCTCCAGAAATCATCGAGGGCGCTCTCACTGGGGCGGGTCTGTGCGCCGAAGATCTGGCTGAAGCTGTCGGACAAGGCATTGCGCCCAAATGTGCGACCGATCATCCAGCCCAAGGGGCTGAGCAGCAGTTTCTGCACCAGGGCCAGGCGATGGGTTTCGGGGAACAACCCGCCATTGAGGAACACGCAACTGGCCATCTGGAAGCGGCCTTCGTGATGCCGCGCCAATAACTCCTGGGCGACGCTGTCCCCGTAATCATGGGCCAGCACATGCACCGGTTGTCGCACATGCAGGTGGTCGAGCAGCGCCTGTTGCAGATCCGCCTGTTCCAACAGGCAATAGTCGTGATCCAGCGGCTTGGCCGAATCGCCAAACCCGAGCATGTCGCAGGCGATCACCAGGTTGCGCTGGGCCAGGGGCTGCCACAGGTAATGCCAGTCCCAACTGGCGGTCGGGAAGCCATGGATCAGCAGCAGCGGCTCACCCTGCCCGGCCACCCAATAGCGAATGGTGTGGCCACGAAAAACAAAACTCTGGCCGCACTTGCGCCAGGCTCTGAGCGGAATTTCGGCGAGAGGCATCAACTTTTATACCCTGGATCTTGCAGGTCCAATTTACGCAGCAGCGCCGGCCAGGCCAGCGCGCCCCCCATACCTTGGGCGCTCTTTGTGACAGCCGCCACCATCGCCCTGGCCCCGGCGAGAATCTGCGGGTCGATGGCGATCAATTCAACCCCGCCGTTGCGCGCAAGCACTTGGATATCACAGGCGCGCTGAAAGGTGAACATCATCAAGAAGGTGTCGGCGATGGTCGCGCCGCAGGTCAGCAGGCCATGGTTGTGCAGCATCAGGAAATTGTTGTCGCCGAGGTCGGCCTGCAAACGGGCTTTTTCCTCGTGGTTCAGCGCCACGCCTTCGTATGCGTGATAGGCCAGGCTGGACAACACAAACAAGGACTGCTGGCTGATCGGCAGTACGCCCTGCTTCTGCGCAGACACCGCAACCCCCGCCGCCGTATGGGTATGCAACACGCACTCCACGTCGTGGCGCACTTCGTGGATCGCGCTGTGGATGGTGTAGCCGGCCGGGTTGATGTCGTAGGGGCTGTCCATCCGTTTGTTGCCGGCCTGGTCGACCTTGATCAGGCTCGACGCCGTGATCTCGTGAAACATCATCCCATAGGGGTTGATCAGGAAATCATCGGTGCCCGGCACCTTGGCCGAGATATGCGTGAAAATCAGATCATCCCAGTCGTGCAGGGCGACCAGGCGATAGCACGCAGCCAGATCGACGCGCGTCTGCCATTCGGCGGCGCTGACCTGATCTTTGACACTCTGTGGCGATACAACGGGGGCTAGGCTCACGGCAACGACCTCCTTGACGCACTTTCTTATTATTTTTTAAGTGAAGGGTCAGTGTAGTCAGACGTCGTGGCGCAGGTAGTTGCCTTCGCAGCCAGCTTGATGGCCGCACGAGTCAGCCATGAGAATAGTTTAAATCTGTCCAAGTCGCGTCAGAGAAGTGCCGCCAACAAAGGCGCGGCAAACAGGTTGAGCAGCCCCGTCAACACCATCATCAGGCCTGCGACAGAGCCCTCTTCGCCCCCCACTTCATGGGCCCGGCTCACGCCCGCGCCGTGCGCGCCCACCCCAAACAATGCCCCGCGTGCCAAAGGCGTGCGCAGCGGCAGCCACTTGAGCAGCACACCCCCGAGCATGGCGCCGAACACGCCGGTGAACATCACGAACACCGCCGTCAGTTCCGGCACGCCGCCGAGGTCAGAAGACATCGGCATGGCAAACGGTGTGGTGATCGAACGCGGCACCAGCGACATCGTCACCGCACTGTCCAGCGCCAGCGCCTTGGCCAGGCCGAACGAGGTGCCGATGGACGCCGCGCTGCCGGCCAGCATCCCCAGCAGCAAGGCCGACCAATACCGCGCCAGCAAACGTCGCTGCTGCCAGATCGGCACCGCGAACGCCACCGTCACTGGGCCCAGCACCAGCATCAGCCAATGGGTGTCGCTGGCGTATTCGGCATAGGCGGTGTGCATCGGCACGGCCACCGCGAGCAGCAGCGCGGGCACCAGGATCAGCGGCGACAACAGGTAGCGCCCGGTCCGACGGTAGATCCAGCGACTGAAGAAATACGCGCCCAGGGTCAGGGCAAGCCAGAACACTGGCATCAGTTCAAGCTTCATGGCGCAGCTTCCAGCGACACACCAGTTCCACGGTGAAGGCCGTCACCAGCATGACCGCCAGGGTGCTGAAGCCGATCACCAGCAGAATCCGCCAACCGTCATTGCGCACCAGGCCGCCGTAGTCCAGCAGGCTCATCAAGGCCGGAATAAAGAACAACAACATTTCCGCCATCAACACGCCCGCCCCCAGTTGCAGGGCCGCCGGCTTGACCAGACCGGTGGCGAAAGCCGCCAGCAACAGGCCCAGGCCCATCACCCCACCGGGGATGGGCCACGCCAACCAGGCCACCAGTTGCGTACCGAGCAGGTAGATGGCCAGCAGCACGACCAATTCAGTCAGCAGACGGCCGACGTGTTTGAAGCTTAAACGTTTCATGGGCTTTGGGTCCTCGTAGGCCTCCATTTTAGAGAGACCGCTTCCATCCCCACAGCGAATTGTTAGACTGCCAACTATTCCAAACTGGAATCGTACCCATGGAATTCAAACAGCTGCGCAGTTTTGTCGAAGTCATCCACCGCGGCGGTTTTACCCAGGCCGGGAAAACCCTGCACATCAGCCAGTCCGCCGTGAGCAAACAGGTCGCACAGCTGGAACACAGCCTGGGCACGCCGTTGCTCGACCGCATCGGCTCGCAGATCCGCCTGACTGCCGCCGGCCAGGTTGTGCTGCAACGCGCCGAAGCCATGCTGCGCCTGCAGAATGAGTTGCTCAGCGAGCTGGACGACATGCAGCACCTGACCCGTGGCGAGTTGCGCCTGGGCTTGCCGCAGTTGGGCGGCGATACGCTGTTTGCCGACTTGTTCGCCGAGTACCGCCGGCGCTATCCGAACGTCACCATCCAGTTGCTGGAGGGCGGCAGCCGCAGTATCGAGCAGGCGATTTTGAGCGGCGAGCTGGAAGTGGGCGGCAGCTTGAAACCCAGCGACCCGGCATTCGCCTGGCAAGACTTCTGCGATGAACCGCTGGATGCCTTGCTGCCGATGAACCACCCCTTGGCACAGAACGCCCAGGTGCGCCTGGAAGAATTGGCAGACACACCGTTCCTGATGTATCAGCGCAGCTTTGTCTTGAACGACCGCTTGACGCAGGCGTGTCAGCGAGTGGGCTTTACGCCGAAGGAAGGAGGCCGCAGCGGCCAGGCGGATTTTCTCGCCGCCCTGGTCGCGGCCGGTCAAGGCGTGGTGCTGTTGCCCAGCGTGGTCGCTCGCGGGCTGGTGCGGCCCGGGGTGGTGCGCCTCACGCTGAAGGCGCCCGACTTCCTGCGCTGGGACATCGCGTTTGTCTGGCGTGAGGGCGCCTATCTGTCGAAAGCCGCCCAGGCCTGGCTGGCGTTGTTGCGGGAGTTCCCAGTCAGCCGCGCAGGGCAGTGATCAACTTGGCCAGCCAGGGCTCGGCGTCGGTTTCCGGGGTGACGCTTTCGCTGGCGTCCAGGCGCAGCATCGGCTGCACTTCGCGCACGCCCAACTCACTGAACAGCTCACGCATGTGCTCGCCGCCAGCGCAGAAGGTATCGCCATAGCTGGCGTCGCCCAGGCCGATGACCGCGCCCGGCAAACCGCGCCAGGCTGCGGGCAACTGGTCGCGAATGCTCGAATACAGCGGTTGCAGGTTGTCCGGCAGTTCGCCCATGCCGGTGGTGGACGTCACCGCCAGCAACGCCTGCGGGGCAAAGGCCAACACGTCCGCCAGGGTCGCGCGCGGGTTGTGCCAGGCCTCGAAGCCGGCCGATGTAAGGATGCCGGCAGCGTGGCGGGCGACTTCTTCAGCCGTGCCGTACACCGAGCCGGAAAGAATGGCGACTCTCATCAATACTGATCCTGTCATTGAGCGAAAGCCTGGGATATTACCAGCTGGGGCAAATATTTCGGCGCGTGCCGTGCAACATTCAAGACTTGCCATAAACTGGCAGTTCAAGCACACGCCAGGGACCGCGCAATGATTAACGCCAAGCTGCTGCAAATGGTCGTCAACGCTTCCAACGACGGGATTGTCGTGGCCGAGCGGGAAGGCCGGGACAAACCGCTGATCTACGTCAACCCGGCATTCGAGCGCCTGACCGGTTACACCCTGGACGACGTCCTGTATCAGGACTGCCGCTTCCTGCAGTCTGGCGACCGTGACCAACCGGCGCTGATGGCCATTCGCGAAGCACTGGACAGCGGCGGCGCCTGCCGGGAAATCCTGCGCAACTATCGCAAGGACGGCAGCCACTTCTGGAACGAGCTGTCGCTTTCAACGGTGTACAACCATGCCGACAAGCAGACCTATTTCGTCGGCGTGCAAAAGGACGTGACCTTGCAGGTCAAGGCCCAGCAGCGCGTCGCGCAATTGGAGGCGGAGTTGGCGCAGGTCAAGGCCGAGCTGGCAGCGATCAAGGCGACGAGCGGATCTAACAAAACTTAGAAAATGATGTCTTTAGAGCGGATAATGGCGTTTTAACACTCTCCCCCTTGAGCAAGATCAATGCAACGCGACGCGCTTCTGACTCAGGACGAGTTGGATTTCATTCAGGACATGCAGCACAACCCCCAACTCAACCTGCGGGATGCATCGTCGAGCCTGACCGTCAACGGCGCTGCGCAGCTTCGCGATTTGCTCACTCGGCTGGCCGCCCACGATCACGTCACCCTCCAGGCGCAATTCGACAACCAGCAACTCACCTTCCCGCTGCAGTTGGTGGAAGACGAGTTTCATGCCGTGCATTTACGCCTGGGCGTACCGAGCATTTTTGAAGACGGGCCGATGATTCGTCCGTGGCGCCTGGCTCTTGAAACGCCAGTGGCGCTGGAAAATGTCAGGGGCAACCCGAGTGCGCTGTGGGTGCATGAGGTTTCGTTCAAGGGTGTGCTGGTGGAGATCCGTGGCCGGATCAAGACGCCGAAGACCTTTGCCCTGTGGTTCAGCCCTTCCGGCTATGAACGCATTGCACTGCGCGGCACGCTGGAGCGAGAAACCGCACGGGGACTGTTTGCCTATCGCCTGGGCCAGAACAACCCGGATGAGACCGAGCGCCTGCGCCAATTCATCCTGCACCAGCACCGCCTGGTACATCCGCAGATGCACGCCTGATCTTCAGGTATCCAGGTTACCGCTGAGAAATTGCTGCAAGCGCCGTTGCATCAAGCGTCCTTCATTGCCCAGGCAGCCAACGGCGGAGCCCGTCAGATCGGCCTGGGCCAGGTCTGACGCGGCACCGGCAAGAAACAGCGGGCAATCGAGGGTCAACGCCAGGCGGTTCAAACGCCCGGCCAACGCTTGGGTGTGTGAGTAATTGGAGAAGAGGACCAGCGCCTCGGGTTGCGTCTTTTCACACACCAGCGTCAATTCATCGAAAGGCTGCCCCATCCCCAGCACCTTCACGGCCAGATCGTCTCGACCGATCAACAGCCCCGCCACCAGCAATTCCAATTTACGGCACTCGCCGGGAATGGCCGCGAGCAACACCCGTGGCGCCGCTGACGCACACGCCAGTTGCAAACGCTGCAACACCCGCACCCGCAGGAAGTTGTCGAAGAACAGCCATTCACTGGCTTGGCCGAAGCGCCCCTGATGACGCAACAGGTCGTTCCAAAGAGGCATCAGGATGTCCTGGAACGCGACGTTGAGCGGGTAGGTGGCGATCACCTGGTTGTACAGTTGCTCCAGTTGACGATCATCGAACGCGCCCACGGCCAGCACCAGGCGCGCCTGCCATTGCGGCCATTCGCCTAGCTCGACCGTGTCGTGCTCGACACGCACGGCGGCGGCCTGCTGATCGTCACGCGCAAGGATCTTGCCCACTTTGCTCACGGCCACGCCACGCTCGATCCAATCGACAATGCGATGAACCGTTTGAATATCGGCCCTGGAGTACAGACGATGCCCGCTTTCGGTGCGCGTGGGTTGAATCAGGCCGTAACGCCGCTCCCAGGCACGCAGGGTGACCGGGTTGATGCCCGTCAATCTCGACACGTCACGAATCGGAAACAACTCATCGGAATCGGCAGGGCTGGGGGCGGTAGATTCGCGAACAGGAGCAATGATTTCGGGCATCAGAGGTCATGAACGTCCGTTTGAAAGTGAGTCCCATTTAACGCCTTTACCGCGATGTATATCAAGGTGTGTACCTAATGGACCAATGCTGCTGGTGTATTTCTGCAAAACAGGAATAATCCTTGCTTACCGATAAAGCGTCGCTGCAACACCCCCGCAGCGTCGTCTGTGTGCCACCTACCCGGTTCAGCGCACCCGTTCTATTTGGAGATACACAATGTCTACCTCACCCGTCACCCTGATGGTTGCGCGCCGCGTGGCCAAGGGCCGCTACGAAGAGTTGATGGCCTGGCTGCGCGAAGGCGAGCGACTGGCCACTGACTTCCCCGGCTACCTGGGCTCCGGCGTCCTCGCACCACCGCCCCTTGATGATGAATTTCAGATTATTTTCCGCTTCGCCGACGAAAAAACCCTGCATGCCTGGGAATTTTCCGCCTCACGCAGCGCGTGGCTGAGCCGGGGCAGCGAGCTGTTTGCCGACCCGTCCGAGCATCGCGTGCGTGGCATCGATGGCTGGTTCGGGGCTGCGGGTACACGGCCGCCGCGCTGGAAACAGGCGGTGGCGATCTGGCTGGCGTTTTTCCCGGTGTCGTTGCTGTTCAACTTCGGCCTGGGGCCATTGCTCGGCGGGCTGGACCTGTTCAGCCGCGTGCTGGTCAGCACCTTGGCGCTCACTCCGCTGATGGTCTACTTGTTCATTCCACTCTCGACCCACCTGCTGGCCAACTGGTTGCACCCTTCGCCGCCACGCGCCAAGGCCAGCGAAGCCGCGGCGTGAGTACAGGGGGGCTCGTCACTGGTATGATTTGACCCTGCCAGCGACTTGAGCCTCCCATGACTGCAACGAACGCCCCGATCCTGATCACCGGCGCCGGCCAGCGCGTCGGCCTGCATTGTGCCGAACGCCTGCTCGACGAGGGCCACTCGGTGCTTTTCAGCTACCGCAGCGAACGCCCCGGCGTGCAGGCGCTACGCGAGCGTGGTGCGATCGGCGTGTTTGCCGACTTCTCCAGCGAAGCCGGGATTCTTGCGTTTATCGCCGAGTTGAAGCGTCATACCCAAAGCCTGCGCGCGATCATCCACAACGCTTCGGCCTGGATCGCGGAAACCCCAGGCGACGAAAGCCGTGCCTTTACCGACATGTTCAGCGTACACATGCTTGCGCCGTACCTGATCAACCTGCATTGTTCACCCTTGCTGCATCGCTCTTCACCCGCCGACATCGTGCATATCAGCGATGATGTGGTGCGCAAGGGCAGCCGCCAGCACATCGCCTACTGCGCCACCAAGGCCGGGCTCGACAGCCTCACGCTGTCGTTTGCCGCGCAGTTTGCGCCGCTGATCAAAGTCAACGGCATCGCCCCGGCGATGGTGATGTTCAACGAAGGCGACGACGCGGCCTACCGTACCCAAGTACTGGCCAAGTCGGCACTGGGCATCGAGCCCGGGCCCGAGGTGATTTACCAGAGCGTGCGTTACCTGCTGGACAACCCCTACGTCACCGGTACCACCCTGACCGTCAACGGTGGGCGGCATATCAAGTAAGCCGTTTGTGAGGATGTTGTATGACCTTATCCCTGCCCCACCACTATCGCGAGATCCTTAAAGGCCTGGGTGAAGACCCGGAACGCGAAGGCCTGCTCGACACCCCCAAGCGTGCCGCCAAAGCCATGCAATACCTGTGTCATGGCTACGAGCAAAACCTCGAAGAGATCGTCAACGGTGCGCTGTTCGCCTCCGACAATGACGAGATGGTGATCCTCAAGGACATCGAACTGTACTCGCTCTGCGAGCACCACCTGCTGCCCTTTATCGGCAAGGCTCATGTGGCCTATATTCCGACCGGCAGAGTGCTGGGCCTGTCGAAGCTGGCGCGCATCGTCGACATGTTCGCGCGGCGCCTGCAGATCCAGGAAAACCTCACGCGGCAAATCGCCGACGCCATCCAGGACGTGACCCAGGCCTCCGGCGTGGCGGTGGTGATCGAAGCCAAGCACATGTGCATGATGATGCGCGGCGTGGAAAAACAGAATTCAACCATGAACACCTCGGTGATGCTCGGCGCGTTCCGCGAGTCGAACACCACGCGCATGGAGTTCCTGCAACTGATTGGACGGAGCAAGTAGCAATGCCACAACTTCAACCAGGCATGGCGCGCATCCGGGTCAAGGACCTGTGCCTGCGCACCTATATCGGCATCAACGAGGATGAAATCCTCAACAAGCAGGATGTGCTGATCAACCTGACCATCCTGTATGCCGCCCAGGACGCCGTGCGCGACAACGATATCGACCACGCGTTGAATTACCGCACCATCACCAAGGCGATCATTGCCCACGTCGAAGGCAACCGCTTCGCCCTGCTGGAGCGCCTGACCCAGGAACTGCTGGACCTGGTGATGAGCAACGAGTCGGTGCTGTATGCCGAAGTCGAAGTGGACAAGCCCCACGCGCTGCGCTTTGCCGAGTCGGTGTCGATTACCCTGGCGGCCAGCCGCTAACCCCTGGATTTACGTGAGCCCTATGACCGATCAACAACGCCTCGAACTCGAAGCCGCCGCCTTTCGGCGGCTGGTCGCACACCTGGACAGCCGCAAGGATGTGCAGAATATCGACCTGATGAACCTCGCCGGCTTCTGCCGCAACTGCCTGTCCAAGTGGTACAAGGCCGAGGCCGACGAGCGCCAGATCGCGCTGAGCCTCGATGACGCGCGTGAAGTGGTGTACGGCATGCCGTATGCCGAGTGGAAAGCCCAATACCAGCAAGAAGCCAGCGCCGAACAACAGGCGGCGTTCGCCAAAGGAAAACCCCATGACTGACCTGAACACCCTGCGCGCCAGCCTCGACAGCGGAGAACATCTCTTCGCCGACACCTTGGCCTTCGTTGCCGCCGGTTACGACTACCAGCCGCAAGCCTTCACCAACGGCACCGTGGAAAACGCCGCCGGGCAGAACGAAGGTTCGTGCAAAACCCTGGGCCTGGCCTTGCTGGAAGGGTTGAGCGACCAGCACGCCTTGTTGGCGTTTGGCGAGCATTACCGTTCGGTGGTCGCCACGCCTGAGGGCAGTGACCATGGCAATATTCGGGCGTTGATCGCGCATGGGTTGGCGGGGGTGAAGTTTGACCAGCAACCTCTGACTCGCCGCTGATCCAACGTGCAAACCCGATTTAATGTGGGAGCTGGCTTGCCTGCGATGGCGGCGGTAAATCCTGCATAGACGTTGGCTGATACACCGCTATCGCAGGCAAGCCAGCTCCCACAGTGATTGGATTACCAAATTGAGATAGCGATGGATCATCAAATCCCGCGCATAAAAAACCGGCTTTCGCCGGTTTTTTCATTTCAGCGGGTTCAGACCTAAGCGTTCTGCAAACCGTCGAGGTAACGCTCGGCATCCAGGGCCGCCATGCAACCGGCGCCGGCCGAGGTGATGGCCTGGCGGTACACGTGGTCAGCCACGTCACCGGCGGCGAAGATGCCTTCGATGTTGGTCGCCGTGGCATTGCCTTCGCGACCGCCCTGCACCACCAGGTAACCGTCTTTGGCGTCCAGCACGCCTTCGAACAACGAAGTGTTCGGCGTGTGGCCGATGGCGATGAACACGCCGTCGACTGTCAGCTCGTCGAAGCTGCCGTCGTTGTTTTTCAGGCGCGCACCGGTCACGCCCATGTTGTCGCCGAGGACTTCATCCAGGGTGGCGTTGAGCTTGAGGATGATCTTGCCTTCTGCGACACGCGCGTGCAGCTTGTCGATCAGGATCTTCTCGGCGCGGAAGGTTTCGCGACGGTGAATCAGGGTCACGGTGCTGGCGATGTTGGCCAGGTACAGCGCCTCTTCCACGGCCGTGTTGCCACCGCCGACCACAGCGACCGGCTTGTTGCGGTAGAAGAAACCGTCGCACGTCGCGCAGGCGGACACGCCCTTGCCCATGAACGCTTCTTCCGACGGCAGGCCCAGGTAACGGGCGCTGGCGCCGGTCGCGATGATCAGCGCGTCACAGGTGTAGACGCCGCTGTCGCCGGTCAGGCTGTAAGGCTTTTTCGAGAAGTCGACCTGGTTGATGTGGTCAAACACGATCTCGGTTTCGAAGCGCTCGGCGTGCTCTTTCATACGCTCCATCAGCACCGGGCCGGTCAGACCGTGGACGTCGCCCGGCCAGTTGTCGACTTCAGTGGTGGTGGTCAACTGACCGCCCGCTTGCATGCCGGTGATCAGCAGTGGCTTGAGGTTGGCTCGGGCAGCGTAGACGGCAGCGCTGTAACCGGCAGGGCCGGAACCGAGAATAATCACTCGCGAATGACGGGTATCAGACATGACTCGCTCCTGTCGACCGCCCGGACAACAAGGCGGCTGGAATAAAAAAGGACCGCGAAGCACTTGGGGAAGGCTTGAACTCGCAGATCCTGAAAATAATGGGTGCAGCGTATAGAGGGGGGCAAGATTAAGGAAATACGGAATAACAATCCAGCTCATAGGCAGTATCTATGCAGCAGGCCCAGCTGATCGACGCGTTTGTTTCTGCTGATGTCCTGGCATTGCGCGTGCTTTCGTCCTGAAGGCAAAGCCGGTAAGGTCGGCGCGTTCGTCATTCTGCTCGGAGTTCTCCATGCCCGCCCCTGTTCTTTCCGGTCCGCAATACCTGCGTGAAGGCCTCAAACTGGTGTTGAGCCCCGGCCTGCGCCTGTTTGTGCTGCTGCCGCTGGCGATCAACCTGGTGCTGTTCGTCGGCCTGATCTATTTCGCCGGCCATCAGTTCAGCCTGTGGGTCGACGCGTTGATGCCGACGCTGCCCGGCTGGCTGAGTTTCCTCAGCTATATCCTGTGGCCGCTGTTCGTGGTGCTGGTGGTGTTGATGGTGTTTTTCACCTTCACCATGCTCGCCAATGTCATCGCTGCGCCGTTCAACGGTTTTCTCGCGGAGAAAGTTGAGGTGGTGGTGCGTGGCACCGACGATTTCCCGCCGTTCAGTTGGGCCGAGCTGGTGGCGATGGTCCCGCGCACCCTGGCGCGGGAGATGCGCAAGCTGGGCTACTTCCTGCCGCGGGCCATCGGCCTGTTTATCCTGTCGTTCATTCCGGTGGTCAACCTGATCGCCGCGCCGTTGTGGCTGCTGTTCGGCGTGTGGATGATGGCGATTCAATACATCGACTACCCGGCCGACAACCACAAGCTGGGCTGGAACGAAATGCTCGCCTGGCTGCGCCAGAAACGCTGGCAGAGCATGAGCTTCGGCGGCAGCGTCTACCTGGTGCTGCTGGTGCCGGTGGTCAACCTGCTGATGATGCCGGCGGCGGTGGCCGGGGCGACGTTGTTCTGGGTGCGCGAGCAAGGTGCCGAGACGGCGTTGAACACACCGCGATAACGGTACGCTGGCCGGTCGACCGTTGCCGGAACTGATTGTTTTTTGAGGCCACACAACCTGAGCCGACCTTGGGGCAACCGAGGTCGGCAACCAAACCCGTGACAACAGGAGCCTCATAATGATCAGCACGCTTCCCAACCTGCCAACAAACACAGGACTCAGGATCGACCCGTCTCCCATCGGGCCATCCCGCACCCCACCCAGCGTCCCGCCATCAAAACCAGGACCCAGGTTCGGGCCAATGCTTCCCGACTTTCCATTCAGGGACCAGAATACAAAACCACCAGGCCTGCCCGGCCCGCTTCCCGACTTTCCATCCAGGGACCAGAATCCAAAACCACCAGGCAGGCCCGGCCCGCTTCCCGACTTTCCATCCAGGGACCAGAATCCAAAACCACCAGGCAGGCCCCGCCCGCTTCCCGACTTTCCATCCAGGGACCAGAATCCAAAACCACCAGGCAGGCCCGGCCCGCGTCCCGACTTTCCATTCAGGGACCAGAATACAAAACCACCAGGCCTGCCCGGCCCGCTTCCCGACTATCCATCCAGGGACCAGAATACAAAACCACCAGGCAGGCCCGGCCCGCTTCCCGACTTTCCATTCAGGGACCAGAATACAAAACCACCAGGCCTGCCCGGCCCGCTTCCCGACTTTCAATCCAGGGACCAGAATACAAAACCAACAGACAGTAGCTCGATCAGCGTGCCCCCAAACGCGAACGGGACTCTGAACCCTGGCGACCGTGAATTCGGCCCGCAAAATAAAGTGCTCGGTGTGCAAGATACGAGCTATGTCACGCCGTCTAAAATCACCTTCTGAGCCCCCCAGGCCAGCGATCTGCACAGAGCCGAAGGGCTCTGTGCTTAAAGGATTGGCGCATTGCCGCCTGCCGCCAATGCCCGTCATAAATCCATCATCTGTATGACACATCGGCGACACAGCCCACAGCGACACTGTGGGTCATGACGACAGCTTCGCTTCACATCACTCTGATTACCGAAACCTTCCCGCCAGAGATCAACGGGGTGGCCAATACATTGGGTCGCCTGTGCGAGGGTTTGCGCGCGCGCGGCCATCAGGTCGAACTGGTGCGCCCGCGCCAAGGCATTGACCAAAGCCGCCCCAGCGACAACGAATTGCTGCTGTGCCGCGGTTGGCCGCTGCCCGGCTATCCAGGCCTGCAATGGGGCCAGTCGTCGATGCACAAGCTGCTGCGCCGCTGGACACGCCAACGCCCGGACGTGCTGTATATCGCCACAGAAGGACCGCTCGGGTTGTCGGCACTACGTGCAGCGCGTCGCTTGGGGATCAGCGTGGTCAGCGGTTTTCACACCAATTTCCAGCAGTACTCGAACCAGTACGGCCTGAGCATGTTGAGCCGCGTGGTCACGCACTACCTGCGCTGGTTTCATAACCGCTCGACCTTGACCCTGGTACCCAGCGCCAGCCAACGCCTGGAGCTGGAGCGCCGCCACTTCGAACGCCTGGGGATGTTGTCGCGCGGGGTCGACAGCCAGTTGTTCCACCCGGCCAAGCGCGATAACGCCTTGCGCGAAAGCTGGGGCCTGGGCAATGACGATATTGCAGTGCTGCACGTCGGGCGCCTGGCGCAGGAAAAGAACCTGGGCATGCTCAAGCGCTGCTTCGATGCCTTGCGCAGTACTTATCCACAGCGTCGCCTGCAACTGATCGTGGTCGGCGACGGACCGCAACGCGCGTTGCTCGAGCACGACCTGCCGCACGCCATATTCTGCGGCACCCAGCGCGGCGAAGAACTGGCGCGACACTACGCCTCGGGAGACCTGTTCCTGTTTCCCAGCCTGACCGAAACCTTCGGCAACGTGGTGTTGGAAGCCATGGCCTCCGGGCTCGCGGTGGTGGCATATGACCAGGCGGCCGCGACCCAGCATATCCGCCACGGTTACAACGGCGTGCTGGCGATGCCCGGCGATGAGGAAGCGTTCTGCGACGCGGCCAATTGGCTGCTGGAAGATCGCGAGCATTTGCGCAGGGCCCGCCTCAATGCGCGCCATCATGCCAGTCACCAGGGCTGGCCGGCGATCATCGAGCAGTTCGAGAACCAGTTACGCGATGTGTGCGCAGAACCGTTGGCTGCTCCAACGCAGCCTTATGTTCGTTGAACGATCTGCGAATAACGTCAGTTAGTTCGCCTTCCCTCCAGCCTTCCCCCTGAATAACGGCTTCAACATTAGGATTTTTTACCTGAAGCCATCGGAGTCGGCGCGCCACAACAGGATATTTCCGGAACGTCGCGCGATTTATCGCCACCTACATGACACCTGCCAAGGAAGAGGTGTCTGTCTCTGGACGCACTCAAAAAAGGCAGGTCATTCATGATGACACATTAATTAGAGAGCACTATGTCGACACTGATAAATGGATCAATGGCGCTGCGATTCCAACCGTTCAACACGCCCACTCAAGGGCCGACAGACACCTGCCCATCCAACAGCGCCCAGAACGATCACGGACGACCGTCACACCCACAACCCTATAACGCGAACCACGGCTGGAACCGCCCGCAGCCGGCACGTCCGGGCAACCAGTGGCAACGCCCGCAACCGTCGCGCCCTGGAAACGATTGGCAGCCGCCACAGAACGACTGGCAGCGCCCGCCACAGAACGGCGGCTATCGCCCGCAACCCACACACCCTGGAAACAACTGGCAGCCGCCGCAGAATGACTGGCAGCGTCCGCCGCACAACGACGGCTATCGCCCGCAACCCACACGCCCGGAAAACAACTGGCAGCCGCCGCAGAATCAATGGGAACGTCCGCACAACGGCGGCGGCTATCGCCCACAGTTCACTGACCGCCCGTCAACGCATGACGGTCAAGCATCCTACGCCACCACGCAATATGCAGCGGTCCATTCCGAACGGGCGGAAGATGCCTACTACGGTTAATCCGGATAGGCCAACAACAAGACAATAGGCCTTGAAAAACCCAACGCGCTGAAAACCGGCGGGAGGCCGGGCGCTGTCTACCCGGCCTCCCGCCCGAGCTAGCGGACCGTGTTGCACACCGATTGCCATAGGTTGCGCAAGGTTTACTCGATATTTCCCCCTGGAACGGCGAACGGTGGATGACCAATCATTGATACCTGCTGCTAACGCAGGTCCCTTAGATCAATGGAGACCCTGAGATATGGCAATTTACGGAATGGGAGTGCGCAATGGCATCAACATGCCAACCGCAGAGTGGACGCGTCAGCAACAATGGCTGGATCAGTCTCGAGCAGCACCGCCCACTTATGACCAGGCTGCGCGCCAAGACGGGCACAAGACCGATCACCGCCAGGAGCTGCGCAAGTCAGTAGAGTATTGACCGCTCCAACTGAACAGCTCCCGGTGGCAACCACCGGGAGCCCGGCCCGTTACACCAGGGTCGTCAACGCCTCTCGACTGAACGGCAGGATGTCGCCCTCGCGGTGTTCGCGGACCTTCACCGCCCAATCCGGGTCCACCAGCAGGGCACGGCCGACGGCGACCAGGTCAAACTCATCGTTGTTCAAACGCTCCAGCAGCTTCTCCAGGCTGGCCGGTCGCGCAACCTTGTCAGTGTTGACCATAAACTGCAGGAACTCGCCATCCAGGCCGACGCTGCCGACAGTGATGGTCGGCTTGCCGGTGAGCTGGCGGGTCCAGCCGGCCAGGTTGAGGTTGGAACCTTCGAACTCCGGCTCCCAGAAGCGCCGGGTGGAGCAGTGGAAAATATCCACGCCGGCGTCGGACAGCGGCTTGAGAAACTCGCCCAAAGCCTCGGGGGTTTGCACCAGGCGCGCGGTGTAGTCCTGCTGCTTCCACTGGGAAAAACGCAGGATGATCGGAAAATCCGGGCCGACGGCGGCACGGATGGCCTGGATCAGTTCGATGGCAAAACGCGAACGGTTGGCCAGGCTGCCGCCGTATTCGTCGCTGCGCTGGTTGCTGCCTTCCCAGAAGAACTGGTCCACCAGGTAACCATGGGCGCCGTGGATCTCCACGCCGTCCATGCCGATGCGCTGGGCGTCCCTGGCCGCCTGGGCGAAGGCGGCAATCACGTCCTTGATGTCCTGATGGGTCATGCCGTGGACAACCACGTTGCCATCCTTGAGTTTTTCCATCGGTCCGTAGGCCGGTACGCTGGCATCCGGCTCGGTACCGATGCGGCGCACGCTGCCCACATGCCACAACTGCGGGACGATCTTGCCGCCTTCGGCATGCACGGCATCGACCACTTTCTTCCAGCCCGCCAGCGCCGCTTCACCATAGAAGTGCGGGACATTGGGATAGCCGTTGGACGCCGGGTGATCGACCACGGTGCCTTCGGTGATGATCAGGCCCACACCCGCCGCGGCGCGGCGGCGGTAGTACTCGATGACTTTGGAATTGGGGACACCGCCCGGGGAAAACGAACGGGTCATCGGCGCCATTACCACACGACTCGACAGTTGCAGCGTTCCGAGGTGGAACGGTTTGAACAAGGCTTGGACAGGCATGGCAACACTCCACGAAAGACGGTTTTTATGATGCCGATAATATGGCGCGTGCAGCGTGCTGAGTAGCACTATTGATCAGGGTGATTAAGGCTTAGAAATGCCGGACACCTGTAGGAGCGAGCTGGCTCGCGAAAATCGTCAACGATAACGCGTTCATACTGGATCAACGCGGTGCGCCTGGATTTTTCGCGAGCACGCTCACGCCTACAGGTCAGGGGATCAGCTCAGGGCTTTTTCGATGGCCTGGACGACGGCCGGATCATCCGGTGCCGTTCGCGGCGAGAAACGCGCAAGCACCCGCCCGTCTTTGCCCAGCAGGAATTTCTCGAAGTTCCAGGTGATGTCCCCAGGAAACTCGGCGCCCTCGCCCGCCAACAAGCGGTACAACTGGTGACGCTCAGGGCCGTTCACATCGAGTTTGCTGCCCAGCGGAAAGCTCACCCCGTAATTGAGGCTGCAGAATTCCTGGATGTCTTTCTCGGTCCCCGGTTCCTGGCCCGCAAACTGGTTGCAGGGCAGGCCGAGTACGGTAAACCCCTGGTCCTTGTACTGCTGATAGAGGTTTTCCAACGCCGCGTATTGCGGGGTCAAGCCACATTTGGAGGCCACGTTGACCACCAGCACAACTTTGCCCTTGAAGGGCGCCAGTGGCAGCTCTTGTCCGTCCAACGCTTTGAGTTTCAGGTCGTGGAAAGCACTCATGACGAACTCCAGATATCCCATGTTCTTTGCATTGCGGCTCTTCGAGATTACAACCCGCAAGCCTGCAATCATAGACGCCGATTACAAAACTCGCCTGCGGATCACTGCGCGGTCGGCCACGGCAAAATCGGAATCGCGGTAACGGCGTTCTGCGGGCTGCCTTCGATCAGGCGGTCGCTGTAGACCAGGTACACCAGGGTATTGCGCTTCTTGTCGAGGAAGCGCACCACCTGCATGGTCTTGAACACCAGCGACGTGCGTTCCTTGAACACTTCGTCGCCATCCTTGAGTTCTCCCTTGAAGCGGATCGGCCCGACCTGGCGACAGGCAATCGACGCCTCGGAGCGGTCTTCGGCCAGGCCCAGGCCGCCTTTGACGCCGCCGGTCTTGGCGCGGGACAGGTAGCAGGTCACGCCATCGACCTTGGGGTCGTCGAAGGCTTCGACCACGATCCGGTCGTTGGGGCCGACAAACTTGAACACCGTCGACACCTGGCCGATCTCTTCGGCCGACGCCAGCAACGGCATGGCCAACAGCAGGCCGAGCAATCCCTTCATCACACGCATCGTGTATTCCTTTCGTTTAAACCAGAATCAGGTTGTCGCGGTGGACCAGTTCCGGTTCCGCCATGTAACCCAACAGACCGACAATCGCCTCAGACGACTGCCCGATGATTTTCTGCGCTTCCAGCGCGCTGTAGTTGGCCAGGCCGCGGGCGATCTCACGACCGTCCGGCGCCACGCACACCACCATCTCGCCACGGCGGAAGCTGCCCTGCACCAACTTGACGCCCACCGGCAGCAGGCTCTTGTGACCCAGGGACAACGCCGCCACGGCACCATCGTCGAGTACCAGGGTGCCGCGGGTCTGCAAATGCCCGGCCAGCCACTGCTTGCGCGCGGCCAGCATGCCGCGTTCCGGCGACAGCAGCGTACCGATGCGCTCACCGGCCTTGAGGCGGTCGAGCACGCGCTCCAGGCGCCCGCCGACGATGATCGTGTGGGCTCCCGAACGCGCCGCCAGGCGCGCCGCACGCAGTTTGGTCTGCATGCCGCCACGGCCCAGCGCGCCGCCGACGCTGCCGGCCACGGCGTCCAGCGCCGGGTCATCGGCGCGGGCTTCGTAGATCAATTTGGCGTCGGGGTTGGTGCGCGGGTCGGCGTCGAACATGCCGTCGCGGTCGGTGAGGATCACCAACAGGTCGGCTTCCACCAGGTTGGCCACCAGAGCGGCCAGGGTGTCGTTGTCGCCGAAACGGATTTCGTCGGTGACCACCGTGTCGTTTTCGTTGATCACCGGGATCGCCTTGAGCTCCACCAGCGCGCGCAACGTACTGCGGGCGTTGAGGTAGCGCTTGCGGTCGGACAGGTCGTCATGGGTCAGCAGGATCTGCGCGGTGTGAAGGCCGTGCTCGGCGAAGCTGGATTCCCAGGCTTGCACCAGGCCCATCTGACCGATGGCGGCAGCGGCTTGCAGTTCGTGCATCGCGCTGGGTCGCGCGGTCCAGCCGAGGCGGCTCATCCCGGCGGCAACCGCTCCGGACGAGACCAGCACCAACTCGACGCCGGCCTCATGCAAGGCCACCATCTGCTCGACCCACACGCTCATGGCTGCGCGATCCAGCCCTTTGCCATCCGCCGTCAGCAACGCACTTCCGATCTTTACGACCCAGCGCTGCGCACCTGTCACTTTGCTCCGCATCATCTTCAACCTTAGTTAGAGGGCGGGACGCGACCCAGCGCCGCCCATAACGTTATTCGTGACTACATTCGTGACTGCAGGTATCCCCAGATACCAAAACGCCGCTCGAGTGAGCGGCGCTTAAGTTTACTGCAACGAATCAGTCGCGCACGTAAATGATTTCCGGACCGTCTTCATCATCCACGTCTTCTTCGTCCCAATCATCGTCGCCGATGTCATGGACCGACTTCACGCCGCTGCGGCGCAAGGCACGCTGGTCGTCCAGGGCTTGCAGCTGGGCGCGGGCTTCGTCTTCGATGCGCTGGTCGAGCTCGGCGAGTTCGGCCTTGAACACCGGGTCGGCCGCCAGGCGGTCGGCGCGGTCTTCCAGGTAACGCATGATGTCGCGGGTCAGGCGTTCGGTGCCTTCTTTGGCGATGGCCGAGATCACGTAGACCGGACCGGTCCACTCCAGGCGATCGACGATTTCCTTGACGCGCTCCTCGTGCTCTTCCTCGAGGATCTGGTCGCACTTGTTCAGCACCAGCCAGCGATCACGCTCAGCCAGGGACGGGCTGAACTTGGTCAGTTCGTTGACGATCACTTCGGCGGCGTCCGGTGCGCTGGTGTCATCCAGCGGCGCCATGTCGACGAGGTGCAGCAGCAAACGGGTACGCGACAAGTGCTTGAGGAAACGGATACCCAGGCCCGCACCTTCGGAAGCCCCTTCGATCAGGCCGGGAATGTCGGCGATCACGAAGCTTTTCCAACGGTCGACGCTGACCACGCCCAGGTTTGGCACCAGGGTGGTGAACGGGTAGTCGGCGACTTTCGGCTTGGCGGCCGAGACCGAGCGGATGAAGGTACTTTTGCCGGCGTTCGGCAGGCCCAACAGGCCCACGTCGGCCAGTACTTTCATTTCCAGTTTGAGGTCACGCTGCTCGCCCGGCTTGCCTGGCGTGGTCTGGCGTGGCGCACGGTTGGTACTGGACTTGAAACGGGTGTTACCCAGACCGTGCCAGCCGCCCTGCACAACCATCAGCTTCTGGCCGGCCTTGGTCAGGTCGCCGATCACTTCCTGGGTCGCGGAGTCGATGATCGTGGTGCCGACCGGTACGCGCAGCACCATGTCTTCACCTTTTTTACCGGTGCAATCGGTGCTGCCGCCGTTGGAACCACGCTCGGCATCGAAGTGCCGGGTGTAACGGTAGTCCACCAGGGTGTTGAGGTTTTCGTCGGCCATCATGTAGATGGAACCGCCGTCACCGCCGTCACCGCCGTTGGGGCCACCGTTTTCGATGAATTTTTCGCGACGGAAACTCATGCAACCGTTACCGCCGTCGCCTGCTTTTACTCGGATGGAAACTTCATCAACGAACTTCATAACAAAACGCCTCTCGCCGCACGGACGAGCTTAAGAAACCAAGACATAAGACTCTTGCAAAAATGAGCGCAGCGACCTCAATCAACGACCGCGAATCCAGCGCTTGAGCTCATTACAAACAGCTTTGCAAGAGACTCACTCCACAAACGAAAAAGCCCCGTCGCGAGACAGGGCTTTTCCAGCAACTACGTAATTATGCCGCGACGACGTCAGTCTTCGGGACGATGCTCACGTAACGGCGACCGAAGGCGCCTTTTACTTCGAACTTGATCACGCCGTCGATTTTAGCGAACAGAGTGTGATCTTTACCCATGCCAACACCGTAACCGGCGTGGAATTGGGTGCCGCGCTGACGCACGATGATGTTGCCCGGAATGATAACCTGGCCGCCATACATCTTCACGCCAAGGCGTTTGGCTTCTGAGTCGCGACCGTTACGGGTACTACCACCAGCTTTTTTGTGTGCCATGAGTCAATTCTCCTAGTGAGGAATTAGGCTGAAATTAAGCCTGAATACCGGTGATTTTGATCTCGGTGTACCACTGGCGGTGGCCCATACGCTTCATGTGGTGCTTACGACGACGGAACTTGATGATGCGGACTTTATCGTGACGACCTTGGGAGATCACTTCAGCCACAACGGTAGCGCCAGCAACAACTGGAGCGCCAATGTTCACGTCATCGCCATTGGCGACCAACAGAACGCGATCAAAAGTCACGGAGTCGCCGGTAGCGAGTTCCAGTTTTTCGATCTTCAGGTATTCACCTGGGGCGACCTTGTATTGCTTGCCACCAGTAACAATTACTGCGTACGACATGGTATTTCTCCGATAATCCTGCTCACCCAGCGCTTTATAAGAAGAGGTATTGGCTGGCATGGCTGCATGGGATGGACGTCCCGAATGCAATTGCGTAAGGCAGGTGCTGCCCAGGAAGTTCAGGGTGCGCGATTGTACGCAAGGCGCGGATACGTTGCAAGAGGCCGTCTATCGCGCCTTGACACTGCGGGGTCAGGGTCCTAGCATGCCGCGCAACCCTTCTGGAGCGACTGTCGCTGATGCAACCCCAAGCTTTCTACCGCGCGGTCGCGGACGATTTTAGCGCCGTCGACGGCATCATCAAGCAGCAGCTGACGTCTAAAGTGCCGCTGGTCTCCAAAATTGGCGACTACATTACGTCGGCGGGCGGTAAACGCCTGCGTCCTTTATTAGTGTTGCTGTGCGGCAAGGCCCTGGGCCGCGAAGGCGATGACCTGCGCCTGCTGGCCGCCACCATCGAGTTCCTGCACACCGCGACCCTGCTGCACGACGACGTGGTCGACATGTCCGGCATGCGCCGTGGTCGCGAGACCGCCAACGCGATGTGGGGCAACGCCCCGAGCGTGCTGGTCGGCGACTTCCTGTACTCGCGCTCGTTCGAAATGATGGTCGAACTGGGCTCGATGCCAGTGATGAAGATTCTTTCACAGGCCACGCGCATCATCGCCGAAGGCGAAGTGTTGCAGTTGTCGAAGGTGCGTGACGCCAGCACCACCGAAGAAACCTACATGGAAGTGATTCGCGGCAAAACCGCGATGCTCTTCGAAGCCTCGACCCACAGCGCCGCCGCCCTGTGCCAAGCCACGGCCGAGCAGGCCGAAGCCCTGCGCACCTTCGGCGACCACCTGGGCGTGGCGTTCCAACTGGTGGACGACCTGCTCGACTACCGTGGCGACGCCGAGACCCTGGGCAAGAACGTCGGCGACGACCTGGCCGAGGGCAAGCCGACCTTGCCGCTGATCTACACCATGCGCGAAGGCACGCCGGAACAGGCGGCCCTGGTACGCAAGGCGATCCAGAAAGGCGGGATCGAAGACCTGGAAAGCATCCGCGCCGCCGTGGAAGCCTCCGGCGCCCTGGACTACACCGCCCACCTGGCGCGTGACTACGTGGCCCGTGCGATCAAGTGCCTGGACGCCCTCCCCGCCAGCGAATACCGGGACGCCCTGGTCGAGCTGAGCGAGTTCGCGGTCGCGCGCACGCACTAGAAATACCAAATGTGGGAGGGGGCTTGCCCCCGATAGCGGTGGATCAGTCAACTTATGCTTAGACTGAAATACCGCCATCGGGGGCAAGCCCCCTCCCACATTTAGTTTGTATTACCAATCCAAGACCGCGCCCTGTCTTCCTACAATTCCCTATATAATGTGCGACTTTAGCCATCCTGACCTTTAAGGAGCTTTAGTGAGCACGTTGCCACCCTGCCCGAAATGCAATTCCGAATTCACCTACGAAGACGGCGCCCAACTGATCTGCCCGGAATGCGCCCATGAGTGGTCCGCCACTGGCGAGGCCGAAGTGGCCAGCGATGAAACCGTGAAGAAAGACTCTGTAGGCAACGTCCTGCAGGACGGCGACACCATCACCGTGATCAAAGACCTCAAGGTCAAGGGCACCTCCCTGGTGGTCAAGGTCGGCACCAAGGTCAAGAACATCCGCCTGTGCGACGGCGACCACGATATCGACTGCAAGATCGACGGTATCGGCCCGATGAAACTCAAGTCCGAGTTCGTCCGCAAGGTCTGATCCTGCTGCTTCCATCCCGCGCCCGCCGCGGGATGGCGTTTCGCCCTGGCTGTTGATCCCTCGCACGACCCACGCAGAAAAATCCGCAAACCGCCAATAGGCACTTGCTATTCTACGAATAAGAATTATTCTCATTGAAACCCATCAAGGAGAACGACATGACTTATTTGATAGATGCCTGGCTGGACCGCCCACACCCTTACCTGCGCATCCTCCATCGGGAAACCGGGGAAGTCTGTGCGGTGCTGGAGGAAGAAGCGCTGAACGAACTGCAGGACCAGGGCGACCTGGACGTGAATGGCCTGAGTTCCAGTGAACCCGGTGTACTGAAGGAAGTGGTGCGCAACCTGTTTCTGTTCTGCTATGCCCGAGCATTGCGCCCGGCGACGGAACTCAATGGCAAGTTTCACCCATGAGCGACCGCGCAAAACCCTGTAGGAGCGAGCTTGCTCGCGAAGAACGCACAAGCAACGCGTTCATCCAGGATGCTCGCGTCATCGTTGACGTTTGTCGCAAGCAAGCTCGTTCCTACAGGTAATCAAAAGCAGGTCTTACAGAACGTCGAGCAGCTCGACGTCGAATACCAGAACGCTGTGCGGCGGAATGCTGCCAACGCCTTGAGCGCCGTAAGCCAGTTCGCTCGGCACGAACAGGCGCCATTTGCTGCCGGCATTCATCAGTTGCAGGGCTTCGGTCCAGCCGGCGATCACGCCGCCAACCGGGAATTCCGCAGGCTGGCCGCGCTCGTAGGAGCTGTCGAACACCGTGCCGTCGATCAGGGTGCCGTGGTAGTGAGTACGCACTTGGTCTTCACGGGTCGGCTTGGCGCCTTCACCGGCAGTCAGCACTTCGAATTGCAGGCCGGAAGCCAGAGTGGTGATGCCGTCACGCTTGGCGTTTTCCGCCAGGAACGCCAGGCCCTCGCCTGCAGCCGCTTCCGCCTTGGCAGCCGCTTCGGCTTGCATGATTTCGCGGATGACCTTGAAGCTCGCGGCCATTTGCTCTTGATCAACACGGCTTGGCTTGCCGGCGAACGCGTCGGTCAGGCCGGCCAGGATTGCGTCCAGGCTCACGCCCGGTGGCGGGTTGTCGCGCAGTTGGTCGCCCAACTGACGGCCGATACCGTAGCTGACGCGGGTTTCGTCGGTGGACAGATTAACTTCGGACATGAAGAGGCTCCGCTGTAGGGCAGCGCTGAAAACACGGTTTTCCCGCACCGCCCAGAACTAAAAGGGCCAGCAGACTAGCACAGAATGCGCGTGCGGAATGAGCCCCGCCCACGTCATGCCTGCCTGGCGCCGATGCTCGGTGATGCAGGGCCCCGTACATCGCGCGGACTAATTAATCGTTTCAGTTTCCCCTGCGCCCGCCGATATGGCCTAAACACCTTGGCTGGCTCAAACAACAACACCGTCCAGCAGACAAACATCATTTTTGCGGAGCACTCGATGAACAGCTGGTTCGGTAACATCAGCGTCAACCTCAAACTGGGCCTGGGCTTCGGCCTGGTGCTTGTCCTCACCTCGATCCTGGCGCTGACCGGCTGGACCAGCCTCGGCGGCCTGATCGACCGTAGCAACTGGATGAGCGACATCACCCAGCTCAACGCCTCCCTGACCAAGCTGCGCATCGTGCGCCTGCAATACATGCTGGCCAACGGCGATGAAAGCGTGGCGCAGAACGTACAAACCAGCCTGGATGCCTTCGCCGCCCAGCAGCAAACACTCCTGGACAGCTTCAAGAGCCCGGACAACGTCAAACTGCTCAACGAGCAGAAAGCCGTCATCACGGCGTATCAGCAATCGCTGAACAAAATGCGTGAGGCCTACCGTACCGGCAATGCTGCGCGCCAGGTCATGGGCGATAAGGCCGACATCGCCAACGCCCAGATCGACGCACTGGACAGCAGTGTGCAGCAGACGCCCGACAACCCCGAGCGCTTCACCCAGTACCAGGCCGTGACTCATGCCAAACAAGAGTTCCAGTTGGCCCGCTACGAAGTGCGCGGCTACACCGGCAACGTCAACGCCGACACCGAAGCCCGCGCCGCCGCCCAGATCGAAAAAGCCATCAACGGCTTGAAAGGCCTCGGCGCGGCGTTCGGCGGCAGCCAACAGGTCGCGCTCAGCGCCCTGGAAAGCGCGCTCGGCGCCTATCGCAGTGCAGTGCAGAACTACAAGGCGGCTAACGCCAATATCGTCGCCGCGCGCGCCGAAATGACCACCCAAGGGGCGGATATCGTCACCATCAGCGATAAGCTCTACGACATCCAGCTCGCCCGCCGCGACGCCGAAAGCGCCCAAGCCCGCAGCCTGCAATTGATCAGCACGCTGCTCGCGTTACTGGTCGGCATCGTCGCGGCACTGGTGATCACCCGCCAGATCACACGCCCGATCCAGGAAACCCTGGCCGTGGTCGAACGCATTGCCTCCGGCGACCTGAGCCACAATATCCAGGTCACCCGCCGCGATGAGCTGGGCGTACTGCAACAAGGCATCCAGCGCATGGGCACGACCCTGCGCGAGTTGATCAGCGGTATTCGCGATGGCGTAACCCAGATCGCCAGCGCCGCCGAAGAGTTGTCGGCCGTGACCGAACAAACCAGCGCCGGGGTGAACAGCCAGAAGATCGAAACCGATCAAGTCGCCACCGCCATGCACGAAATGACCGCCACCGTGCAGGAAGTCGCACGCAACGCCGAGCAAGCCTCCCGGGCCGCTGCCGATGCCGATGGCCAAGCCCGCGCAGGCGACAAGGTGGTGGCCGAAGCCATCGCCCAGATCGAACGCCTGGCCGCCGAAGTGGCGCGCTCCACCGACGCCATGAGCCATCTGCAACAAGAGAGCAACAAAATCGGCAGCGTGATGGACGTGATCAAGGCCGTGGCCGAGCAGACCAACCTGCTCGCGCTCAACGCCGCGATTGAAGCAGCGCGTGCCGGTGAAGCCGGTCGCGGCTTTGCCGTCGTCGCCGACGAAGTGCGTGGCCTGGCCCAGCGCACGCAGAAATCCACCGAAGAAATCGAAGGCCTGGTGGCCGGCTTGCAGAACGGCACCCAGCAGGTGGCCGCGGTGATGAACAACAGCCGCAGCCTCACCGACAGCAGCGTCGAACTGACGCGCAAGGCCGGCGTATCCCTGGAAAACATCACCCGCACGGTGTCGAACATCCAGTCGATGAACCAGCAGATCGCAGCGGCAGCCGAAGAGCAAAGCGCCGTGGCCGAAGAAATCAGCCGCAGCATCATCAACGTGCGTGACGTGTCGGAACAGACCGCCACCGCGAGTGACGAGACGGCCAAGTCGAGTGTGGAACTGGCGCGCTTGGGCAGCCAGTTGCAGCAGATGGTCAGCCACTTCCGGGTGTAAAAACCAAAAAGCCGCCTCGGTCTGCACCGGGGCGGCTCCACTTCTCAGACCTTAGCGGTCATCGAAGCTGTCTCGCAGGAATGTCCATGCGTGATAAACACGCAAGGCATTCATGACGAGGTTCCACGCACGTCGTGCAAACTTAGACATACTCGGCCCTCCATGAGTTGGGCCTTACCTCCAGCGCACTTACCGGAACATGTGAGCCTTTGGATGCACGTCAGTGCTCCTGTGAGGCGGCTGGGTTTATGGTCCTCTTGCATGAATCCGGCACGGATTACTAGCCCGTGGCAGTCGGTCCAAAATTTGCGCGCGAACCCAGCCAACCTACCTCACGATGAACGCAGAACGAGGGCGATACTAGCTCAGTCCCCTACGCCAAGGTGTGACAAGCAACGGCCAATTCCCCTTAAAAGTTGTTGCTGTTTTTTGCGGGGCTCAAGTAAAAGACCACCTATCGTCAGGCCTTGCATAAAGCCCCGAAGCGGCAGTAGTATCGCCAACACGTCAGTGCTTCCTGTGAGATCGCAACCCCAGCCGCAAACCGGGTTTGCACAAAAAAACCGCCCTACTAAGGCGGTTTTTTATTGCCTGCGATTTACCCCTCAGCCCTCGCCTTCCTCGACAAACACCAGCCGATTGCCAAACGGATCGTGGATGCTCATCTCCCGCGAACCCCAGGGCATTTCTTCAACGCCTGGCTTGGCAAAACGATAGTCCTTGCCCTGCAATTGCTGCTGATAGGCGTCTACACCCTGCGCCTGAATCCGCACCGCCGCACCCGGCGATGCATCGCCATGGTGCTCGGACAAATGCAGCACGCACTCACCCAACGACACCTGCAGGTACAACGGAAAATTCGCCTCGAAGCGATGCTGCCAATCGACCTTGAACCCAAGGAAGTCGACATAAAACTCCAACGCCTTGGCCTCGTCGAAAATCCGCAGGATGGGGGTGACTTTTCCTAAGTGCATGGCAACCGCTCCGTGTGTAAGAGCGCCCACTATAGAGTCGAAAACCCAGCCCGCAAATCCCCACTGCGCGCCAGGAACCGCCCCGGCCGCTGACCATTCGGCTGCCCGTCGCTGTAGCTCAACACGCCGTTGACCCACACGCCATCAATCCCTTCTGCCGCCTGCTGCGGCGCCTTGAAATCCGCCACATCGCGCACGCGCAGCGGATCGAACAGCACCAAGTCGGCCCAGTGCCCTACACAGATTTCGCCCCGCTCCGACAAGCCGAATCGCGCCGCCGACAAGCCGGTCATCTTATGCACCGCCGTGTGCAGCGGGAACAGCCCGACGTCCCGACTGAAGTGGCCCAACACCCGTGGAAACGCGCCCCACAAGCGCGGATGCGGGAACGGATCTTCGGGCAACCCATCCGACCCGACCATCGACAGCGGATGCGCGAGGATACGGCGCACATCCGCTTCGTCCATGCCGTAATACACCGCCCCCGCCGGTTGCAGGCGACGGGCCGCGTCCATCAGCGAAACATCCCACTCGGCGGCGATCGCCTGCAAGTCGCGCCCGCCCATTTCCGGGTGCGCTGTCGACCAGGTGATGGTGATGCGAAATGCATCGGTGACTTGCTTGAGATCCAGGGTCGAAGAACTCGCCGCATAGGGGTAACAATCACACCCCACCGGATGGGTTTTCGCCGCCTGCTCCAGCGCCGCCAACAGCTGCGGACTACGCCCCCAGTTACCCGCACCGGCACATTTGAGGTGGGAAATGATCACCGGCACCTGAGCATGCCGACCGATCAGAAACGCCTCGTCCATGGCCGCCAGCACCGGCTCGAACTCACTGCGCAGATGGGTGGTGTACACCGCGCCGAACGCCGTCAGTTCTTCGCTCAGTTGCAGCACTTCATCGGTCTCGGCATTGAACGCGCTGGCGTAGGCCAGGCCGGTGGATAAGCCAAGGGCGCCATCCTCCAGGCTTTCGCGCAACTGCGCGCGCATCGCGGCGATTTCATCGAAAGTGGCGCTGCGATGCAGGTCGTCCATATGGTTGCTGCGCAGCGCCGTGTGGCCGATCAGCGCCGCGACGTTGACCGCCGGCTGGGCGCGTTCCACGGCGGCGCGGTAATCGGCAAAACGCGGATAGGTGAACGCTTCACGCGGGCCCAGCAGGTTCATCGGGTCCGGCGGCTCACCGCGCAAACTCACCGGCGAGGCGCTGATGCCGCAGTTGCCGACAATCACCGTGGTCACCCCCTGGCTGAGCTTGGGCAGCATCTGCGGCTGACGGATCACCACCGTGTCATCGTGGGTGTGTACATCGATAAACCCCGGCGCCAACACCCGGCCGCGGGCGTCGATCACCTGCGTGGCCAGCGCGGCCGACAAGTCGCCGATCGCCTCGATACGCCCGTCGCGCAGCCCCACATCGGCGACATACCCAGGCGTGTTGCGGCCATCCATGACCAGCGCCTGGCGGATCAGCGTGTCGTACTGCATATCAGTCTCCCAGTGGCAGGCTGTCGGGCCCACCGCGATAGTCGTCGAGGGCCAGCTTGATGCGGCGCAGGCGTTCCTGGTTGTCGTCCGGCATGGCCAGCGCCAGCTCGGTGGCGAGCAGGTCGATGGCCAGCAGCATGCCGTAGCGCGCCGCCGTGGGTTTGTAGATGAAGCTGGTTTCGGCCGGTTGCAGCGCCAGCACCACATCCGCCAGCCCGGCCAGGGGTGAAGCGGCCAGGGTGATGGCGACGATGGGCGTGTCGTAGTTGCGCGCCAGGGCCACCACGTCCAGCAACTCCGGGGTGAGGCCGCTGAGCGAACAGACGATCAGCGCCTGCTCGGGCCCCAGCGTCGCCGCCGTGACGCGCATCATCACCGGGTCATGGCAGGCGGCAATCGGATAGCCCAGGCGCACCAGACGCACTTGCAACTCCTCGCTGCACAGGCTCGACGGGCCGCCCATGCCGAACGCGTGGATCATCCGCGCCTTGCCCAGCAGGCTGACCGCATCGACGAAGCCGGCCTGATCGAACCCCGACAGGTGCCGGCGCAACGTCGCTTCGATATCGCCGAGAATCTGCCGATGAAACCCCGACTGCTCAGGCTTGCCCGCCGGGTCGAGGAAGCGGCTGCCCACGCCACTGGCCTGGGCCAGTTGCAGGCGCAAGTCGCGCAAATCCCGGCACCCGACGCTGCGCGCAAACCGCGACAACGTGGCGGTGCTGACCTCGGCGCGTTGGGACAACGCCTCCAGGCTGGCCGACGCGGCAAAGCCCACGTCATCGAGCATCAGCTTGGCGATACGCCCTTCGCCGGCACTGAAAGACGCCTGGCGGGCGCGGATCTGGTAGAGGATGTCCATGGAGGCTCCGGGTTACAGGACGCAGGACAGACCATACGTCAGACCGAAGGCGACCAGCGAAATCAGGGTCTCCAACACGGTCCAGGTCTTGAAGGTCTGGATCACAGTCATATTGAAGTATTCCTTGATCAGCCAGAAGCCGCCGTCGTTGACGTGGGAAAAGATCACCGAACCCGCCCCGGTCGCCAGCACCAGCAATTCAGGGTGTGGATAACCCAGGCCCAGCGCAACCGGCGCAACCACCCCGGAAGCGGTGGTCATGGCCACGGTGGCCGAGCCGGTGGCGATACGCATCAACGCGGCGAACAACCAGCCCATCACCAGCGGCGACAGGTTGAACGCGTGGGCCAGGCCGAGGATTTCGTTGGTCACGCCGGCGTCCACCAGAATCCGGTTCAACCCGCCGCCCGCGCCCACCAGCAAGGTGATACTCGCGGTCGGCGCCAGGCATTCGTTGGTGAACTTGAGGATCGACTCGCGGTTGAAACCCTGCGCCAGGCCGAGGGTCCAGAAACTCACCAGGGTCGCCACCAGCAGCGCGATCACCGAGTTGCCGATAAACAACAGGAACTGGTTGAAACCGCTGCCGGGCGTGGAAATCAGATTGGCCCAGCCGCCGATCATCATCAGCACCACCGGTAACAGAATGGTGCCCATGGTCAGGGCGAAACTCGGCAAACGGCTGCGTGGCTCGCGCTCGATGAACTGGCGCTCCAGCGGGTTTTCCGCCGGCAGGTGAATGCGCGGCACGATGAACTTGGCGTACAGCGGGCCGGCGATGATCGCCGTGGGAATGCCGATCAAAATCGCATAGAGCACGGTCTGCCCGACCGAGGCGTTATACGCCAGCACCGCCATCATCGCCGCTGGGTGCGGCGGCACCAGCGCATGCACCACCGACAGGCCGGCAACCATCGGCAAGCCGACCATCAGGATCGACACCCCCACACGCCGCGCCACGGTAAAGGCGATCGGCACCAGCAACACAAAACCGACCTCGAAAAACAGCGGCAGCCCCACCAGAAAGGCAATGCACACCATCGCCCAATGGGCGTTGCGCTCGCCGAACCGGTTGATCAGCGTGCGCGCCACCTGCTCGGCGCCGCCGGATTCAGCCATCATCTTGCCGAGCATGGTGCCCAGCGCGACCACCAGGGCGATATGCCCCAGGGTTTTGCCGACGCCCGCTTCGTAAGAGCCCATGATGGTGTCCGCCGGCATCCCGGCCATCAGCGCCAGGCCGATGGACACCAGGGTGATGACGATAAACGGGTTGAGTCGGTAACGTGCAATCAGCACGATCAAAGCAATGATGGCGATGGCGGCGTATGCCAATAGCCCGAAGCCCGGTGATGCGGCCATGCGGTACTCCTCGGAAAGGGTCACGTCGAATTGGTTGTGAAACTCATAAATCATTACCGAGGAGCATTTTCAATTTTTATGAAAGTAATTTTCGCCCACAGATAAGCGCTGTCGCGTTGGGACATGCCCAACGGCCGCGCATGAAAATTCGGGGGGTGTTCTTACATCAAATTCAGAAAAGACCGGAAACTCAACGCGCACGCTTGAGTCTTAAAATGCGCCCCCACGAACATCCAGGACACTCGATCATGACCCGCACCTCTCTCACCGCCTGCGCCCTGCTGCTCGCCCTGTGCGGCAGCGCGTCGGCCGCCGACAACGCCGCACTGAAGAAATGCATGGACAGCGCCAACACGACCGTGGACATGGTCAAGTGCAACACCCAGCAGGCCAAGGTGCAGGACAAACGCCTGAACACCGCCTACCAGACCGCCCTCGCCGCCCAGGAAGGCGCGCGCAAGCAGCAATTGCAGGACGTGCAGCGCCTGTGGATCAAATACCGCGACGCCAATTGCGCCTTTGCCGGCAGTGCCACCGGCGGCAGCATCGATCAGGTCAACGGCTCCGCCTGTGTGCTGGACATGACCCAGACCCGCGCCCAGGAACTGGAAGACCTGGTCGGGCCGTAATGAATGAAAACCCTCGCCCTCCCGTAGGAGCGAACTTGCTCGCGAAAATCGTCAACGATGACGCGTGTTGCCTGGATAGACGTGGCGCTCTCGGGTTTTTCGCGAGCAAGCTCGCTCCTACAGGGGTTGCGGTCAGTCGTGATGGACCTTGGCGCGCTTGAGCAGCTTCTTGCAGCGCTCGGACAAATGCAGCACGCGCAGATGCTTGCCGGCCTTGCTGTAACGCTCGCGCAAGGTCATCAGCGCGGCAATCGCGGAGTAGTCGACAACGCTCAGGTGGCGGCAATCCAGCGTCACCGCGGCCGGGTCGTTGGCCGGGTCGAATTGATTCAAAAACGGCGTGGTCGAGGCAAAGAACAACGTGCCATGCACGCGGTAGAGTTTGCTGCCGTCCGCTTCCAGATATTCATCGGCGTACAGTTCACGCGCCTGTTGCCAGGCGAAGTTCAGCGCCGCGATCACGATCCCGCAGAGCACCGCCGTGGCCAGGTCGGTGAACACGGTGATCACGGTCACCGCAATGATCACCAGCACGTCATTGAGCGGCACCTTGTTGATCACCCGCAGCGACGCCCAGGCGAAGGTCTGCTGCGACACCACGAACATCACCCCGACCAGCGCCGCCAGCGGGATGCGCTCGATCAGCGGTGACAGAAACAGAATGAACAACAGGATCATCACCCCAGCCAAGACCCCGGACAAACGCCCGCGCCCGCCGGAGCTGAGGTTGATCACGGTTTGCCCGATCATCGCGCAACCGCCCATGCCGCCGAACAGGCCCGAGACCATATTCGCCGCGCCCAGGGCCATGCTTTCGCGGTCGGGGTAGCCGCGGCTCTCGGTGATTTCGTCGGTGAGGTTGAGGGTCAACAGGGTTTCCAGCAGGCCGACCATTGCCATCAGAAACGCGTAGGGCGCGATGATGCCGAGGGTATCCAGGCTCCAGGGGATCTGCGGCAGTGCGAAGCTCGGCAGGCCACCGGCGATGTGGGCCATGTCGCCCAGCGTGCGCGTCGGCAAGCCCAGCAGGTACACCGCCAGGCCCACGCCGAGGATCGCCACCAGGGCGGGCGGCACGGCACGGGTCAGGCGCGGCAACAGGTAGACAATGGCCATGGTCACCAGCACCAGGCCGCTCATCACATACAGCGGCGTGCCGCTGAGCCAGGTATCACCGCTCTTGAAATGCTCCAACTGCGCCAGGGCGATGATGATCGCCAGGCCGTTGACGAACCCCAGCATCACCGGGTGCGGCACCATCCGCACCAGCTTGCCCAGGCGCAGCAGGCCGAAGACCAGCATGATCAGCCCGCCCAGCAGCACCGTCGCGAGCAAATACTCCACCCCGTGTTGCACCACCAGCGCGACGATCACCACCGCCATCGACCCTGCGGCGCCAGAGACCATCCCCGGCCGCCCGCCGAACAATGCCGTGAGGGTGCAGATGATGAACGCGCCGTAGAGCCCCATCAGCGGGTTGAGATGCGCCACCAGGGCAAAGGCGATGCACTCGGGCAGCAAGGCAAAAGACGTGGTGAGGCCGGCCAGGGCGTCGGCGCGAAGACGGGTGAGGTTCATGAGGTACCGGGCATTGCGGGGAATAAGGCAGGGAATGGTACGGAAATGCGGGCGGTGGGGCCAGTGAAGCGTCAGGGCAGATTGACCGGGATGCCCCGTTCGCGGGCAAGCCCACTCCCATGGTTTGATCGGTGCACCCGTTATCGAGGTGTGAACACCGTCAAATGTGGGAGTGGGCTTGCCCGCGAAGGGTGCACCACGGTCTCACGCCGACATCAGACCATTTCGCGGCGAATCCACTCCACCACCGATGTGCGCTTGGGCGCCCACCCCAACAATTCACGGGCATGCTTGCCGCGCACCCGGCTGTTGGAACCCAGGCCGTAGTTGGCCATTTCATAGCCCCATTCGGCTTCTGCGGCGGCCAACGGCCAGTCCTGCGGCTTGCCCAGGTTCAGGGCTTCGGCGATGGCGGTGGTCATGTCGATGAACGCCGCTTCACCGCTTTCCACGAAGTAGAACGTGCCCGGCACATTCTTCTCCAGCGCCAGCAGATAGAGCGCGACCACGTCCTCGATATGCACATTGGACCAGATGTTCTGCCCCGTGCCGACATGGCGCACCACCCCGCTCTTGCGCGCCTGCTTGAGCAAGCGCGGCAGTTGCACGCTGTCGCGCTTCACGCCCAGGCTGTGGCCGTAGATCAGGGTGTTGCAGATCACCGCCGAGTTCACCCCGTCTTGGGCGGCTGCCAGGATCAGGTTGTCGATGGCGACACGTGCGGCCTTGTCGACGGTCGGTTCCGGCAGGTGGTCTTCGACGTAGATGACATCGCTGGCCTTGCCGCCCGATGCATCGCCGACGATGCTCGAACCACTGGTGTGCAGGAACGGTTTGTTCGAACCTTTCAAGGCGGCCAACAGCGTTTCCACCGCCGCGCGATGGTCGCTGCTGGCGGCGTTGATCACCGCGTCGGCCTGCCTGGCCTGTTCGGTCAACACCGCACGGTCATCCAGGGTGCCGATGACCGGGGTGATGCCCAGGGCCGTCATCTCGGCGGCTTGCTCGGCGCTGCGCACCAGGCCCGTCACATGGTGGCCGGCCTTGACCAGGCCGGTGGCGATGGAGCCGCCGATAAATCCGGCGGCGCCGGTAACGAATACGTTCATGGAGGTCTCTCCTGACTGAGTAAGTGATGGGCCCAGTATCAAGCCCCCATCCCTGGCGAATAAGACCGTGTTGCCCAATTCAATCTTGCGCGCAGGTCACGAATCAGCAGGCGTACCGCGCCAGCTTGGCCTGGATAAAGTCCAGGAAGCATTGGATGCGCAAGGCCAGTTGCGAGTTGCGGTAAAACACCGCGTGGATCGGCTGGCGATAACCGCTGTTGAAGGCTTCCAGCAGCGGCACCAGGCGCCCGGCGTCGATGTCGTCGCTGGTCATGAAGTTCGACAGGCAGCCAATGCCCTGCCCTTCGAGCGCCAGTTGGCGCACGGTTTCACCGCTGGACGCGGCAATGCCGGGCTCGATCAGCCAGCGGTCACCCGCCACGTGGCGCAACGGCCAGTGGTTGAGCGTCTCGGTCTGGGTGAAGCCGAGCAAGGTGTGCTCGGCCAACTCGGCGACCGTGGTCGGCGTGCCGTACTGCTTGAGGTAAGCGGGGCTGGCGAGGATATGCAGCGGGGTGCAGCCCAGGGACCGCGCATGCAGGGTGGAATCGGCCAGCGCGCCGATGCGAATCGCAATGTCGGTGCTCTGCTCCAACAGGTCGATGATCAAGTCATCGCTGTTCAACTCCAGCTGGATCTCTGGGTACAGCCCGCGAAACTCGGCGATGTACGGCACGATCCCATGCAGCATGAACGGCACCGCGGCGTTGATGCGCAAGCGCCCCGCCGGTTTCTTCTGGCGCGACGACAAGCGCTCCTCCAGATCATCCATCTGCGCCAGGATCACCTTGGCCTGTTCGAAGAAGTACTTGCCCTCCTCGGTCAGGTCCATGCGCCGCGTGGTGCGGTTGATCAGCGTGGTGTCGAGCTTGGCTTCCAGGCGCGACAAGGTGCGGCTGACCGCCGACGGCGTCTGCCCGACCTGCTCCGCCGCCGCCGAAATCGAGCCGCACTCAATCACGTTGACGAAGATCTGTAGCTCATCGGATCGGGCTTTCACAGGCTGTCCTCTTTCTCGGTTCAGCGCAGCTTACACCGAGAGGTCGAACACCTGCGCCAGATGCTGCTCGTAGCGCGCCACATCGGCGTCGATGGCCGGGCGCTTCATGACGTCCACGCAGAGGAACGTCGGCAAGGCCGTCATGCCGAGGAACTCATTGGCCTTGTGAAACGCGAAGTACACCGCGTCCACGCCTTTGCCTTCAAAGAAATCGCTCGGGTCGTCGAAGGCTTGCTGCGGGGCGTTCCAGGTCAGCGACAACATGTATTGCTTGCCGTGGATCAGGCCGCCGCTGCCGTATTTCTGCGAGGCGTCGGAACGGGTACGGCCATCGCTGGCGTAGAGGCTGCCGTGGCCTTCGGTGAAGACTTCGTCGATGTACTTCTTCACGATCCACGGCGCGCCCATCCACCAGCCGGGCATCTGGTAGATGATCACGTCGGCCCAGAGGAATTTGGCGACTTCTTCGGCGACGTCGTAGCCTTCATCGATATGCGTGACCTTGACGTCGATACCGCCACGGTCGAGCACAGCCACGGCGGCGTCATGCAGGGTGCTGTTGTAGCGACCGTCGGAGTGGGCGAATTTTTTACCGCCGTTGAGCAGCAGGACTTTTTTCATGGAGGGAGCGCCTTGAGATTAAAAATGTCTGAAGGCAGGGTATCGATGTGCCTTGCGCGGAATAAGCCTTGGCGCGGCAAAATACATTTGACTAAAAGTCACGAATCAAACTCTATTGTTGCCTTTATCCACTGATCAACAGATGCGCGCCCAACAGCGCCATGCCGATAAAAAACACCCGCTTGAACAACACGGCACTGATCCGTTGGCGCAACGCCTGCCCCAGCCACATGCCCAACAAGGCCGGCGCCAGCGCCAACAACGAGGCATTGATCTCGCCGCCGCCGAGGCTGCCGCTCCAGGCCAACCCGGCCGCCAGCGCCAGTGTCGACACGCTGAACGACAGCCCCAACGCCTGCACCAACTGATCGCGATTCAACCCCAGCGCTTGCAGATACGGCACCGCCGGAATCACGAAGACGCCGGTGGCCGCGGTGATCAGGCCGGTGACCAGCCCACACACCGGCGCCAACCAACGCTCGGTCGCGGGCGTCACCTTGAATGCGGGCAGGAACAGCCCACTCAACGCATACACCAGCAAGGCCGCGCCCAACGCGCGCACCACCCCGGCGCCACTGCCCATTCCCAGCCACAGCGTGCCCAACCCGGTGCCGAGGACAATCAACAGCAACAGCGGCCACAAGCGCTTGAGCAACACGCTCAAGTGGCCGCCGAAGGCCAGTTGCCAAAGGTTGGTCACCGTCGAAGGGATGATCAGCAACGCCGCAGCCTGCGCCGGCAACATAGCCAGGCCGAGCAAGCCCATGGCGACGGTGGGCAGGCCCAGGCCGATCACACCTTTGACGGTGCCGGCCAGCAGGAAGGTGCCGATCACCAGCAGGGTCAGGGCGGGGCCGAGGTTTTGGTAGAACGCGAGGAAGGTTGTCATCGGCCGAGTGTGGGGCTTTTCGCTGGGCGCGAAAATTCACCATATACTGAGGCAGCCTCTTGTTTTGCATGAGGCTGATGCCGCCATCGCGGGCAAGCCCCCTCCCACTGTTGAAATGCATTCCAAGTGTGGGAGCGGGCTTGCTCGCGATAGCGCCAGTCCAGCGAAAGGAAATCTTCCAGCCATGCACTTTGACCTGATCGACCTGCGCCTCTACCTGCACGTCCTCGATGCCGGCAACATCACCGCCGGCGCTGGCCGCAGCCACTTGTCCCTGGCCGCCGCCAGCGCGCGCATCCGCGCGATGGAAGCTGCGCTCGGGGTTGAATGCCTTGAACGCGGCCGCCGTGGCGTCACGCCGACGGCTGCGGGCCAGGCCTTGGCGCGTCATGCCCGGCTGTTGCTGCAACAGGCCGAGCACCTGCAACAGGACCTGGCGGAATACGCCAACGGCGTCAAAGGCCAGGTGCGCCTGCTGTGCAACACCACCGCCCTCAGCGAATACCTGCCGGAACTGCTGGCGGATTTCCTGCGCGACCACCCCAACCTGGACATCGACCTGCAGGAACTGCCCAGCCTGCGCATCACCCAGGCCTTGCGCCAGGGCACCGCAGACCTCGGGATCATCTCCGACGCGGTGGACACCCACGGCTTGCAGACCCTGGCGTTTCGCGACGATCCGCTGGTGCTGGTCATGCCGCTGGAGCATCCGTTGGCGGCAAGTACGGTGAGTTTTATCGACAGTCTGCATTACGACTATGTGGGCCTGGCCGCCCACAGCGCGCTGGCGGTGTACCTGGAAGAACAGGCGTTGCACGCGGGGTTTCGCTTGCACACGCGGATCCGCGCCGAGGGTTTTGACGGCGTGCTGCGCATGGTCGCACGCGGTGCGGGCCTGGGGATCGTGCCCCAGGCGGCGCTGGCGCGCTGGCCGTGGGCGCAGCGCGTCAAGGCCCAGCCGTTGCGAGAAGCTTGGGCCTGTCGAACGCTGCTGTTATGCGCGCGCTCGTTCGAACACCTGCCGGGTTATGCCAAGGCCTTGCTCGACGCCTTGGCCCTGCCCTTGCGGAAAAACCCGTAATACACCGCCGACAGAATCAGCAGGAACGGCACGCCGAACACCAAGGTCATCTTGAACGCATCGGTGAAATACGTAGTGATCATCACCGCGCCCATCAGCACCAGGCCCAGCAGCGTGCTGTAGGGAAACAGGCGCAGCTGGAACGACAACTTCGCCCCACCATGACGCTTGCGATAACGGCGGAAGAACAGGTGCGTCAGGAAGATCATGAACCAGGTGAAGATCGCGCCGAACATCGAGATCGCCATCATCAGCGTGAACGAGCTTTCCGGGTAGACCACGTTAAGCAAGGTCGCCAGGCCGATGCCCGAGCTGGACAGCAACAAGGCGTTCAGCGGGATGCCGCTCTTGCTCAACGCACCCATGGACGCGGGCGCAAAGCCGGCGCGGGACAGGCTGAACATCATGCGTGTGGTGATGTAGAGCTGGCTGTTCATCGCTGACAGCGCCGCGATCAGGATCACGAAATTCATCACCCCGGTGGCGCCGGGAATGCCGAGGGTCTGCATCACTGTGACGAACGGGCTCTGCGTCTGCCCGGCCTGGTTCCACGGCACGATGGCCAGCATCAGCGCCAGGGTCAGCAGGTAAAACACCACCAGGCGCACGATGGTCGCGCGAAAGGCTTTCTTCACCGCCTGCTCCGGGTCGGCCGCTTCACCGGCGGCGACGGCGATCATCTCTACGCTCAAGTAGCTGAAGATCGAGACGATCACTGCGATCCACATACCGCTCAAGCCATGCGGGAAAAAGCCGTCGTGGGCCGTGTAGTTCTGCACCCCGTACTGCGGGTTGCCGGAGCCGAACACCACGTACACCGCGAGGAGGATGAAACCGACGATGGCGCTGATCTTGATCGTCGAAAACCAGTATTCGAAGTTGCCGAAGGTTTTCACGCTGATGGCATTGAGCAGGATCAGCACGCTGGAGAACGACACGATCCACACCCACTCCGGCACGTTGGCGAACCAGTACTTCATGTACATCGCCACCGCCGTGACCTCGGCGCCCACCGCCAGCACAATCGCCGCCCAATAGGCGTAGCGCACCAGGAACCCGGCCAGCGGGCTAATGTAGAACTCGGCGTAGGCCCCGAAGGAGCCGGAGGTGGAATGGGCCACCGTCATCTCCGCCAGGCAGCCCATCAGCAGCAAGGTGATCAACGCTCCAATGGCGTAACTCAGCAGCACGCTGGGCCCGGCATAACCGATGGCATAGGCGCTGCCCATGAACAGCCCGGTGCCGATGGCGCCACCGATGGCGATCATGCTCATCTGGCCGGAAGTGAGCTGGCGCCTCAGGCCCAGTTCGCGGTGGGTGATTTCTGCAAAGCCGTCGTTTGGCGTGGTCACGTGGTGTGCCCCTTATTGTTGTGATTGCACGATTTGTCTGTTGCCGCAGATCCCCTGTGGGAGGGGGCTTGCTGGTGATAGCAGTCTTTCAGTTGATACCTAGGTGACTGATCCGCCGCCATCGGGGGCAAGCCCCCTCCCACATTGAGCCTGCGTCAGGCACTCAGTGGATGAACACTGCAGACCCCATATAGCAGTCTTTCAGTCGATACCTCGGTGACTGATCCGCCGCCATCGGGGGCAAGCCCCCTCCCACATTGAGCCTGCGTCAGGCACTCAGTGGATGAACACCGCAGACCCCATGTGGGAGGGGGCTTGCCCCCGATGGCGGTGTGTCGGTCGCCGGATTCACACGCTGATACAGCGCTATCGGGAGCAAGCTCCCTCCCCCCATTGTTGTCTGTGTTTATTCAAGTGACGCTGTTACGGACCTTGAATTGCGCCTGGTCCCAGGTGCGGTTGTCGAGGATCTCACCGAGGATTTCCACGGCGTCCCACACTTCGGTAAAGCAGGTGTACAGCGGCGTAAAACCAAAACGCATGATGCGCGGCTCGCGGTAGTCGCCAATCACTCCACGGGCAATCAGTGCCTGGATCACCGCATAACCTTCAGGGTGTTCAAAACTCACATGGCTGCCGCGTCTGGCGTGCTCGCGCGGGGTGATCAACACCAGGCCATGGGCGGCGCAGCGGGCTTCGACCAATGCGATAAACAGGTCGGTCAAGGCCAGGGATTTACTGCGCAGGCTGGCCATGTCGGTCTGTTCGAAAATCTCCAGGCCGCACTCCACCATGGCCAGCGAGGTGATCGGCTGGGTGCCGCACAGGTAACGGGCGATGCCGGCACTCGGTGCATAACGCGTCTCCATGGCGAACTGCCGGGTATGCCCGAACCAGCCCGACAACGGCTGGCGCACCACGTCCACCAGCGCCGGGTTGACCCACACGAACGCCTGGGAACCAGGGCCGCCATTGAGGTATTTGTAGGTGCAACCGATCGCATAATCGGCGCCGGCCCGATGCAGGTCGATGGGCACCGCACCTGCCGAATGCGCCAGGTCCCAGAGGCTCAGCGCGCCGCACTCGTGGCTCAACGTGGTGAGCGCGTGCATGTCGTACATGTAGCCGGTCTTGTAGTTGACGTGGGTGAGCATCACCACCGCCACGTCCGGGTCGATGGCCTGGGGCAGTTCGTCCGGGCTGTTGACCAGGCGCAGCGAATAGCCCTGTTGCAGCAGTTCGGCGAGGCCTTCGGCGATGTACAGGTCGGTGGGGAAGTTGCTCGCTTCGCTGACGATCACCTTGCGCTGCGGCGCGCGTTGGCGCTGCACGCTCAAGGCGGCGCTGAGCACCTTGAACAGGTTGATGGAAGTGGTATCGGTGATCACCACTTCGCCCTCCCCCGCGCCGATCAACGGTGCCAGGCGATTGCCCAGGCGCTGGGACAAGTCCGCCCAACCCGCGCTGTTCCAGCTGCGAATCAAGCCATTGCCCCACTCCTCGGCGATCACCTGCTGCGCCCGCGCAAGCGCGGCCACCGGACGTGCGCCGAGGGAGTTGCCGTCGAGGTAGATCACCCCCTGCGGCAAGGCGAACTGGTGACGCAGCGGCGCCAACCGGTCCTGGTCGTCAAGGGCTTGGCAATGGCTTCGAGTGATCATGGGCTGTCCTGGTTTTTATAAGTGAAGATGCCGTAAATAATGAGCGAAGTTTTAGAGAATTTTCGTGCAAAGTTGTGGGCAACAGGCTAATTAAGCTGTAGGAAATTCGAAGTTCAACCGAAAACACGCGGATTTATTCTAAGCATGATTCTCGACGCCACCGACCTGCGCCTCCTGCATTTCCTGCAACAGGACGGCCGTATCAGCAACCAGGAACTCGCGGAAAAAGTCGCGCTGTCGCCCTCCGCCTGCCTGCGCCGTCTGCGCCTGTTGGAAAGCGAAGGCATCATCAGCGGCTATCGGGCGGTGTTGAATGCCGAGCGGTTGGGGATCGAACTCGAGGCCATCGTCCACCTATCGGTGCGCCAGGACGTGGAGGACTGGCACGAGACGTTTATCCAGAAGGTGCAAGGCTGGCCGGAAGTGGCCAGCGCCTACGTGATCACCGGCGCCAGCAACTACGTGCTGCGGGTGCAGGCGCGCAACCTCAAGCACTTTTCGGACTTTATCGTGAACCACCTGAACCGCACGGCGGGGGTGATGGATATCCGTTCGGAGATCGTGTTGCAGAAGATCAAGGATCGCGATGAAGTGTTGGACCTGGTGCTGCGCAAATAGTCAGCCACACCACAAAACAATGTGGGAGGGTGGCTTGCCCCCGATAGCCGTGTGTCAGTCACTTAAATGCTTACTGATCCGCCGCTATCGGGAGCAAGCTCCCTCCCACATTTTTTGACCGCGTTGATCAATCTTCCAATGCACGCACGCGCTGCATGCGCTTTTGCTCCAGCGGCGCATCGGCAAGCTGCACCTCGAAGTCAAAATCGATCTGCGCAAAACGCCCTTCCACACCCAGTTCCCGCGCCAGGTGCTGATCGTCGCTGAAGCGAATTTCGGCAATCAATTCATCCCGTGTCGCGTAGGCAAAATCATCGTGCAGGTACGGGTCGTCCGACAGGTTGATCTGCGTGGTCAGGTGCCGATGCCCCGGCGCCGAGATGAAGAAGTGAATATGCGCCGGCCGCTGCCCGTGGCGTCCCAGTTGATCGAGCAACTGCTGGGTCGGCCCGGTCGGCGGGCAGCCATAACCCGACGGCACGATGCTGCGAAAACGGAAGTTGCCGTGGGCATCGGTCTCGATGCGGCGGCGCAGGTTGAATTCCGACTGCGCGGTGTCGAACCAGGAGTAAGTGCCGCCGGTATTGGCCTGCCACACATCGACAATCGCCCCGGCCAACGGTTTGCCCTGCGTGTCCCGTACCTGGCCGCGCATGAACAGCGGCACGCCCGGGTCCTGGCCGTCGTCCAGGCGCGCTTCGTATTTCGACAGCGGCGCCCCCGCCACATACAGCGGGCCTTCGATGGTGCGCGGGGTGCCGCCGGTTTTGCCGGTTTCTTCGTCGGCGGCGTCCATCAACAGGTCCAGGTAATGCTCCAGGCCAAGCCCGGCGGCGAGCAAACCGGCTTCCTGGTGTTGACCCAATTCGTTGAGGTAGTTGACCGCCGCCCAGAACTCTTCGGGGGTGACTTCCAGGTCTTCGATGATGTTCACCGTGTCCCGCAGGATCCGGTAGATCAGCGTCTTGGTGCGCGGGTTGCCGCTTTCGCTGCGGTGGCCGCTGGCTTCTTCGAGAAACTGTTGGGCATGGGCAGTCTGGGACAGTCGGATGGACATGGTGCAATCCTCATCTTGTAATTATTGGGGATAAAACAGGCTCAGCGGTCGTCCGCGTGGATCGACGACGGGTGCCGGCACAGCGCATTCACTTCGATGGCCATGTAGGGATAAAGCGGCAGTTGCATCAGCAGGTCGTGCAGTTCCTGCACGCTGTCGACATCGAACACGCTGTAGTTGGCGTAGAGCCCGGCGATGCGCCACAGATGGCGCCATTTGCCCTCTTGCTGCAGGCGCTGCGCCAGGGCTTTTTCGTCGGCCTTGAGGCTGGCGGCACGTTCGGGGTTCATGTCGACGGGCAGGTGTACGCTCATTTTTACGTGGAACAACATGGCAGGCGCCTCTTAGTGGTTGTCACGACGGAAGAACGCCAGGCGCTCTTCATCGATGGCCAGGCCCAGGCCCGGTGCGGTGCTGACATGCAGCTGGAAATCGCGGTACACCAGCGGCTCGGTGAGGATGTCTTCGGTGAGCAGCAGCGGGCCGAACAGCTCGGTGCCCCACGCCAGTGTGTCCAGGGTGAGAAACGCATGGGCCGAGGCCAGGGTGCCGAGGCCGCCTTCGAGCATGGTGCCGCCGTATAGGCCGATCCCGGCCGCTTCGGCAATCGCGGCCGTGCGCAACACCGCGCGCGGGCCACCGTTCTTGGCGATCTTGAGGGCGAACACCGAAGCCGCGCCTTCGCGGGCCAGGTTGAAGGCGTCCTCGACACATTCGATGGATTCGTCGGCCATGATCGGCGCCGGGCTCGACAGCTGAAGCCGGGCCATGCCAGCGCGGTTGTTGCGCGAGATCGGCTGTTCGATCAGGTCGATAGCGTTGTCGCCGAGCACCTTGCAGGCGCGCAGGGCAACGGCTTCATCCCAGGCCTGGTTGACATCGACGCGCACGCTGGCGCGCTCGCCCAGGGCTTTTTTGATCGCTATCACATGGGCCAGGTCGGCACTGACCTCACCGGCGCCGATCTTCAATTTGAAGACGCGGTGACGGCGCAGGTCGAGCATCTTCTCGGCTTCGGCAATGTCCTGCTCGGTGTTGCCGCTGGCCAGGGTCCAGGCCACCGGCAACGCATCGCGCACGCGGCCGCCGAGCAGTTCGCTGACCGGCAGGTGCAGGCGTTTGCCCAGCGCATCGAGCAACGCGCTTTCGATGGCGGACTTGGCGAAGGTGTTGCCGCGAATGCTGCGCGCCAGGCGCAACATGGCGGCATTGATGTTGTTCGCGTCCTGGCCGATCAGCAGCGGGGCGAAGTGGCGGTCGATGTTGATCTTGATGCTGTCGGGGCTTTCGTTGCCGTAGCTCAGGCCGCCGATGGTGGTGGCTTCGCCGAGGCCTTCGATGCCGTCGGCGCAACGCAGGCGGACGATCACCAGGGTCTGGTTCTGCATCGTGTGCATCGCCAGCTTGTGCGGGCGGATAGTGGGGAGGTCGACGATGATGGTTTCGATCGACTCGATGGCACAAATCGGCATGGCTATACCCGTTGGGTTCTTTATAGATTTGAGCCGATTCTGTGCCGCATTTTTCGTGGCTTCCAATATAGAATTGGTCTCGCACAATACCTTCAAGGTATCAAAGGAGCTGTCATGGAACTGCGACATCTGCGCTATTTCCAGGTGCTGGGCGAAACCCTCAACTTCACCCGCGCCGCCGAACGCCTGCACATCGCCCAGCCGCCGTTGAGCCGGCAGATCCAGCAATTGGAGGATGAATTGGGCGTGATACTGCTCGAGCGCGGCCGACCGCTGCGGCTGACCGAGGCCGGGCGGTTTTTCTATGAACACGCCACTGTGCTGCTGGAGCAGTTGGGCAAAGTCTGCGACACCACCCGGCGTATCGGCCAGGGCGAGAAGACCTGGCTGGGCATCGGCTTTGCGCCGTCGACCTTGTATGGCGTGCTGCCCGAGCTGATTCGGCGGCTGCGCAACCACGACGCGCTGGAACTGGAACTGGGGCTGTCGGAAATGACCACCCTGCAGCAGGTTGAAGCGCTCAAGGCCGGGCGGATCGACGTGGGCTTCGGGCGGATTCGCATCGATGACCCGGCCATCGTCCAGCGGGTGCTGGTCGAGGACCGTCTGGTTGCGGTGTTGCCCGCCGGCCACGCCTTGCTGGGCGCGCCCGCCACCCTCGCCCAATTGGCCGCCGAGCCGTTTGTGCTGTACCCCGGCAACCCGCGGCCCAGTTATGCCGACCATGTGATCGCGCTGTTCGACGCCCACGGATTGAGCCTCAAGGTGGCGCAGTGGACCAACGAGTTGCAGACCGCCATCGGCCTGGTCGGCGCGGGCATGGGCGTGACGCTGGTGCCGGCGTCGGTGCAGGTGCTGCATCGCGCGGACATCGGCTACACGCCGGTGGTGGAAGCCACCGCGACCTCGCCGATTATTCTCAGCCAGCGGGTGAATGATCAGTCGCCGGGGCTGAATCATTGTTTGCAGTTGGTTGAAGAACTGATCTGAAATCTCCCAGGCACTGCAAATCTAATGTGGGAGGGGGCTTGCCCCCGATAGCGGTGTGACAGCCCACACATCTACTGACTGACACACCGCCATCGGGGGCAAGCCCCCTCCTACATTTGATCTGCGGTGTTTTTTAGACAGTGCGCAGGCGCTTGCGCTGCAAAGTTTGGCTCGGCGACTCATCGAACAGCTTGCGATACTCCGCCGAGAACCGCCCCAGGTGGGTGAAGCCCCAGCCCAGGGCAATCTCGGAGATGGTGCGGGTGGAGCCGTGTTCGAGGATCTCCTGGCGCACCGCCCCCAGCCGATACTTTTTCAGGTAAGCCATCGGCGACAGCGCGAAGTATTTGCGAAACGCATCGAACAGCTTGAACCGCGAGACCCCGGCGGCGGCTTCCAGGTCTTCCAGATGCACCGCTTCGCGGGCGTTGTCGTGAATGTGCTGGCGGGCGCGGATCAAGTAGTGCGGCAGCTTCACGCCAAGCACGTCGCGCAATTCCTCTGAATAATTATTCGGCTGGGCAAGGATCAGGCCCTTGATCAACGAGCTTTCCAGGTCGCGGGTAAACGCCGCCTGCTCGTACAACTCGCTGCTGCGCGCAAGCTCTGCGATGAAATAACGCGCCATGCGCCACCACGAGGCCGGGGCGCCGTCCACCGCGTCCATCACCGGTTCGAAACGCAGCGGCGCCTCGATCGGCCGTTGCAGCAAGCCTTCCAGCGACTCGCTCATCGCCGCCCGCGTAATCACCACCTGCAACTTGCGGCAATCGCCGGAAATCGCCAGCACCTGGTGCTCGTTGGGCGAGATGATCACGCCTTGATCGCGGTTGGAACTCAAGCGCTCGCCGTTCTTGCTCAACTCCTGCTCGCCCACCAGAGGCAGGCTCAGGCTGTAGCTGCTGAAGTGTTCGGCGTCCTCGATGTCGATGGTCACGTCGGTGCCGTATTCGATCACGCCCAAGGTGGTGGCGCGGGACTTGAACACGTTGGCGCTGTGATGGAAACGCAGGCGTTCGGGCGTGGCCGTCGCCAGGCGGTGCGGCCCGCAGATGCCGGACATCCAGCTGCGGGCGCCCTCCAGGTCGAAGCGTTCGATACGGATATCGCGTGTATGGCTACTCATCAGGCTGCACCCACGGCGGTTAGGCGGTTGCGCGCTCTGGCGGCGCGTCGTGACAGATCGACAGCAAGTTCTGCGCCACGGCGGCAGTCTCACTGCTGGGTGGATAACAACGCTCGACTATGTGGATAAACCACCGACTTCTGCGCGCACCGCCCTGCATGACAGTAGCGCATCGCGTCACCGCCCTGCACCGGCGTGGGTATTTCATGCCCAACTATCCGGCCCGCCTTCGCCCATTAAGCGGATAGCTTGCCGTCTCGGCGCAGTCGCTTAATGGCTGACCCGTTCAGCCATTATCAAAAGGTGCGTCCCATGAGTGGTGCAAGAAGCGTCGAGCAATGGAAAAGCTTCATCGACAGCTGCCTGGATTTCCGCCCCGCCGATGAAGTGTTCCGCATCGCCCGCGACATGTTCACCGAGCCGCAATTGTTCGACCTGGAGATGGAACTGATCTTCGAGAAGAACTGGATCTACGCCTGCCACGAAAGCGAACTGGCGAACAACCACGATTTCGTGACGATGCGCGCCGGGCGCCAGCCGATGATCATCACCCGCGACGGCGACGGCCAGCTCAACGCGCTGGTCAACGCCTGCCAACATCGCGGCACCACCCTCACCCGCGTCGGCAAGGGCAACCAGTCGACCTTCACCTGCCCGTTCCACGCCTGGTGCTACAAGAGCGACGGCCGGCTGGTGAAGGTCAAGGCGCCGGGGGAATACCCGGAAGGTTTCGACAAGGCCACGCGCGGCCTGAAAAAGGCGCGCATCGACAGCTACAAAGGCTTTGTGTTCATCAGCCTGGACGTGAACGGCACCGACAGCCTGGAAGACTTCCTCGGCGACGCCAAAGTGTTTTTCGACATGATGGTCGCCCAGTCCGCCACCGGTGAGCTGGAGGTGCTGCCGGGCAAGTCCGCCTACACCTACGACGGCAACTGGAAGCTGCAGAACGAAAACGGCCTGGACGGTTATCACGTCAGCACCGTCCACTACAACTATGTGGCCACGGTGCAGCACCGCCAGCAGGTCAATACCGCGAATGGCACCGCGGCCGGCACGACGCTGGACTACAGCAAACTCGGCGCCGGCGACGCGAATACCGACGACGGCTGGTTCGCCTTCAACAATGGCCACAGCCTGTTGTTCAGCGACATGCCCAACCCCACGGTACGCTCCGGCTACGCCACCATCATGCCGCGCCTGGTGGCAGAACACGGCCAGCCAAAAGCCGAGTGGATGATGCATCGCCTGCGCAACCTGAACATCTACCCGAGCCTGTTCTTCCTCGACCAGATCAGCTCGCAGTTGCGCATCATCCGCCCGTTGGCGTGGAACAAGACCGAGATCATCAGCCAGTGCCTGGGGGTGAAGCACGAGTCCGACGCCGACCGGGAAAACCGCATCCGCCAGTTCGAGGACTTCTTCAACGTCTCGGGCATGGGCACGCCGGACGATCTGGTGGAGTTTCGCGAGGCCCAGCGCGGTTTCCAGGGCCGCCTGGAGCGTTGGAGCGATATATCACGCGGCAGCCACCGCTGGGCCACCGGGCCGACGCCGAACAGCGAAGCCCTCGGCATCCAGCCCGCCATGACCGGCACCGAATTCACCCACGAAGGCTTGTACGTCAACCAGCACCGCAACTGGCAGCAGTTCCTGCTCAACGGCCTCGACCAACGCGCGCTGAAGCTGCGGGAGGTGGAATGATGAATGCGCCATTGCAGTACCGGATCGAGCAATTTTTCTATCGCAAATCCGAGCTGTGCGACGCCCAGGACTGGGACGCCTACGTGCAGCTGTTCGACCCGCAGAGCGAATTCCACCTGCCGCAATGGGACTCCGAACACGTCTACACCCGCGACCCCAAGCGCGAAATGTCGCTGATCTATTACGCCAACCGCTCGGGCCTGGAAGACCGCGTGTTCCGCCTGCGCACCGGCAAGGCGGCGTCGGCCACGCCGATGCCGCGCACCTTGCACCTGATCCACAACGTGCGTATCGCCGAGCAGGCGGACGGCACGCTGGAGGTGCGCTTGAACTGGCACACGCTGTTCTATCGCCTGGCCACGTCGGAGCAGTTCTACGGCCACGCGACCTATCGCCTCAAGCCCCATGGCGACAGCTGGCTGATCACCCGCAAGCACGCGTTGTTGCTCAACGACACCATCAACTCGGTGCTGGATTTCTATCACCTGTAACGCTGGCGAACGCCCCTTGTAGGAGCGAGCTTGCTCGCGAAGGACGTCAACGATGACGCGGGCATCCTGAATGTACGCGGCGTCCTTGAGTTTTTCGCGAGCAAGCTCGCTCCTACAGGGGTTCACACATGAACCCACGGAGTACTGGGGATGAATCACAAAGTGGCCTTCAGTTTTGCCGACGGCAAGACGCTGTTTTTCCCGGTGGGCGCGCATGAAATCCTGCTGGATGCGGCCCTGCGCAATGGCATCAAGATTCCGCTGGATTGCCGCGAAGGCGTGTGCGGCACCTGCCAGGGCCGCTGCGAGAGCGGCGAATACAGCCAGGACTATGTGGACGAGGACGCCCTCTCCAGCCGCGACCTGCAACAGCGCAAGATGCTCAGTTGCCAGACCCGGGTGAAGTCGGATGCGACGTTCTACTTCGACTTCGATTCCAGCCTGTGCAACGCGCCGGGGCCGGTGCAGGTGCGCGGCACGGTGAGCGAGGTGCGGCAGGTCTCGACCGGCACCGCGATCCTGCAAGTGCAGCTGGACCAGGCGCTGGACTTTCTGCCGGGCCAATACGCCCGCCTGGCGGTTCCGGGCACCGACAGCTGGCGCGCATATTCCTTCGCCAACCGGCCGGGCAATCAGCTGCGGTTTCTGATCCGCCTGCTGCCCGACGGGGTGATGAGCAACTACCTGCGCGAACGTTGCCAGGTCGGCGATCCGCTGCTGATGGAGGCGCCGCTGGGTGCGTTCTACCTGCGCCATGTCAGCCGACCGCTGGTGCTGGTCGCCGGCGGCACCGGGTTGTCGGCGTTGCTGGGCATGCTCGATGAACTGGCGGCCAACGCCTGCGAACGGCCGGTCCACCTGTACTACGGCGTGCGCGGCGCCGAGGACCTGTGCGAAGCGGCGCGCATCGAGGGTTACGCGTCCACGCTCGCGGATTTTCGCTACACCGAAGTACTGAGCGACCCGCCGCCCGCATGGTCCGGCAAGCGTGGCTACCTCACCGAGCATTTCGACCTGGCCGAATGGCGGGACAGTTCGGCCGATATGTACGTGTGCGGGCCCCCTCCGATGGTCGAATCCATCCAACAATGGCTGGTGGATCAGGCACTTGATGGCGTTCAGTTGTATTACGAAAAGTTCACGCAGAGTAATATCTGACCCCTCAGCACTTCTGAGGGGTTGGGCGCGGCGTGCAATCAACCCCGAGAAAAACAAGTAGAAGGGAATGTTAATGGCGGATGACATGATTAACCCGGTAGGCCTCAAGCGTGGCCTGAAGAACCGGCATATTCAGCTGATTGCCTTGGGCGGCGCGATCGGTACGGGGCTGTTCCTCGGCTCGGCCGGCGTGCTCAAGTCGGCGGGGCCGTCGATGATCCTCGGCTACGCGATTGCCGGTTTTATCGCGTTCCTGATCATGCGCCAGCTCGGCGAGATGATCGTCGAGGAACCGGTGGCCGGTTCGTTCAGCCACTTTGCCCACAAGTACTGGGGCGGTTACGCGGGCTTCCTGGCGGGCTGGAACTACTGGGTACTCTACGTGCTGGTGGGCATGGCCGAACTGACGGCCGTGGGCAAGTACATCCAGTTCTGGTGGCCGGAGATTCCGACCTGGGTCAGCGCGCTGGTGTTCTTTGTCGCGGTGAACCTGATCAACACCCTGAACGTGAAGTTCTTCGGTGAGACCGAGTTCTGGTTCGCGATCATCAAGGTGGTGGCGATTGTCGGCATGATCGTGCTCGGCTGCTACCTGTTGTTCAGCGGCACCGGCGGCCCGCAAGCGTCGATCAGCAACCTGTGGAGCCACGGCGGTTTCTTCCCCAATGGCGGCATGGGGTTGTTGATGTCCATGGCGTTCATCATGTTCTCGTTCGGTGGCCTGGAGCTGGTGGGCATCACCGCCGCCGAGGCCAACGAGCCGCGTAAAGTGATCCCGAAAGCGATCAACCAGGTGGTGTACCGCATCCTGATTTTCTACGTCGGCGCGCTGACCGTGCTGCTCTCGCTGTACCCGTGGGATCAACTGCTGCAGACCCTCGGCGCGTCGGGCGATGCCTACAGCGGCAGCCCGTTTGTGCAGATCTTCTCGCTGATCGGTAACGACACCGCCGCGCACATCCTCAACTTTGTGGTGCTGACCGCGGCGCTGTCGGTGTACAACAGCGGCGTGTACTGCAACAGCCGCATGCTGTTCGGCCTGGCCGAGCAAGGCGACGCGCCGAAAGCGCTGATGAAACTCAACAAACAAGGCGTGCCGCTGCGGGCCCTGGCGATTTCGGCGCTGGTGACGCTGCTGTGCGTGGTGGTCAACTACGTCGCGCCGCACAGCGCGCTGGAGTTGCTGTTCGCGCTGGTGGTCGCCTCGCTGATGATCAACTGGGCGCTGATCAGCCTGACCCACATCAAGTTCCGCAAGGCCATGGCCGAGCAAGGCGTGGTGCCGTCGTTCAAGACCTTCTGGTTCCCGTTCAGCAACTACCTGTGCCTGGCGTTCATGCTGATGATCATCAGCGTGATGCTGGCGATTCCGGGCGTTCGCGATTCGGTGTATGCGATGCCGGTTTGGGTGGGGGTGATCTACATTGCCTACCGCTTGCGGATCAAAAACGCGAAAGTGGCAGTGACGCAATAACCTAGGTGGGAGGGAGCTTGCTCCCGATGGCGGTGTGTCAGTCAGTGGATGTGTTGGCTGTCACACCGCTATCGGGGGCAAGCCCCCTCCCACATTTGGTTGCATTCCAAATGAAAAGCCCCGGTGATCCGGGGCTTTTTGTTTAGAGCGTGGAACGTACTCGCCACAGCTCGGGGAACAGCACCGTGTCGAGCATCTTGCGCAGGTAACCCACGCCCTCGGTGCCGCCGGTGCCGGGCTGGAAGCCGATGATCCGTTCCACCGTGGTCACATGGCGAAAGCGCCATTGGCGGAAGGAGTCTTCCAGGTCGATAAACTTTTCGGCCAACTGGTACAGGTCCCAATAACGGCTCGGGTCGCGGTAGACCTCGCGCCACGCCGCTTCCACGGAGGCATCGTGAACCGTCGCCGCCGTCGGGTCGCGTTCGGCGCGTTGCGGGTCGATCGTCAGGCCGGCCTTGACCATCAGGTTGATCGCCTCGTCGTACAGCGACGGCGTGGCGATCGCCACTTGCAGTTCTTGCAACAATTGCGGGCGATGGGCGTGGGGCCGCAACAGCGCCGGGCTTTTGTTGCCGAGGATGAATTCAATCTCACGGTACTGGAACGACTGGAACCCGGACGATTGGCCGAGGAACGGGCGAATCGCCTTGTACTCCGACGGGGTCATGGTCGCCAGCACCGCCCAGGCGTGTACCAGTTGATCGAAGATCCGCGAGACCCGCGCCAGCATCTTGAACGCCGGCGGCAACTCGCCCAGGCGCAGGTGTTCGCGGGCGGCCTTGAGTTCGTGGAGCATCAGTTTCATCCACAGCTCGGAGGTCTGGTGCTGGATGATAAAGAGCATCTCGTTGTGGTCCGGCGACAGCGGGTGCTGGGCGCTGAGGACTTTGCCCAGGTCCAGGTAGTCGCCGTAGCTCATGGACTCGGAAAAATTCAACTCGGCGTTATGCCATTCTTCCGGCGGCTGGTAATCCTCTGAGAAGGGACATTGGCTCATCGTGCGGGCTCCACAAGCGGGCGCAGGATTGCGCGGACAGGGCTGGCATCGAGGTGGGCAAACCGCAGCGGCAGCGCGATCAGTTCATAGTCGCCCTCCGGTACGTCATCGAGCACGATGCCTTCGAGTATCGCCATGCCATGGCGGGCCACGGCGTTGTGGGCATCCATGGTCTTGGACTGTTGCGGGTCCAGGGACGGCGTGTCGATACCAATCAGGCGCACGCCCAGGCTGGCGAGCAGCTCGATGGTCTGCGGGGCGATGGCGGTGAAGTTCGCATCCCATTCGGTCAGCGGCGCCTGTGGATAAGTGCGCAGCAACACACGTTCCGGCAAGTTATCCACACGCCCTTGCAACTGCTGCGGCTGCACCAGCGCGCCGCTGTCCAGGCAATGCAACACGCGGCACGGGCCCATGTACACGTCCAGCGACACCTCGCCGATCGGCGCGCCGTCCGCGCTGTAATGCAGCGGCGCATCGACATGGGCGCCGGTGTGCGGCGACAAGGTAACGCGCCCGACATTCACCGGGCACTCCGGGCCGAACTGCCACACGCGCTCTTCCTGGAACGGCGTATCCCCCGGCCAGGTCGGGGTCGCCGTACTCAAGGGCGGGCTGATGTCCCACCACGTTTTTATTGGGTTCATATCAAGGCTCTCGGTCGTGACTGAAGTGAATGATACGAGGGCCAGCCGTGAATTTTCTTGCGAATTCCTGCGACAAGCGGGAAATCTTTCGCACTTAATGCGAGGAAATGGCTTATCTACGCTCGAAAGTGTCGCCGAGCCACAGTGACGCTGCCACCGAGGGTTAATGTGGGAGGGGGCTTGCCCCCGATGGCAGTGTGTCAGTTGACACATGTGCTAGCTGATCCGCAGCCATCGGGGGCAAGCCCCCTCCCACATGAACTGCACTTGGCCTGAGCAGTGGTATTCGCCTGCGCTTCTGGGCATCCCGATGTCGAGTTCAGACCATTGACCCTGCCTGCGACGCTATAGGGTTCGACTCTCGTTCACTTGCCTCGGAGTCATCATGTCCAAGCCCATCACCGTACTGCGCGACACCCACCCCTTGCCGGTCCTGGATGCCTGCAAATGGGAAAAGCTCGAAGGCGACCCGCACACCGTCAACCTCAACGCCTACACCAGCGAAGACGGCAGCAAGATCATGGGCACCTGGATCTGCACACCGGGCAAGTGGTACGTGGAATACGTGAAGTGGGAATACTGCCATTTCCAGGAAGGCTACTGCGTGATCACCCCAGAAGGCCTGGAGCCGATCCATTTGCGCGCGGGAGATATTTTTGTGGTGGAGCCGGGGATGAAGGGAACGTGGGAAGTGGTCGAGACGGTGCGTAAGTATTTTGTGTTTGCCTGAACCGCAATAAATAGTGGCGAGGGAGCAAGCGCCCTCGCCACAGGCGGTGTCTATTTGGGCTTGCGGTAGCTGTTGATGATCGCCGAGAAGTCCTTGCCCCCTTCCCCGCGCTGGCTCATCGATTGATACAACTGCTGGGCCACAGCGCCGAGGATCACCGGCTGGTGCGCCTGGCGCGCAGCTTCGGTGGCCAGCCCCAGGTCCTTGAGCATCAGGTCGGCACCGAAACCACCGGTATAACCCCGCGATGACGGCGCGGTTTCGATCACGCCCGGCCACGGATTGTACGTGTCGGAACTCCAGCAGCGCCCGGTGGAGCTGTTGATGATGCCAGCCAGCACCTGAGTGTCGATGCCCAGCGCATCGCCCAGGGCCATCGCTTCGCTGACGCCGACCATGCTGATGCCCAGCAGCAGGTTGTTGCAGATCTTGGCGATCTGGCCGGTGCCGACCTCGCCGCAACGCACAATGTTGCGGCCCATCTGCGCCAGCACCGGTTGCAGGGTGGCGAACAAGTCCGCGCTGGCGCCAACCATGAAGGTCAGCGTCCCGGCTTGCGCGCCGCCAGTGCCGCCGGAGACCGGCGCATCGGCGACGGCCACGCCTTGCTTGGCTGCCGCCGCCGCGACATCGCGGATGGTCTGCGGGTCGATGGTGCTGCAATCCACCGCCGGCACGCCTTGGCCGATGCCGGCCAAAACGCCGTCTTCACCCAGCCAGACACTGCGCACATGGGCAGCGGCCGGCAGCATGGTAATCACCAACTCGGCACCGGTGGCCGCATCGCGCGGTGAACCGCTGATGCTGCCGCCCAGTTCGGCCAGTTCCTTGAGTACCGCCTGGTTCAGGTCGAACAGGTTCAGCGCGTGGCCGGCCTTGATCAGGTTGCGGGCCATGGGCGCGCCCATGTTGCCCAAGCCGATAAATGCAATCTTCATGCTCGTCTCCCGGAATCAGCGCAGGTTGATGGTGGTGTTGACGCCATCGTTGACCGTGTCGTCATCGAACCAGCGGCTGGTGACGGTTTTGGTCTGAGTGTAGAACTGCACCACTTGCTTGCCATACGGGCCGAGGTCGCCGAGCTTGGAACCGCGCGAACCGGTGAAGCTGAAGAACGGCACCGGCACCGGGATCGGGATGTTGATGCCGACCTGGCCGACGTCGATTTCGCTCTGGAACTTACGCGCCGCCGCCCCGCTCTGGGTGAACAGGCCGGTGCCGTTGCCGAATGGGTTGGCGTTGACCAGCGCGATGGCTTCATCGAGGGTGTCGACTTCCAGCACCACCAGCACCGGGCCGAAAATTTCCTGGGTGTAGATCTGCATGTCGGTGGTCACGCCCGAGAACAGCGTTGGGCCGACGAAATTGCCTTGCTCGAAGCCCGGCACCTGGATGTCACGCCCGTCCAGCTCCAGCTTGGCGCCTTCTTTCACGCCGCTTTCGATCAGTTCCAGAATGCGCGCCTTGGCACGCTTGGAAATCACCGGGCCGACATCCGTGCCGGCTTCGCTGCCGGCATTGACCTTGAGCTTCTGCGCCAGCGCCTTCAGATCGGGCAGCCATTGCTTGGAAGCGCCCACCAGCACCACCACCGAAGTGGCCATGCAACGCTGGCCCGCCGCGCCGAAACCGGCACCGACCAAGGCGTTGAGGGTGTGTTCGCGGTTGGCATCCGGCAGCACCACCGCATGGTTCTTGGCGCCCATCATCGATTGCACGCGCTTGCCGTGTTTGCCGGCCAGGTCGTACACATGGGTGCCCACGGCGGTCGAACCGACGAACGACACTGCCTTGATGTCTTTATGCGTGCAGAGCGCATCCACCACGTCCTTGCCGCCGTGTACCACGTTGAGCACGCCGGCCGGCACACCGGCTTCCAGCGCCAGCTCCACCAGCAGCATCGTGGACAGCGGGTCTTGCTCGGAAGGCTTGAGGACGAAGGTGTTACCGCAGGCAATCGCCATCGGGAACATCCACAGCGGAATCATCGCCGGGAAGTTGAACGGAGTAATCCCGGCGCACACGCCGATGGGTTGGCGCAGGGTGTAGGTATCGACACCACCGGCGACGTTTTCAGCAAACTCGCCCATTTGCAGGGTGCCGATGGAGCAGGCGTGCTCCACCACTTCCAGGCCACGGAAAATATCGCCCTCGGCATCGGCAATGGTCTTGCCCTGCTCGGCGCTGAGGACCACGGCGATGCGCTTGGAGTGCTCGCGGATCAAGGCTTGCAGCTTGAGCATGATACGCATGCGTGCGCCGATCGGAGTCAGCTTCCAGGTCTGGAAGGCACGATGGGCGGCGTCGATGGCAGCGTTGACTTCTTCAGCGGTGGCAAACGGGACTTTGGCCAGCACTTGCTGGGTCGCCGGGTTGACGATGTCTTGCCAGTGGGTGGTCTTGGACTCGACCCATTCACCGTTGATCAACAACTTGACCTGTTGCACGGAAATATCGGCAGATGCGTTCATGTGGTCTCCAATTTGTATTTATAGGCAGAGAACCAAGGCGTTGAATCGCCTTGAGGATGAGGCGTTCGGACTGTTTTTGGAGTATAGATGTGCAAACTTCTAATAAGAACGCACATAAAAGCCGGTCCAATATGCAAAAAAACATCACATCACTGGGTTCCCTGAACTGGGACGACCTGAAGTTTTTCCTCGAAGTGGCCCGCACCCGCAAGGCCAGCGTCGCTGCCAAGCGCCTGGCGGTGGACTACACCACCGTGTCGCGGCGCATCAGTTCACTGGAAGTATCACTCGGCACCCTGCTGTTCGAAAAATCCCGGACCAGCGGTTTCGTCCTCACCAACGAAGGCCAGCGCTTGCTCGGCTACGCCGAATCCATCGAAAGCACCTTGCACATGGCCTGCGAACAAGTCTCCGGCTCCGGCGTGGCGCTGTCCGGGCATGTCCGCATGGGCTGCACCGAAGGCTTCGGCAGCTTCTTCGTCACTCCGCAGTTGAGCCACTTCGTCGACACCTACCCGGCGATCTCGGTCGACATCCTGCCCCTGCCCCACTTCATCAGCCTGTCCAAGCGCGAAGCCGACATCGTCATCGCCCTGGAACGCCCGGAACACGGGCCGTATGTGTGCTGCAAACTGTGCGACTACAAGTTGCAGCTGTACGCGACCCAAGACTACCTCGACCAACACCCACCCATCCACCGCCCGACGGATCTGGCCGAGCATCCATTCATCAGCTACGTCGACGACCTGGCCTTCAGCTCGGAGCTGTTGTACCTGGCCAACGTAGTCCCCGGCGCCAGCGCCAGCCTGCGCAGCACCAGCGTGATCGCGCAGTACGTGGCGGCGCAGCAAGGACGGTCGATGGCGATTCTGCCGTGCTTTTTGGCGGCGCAGGATCCACGGCTATTGCCGGTGCTCGGGGAGCAGATTGCGGTTACGCGGCAGTTTTGGATGTATTGCCGGGAGGACTTGAGGAAGTTGAAACGGATTACGTTGTTGTGGGACTACATCAGGGAAGTGACGGAGCAGAATCGGGGGTTGTTGATGGGGGAGACGCGGGAGATGCGGTTTGCGGATTAAAGGGCCAGCAACGACGATTCGCTTTAAATTGCAGGACGATTCCTAGAGAATCTCCACCCTATTGCGCCTTAGGGTTCGAGTCACTAGCCTCCGTACTTCGCTGAAATCAGCGAACGGGTTTAGCGACCCGAACCCGGACACAGCCCCCAACGGCAGGAGCTTTGTGCTCTTCGTTCTCGTGTTATGGCGGCTGTGCGTGGGAGATCTTCGGGTCTGCCGGGTCCTGGGTCCGGTTCGCTAACCTGCGTACAGCTGCCACCCTTTCATGTTTAGCGACATGAATGGGTGGTTCCTAAAACTCCCAGGTATAGATCATGACCAAAATCGTCCCCGACCCACCGCTTTCTGCCTTCACCACCCTCGGCGTCGTCACCTTCGGCGACTACGGCGAAAACGAAAAACCACTGTTCCGCGTCAACGCGGGCATGCCGCTCGGCGAGGCGCTGGAACACGCCTCTACCCTGCTTTACTACGCCAAGAAACTCGCGATGGAAGCCGCCATGGATGTGCGCGGCGAGCGATACGCCTGGGCGGCGCATTATCTGTGTGAGATGGGCAAGGCGGTGGTGGATGACTTGACGCAGGCGCTGACGCCGAGCAGTTAAGCGAACACTGTACAAATGTGGGAGGGGGCTTGCCCCCGATAGCGGTCGGTCAGACAGATGCATGCTGACTGACACACCGCTATCGGGGGCAAGCCCCCTCCCACATTTGATTGCATTTCACGCATTGGAATGGGCGAAGTCGCTTAGTCGGTACTTACCACAATCGACACCCGCCGATTCTCGGTGCGCCCTGCGGCGGTGTCGTTGGCGGCCACCGGCTGGCTGCTGCCCAGGCCGCGCAGTTGGATATTTTCCTCCTTCATCCCCACGCGGGTCAGCACCGTGGCCACGCTTTTGGCGCGGCGCAGAGACAGTTGCTGGTTATAGCTCTCTTTGCCCGAGGCGTCGGTGTGGCCGTCTACCCGCACGCGGTCGATGCCCACGCCCAGCAACGCCTTGCCGATGCGCTCGACGATTTCCGTGCTGGGGGCGTTGAGGCTTTCGACGTCGCTGCCGAACAGCACTTTGCCCGACAGGCCGAACGCCCAGCCGTCGTCGGTCAGTTCGAAGCCTTGCTGCTTGAGGACCGCGACTTGCGCCGGGCTCAGGCCTTTGGGAGGGGGTGTCTGGCAGCCGCTCAGGGCCAGCAGGGCCACAAATAAGGTGATAAACACAACGCGTGCAGTCGAGAACAAGGGATCAACTCCTGTGGTGAACGTTGACGACGGGGAGCTCCGCCTCCGCCGTTTGCTGGCCGCCCAGTGACAACCGTTTGGCCTGGTACATCGCCGCATCGGCGGCGTTGAGCAGGGCGCCGGGGGTGACGCCATGATCGGGGTAGATGGCGATGCCGATACTCAGGGAGGTCAACACGTGGGTGTCGCCCGGCACCGGGATCGGTATGTCCATGCTGGCAATGATCTTGTCGGCGATGCGCTGGGCATCTTCCACCTTGTGCAGCGGCGAGAGCAGGATGGCGAACTCGTCGCCGCCCAGGCGTGCCACCAGGTCGTCTTCGCGCAATTGCGCGCGCACGCGCGTGGCAACCGCCACCAGCACCGCATCGCCGGCGGCGTGACCGAAGTTGTCGTTGATGTCTTTGAAGCGGTCACTGTCGAGAAACAGCACCGCCACCCGCTCGTTGGCCTTGGCGGCGCTGCGCAGGGCACGGATCAGGCGGCCTTCGAAGAACGCGCGGTTGGGCAGGCCGGTCAGGCTGTCGTGATTGGCCTGGTGGGCAAGGCTTTCGTTTTCGCTTTGCAGGTGGTTTTGCCAGGCTTGCATTTCTTCCAGCAGGGCATTGAAGTCGTTGCCCAGGCTGTCGAGTTCGGCGATTTGTGCCCGTGGCACGCGGCGGTCGAAGTCGCGCTCGATGCGCGCGGCGTGGGCCACCGCCGCGAGGCTGTGCAACGGCCCGGTAATCCCCTGCAACAGGCGCCGCGCCAAATGCACGGCGACCCAGGCGCTGAGGACGGTGCAGATCAGAATCCCGGCCAGGCCGCTGAGCAAAAAGCGCAACAGGCTGCCGCCGTGACCGGTCAGGTGAATGCTGCCGATGGTGCGCCCCTGGTGAACGATCGGCTGGCTGATCGGCTGTTCGAGCAGCGAATGGGCCAGTTGCAGCTCGACCCGGGACAACATCCCGGTGTCCGGCCGCAGCCACTGCGCCAGCAGCCGGCCGTTGGCGTCGAAGACTTGGGCCTGGGCCACTTCTTCGGTGGAGGCGATCAGGCTGAGGGCTTCGGTGGCCGCCGCACGGTCGTTGAACACCACCGCCGCTTCCACGGTGTAATTGATGGAGCGTGCGATCAGGTGCAGGTTGTGCTCGGCATACACGCGCAGCGCCAGCACCCCGAGCAAGGTCAGGGACACACTGGCCAGCGTCACCGCCACCAACGCCAGGATCAAGTGCCCGCGGCCGATGACCGAGCGCAGGGTCGGTTGCGCTTTCGTCCATCTCATGACGCAGGCGCTCGACGGCGCGACAGCTGCAACACGCTGGGGTGAATACGCACGCCGCTGCGGGCCACGGAGTCGAGGTTGACCTCGAACGACACCTGCTCATCGCCCACCCGCAGGCAGAACAGACTGCCGACGGTGCATTGGTCGCCGCCTTCGCTGATGCTCAGCACCGGGTGGCCCATCAATGACGCAAACAAGCGGCTGCGCTCATCGGTATTGAGTTCGCCGATGTACACAGCGTCGCAGGCATTGACGATATCGGGGTTGTCGGCCAGCAGGCGCTGCACCACCACCGGGCGACCGGTGGCTTGGGTGGTGCCTTTGACCAGGTCGTCGGTGTATTGGGTCGGCCCGACGACGCACAGGCGCAGTTGCGCCGGTTCCACCGGCCAGCGCGCATAACTGAGGATACCCAGCACCACCTGGGTCACCGCCTGGGCACGGGAGTCGGCCATGCCCACGGGGCTGGCCGTCTGGGCAAAAGCACGCGGCGCGAGCAGGCACAGCACGGCCACCAGTAACATGCGTCTCCAGCTCAAGCGATGCTCTGTGGACGAGACAGCCACGTTCATGCAGCGATTCTCTCAGGTGTCAACGAGGGGTGATGCCGCAACGATAGCACAGCGGCGGAAAGCCCCGCGAGGCTACGCCTCGAAGGGTCCCGCTATTTTTTCAGAAAAATATGACACTCAAATCCGAAATACCAAATGACCGATCAGTCAGGTTTCCCGGGCTCATGCCCCAACTCCAGCATCAACCCGCTCAAGCGCTTGACCTTGCGCCGCACGGCTTCTTCGAACACCCCGCCGCGTGGCTCGATCAGGCTGAACCAGCGCTTGGCGCGGGTGATGCCGGTGTAGATCAGTTCTTTGGTGAGCACCGGGTTCAGCGCGTCCGGCAGGATCAACGCGGTGTGGGTGAACTCGGAGCCCTGGGATTTGTGCACGGTCATGGCGTACACGGTTTCCACATCGTTGAGCCGGCTGGGCAGCACAAAGCGCACGCCGCCCTGGCCGTCGTTACGCGGGAAGGCCACGCGCAACACGTGGGGGCCGCCGGCGCTTTCGGGCAATTTCAGGGCGATGCCGATGTCGCCGTTCATCAGGCCCAGGCCGTAATCGTTGCGGGTCATCAGCACCGGGCGGCCTTCGTACCACTGCTCGTCGCCGTCGATCAGCCGCGCTTTGCGCAAGGCGGCGGTGATGCGCAGGTTCAGCCCTTCCACGCCCCAAGGTCCCTTGCGCACGGCGCAGAGCAGTTGGAAGGCGTCGAAGGCGTGCAGCAGTTGTTGCGCCCAATGGGTCCAGGCGGGGTCGTCACGCGGGGTGTCGAGAGACGGGCGCGCGGCGTGCAGCAGGTTCAGGTAGGCACGGTAGCCCTCGGCACCATCGCCCGGCCCGTCCAGCACCAGGCGTTCCAATGCGTGGTCGTGTTCGCCCTTGAGGCTGACGCAGAACAAGTCGCGGTGGCTGCCCGCGGCCAGTAACCGTCGGGCTTCTTCGGCGTTCTGCTGGTTGACCCAACGCGCCAGTTGGCCGATGCCGCTGCCTTCGCCGAAGCGCCGCGAGTAGCGCAGCATCACCACTTGTTGGGCCAGCGGGTGGCTGCCATCGAGGTCCTCCTGCAGGCCGCTGTTGCCCAGGTCTTCACCGCTGACCGCTTGCAGCCATCGGCGGGTGTCGGCGCTGTACCAGCCGGCCTCGGCGTCGCGGCACAGGTCGCCGAGTACGGCGCCGGCCTCGACCGAGGCGAGTTGGTCCTTGTCGCCCAGCAGCACCAAGCGTGCGTGGGGCGGCAAGGCGTCGAGCAGGTTGGCCATCATTTCCAGGTCGATCATCGAGGCTTCATCCACCACCAGCACATCCAGCGGCAATGGATTGCCCAGGTGATGACGGAAGTGGCGGGTGCCCGGGCGGCTGCCGAGCAGGCGGTGGACGGTGGTGACCTGGGTCGGGATTTTTTCCCGCACGTTGTCAGGCACATTCAGCGACAGCACTTGCTGGCTGATGGACTCGGTAAGCCGTGCGGCGGCTTTACCAGTGGGCGCCGCCAGACGAATGCGCAACGGGCTGCCGGCTTCCACGGCCGGCGCCTGCAACAGCGCGAGCAAGCGCACCACGGTGGTGGTCTTGCCGGTGCCGGGGCCGCCGGTGACGATACTGAACGCCCCGCGAGTGGCCAGGGCGCAGGCGAGTTTCTGCCAGTCGATCACGCCATCGGGCGGCGCTTGGTCGAACAGGCCGTTCAGGCGCTGGGGCAGATCGGCGGCGAGGCTTTCTGCTGTGGCCAGGCGCAGGCGCAAGGCCGTGTCGATGCGCCGTTCGTAGGTCCAATAGCGGCGCAGGTACAAGCGTTTGCCAGACAGCACCAACGGGCGACTTTGCGCGGCCTCGCTGCCGTCGACGGCCAACGCGACCAAGGGGCTGGCGGCCAGGGCGTGGCACCAATGCGCGCCGTCCAGGCCCGCGAGCAGTTGCGACGGCAGCAGCATGGTGCCGGTTTGCAGGTCGCCTTCCGGCGGCAGGGACAGGGCGAAATCCGGTGCCTTGAGGGTCTCGAACAGGTCCAGGCACACATGGCCGTGGCCCAGTTGATGGCTGGTCAGGGCCGCGGCCAGCAACACCAAGGGGTCGGCCTGCGGGTCGAGTTCGTGCAGAAAGCCGACGAACGCCTTATCCAGCGCGCGCAGCCAGCCACGCTCGACCCAACGCTCGAACAGTTGCACCAGATCGGCGGCGCGGCTGAGGGGCATCAGTGCCTCCAGCGGTAACGGCGACAGGCTCATAGCAACACTCCTTGTTCCCAGGCGGGCTCAGCCTTGGGCGGTAACGATTGGCCTTGGAACATCAGGTCCAGGCTCTCGATCAGCGCCCGTGGCGGCCGCGTGAAGTACGCCCCCTGGCTGGCGGCCCGAGTGCCGCGCAGGAACAGATAGAGCGCGCCGCCGACATGGCGGTCGTAGTCGTAATCCGGCAGGCGCGCCTTGAGTTGGCGATGCAGGGCCAGCAGGTAAAGCACGTATTGCAGGTCGTACCGATGCTCAAGGATCGACTGTTCCATGGCGTCCTGGGTGTAGGCCGAATCATCGGGGCCGAGCCAGTTGGATTTGTAGTCGGCCACGTAGTAACGGCCGTCGTGCTCGAAGGTCAGGTCGATGAAGCCCTTGAACATGCCGTTGAGCAACACCGGTTCCGCTGCGACGCGGGAGACGCCGTTGTGGGTGTACTGGCACACCAGCTTGTCGAGGGCGAGCACGTCGACTTTATGGCTGGCGAACCAGAACTCCATTTCGATCTGGTAGTGCTGCAGGCCACTGAGCGTGACCTGATCGTTATCCAGCGGCAGCGGTGTTTGCAGCAGATGGCCGAGCCAACCGCTGAGGGCGATGATCCAGCCTTCCCAGTTGCGGCGGTTGCAGCGCGCGCCCACGGCCTTTTCGATAGCCTGCGGGGTCACGTCGAAGCCGTCTTCGCCCGCCCACTCCAGCAGACCATGGAGGAAGGTGCCGGGGTTAGGGCCGCGTGGGAAACGGTGAATATCGCTGCCGGACGCAGCCGCTTCACGCGGTGCGTCAGGGTCGAGGCGTTCGTCGTCGAACAGCTTCTGGGCTTGTGGGCTTTCCGGCGCTTCAAGGTTGGCGGCGCTCATGCTGTCGCCGATGCGCAAGGCGCTGTAGGACGCGATCCACCAGTTTTCCGCAGCCTTGCGTTTGGGCAGCAAGGGCGCGAGCAGCGTGGCTTCGTTACGCGGCGGGTGGAAAACGCTGGCGTGGGCTTCGGGCATCGGCGCGTAATGCACGGCGGCACAGCCTGCCTGCAGGTCCAGCAACCAGCGCGCCAGGCCGGCGGACTCCGCCAACGCGGCGCCGGCACCGAGCAAATAGCCCAGCGCCGACAGGTGCAGCACCGAGCTGCTGTTGTTGCCGCGCTTGAGGTCGGCAATGCCCAGCCAGCACGCATGTTTGGCGCGGGTCAGGGCGACGTAGAACAGACGCAGGTCTTCCGCCAGGCGCTCGTCATCGGCCTGGGCGATCAACTCGGTGGTCGGGCGCAGGCTCACCTGCGACTTGCCGTTGGCATCGTGGTAATGCAGCGGCAAGCGGCTGCCATCCACCGGTTTGGCCGAGCAGATGAAGGGCAGGAACACCAGGTCGTATTCCAGGCCCTTGGATTTGTGGATGGTCACCACCTTGACCAGTTGCTCGTCGCTTTCCAGGCGCAGGATCTGTTCTTCACCGGCCTGCCCCGACAGCGCGAGGTGTTCGGCCAGGTGGCGGATCAAGGCCTGTTCGCCGTCCAGTTCGGAGGCCGCCTGTTGCAGCAGTTCGCTGAGGTGCAACAGGTTGGTCAGCACGCGCTCGCCATCGCTGCGGGCGATCAGGGTTTGCGGCAGTTTGAAGTCGTGAAGCAGGCGACGCAGCATCGGCAGCACGCCTTGGCTGCGCCAGATCGCGCGGTAGCCACGGAACTGCATCACGCGGCTTTCCCACGCCAGTTCGTCCTGGTTCAGACGCTCAAGTTCCGGCAGTGACAGGTTCAAGGTGACGCAAGCCAGCGCGGCGCGCAGCGGGCGTTCGACGTCCGGTTCGGCACAGGCCTTGAGCCAGGCCAGCAGGTCGTGCGCCTCTTGGGCGGCGAACACCGAGTCCTTGTCCGACAGGTACACGCTGCGCACGCCACGGGCGGCCAACTCACCGCGCACGGCTTGGGCTTCCTTACCGTCGCGCACGAGGATGGCGATGTCCGACGGCAACACGCCATCGAAGCTGCCGTCGGCGTGTAGGAAACCAGCGCGGCCTTGCTGCCCGCCGTTGAGCAATTCGACAATCTGTGTGGCGCAGGCAGCCGCCAGTTGCTGGCGATAAACCGCGTTGGAAATCGGCTGATCGGTGGGCAGGTGCCAGAGGTTCAGCGCGGGCAGCGTCTGACCATCGACCTGCAGTTGCTCCTTGCGGCCTTGGGACAGCACCGGCTGGAACGGCACCGGGTTTTCGCCACTCGGCTTACGGAACAGAAACGCGCCACGCCCGGTTTCCGCACGCTGGAACACATGGTTGACCGCCTCGACCATCGCGTGGCTGGAGCGGAAGTTGGTGCCCAGGGTGTGATGCCGGCCGGTGGTGGATTGGCGCGCGCGCAGGTAGGTGTAGATGTCGGCGCCACGGAAGGCGTAGATCGCCTGCTTGGGGTCGCCGATCAGGAACAGGCCGCTGTCGAGGTGGTTTTCTTCGATGCGGTAGATGCTGTCGAAGATGCTGTATTGCACCGGGTCGGTGTCCTGGAACTCGTCGATCAGGGCGACCGGGAACTGTTCGCGGATCACGCTCGCCAGACGCTCGCCGCCGTCGCTTTGCAGGGCGGCGTTGAGGCGGATCAGCATGTCGTCGAAGCCCATTTCGGCGCGCCGGCGTTTTTCATCTTCGAAGCGTTTGCCGACCCACGCGGCGGCGTGTTGCAACACGGCGGCGTCGGGGGTGGGCAGCGCATCCAGGCTGGCCTTGAGGCTGGCCATGGCGTCAATGCCCGGGTGGTGCGGCGGCTCGCCCTTCCAGGCTTCGGCCATGCCGTCCGGGGTCAGGCGGGTGAAGCCGGTGCCGATGTCCAGTTGTTCGAGGGATTCGTCTGCGGCCCAAGCACTGATCTTTTCGAACCAGGGTTCGAAGTAACGCGCTTGCATCTTGCGCCCATCGACGGCTTTGGCGGCGACGGCTTGCAGGCAGATCTCGCGCAACTCGTCGGCCCATTGCTGCCACGGCGCCTTGAGGGCGACCAGGGCGGCGCGGCGTTCTTGCAGGCACGCAGTGATCAACTCGGCCGGTTCGCGGCTTTCGCCGCTGGGCCGTTCGCTGCCGAACAGCGCGCGCACCCGTGGCATCAGCGCGGCCGGGCCACCCCAGTTGTTGCGCACCCAGTTGAGCGCATCGTCGTGCATCGGGTAGCAAAACAGCCGCCAGTAGTCGCGCAGCACTTCGCCGAGCAGGTCGCTGTGGTCGGTTTCCAGGGTCTGGGTGAACAGGCTGCCGCTGTCGAAGGCGTGTTCGCGCAGCATGCGCTGGCACCAACTGTGGATGGTCGAAACGGCGGCTTCGTCCATCCATTGCGCGGCGATGTCCAGACGGTTGGCACAGGCCGGCCATTGCGCAGGCGGGTATTGATCGCGCAGTTCGGCGATCAGGGCGTCGGGCTGTTGGATCTCATCGCGAAAGAACCGCGCGGCTTCGGCCAGGCGGATGCGGATGCGTTCGCGCAGTTCCTTGGTGGCGGCGTCGGTGAAGGTCACCACGAGGATCTGCGGCGGCAGCAGTTCGCGGCCGAAGCCGGCGTCATCGCCACCGTGGCCGAGCACCAGGCGCAGGTACAGGGCGGAAATGGTGAAGGTCTTGCCGGTGCCGGCGCTGGCTTCAATCAGCTGGCTGCCTTTGAGCGGGAAGGCCAGGGCCAAGGGTTTGCTGCTCATGCGCCGGCCTCCTCGCCAGTGAGTGATCGCCAGGCGGCGTTGATCAGGGGCCGGTACAAGGTTTCGCACCAACCTTCGAATGCTTCGCTGGCCACCAGGGCCGCATAGTCGGGGAATTGCCGGGTCAGCGCGGGGCTTTCGCGGCGTTCGCCATCGGTGTTGATGCCATCACCTTCGTAGGCTTTGCTCGCGGCCGCCGCGGCTTTGGCCGGGTCGGTCTGACCGAGCCAGGCGAACGCAGTTTTAACCGCGACGGGCAGCGGTTTGGCCATGCCGACGTGCCAGGCCAGCAGCAGGTCGCCGAGGATGTCCTGGGCGCTGGAGGGTTCCAACGGGGCCAGCAACAAGGTGTCGTCGCTGGCCACCAGCGCGGTACTCAACGGCAGGCCGCAGGCGCAGGCCACCAAGTGGTTGACCCACGGGCGAATCAGCCGATGCCACTTGCGGGTCTTGATCGAGCCGATGCTGTTGGGGATGGTGGTGACGCTCAACAATCCGCCATCACTGCGCCGATGCAGGCCGCTGATCCAGCCTTCGAGCTGAATGCCTTGATGCTCGAAACTGATCGGTTCCGCGCCGGTGTGCGGAGTGGGCCAGAGGGCCAGCAGTTGTTGATAGCGTTGCAGCAGGCCGGGCAAGGGCTCGATCAGTTCGTTGCGCAGACACTCGCCGAAACCGACCATCGGCAGCAGGCCGCTGCCTTGCAGGCGACGGGCCTGGGCGGTGAGCGCCTGGTCGACATGATCGGGCTGGCTCAGCGCGGCGTTCAGCAGGCTGTCGCTCAGGCTGTAGCGTTGCAGGGCGTCGAGGACAAAGGGTTCCTCATCGGCCAGCGGCACTTCGGCAGCCTCGAAGAATACTTTCAGACGCTGGCTGAAGAAGTGTTTGACCGGGTTGCGCAGGAAGTCCTGCAACTGACCGAGGCTCAGGGGTTCTTCCTGTCGATGGGCCGCCAGTTCGGTGTTGTCTGGCGGCGCATCCGTGACTTCGTGCAGCAACTGCCATTCGCGGGCGTAGCTGAACAGCGGGTCACCGGCGTGGAAATAGCGCGCACTGAAGGGTTGGAGCGGGTGTTCCTGGGTCATCGCGTCAAGCAGCGGTGCGTCGCTTTGGCTTGGCTGCCAGCCGCTGGCGAGATGATCGCGCAGTTGGCCGATCAATACCGATGCCGGGCGCTCGCTGTTGTCGCGAATGCTGCGGCCGACCCAGCTGATGTAGAGCTGGTCGCGGGCTGACAACAGGGCTTCGAGCAGCAGGTAGCGGTCGTCTTCGCGGCGTGAGCGGTCGCCGGGGCGGTAGTCGCTGCCCATCAGGTCGAAATCCAGCGGTGGTTGGGCGCGTGGGTAGTCGCCGTCATTCATGCCGAGCAGGCAGACCAGCTTGAACGGGATCGCGCGCATCGGCATCAGGGTGCAGAAATTGACAGCTCCGGCGAGGAAGCGCTGGGACAGGCGCCCTTGGTCCAGACCGGCTAGCCATGCCTCGCGGACTACGGTGAGCGGTAACTCGTCCTGCAGGCCGACGGATTCGCAGGTTTCCAGCCAGGTTTCGCGGAGCTGTTCGAGCTGGCCCAACAGGTAGTCGTCGTGTTCGCTGCTGGGCAGGAAAAACAGCTGCATCAAGCGTTGCAGGCGCTCGCCCCATTCTTGCGGAGCCGCAGGTTGCGACAAGGCTTGGTGGGCGTCGCTGAGTGCGTCGAGCAACGCGACCAGCGGGCCGATCAAGGCGGCGTCGAGGCCGCCGATTTCGTCGTAGGGCTCGATGCCGTCACAGGCGACACCCGTGCCCACGGCATAACCGAGCAGCATACGGCGCAAACCAAATCGCCAGCTGTTTTGCTCCAACTCGTGGGGTAGACCGAGACCGGCGCGCTGTTCGGCATTGAGGCCCCAGCGGATGCCGGCGCCTTCGATCCAGCGATGCAGCGTCGGCAGGTCGCGCTCCTTGATGGCGAAGCGTTCGCGCAGGGCCGGGACGTCGAGCAGGTCGAGGATTTCACTGACCGGGAAGCGGCTGTCGGGGAGCTTGAGCAGGTGTTCGACGGCGATCAACAGCGGGTCGCGCCCGCGTTGGCCCTGGTCGGTGAGGGTGAAGGGGATGAAGCGCGGATCATTGCGGTCCAACTGGCCGAACACCGCGCGAATGTGCGGCGCGTAACTGTCGACGTCGGGGACCATGACGATGATGTCGCGGGGACGCAACGCAAGATCGGCGCTGAAGCGTTGGAGCAATTGGTCGTGGAGGATTTCCACTTCGCGTTGGGCGCTGTGGGCGATGTGAAAGCGGATCGAGGTATCGCGCTGCAGATCGACGGCGGGCCAGAGGTCGCGGGTTTCGTTAAGCGGGCGCAGTTCGAGGATATCGTCCTGGAGCTGGTTGAGCAGTGTGGTCGGCTCGCTGTCGCTGAACAGGTCGATGCGGCCGTCGCGGAAGGCTGCGCGGTAGCTGTTGGGATCGTCGTAGCTGTCGAGCAGGCTGATGTAGTCGCGACCTTGTTTGCCCCAGGCGGCAAGCAACGGGTGAGCATGCTGGTGCAGGGTTTGCGGGTCGATGGTGACCGGCATGCCGGCTTTGCGTGCCTGGCGTTTGTATTCGTTACGCAGCAAGTCCTTGTCGGCCACGATGTCGGACCAATGGTGGCGACAGGGGTTGTGGACGCAGAGCAGGACCTGACTGAAGCGCGCCAGGCCGGCGAGCGCTTCGAGTGCTTGGGCGGGCAATGAGGAAATGCCGAAAACAATCACACGGGAAGGCAGCCCTGGCGGCGCTTGCTCAAGGCTATTGATCCGTTCGATAAAGCGCTGATGCACACCGGCACGGCTTTGCGCCATGCCGGCTTCGCCCACATCCAGCAGCAGGGCGCGCCATAACTCGGCTTGCCAGCAGTTGGCGGGGTCGAGGGGTTTGGATTCGCCGCGGCCGTTACGCAGTTGATGGCGGCCGGCGGCCCAATCTTCCAGCCAGTCGGCGCGGTAGACCTGGTATTGGTCGAACAGGTCGGCCAATCGCTCGGCGAGTTGGTAGCGTTTGCGCAGGTCGGAGTCGTCCGTGAGGAAGCGCTGCAGCGGCTCGAAGTGCGGTTGATTGATCAGCTCGGGGAGCAGGCGCATCAGGCGCCAGGTCAGCGGGGCTTTATCGAGCAGGGATTTGGGCGGGATCTCGTCGCGCCCCAGGACCATGCGATAGAGCTGCCACATGAAGCTGCCCGGCAGTTGCACGTCGATCGCCGCAGCAATGCCGCAGCCACCCATGTCGTCATCTTCCGGATCTTCGGCCAGGGCCAGCTTGAGCCATTGGGCGATGCCGTTGCTCTGGACCAGGGCGATTTCATTTTCCAGAGGGGCCAGGGGATAACGACGCATCCAACTGACCACCAGGCTGCGCAGTTCGTCCAGGCGGTTACCGTGAACCACCATGAATCCTGCGCTGAGAGGCATCGCATCCGGCATAACGGCTTCCTTGGCAAAAGCAAAATCGAGGCATGGACTTTAGCACTGAAGGCCGTCCGATGAGCCACTTGACCCTTTCCGACCGCCCAAAACAAAACCCCTGTCTGCGCGAGCAAACAGGGGTTCTGGAATTTAATCTTGACGATGACCTACTCTCACATGGGGAAACCCCACACTACCATCGGCGATGCATCGTTTCACTGCTGAGTTCGGGATGGGATCAGGTGGTTCCAATGCTCTATGGTC
>NZ_JAFCXJ010000003.1:0-564794 GCF_049898265.1 Pseudomonas sp. PSPC2-3 | reverse complement strand
CGATAGCTGAACAACAGATGATGTGAACGGCACACCGGCCTGGCGAAGATCCTGACATAAAAATCGGCTTCAGAAGCCGACGGGTTTTTAAGGATCGTCAGGCGCGACTCTCATCGTGGCGCTGGGGCATGCCCCAAACAGACGCCGGATAGATTTAAGCAAACCAACCACACCACCCGTTAATCAGTATTGCAAAAATGGGGGTGACCATAGATTTTTTTACCGCAAACGAGGCTTACAGCTTGCCGGCGTTCTCGGTCAGGTAGGCTGCAACGCCTTCTGGCGAAGCGTTCATGCCTTTGTCGCCTTTTTTCCAGTTGGCAGGGCAGACTTCGCCGTGCTCTTCGTGGAATTGCAGCGCGTCGACCAGACGGATCAGCTCTTCCATGTTACGGCCCAGCGGCAGGTCGTTGATGATCTGCGAGCGCACAACGCCCTTGTCATCGATCAGGAACGCGCCACGGAACGCCACGCCGCCTTCGGACTCAACGTCGTAGGCCTTGGCGATGTCGTGCTTCATGTCGGCAGCCATGGTGTATTTGACTTTGCCGATGCCGCCATCGTTGATGGCAGTGTTGCGCCAGGCGTTGTGGGTGAAATGGGAGTCGATGGAAACCGCGACCACTTCAACGTTACGCGCCTTGAAATCGTCCATGCGGTGGTCCAGAGCGATCAGCTCCGAAGGGCAGACGAAAGTGAAGTCCAGCGGGTAGAAGAACACCAGGCCGTATTTGCCTTTGATGGCTTCAGACAGCTTGAAGCTGTCAACGATTTCGCCAGTGCCGAGAACGGCAGGTACGTCGAAATCCGGGGCTTGTTTGCCGACGAGTACGCTCATTGGATATCTCCTGATGCAGGGGTGACGATTGAAGTAAAAGGACCGGCCTCGAGTCTGCCGCGCATAAGCGACAAGCCTGTGACGCAGTCACGCTTCGTGAAGACCGACCATCATACACTGAAAAAACCGTTCGTCAGCGCACAGGCAAAGTCGCGGCCCAGCACGGCAAAACTACTTTGACAATCATTCTCGTTAACATTAAGATCCATCGCACTTAAGCCTTAAACCCGCGATGGTTCTCCCTTATGTATGTCTGCCTCTGCACTGGCGTCACCGACGGACAAATCCGCGAAGCAATCTACGAAGGTTGCTGCAGCTACAAGGAAGTGCGTGAAACGACCGGCGTTGCCAGCCAATGCGGCAAATGTGCTTGCCTCGCCAAGCAAGTGGTACGGGAAACCCTGACGCAGCTGCAAACAGCTCAGGTCGCGCTGCCCTATTCAGCAGAATTTACACACGCCTGAATCAACGTATTTTAAAGAGCCGGACTTAGTGTCCGGCTTTTTTATGCCCGCAATTCAATTAGTTAGGGCCAAGACGCGGAACATAAACATTCTTATTCAGATTAATTTTCATTTATTATTCAATAACTTAGGTTTGACACTCAGGGGCTCGCCACGCAGACTCCTGCTTATATACCGCGAATAAAGGGCAGGACCCCAATCATGAAAGGCGACATCTCAGTCATCCAGCAACTCAACAAAATCCTTGGCAATGAACTGGTCGCGATCAATCAGTACTTTCTGCATGCGCGCATGTATGACGATTGGGGCCTGGAAAAGCTGGGCAAGCGTGAGTACAAGGAATCGATCAAAGCCATGAAGGACGCCGATGCCCTGATCAAGCGCATCCTGTTCCTGGAAGGCCTGCCGAACGTACAGGACCTGGGCAAGCTGAACATCGGCGAGCATACCCACGAAATGATCAGCAGCGACCTGGGCTTCGAACGCAAGAGCCACAGCGAGCTCAAGGCCGCCATCGCTCACTGCGAAGTGACCAAGGACTTCGGCAGCCGCGAACTGCTGGAAGATATCCTGGAAGACCAGGAAGAACATATCGACTGGCTGGAAACCCAACTGGGCCTGATCGACAAGGTCAGCCTGGAGAACTACCTGCAATCGCAGATGGGTGAATAACCCTTATTCACGGTAGGCGCGAGTTTGCTCGCGAAAAACTCAAGGGCCCCGCATTCCATCAGGGGGCCCGCGTTATCGTTGACGTTCTTCGCGAGCAAGCTCGCTCCTACAGATGAAGCACAAAAAAGCCCCGCTCTCGTATGAGAAGCGGGGCTTTTTGTTGCAGGCCAATCAAGCTTCAGTCTGGGCTGCCGCTTTTGCCGCTGCGTCTTTGACCAACGTCTGCAACTCACCGTTCTCGAACATTTCACTGATGATGTCGCTGCCGCCGACCAGCTCACCGGCTACCCACAGTTGCGGGAAAGTCGGCCAGTTAGCGTACTTGGGCAGGTTCGCGCGAATTTCCGGGTTTTGCAGGATATCCACATAAGCGAATTTCTCGCCACATTTCATGATGGCTTGGGACGCTTTCGCGGAGAAGCCGCACTGCGGGGCATTGGGAGAGCCCTTCATGTAAAGCAGAATGGTGTTGTTGGCAATCTGCTCTTTGATCGTTTCGATGATATCCATGGAACACCTCGGCTGGAACTTTGCGACTCACAGGTCGGCACGGTGGCGCATTGTAACGCAAAATCCCAGCGTGGTGCTCGGAGACCTTATGCCGCAGCTACGTGGACCGGCACGCCGTTCAGCGCGGCATTGCCCGACAACTCATCCAACTGCCGCTCGTCGGTCAGGTCGTTCGCGCTGGCACCCGGTTGACGGCTGGCGATCGTCATCTGCACGCCCGGACGCCCGTGGCCCCAACCATGCGGCAGGCTGACCACGCCAGGCATCATGTCCAGGCTGGCCGCGACCTCGACCTCGATCATGCCGATGCGCGAACTGACCTTCACCCGCTGCCCGTCGCTCAATTGGCGGCGGGCCAGATCCTCCGGATGCATGAGCAGTTGGTGCCGGGGCTTGCCCTTCACCAGGCGGTGATAGTTATGCATCCAGGAATTGTTGCTGCGCACATGGCGGCGGCCGATCAACAGCAATTCGTCGGCCGGTGGCAGCGGTTGCGCCGCGAAGCGCGCGAGGTCCGCCAGAATCACGGCCGGCGCGGCCTGTACCCGGCCATTCGCGGTTTTCAGGCGCGCGGCGAGATTGGGCGTCAGGGGCCCCAGGTCCACGCCGTGGGGGTGTTCGGCGAGCATTGCCACCGACAATTGGTGGCTGGAAGCATCGCCATACACGCCGGCGCGCAGGCCGAAATCAATCATCTGCGCCGGTGACAGGGTCGGCTTGAGCGCAACCCCGGTGTGCGCGGCAAACGCCTTGGCCAGGCCGACGAAGATCTCCCAGTCGTGCAGCGCGCCGTCAGGCTTGGGCAGGATCGCACGATTGAAACGGCTGACATTGCGCACCGCGAACATATTGAAGGTGGTGTCGTAGTGATCGTTTTCCAGCGCCGAGGTGGACGGCAGGATCAGGTCGGCATAACGCGTCGTCTCGTTGATGTAGAGATCGACGCTGACCATGAATTCCAGCCCATCCAGGGCCTGCTCCAACTGGCGACCATTCGGCGTCGATAGCACCGGATTGCCGGCCACGGTGACCAGGGCGCGGATCTGTCCTTCACCTTCGGTGAGCATTTCTTCCGCCAACGCCGACACCGGCAACTCGCCACCGTACTCCGGACGCCCCGACACACGGCTCTGCCAACGATTGAAATGCCCGCCGGAGGTGGAGGCCACCAGGTCCACCGCTGGCGTGGTACACAAGGCGCCGCCTGGACGATCCAGGTTACCGGTGACCAGATTGATCAATTGCACCAGCCAATGGCACAGCGTGCCGAATGCCTGGGTCGAAACGCCCATGCGCCCGTAACACACGGCCCTGTCCGCCGCGGCAAAATCCCGCGCCAACTGGCGGATCTGCTCGGCAGGCAGCGCGCACTGGCGGCTCATGGCCTCAGCGGTAAACCCGGCGATTGCGCGGCGCACGTCGTCCAGGCCGTCGACTGGCAAGTGACTGGCACGGGTCAGGTTTTCGGCAAACAACGTGTTGAGCAGTCCGAACAGCAACGCGGCGTCGCCACCGGGCCGTACAAACAGGTGCTGATCGGCAATCGCCGCCGTCTCGCTGCGCCGCGGGTCGACCACCACCACTTTGCCGCCCCGGGCCTGGATGGCCTTGAGGCGCTTCTCCACGTCGGGCACGGTCATGATGCTGCCGTTGGACGCCAGCGGGTTGCCGCCGAGGATCAGCATGAAGTCGGTGTGGTCAATATCCGGAATCGGCAACAACAGGCCATGGCCGTACATCAGGTGGCTGCTGAGGTGATGAGGCAACTGGTCGACCGACGTCGCGGAAAACCGGTTGCGTGTCTTGAGCAGGCCAAGGAAGTAATTGCTGTGGGTCATCAGCCCGTAGTTATGCACGCTGGGATTGCCCTGGTACACCGCCACTGAATTCTGTCCGTAGCGAGCCTGGATGCCCGCCAGTTTTTCGGCCACCAGCGCGAAGGCGTCTTCCCACGCAATCGGTTGCCATTCGCTACCCACCCGCAACATGGGTTGGTGCAGGCGGTCCGGGTCATTCTGGATATCCTGCAACGCCACTGCCTTGGGGCAGATATGCCCGCGACTGAAGGTGTCCAGTGGGTCGCCCTTGATCGACGTGATCGCCAGGCTGCCGTCTTCGGCTTGGGTGGTTTCCAGGGTCAGGCCACAGATGGCTTCGCACAGATGGCAGGCACGGTGGTGGAGAGTCTTGGTCATGGCCAGTCTCTTTATTAGGGCTTTGGCCTGACTATGGGCCGCGACTGCGGCGGGCACCAGCAACGTTCGTCGCGTGAATCGAAGGGCATCAGGCCAGGCCATGGGCAAGCGTGAGAAAATGTTTCAAAACCTGCCGAAGTGCCCCTGAAACCGACGCAGCCAGGCCTGGCCCCGCCCTCGCGGATTGCAAAAGGTCGCAGGGCCAGTGTACAAATGACCCGCTGCTGTCAGGAAATCGTCTTCAAAAGCGCTCTCGCGCCTGTCTGAACACCCCTAAACACCGTAGCCCTATTGGTAAGACGCGACATTTAATTATAAGATCGCGCCTTCCCCTATTTCGTCGCCCCGTGCGGCTTTCGCCGCAGGTCTCGCCCGTTTTCACAATAAACAAGGCTTTGAGTATCTGCGGTCTGTTGCAAAAAGGTAGTTAATGATGAGCGCAAGGCACTTTCTCTCCCTGATGGATTGCACGCCCGAAGAGCTGGTCAGCGTGATCCGTCGAGGCATTGAGCTTAAAGACCTGCGTAACCGCGGCGTACTGTTCGAGCCTTTGAAAAACCGCGTGCTCGGGATGATTTTCGAGAAATCGTCGACCCGCACCCGCTTGTCCTTCGAGGCCGGCATGATCCAGTTGGGTGGCCAGGCCATCTTCCTGTCGCCGCGTGACACCCAGCTGGGCCGTGGCGAGCCAATCAGCGATTGCGCGATTGTCATGTCGCGCATGCTCGATGCGGTGATGATCCGGACCTTTGCCCACAGCACCCTGACCGAATTTTCCGCGAACTCCCGGGTACCGGTGATCAACGGCCTGTCCGATGACCTGCACCCGTGCCAGTTGCTGGCCGACATGCAAACCTTCCTCGAGCACCGTGGCTCGATCCAGGGCAAGACCGTGGCCTGGATCGGCGACGGCAACAACATGTGCAACAGTTATATAGAAGCGGCGATCCAGTTCGACTTCCACCTGCGCATCGCCTGCCCGGAAGGCTTCGAACCGTCCGCCGAATTCCTGGCCAAAGCCGATGGTCGCGTGCAGATCCTGCGTGATCCAAAAGACGCGGTGGTCGGCGCGCACCTGGTAAGCACCGATGTCTGGACCTCCATGGGCCAGGAAGACGAAACCGCCAAGCGCCTGAAGCTGTTTGCACCGTTCCAGGTCACCCGCGCCCTGCTCGACCTGGCCGCGCCGGACGTGCTGTTCATGCACTGCCTGCCTGCCCACCGTGGCGAAGAAATCAGCCTCGATCTGCTCGACGACCCGCGTTCGGTCGCCTGGGACCAGGCAGAAAACCGTCTGCATGCACAAAAGGCCCTGCTCGAATTTCTGGTCGAACCGGCGTACCACCACGCATGAGCAAGCCATTACTGCTGAACCTGCGCAATCTGGCATGCGGCTATCAAGATCAGCGGGTGGTACAGAACCTCAACCTGCACCTCAACGCCGGCGACATCGGTTGCCTGCTCGGCTCCTCGGGGTGCGGCAAGACCACCACCCTGCGTGCGATCGCAGGGTTCGAACCGGTACACGAAGGCGAAATCAGCCTGGCCGGCGAAGTCATCTCCAGTGCAGGGTTCACCCTGGCGCCGGAGAAACGTCGCATCGGCATGGTGTTCCAGGACTACGCGCTGTTTCCCCACCTGAGCGTGGCCGACAACATCGCCTTTGGCATTCGCAAGCACCCGCAGAAAGACCGCGTGGTCGCCGAATTGCTGGAGCTGGTCAACCTGAAGAACCTGGGCAAGCGTTTTCCCCACGAGCTGTCCGGTGGTCAGCAACAACGCGTGGCCCTCGCCCGCGCCTTGGCGCCGGAGCCGCAATTGTTGCTGCTCGACGAACCCTTCTCCAACCTCGATGGCGAGTTGCGACGCAAGCTCAGCCATGAGGTGCGCGACATTCTCAAGGCACGTGGCACCAGTGCGATCCTGGTGACCCATGACCAGGAAGAAGCGTTTGCCGTGAGTGACCACGTCGGCGTGTTCAAGGAAGGTCGCCTGGAGCAGTGGGATACGCCCTACAACCTCTATCACGAACCGCTCACACCCTACGTCGCAAGCTTTGTCGGCCAGGGCTATTTCATCCGTGGCCAATTGTGTACGCCGGAATCGGTCAGCACCGAGCTCGGCGACCTGCGCGGCAACCGCGCGTATAGCTGGCCGGCAGGTGGCGCCGTGGATGTATTGCTGCGCCCGGACGACATCGTCTACGCACCGGACAGCGCATTGAAAGCGCGGATCGTCGGCAAGACGTTCCTCGGCGCCTCGACCTTGTACCGCCTGCAACTGCCGACGGGCGCCCAGTTGGAGTCGATCTTCCCCAGCCACGCCGACCATCAGGTCGGTGCAGACGTGGGGATCCGCGTCGCCGTCGAACACCTGGTGCTGTTCCGGGCCTCCGGCAGCACGGCGGCGCAGATTCCGCACACCGATTCGGGTGTGCGGCGCTACAGCCCCGCCAACTGAAGAAACCCGCTCCAGCCTTCGAACTCAGGCCCGGCCGATCGGCGCGAACGTGGCCTGGGTATGCTCGGCCAGAACCGCTGCGGACAACTCCACTTCCAACCCCCGTCTCCCGGCGCTGACAAAAATCGTCGGGAACGGCTGCGCGGTAATATCAATAAAGGTGCGCAAACGCTTTTTCTGTCCCAGCGGGCTGATCCCCCCCAGCAGATAGCCAGTGGAACGCTGCGCCGCCGCCGGGTCGGCCATCTCGACTTTTTTCACCCCGGCGGCGTGCGCCAGGGCTTTCAAGTCCAGACTTCCGACGACCGGCACCACCGCCACCAATAATTCGCCCTTCTCGCTGCTCGCCAGCAAGGTCTTGAACACCTGCGCCGGGTCCAGACCCAACTTTTCCGCGGCCTCCAGGCCATACGAGGCAGCTTTGGGATCGTGTTCATAACTGTGAATGCGATGTTCGGCGCGAACTTTTTTCAACAAATCCAATGCAGGGGTCATGGACGCTCCAGGCGTGGCAAACGGATGGCCAATTCTAGGCCAAGCCCACACAAAACGCTCTAGTACGCCCCTCACTCATGGCAATACTTACTGTGGCGAGCGTGATCATTCATCAAACCTATAGTTCGAAAATGACTGATAGTTCACTTTCGACCTTTGACAGCAGTCATTCTTGTCTATATTTTTTCGTTTCCGAATACTGTAGGAATACATCCGCAGCATTCCAGCAGTAAGCCGTGCCCGGGATGGGGATCCTCGACACGGTGAAAATCGCGCAAGGCCCGTTGAGGCCAGACGCCAGACAAGAACAACAAATTGAGGTTTTCCATGACAACTGCACTTCAACAGCCTTCACTTTCGAGCCAATGCATGGCCGAATTCCTGGGGACTGCGCTTCTGATCTTCTTCGGTACCGGTTGTGTCGCTGCGCTCAAGGTCGCGGGTGCCAGCTTTGGCTTATGGGAAATCAGTATCATCTGGGGGATCGGCGTGAGCATGGCGATCTACCTGAGCGCGGGCATCTCCGGGGCACATCTGAACCCGGCGGTCAGCATCGCCCTGTGTCTCTTTGCCGATTTCGACAAGCGCAAACTGCCCTTCTATATCCTCGCCCAAGTCGCCGGCGCCTTCTGCTCCGCGGCCCTGGTGTACACGCTCTACAGCAACCTGTTTTTCGATTACGAACAAACCCACCATCTGGTGCGCGGCACCCAGGCCAGCCTGGAGCTGGCCTCGGTATTCTCGACTTATCCCCATGCACTGCTGAGCACGGCCCAGGCCTTCCTGGTGGAAATGGTCATCACCGCGATCCTGATGGGCGTGATCATGGCCCTGACCGACGATAACAACGGCCTGCCACGCGGCCCGTTGGCACCGCTGCTGATCGGCTTGCTGATCGCGGTGATTGGCAGCGCGATGGGCCCGCTGACCGGCTTTGCGATGAACCCGGCACGGGATTTCGGGCCCAAGCTGATGACCTTTTTCGCCGGTTGGGGTGAAATGGCCTTTACTGGCGGGCGTGATATTCCCTACTTCCTGGTGCCGATTTTCGCACCGATTGTCGGTGCATGCCTGGGGGCTGCAGCGTATCGCGGGCTGATTGCCCGTCACCTGCCAAGCGCCGCACCCGCTGTCACCGAAACCGAAGACAGCGCCGTCAACGGCAACACCCGCATTTCCTGATAGCCAGCCTGGTCCACCCTGCCCCTTCGTGGCCCAGGCGGTTTACCCACTTCCTTATTTCTCGTCCAAGGCAATCGACATGACCGACATTCAGAATAAGAACTACATCATTGCCCTCGATCAGGGCACCACCAGTTCCCGGGCGATCATCTTCGATCGTGACGCCAACGTGGTCTGCACCGCCCAACGTGAGTTCGCCCAGCATTACCCGCAAGCGGGCTGGGTCGAACATGACCCGATGGAAATCTTCGCGACCCAGAGCGCGGTGATGGTCGAAGCCCTGGCCCAGGCCGGCCTGCACCATGACCAGGTCGCCGCCATCGGTATCACCAACCAGCGCGAAACCACCGTGGTCTGGGACAAAGTCACCGGCCGCCCGATCTACAACGCCATCGTTTGGCAGTGCCGCCGCAGCACCGAGATCTGCCAGCAGCTCAAGCGTGATGGCCACGAGCAATACATCAGCGATACCACCGGCCTGGTCACCGACCCGTACTTCTCCGGCACCAAGCTCAAGTGGATTCTCGATAACGTCGAAGGCAGCCGCGAACGTGCGCGCAACGGCGAGCTGCTGTTCGGCACCATCGACAGCTGGCTGATCTGGAAATTCACCGGCGGCAAGACCCACGTCACCGACTACACCAACGCCTCGCGCACCATGCTCTTCAACATCCACACCCTGGAGTGGGACGCGAAGATGCTGGACATCCTCGATGTGCCGCGGGAAATGCTGCCGGAAGTGAAATCGTCGTCGGAAATCTACGGCCGCACCAAGAGTGGCATTGCCATCGGCGGCATCGCCGGTGACCAGCAGGCCGCGCTGTTCGGCCAGATGTGCGTGGAACCGGGCCAAGCCAAGAACACCTATGGCACCGGTTGCTTCCTGCTGATGAACACCGGCGACAAAGCGGTGAAATCCAAGCACGGCATGCTCACCACCATCGCCTGCGGCCCGCGTGGCGAAGTGGCCTACGCCCTGGAAGGCGCCGTGTTCAACGGTGGTTCCACCGTACAGTGGCTGCGCGACGAGCTGAAAATCATCAACGACGCCCACGACACCGAATACTTCGCCGGCAAGGTCAAGGACAGCAACGGCGTGTACCTGGTGCCCGCGTTCACCGGCCTGGGCGCGCCGTATTGGGACCCGTATGCCCGTGGCGCGTTGTTCGGCCTGACCCGTGGCGTGCGCGTGGATCACATTATTCGCGCAGCTCTGGAGTCGATTGCCTACCAGACCCGCGACGTATTGGACGCGATGCAGCAGGACTCCGGCGAACGCCTTAAATCCCTGCGCGTGGACGGCGGCGCGGTGGCCAACAACTTCCTGATGCAGTTCCAGGCCGATATCCTCGGCACCCAGGTCGAACGCCCGCAAATGCGCGAAACCACAGCACTCGGTGCCGCCTACCTGGCGGGCCTGGCCTGCGGCTTCTGGGGCAGCCTGGAGGAATTGCGCGGCAAAGCGGTGATCGAGCGCGAATTCGAACCCCAGCTCGAAGAAGCGGCCAAGGAGAAACTCTACGCCGGCTGGCAAAAAGCGGTGAGCCGCACCCGTGATTGGGAACCGCACGAAGGCGCTGAATAAGCCCTTCGCCGGAACCACTTAGGGTTGTAACTGGCAGGGAGCAGATTCCTGCGTCATCATGGGCCACTTTTGTATGGCAGCCCAAAGGACGCCCAATGAATCTGCCTCCCCGCCAGCAACAAATCCTCGAACTGGTCCGCGAACGCGGCTACGTCAGTATCGAGGAAATGGCGCAGTTGTTCGTTGTCACCCCGCAAACCATCCGCCGCGATATCAACCAGCTGGCGGACGCCAACCTGTTGCGCCGCTACCACGGCGGCGCAGCCTATGATTCCAGCGTCGAAAACACCGCATACGCCATGCGGGCCGACCAGATGCGCGACGAGAAACAGCGCATCGGCGAAGCGATCGCCGCACAAATCCCCGACCATGCCTCGCTGTTCATCAACATCGGCACCACCACCGAATCCATCGCCCGTGCGTTGCTCAACCACAATCACCTGAAAATCATCACCAACAACCTCAACGTCGCCACCATGCTCAGCGCCAAGGACGACTTCGACGTGCTGCTGACTGGCGGGAGTGTGCGACGTGACGGCGGCGTGGTGGGCCAGGCCAGCGTCGACTTTATCAACCAGTTCAAGGTCGATTTCGCCCTGGTCGGCATCAGCGGTATCGATGAAGACGGTAGCCTGCTCGACTTCGACTACCAGGAAGTGCGGGTTTCCCAGGCGATCATCGCCAATGCGCGCAAGGTGATCCTGGCGGCTGACTCGAGCAAATTCGGGCGCAATGCCATGATTCGCCTGGGCCCGATCAGCCTGGTGGACTGCCTGGTGACTGACCAGCAGCCGGTGCCGGCGCTGGTGCAGTTGTTGAACCAGCATAAGGTTCGGCTGGAAGTCGTCTAGCGCCTGCACTGATGCTATCGGAGGCAAGCCCCCTCCCACACTTTGATGTGTGAACCCATTCAAATGTGGGAGGGGCTTGCCCCCGATAGCGATTGATCCAGCCCCCATTTCCTTGAGCCTTCCCCAGGCACATGTTCACAAATTTTCCTTTTCTCGCCCTTCGATGAGTTTTTTCAATCGAAGTCGGGTGGCTGTGGGCGCGTTTATCAGCTACCATTTTCGGAAATGAACATTAATGTTCGATTTCCAATACGAAAAGATCGCGAGGCCAGCCGATGAACCCTTCCACCTTGCCTGCTCCACCGCTTGCCGAAGTCTATGACGTTGCCGTAATCGGTGGCGGGATCAATGGCGTCGGCATTGCAGCAGACGCAGCCGGGCGCGGGTTGTCGGTATTCCTTTGCGAAAAGGACGACCTGGCCAGCCACACGTCTTCCGCCAGCAGCAAGCTGATCCACGGTGGCCTGCGTTACCTCGAACATTACGAATTCCGCCTGGTGCGCGAAGCCCTGGCCGAACGCGAAGTCCTGCTGGCCAAGGCCCCGCACATCGTCAAGCAGATGCGCTTTGTGTTGCCGCACCGCCCGCACCTGCGTCCGGCGTGGATGATCCGCGCCGGCCTGTTCCTGTATGACCATCTGGGCAAGCGCGAAAAGCTCGCCGGTTCGAAAAGCCTCAAGTTCGGCCCCGACAGCCCGCTGAAAAGCGAAATCACCAAAGGCTTCGAATATTCCGACTGCTGGGTCGATGACGCCCGCCTGGTGGTGCTCAACGCCATGGCCGCGCGTGAAAAAGGCGCACACATCCACACCCAAACCCGTTGCGTCAGCGCGTACCGCAGCAAGGGCCTGTGGGAAATGAACATGGAACGCACCGACGGCAGCCTGTTCTCGATCCGCGCCAAGGCGCTGGTGAACGCCGCCGGGCCGTGGGTCGCCAAATTCATCAAGGAAGACTTGAAGCTGGATTCGCCCTACGGCATCCGTCTGATCCAGGGCAGCCACCTGATCGTGCCGAAACTGTACGAAGGCGCCCACGCGCACATCCTGCAGAACGAAGACCAGCGCATCGTGTTCACGATTCCATACCTGGACCACCTGACCATCATCGGCACCACCGACCGCGAATACACCGGCGATCCGGCGAAAGTGGCGATTACCGAAGGTGAAACCGACTACTTGCTCAAGGTGGTCAACGCTCACTTCAAGAAACAACTGAGCCGCGACGACATCGTCCACACCTACTCCGGCGTGCGCCCGCTGTGCAACGACGAGTCGGACAACCCGTCGGCCATCACCCGCGACTACACCCTGTCGCTCTCCGGCGGCGCTGGCGAGGCGCCGATCCTGTCGGTGTTCGGCGGCAAACTGACCACCTACCGCAAGCTCGCCGAGTCGGCGATGGCCCACCTGGCGCCCTATTTCACACAGATGCGCCCAAGCTGGACCGCCACCGCCAGCCTGCCGGGCGGCGAAGACATGAGCACGCCGCAAGCCCTCGCTGCGGCCATCCGTACCCAGTTCGACTGGGTGCCAAGCGAAATCGCGCGGCGCTGGTCCACCACCTACGGCAGCCGCACCTGGCGCCTGCTCGAAGGCGTGCAATCGCTGGCCGACCTCGGCGACCACCTCGGTGGCGGCCTGTACACCCGCGAAGTCGACTACCTGTGCGCCGAAGAATGGGCGACCCAACCCGAGGACGTGCTGTGGCGCCGCACCAAGCTTGGCCTGTTCACCACCCCGGAAGAACAGGCCAATGTGCGGCGTTATCTGTCCAAGGTGGAGCATAACCGCAGCAAGATCCAGGCGGCCTGACAGACTGCTCGTACAAAAGCCCCTGCGCCGTAAGGCCCAGGGGCTTTTTCATATCGGTTCAGCCATTCGGTTTTCCGAACAGCATTCCCCTGCGCGATTCGGTTTGCCGGACCTGGCCGTTATAAATTCTCGCTCATAAAAACTTAATTGCTATATAAATCATACAGTTAACCTTTTACTCGTGGACTGGCACGACTCATGCTCTACACTTCAGGACGATTGCCTGAGATGCCTCAGGAGCCGTCACGGGCATTCGCTGTATAAGAGAGCCGCTTAACCGGCTTCATAAAAAAAACAAATGTCGAGGAAGTATTGATGCGCATCGTTCCCCATATTTTGGGCGCAGCTATCGCTGCCGCTCTGATCAGCACTCCAGTTTTCGCCGCCGAACTCACCGGCACGCTGAAAAAAATCAACGACTCGGGCACCATCACCCTCGGGCACCGCGACAGCTCCATTCCGTTTTCCTACATCGCGGATGGTTCGGGTAAACCGGTGGGCTACTCCCACGACATTCAGCTGGCTATCGTCGAAGCCCTGAAAAAAGACCTGAACAAGCCCCAGCTGCAGGCCAAGTACAACCTGGTCACTTCCCAGACCCGTATCCCGCTGGTGCAGAACGGCACCGTGGACATCGAGTGCGGTTCCACCACCAACAACGCCGAACGCGCTCAGCAAGTCGCGTTCACCACCAATATCTTCGAAATCGGCACCCGCCTGCTGGTCAAGAAAGACAAGGATGGCAAGCCGTCCTATAGCGACTTCGCCGACCTCAAAGGCAAAAACGTCGTGACCACCGCCGGCACCACGTCCGAGCGCATCATCAAGGCGATGAACGCCGACAAGCAGATGGGCATGAACGTCATCTCCGCCAAAGACCACGGCGAGTCCTTCCAGATGCTGGAAAGCGGCCGCGCCGTTGCCTTCATGATGGACGACGCCCTGCTGGCCGGTGAAGAAGCCAAGGCCAAGAAGCCGAATGACTGGGTTATCACTGGTACTCCGCAGTCCTTCGAAGCCTATGCCTGCATGGTTCGCAAAGAAGATCCTGCGTTCAAGAAAGCCGTGGATGACGCCATCGTCGCGCTCTACAAATCCGGCGAAATCAACAAGATTTATAGCAAGTGGTTCGAAAGCCCGATCCCACCAAAAGGCCTGAACCTGAACTTCCCGATGAGCGACAAGGTCAAGGAACTGATCGCCAATCCGAGCGATAAGCCTGCGCCTGACGTAAAAATCTGATTTCTGGCTAACCTTATCTCCTGAGGGAGCCACTCCTCCCTCAGGCGTCTGTTACTACCTGCTGGCTATATTTTGGAACACTCGACCGGGCGGTTTTCGAGCCGATCGTGTGTGCCTGGCGTTCACCGTCAGGCGGGAACGGATTTTCCCCAAGCGGGTGCTTGTACATCGATCGATCTCGAGGGGAGACCCTAATGAATTACAACTGGGACTGGGGCGTGTTCTTCAAGTCCACTGGCGTTGGCAGCGAGACTTATCTCGACTGGTACATCGCCGGCCTGGGCTGGACCATTGCCATCGCCGTCGTGGCATGGATCATCGCCTTGCTGCTGGGCTCCATGCTGGGGGTCATGCGTACCGTGCCAAACCGTATCGTATCGGGCATCGCCACCTGCTACGTGGAACTGTTCCGCAACGTGCCGCTGCTGGTGCAGCTGTTCATCTGGTACTTCCTGATACCCGACCTGCTGCCGCAAAACCTGCAGGACTGGTACAAGCAAGACCTGAACCCGACCACCTCGGCCTACCTGAGCGTTGTGGTGTGCCTGGGCCTGTTCACCGCCGCCCGTGTCTGCGAGCAGGTACGCACCGGCATCCAGGCGCTGCCGCGTGGCCAGGAAGCCGCCGCCCGCGCCATGGGTTTCAAGCTGCCGCAGATCTACTGGAACGTGCTGCTGCCGCAGGCTTACCGGATCATCATTCCGCCGCTCACCTCGGAATTCCTCAACGTGTTCAAGAACTCCTCCGTGGCGTCCTTGATCGGCCTGATGGAATTGCTGGCGCAAACCAAGCAGACCGCCGAATTCTCGGCCAACCTGTTTGAAGCCTTCACCCTGGCCACGCTGATCTACTTCACCCTGAACATGAGCCTGATGTTGCTGATGCGCCTGGTCGAGAAGAAAGTCGCCGTGCCCGGCCTGATCTCCGTGGGGGGTAAATAATGGAATTCGATTTCAGCGGCATCATCCCCGCGATCCCCGGCCTGTGGAACGGCATGGTCATGACCTTGCAGTTGATGGTCATGGGCGTGGTCGGCGGTATTGTCCTCGGCACGATCCTGGCGTTGATGCGCCTGTCGTCCAGCAAGTTGCTGTCACGCCTGGCCGGCGCCTACGTGAACTATTTCCGCTCGATCCCGTTGCTGCTGGTCATCACCTGGTTCTACCTGGCGGTGCCCTTCGTGCTGCGCTGGATCACCGGCGAAGACACGCCGATCGGTGCGTTCACCTCCTGCGTCGTGGCCTTCATGATGTTCGAGGCCGCGTACTTCTGTGAAATCGTGCGGGCCGGCGTGCAGTCGATCCCCAAGGGCCAGATGGCGGCCGCGCAGGCCATGGGCATGACTTACGGTCAGACCATGCGCCTGATCATCCTGCCCCAGGCGTTCCGCAAGATGACCCCGTTGCTGCTGCAACAGAGCATCATCCTGTTCCAAGACACCTCGCTGGTCTACACCGTGGGCCTGGTGGATTTCCTCAACTCCGCCCGTTCCAACGGCGACATCATCGGCCGCTCCAATGAGTTCCTGATCTTCGCCGGTGTCGTCTACTTCATCATCAGCTTTTCCGCCTCGCTGCTGGTCAAGCGTCTGCAAAAAAGGTTTGCCGTATGATCTCTATCAAAAACGTCAACAAGTGGTATGGCGACTTCCAGGTGCTGACCGATTGCAGCACCGAGGTTAAAAAAGGCGAAGTGATCGTGGTGTGCGGGCCGTCCGGCTCGGGTAAATCCACCCTGATCAAGTGCGTCAACGCGCTGGAACCGTTCCAGAAAGGCGACGTGATCGTCGACGGCACGTCCATCGCCGACCCGAAGACCAACCTGCCGAAACTGCGCTCGCGCGTCGGCATGGTGTTCCAGCACTTCGAGCTGTTCCCGCACCTGACCATCACCGAAAACCTGACCATCGCGCAGATCAAGGTGCTCGGCCGCAGCAAGGAAGAAGCCACCAAGAAGGGCCTGCAACTGCTTGATCGCGTCGGCCTGTCGGCGCACGCCCACAAGCACCCTGGCCAGCTTTCCGGTGGCCAGCAGCAACGTGTGGCGATTGCCCGCGCCCTCGCCATGGACCCGATCGTCATGCTGTTCGACGAACCGACCTCGGCCCTCGACCCGGAAATGGTCAACGAAGTGCTGGACGTGATGGTGCAACTGGCCCAGGAAGGCATGACCATGATGTGCGTGACCCACGAAATGGGCTTCGCCCGCAAAGTGGCCGACCGCGTGATCTTCATGGACGCCGGCAAGATCATCGAAGACTGCCCGAAAGAAGAGTTCTTCGGCGACATCAGCGCCCGCTCCGAACGCGCGCAGCACTTCCTCGAGAAAATCCTGCAGCACTAAAAAAGCCACAGCTTGCTCCTCCTGTAGGAGCGAGCTTGCTCGCGAAAAACGGCAACGATGAAGCGCACATCCTGGATGAACGCGGTGCCCTTGGTTTTTTCGCGAGCAAGCTCGCTCCTACAGGAAGGGGTGAGCGGTAGCTGACCCAAGGCATCTGTGATGAAATGCGACCCCAACCTCTATCGCGCCGCGCCGCCATCACTTGCCGTGAAGCCTCGTCTGATCCGCCAACTGTTCCTGCCGCCGTTGATCATCGCCCTGATGATCGGCCTGGGTTATATCGGCTTCTGGATCAGCGAGTACTATGGCATCCGCACCCTCAGCGATACCGGCGAACGCCAGTTGGAGCTGCATGCCCGCACCGTCGAAAGCGAACTGAGCAAATACACGTACCTGCCCAGCCTCCTGGAACTGGAATCCAGCGTGTCCACGCTGCTGGCCGAGCCGAACCAGGACACCCGCAAGACCGTCAACGACTACCTCGAAGGCCTGAACCGGCGCAGCCGCAGTCGGGCCATCTATGTGATGGACACCACCGGCCGCGTACTGGCCACCAGCAACTGGCGCGATGCCGACAGCTACCAGGGTGAAGACCTGTCCTTCCGCGCCTATTTCCAGAACGCCGTGCGCGGCCAGCCCGGGCGTTTCTATGGCATCGGCAGCACCAATGGCGAACCCGGCTACTACCTGGCCCACGGCCTGGAAGAGCACGGCAAGATCATCGGCGTCGCCGTGGTCAAGGTCCGCCTCGAAGCCCTGGAGGAACGCTGGAAACGCGCGCGTCTCGAAGCGTTTGTCAGCGACGAGAACGGTATCATCATCCTTTCCAGCGACCCGGCCCGCCGCCTCAAGGCCGTGCGCCCCCTGAGCGATGAGACTAAGGACCGCCTGGCGCACAGCCTGCAATATTACTGGGCGACGCTGAACGAGCTGGAGCCCCTGGCCCGCGAGCGCCTCAACGAAGGCACAGAAAAACTGACCTTTCCGGCCAACAGTGAAGTGGTGGCCGATGAGCACGAAGTCAGCTACCTGGCCCAGACCCGGCCGCTGAGCGACACGCCGTGGAATTTCACCCTGCTCACCCCGCTCAACGACCTGCGCCGTGCGGCGATCAACCAGGGCATCCTGGTGGCCGTCGCCTTTGGCCTGGTGGCGCTCCTGCTGATTGCCTGGAATGAACGACGCAAAGTCATCGCCACCCGCCTCGCCGCCCGGGAAGCCTTGCAGGAAGCCAACAGCCAGCTGGAACGCCGGATTGCCGAACGCACCGCCGACCTGCGCGCGAGCAACGAGCGCCTCAAGGGGCAGATTCGCGAGCGCCGCCAGGCCGAGGAAACCCTGCGCCGCGCCCAGGATGAGCTGGTGCAGGCGGGCAAACTGGCGGCCATCGGCCAGATGTCCACCAGCATCGCCCACGAATTGAACCAGCCCCTCGCCGCGTTGCGCACGTTGTCCGGCAATACCGTGCGCTTCCTCGAACGCGGAGCGCTGGATACCGCCAGCGCCAACCTCAAGACCATCAACGAATTGATCGACCGCATGGGCCGCATCACCGCCAGCCTGCGCTCCTTCGCGCGGCGCGGCGACGACCAGGGCGAAGCCAGCCTGGGCAAGGCCGTGGATGCCGCGTTCCAGGTGCTCGGCGCACGCCTCGACAGCCTGCCTCTGACGCTGCACCGCGACTTTGCCCCGGCCCAATTGCAGATCGACCAGACGCGCCTGGAGCAGATCCTGGTCAATCTGATCGGCAACGCCCTCGATGCCATGCAAGCACAACCGGCGCCGGAACTGTGGCTGGAAGGCCACGAAGCCGACGGCAAATACCGCCTGCAGGTGCGCGATAACGGCCATGGCATCGACCCCGAGGCGCGCAAGCATCTGTTCGAACCGTTCTTCACCACCAAACCCGGCGAGCAAGGCCTGGGCCTTGGCCTTACGTTGTCCGCCAGCCTGGCCGCGGCCACCGGCGGCAACCTCGCCGTGGAGCATCCCGTCGGTGGTGGTACTGCCTTTGTCCTGAGCCTGCCGCTGGTGGGCGCTCAAACAGCCGAGTCGTCATGAACGTAGAAAAAAACCCTGACCTCACCGTCCTGATCGTCGAAGACGACCCCCACGTGCTGCTCGGCTGCCAGCAAGCCCTGGCACTGGAAGACATCCCCAGCGTCGGCGTGGGCAGTGCCGAAGAGGCGCTCAAGCGCATCGGCGAGAACTTTGCTGGCATCGTCATCAGCGATATCCGCCTGCCGGGTATCGACGGCCTGGAACTGCTCACCCGCCTCAAGGCCCTGGATAAAAGCCTGCCGGTGGTATTGATTACCGGGCACGGCGATATTTCCATGGCGGTCGGCGCCATGCGCAACGGCGCCTATGACTTCATGGAAAAACCCTTCTCTCCCGAACGCCTGGTCGACGTCGCGCGCCGCGCCCTGGAACAGCGCGGGCTGGCGCGGGAAGTCTGGGCGCTGCGCCGCCAGTTGGCCGAGCGCGACTCCCTGGAAGGACGCATCATCGGCCGCTCGCCGGCGATGCAGAACCTGCGCGAATTGATCGCCAACGTCGCGGATACGTCGGCCAACGTGCTGATCGAAGGCGAGACCGGCACCGGCAAGGAACTGGTCGCGCGGTGCCTGCATGATTTCAGCCGACGCCACGCTCACCCGTTCGTCGCGCTGAACTGCGGCGGCCTGCCGGAGAACCTGTTCGAAAGCGAGATTTTTGGCCACGAAGCCAACGCCTTTACCGGCGCCGGCAAACGTCGGATCGGCAAGATCGAGCACGCCCACGAAGGCACGCTGTTTCTCGATGAAGTGGAAAGCATGCCGATCAACCTGCAGATCAAGCTGCTGCGCGTGTTGCAGGAACGCACCCTCGAACGCCTGGGTTCGAACCAGAGCGTGGCGGTGGATTGCCGAGTGATCGCCGCCACCAAATCCGACCTCGACGAATTGAGCCGCGCCAGCCAGTTCCGTAGCGACCTGTACTACCGCCTCAACGTCGTGACCCTGGAACTGCCGCCTTTGCGCGAACGCCGCGAAGACATCCTGCAACTGTTCGAACACTTCCTGCAGCAATCATCCCTGCGCTTCGACCGCAGCGTGCCGGACCTCGACAACCAGACCCTGTCCAACCTGATGAGCCACGACTGGCCGGGCAACGTGCGTGAACTGCGCAACGTCGCCGAGCGCTTCGCCCTGGGCCTGCCCGCCTTCAAGAAAAGCGGCGCCAGCAGCGGCAGCCAGGGCCTGGCCTTCACCGAAGCGGTGGAAGCCTTCGAACGCAACCTGCTCAACGACGCGCTGCAACGCAGCGGCGGCAACCTGACCCAGGCCAGCCAGGAACTGGGAATGGCCAAGACCACCCTGTTCGACAAGGTCAAGAAATACGGTTTGAGCCACTGAGGAACCGCGCGTGGATCTGATATTGAAGGCCGCGCTGGGCGCGGCGGTGGTGCTGATACTGGCCGCGTTGGCCAAGACCCGGAATTACTACATCGCCGGGTTGGTGCCGCTGTTCCCGACCTTTGCGCTGATCGCCCATTACATCGTCGGCAAAGGCCGTTCGGTGGACGATTTGAAGACCACCATCCTGTTCGGGATGTGGTCGATCATTCCGTACTTTGTGTACCTGGCGACGCTCTACGTGCTGGTCGATCGCCTGCGCCTGGAAGCCTCTTTAGCCGTAGCAGCGCTAGCGTGGTTGATGGCAGCGACTGTTCTGGTCAGCGTCTGGGTACGCCTGCAGACCTGACACACCACAATCCAAATGTGGGAGGGGGCTTGCCCCCGATGGCGGTGGATCAGATACACATAGGCTGTCTGACCCACTGCTATCGGGGGCAAGCCCCCTCCCACATTTAGAACAGTGCTGTGCCAGGCAACTCAGCGGACTATTTTGTCGATCTGAATCCCCAGCTTCTTCAGGCGATACCAGAAGCTGCGCTCGGAAATCCCGATCTTCGCCGCTGCCGCCGCCTGTACGCCATTGCTCTCGTGCAATGCCGCCTGGATGTAGGCTTTCTCCACCTCCGCCAGCGCCGCATCCAGGTCCTGGGGAATGCCCGGTCCGTCGCTGAGGATCGCCGTCACGCCGCCCTCGCTGGGCTTGGATGCGAACAGATAACCCGGCAAGTCGATATCTTCAATCACCGGCGATGACGCCACGATCGTCGCGCGTTCCACGCAGTTCTGCAGCTCGCGGATATTGCCCGGCCAGTGATACGCCGTCATAGCCTGCAAGGCCTCGGGGCTGAAACCGGTGATGCGTTTACCCGCGGTGACGCTCAAGGTCTGGGCGAAGTGCCGAGCCAGGGGCGCGATGTCTTCCACGCGCTCGCGCAAGGGCGGCAGCGGGATCGGGAACACGTTGAGGCGGTAATACAAGTCCTCGCGAAACTCCTTGTTGGCCACCGCCTCCAACAGGTTCTTGTTGGTGGCGGCGATCACGCGCACGTCCACCTTGCGCTCGCGGGGGTCGCCCACCGGCTCGATCACCCGCTCCTGCAAGGCGCGCAGAATCTTGGCCTGCAGCGCCAGCGGCATGTCGCCCACTTCGTCGAGAAACAGCGTGCCCTTGTCGGCCTGCATAAAACGCCCGACCCGGTCGGCCACGGCACCGGTGAAGGCGCCCTTGCGATGGCCGAACATTTCGCTTTCCAGCAGCCCTTCGGGAATCGCCGCGCAATTGACCGCGACGAACGGCTTGTCGGCCCGGCTGCCGTGCTTGTGGATGGCGCGGGCGACCATTTCCTTGCCGGTGCCGCTTTCGCCGGTCAGCAGGATCGTTGCGCTGCTGTCGCGCACCGAATCCACTGCCTGCAACACCTTGCGAAACGCCGGGCTGTCGCCCACCAGGCTGTCGAACTGCGCCTGCTCGTCCAGCTCGGCGCGCATGCGGGCGTTGTCGCGCATGATGTCGCGAAACTGCAGGGCCTTGGCCACGGTGATGTCCAACTCGTCGATATCGAACGGCTTGGCAATGTAGTCATACGCACCGTTGCGCATCGACTGTACGGCGTTTTTCACCGTGCTGTAGGCGGTCATCACGATCACCGGCACCTGGGAATAGCGCGCCTTGATCTCGGCCAGCAGCGCCGGACCGTCCATGCCCGGCATGCGCCAGTCGCTGATCACCAGGTCGATGTCTTCCTGCTCCAGCACTTTGAGCGCGTGCAGGCCGTTACCCGCCGTGAACACCTGTACGCCATTCTGGCTGAGGGCCGACGACAACAGGTCACAGAGCTTGGGCTCGTCGTCGACCACCAATATGTTATGCGTCATGAGTGTCCTCGTCGTCTTCGCCGATTGCCGGAATGTACAGGCTGAACGTAGCGCCGGCATCATTCTCGCTGATGCATTCGATGCTGCCGTCGTGACTTTCCATGATCGAATAGACTTTGGCCAGGCCCAGGCCGGTGCCGGAGGCCTTGGTGGTGACGAACGGGGTGAAGATGCGCTCGATCATATCCGCCGGGATACCCTGGCCGGTGTCGGCGACGCTGATGACTGTGTTGTCGCCCATCGAACGAATGCCCAGGGTCAGGCGGCCACCTTCGGGCATTGCATCGATAGCGTTGAGAATCAGGTTGAGGCAGGCCTGTTTGAGCTGCTTGGCGTCGGCATAGATGGTCGCGCCAGGCGCCTGGTCGTCGATGTGGGCGTCGATTTTGTGGCTGGCCAGTTCCGGGCTGCAGAAGCCGAGTATCTCCTCCACCAGCGCGCGCGCCGGTTGCAATACGCGCAGCGGCGCGTTGGGTTTGGCGAAATCGAGAAACTCGGTGATCAGGTCGTTGATCCGGCTGACTTCGCTGATCACATATTCCAGGTGGCGCTTGTCGGCTTCCGGCAAGTCGGCGCGACGGTGCAGCAGTTGGGTGGCAGTCTTGATGATCCCCAGCGGGTTACGGATTTCGTGGGCCAGGCCCATGGCGACTTCACCCAGGGCATGCAGGCGGTCGCGCCGGCGCAGTTGGGCTTCGAGGTGATGCAACTCCCCCAGCCGTTCGGTCATATGGTTGAAGGTGCTGCTCAATTGCGCCAGCTCATCGCCGCCGCTGACCACCACACGGTGGGCATAATTGCCCGAGATCACGGCGCTCACGCCCTGGGACAGATCGCGCAACGGTTGGGTCAAGCGCCGCGACACCAGCAGCCCCGCCGCCAGGGACAGTGCCGAGCTGAGCAGGAAAATCAGCACGAACAGGTTGCTCTGGTTCACCAGCCCGACCAGGCTGGTATGGCGCAGCAGGCCGCTGAAGATCACGCCTTGCAGCTCGCCGGCATCGTTGAAGATCGGCCAGTACAAACCGCTGTATTTGTTGGTGAACTGTTCGCTGGGTTGCTTGCTGCTGCGCATCTCGGCTTCGACGCCTTTCGGGATGTGCGAGGGGTGATCCATGAAGCGCTGGGTCGAGAAAATTTCCGAGAAACCGCCGGGGTTGGCCAGGTACAGGCGCAGGTCGAGGGAATGCACGTCGGCTACGCTGGTGAGGAAACTGCTGTCCAGGTAGGTGGCCACCAGCAGCACGTAGTCAACGCCGTCCTGGCTGGTCTCGAACGTCGAGACCACGATGCCGGTATTCACCCCCGCCACTTGCACGGTCTGCAATGCGGCGTTGCTGGTCAGGTTGATCTGCTTGACGATGTCATCGGGCGCGGTGCTGAACACCACCCGGTGGTCACTGCTGCGAATCAGGGCCACCACGTCGATGTCCGTGGCTTCGGCGATATCGGCGGCGAGCCTGTCGTGCTTGGCCGCCTGCCGGTTGGAGGGCGGGCTGGCGTAGCGCAGGAACAATTTCGCCATGCGCGCGTTGTCATGCAGGATGTCGCCGATCTCGTCCTTGACGATCTTGGTCGATTCCTGCAGCCAGATCCGCACGTTGCTGTCGAAAATCTGCGACAGCGTGGTGGCGGCCAACTCGGCCGCGATCATGGTCGGAATCACACTGACCAGCCAGAACGCCAGCACCAACTTGCGCTGGACGCTCCAGCGCGAAATGGCAAAGGGGCGGGCTTTCTGGCGGGTCTTGGTGATCATCAGGTTTCGCTTATCGCAGCAGCCATGGCAGGGTCGGAACGATCCGGTCGAAGAAACATTTTCACGAGTCTGAGCAGGCCGTTGACCAGCCGGTTACGGTGGCGGAAGAACAGGCTGTTGCCCTGGAACTCGCACCCCAGCCGCAGCTTACTGGCATATCCGGCCTGGCCACACTCATACAACGCAATATTGTGTTGGATACAGTAGTCGACATTGGTCAACCAACTACGGAAGTAGAGGTTGTAGTCACGGGTAAACTCCACGTCGTGCCCGAAGAACTTGTCGACCAGCCGATGCTCGTCCACCAGCATCAGGTTGAACGCCACCAAGTGCTCGTCGACCCAGTAAAGAACACAGACCGCGCGTTGTTCAAGGCGTTCGAGCACGCCGGTGAAATAACTCGCGGGCAAGCGTTCGAACTGCAGCTCGGCACGGGTCAGCGTGGCTTCGTACAGGCGCATGACCTCGGGCAGCACATCGTCGATGTTGCGCCGCCACTCCACCCGCGGGCCTGGCGCGCGCAGTTTGCGCCGCAAGTCCTTGCGCGTGGATTTGCCCAGCGAGCCCAGGTAAGCGTCCACCGAGCCGTAAGGCAGCGGCAATAAGCCCGTGGGCAAGCTCGGCATGCTTTGAAAGCCGGCCGCGCGGCAACTGTCGGCCCAGTGCGGGTCCTGCGTCGGGGCATCCTTGACCGCCACCAGGCCGATGCCGAACTCATCGGCGTCCTGGCGCGCCGCCAGCAGCAGGTGCTTGAGTAACAGCGCGCGCCGAACCTCAGGCACGCCACTGGCAAACCCGGCGTCACAACGCTCGGCCACCGGCGAACCGATGGCGTACAGCCCCACTTGCAAAACACCCGGCCACAGCCGCTCCAGCCGCGAGGTCAAGCGCTTGCCGACGCCCGACACCGTGGTATCGAGGCGGTAATGGGTGATGAACGCGGCCGCCACGGCCACCAGCGCGCCGTCTTCAAATACCGCCAGGTAGCGCCATTGAAAATCGTCGATCGCGGCGTTTTCCACGGCAACGTAGTAGTCCCAGTCCTCCAGCGCACCGGGAAAACAGTCGTTCCAGGCACTGCGCCGGATGGCCCGGATGGTCGGGAAGGCTTGGGTGGTTATCACATCGAATCCTTTGTAGCGAGGGAGCGTACTCCCGCTGGACTGCGCAGCAGCCCCCTCAATGACACGCGCTCCTTACAACTAGAACGAGGTGGCAGGTTCCAGGCTCGCTTCGCTGCCTGACGCGGGCAAGCGCCCTCGCCACAACGCACCGGCGTCCACGGAAGCGGTGTGCAGCTCGACAAACTCCGCACTCAACTCGATCACCCGGCGGTATTGCAGGTCGACGGTGATCATGTGGTAGCAGTTGTCCAGCAGGATCTTGGTCACCGGCCCGCCGAGGTGACGTTCCACGTAATCGGCGTTCCAGCGGCTGGTGATGTCATCCTCGATCGAATGCAGCACCAGGGCCGGCACCTTGACCTGAGGCATGCGCTTCTTGACCACGGCGTTCATCCGGTGCAACTCGCGCACCGTGATGCCCTCCATGGTCAGCAGGCCAGCCTCGCTGCTCTCCCCTTCCTTCATCTGCCGCTCGACGATCGCCCGCAGGCGTTCGTTCTTGATGCCGTAGGGCGGCTTCTCTTCGAAGCGACAGATATGCACGCCGAACGGAATTTTCATCAGCAACGGCGTAAGGAACGCCAGCTTGTTGATGCTCCAGCCGTCGTACTTCAAGGTGGTCGAATACATCAGCAGCCCGGCGACCTGGCCCGGATGCTCCGAGGCCAGGTACATCGACATCACCGCGCCCATCGACAGACCGCCGACAAACACCTGTTCATGGCGCTGGCGGACCTGGGCGAAGGTTCGACGCACCCCTTCGTACCAGTCCAACCAGCCGGTGGCCTGCAGGTCGCTGTTGTCGCCGCAGTGCCCGGCCAGGGTGGGCACGTACACCGTGCAATTACCCACCTTGGCCAGGCCCTTGGCGACCTGGCGCAGTTCCGTCGGCGTGCCTGTCAGGCCGTGGATCAACAGGATGCCGACCGGCCCTTCACCGAGAACGAAGCCGGCATCACCCTCACCGAGGTCGATCCCGACGTTGCTCACCGTTTAGTCGCTCGCACCAGCAGTTGCTCGAGCAGCTTCAGGCCCAGTTCGATTTCCGGGTAGCTGATTTCCAGGGACGGTGCCAGGGTGATCACGTTCTTGTAGTAGCCGCCCACGTCGAGGATCAGGCCGAGTTTGCGTCCGTCCACCACCATGTCGCCTTTCATGCCTTCTTCGACCATGTAGTCCAGGGTCGCCTTGTCCGGCGTGAAACCATCCGGGCCGCAGATTTCGCAGCGCAGGGCCAAGCCCAGGCCGTCGACGTCGCCGATGATCGGGAAGCGTTTCTGCAAGTCCTGCAAGCCTTCCAGGAAGAACTTGCCCTTGGCCATGACCATCGCGCCGTAGTCGACTTCGTTGGTCATCTTGAACATTTCCAGGCCTACCGCCGTGCCCAACGGGTTGGAGGCGAAGGTGGAGTGGGTCGAACCTGGCGGGAAGATCTTCGGGTTGATCAGCTCTTCACGGGCCCAGATGCCGCCCAGCGGGTTGAGGCCGTTGGTCAGCGCCTTGCCGAACACGATCACGTCCGGTTGTACGTCGAAGTGTTCGATCGACCACAACTTGCCGGTGCGGTAGAAGCCCATCTGGATTTCGTCGGACACCATCAGGATGCCGTGCTGGTCCAGCACCTGCTTGAGCTCGCGGTAGAAGTTCATCGGCGGGATCACGTAGCCGCCGGTGCCCTGGATCGGCTCGACGTAGAACGCGGCGTATTCACTCTGGCCGACTTTCGGGTCCCACACGCCGTTGTATTCGGTCTCGAACAGGCGGGCGAATTGCTGCACGCAGTGGCTGCCGTATTCTTCCTTGGTCATGCCTTTAGGGCCGCGGAAGTGGTACGGGAACGGGATGAACTGCGCACGCTCGCCGAAGTGGCCGTAGCGACGACGGTAGCGGTAGCTGGAGGTGATCGACGACGCGCCGAGGGTGCGGCCGTGGTAGCCGCCTTCGAAGGCGAACATCAGGCTCTTGCCGTTGGTAGCGTTACGCACCACTTTCAGGGAGTCTTCGATGGACTGCGAACCGCCGACGTTGAAGTGGACGCGACCGTCGAGGCCGAACTTCTTCTTGGCGTCGACCGCGATCATTTCCGACAGCTCGATCTTGCCTTTGTGCAGGTACTGGCTGGCGATTTGCGGCAGGGTGTCGATCTGCTGTTTCAGCGCATTGTTCAAGCGCGGGTTGGCATAGCCGAAGTTGACCGCCGAGTACCACATTTGCAGGTCGAGGTAGGCCTGATCTTCGGTGTCCCACACGTAGGAACCTTCGCAACGGCTGAAAATGCGCGGTGGCTCGATGTAGTGAACGGTGTCGCCGTAAGAGCAGTATTTGGCTTCTTTATCCAGAAGAATCTGGTCTTCGGCGCTCGCGATGCGGATATCAGACATGGTGGAAGAGTTCCTGATTTTCAATAGAGAGGTCAGTAGGGGCAAAGGTCGTGGCGTTGGCGGCGATGCCCTGTGGCAGCTTGGCCAGCAATGAGCTCACTTCGGCGAAGGTGTCGAAGCGCGCATGGGGAATGTTGTTGGCCTCGCAGTACCGGGCAAGGCTGCCCTTGGCGAAAACGAAGTCGGCGGTGGAGGCCACGCACATGTCGGACTTGCCGTCACCGATCACCAGCACGCGCTTGTTGCGCGGGGTGGATTTGCACTTGCAGTTGCCGGAAGCGGCGCGGCAGGCATCGCTGGCATACGGGAAGTCGATGCGCCAGCTGTTCTGGTCGACCTGGCGCAGGCGGTTGGCGAGGATCGGCAGCAAGCTCACGTAGTTGCGCGACAGAATCCGCGCGATGCCTTGCTCGATGCCGTCGCTGACCACTTCGATGGAGGCCCCCAGGCCGATGACGTGATCGACGAAATCGGGGAAGTCCGGGTCGATCTCGACGCTGTCGAAATACGCCAGCAGCTCACTTGGGGTGGCCTTGATCAGCGCGAGTTGGCGGCTCAGGCATTCGCGGGAACCGATATGCCCATCCAACCATTCCTGCTCGATGGTTTCCCACTCGGGGCCGGCGAAGCGTTGGAGGACGTTGTCGATGACATCGGTGGGGGTAATGGTCCCGTCGAAGTCACACACGATATGCCAGTGGATCATCTGCGTTTACCTTGAGGAGGAGCGCGCTCTGTGCGCTTGCAGAAGGTGTAGAGCAGGGACTGTGCCAACTGGCCAGCACCCAATGGCGCTGGGGGTTTGCGCGGATATCAGACGGTTTTGTGTCGAAGGAGCTACAATTTTTGTAGCTTGCTACAAACAAGATGAGTGCTTGCGCCAAGGCTGCGCTTTGCGCGTTCATGCGCGCATATTCAATCAAGGAACAGTGACCATGTTCAGGATCACCTCCGCTGTATTCGCCGGATTTCTGGGGCTGTGGAGCGTTTCACAAGCCGCGCAGGCCGACGGCATCACCGGTGAAGCAGGCGCGGGTATCAGCTACCAGCCCAAGGAACCCACCGGCACCCGCTATGAAACCGCGGCCGTTCCATACCTCGACCTGGACTGGGGCGACGTCAGCCTGAGCACCGATGACGGCCTGTCCTGGAGCGCCTTGAAAACCAACGGTTTCAGCGCCGGCCCCTACATCAACTACCTGTCGCGCCGCACGTCCAACGGCGCGTTGTCGGGGCTGCGCGAAGTGTCGAGCATGGCCGAAGTCGGTGGGTTCGTGGAATACGCGCCGGCCGACTTCTGGCGCGTCTACGCCCAACTGGGTCGCGCCGTGGGCGGCGCCCAGGGTCAGGGCGGCGTGCTCGGCAAGGTCGGCGGCGAGCTGGGCTATCCGCTGGCCGGCGGGATCATCGGCAGCAGCGACCTGATGGCGCATTTTGCCGACCGACGCCAGACCAACACGTTTTTCGGCGTGAGCGATAGCGAAGCCGCCGCCTCGGGTTTCCGTCCCTACAACGCCAGCGGCGGCTTCCAGAACGTGACGTTCACCCAGAGCTTCGAGTTTCCCCTGGCGACGAAATGGTCGCTGTTGACCAGTGCCAGCTGGGTCCGCCTGGTGGGTTCGGCGGCGAACAGCAGCATCGTCAAGCAGGCCGGCGAAGTGAACCAGAGCCAGGTGCAGACGGCGATCAGCTACAAGTTCAACTGATGCACATCGATAAAAATGTGGGAGGGGGCTTGCCCCCGATAGCGCAGGGTCAGCCAATACATACGGGACTGATCTACCGCTATCGGGGGCAAGCCCCCTCCCACATGGAGCCAGTATTTCATCGCGATACTTTCAGTTTTCCTCGCCTTCGGCCAACAACCCGATCCCGACAATAATCACCCCAACGCCCACCCAGTGCAGCAGGCTGATATGTTCCCCCAGCCCCAGCCACGAACCGAGCAACACCACCACAAACACCAGCGAACTCAGCGGAAACGCCAGCGACAGGCTGCTGCGCCGCAGGATCAGCATCCACACGAAAAACGCGCCGATGTAACTGGCGATCGCCGCCAGAATCCCTGGGTTGCGCGCCACTTCGGACAACCACTGCCAGTTGAAATCCATCTGCCCCAGTTGGTCCCCGGCGACCTTGGTAAACAGCTGCCCGGCGCTCTCGGTGCAAATCAGCAACGCCCACAGCACCACGGTGCCAAGGCGTTCGTGCAACCAGCCCTGATCGATATTTTGCGTACTCATGCCTGACCCCCTGCAATCGCGACCAACATCACGCCGAAGGTAATCACCAGCGTGCCCATCCAGCGCCGGCGGCTGACGGTTTCCCCCAGCACCAGCTTGCCCGCCAGCACCACCCCGCAGTAAGCCAGCGCCGCCGCCGGAAACAACAGGCTCAACGGCGCGCGGGACAAGGCTTCAAGCCAGACGAAAAACTCGATGGCGTAGGCCCCGAGCCCCGCCCACAACAACGGCGCATTGAACACCTGGCCCCAGAACGCGTTCAGGCGAAAGCCGCCCTCCAACTCCGGCAAACGGTCCAGGCCCATCTTGAAAAACAACTGGCCGACCACATCGAGCACGATGGAAAAGGCCACCAGCAACACCACGGTCAAAGTCACGGGAACAGCTCCTCAAACAGGTTGATCAGGGCTTCGTTGGTCGCGGCATTGCGCTGCAGGTCCTCGGCGCTCCAGCGCTCGGCCGGCGGCTGGTCGGACTTGGCCTCCCAACGCTTGAAGGCGTTACTGAACACGGGCTTGGCGAACTCGCCGCACACATCGATGCCGATGATCCGTTTGCGCGCCGCCAGGGCCCGCAGGGCCTGGAGCAGATGGCTCAGGCGCATGCCGCCCTGGTCCCAGTTGGTGGCCGCGTCTTCGCTGGCCAGCACGTCTTTGTCGATGGTGATCCAGATGGCTTCGGTGGGCAGGCTGCTGATCATTTGCTCAAGGAATGCGGCCCAGTCCAGCTCCGCCAGGTTGCGCCAGTACAGGTAGTTTTCCTGCTGCTGGTGGCCGGCGCCATCGCCGACCCGCCCCCAGACTTTCGACGGCGGGTGCTGCCATGGAAACAGCTGCAATTGCCCGCGCGTGAGGGCGCCGAGGTTGCCGCCGCGCAGCTGCGGGTTATGCAGGTCATCGCTGCACGGGCCGAGGGTGACGATGCGCTTGATCGCCGGCATCTTCAGCGCGCGGTTGACCCACGACCCGCAGTGGCGCTTGGGTGCAAAGCGGACCCAGTCGGGGTGGTTGTCGAAGTGGATCAGGCTGATCGGTTCTTTCAGGTCGGCCAGAAATGCCGGCGTCAGGTGGTGATAATCGCCGGAGCCGACAAACAGGATTTCCGGCCGCGCGTCCGTGGGCCGGGGCCGTGCCGCCAGGCGTTCGGTGAAGCGCTTCCAGGTTTTTTCGGTGGACCACAGACGCAGTTTCGGGCCCAGGTCCAGCAAGTCGAGACGGGTGGCATGACCACTGGCCAAACGCCGGGCAATCGGCGCCTGGCCCGTAAGGCTGTGGTCGAGGTCAAGAATATTCAAGGTAATGTTTCACCCCCAATGGCAGCGCCCAACCGGATTGCGGATGGGCTTTAGGGGGTCAATGCAAGGGACGGGCCAGGGACTCTCTTGAGGACAATGAGCCCCTCCCACATGGGACCAGCGTCAGGATCGGGATTCGCGGATGATCTGGCGAATCGCCCCGACAAACGTTTCGACCGACTGGCCACCGCTGACCGCGTACTGCCCGTTGAACACGATGGTCGGCACCGACGTCACGCCACGGGACACCCACAGTTGTTCCTGCTCGCGCACCTCGGCGACGTATTCATCGCTCGCGAGAATCGCCGCGGCGCGTTGCGGGTCCAGGCCGACGCTCTCGGCGATACGCACCAACGTCGCGTGATCGGACGGGTCCTGGCCATCGCTGAAATAGGCTTTGAACAGCGCTTCCTTGAGGTTGTACTGCAAGCCTTCCAACCCGGCCCAATGCAGCAGGCGATGGGCATCGAAGGTGTTGTAGATGCGGCTCTGGCCGTCGGTGCGGAACGCAAAGCCCAACTCGGCGCCCATGTCGCGGATGCGCGCACGGGTGGCCTGGGACTCTTCGGCGCTGGAGCCGTATTTCTCGGTGATGTGCTCGACGATGTTCTGGCCCTCGGCGGGTATGCCAGGGTTCAGTTCGAACGGCTGGAAGTGGATCTCGGCCTGCACCTCGCTGCCGAGCTGGTCGAGGGCTTCGGTCAGGCCGCGCAGGCCGATGACACACCAGGGGCAGGACACATCGCTGACGAAATCGATTTTCAGGGCAGTACTCATGGTAGGCAACCTCGCTGGCATTAATGCGCCGCAAAAGCTGCACGATACACCAATGTCACAACACCTTCGCCGAGACCGGCGGCTCGATCTGCGCCCAATGGGTGGCGTCTTCGCGATGGGCTTGCAGGTACGGCAACACCGCCGCCAGCAACGGCGCCTTGAACGCTTCCTGGAAACGATGGGCCAGGCCCGGAATCAGCTTCAACTGACTCCCCTGGATATGCGCGGCCAGGTGTACGCCGTGCATCACCGGCAACAACGGGTCGGCGGTGCCATGCACCACCAGGGTCGGCACGCGCAATTGGTTGAGCAACGGCACGCGGCTCGGTTCGGCGAGGATCGCCATGATCTGGCGCTTCACGCCCTCGGGGTTGAACGCACGGTCGTAGGACAGCGCGGCCTGATGCAGCAACACCTGGCGGTCATCCTTGACATACGGGCTGCCCAGCGCGGCCAGCAGATCGGCCTGTTGCTCCAGGGCCACTGCGCGATTGGGTGCGCTGCGCCGCGACAACAATTGCACCAGCGCCGCATTCGGCGCCGGCAGGCCTTCGGCGCCGGAGCTGGTCATGATCAGCGTCAGGCTTTCCACCCGCTGCGGTGCCATCGCGGCCAGGTGCTGGGCAATCATGCCGCCCATGCTCGCCCCGAGGACATGGAATTGCCGGACCTGCAACGCATCCATCAAGCCCAGGGCGTCATCGGCCATGTCGGTCAGCGTGTACGGTGCCGCCACGGGCAGGCCGAGTTTGTAGCGCAACACTTCAAACGTCAGGTTGGCGCTGGCCGGAGCCTGGCGCCAGGTGGACAGGCCGACATCGCGATTGTCGTAGCGGATCACCCGAAAACCTTGCTGGCACAGGGCGACGACAACCTCGTCAGGCCAGTGGATCAGTTGCCCGCCCAGGCCCATCACCAGCAACAAGGCCGGATCGGACGCACGGCCGATGCTCTGGTAGGCGATGCTCACCTGAGCCAGATCGACCGTTTGGGTCGGGACATTGACATCACATCGAGACGCCGCAAAAGACGGCAGGCCGAACAGTAGAGCGGCCAGTAACAGCAACACGCGCATGAAAAACACCGAAACACAGAACCCCAGTAGAGCGCGAGTCTGATGAAGTTTGTTCAAGCGCGCTGCCACAGTTGCGTGACAGTTTAATGAATGTCGCTCAACGGTCGGCTCACTAACTATCTATCCCTGCGCGCCTCGTTCTCCACCTTTAAATAGGGCTCCGACCGGTAAAGCACCGTTCTGCCCCTATTTTTCGAGTGCCGTCACATGACCGATACATCCAACCCGCTCTCCCCCCTTGCCGTGCGCGATTTCCCGCCGTTTTCCCACGCGCAGGTTCGCCCCGTGAACGAAAGCCTGTTGCTGGAAGCCACGACCCGCTGGCACGCCAGCCGCGAACAGATGCTCCGGCTCAGCACCGATGCGCCCAGTGTCCACGCCTCGCTCAACGCGTTCATCAACGAGCAACTGGACCTGGACGGCGACAGCGTGCAGTTGCACTTTGCCGCCTCCGATGAAAGACCGGCGCGCTCCATCACACTGACCCAGGCCAGTGCCTTCGTTCATCAATTTCCCGCCTACGCCGCGCTTTACCAGCATTGCCGGGTGGTCGGCCTGCCGGAAGGCAAAACCCAGTACGCAGCGCAGCCGTTCGAGCTGGTTAAACCCTTTACCCAGCTCAACGTGGAACAGGCCCTGCGAACCGCGTGGGTCCGCTACTGGTGGTTCACGCGCGCGCCTGGCACTGCGGTCTCGCGTCGCGATCACGCGGTTGCGCAGTACAGCAGCCATCTCCAAGCCGCCGCGCAGTTGGCCTGCGCCTCGGGGGCGATCACGGCCGATCAATTGAAACCGTTGCTCACGGTCCTCGACCCGCCAAGCGGCGCGTTGCAGCTCGACGGTCAGAAGATCTACGCCGAGCAACTGCTGCTCAAACGCACCGGGTTGGCCGATGCCGAGATACCCGGTGCGCTGGTCATTACCCTGGATGCCGAGGTCGTCCTCCAGCTGTTGTACCTGCCCTCTGAAGAACCGGCGCTGAACCTGTTCAACAGCCGCGTCGGCATGGAGCAGTGGTTGCTCGATCACCCCACGCTGTTCCCCGGCGTGACGGCCATCACGCGAGACAACCTGATCGACTACCGCGAGGTCGACGAGCCCTTGCAAGCCGGCGTGACGCACCTGTTGGAACATCGCCTCAAAGAAAAGCAGGCCAGCTTGAAATACCCCCACGGCCGCGACCTCGCCGAACATGGACACAGAGCGCTGGAAGCAGCCGATCAGGTGGACCGGCAACAGCGCAGCCAGGGGGTTTTCGCCTTGCCGCCGGCATCCGCGCTCGCTCCCGCTGAGGACGACGCGCCCCTCGACAGCGCGCCCATAGTCTTCGCCGGACTGACCGCCGACCTGCCCCTGACCCAGCGCCGCCACGCGCTGTCGCGGCAACAACAGCCGCTCTTCGGTACCGTGCAGGCGCCTGCCATATTGCCGCCGCCGAGCGATGAGCAACAGGCCACGTTGCGCAGCCAACTCAACCGCTTGCACGAGGCGCAACAGCAAGCCCACGAAGCGGCCAGCGCGCTATGGAATCAACCCCAGAACCAGCTATTGGAGCTGTCCCAACAGGCCAACCCCGACTACCACCGCTTGCTCCAGGCACGGCTGAAAGGGCTGCTTGCCGAAGCCAGCCTGCAGCGCCAACTCAACCAGATCAGCCCGGCCGGGTACGCCATGCTCCTGGCCGCGCTTGACCCGCTCAACGCGCCAGACCCCGAACTCAAAGTGTCGGTGGCGACCTTGACGCTGTCGATCCGCGAGCGCAGCAACGACGCAATCAACACCCAGCGCAAAGAACTGGACGGCGTGCTGCTGATCACCCTGGAAGCGGCGCTGCTCGATGCGTCAACGCCTCAGGACCTGTTGTTGTACTGGCCGGGCAGCCAGGGCGGGCTGCAGCACTTCGCTTCGCGCCAGGCGCTTGAACAGTGGCTCGGCGTAACGCCCTCGGACGCGGCGTCGCTGGAACTGGCCCTGCTCAATCAGACCCCGTTCGAGTACAGCCTCACCGTGCAACTCGACGACTGGGTCGCCCAGATCGAAGCGATGCTTCGCCGCGCCCCGGACGACACCGAGCGCCAAGCCCGGGAGCTGCAACCCATGCGCGTGCAAGCGATCCAGGAACTGGGCGTATCGACCAACACCGCGCGCGAACTGGCCTATGCGCAGCTTCTGGAGCAGCAGCAGAGCGGCGCACTGGCGGCGCAACTGCCGGTCTGGCTCGGCCAGGTTTCAGCGGCCGACAGGGCCGAACTCAAGGCCCTGCTGGAGCGCTACATCGTGGCGTTGCAACGCGCCGATGAAGTATTGAACCTGAAGCTGCCGCTGATCAGCAGTTTTTGCACAAAACGCCTGCACGCAAGGCTGTCCCGGGACTTCTCGCTCAAACAACCGTTCAGCGTTCAGCTCGACGTTCCCGAATCGGTCACGCATCAACAGCATTTCGTCGGAGCCCCCGGCGCGCCGGGCACTCCGACCAAGACGGTGCAGGTCCCCAGCGCCACCCGGGTCAAAATGAGCCTGGATGAGCTGGCGCTGAGCAACATCGATACGCCGATCGCCGAGCGCTTGACGTTCATGAAGGTCGAGGTCAGCAGCCAGGACGCCACGGAAGGCCAGGCACTCACCGCCGGGCTCAGCGCCAACTACCTGCGCAAGCTGGTGCCGGAACTGGACCTGGCCCAAGCGTATGAAGACCTGATCGTCGAGGCTTACCAAGGCTCGGATCGCGAAACGGACTTCAGCCGTGACTATCGCCTCGAATGCTTGCTCGAACCTCAGCGCCTGATGCTTACGCTCCAGGGGCGCCTGGCGTTCCTGCAAAAGCACATCACGGCCACCGAACTGAACACCTTCAACATCGCCGTGAATGCCAGCACGGCCGAAGCCTGGCGCGCCGATGGCAATGACATTGAGTTGCTCCCCGCCCACCTCAGTGTCGGCGGGCCAGACACCCAGGACGGCTCAAGCACGTTGTCCGGCGTCACCTTCATCCGTCAGAAAAACTCCGGGCTCACCCTGCTCTATCTGCCCGAGAGCCCGGACGGCCACTACCTGCGCAGCTACGCCAACCTTGAAGCCGCGCGGCTGGCGCTGTACCGCCTGTGCCTGAGCAGCACGATGGTCAATTACCTGGCCGGCCGCGCCTTGCTGGGCAACGTGGCCAACCACGTCAGCCGGATCAATCAAGCGGTGCTCCGGCATTTCGACGCGCTGATCGGCGTCGGCCGCCCCTGGCCCGTCACCACGTCGCTGGCCGGCCATTTGCTCAACGCGCAAATGGGCCGCGTCAAGGAGGCCCACCGCGCCAGTTCCCGTTCCAACAGCGACCTGTACCTGGAACGCTATGCCATCAAAGGCGTGCAGGCCTTCAGCTATATCAAGATGGCGCTCGGCGTGGTCCCCGTGGTGGGTACGGTGATCGGCCTTTACGACGGCTGGGTCAGCGCCAATGACGCGGTAGATGCATTTCGACGCGGCGATCATGCCCAAGGCATGCACGACATCACCCAGGTCCTGCAATCAATGATCGACGCCGGCGTGGATGTGGCCGGCGGGGTGCTGATCACGCCCAATGCAGCGCGCACGCGCACGCTTGGGCGCCAGTTGCGCAATGCCTTCAAGGGCGGCCGCTACCTGCAACCGCCCATGAGCCGCAAGGCGCGCCGCATCGCCGAGCGCTTCAGCGGGTATGAGTACGACAAGGAGATCGCCCTGGCCCATCTGACCCCGGCTAGCCACGGTATTTATCGCAACATCTACCGCCATGCCGACGGCCACTTCATCGTGCGGCAGGGCAACGTCTATCAGGTCGAACTGCAGAACGGCCATTGGCGCTTGAGCGGCAACGCGCTGAAAACCTACAAACAACCGATTGCCCTGGATGACGCCGGCCAATGGGACACCCACTTCGGCGTCTACGGCACCGCGCAACCGGCGGGCCTGGCGGGCGGCGGCGGCGTGCTCGGGCACCTGGCGGACACCCTCGAGCCGCTCTGGCCGATGGCGATTCGACAACGGCTGCCGATCTGGTGGACCGATCATGTCCTGCGCCGCCAACTGGCGCTCAGCAATGCGCTCAATACGCTGAGCAGTCGGCTCGACGCTCAACTGGCCGCGACCAGCAACCTGCAACACCTGTCCAACCAAAGCGACTTCGCCACCCGCAAGACATTGCAGCCAACCCTTGATCAGGCCTACACCCAGGACATCGAGCTGGCGATTCAGCAGGCCAACGCCATTCAGGACGTGATCGCCTTCACCCCCAACAGAGAGCACCTGGCCCTCCAAGGCTTGCAAAGCCGCGCTGCCTTGATTGTCACCAGCAGAGCCGTGGAGCGCCTGAAAGTCGCCGCGGCCGCGCTGCAGGAATTGACCGGGCAATTCGCTGATATCCAGGTGCCGCCAGCACGCCCCGCCGCCATTCTGCAGTTTCTGCAAACCCGCAAAGGTCTCAGCCAGAAAATCGTGCAGGAACTCGACCGGATCGACCGCGTCTTCCTGGTCATGAACGAATGGAGCAGCCAGATCAACCTGGCAGCGCTGGAGGCCGATATGCGCCTCCAAGGCAGAAGCACGCGCAGGACCGCGCAACAGATCGACGCGGACCTGCAAAATACGCGCACGCTGGTGGGCGAGGCTCGCGATGACGCGGCGCGCTGGAACGAGCTCTACGATGAAGGGTTTCGCACGCACCTGCGCACCGTCCACAGCATCGATACGTTCAACCGCTACGATCACGTCAGCGATCCTTCCTGGTTGTATTTGCAAAGTGAGGTCAATCGCGTCTATCTCGACGCTCACCTGGCCCTGAACACGCATTTCGCACTGACCAAGACGCCCACCACCGTCAGCCAGCGCACGCGGATCCTCAACGAATGTATCGATGCCTACGCGCGGTTCAGCCTCAGCGTTAAAACCTTGAGCGCAGGCTACCCGCAACATTTTGACCTGGATAACCTGGACGCCTTGCTGAACAACCTCGAGCGCATGATTCAACTGGCCCGCCACCGTATCGGCACAACACCTCGCCTGCGGCGCCCGCAGCCCGATGCCCCCCAAGGGACGGTGTTTGAAAGCGAAGAGAACCGGCTGCTGATCGGCATAAAAAGCACCGACCCTCGCACCAACACCACGCGCTACACCATCGACAACCTCAGCGGCCACACCGAGACCTGGGAGCAACGCCCGGACGGTCGGGCCCAGCGCCAACCGGCGCCGCCCGTGGAGTTCCCGGCGGAGGCGAACGTGAAGTCGGTGATGGTGAGCGAAGCCCAGAACCGCCTGCGCGCCGTACCGGCGTACCAGGCCAAAGTCGACGCCTATGCCCGCCAGGGCATGTTGCCGGTGGACCTTGAACACATGCTGGTCAGCGAAGCCGCCGAACTCACCTTGCGCGCAAACCGCATCGCGCGCCTTGACCCCGAGGAGCCGAGCCTCCAGCCATTGCGCACGACCGCCAGCGAACTGACCGCCGCCGGCCGCGCCTTGCGCACCCGACAATCGTTGGCCAGCCGCAAACCCACCGACGGCATGCTCGATGACCTGGTCAGGCATCACGTGGTCGAGGTGCGTCGCACCGCGTCGATGAGCGAACTGGCGAGGCGTGCCAACGGACATCGCGACTTCATGCAGGAATATGAAGTCTGGGACCTGACCGCCACCCCGCCGCGCCCGTTGTGGTACGCGCACTTTCATTACAACCGCCGCACGGCGATCTTCGACGAGTTCGAAAAGGCCCACCTGAAACTGCCGGAGCATCGTTACTTGACCCATGCCGACGACCCGTCGCTGCCGTTCTCGGACATCGGCAGGCAGTCCGCTGCATTGCCGCATATCCGGCCGCTATGGGTTGCCCAATAACCGCGCCGGCCTGCGGCTGTCAGCGGAGCGCTTCGGTCACAGCGTCAGAAACAGTTTTTCATCCAGCGGCGGGCCGATCCGCGCCCTGACGATCTGTTCCACCACGCGGTTATTGCCCGCCTCGGCCACCAGGTCTTTCTGGGTCTTGGTGCGCTGCGACGGGATCTTCAGGTGCGCCGCCGTGTAGAGATTGCGCGGCGAACCTTTGGCCGGGTAGTGGAAATGGGCATACCACAAGACGTCGACCTTGCCTTTTTCACGCACGGCGTACTCGGTGAAGACATCGCCGCTTTTGGTCGCGATGTCTCGCTGGACCAGGTTGATGTCGACGAACCCGTGCTTCCACAGGTAGTCGATGTTTTCCGGTTTGGGGGGTAGGAGCTTGTAGCCATCGGCGCAATGTTGGCGGGCCTTGGCAAGCAGTTCGTCCGCCGCCGTGCGCCACTGTTTGACCCATTGTTCGGTTTCGGGATTGCTGCCGTGACGGGTTTCGGCCAGCAAGGCGGTCGCCTGAAGCCGCTCGGCCTGGGCTTGCAGCATGTCGTTCCAGTCCAGCGGGTTGATGCCCTCCCGGCGTTGCGGGTCGTTGAGTTTGCGTTTCTGGAACGCGATCGTGCGTTCAATGCCGGCGCTTTCTTCGAGCAGTTTCCTGGCGTCGGACTTGAGCGTTGACAGCGACTTTGGCGATGACGCGGGCCGTGCGGGTTGCGCGGGAACGATCTTCACCCACTCGCCCTCGCTCGCGTGTTCGCTGTAACTGGCGACCGACCGGCCGGATTGCGGGTCCAGCACATCGATGATCACGCCGGAGCCTGCCGCCTGGGGGCGCGCGGTGCCGATCAGGGTTTCCTTGTCGCGGGTCTTGAACGTGCGCTGGCCCGCCGGTTTTTGCCGTTGATCGATACGCACGACAGCGGCAGGCACCAGCGCTTGTTCCTCGCGCATCACTTCGGCCAGGTCGGTTTGGGCATCGTTGATCACATCGCGCAGGCGTTCGGCAAACAGCTGCTGATACTCGGCTCGCTGAAGGCCGGGATTCGTGTCCTGTATCGCCAGGCTGTCGCTGAGCACGCGCTGGTAGGTGCCGATGACGGTTTCCAGCGTCGCCTTGCGTTCGCTCAAGCTGTAACCGGTGTACTGCCGCAGGTCCAGGTGAGCGTTGTAGACGGGGATCAGGTTGGTTGAACTCAAGCGCTGCAGGTAAAACGACTCCACTGGGTCGCTCGTTCGCGCATAGCGATCGAGGCTCAGTTCTTTGAGGTTGGTCAGGCTGGTCAGCTTCATGCGCAGGGCCGTAATCGCAGGTGGCTGTCGCTCTTGCTGCTTGAGGAAGTGCGCGGCCTTGGTTTTGCCGAACGACGAATCGTCCGTCCATTTCTCCAGCTCGGCGGCGGAGGCCAGGGCGGCTTCCCGCACGCTTTCCAAGTCGCGGTAAACCCTGGCGAAGTTGTCCATCAGCTCGATATACGTGCTTTTGGAGCCGGTCCTTGCCTCGCTCACCACCTCCGCCATCGAGCGTCCGCTGGGGACGTGTTGATTGCTGTCTTCGGCCAGCGTGGTGTAGAACTGTTCGATTTCACGGTAGTTGTCGAGCACCGTCTCATAGAGATTGGAGCGCGCCTGTTTTTCTTCGGAAAGATCATCCACTGCGCCGAGTTTTTTCGGCACCAGATGGTCAATGGCGGTCTGAGCCGCCGCACTGTGTACCTCAGTGCGTTGCTTGAGTTGCACGAGTTGCTGGTCGATGGTCTGCCTGAGGTTCTTCGTGAGTTCCAACTGCGCCAGGTAAGGTGCGATAAAGCGCTGTTGATGCTCCCCGGTGGTGGACAGCCCCCACAGCGTGCGCAGTTTTTTACGGCCGTTGTAGTAGTCGGTAATGCTCGCAATCACTTGATTACGCGAGTCTGCCCTCGGTCCATCCAATACAAGTGCAGCCTCGACGGCCTGACTGAACGCTTCCCCTCGCGCCTGTTGTGCCTGCCTGTTTTGTTTGACCCGCTCGGCGACGCCGCTCTTGCGCGGCATGCCACCGCGCAGCCGGGGGCGACTGTCGAAACTCCAGCGCCCCTGTGCGTCACGCCTGATCGGCGGGCCGGTACGCGCGCGGTTGTTCGCGTCGATGATGAACACCCCGTCGAGGTCGTTGGCCACCCGGAACCACTGCTTGTCGATGTTGGCGTACAGCCCGCCCTGGCTCAGGTACAGGCCCTGTTTTGGCCCCTCGGCAATCGCCGCACCGACATCGACCGGCGCGGCTACCCGGAATGACTCGATCTGCGCGAGCTGGCCGGGGCTCAGGCGGCGCGGGCTGGAGAACGCAAAATCCAGCATGCTCGCATGACCGCCGACGACGCTGGCAGAAGGCTCCACACTGCCTTGGCGGATGCTCGCGCGATGGACGCCCGGCGTCTGGCCCGGGGCGCGGCGCAGCGGGCCATCGTTTGGCGCGATGGCTTTGAGAGCGTCGAGCGTCAGCGGCGGCTGCGCGGCGTCGGCGGGCGCGGAATGGGTCAAGACCATGCCCATATTGAGCAACAGGTCCACCACGCTGGCCGTGCTGTCGCCCTGGGCGGCGGGGTTGGACAGTCTGCGGATATCGTCCTCGCTGCCGGCCAACTGCAACAACCACCCCGCCATCGCCCCAGGCCCACGCAACACGGGTAACAGGGTGTTGAACAACAACCCGCCCAGTTCCTTGAAGGAAGCCCAGCGGCTCTGCGCGTCCGATACAGATTGCCCCTGGGCCAGGTTCACCAGGCTGTGGGTGTTGCTCTGGTACAGGTGCTGCATCAGGCGCCCTTGCTCCAGGTCCTGGCGTAATGTGCTGGCGGCGTCATAGCCGTCCACGGCGAGTGTCGTCGGTGCCGGTTGGGCGGGCGCGTCGAACTCGTTGAAGACGCTGTAGCGGGCAATGTTGGGAATCTTGAAGCCGCCGTTGCCGTACACCGCGCGCGTCCTGTCGTCGGGCAACCAGGCCAGCACGCTTTGCTGCAAGGGGCCGGGCTGTTGCACCGCCTCCAGCAGCGCTTGGCGCGTGGCAAATTCCTGCAATACCGGGGACAACAGCGGCCGGTAGAGAAGGTGCGGGCCGACAGCCGCATTCGCTGGCTCGATGACGAACATGTTCTGGACCACATCGGGTGTCGCGCCGGGCTTGCGGATAAACGCCAGGGGCCGCATGACGATGTCTTGCCCGTCGACCTGTTTCGCTCCAGCGCCGGGCGTCAGCAGCGCCTCCACATACCGGTAACCGTGCGCGGTGATGCCCGCTTCGCCCTTGAGCTTGAGTTCCAGCGCCTGCATCGCCAGTTGGCGCGGGACTTGTTGGGCGAACAAGGCGCTGCGCCGACGTGACTCATCGCTGTCACCCAGCAGGTGGGTTTGCAGCAACGCAGGATAGTGTTTGCCGATGTCCACCTGACTGACGATGTCTTTCAAGCGCTGCGGCATTGCCGGGTCGCTGATCGGTTGACCGAAGTGGCGCACTTCGATTTCGCCCTTGGGCAGCCCGGCCAGATTGCGCAAGGCCATGTCGGTCAGGCTCATCGTGACGCGCTCGATGTAGCCGCTGCCCAACGTGCCGACCGGTACCTTGAAGGTGACGTCGAGGTGGTCCGCGAGCAGCCCGGTGTTCTGCAACTGCGCTTGCAGCTGTTGCTGGGTATAGGTGCGAATATCGGGGATGTCCGAAAAAAAATTACGCCCCTGGTTGCGTTGGACATCGCTGGCCAGTTCGAGGGCGTGGCGATGGTAGGCAAGGCGATCGGCCGGGTCGGCGTTGCGCATCCACTGCGGCAGTTTTTCCTGCAGCCGTGCCAGTTCCGCGGAATCTGCGGCATAGGCGCCGACAAACCACGGGCTCGGATCGCTGAGCACGCTGAAGCGCTGCTCCAGAGCCTGAAGGCTGCCGGCTGGCGGGAGTTCGATGCTGTCTATCGCCTGCAACTGGTTGTTCAGAATGATGCCCGCTTGCGCATCGAAGATATTCGCGTCCGGCTCCTGGCGTTTCCAGGTCAAGTGGTCGAAGACGAAGTCGTTTTCCAGCGTCTCGCCCCAGGCCTTGCCGAAGGCTTCCAGCGAGTCGTAAGGGGTAATCTGGCCGTTGGCCGCGGCATGCAGAACCTGGGTGCTGGCGCCGATCTGACGGGTGATCAAAAGATCCGGGCTGAGCTGGGTGGAGGCACCGCCACCGTAGCGGACGCTGGTGTCGAGCACGAAGACCCGCGCCGCGTCGTCGCCGTTGGCACTCACGCGTTGCGCACGCTCGGGCCAGGTGACCACCTGGTCAAGGGTGGCGCGTTGCGCATTGGTAAGGCCGGGCTGTTTCAGCGCCGCACTGCGCAGGTTGTCGCTGAGCGTGCCGCTGAGCCACAACCAGCGGTTGTCCGCCCCGACAGCATTTTGTCCCCAGTAACGGGTCAAGGCTCGCGCAAACGCGTCTTTGAGGCTGGGCCGAAGGCTGCGGATCGCCAGTTCGATGGCCGACATGTCGATGTCTTCGCGCCGGTTGCCTGAAGCGTCGGGGACTCTGAGGGTGGTGCCGGTTCCCTGTTTGACCAGTTTCTGCGGCCATGAATGTTTGTCGGTGAAATCGATATCGGCCCCGGCGGCCAGGTGGTTGAGCGCGACATCCAGCAGCGGGGTCAAGCGGTATTGAACCGGGTTTTCCGCGATCGGTTCTGCCACCGAGGTCCGCGCCACGTCGAATTCCAGCGCTGGATACAGGCTGTTGATCGCCTCGCCGAGCATGTCCCTGACAACCGAGCGCACGTCGGGCCGCGTCGCGAACTGGCTGCTGACGGCGTGGGCGGCGAGGTGGCTGGCGCGGGGCCGGGGTTGCACCTCGGCGATGGCGCCGGCACGGCTCAGGGAGGTGGACGCGGGTGCAGGGGGCGAAGGGGTTGGATTGGCCGGCGGTACAGCGGGGTACAGACGAGGGATGAAGGGCATTGCAGCGGTGCTAGCGGTCATGGGGCACATCCTTGGCGGGGCAATACGGTGTCGTCCCAACGACGCATGGAGCGCTCTTCGGGACGAATGTCGCGGCAAAAATACCCACTCATCCCTACGGTGAAACAAGAAATGCGTAATTGACTATGTCCACACACGCGGGGCCCGCCGGGGCTCCGGGCCAGCGCCGTTTCGCAATGTATGGCGGGATATGAACCTCGTGCGCCGGCTGGCAGGTCGACAGCCCGCGCAACATGAGACAAACTCACCCTATTCGAATTGCTCATCAATATTGCTCATGGAGGCCACGGTGCTGGAAATCCGCCACCTGAAAACCCTGCACGCCTTGCGCGAGGCCGACAGCCTGGTCGAAGCCGCCGAACGCCTGCACTTGACCCAATCCGCCCTGTCCCACCAGTTCAAAGAACTGGAGGAGCGGTTGGGCATGCCGTTGTTCGTGCGCAAGACCAAACCGGTGCGTTTCACCAGCGCCGGCCTGCGCCTGCTGCAACTGGCAGACGCCACCCTGCCCCTGCTGCGCGGCGCCGAGCGTGACATTGCGCGCCTGGCCGGTGGCACCGCCGGGCGCCTGCACATGGCTATCGAATGCCACAGCTGCTTCCAGTGGCTGATGCCGACCATCGACCAGTTCCGCGATGCCTGGCCCGAGGTCGAGCTGGACCTGGCGTCCGGTTTCGCCTTCGCCCCGCTGCCGGCCCTGGCCCGTGGCGACCTGGATCTGGTGGTCACTTCCGACCCGCTGGAGCTGCCGGGCATCACGTATGTGCCGCTGTTCACCTACGAAGCCATGCTGGCCGTGGCCAACCAGCACCCCCTGGCGAACAAGTCGTACATCGTGCCGCAAGACCTGCTCAGCGAAACCCTGATCACCTACCCGGTGGAGCGCGACCGCCTGGATATTTTCACCCGTTTCCTCGAACCCGCCGATGTCGAACCGGCCCAGGTACGCACCTCGGAGCTGACGGTGATGATGATGCAACTGGTCGCCAGCGGTCGTGGCGTTTGCGGCATGCCGCATTGGGCGCTGCATGAATACAGCTCGCGCGGTTACGTCAAGGCCAAGCGCCTGGGTGAGAAAGGCCTGTTTGCAACGCTGTATGCGGGGATTCGTGCAGACATGCTGGACGCGCCGTACATGCGCGACTTCCTGCTGACGGCCAAGGACACGTCGTTTTCCACACTGGATGGGGTCAGCGCCGTGCGTTGAGGGGCACGGCTCAGTCCTTGGAACCCGCCAATCAGGCGGTGGTGGTCAGCGATTTGCGATAAAACGGCAGGATCAGCTCACGCGTCAAGGGCGCCAGGTGCAGGCCGCCGTCTCCGGCCGGGTCGATCCAGCGCACTTCTTCGATCTCGGCGGCCGGGGTCACCGGCACGTCGATCCGTACCTGGAACAGTTCGGCTTGCACCGTAAAACCTGGCTCGTTGGCGGCCGGGGCCGAGAAACGGCCGAGGTAGACCGCCTGGCTCGGCTCGATGTGCAAGTTCAGCTCTTCGTGCAGCTCACGGGCCAGCGCTTCGACCGGTTGTTCGCCGGCATCGATCTTGCCGCCCGGTTGCATGAATGCCTGGGTGCCGCGCTTGCGCACCAGCAACGTCTGGCCGTCGCCGCCGATCAGGAGCGCGGCGGCGATACGGATAGTGGTTGGCATGGACAAAATCACCTTGAATGCAAAGACACAATGATCCCATGAAGCGCCTCAGCTCAAAAGATGCGGCTCTTCCGGTTCGCGGATAAACACGCTGTACTTGGCGCCCTCCATGGCTTCAAACGCGATCAGCTTGTCCACCAGCGGCAAGTTGAGCACTTTGCCGGCATTGAGCAGCAACATGCCGTTATCGGCGTTGAGGTTGCGCGCCAGGATCATGCCGTCGGCCAGTTCGCGGGTGCTCAGCACTTTGACACTCGGGTCGCCCAGGGTCACGTCGTTGAGGAATGTGGCACAGGCCAGGACGAAGTCTTCGACCATGTCCGGATCATAGAGCCGCCCCGCGTACTTGCGGATGTACAACAGCGCTTCATCGCTGTTCATCTGCCGTTCCAGGATCAGGCCCTTCTGCAGTTCGATGAAGTCCACCGCCAGTTTGAGCAAGCGCGCGCCTAAGGGAATCGTTTCACCCTTGAGGTGATCGGGAAACCCGGTGCCGTCCCACCGTTCCTGGTGGTGGCGGATCAGCCGTGCGGCGTCCTTCATCGGCTCGAGCGTCATCAGCAACGACTCGCTCTGCGCCGGGTATGCGCGATAGCGTTCGCGGTCGTTGCTGTGCAGCAGTTCCGACGGGACGGCCATCATGCCGTCGCTCCAGCTCAATTTGCCGATGTTGTAGAGCGCGGCGGCCATGGTCAGGTCACGGGCGCTGGCTTCGTCCAGCGCCTGGGCTTTGCAGTACACGCGGATCAGCTCGATCAACTGGCGGTTGGTCTGCTTCTGCTTGGGCAGGCGCAGGTTGGCCAGCAGCGAAAACACTTCGGTGCCGGTCACATAGCTGCGCTTGAGCTCGTCGTAGGCCAGGTCGAGCATGTCGGCGGTTTGCTGCAGCTCGCTGGTGCGCGCTTCGACGCGCTTTTCCAGGGTGGCGTTGAGGGCCTTCAACTGCTCGTTCTGATCGCGGGTCAACTGCTCAAGACGCACGCGCTCGCGTTCGGAATGCTGGTGTTCGAGGGACTGGCGCAACGTCAGGAGCATTTCCTCGTCGTTCCAGGGCTTGCTGATATAGCGGTGGATCTGACCTTCGTTGATCGCCTTGATCATCATGGTCATGTCGGCATAGCCGGTCAGCAGGATGCGCGTGGTGGCCGGGTACAGGCGGTGGGTCTCGGCCAGCAGCATCGCCCCGTCCATCGCGGGCATGCGCGCGTCGGTCATGAGCAGGTCGACGGGCTCGGCAGCCATGATTTCCAGGGCCTGGGCACCACTGCTGGCCAGCAGCACATCATAAGGCTGGCCCCGCAGCAGGCGGCGCAGGCTGTTGAGGATCGATTCTTCATCGTCGACCAGCAAAATAGTAGGTCTGTAAGGGGACGTCGTAGCAGTTTGTTCATCCATGGCGACACCTCCTGGCGATGGTACTCGGTTGCTTCATTGCGCCCTGGCGTGATCGATCGCTGTACTTGCATAAGCAATGAGCGCTAGATGCACGCTGGGGTAACTGAGGGTGATTTGACGCCAACTGGCGTACTTATTCAAGGGACCCGGCTATGCTAGTAGCATGAAGCCATGACTGTTCCCTGTTTATTGAAGCATTCAAGGTAAGGAAGCCCGATGCGTAAGAATCTTCAGTTGCCTGCGTCCCGGTGTCAGCCATGAATCCGTGCTCAGGAAGGGCCAATCGACGGGTGCTGATCGTCGATGACGCGGCCTCCATCCACGAGGATTTCCGCAAGATCCTGTGCGCCGATACCACAGGCGGCCAGTCCCTGGACAGCATCGAAGAAACCCTGTTCGGCACCGCCCCCACCGTGCGCCAGACTTTTGTGCTGGACTCTGCCTATCAGGGCCAGGAAGCCCTCGCCCTGGTCAACCAGGCCGTGGCCGACAACGCGCCCTACGCCCTGGTGTTCATCGATATGCGTATGCCGCCGGGCTGGGACGGCCTGGAAACCATCGAACAACTGTGGAACGTCGACCCGAACCTGCAGATCGCCCTGTGTACGGCCTACTCGGACTATTCCTTCGAAGCCATCGAAGCGCGCATCCAATACAGCGACCAGTTGCTGATCCTGAAAAAGCCGTTCGACAACCTGGAAATCCGCCAGATGGCCAGCGCGCTGACCTGGAAATGGCAGCTGGCCCAGGATGCCGCGCTCAAACTGATGGGGTTGGAGCGCACGGTCGAAGAACGCGTGCAGGAACTGCTGAAGGTCTCACACCTGCTGCAATACGATGCCCTGACCGAACTGCCCAACAGCACCCTGCTGGGCGACCGGCTGACGCAGGCCATTGCCGTCTGCAGGCGCCATGACACCCAGTTGGCCGTGATGTTTATCGGCCTGGACCGCTTCAAGCGCATCAACAATGCCCTGGGCTATCCAGTCGGCGATGAAATGCTCAAGCAGGTCAGCCAAAGCCTGGTGGCCACGGTGCGCGCGTCGGATTCGGTGTTTCGCTACGGCTCCGACCAGTTCGTGCTGATCCTCAACGACATCAAGCATCCCCAGCAAACCCAGTACATTGCCGAAAAACTGCTCGGCGCCATCAGCACGACACACTATGTGGCTGGGCATGACTTGAGTGTCACCGCAAGCCTGGGCATCAGCATTTACCCCAACGACAGTTTCAGCGCGGTGGAGCTGATCAAGAACGCCGAAACCGCCATGCACACCAGCAAAGCCCATGGCCCCAACGACTTCAGTTTCTTCGTCAACGAGATGAACCTGCGCGCCCAGGCCCAGCAGAGCCTGGAAAGCGCGATCCGGCAGGGCTTGCAGCGCGATGAGTTCATTTTGCACTACCAACCGAAACTGGATTTGAGCAGCGGGCGGATCGTCGGCGCCGAAGCCCTGATTCGCTGGCACCAGCCCGATCACGGCTGGATCTACCCGTCAGCCTTCATTCCCGTGGCCGAAGACAGCGGCCTGATCGTGCCCTTGAGCCAATGGGTGTTGCGCCAAGCTTGCGAGCAAGCACAAGCCTGGCGCGCCGCCGGCCTGCCTGCACTGTGTATCTCGGTGAATATTTCGGCGATTGATTTTCGCCAGCGCAATTTTGTCGCCAACCTGGCGGCCATTCTGCAACGCACCGGCCTGACGCCCAGTTTGCTTGAACTGGAAATCACCGAGAGCGTACTGATGCAAAACGTCGAAGACACGCTCGTCACCCTGCAAGACATCAAAGCCTTGGGCGTGCGGCTGTCGATCGACGATTTCGGCACCGGCTATTCCAGCCTCAGTTACTTGCGCCGGTTTCCCATCGATGTGTTGAAGATCGATCAATCCTTCGTGCGCGGCCTGGGCGAAAACAGCCAGGACGCACAACTGATCAGTGCCATCATCAGCCTGGGCAAGAGCCTGGACTTGGACATCATTGCTGAAGGCGTCGAAACGCTTGAGCAATTGGCGTTCCTCAGAGCCCACCGTTGTGAGGAGGGCCAGGGTTTCCTGTTCAGCAAAGCCGTGGCGGCCGCTGAATTCGCCCAATTGATGCAAGCCGGGCAACGCAGCCTGATGCCCCCCCAGTGACTGTCTATTCAAGGAACGAACGCTTGATCCGTCCCCTCACCCGCTCTCCTCGCCCGTCACCCTGGGCACTCGGCCTTGCCGTCGCCCTCGGGGTTGGCGCCGCCCTGCCCGCGGCGGCCGCGCCACTGGATGAGCCGCTCAAACCACTGCCGCCGGTGCCGCTGCTGGATGTGGCAACAGTTGAGCTGGGCCGCCAGTTGTTCAACGAGAAACGCCTGTCGGTCAATGACAGCCTGTCCTGTGCCAGTTGCCACCAGCTGGCAACGGGCGGGGGCGATGACAAGCCGTTTTCCTTGGGCTTTGATGGCAAGCCGGTCAAACTCAACACACCCACGGTGTTCAACGCCAGCCTGAATTTCAAGCAGTTCTGGGACGGTCGGGTGGATACCCTCGAGGCCCAGATCGAACAAGTGGTCATCAGCCCGGTGGAAATGGGCAGCGACTGGAAAACCGTGGTCGACAACCTCACCGCCATGCCGCAGTACCAGGCCGCCTTCAGTCAGGTGTACCCCGACGGCGTGACGGCGGCCAACGTGCAAAATGCCCTGGCGACGTATGAACGCACACTGCTCACGCCCAACTCCCGCTTCGACCAATACCTGCTGGGCAATACCGATATCCTCACGATCGAAGAAAAATACGGCTACCAACGCTTCAAGGAATATGGCTGCATCGCCTGCCATCAAGGCATGAATATCGGCGGCAACATGTTCCAGAAGTTCGGCGTGATGGATGATTATTTCAAGGGCCGCACGCCCGCCGAGACCGACCTGGGCCGCTATCTGGTGACCCACGACGAAGAAGACCGTAACGTGTTCAAGGTGCCCAGCCTGCGCAATGTCGCCGTCACCGCGCCGTATTTTCACAACGCCTCGGCCAAGACCCTCGAAGAAGCCGTGGATGTGATGTTCAGATTCCAACTGGGGCGCGTGCCCTCCGCGGAAGACAAGGACCAGATCATCAAGTTTCTCAAGACCCTGACCGGCCAATGGGCGGGCAAACCTTTATGAGCAGACGGTCATGAGACTCTCCCGCCACTACGTCATCCAACTACTACTGGGCACCGCGACCCTGCTGCTGGCATCGATACTGGTGTTCCTGTACATCAAATCAAGTACTGACCAGACCAGCCGTTACACCGAATCCCGCGACCTGATCCGCCAGATGCAGCAGCTCAACGCCCAGTGGGACAGTGAGGTGCTCAAGGCCAGAATCGCCCTGACCCACAATTACGACCCCCTGGTGACGCCGCTGACGCAGATCACAAGAATCTGGGAGGAACTGCGCCAGCACGAGTCGTATCACGCGCCCAAAGACCTGCCCGGCTGGCAAGCCAGCCTGGATGCCGGTCAGGCGGCGATCCAGGACAAAGCGCGGCTGGTCGACCAGTTCAAGTCCCATAACGCCGTGCTGCGCAACTCCCTGGCGTTCCTGCCGACCGCTGAAAACGATATCCAGGCCGCGTTCACACGGCTCGACGACGAACAGCGGCTGCCGCTGCAAAGCGTGGCCACCGACACCTATGACCTGCTGCTCAGCAGCATGGAATTCGCCCAGGTTGCCAGCGACGACCGCGCGGCCGAGATTCTGTTGGGCCTGAACCTGCTGGCGGTGAACAAAGAACGCTTGCCGGCCGACTTCCACCTGCCGGTGGAGATTCTCAGCAACCACGTCGCGCTGATCCTGCGCGAACAGCCGCTGGTCAACACCTTGTTGGAACGCATCGCCGCGGTTCCCGTGGCCGAACGCCTGGACGAACTGACCACCCACCTCAACCAGGATCAGCAGGCCGCCGACCTGATCGACCAGAAGTATCACAACTACTTGCTGGTGTTCTCCACCCTGCTGGTGGCATTGCTGCTGTACCTGGCCATCAGGCTGTTGCGCAGTTTCACCGTGATCAACCGCGTCAACCGCGCCCTGCACACCGCCAATGCCAGCCTGGAACAGCGCGTGGAAAAACGCACGCGCCAGCTCAGGGATGCGCAAAGCGAACTGCTCGACAGCGCCCGCCAGGCCGGCATGGCGGAAATCGCAACCAATGTGCTGCACAACGTGGGCAACGTACTCAACAGCGTGAACATCTCCGCCGACCTGGTCGCGCGTAAGCTGCGCACCAGCAAAGCACTGGGGTTGGGCAAGGCCATGCAGTTGATCAACGAACACCCCGATGACCTGGGCACTTACCTGCGCGAAGACGAAAAAGGCAAACTGCTGCCGGGCTACCTCAACCAATTGGTGGAAGCCATTGCCGTCGAGCAACAGGGCCTGACCGACGAGCTGGCGCAATTGAGCAAAAGCGTCGACCACATCAAGGACATCGTCTCCACCCAGCAATCCTACGCCGGCGTTTCCAGCGTGCTGGAGCCCTTGCAGGTCAGCGCCCTGATGGACGACGCGCTGCGCATGAATTCCGGCGCGCTGAATCGCCATCATGTGACGGTGGTCAAGGAATACGCCGACGTACCGCAGATCATGGCCGACAAACACCGGCTGCTGCTGATCATGGTCAACCTGATCAGCAACGCCAAGTACGCCATGTCCAACCTGACCGACCGGCCTCGGCAGATTACGTTGTCGATCCAGACGGTAGAGGACAACATCCTGCAAATCAGCGTCAAAGACGAAGGTGAAGGCATCCCCGCCGAAAACATGACGCGGATCTTCACCCACGGCTTCACCACTCGCAAGGAAGGTCATGGCTTCGGTCTGCACAGCTGCGCCCTGGCGGCGATTGAAATGAATGGCCGGCTTACCGCCTATAGCGATGGTCCGGGCAAAGGCGCGCTGTTCACCTTGCAAATCCCCCTCAACGATGCTGCAGGCCCCGCATGAACCAACCACCGAACCGGCGCATTCTGCTGATCGACGACACGCCCTCGATTCACGAAGATTTCCGCAAGATCCTCAAGCCGCCCCTGGAACAGAACCAGGCCCTGGACGCGATGGAAGCCGCGCTGTTCGGCACCAGCGACAAACAGCCGCAAAGCCCGCTGTTCGAGCTGGACTCCGCCTACGGTGGGCAGGAAGGTTTACAACTGCTCGAGGCGGCCATGGCGGCGCAACTGCCCTACGCCCTGGCCTTCGTCGACATGCGTATGCCCCAGGGCTGGGACGGCGCGCAAACCATCGAAGAACTGTGGAAGGTCGACCCGAACCTGCAGGTGGTGGTGTGTACGGCGTACTCGGATTATTCCTGGGAAGAGCTGCTGTTTCGCCTGCGTGCCCATGACCGGCTGCTGATCCTGAAAAAGCCGTTCGACAATATCGAAGTCCAGCAAATGGCCAACACCCTGACCGCCAAATGGGACATGGCCCGCCGCGCGTCCTTGCAAACCAGCCACCTGGAGCTGTTGGTGGAACAGCGTACCCAAGCGCTGACCCAGGCCAGCCAGGCCCTGCAACAGGAGATCGACGAACGCAAACAGCTCGAAAGCCAGTTGGTGCAATCGGAAAAACTGGCGTCCCTGGGGCAACTGGCCGCGGGCGTGGCGCACGAGATCAACAACCCGGTAGGGTTCATTTCCTCCAACCTCGGCACCCTCGAAGGCTATTTCAAACAGCTGCAGCAGATGCTCGATGCCTACCGCCAGGCCGAAGCCGCGATCGGCGATGATCAGCTCCAAGCCCTGCGCCAACGCCTGGACCTGGACTTTCTCAGGGAAGATATTCCGACGCTGATTCACGAATCCAAGGAAGGCATTGGCCGTGTGGCGCAGATCGTCAAGGACTTGAAAGACTTTTCCCGAGTGGACACCGACCAGACCTGGCAGTGGGCCAACCTGCAACAAGGCATCGATTCGACCCTGAACATCGTCGCCAGCGAGCTCAAGTACAAAGCCGACGTCATCAAGCACTATGCGCCCTTGCCGGAAATCGAATGCCTGGCCTCGCAGCTCAACCAAGTGGTGATGAACCTGGTGATCAACGCAGCGCAAGCCATCGGGCCGGAGCGCGGCACCATAACCATCAGCAACGGCGTGGACGGCGAGAACATCTGGCTGGAAATCGCGGACAACGGCTGCGGGATTGCCCCGGACGCCCAGCTGAAAATCTTCGATCCGTTCTTCACCACCAAGCCGGTGGGCGAAGGCACGGGGTTGGGGCTGTCACTTTCCTACGGCATCGTCAAGAAACACCATGGCGAAATCTCCGTCAGCAGCGAACTGGGCAAAGGCACCACGTTCCGGGTAGTGCTGCCCATTCGCCAAACAGCGGTGTAGGCCCGTTCGAAAAAGCATCACGCAACGGTTGGATCAACGCCCGAACTTTCCATCGAGTTCGAATAGGACCCGATACGAGCTCATGCGCAATGCGCAACTCTCTCGACTTCTTTGTAAATCTGGGCGCCTTTGGCAATTTCCGCAGTGCGCAGATCATAGGCGGTCTGCAGGTTCAGCCAGAACTGTGCAGATGTCTCCAACGCGACTGCCAGGCGTAATGCAACGTCCGCACTGATGCTCCGACGCATCAATACAATGTCATTCACCGTAGGGGCGGAAACATGCAGCGCCCTTGCGAGAGCGGCTGCGGTCAGGCCCAGCGGTTCCAGGTACTCTTCCTTGAGTATTTCCCCAGGATGTACAGGTCGCATGCCATTCTTAAACATCATTCACCTCAGTGGTAATCCACAATTTCAACATTTTCAGGGCCGTGAGGCCCCCAAATGAAACAGACCCGGAATTGACCATTGATTCGGATACTGTGTTGCCCCTCTCTGTCACCGTATAACGGTTCCAGCCTATTCCCGGGCGGTGAGCGCAAGTCAGCGAGTTCAACCGCCGCATCCAGCATGCTCAGCTTTCGTTCCACCACGGAAACGACAGCGGACCAACGTCGGGTTCGACCGGTTTCAAACAGTTTTTGGGTTTCGGCGCATTTAAAGCTTCTGATCATCGCTTAATGCTTAACGTTATTCGTTAACGAGCAACTCTACATGGATTGTCGATATATTCAACCGACAGTTGAATAGGCGCTGAGGGAGGGCGACGAGCGGTCAGTGCCGCCGTCAAAAAAAGCCGCTCCAGACACTGGAACGGCCTTAGAGGTAAGGCCGGAACGCCTCACGCCAACTGTCTATATCGGGCCAGTCCGCCGTGTCTATGCGACCCAAGCGAATGCACCTACAGGTTGTTCAGGGTTTCCTTACTGGCGCAGAATGCCGCACCGACCAGAAGAGTCCGATCCCAAGGTAACCGTATGAGCCTGTCCTTGCTAAGCCGCTACGCGGTGTTTGCCGTATGCGTGATGTTCACCCTCGCCAGCCTGCCCTTTGTCGAACATGAATGGTTATGGCCCATGACCCTGGTCACCGGCGTCCTCAGCCTGCTCGGCCTCTTCGACCTGCTGCAAAGCCGCCACGCGATACGCCGCAACTACCCGATCCTGGGCAATATCCGTTACCTGGTCGAGGGCATTCGCCCGGAGATCCGCCAGTACCTGCTGGAGTCCGACAGCGACGCCCTGCCCTTTTCCCGGGCGCAACGCTCATTGGTCTACTCGCGCGCCAAGAACGAAACCGCCGACAAACCCTTCGGTACCTTGATCGACGTGTACCAGTCGGGCTTCGAGTTCATCAGCCACTCCATGCGCCCCGCGCCGTTGACTGACCCGAGCTCGTTTCGCGTGATGGTCGGCGGCCCGCAATGCAAGCGGCCGTACTCGGCCTCGGTATTCAATATCTCGGCCATGAGCTTCGGCTCTCTGAGCGCCAACGCGATCCGCGCGCTCAACCAGGGCGCCAAGCTGGGTAACTTCGCCCACGACACCGGCGAAGGCAGCATCAGCCCCTACCACCGCGAAAACGGCGGCGACCTGACCTGGGAACTGGGCAGCGGCTACTTCGGCTGCCGTACCCGCGACGGCCATTTCGACCCGGAACGCTTCGCGGTGCAGGCCCAGAACCCGCAAGTACGCATGATTGAAATCAAGATGAGCCAGGGCGCCAAGCCTGGCCATGGCGGGATTCTGCCCAAGCACAAAGTCACCCAGGAAATCGCCGAGACACGCGGCATCCTGATGGGCGAAGATTGCGTCTCGCCGTCGCGCCACAGCGCGTTTTCCACGCCTATCGAGTTGATGCACTTCATCGCCCAATTGCGTGAGTTGTCCGGCGGCAAGCCGGTGGGCTTCAAGTTCTGCCTCGGTCATCCGTGGGAATTCATGGGCATCGCCAAGGCCATGCTCGAAACCGGCATCCTCCCCGACTTTATCGTGGTCGACGGCAAGGAGGGCGGCACCGGCGCCGCGCCCGTGGAGTTCACCGACCACATCGGCGTGCCGCTGCGCGACGGCCTGCTGTTCGTCCACAACACCCTGGTGGGCTTGAACCTACGCGACAAGATCAAACTCGGTGCCAGCGGCAAGATCGTCAGCGCCTTCGACATCGCCAGCGTCCTGGCCATCGGCGCCGACTGGGCCAACTCGGCGCGCGGCTTCATGTTCGCCATCGGCTGCATCCAGTCGCAAAGCTGTCACACCAACAAATGCCCGACCGGCGTCGCCACCCAGGACCCACTGCGCCAACGCGCCCTGGTCGTGCCGGACAAGGCCCAGCGCGTGTTCAACTTCCACCGCAACACCCTCAAGGCCCTGGCCGAAATGCTCGCGGCAGCGGGCCTGGAACACCCGTCGCAATTGTCGGCCAAGCATTTGGTGCGACGCATGTCGGCGACCGAGATCAAGCTGTTCTCACAGCTGCATGTGTTCCTCAAGCCTGGGGAATTGCTGACCGGGGAAGTGAACGGCGAGTTTTATTCGCGCATGTGGCAGATGGCGCGGGCGGATAGTTTTGAGCCCAGTGAAGTAAAAGTGGCTTGAGCACAATCCTGCCTCCTCCCCATACGAACACCTACAGGAAAAAGACAGGGGCAGCCGCCGACATTCATCATCAGCGGCTTACTCGCATACCTCAACATCAGTTATCGGATTCGCTTCGCATATAACATAAAGTTCAAGAATCTGATCACCTTTACGCTCTTGATGTACAGAGCGCCAGTTATGGGGAAATCGAATGGCGGACCGCTGCGCCTGCTCAAAATTTGCGATCCACCATACGCGACGAGTTGGCGGGATAAGCCCTTCAAAGCTATCGACATAAGTGCTCTCTGGATATTTATCCATCGGCATAGAAAAACCTTTGCCATTGGGTCGGCCTGATCGCCCATCCAAAGTAGGCGGCGTATATAATAAAACCCTGCTTCTGCCTTTATCGTAATAAATTGCAGCGTAAAATATATAGGGGTCATATACAATTATTGCATCGCCCGGCCTACGCCCTTGCTCATACTCAAGCATCAGCTCATTCATTTTATCAACCTGAACCCTACTTGGATTATTCATTGTGGTTTCACCCCAATAAAAATTCATCAATCCAAAAATTTCAACACTTAAAAATACCATAGCCGAGACTACAAACAACACCGCATTTTTAATTTTATCAACGGCCACAGCCATAACAACAGCAAGCATTACTGCCGAAAAAAACAAATATCGCTCTACAAACAAAGGTTTTACCAAAGAGATGAGAAAACCCCCTAGCACAGGAACAAAAAAACACACAGCAATTAACACCTGAGAAGACCATTTGCTTTTGTCATTGAAAAGAACTGCCAAACCACTTATCCAACACACCACGGGCAACATCCAATAAACCACGCTCTGATAATCCTTAGCATCCTCTAATATAAGAAATCGCCATATTGCGGAAGGCAAGCTGTACCACGTTACCTCTGAAATCCACCCTATCGCCCAAGTGTTATGAGTCTGATTAATAAAGCTCGGTAACCAGGGGGCAAATAGCAGAGCGATCGCAATATTTGCCAACCACCAAGCCGGAGCTGATATATAGCTATTCACTCCAGGCTTGCGAAACTGCAGAAACACAATGTACAGCCAGTGTGAAATCGCACAAAACACTGCAAAATAATGAGTATAAAACCCCGCCCCCATCAGTAACACATAGATCACCAAGTAGCCTGTTCTGGCAGAATCCCTGACCCAACACACCAGTGCGATTGTGGCAGCCGTTAGTAACAACCCCATCAGCGCATACATGCGTACATCCTGGCTATAGCGCACTGCAATAGGCAACAAGGCAAGAAATAACCCGGCTATCAAGGATGCCCGGCGCGTAGAGATCAGCCTGGCTAATACCATACCCAAAATTACATTCAGGACGCCTACGACTGCACTGAACCCCCTCATCCAGATTAAGCTATCGCTGCCCGCCCCCTGCATCACGGCCCGCAGTATAAAATAATAAAGAGGCGGGTGAACATCCACAGTGCTCAACACCCATATATCAGAGTACGAATACGTGACAAACAACAGACTAAATGCCTCATCAGACCAGATAGACGCACCCGTTAAGTTATAGAATCGGAGTGCTACAGCAAGCCCGACAATCATTAAAAAAAAAGGCAAATCACGCGTAAACCCAATTGAAGCCAACGTATTTTTTAGGTTCACTTACTCATCTCCGATTCATTATCCGGCCTTTGAAATTGACATTTACCTGAACTATTCAACACATCCTTCACCACATACCTCGGCCGATGCTTGGCCTCCATATAAATCCGCCCCACATACTCGCCCAATATCCCGATCCCGATCAGTTGCACCCCACCCAAAAACAAGATCGCCGTCATCAACGACGGATACCCCGGCACCGCATTGCCAAACAACACTTTGTCCACCACCAGATACCCGGCGTACACCAGCGCCAGCAGCGAAATACCGCCGCCGATATAGCTCCACAACCGCAGCGGCAAGGTGCTGAACGAGGTGACTCCATCCAGTGCCAGGTTCCACAGTTTCCAGGCGTTGAACTTGCTCTGGCCGACAGCACGGGGCGCGCGGTCGTACTCGACAATCGCGACGTTGAAGCCGGCCCAGGACAACACGCCTTTCATGAACAGTTGCTGCTCGGGCAAGGCCTTGATCACGTCCACCACCTTGCGGTCCATCAACCGGAAGTCGCCGACGTTTTCTTCAATGTGTGTGTAGGAAATACGATTGAGCAGGTGATAGAACAGCGACGCACTGCGGCGTTTGAGGTAGCCGTCGCTGGAGCGATCCCTGCGTTTGGCCAATACCACGTCGGCGCCTTTTTGCCATTCGGCCAACAGGTGCGGGATGACCTCGACCGGGTCTTGCAGGTCCACGTCCATCGGGATTACCGCATCTCCGGTGGCATATTCGAGCCCGGCGAACAGCGCGGCTTCTTTGCCGAAGTTACGCGAGAAGTTGATCAGCACCACGCCGCTATCGGCCAAGGCGATAGCCCGGGCATGCTCGGCGGTGCGGTCGGAACTGCCGTCGTTGATAAACACGATCTCAAGCGTCTGCTCGTGCAACGAGGCCTCTTGCCGCACGCTGCGGTAAAACACGCCCAGCGCCTGCTCCTCGTTATACACAGGCACCACCAGCGAGACCCTCATTGCCCACGCTCGCGAAACACCACCCACCGGGACAGCAAAAACCCGCACACCAGGCTGATCAGCGAAAACACCGCCACGGTGAGAATCCCCGGCACCTGCCAACGATCCGCCAGCCACCCCACGCCCAGGCTCACACCGCCCATGCAGGCCATGAACAGCGCGTAACGCGGCAGCGAAGGGGGCATGGCAAAGGTGTAGATCGCGTTGACATAAAACGAAAAGGACGCTGCCACGCAAAACGCGAGGACATTACTCACCGCCTGGCTGAGCTCCAATGCGGCCCGGAACACGAAAAACAGCTGCCAATGGATCAGCGTATTGGCGATGCCAATCACTGTGTAGCTGGAGAATCCCTTCCACAATCTGGTCATACCGTTGCCCCGTCAGGCCTTGCTCTAGCAAGCCACGGCGCCTGCGGTCCGTCTACTGTCAGAATTAACAGGTAGCCCCCCGCGCCATTGAGACATTCAGTAATACCCAGCCTTTGCAATCGCTTACAAATACCGCCAACCTGCGCCCGCTCGACGTGCGGCGTAAGACAACAGCCGCGCGCGCCAGTCATTACTAAACCTTTCGTACAAGAGCCCGCTGCCATGCTGAACGGACGCGACCCGCGCATCGATTTTTTTCGGGGCCTGGCGTTGATCTTCATTTTCTGGGATCACGTCCCCCACAACCCCCTCGGCCAGATCACCCTGCGCAACATCGGTTTCAGCGATGCGGCAGAGGTGTTTGTGTTCCTCGCCGGTTACGCCGCCGTTTTGGCCTACGGCAACGTCCTGCAACGCGACGGCTACTGGATCGCCTCGCTGAAAATCCTGCGGCGCGCCTGGGTGCTGTATGTGGTGCATATCTTTTTGCTGGCGATGCTGATGGGCATCGTGTTCTTCGCCAACAGCCATGTGGAAACCCGCGACCTGGTCGAAGAGATGGGCCTGACGCACTTCGTCACCCACCCGCAGCAGGCGCTCACCGATGAATTGCTGTTGCGCTTCAAGCCCAACCTGATGGACCCGCTGCCGCTGTACATCGTGCTGCTCGGCGGGTTGCCGCTGGTGCTGCCGTTGCTGCTGCGCCAGACCTGGGCGGTGGTGGCCGTGTCGTTGAGCGTGTACCTGCTGGCGCCGTGGATGGGCTGGAACCTGCGGGCGATTGCCGATGGCGTGTGGTACTTCAACCCCGTCACCTGGCAGTTGCTGTTTGTGCTCGGCGGCGCGGCGGCGATTCATGCCTGCCAACCACGCCCGGCAGAGCGCCGCGCGCTGCTGCGTCAGCCGCTGTTTGTGGCGGCGGCGGGCTACTCGCTGCTGGCCGCGATCATCACGCTGGCCTGGCGCTGGCCCGAGGTGCATGACGCGCTGATGCCCGCGTGGCTCAGCGAACGGCTGTACCCCATCAGCAAGACCGACCTGTCGCCGGTGCGCCTGGTGCACTTCCTGGCGCTGGCTTATGTCACCGCCAAGCTCTTGCCCCATGCCGGCTGGACCCGCCATTGGCTGGCGCAACAGAGTTGCCGCATGGGCCGCTATTCCCTGGAGGTGTTCTGTCTCGGCGTGCTGCTCGCACCGCTGGCGGACATGCTCAACGCCCTGGCCGGCGACGCGTTGGCCATGCAGCTATTCAGCGCGTTGGCAGGCGCGGTGTTGATGGGCGCTCTGGCGACCTGGCTGGAATTCAATAAACGCCTGGACAGCAGGTTGCAAGCGCGTCGCTCACTGCCCACGTCATCATTAAATAGATAGCCCCGGCCGTTTTCGCGACGGTGCTTCCATGCCCTTCCACTTATCGTGAAAGGGTATGGCTGATGTCAACTTATCAACGACTCAACGGGTTATCAGGCAACTTGCAGTCCAGCAGTTCCTGGTCACGGCAACAAGCCCTTGAGCAGATTCAGAACAACGTGATTCAAGCCATGAGCAGCTTGAACCCACAGGAAAAAGCCCGCTACGTCAGGTTGCAACGCGAAGCATTGAGCGCCTTGACCGCTCTGGAACACGCCCAGCAAGCGCTGACCCGCGACTTCAAGACTCAAGGCCTTGCGCAACTGCGGGAAAAAATCGGCGGGCGCGATCCCGAGCAATACACCCTGTTCACCCGCTACAAAGAGAAACGGGAGCAGGGCTTCCCCTGGGACCCGCCGCAGCCGCTCCTTCCGCTCAATACCGTGCCCCTGCCCGCCGCACGCTATCGTCGGGCCCATTACGACTTCCATTACATTGAACATCTCAAGCACATGTCGCTGTGGGAAGCGGCCTGCCTGAACTACGGTTTCACCCACTCCATTCACGGGGACTCGGGTTTCAGCCTGGTGGAAGCCAGCTATATCGTGGGGCCGGACAACGACAGAAGCCTGGGCGCACTGGCCTTCATCGAAGCCGCCCGCACGCTGGACCTGGGCGCTCAGTTGCGCGACAAAGCCCGTACCGCCATGGCGCCGGGCGGGCCGTTGCGCCCATTGTTCGAGGCGTCGGCCAAGGCCAGCCTGCTGTTCGACGTAATCGAAGCCTACCGCAACCGTGCCACTACCGGCGTCACCCTGGAGATCTACACGCGACTCAACGCCGCCATCGAAGGCACTGGTGCACAATTGCCGTTCGACACGCTGAACCTGAGCTCCGGTATCACCCCCCTGATCTCCGTGCCCTTCGTCCCCTGGGACAGTTGCATCCCCGTGCCCTTAATGCTGATTCGCGTGGCCAGCCTGGGCGTGTTGTCCTACTTCCCTTTCCGTCCCGGCGGGGCGTTGCAATACCACGACGATACCCAGGCCGCCGAGTACGCGTTTCGCACACAACTCACTGACAGCCACGCGAAAAAAGACTTGGGCTGGTTCTCCCGGCAATTGCCCTTGATCGGGCTGTCGGTGTTCAGATCACTGATCAACAAAGCGCCGCATCTGAAGGGGTTCAGTTGGTTAGGCGCTTATGTGTACGACGGTTTTCACCTGGCCTTCTCAACAAAGACCCTGGACAACATCCGCTTCAACACCGACATCAAATCCGGGCGCGCAATCACCCTGGTGCAGGCGTGTGCCTATCGCCAGATCCAGCGCTTTCAGTCAGACCTCGACACACTGGCGCAAACCCGCTCGGAAAAAGACTGGCAAGCCCTCAAAGATGCGGCGGCGGCGATTGCCGGTGAAGTGCTGCAGATGCTGCTTACGCCATTGCCCGGCGGCGTCACCGGCATGAACCGGGTCATGCAACTCGCGGTCATGGGCAGCCTGACCTACAGCGCCGCCCAGGGCGTGAATGAGCTGGCCAAGGGCGAAGCCAGCGGATTTGCCTCGGCGCTGGCCGATGTCACCGACCTGGCCGTCAGCGGCAAGCTGATCTCAACCGCCGGAAGGGCCCATCGCCAACGCATGCACGCGTATCTGGAAAAACTCGGCAACCCGTACAAAATCACGCGCGCCGACGGCAGTCATGGGCTCTGGAAAGCCGACGCCCAACCGTATGCCCACGACAACCAGCGCCTGGTCAACGGTATCACGCCCAACGCGTTGGGCATTTACACGGTCGAGGGTCACCTCTACGCCAAACTGCGCCAGGGCGAGATGGACGTGCTGATCGAAGTCAAATTCGACGACGCGCACAAACGCTATGTACTCACACGCGGTAAAGACGGCTACACCCCAGCGATCATATTCGCCCCAGAGCTCCAGGCCTGGACCTTCGATCTGCACAATGCCCATCTCCTGTCCAACCCGGAGTTGCTGCAACGCATGCTGCCCAACGGGGCGTCGACGATCCCGTCGGCCGACCTTGAACACATGCTACGCAGCACCGCCACCACTCGCGATACGCTGGACCGCGTGTGGCGCGCCCAGCCGGCACCGTTGAACCTGATCGAAGGCGCCCGGCGACTGCAGGTCGATCAGGTCATCCAGCAAATCATCGAGCGGTTCCCCCAACCCGGCCAACTGCCGGCGCATGCCGACAGCACGGTCTTCTGCCTGCTGACCCAACTCAACGGCTGGCCGACCGACACCCTGCTGCATATCCACGATGCACAAGGCACGCGGATCGAGACCTACGGCAAAACCGAGCAACCACCCCCACGTGCCCATGCCATCAACCTCAAGCGCCGCGAGGATGGCAGCTACACAGACCTCAACGACGCGGGCAGCGGCCCCGAGGGCAACGAGCACCTGCTTCAACTGATCATCCGCCAGCAACCACGCGACTCGGCCCTGGGTAAAGAGGACCAACCCAACGCCTCCGAGGACGCGCGCGTCAGCAGCGTACGCCAACAGGTTGGCGCATTGGCAAGCCTCGAGCGCCACGCGCTGTTTTCGGCGCTGTTCGATTACTGGGGCTACGAAAAAGCGGAACTCGCCGCCGCACCGGCGGCAAGACGGTTTCTGCCGGTCAAGGTGTCACCGGCCTTGATTACCGTCACGCCCTTGTTGAAAAAACTGCGCGACCTGAACCCGCCCCTGACCGCCGCCAACCTTGCGCGATTACTCGCCGAGCACCCGCTGACAGCACGCCAGCAAGAGGCGTTTCTGAGCGGTGGCACCCTGCCGGTAGCGTTCGTTGAAACACTCGATCGCCAACGTACCGCGTTGCGCATCGACGCGGTGATCGACAGCTTGTACAACCCCCGCGACTTCAATGCCGACACCGACCTCTGGGCCCGGGAATTTGCTGGCGCGCTGATCCGCGACACCCTCAAGCGTCCCTTCGTGGTCACGGATGTCAGCCAGGGCGAGACCTTCGTGCCCAGCGGTGCGGACGACCTCACCGTCAACCTGCGCTTGCACCCCGGCGGTCGCTACCAGGCCTATGACATCCGCAACGACAGTGAAATCCCCGTCTCACCCGCCCAAGACAGCTTCTACCTGGCCATCGCCTCGGTGCTCCACCCCCACGAACGTCAACAACTGGGCATGAGCAGTGTCACCGACGCCAAGGGCCTGCGCAAAACCCTGGGGGACAACATGAGCGCCCGACGCAACCCCCAAGGTCACGTCAGCCTGGTCAATGGCTCGCTGGTGCCCTACCAACACAACCTAATGCTGTCACCAGGCCTCAAACCCAGGACCGACGGGATCTTCATGATTGAGGGCAACGAATACCTGCCGCTGTTCGGCAGCCTGTTCCGCATCGTCTTCGATAAAACGCTGTTCAAATGGCGGCTCAAGCACCCGAAAAAAATCGGTGTCGACACCCCGCTCCTGGAGCACAACGGCCAGGGCACCTGGCGTCTGGCCAGCGAGAACCCGATGACCTGGGACACCCACCAGCTATTCCACCGCCTGGGGCACGAGGACTACGCGTTTACACAGGAACGGGCCAGTCAAATCCTCGCCCTGACCGACACCCCGGACCACGTGCTGCGCCAGGTACACCGTGCCACCCACCCGGTGCCGCCGTTGTTGGCCGACACCTGCAAACGCTTCAAGATCGAGCAACAGATTCAACACTTCATCAACGCACTGCGGGTGAACCCCAACACCCAGGAAGCCGAGCCGGCCCTGCAATTGCTGGTGATCTCCGCGTTGCCGGGATGGCCGGACAACCACAGACTGCAGATCGTCGGCCCCGGGAACGAGGTGCGCTATCAATACCCGGCCAGTGCGGGCCCGAACGCTGAAACAATCCTCGTGACCGAGCAAGACTACAGGGACGCCCGCCTGCTGAACCAACTCACCGGCTACGACACGCTGATCAATGCCTTGTTGGGCGAATTGCCCAGCTCCGCTGAAGAGCGCTTGTTCAAACTGGTGAAAAAAATCGTCGAGTTCGCCGAGAAAGAAACCAACCATCTGTTCAATTCGCTCTACCAAGAGAGCGAGCACCGCAGCCCCAACGTCGCGCGCGAACGCTTCAAGGCCGCACATGCCGACTTACCCAACAACACCGTCGACAGCATCCTCGGCCACGCAACGCCCCGCGAACTCAAGCAACTGCACGAGCACGGCAAGGTGAGCCTGCGCCTCGGCGAAACAGCCCGACTGACCGCCCACGAGGTGCGTCTGAACCGCGCCTTCGAGGGCTTGTACCTGGACAACCTGATCAACCCGGACAGCGACCGGATCATCCTGCACCTGCTCAACACCGTGCCCGGCTGGCCCAGCGACCTGCGCATCGAAGTCCGCGACCGACACTTCAGCGGCTCCAGCATCGAAGCCGCCGGCAACCCGGCCGGGACGCGCCAAAAAGTGCTGGTCAAGCAACACCAGGTCTACCACGCCTACGACTCACAAGGAGCGCCTCTCGCCACGCCCGCCGGCAGCGGCAGCAACCTGCTGTCAGCCATCATCCAGACGTTGACCGACACCGAACGGAGCACGCTGGGAATCACACATGAAGACGACCTCGCGCCACTTCAGGAGCAGATCGCCAAGCTGGCGCTGTCCCAGCGCGTGGCGATAAAAAGCCTGCTGGACCTGCCGCACCTGCAACCCTGGCTGCAACCGCCGATGGGCCTGGATCGCTCATTTCTGGTGTACCCCGTCTGGAACTGGCTGTGGCCATTCGGCGGTAATCGCGCGCCGGACCTGGTGAGCAGGGTCCAGGAACTCTACCCCCGGTTCGACAATGACACCGCCCGCGCCTTCATCCGCTGGCTCAACCTGGATGAGCCGGCCGCCCTGATCGAGCTTGACCGACGCCAGGCCGAATACAGCTTCCTGGACATTGAACTGACCCGCTGGAGCGACACCCCTCGTGACACCGACAACGACGAAACCGACCCACTGGGCCTCCATCTGGGCCGTCGTCGCCATATCGCCAACACACTGCGCAGGGCCTGGCGACGGGATGAGCCGCCACAGGTCTACATCGATGGGTTGTTTCATGCGGAGTCATTGACATTGCAACTGGACACCATCGATCTGCCCACGGCGGCCTTTATCAACGGGTTCAGGGGCTTCGAGCACATCGAGCACCTGAGTATCGCCGGGGACAGCTTCCCCGCCTCGGGCCATGCATTCCTCGCGCTCTTCCCAGGCTTACGGGCCCTGCAAATCGACTGCCAGTTGAGCGAGCTACCGAGCGCCATCACTCAGATGACGCAACTCACTCGCCTGAACCTGGAAGGCAACGCGCTGGTTTTAACCGAGGAGTCCGCCGCACGCCTCGCCGCCATGGTCAACCTGGAAAACCTCAACCTGGGTTACAACCCCCTGGGGATCACGCTCGACGTCACGCGAATGAGCCAACTCTCGACCTTGGATTTAAGAGCAACCCATACCCAACAATGGCCGATCGGCGCCGCAGATCACGCGAATCTGAACACCCTGTACTTGCAGGAAAACCAGATCTCCAGCATTCCCGAGCGCGTGTTTACCCACCCCAGAGCCATCATCCGAAATCGTTCGACGTTCCTGCATGACAATCCGCTGTCGCCCCAAACCTTGCAGCGCATTAGGCAATACCAAGTCGACATTGGCATGGCCGTAGGGGGCTCCCTCCCCGGCATCGCCCACACGCCGCCCGCCGAACGCGGCATTTTGCCTTGGCTGGTCCACCTGAAACCCTTTAAACACGACAGCGCCAGAGAACTGTGGAACGGTCTGTCAAGCCATGAAGGCGCCCGTCCCGATGATGTCTTCAGAGTGTTGGCGGACTTGACCAAGTCTCTGGAGTACACCATCGCTGGAAATGCACGTAAAAAACTGACATTCCGGGTCTGGAACCTGCTCGATGGCCTGAGCAACTCCACCGAGCTGCGCGAAAAAGTGTTCCTCAACACCCATGCGGCGGGCACCTGTGGCGACGGCGCCATACTGCTGTTCAACAACATGGAGCTCATGCACCGAGTGCATCAGACCCTCGCTCGATACGACGAAAACCGCATCGACCGCGAACTGCTCGGCCTGGCCAAACAAGTGTATTACCTGGAGCAGCTCGACCAGTTCGCCGACGATCACATCAGCCGCTTGACCGCGCAAGGGCGTTCGCCGGACCCCGCCGAAATCACCCTGTTCTATCGGGTGATGTTGCGCGAGGAATTCAACCTGCCGGTCCAGGCGGACCAAATGTTGTATTCAGTGGAGGGGTACGGCGTGGTCGACAACGATGTCCAACAGGCGCGTCAAATGCTGCGCGGGTTGAAGGATTCCCCTGGGCTGGTGAACGCATACAAAACCTGCGACTTCTGGCTCGACTACCTGGAACGACGCTTTCCCGCGCCCTTCTTGACGATCAAGGAAGTGACCCGCTACAAGATCGGGCTCTTGCAAAAGGAGCTGCCGGACAAACACTCCGATGAACACCTCGACCGCCTGCAAGCGCTGATCGACACGCAGACCGCCGAGCGCAACCGCCTCATCGGCCAGTTGACGGACGCCGCCCTTCACGCGTTGCCGCGCGACTGAGCGCATCAAGGCGGCCTGTGCGCCACAGGCCGTCTTGAGCAAGCGTTACGCCGAGCGCGCGACGCCTTGGGCAACCTGGGTCGGTTGCAATTTGAACGTGTAGAACAGCACCGTCAGCAGCACCAGGAATACCGGGCCGACATACAGCGCGACGCGGGTGTCCGGGAAGTACGCCATCAGGCCCACCACCAGCACCAGGAACGCCAATGCCAGGTAGGAACTGACCGGGTACAGCCACATGCGGTACTTGAGGCCCGCCTGTTCCGCCGGGCTCAGGCTCTTACGGAACTTGAGCTGCGCCAGCAGGATCATCACCCAGGTCCAGATCGCGCCGAAGGTGGCAATCGAGGTGACCCAGACGAAGACTTTCTCCGGCACCAGGTAGTTGAGCAGCACGCCCAGCAGCAACGCAGCGATCGACAGCAGCAACGCATTGCGCGGTACGCCGTTGCGCGAGGTGGTGCCGAAGGTCGCGGGGGCCTGGCCGTTCTGCGCCAGGCTGTAGAGCATGCGCCCGGTGCTGAAGATGCCGCCGTTGCAGGACGACAATGCAGCGGTGATCACCACGAAGTTGATGATGCCGGCGGCGGTCTTGATGCCCAGACGCTCGAAGGTCATCACGAACGGGCTGCCCTGGGTGCCGATTTCATTCCACGGGTAGATCGACAGAATCACGAACAATGCGCCGACGTAGAACAACAGAATGCGCCAGAACACCGAGCCGATGGCATTCGGGATGGTCTTCTGCGGGTTCTTCGCTTCACCGGCGGTGAGGCCGATCATTTCCACGCCCAGATAGGCGAACATCACCATTTGCAGGGACATCAACACACCCTGCACACCGTTGGGCATGAAGCCGCCGTGGGCCCACAGGTTGGAAATCCCCAGCGCCACGCCGTCATTGCCGAAACCGAACGCGATGATGCCGACGCCGCCGATGACCATGGCGATGATGGTGACGATCTTGATCAGGGCGAACCAGAACTCGAACTCACCGAACGCCTTGACCGCGATCAGGTTGATCGTGCCCATGCTGATCAAGGCCGCCAGGGCCCAGATCCAGCGCGGCACATCGGGGAACCAGACGCCCATGTACACGGCCACGGCGGTGATTTCCGCGACGCAGGTCACCAGCCACAGGAACCAGTAGTTCCAACCAGTGAGAAAGCCCGCCAACGGGCCGAGGTAATCCTGGGCATAGCGACTGAACGAGCCGGCGACGGGGTTGTGGACCGCCATTTCGCCAAGCGCGCGCATGATCACCAGGATCGCCAGGCCGCCAATGATGTAAGAGAGCATGATCGCCGGGCCGGCCATTTCAATGGCCTTGGCCGAGCCAAGGAACAGGCCGACACCGATGCAGGCGCCGAGGGCCATCAGGCGAATATGCCGTTCGCCCAGTTCACGTTTCAGCGGGCCGCCCTGAGCGGTCTCGCCATGAGGCAGGTGGTTGCCAACTGGCATAGGGGTACAACCTCGTCTTGTTATTGGATTAAGCCACCGAGTACTCGACGTCGCAGCAGGTCTGCCAGGACGCCTCACACCGGGTTCGCCTCATGGGCCAACCCGTCTGGCCATGGCCAGTTCAGCGGGGGTGCAGTATAAAAAGCTCAACCCAGGGTTTTTCACTTAATAAACGGCAAGATTCAGCGAGAACTCGCGGTAAAAGCGGCTTTTGTGGAGGGGCATTACCTGGATAGCGTAAGGATTTTCTCCGTTTGACGCGCGCCGAGTATTGCACAGCTTTGGTGCAGCGTCATGCCCCTACCTAGGCCGTATATACCCAGCCGAAGGCTCTGCTTCAATACTTTCAGCCCATCGGGCGGACAACGCGGAAGCCGGCCACGGCCGAACGGGAAGCATCGCCATACCCGCCGCCGGGCCGCCCCTTCACCATGGGGTGCTTCGATTGCCAGGACGGCAATCCCAGCGAAAGGATCTCCCCATGCCGACCACCCTCGACGTACTCCAACAAGGCCGGGCACGACGCCTGGCCGCCGATGGCCAATTGATCAGCGCGTTGTTCAATCACCTGACAAACGGCGACTCCACCACAGTGATCGTGCCCGAGCACTCCACCCTGGGCTGCTGGCTGCAGGTATACCGCCGCGCACTCAGCCGCCCACACCTGCGGGCCTGGGCCACGCGCCTGCCGGTGGACCTGGCCGGCCTGGACGTGCCGCTCGAAACCGCGCCGCTCGAACTGCCGGCGCAATCGGTGCTGAATTTCTATGGCTATCCCTACCCCGAGCATCGCGGCGAGCGCAGGGTGATCTCCCAGGCGCTCGATCAATCGAACAGTTTCGCCGAGCCCAAGGCGGGGCTGGATGACGGGTTGAAGCGGTTGAATCAAGACCGGCAACAGATCGCCGACCAACTGCAAGCCCTGCTCGACGACGACGATTTCAGCCTGTTTTCCTGCTACAGGAGCTATTTCAAACTCGACTCCGGTTCGTTCTGGGCCACCGCCCAGCAAACCGGCGCCGCGTTACTCGACGCCATCACCCGCAACCCGTCGTTCCTGGCGCTGGAAGCGGTCGACGGCCTGCAACCCGGCACGTATATGTTCGATCCCGCCACACGCCGGCTCAGCGGCAAAAAAGCCTGGGGCGGGCTGGTGGATATCGGCATCGAACAACTGCTGGCGCTGCCCCTGGACGGCCAGCTCGAACACCTGGTCGAAGTCGCCGAGCAGTTGGGGAGCTTTGTCCACCAGAGCGGCCAGTTCAGCCTCGCCCAACTGCTCAATTGCCATGATCTGCCGGTGCCCGACACACCCGCCGAAGCCCGCGTACTGATCGACACGCTGCGCCAGTCGACGGCGTTGACCACGCTGCCGGTCAGCGACCTGGCCAACGCCGATCTCGCCCTGATGCAGCACCAGCAGTGGCTGGCTCAGGACCATGACCGCGACGTCATGGCCGAGTGCTTGAAAGGCCTGATCCAAGCCCCGCCCAACGACCACGTGATCGACACGGCCAGCGTGACGTTGCACCCCGCACCGGACTCCGGCGCGCCGCACCATCCCGCCGTTGTCCCGCACCCCATCTGCGGCCCCTTCACCCTCCAGCAACTGCTGCAACAGCATGATCTTGCGCCACCGACCAGCGTCGACGAAGCCCAGGACACCCTGCAAACCCTGGAGATGAACCTGCCCCGCCGCCCCGAGTTCGGCGACTATCATGGGCTGTTGAGCGCCACACCCCACTCGCCGGTACGACTGCTCAGCGAACAGCGCCACAGCGTTCTCGCCACCGCCAATCACGGCCTGCCCGATGGCCACCCACGCCTGCTTGACCGCTTGTGCGGCACACTGCTGGGCGACCTGAGTGCTGACGCGATCCGCGCCCAGGCCGACCACTTGCTCAAACAACTGCTGCGGCGCGGACCGGCGCGGCAGTTGGGCCAACAACTGGTGACGGCGCTGCACTGGTACGGCCAGCACCCGGACGAAGCCGCCAGCCAGACCAGCCTCGACCTGTTGGTGTTGAGCGCCCTGATCCTCGACCTCGACCCTGGAGCCGGCGAAGCAGGCGCTCCCATCGCCGGTTTCGAGCTGAGCGCCCACGCGGGCAAGCCACATGGTGAAGTGCGCCAAGACCTGGAACTGCATTTGGTGCGAACCTGCAAGGTCTCCACCCGCGCTGCGCCTCTCGCCGCCCACCTGTTGCTGGCCGGCGCCGCGCCGGAGTTTCTGGTGCGCGGGCTGCCCGCGACGATGCGCTTTCGCAGCTCGATCGCCTGGATGAGTTTCAAGCAAGGGGTCTTGATCGCGCAGGCCATGGCGCCCGGCTCACCGCGCCAGCTGAGCTACCACGACATGCTCGCCCTGGCATCCATGCCCGCCACGACCGGCCAGCAACAACAGTGGCGCGAATACCTCGCCACCCGCACCCTGCTCGACTGGGCCATCACCGTGGGCGAACTGCCCGAACGCGACAACACCGCCTACCTCGCGCATGAAATCGACGCGCTGAAGCTGCGCCTCAGCCAACGCCTGCACGCCTTGAAGGCAGCCCTGATCACCTTTGCCGACGCGCCACCGACCCGCCGCAGCATTGCCCTGGCCGACCTGAAAAACCTATTCCCCAACCAGACGCTGCTGGACAAAGCCTGCCTGTGGCGCCCCGTCCCGCCGCTCGCCGGCGGCAGCCTGCGCTTCCCGATGCACCATCACGAGCGCCGGAACTACAGCCTGCACAGTCTGGTGGAGTTGCACATGGATGGCCAACTGGGCGACAGCCGCTGGCAGTCCACCGAGCCCCAACTGGACCTGGCACAACTACGCCCATCGTTCGGGCGCCTGGGCAACATCCATCAACGCTTCGACAGCGCGTTCGCGGCCTACATCGAACGCCTGAAGCAGGCCTACAGCAGCCTGATCGAAGACCTGCTGGCGCAACTGCCGCTGGCCGACCGACACCACCTGCAACAGGCCGACTTGCAGCTGTTGGTGCTGAAAAAAGAACCCGGCAAAGACCTCGCCCTGCTGAGCCCGGAGGAAGCGTTGGCGCGCAGCGCCCGAATGGGCGTGATCCTGCGCGGCACATCGCCCAGCGCGGTGCAGGAATACGAGCTGTTCCCGCTGTTGAACCGCGTCGACAAACGCCGCGGCGCACCGCTGGCATTCCACGAGGGCGGCACGCTGATGTCGGTGGCCACCGGCACTCCCCACGCCACCCGCCCGGTCACCCAACTGCTGATGGGCGATGAACTGCCGCTGGACTGGGACGCCTATGCCAACGGGCGCCCGCCACGGCCGGGGGTGCGCGCCAAGGTCATTGTGCAGACGCTGTGGTCATCCAGCCCGCCCCCCGCCCAACCGCCGACGACGACGGCGTTGACCTACGGTTCGACGCTCAACCGCGCCATTGCCCAAGCCATCGTGCGCGAGCACTTCTTCCTCGAAGTCGACGCCTTGCACCTGCAAGCCCGGGGGACCACGCAGCGCGAGCAGATGCAACAGCGCTGGGATCGATTGTGGACACGCCTCAAAGCCCTCGTGCCGTTCTGGTCCTGCGCCGAGGACCTCGGTTCCGGCGACACCCGCCGTGTCATCGACGGCGGCTACACCTGCTTTATCGACCTGTTGGCGCTGCTGTTCCCCACCCAGCGCTTTCTCACGGCGTCCCTGGCGGTGTTGAAAAAAACCGCGCCGTTGCCGATCAAACTGCTGCAATTGGCCCGTTTGAGCGGCGCCTTCCTCAACACCGCGCTGAACCCGCTGGACGGCCTTCCGGGCCTGTTCAGGCTGGCTCGCAGCGGGGTGATCCGGCTGAGCGGCGGCGCGCGGAAAATCCTCCACACGGCTATCGAACAGGTTCAACGTCGCACCGCCGACCGGTTCCTGCTCGACTACCCCCGGCTGCTCGCCGGAGCCGACCTCGGCAGCGGCACGCTGCTGCGCGGCAGCGACCTGCTGCGGATCAATGCGCTGCTGCACAAAAAACACTGGTACCCGTGCCACCCGTTCACCGGCAAACCCTATGGGCCGCCGAGCCACACCTTTCGCCTGGACAGCGCCCTTGGCGTGGCGCCGATGCAAAACGCCCGCGGGCAGCAGGTGCTGGTCAGCGAACGGCTGTTCGCCACCCAGCCGCTGCTGATTGCGCGTCGCGACGCCACTGACCTGCTCGACGGCGACAACCTGTTCCGCCTGGAGCACCAGGCGCCGACCCACCTGGACGACCTGGCCTCGCCCGCCTACTTCAAGGCCGCCGAAGGCTTCGACAGCCTGTGCGGTGCGGCGCGCAGCAAACGCAGCCCGATCCCACTGATCTGCTTCACCAAAAAACTCACCGCGTTCAACGCCTCGATCCAGCAACGCCGCGCCCAGGCCATCGAGCACCTGCGCCTGATCCCCGCCCCCGCCGTCGGCCCTGACCCGCGCAAGCTGGTTCACAACCGCCGGCTGTACGAAGCGATGCCCCAAGGCACCAGCTTTGAACTGACGCCAGTGGCCAGGACCGCGCCGCTGACCTACAAGCCCCAGCTCACCGGTCGGCTCATCGCCAACGAAGCGCAATTCGGCCTGCCCAACAATCAGTTGGACAATCAACTCAACCGCGACACGCGCGTGGTCGAGCTGACCGGGCTGACAGTGGGCACCGATGACAGCCGAACCCTGCGTGCCATGGCGATCGAACTGACCCCGGCGGGAGGCACGCGGATTATCGTGGAGGCCGACGCCGGGGTCTTTTACGAAGGCATCGCCATCGCCCCCGCTCCGGCGATGCTGTTCAACCGCCTGGACTTCAACCTCGGCGGTGAACCCGAACAGCTGATCCGCGCATTCAGCCAGCGCAAGCTCGACTACTTGAGCGCCGCCGGGTTTGTGCATAACCGCCCGTTGGTCACACTGCCCACCCTGGAGGTACTGAGCCAACAACTGGCCAGGCGCGGCTTCGGTGCGGCCAAACTCAAGCGCCTACTCGAGCAGTCACGCGGCCTGCGGGTTATCAAGCAGCGCGAGTTGTTGCTCAACGCCAGCGATCAGGGGCAGCGCCTGGGCATGAGCGTGGCCGTCACACCCTTGAAACTCGACACCTGGCCGCCCTACCTCGCCCAGCCTGGCCAGACCCTCAATCAATACCTGGCCAGCAAGGCCCAGGCCAGCACCGTGGCGTTGGTCAAAAGCACCGGGATCGGCTCGGCCAACATCGTGGGCACGGGGGTCGACGAGCTGGAACGGCTGGCCATCGCCGAACCGCTGGTGATGTGGCAGTACAGCCGGGCGGGCCAGCCCAACTACACCGAAGTGATCCTCAAGACCGGTGCAGGCAATTGCGACCAGATGGCCCACGTGGCGAGCGAACTGATCAGGTTCAACGGCGGCGCCGCGCGCGTCTGGGGCACCAGCCCGCCCGCCCACGCGTTTGTGGTGGTGGGGAACCCGCCGGCGACGCTGGGCTCGACCCTGGACTTCAGCGAAGCGGGCTGGGTCGGCCTGTGGATATGCGACCCCTGGGCAGCCATCGTCTGCCCGGCAAGCGACTATGTGCGTCAACTCAACGTCAAAATGCACATGTGGTACCTGGAAGACATTTCGGTGTTTTTCAACGATCGCGGCACCTACCGCTGGGGCCAGGCCAACGACCGCAACTGGCTGGCGCTGCTGCGCAATGGCGTGAAACGCCCGCAGCCGTGAGCCGACACATTTCGTCACCAACGACTAAGCTTCACCCAAGTCCGATCAATCTGCGTAAATGGATGAATCGACTATGGGCGCTTTATGGCAAACCGATTCGAAACAGGCTGCGCTGCCGACCGACAGCCCGGATCAACTGCCATTGCCACACAGCGCCCGCCGGCGATCCGGGTGGTGGCGCCTGGTGTGGCTGGTGCTGTTGCTCGCGCTGCTGGCATTGGGCTGGGCCGCCAGCGTGGAAATGCACACCTCGCGCCTGCAGGCCCGCTACCTGAGCCCGTTGGCCGCCACCCTCAGTTATCGCCTGGAGCCCGGCGCCAGCGATGCCATCGTGTACCCCGGCGACGGCCCGTTCGACCGGCGCCTGGGCTACAGCGCGCTGAATGAATTCCTACCGCGCCTGCTCAAGCGCAATTACCTGATCCAGGCCCAGACACGCTTCTCCCCGGCCTTGCTGGGCTATGCCGAGCACGGGCTGTTCGTGCCCTACGCGGAAAAAGTCCAGGCCGGCCTGAGCATCACCGATTGCCGCGCCGCGCCGCTGTATGCCTTCACCTACCCGCAACAGCTCTACGCCAGCTTTGCCGAGGTTCCGCCGTTGGTGGTGCAGAGCCTGCTGTTCATTGAGGACCGCGACCTGCTGGACCCCACGCAACCGCTGGCCAACCCGGCGGTGGACTGGCCGCGCTTTGCCAAGGCGGCCTGGTCGCAAGTGGCCAAACTCCTGCATCTGCCGGGGCAGACCGCCGGCGGCAGCACCCTGGCCACGCAGCTCGAGAAATATCGCCATTCGCCCGACGGCTTGACCTTGTCCGGCGGTGAGAAAATCCGCCAGATGATGTCGGCCAGCGTGCGGGCCTACCAGGCCGGGCCGGACACCTCGGGCAGTCGGCGCAATATCGTGCGCGACTATCTCAACAGCGTGCCGTTGTCCGCCGTGCCGGGCCACGGCGAAGTGCATGGCCTGGCCGAAGGCCTGCGGGTGTGGTACGGCGCCGACTTCAATCAGGTCAACCAGGCGCTGAGCGACAGCGCACAAGACCCGGCGAGCCTGGCCAGACGCGGCCTGGCCCTGCGCCAGGTGCTGTCGCTGATGATTGCCCAACGCCGGCCCTCGCACTACCTGACCAAAGGTCGCGAAGAGCTGGCGCAATTGACCGACAGCCATATCCGCCTGCTCGCGCAGAACCAGGTGATCCCCGCCACCTTGTCCGCCGCCGCCCTCGCCAGCCACGTGACCTACCGCGACTGGCAGCAGCAACCGACCCTCCAGCCGGTAGAAACCAACAAAGCCATCAACGTCGCCCGCAGCCGTCTCGCCAGCCTGCTCAACCGCTCGCTGTATGACCTCGACCGCCTCGACCTGTCGGCCACCAGCACCTTGCATTACGCGCTGCAAACCCAGGCCACCGACTACCTCAAGCACCTGGCCGACCCGGCGTTCGCCGCGCAGATGGGCCTGCTCGGCCCGCGCCTGCTGACGCCGCAAAGCACACCGCAGGTGCGCTACAGCTTCACCCTCTACGAACTGACGCCCGACGGCGCACGCGTGCGGGTGCAGACCGACAACACCGACCAGCCGTTCGATATCAACGAAGGCAGCAAACTCGAACTGGGCTCCACCGCCAAGCTGCGGGTGCTGACCACCTACCTGCAGATCGTCACCGAGCTGCATGCACGCTACCAGGCGCGCACGCCCGCCGAGCTGAAAAGCGTCGAGCTGCCCGAGCAGGATGTGCTCTCGCGCTGGGCGCTGAATTACCTGATCCAGCACAGCGACCGCGACCTGGCGAAAATGCTCGACGCCGCCCTCGACCGCACCTACTCGGCCAGCCCCGGCGAGGCGTTTTTCACCGGCGGCGGCCTGCACCGCTTCCATAACTTTCGCAACGAAGACAACGGCCGCAACCCGACCTTGCGCGATGCCCTGCGCGAGTCGATCAACCTGCCGTTCATTCGCCTGATGCGCGACCTGGTGCGCTACACCACCTATTCGGGCGAAGACAACAGCGCACGGCTGCTCAAGGACGACAACGACCCGCGCCGCCAGGAATACCTGGCCAAGTTCGCCGACCACGAAGGCACCGCGTTCCTGCTCAAGTTCTGGAAAAAATACCGCCACAAAGACACCCAGGCCCGACTCGACACCTTCATGGACAGCCTGCACCCCACCGCGATCCGCCTGGCCGCCGTCCACCGCTATTTGCTGCCCCAGGCCAGCCAGGCGAGTTTCAACACCTTCGTGCGCTCGCACCTGAAAAACCTCAAAACCCCCGACACGCTCAGCGACGAGCGCCTCGAACGGCTCTACCAGAGTTACGGCCCCGGCGCCTACGACCTGCCGGACCAGGGCTATATCGCCAAGGTGCATCCGCTGGACCTGTGGCTGCTGGGCTACCTGCTCAACCACCCTGAGGCGAGCTTCGACGAAATCGTCAAAGCCAGTGAATTCGAACGCCAGGAGGTCTACAGCTGGCTGTTCAAGAGCCGTCACCAGAGTGCGCGTGACAGCCGGATCCGCACCATGCTGGAGATCGAAGCGTTCCTCGATATCCACCAGCGCTGGCAGGCCGTGGGCTACCCGTTCGACCATCTGGTGCCGTCGCTGGCCACCGCCATCGGCAGTTCCGGCGACCGCCCCGCCGCCCTTGCGGAACTGATGGGCATCATCCTCAACGACGGCGTGCGCTTGCCAGTGCTGCGTATCGACAGCCTGCAATTCGCCAGCGGCACGCCCTATGAAACCCGCGTGGTCAACGACCCAAACCGCGGCAAACGGGTGCTGCCCAGCGAAGTCGCCACGGCGTTGCGCGGCGCGCTGTCGCAAGTGGTCGACGCCGGCACCGCCAAGCGGGTGGCCGGCAGCTTCAAACTGACGGACGGCACGGCGCTGGCGATGGGCGGCAAAACCGGCACCGGCGATAACCGCATCGAGGCCATGGGGCCCGGCGGGCGCATGCTCAGTTCGAAATCGATCAACCGCACGGCGACCTTCGTGTTCTACATCGGCGCGCATCACTTCGGCACCCTCACCGCGTTTGTGCCGGGGGCGTCGGCGCAGCACTTCACCTTCACCTCGGCCTTGCCGGTGCAGGTGCTCAAGGGCATGGCGCCGATGCTCAACCCGCTGCTGCAACCGGGCGACCCGACGCTGTGCCTGGCCCGCCAACCCTGACGCCCGGCTGCACTACCTATCTGCCACCGCGGCGCGACGCCGCCACACACACTCATGGATCACCCTTTACAGGACTTGATCCATGCCCGCTCTACCGTCACTCGACAGCGCCTTCAACGGCGCCCACTACGCGCACATCCGCGACGCCCTGCCGGCCTGGCTCACCCAGGCCACGCCCGCACGCCTCGGCGCATTGAAAACCGCGCGCCTCAACAGCCTGACCGCACCGGCCCCGCTCAAGGCCGCCATTGCCGAACATTGGCAGCGGCAAAACCGCCTGGACCAACGGCTCGCCGCGTTGAACGATGTGTACGCCTTCGCCGAGCCATTGCTCAAACACGCCCTGCGCGACTATGGCGCGGTGGATGTGCGCAACACCTACCTGCGCCTCTATGTCGAAGCCAACCTGGCCTGGTGGAAGATCAACATCAGCGGCGCACAGACCAGCAAGACCGTGTCATTGCTCGATGCGGCGCTGGGCAACTTCGCCGCCAGCGACGACTTTCTCGACTTCGCCTTCCTCGGCCCGAGCGATGCACGCGGCCAGCGCGATGTGCTGTCGATCACCCACCGCACCAGCGGCGCCCGCCTCACGGCGCAGGGGTTCAAAGCTATTTGCCGCCAGCTGGATCTCGGCGCGCAGTATCAACTCAAGCTCAGTCAGGCGCTCGGCTTCAATAACCCGCCGCTGGCCCGCACGGTTCACGACGAGGTGGTCGCACGCCACAAAGCCGCGCTGAACAGCGCCGCCCACCTGGCCCTGGCCAAGGGCGACCTCGAGCCCGAGACGCACGGTTCGATGCTTGACCTGCTGAACGACCGGCCAAGCCCGCTCCAGGCCTACACCCTCAGCGTGATGAACGTCGCGCTGGTGGGCATCGTGCTGTTTATCGCCGCGCCAGGCCCTCGGGTGATCGCCTATGTCGCCGAAGACCCCGAACACCCGCTCAAGGCATACCCGTCGCCCCTGGCGTTCATGGCCGAACTGACCCGTCAGTTGCGCGACAAGGCGCGCTACCAGGTGTTCTTCAGCCAGTTCGTGCCCCATGCCGAGCGCGGGGCTTTTTTTGCCGGGCTCAATGCGCGCCTCAGCCACATCCAATGGCACCAAAAAGCCCGCACCGACAGCGGGCCGAGCTGGAAAGACACGCCGATCAGCGACCCCAACCTGCACTTCAGCGTGCAACGCTGGCAGGACGATTATCGCCAACGCCCGCCGACACCCCACGCGGACACCCTGTGGAGCTACCTGTATCGCGTGCAACTGAACAAAATCGTCAACGATGCGCGGACTATCGCCGTGTCCAGCACCGACGTCGAACGCCACGCCCGCTGGGCCTGGTGGGACAACCTGGAGCAGATGTTCGCCGACCTCCTCAATGCCGCGTTGCTGGTGCTGACGCCCTTCGTGCCGGTGCTCGGCGAACTGATGCTGGTCTACAGCGCCTACCAGATCATGGACGAGGTGTGCGAAGGCGTCGTCGACTGGAGCGAAGGCCGGCGCACCGAAGCCTGGGAACATGTGGCGGGGGTGGCCGACAGCGTGATCCAGTTCGCCCTGTTTGCCGCGGGCGGCCACATCGGTCAGCTGGCGCGGCTCAAGCTCTCGCCCTTCATCGAAGGCCTGGTCCCGGTGCAGCGAGCCGACGGCAGCCGGCGCTTGTGGAACCCGGACATCAGCGCGTTCGCCCGGAAAACCCCGATCCCCGCCGATTCGATACCGTCGCCCGCGGGCCTGCATCAGCATGAGGGCAAAACCCTGCTGGCCCTGGGCGAGCATCACCTGGAGGTGCAATACGACCCGCTCGGCGACGCGCACCGCGTGGTCCACCCCGAACGCCCGAACGCCTACCGCCCGCGCCTGCAATTGAACGGCGACGGCGCGGCGACCCACGAGGGCGAACGCCCGCGCACCTGGGAGCGTGCGCAGTTGCTGCGACGTCTCGGGCATCGGGTGCAACCGTTCAGTGACACGCAGCTGGAACAGCTAAGGGTCGCCAGCGCCACCGAAGACGGCGCCCTACGCCGCATGTACGAGTACAACGAAACACTGCCGCCGTTGCTCGATGCCGGCCTCAAACGGCTCGAAGCGGCCGACTCCATCCAGGCGGCCAGCGAAAAAATCCGCGCCGGGCAGGCTTTGAGCGCCGACCCGAGTTCGGACTGGTTCGAGCAGATGGTCACCGAACTCGACGGTTGGCCCCGGAACAAAGCACTGCAAGTGTTCCTCAAGCCCGACCTGAGCGGCAGCTCGCACCGCTATGGCGCTGCGCAAGCCAGCGCCGCCGACACCTTGCGCATCAGTCTCGGCGAAGTGCTGTCCGGGCACTTGCCGGAACGGGTGCTGGGCTTTCTCGATGAAGCGGCAATCACCCGCCTGCTGGGCGCCGAGGTGCCGAAGTCGCAGCGGGTACACGCGTTACGCGAGCAACTGGCCGACTACGTATTGAGCCAGAGCCGCGACATCGCCCCGGCGGTCTACCACGCCCGTGAAGAGAGCGACGACCCCGGCATTATCAGCCTGCGCCACGACCATCCCGACCTCGACCTGAGCCTGGCCCGCCGCCTGCTCGACACCGCCCGCCCCGCCGAACGCCAGGCCCTGGCCGCGCACCGGCGCGGGCCGTTGCGCCTGCGCAACCTGGCCGACGAGCTGCACGTGGCCGCCGAGGCGGCACGCGCCTATGAAGGCTTCTATCCACCAGCGTCGCCCAGCCCGGCCACGGAAACCCTGGTGCTCAAGACCCTGCAATTGCACGCCGACGTGCTCAGCGACCTGCACCTTGAAATCCGCAACGGCTCCGTCACCGGCCCTCTGCGCAGCCAGGCCGGCCCGGACACTGCCACCACTCGCCGGGTGTTGGTCCACAACAGCCTCGGTTATGCGGTCTATGACGGCGCCGGCCAACCGTTGCACCGCCCGGCCAATCTGTACGAAGCCGTGTTGTCGAGCCTGCCCGCCGCGTCGCACAGCGGGCTGGGTTACCGCCCCGGCGAAGGTGCAGACCTGCGGCGCTGGCTGATGACCGCCCTGGAACCCTTGGCCGAGCGCCGCACGCTCCTTGCTGAGCCGGCGACTCACCGGGTGATGGAGCGGCACACCCAACAGTTGCTCGGCGGCCCGCTGCTCAGCCGCTGCCGCGCCGCGCCTGCCGATCACCCGGCGACGTTTGCCAGGGAGGTCTTGCAACGCTTGTTTCCGAGCCTCAGCGAGCAACGGCTGAGCCGCTTTATCGAGGCGATCCCCACCGACCAACTGGGCACCACCCTGAACGACCTGACCCTGGAGAAACAAACCCTGCACAGCCAATTGCAGACCTGGAAACAATCGCCCACCCATCACCCCAAAGGCAGCGTCCAGGAGCGTCAACAACTGGCCAGCCGCAAACGCCTGGCGCTGCTCCTCGAACAGACCTGGGCCGACCGCTACGCCGAATACACCGACGATTGGGGCCGCACCCAACGCGGCGCTCGGGTGGACATGAACGGCATGCCGTTACCCGAATCGCTGCCCGCGCTGACCGTCAACTTTGAACATGTGACATTCCTGGACCTGAGCCAGAGCAGCGTCGGGCAAACCCATTGCGGCTTGCTCAAGCACTTCCCGGCGCTGCACTCCCTGGACCTGAGCGACAACCACCTGACCAGCCTGCCGGTCGAGCTTGGCGCGATGCGTTTGCTGCGCAACCTCAACCTCGCGAGCAACCGCCTGGCCCTGTTCCCCGAAGACGTGACGCGCCTGCGCAACCTGCGCCGCCTGCAAGTCCTGATCCTCAGCCACAACCCGCTCAGCCTCGCGCCGGACATCACGCGCATGCCCAACCTGCGCCGCCTCGACCTCAGCCACACACAGATCGGCCAATGGCCCCGCGGCCTGTTTGCCCACCCCAGGAACGATGCGTTCGACCTGAACCTGAGCGGCAACCCGATCCGCGCCCTGCCCACCCTGACGCCGGAACCCACGGCTGCGCGCACCGTGGCGCGCACCCGCCTGGACCGCAACACGCTGAACGACGATCAGCGCACTCTGTACGAACGCTACCGCAGCGAGGCCGGGCTGGACCCGTATCGCACCTATGAGCCCCAGGGCAGCAGCGATCCCTGGCTGGAAGGCGTCGACGCCAACACCCGGCTTGTCCGCGAGCAGCTGTGGGACGCCGTCGAAGACGAACACGGCTCCCAGGGCTTTTTCGAAGTCATCAAGCTGCTTGAGCCGCCCGAGTTTTTCGAGAACCCCCAGGACCAGCAGCGCTACGCCCGCAACCAAGCGGAGCTGACGCAACGGGTGTGGCGCTTGATCAACGCCACCCACGCCGACAGCGCCCTGCGCGAGCGCTTGTTCAAGCTGTCGAGCTTCCCCGGTTTGTGCGGCGACGGCGGCGCGCAGATTTTCAATGAGATGGGGATCGAGGTCATGGCCAGCGAAGCCCGGCGCTTTTCCGCGTCACTGGCTGAACTCGAAGGCCGGCTGGTGACCCTGGCCAAGGGCGCGGCGCGCCTCAAGCACCTGAACCTGGTGGCCCAGGCGGACGTCGCCCGGCGCCTGCGGCCCATCGACGCCGGTGGCGAAGGCCAGCGCCTGCGCTCCGAGCTGGTGGACGGCGAGGCCGGCGAGGTGGACGAAGTGGATATCCACCTGGCCTACCAGACCGCCCTGGCCAACAGGCTGGATTTGCCCTGGCTGTCGGACCACATGCTCTACCGCGACACCGCCAATGTCAGCCCGGACCGCATCCAGCAGGCGTACACCACGGTAAGGGAAATGGGCCAGGGCGACGGCCTGGTCAACCAGATCCTCCTTGAGCCGTATTGGGAGACCTTCCTGCAGGAAACCTACGACAACCGCTATCAACAGAATCTCACCGAGTACACGCAGAAGTTCTACCGCCTGGACGACCTGCAAACCCTGCAGGCGCAATGGCGCGAAGAACGGGAGCCGCAGCAAAAAGCCCAGCTCGCCGAGCAGCTCAAGGCCCTGGCGGACGAACTGGACACGGCCGAAAACCTCGTGCTCAGCGACACGCCGATCAGCGACGCGCTCTACAACCGCCTGCTCAACGACCTGGGCTACAAGGAGAAAGACTGGATGCGCGGCCTGACCCGCACAGCCCTGAAAAACGCCGCTCAACAGCGTAACCGAGCGCCGTTGTCCGACACGTGAGGGCACTGCAGGCGCGCATGCCCGCGCCTGCAACCCCCGCGGGTTACACCTCCGAATCCCAGATCACTGTGACGTTCCCTTCATAGGTGCCGGACTCACCGGGCTGCAACATCGTCTCCACATCGTCGCGCGCCACTTCGAAATGCAGGGTGCCAGGCTTGCGGTCGACGAACATCGTCGACAGCAACAGGTGCGTGCCGCTGCCGTCCAGCCGCAGCGGACGGCGCTGGACCGGCTGGCCCTCGGGGTCGACGATGCCGTGGGGCATGGTCACGCCGACCTGCAACGGCACCGAGCGCCCCGACCTGGCGTCACGGATCCGGCAGGTGTTGTCTGCCGCCTCGACGTACTGGCATTCCATGCCGATCCTGAAGCGCGCGGTGGAATAGAAGTTGAAGGTCTGGTCCCTGAACAGCCGCGTCGGTTTGCGCCCCTGGCTCAACCAGCCTTGCCAGCCACCCTGGGGCAGCAACTCGACGCGCTCACCGCCCGGCGGGATCTCGACCTTGAGGATGTGATCGACCGAAAGAATGAAATTGAGGGTGATCTGCTCATCGTTGGGTAACATCACGTTGCCCAGGTCGAAGTCCTTGTGCGGCCCGACGCTGTACGTCACCTGCCCGCGGTAGGTCCCGGCCCTCATCCCCAGGGGGTCGGGCGTGACCAATTCGTAGGTGAAACCGAGGCCATCGAACCAAAATGTCTCGGCGGGGATATGGCTGGCGGCTCTTTGCGCACACCCCCTGACACCTTCCGGCAAAAACCAGGTGAACGCGAAAAGCCATTGGTTGCCGACACTCACCCCGCTGGATTGACACGGTGGCGGTGGATAATCGTGTTCCCAACGCACAGTGGGGTCCTGCCGCAGCCACCGGAACACCATGCCAATGCCACTGATCCGGAACTGAAGGGTTTCGGCCTCTCCCGTTTCGTCATGCACGACGGTGATGTTTCTGCGTTCGGTCGGCGCATGAAACAACAGATGATTGCGATCGTCTCCACCCGGCACGATCGGCGCGCTCATCCGAAAATCGATCGGAAGACCGATGCTGTAGCGCGTCTCGTTGCAGTACTGCGGCGCCCAGGTGCAATAGCTGTTACCCGGCGGCGTGTGGTTTTTGAACACGTTGCGCGCCGGCTGGCTGGGGTCCGGCCGGAACGAGGCCAGGATGTCCACGGTGGCCGCCGTTACGTCGGCGGGCAGCCCCACCAGCAGCCCGGCCAACCACAGCCCCAACACCTTGTTTTTGATTTGCATGGGTTCACTCGTTCTGAAAAAACTCAAGCGTGGCCCCCGGTTCATGGGCGCAACGCATCGAAAATGATCTGCACGTTGCCGAAGTACTGACCGGGGAGGTAACCGTCCTCAGGCTTCTGCGCGGCAATTTCCAGCAGCACTCGCTTGCCGACACGGGCCTCGGCTTCCGGCACCACGCGCATGGCGTCGAGCCCCAGCACCTGCTGATTGAAGGTGACGGTGAGCGCAATGTTGTCGCGGCCGTTGAACAGCACCGGTTCATAGGCGAGGTAAGCGTCCACCGCGCCCAACACGTTTTTCACATCGAAAGGCTCGCGCAGCGCACTCAGGGTTTCAGTCACCGGGTTCCAGCTCAGGGTTTGCTCACGCTCCAGAAAACCGGGGTTGAGCGGCAATACATAGAAGTCACTGGTGGGGACTTTGACCGACACCTGGAACACCGCCTCCTCGCGGGCGGCCAGGGCGCTGAAGCTGAGCGCGCTCAACAGCGCCAACACGGCCCAGCGGCTCATCCTTTCACCTCTTGATTCTTCTGCGTGTCGCCTTCCACCAGCTTGAAGGTGTAGTGGCGCCCGGTTTGTTTATCGAAGGTAAAGGCACGCCCCGGCAGCACGTGGTTCTTGGTGGTCGGATGGCAATCGGTCGGCTTGCCGGCCACACAGTTCTTGAATTCGTCGACCACGATCACGCTGTTGCCGTTGTTGCGCAGTTCATAGCGGGTGGCGCCATCGTTGATGCGGGTGTCGTAGCGGGTGTCCTTGGGGCGCACGAAAAACACCGTGCCATAACCGGCCAGCACGCTGACGCCGGCCTGCAGGGTCTTTTGATATTCCTCACGCTCTTCTTCGGACAGGGCAAACGCGTCCTCTTTTTCCGGCACCACCGGGATGTAGCGCACCCGGAAGTAACGCTCGCTGGCGCGCTCGCCCATGTACAGCAAGCGCGTGCCCTGCATGCCGTTGGCCGGCACGATCAGGCGCGCGGGGCTGGCCATCAGGCCATCGCGGGCGCTGGCGTCAGCCTGGGATTGCACGGGAATTTCCTGGGGCACGCCGCTGGCGTCGTAGACGATTTCGAGGATCTCGACCTTGACGAACGCGGTGCTGGTGCCGCCGTTGAAGATGCGTTTGAGGTAGCTGCTCTTGCTGCCGTCCAGGTAGTCATAGACCACGCCGACGTTGATATTCGGGCCCGCCTGGACCCCCAGGGAAACCATCCACACGCCCAGGATTGCGGCTAATACTTTCATTGCTTTACACCTCATTAACGGTTGGCCTGAAGCCAACCCACTCGACTTGCGAAGCGCAAATACCCGCGCCCGAACAGGCCTATCCGTATCGATGTTCATGGCTTACACCCTGTGCGAATCACCCCGACGTCGGCCGCTCGAATGCGCCATCGGCCAAGGTATCCGGCGTGCAACGCAGGTCGCCGATCATCAGCACATCGTTTTCACTGCGGGCCTTGCTCGGGTCGAGGCGGAACTGACAGAGCAACTGGTTGCCCCGGCGCACTTCCAGGGTGGGCGAGCCGGCGTTCATTTCCATCGAGAAGAACCCGTCGACCTCGCTGACGCCACGGCTGGCATGGTTGATCACGTGATGCCCCTTGAGCGGGCGGCCCTGCGGGTCGAGCAGGCGACCGAGCACGGTGACGGTTTTCATCACGCGGATCTTGCGGTAGTCCACCCCGCCCTTGTTGATGTGGTAGGCGCTGCGCGGCGGCTGGATGTTCGCCGCCGGCGGGTGGTTGCCGTCGAAGTCGAACGCCACCGAGCCGGTCCGGTAGGCGGTGAGCGGCACGAAGTTGCGCCCCGGCCGCAGCTCGGTGCTGCCACCGCTGAGGTCGTCGGCGCGCAGGGTGATGTCGTCGAGGTCGGTTTCCACATCGACGATCATGCCCGCGCCGTCGCCGTGGTACTGGCTGGTCAGGGCCACCTTCTGGCCGCCGACGGCGAAGGTGCTGTGCAGGTTGAGGCCGCCGGTGAGGTTGCCGTTGAAGGAGGAGCGCTGGGCAAACGCATCGCCTGCGAGCATGTCGCCGTGGAAGCTGGTCATGCCGGACAGGCCGACGCCGTAGGTATCGGTCAGCACGGTGGCCGAGACGTTCTGCAGCACATGGCCGCTGAGGTCTTTGCGGTAGGTCAGCGAGCCATTGTTGTCACGTTTGCCGTCGCGCGAGGTGCGCGAGCCGATGCTGCCCGACCACTGCTCGCCCGGCCCACCGAGGGCCAGGTTGAGGGTCAGGTCGACGCCGCGGTTGCGCCGGTCGCCGGTGCTGCGGCTGGCGGGGCGGTCGAACAGCGACAGGCGCCAATTGGCATCGCTGCCGAACAACCGGTCGTGCTTGCTCCAACCCAGGTCCAGGCCGACGCCCTCGACGTTGCCCTGGCTGTGGGACAGGCGTGCATTGAGCGAATGCTGGTTGATCAGGCGGTGATTGATCGACAGCGACGAGGTACTGGTCTGGCCGACGAAGGTTTGCCGGGTGCGCAGCCGCGTGCCGTCGGGCAGCGTGTCGTAGGTGTTGCGGGTGTCCAGCCAACTGCGGTTGTGGCTGGCGATCACGCTGCCGGCGCCATAACTGTAGAGGCCTTGCACGTCCATGCCGGTGCCGTGGTCCTGGGTCTGGTAGACGTTGGCGTACAGGCTCGCCTGGGTCGCCAGCGTCCAGTCGATGGAAGCGCCGTATTGCATGCGCTCCTGCACCTGGCGCCCGGACAAGCCGACGATCACACGCGGGTGCAGCAAATAATTGAGCGAAGCGCCGGCGGTCATGTCGCCTTTGTCGCGTTGCTCCCAGTTGTTGAACAAGGTGCTTTCGCGGCCGGCGAACACGTTGTAGCGCCAGCGCTCGTCATGGTTGCGCCAGTTGTTGGGCTTGTATACCAACTCCTGGGTAGTGGCGGTGACCTGGCCGTCCTCGACCAGGCGCACTTCCACTTCATAAATGCCACCGGGCAACGGCCGCGTATCGATGCTCTGCAAACCGGCGGCCACCGCCTGGGTGTTGATCAGCAGGCCGTTGCGGTAAATCTCCACCGAGCCCTGGCGGTTGGAGGTGACGTAGATCGGGTACACGCTGGGCTTGGGGTTGCTGATGGCCAGGCTGTCGGAACTGCCGAGCATCGCACCCACGGCGATATCCGGCGCGGCGCCGAACGCGCGCGGCTGGCGATTGAGCCCCTCGGAGGTGGGCGTGAAATAGCCCAGGCGCAGGAACTGGCCTTCGAATTCGCGCTGGGCGTACAGCGAATACAGTGCGTGATAAAGCTGGGTGTCCGGCCCGCCGAGGCGTGCCAGTTGCAGGTTGAGCGCATGGCTCCAGTTCCCCAGGCTACTGCTGGCTTCAACCCCGAAACGTCCGCCGAGTTCCTGCGCTTGGCCGCCGTTGAGGTTCAACTGGTTGCTGACAATCAAGCCCGTGCTGCCGTCCTGGGGCTGGTGGTAATAACGCTGATGATCGGTGTCGTGCTCGGCGTTCTCCGTGAGGATCGAGACCAGCGAGTTTTCCAGGTTGTAATGCACCGCCAACATCTTCTCCGGGCAGGTTTGCGTGCAACTTCCCAGGGCCGCGCCTTGTTGCAGGTAGTGGCTCCAGGTATCGCGCTCAGCGGGTTGTATCGGGCTGTCGCTGATATCGGTAAAGTCCAGCAGCGTGAGGCGGTCATCGCGCGAAAGTATCACCATCGCCTCGCCCAGAAAGACTTCGTCGCGTTCGATACGCACGGCCAGGGGCACATCAAAAAAATGCTCTTCGAATTCGCTCGGCAAACCTTTCGCCTGAGCCAGTAAACTGCGTGGCGTATAACTGTTATCAGCCGCCGCCCAGGCAGCCGAACAGGCAAGCAGGGCCAGCGCCGCCGCGATGGGTTTCATCGGGAACATGAACTTAATACTCTATGGCGAACTGCAAACCATCTGGAAACCGACCGCAGGCGAACACAACCTGCGGGCGGTGGGTGTGATCGATAAGGCGCGGCCTTATCGCGTGCCGGGTGCTTAGAAAGCGGTGCGCGGCACGTTGTCGAAGATCACGGTGGCGACGCTGGTGTAGAGACCGGTCTGGGTGTCCGCCGGTTTGGCGGCCTTGATGGTCATCATTTTTTGCAGGCCGGGGTTGGACTCTGCGTCGGCGGCCACTTCTTGCGGGCTACCGGTCAGGGCCACGGTGCCCAGGGTGATGGTCAGCGGGATCGAGTCCGTGCCGTTGGTGAGCGCCGCCGGGCCGTCCTGCAGGTAGGCGTCGATCGAGCCACCGGTGTTTTTCAGGGTGAACATCGAGGACAGCGTGCTCAGTTCGCCGGTCACGGTGTTGTAGGTCATGATTTCGTCGCGACCGAAGTTGGGGTCCAGGGGCTGGGCGTGGAACTGCTTGGTAGGGATGTCGGCCTTGATGTTGATCGTGGTGCTTGCATCGTTGGCGGCCATGGCAGCCGAAGAACCCAATACCGCAACAGCCAGCGGGAGCAGAACAGCAAACTTCTTGATCATGCTTGAATACCTAGTAGTCATTTAAAGGAAGGCGGTTAACTAAAAAGCAAGTCAAGACTCACTTCCAACTAACAGCGCGGCGCAATGTTCATTGTTTGGCTGAACATTCAACGCCGGGAAATATTCGACCAATGCGCTTTAAAAGTAAGCAGGCAAGCTCCGAGAAACATGCAGGCCAATAGGCCATTACGCTGGAGGAAGAAATGCAATAAATACGATTTTTAAAAAAACGACTGTAAGACGTTAATGACACACAGATAATTCAATAAAAGCAGTACAGTTATCAGGAGACACTTAACGCACAACTTCACATCTGTAGTATTGGAACTACACGAGGGCATCACTCTACGCCTTCAACGGCCACCGCCTAGATTGACGACGGTGTTATTGACGTAGGATCTGGACTTTTCCACCCCCCTGCCCGCGCCGGCAGGGGGGGTCAGGTTTACTGGACGTGGGTGAGTTTCACCACCTGATCGAGGGCCGAGAGCAGCCGTTCGAACGCGCTGAACCGCTCGTCCTTCAGTTCTGCCCAGCGCTCGATGAAGAAGCGGCCTTGATCGTCGATCTGCACCGGCGTGGAAAGGATCTCGCCGCTGCGCGAGTGATGCACCAGATTCACTTCATGGAGTGAAAGCTGCTCGACCATGAACTGCCCCGGTCGCGTCAAGCGTGAACGATCGGCGGGAACATAGGCGCGAGGAGGACGCATGCCAGGGACGCCGACAGCCAGGGTGAAGTCGCTGCGGATCGCCGTCAGCCGGTTGGGGTACAACGACGATCCGTAGGCGACGGTCCATTGCAGCCCTGAGCGCAGCTCGCTGGCCGTGCCCGCCGGTACATCTGAGAGCCGCAGGCTGATCGCCCCTTGCGTCTGGGCCACCCCCGCAATCCCTTCGACCGAATGCACATGGGCATTGCCCATGTGCGCCACCCACCTGTGCGCGCCCTCGGCAGCCTGGTCTTGACGGATGACCTCGCCGGCAAAGAAGTTGAACATCGCAATGCGCGACGTCTGCGGCGCGCTCATGCCCTTGGTGTGGTAGCTCGATACGCAATCCAATGCGCGGATGCGCAGGCCGTGTTTGCCTGCCACTTCCACGACGCTGGTGTAGGTGTGCGGCCCGCGGTACTCGGGCATGTGGCCCCGGTCGAGGGTCCACAGGCGGTCTTTGAGCGCTGGGGGCAATACGCCCGTGCGCTGGAAGGTATCCAGGTCGGCCTGGTGCAGGTCGGTGAACAGGTGCTCCATGTACAGGGTTTTGACGCCTTGCTGCTTGAGCGCCTTCATCTGATCGATCAGCAGCGCCTTGCTCGATTGCTCGACGTGGCTCTCGCAGACAATCAGCCCCCGAGCGTGTTGGTAGCTTTGCGCGATAAAGTCGGCGGGCGTGGTGTTCGCCGGCAGGTCCGGCAACGTCGGCCTGGGGGGCAGTTCAGGGGTTTTGAAGAACGCCTGCGCCGCTGTGTTCAGGCGCTCGCGGGTCTTGCGGAAGGCGCTTTCGGCAGCGGCGATTTTCGGGTTGAGCGACCCATAACGGGTGTCGAACGCATGCGCGCCTTTGCCCATTTCATGCAGCTCGGGGACGAACCGCGAGTCGATGTCGAACTCGCTGTACGCGTTTGCGCGGCCAGGCGCGGTGACGAATGCCGGGGGCGCCGTGTAGGCGGTTTGCAGGGTCAGCTTGAAGTCGGCTTTGGCCGCCGGGTCGTCGACGATCGCGCCGGGCGTATCGTTCCAGATGCCCACCGGTTGGCCGGGGGCGACGTCTTCGACGCGCACACTCAGGGTCTTTTGCAGGTCGGCCAGGCCCGGGGTCTGGGTGTGCGTGTTGAGACGGCGGCTGTCGACCAGGGCGACCCACCCTTCGCCGGGTTTTGCGCCGATGTCGGCCTCGATCAGCGTGTGGGAGTAGAAGTTTCGCTGGGCGTTGGGCCGAGGGCTGACCAGCGCGCCGTTTTTCAGGTTGAAGGCTTTGTCCACCTCGTAGCCGGTAGACGCGTCCAGCCCACAGACGGCGATGTTTTGCCGGCGCGCCGCAAGGATCAGGGCGCGATAGGAATGCGGCGAGTCGTTGGCGATCCCCAGGGCTGTCTCGACTTTTTTCAGGTACTCGCTGATGTGCCGGTAGCTGCCGCCGGCGTTGAACTTGTCCAGTTTGCCCCGGAACAGGTCGGCCGGCAGGTACTCGATGTACAGGCGCCGCACGCCCTGCTCGTAGAGGGTGTGCATATTGTCGATCAGCAGCTGTTTGGCGGCGAGCGAGCCAGGCACGGCGCCCACCACCAAGCCGGGGTTTTCCTTGAAGGCGCTTTCCAGGATGTGCCGATGGCTCGCGCTGGCTTCGAAGGCCAGTACATCGGCCCTGGGAACGATGGGATTGAGCTGGGCGAAGAACGTGTCGGCATCGCCGCGCAACTGCAGGTAGGCGTGCAGGTAAGGGGCCTGGAGCGGGGCCATTTCATAGGTCAGCAGGCTGTCGCGGGTGCCCTCGCCCAACAACTCATCGACGCTGGAGGTGTTGCGAAACTCCACGCTCAGAACGCTTTCGTAGTCTTTGGCCAGCTCCGGCGGAACTTCATAGCGCTGCAACGCGTGGGGGCTTGGCGCGGGGCGTTTCGGCGCCCCGCCGGTGAGGCCCGAGCGCACCCAGCGGCCCTCGGCGTTCTGGTTGACCAGGCGGGCGGTCGACACGAGTTTGCCGCTCACCGGGTCCTGGCGAAACAGCAGATAGCGACCCAGGGCATCGGGGGTTTTGCCCGCCCACAACGGCCGGCCCTCGAACCACACCGCCTGCATACCGGCGAGCGTGGGGCTCGGCGGCTGCAGTTGTTGGATCAACGCCATGGCCTGGCGCGGCGCTGCTGGGCGCATGAGGTGGCGCATCGGCCGGAGCAGCGGGCCGATGGACTTGAGTGCCGGGCGCAGGTCGGTGAACACCGCGCCGAGGCTGTTGCTCAGGTAGCCGACGAAGTGTTGCAGCGCCGCATCGGTGTCGCCCTGGTTGTAGGCGTGCAGGGCCAGCATGCCGTCCTTGAGCGCCAGCAGCAGGCCCAGGCTCAGGCTCAACACCGGGAACGGTGCGGTCGCAATGGCGATCAGCGGTTCGAGGCAACTCCAGACCAGGCCCATGATCATGTCGGTGCGATTGACCGTGGTGGCGGCAACGTCGTCGATCTTGCGTTGCAGCTTCATGTCGTGCAGCAGGTGACGCAGGTCGAGCACGGGCGGCACGCGCTCGATCGCGTCGTAGCGCGCCAGGCTCAGGTCGGTGCTGTTGAGGTCTGCGGGCAGGCCGGCCTGGGCGGTTTGCAGAAAACGCCGCACGCGCACCCGGGACTGCACACCGACGCGGGCGCTGAAGTAATCGAGCATGCCGTCGACTTTTTTCAGCAGGTAGTTGAACAGCCGGGCTTCGCGCAAGAACACGCCGTCCGGCGCCTGCGGTGTATAGAGCAACACCGGATTCGCGCCGTGGCTGAACAGCAAGGTGTCGATCACCCAGTCGCCGTCGATCATCAGGCGATGTACGTTGTAGATGCTGCGCGTCTCGACCGAGGTGTCGTCCAGGCTCTTGATGGCGCGTTCAAACCAATCCAGATCGACCTGGGCGATATGGCCTTTGAGGCGCGATTCGAGCGCCGCGCTGTGCAACTGCAACTGGTTGATCGCCAGCGTTGCGTCGCGGCGCAGGGCATAACCGGGGCTGGCCGGGTTTTGCAGTTTGGCCTGGACTTCATCGGCGTAGCGCTGGCCGATCCATACGCCGCGGACCGAAAGCGCGACGTTGCGCGGCGTGAGCTTGCTCAGGTCGACCCCGGCCGGGCCCATGAAGGTGGCGACGGTGTCGAACCTGGCGTCGAGAAACCCCAGCGAATCCTCATAACCATCGCGATACAGGCGGGTGTAGGACACCGACGCGGGGCGCGTCAACGCCGGGAAGTCTTTGGGGTAATGCACCCACACCGTATCGGGGTCGACATCGTTTTGCCGCTGGCGCCCCAGCAGGGCGTTGAGCTGCGTCTTGGCCTGGGCATGCAGGAAGCGCTCGAAGCTGATGAAGCGGGCGTCGGATAACGGGTTTTGCGCATAGGTGTTCGCCGCGCCTTCGGCGTTTTCCGCCAGTTGAGTCAGTTGTCGACGCTGGGCCTCGGTGGCGGCCCGGTACCACGTCGGGGTGCCCCAGTGGTAATCGTCGGTCTGCACCTCCAGCAGTTGGGCGCGCAGGGCCTTGAGGCAATCGGCGTGGTCGGCCGCCTGGCTGAAGGTGACGTGGCGATATTCCTGGCGCGCCGGAATGAAGCCCAGGCCAGCCATGAACGTTTCCAGACCCGCACGGGACTTGAGGGCGACTTGCCCCAGCAGATAAGCGCGCATGGTTTCGTCCGCGCACCAGCCGAGGATATGCGCCTGGCAGCCGGTTTCCGTGTCGAACCCATGAAACTGCTGGGCCTGCGGCGCTTCGGGGGTACACAGCAGCAAGCGCTGGATCGCGCCCTGCTCGTCGCGCTCGCGCAGCAGCCAGAGGTCCTTGAGCACACAGCCATTGAGCGCAACGCTGCTCGCGTGCAGTTGCGCGTCGGTGCCGCGACGCAGGCGGGTAACGCGTTGATAGTCGGCCTCGGTGATGTGGTTTTGCAGCGTAGCCGTGTAGGCCAGGGCATTGATGCGGCGGTCGAGCATCTGTTCGATGGCGGCGTGGATCTGCGGCTTGGCGTAGTACTCGCGGCGCACGGCCTCAAACTCCGCACGCGGTTTGAGGCTGTCGAGCAGGCTGACCAGATAGGCCGGGGTCAGGTCTTGATAGCGCTCGGGCAGTGGCGCGTCGGCATACGTGAGGGTGGTATTGAGCAAAAACGCCGAGCCGGGCAGTTCGTCGCCGGTGTGCAGGCCGCGCAGCGCCAGCGCGGTCAGGTTGTGTTTCTGCTCGTAGGCGCCGACCCTGGCCACACTGCGGCGCGTGCGGACTTGCAGGCGGTCGGGGTCCAGGTCGGTGATTTCCAGGTCAGCGGCCAGTTGTTCGAGCAACTGATAGCGCGCCAGGGCCTGCGGCGAGGCGGCATGGCCGAACAGGTTCAGCAGGGCTTGGCGGGCCTCGTCGTACTCGCTCAGCTGCCGCGCCAGGGCCTCGCGCTGGTGGCTCGGCGCGTTGCGATACCAGGCCGGGGCGCTGTGCTCCAGGCAACGGTCGAGCAGGCGCTGGGCGCGCAATTCCAGGCGCGGGCTGAGGTCGGGCAAGGCCGCGCGAATCGCGTCGTCCAACTCGGCAAGCAGCTGTCGGGCGCTATGGTCGGGGTTGGCGTCCAGGCTCAAGGCCCAATCGATATCCAGCGCGCGTTTGGCCAGCCTGGCGTCGTAGGTGTGTTCGCACAGCGGTTCGCTGTTGATGGGGACCAACTGCAGCGGCCAGACGCCCATGACGGACAGCCCCCAGTACCGGCGCGGCAGCAGGCGCATGAACTCCTTGCGCCAACTGCCGACCGCCATCGTCTCGCGCAGTCGGCGGTTCATCTCGGCCAGCGAGCTGAACGACTCGAAGCCGCGGGCCGGCGTGAACAGCACGACGTAGCCGGCATCGTCGGCCGGGGTCAGCTGCGCGACCACGGGGGTGTTTTTTTCGGTCAACACAAAGGCCCCGGCGAACTCGATCGTCTGGGCTCGATAGCTGAAAGTCAGCGCATAGATGCCCGGTCGAAAGCTCGGCCCGAGCCCCAGGTTCTGCACCAGGCGGGCCTCTTCACGATGCAGCAGAGAGTCCTGGATGTTGAGCCTGGCTTCGAGTTCCAACGCGACCAGGCCGGCGTCGTTGGCCATGAACGTGCGCAGGCTTTGGCCGCCCAACACCCCGGTTTCGTCCAGTTTCTGCAAGTGCGCCGTGAGGTCGCGCTTGAGCGTCGCCAGCCGTTGCTTGCCCTCGTCACTGTGCAGGTCGGCCTGCGCCACATCGGCATACAGCGCACGACAGCGGTCGAAGTGAGCGCGCGCGTGCGCCGTGAGCGTCTGGTTGAGTTTTTCAAGCTGTTGTAACTCGACGGGGAGCGGCCGCTTGGACAGTAACGGGGTGTCGGTTTCGAGCAACTGGTGACCGATCTGATGCAGATAACCGCGTATTTCCAAGGAGGTTGGCGAGTAGGGGGGAGAAATCAATGTGCTCATCGCACTGGCTCCATGCACATGGGAAGAGCCATCAGCATGCTGGGCGCATCACGCGGGACGGTGGTAGTTAAGTAGGCCGCGACCGTTGGTCGACTGATCTTGAACAGTATAAAGATATATCTTAAGTTATATCTTAACCAAAACGGAGAGACCCAAAATGAGAGAGCATCATCCCCATTCCCACGGCGACGGCCGCGACGGCTTCGAAAAACGCCCCGGCCGTGAACGCGGCGGTCGCGGCCCACGCGTGTTCGCCCCCGGCGACCTGAAGTTGCTGTTGCTGGCGCTGATCGCCGAGCAGCCGTGCCACGGCTACGACCTGATCCGCCAGATCGAAGGCCTGTTCGACGGCGCCTACAGCCCCAGCCCCGGTGTGATCTACCCGACCCTGACCTTCCTTGAAGAAAGCGAATTGATCAGCGGCGATGCCGAAGGCGGAAAAAAACGCTACACCATCACCGACGCCGGTCGTCTTTCTTTAAGTGAGCAGGCGATTGCACTGGAAGGCGTGCGAATGCGTATCGACGTGAGCAAACGCTCGCTGCGCGGCCATGATCGCCCGCCCGAAATCCACGAGGCGGTGCATAACCTGCGTCATGCCTTGCAACTGCACCACGGACGCTGGAGCGCCGAAGAAATCGCGCGGGTCGCCACGCTGCTCAATAGCACCGCACAAGCCATCGTCGACGGCCCGGCCGTTCAAGCTGTCCAGGGGGAAAATCAATGAATACGCCCGTCATCCATCGCGTCAGCCACGAGATCAAACGCCGTCGCCTCGACGTGCTGCGGGTGGTCGATATCACCCCGCGCATGCGCCGCATCACCCTCGGCGGCCCCGAACTGGCGGGGTTTGTCAGCCTGGGCAGTGACGATCACATCAAGCTGATGTTCCCGCAGAACGCCGCCGAGCAAGCCGCGCTGCAAAGCCCGACCTTCAGCATCAAGGGCGATGGCCCGCAGCCGGCCATGCGCGACTACACGCCACGGCGTTTCGACCTGAGCCTCGGCGAGTTGGACATCGACTTCGTGCTGCACGGCGACGGCCCCGCCTCCACCTGGGCCGAGCAGGCTCAAGTCGGCCAGCACCTGTACATCGGCGGCCCACGGGGCTCGATGATCGTGCCGGACATCTTCGACAGCTACCTGCTGATCGGCGACGAAACCGCCCTGCCCGCCATCGCCCGCCGCCTCGAAGAACTGCCGGCCGGGCGCACGGTGCTGGCGGTGATCGAAATCGCCGATGCGGCGGAACGGCAAGCACTGCAAAGCGCGGCCGAGGTAGAAGTGATTTGGGTGGTGCGCGGCCAGACCGACCTGCTCGACACCGTGCGCGCACTGACGCTGCCGAGCGGTGCGCTGTACACCTTCGTCGCGATGGAAACCAAGCTCTCGCGCCAGGTGCGCCGGGTGCTGCTGGATACGCACAAGGTCGATGAAGCGTTCCTCAAGGCCGTCGGCTACTGGCGCGCCGAGGGCAGTGAGGAAGAGTGAGTCATCCGTGGGGTTTGATGCTTTTATCCAACCCCACCACCGCCAGAGCAATCAGCACAAACCCCGCCAGGATCCCCCCGGCATTCACGAACACCTGTGGATAACCGAGGGTGCCGACGTCGAAAAACGGGTACTGGTATTGCCCGAGCAAATCCCCGCGCAGCAGCACATAGGCGAAGTACACCAACGGGTACAACACCCACAGGCCAATGTGTTTGCACTGCAACGTGCCCTTGGGCACACAGCGCCACCAGTAGACGACAAACAGCAGCGGCATCACGTCGTGCAGCAATTCGTCGGCGATGAACTGGAACCCTTCGGGCTGCCACAGGTGCCGCAGCAACAGGTTATAGGCCAGGCTCACCAGCACGATGCTGGCGACAATCGCGCTGCTGACCCTGGGCGCCAGGAAAAACCGCTTCGCCGCTGAATCACGATCAACCACGGCGTAGCTCAGCACCACCACCACCAGGGTGTTGGTCAACACGGTGAAGAAGCTGAAGAAGTTGACCAGCCCGCCCAACAGGCTGGCGCCCGTCGACCAGCGCGAATAGAAAATCAGGTATTGCTGAATCGCCAACCCCACCCAACCGGCCAGGGCCGCCGCCGTCACACAGCGTTTCATGGGCTCAGTCCAACGGGCGTTTGGTACGCATCAGTTTCACGTACAGCCCTTCGACTTTCTCCCGCGCCCACGGGGTTTTGCGCAGGAACGTCAGGCTCGACTTGATGCTCGGGTCGCTCTTGAAACAGCGGACATCGATGCGCTCGGCCAGACCGCTCCATTCGTAGTGTTCCACCAGGGTGGTGAGGACGTGTTGCAGAGTCACGCCGTGAAGCGGGTCGTTGCTTGTCGCGGTCATGCCAGGCCTTTTGCAAAAAGAGGAAATACAGCCGCGCACCTTAGCCGACGGGGCGAACAGGTGGAAGCACCGCATTGAATATAGCCCCTGGGGAAAAGTTGCCCTTTTCAGGGCAAAAAGAGATGTTATATTGTAACGATAGTTATCAACCGTAAGCTGTTCGTTACCGTTTGCCGCCTTCTCTTTTTGTCGTTTGCCAAGGAATGTCCGATGTCCCTCTCCTCTGCCTGGCGCTTGTCGCCCCTCGCCGCCGCCCTGCTGATCTGCTCCGAAGCCCATGCGCTGGAACTGCAACCCCAAGTCATCACCGCCAACCCCCTGGGCAGCGCGCAACTGGCTTCGCCGACCACCGTGCTGGAAGGCGATGAGCTGACCCTGCAGCAAAAAGGCAGCCTCGGCGAAACCCTGAACAAGCAACCGGGCGTGTCGTCGTCCTACTTCGGCCCGGGCGCCAGCCGACCGATCATCCGCGGCCAGGATGGCGACCGCATTCGCCTGCTGCGCAACGGCGTGGGCGCGCTGGATGCGTCGTCGCTGTCCTACGACCACGCCGTGCCGCTGGACCCGGTCAACGTCGACCGCATCGAAATCGTGCGCGGCCCGGCGGCCCTGTTGTACGGCGGCAGCGCCATCGGCGGGGTGGTCAACACCTTCGACAATCGCATCCCCACCGAAGCCATCGAAGGCATCCACGGCGCTGGCGAATTACGCTACGGCGGCGCCGACACCACGCGCAGCAGCGCGGGCAAACTCGAAGCCGGCAACGGCACCTTCGCCCTGCACCTGGACGCGAATGCGCGGGAATTCAACGACCTCAAAATCCCGGGCCAAGCCCGCAGCCGCCACGCTCCGGAAGCCGAAGACGGCCCCGGCAAAAACGGCCGCCTGGGCAACAGCGACGGGCGCCAGGACGGCGGTGCGCTGGGCGGTTCCTACACCTGGGACGACGGTTATGCCGGGCTGTCCTACAGCACCTACGACAGCAACTACGGCTCACCCGCCGAACAGGCTGTGCGGATCCGCATGAAGCAGGACCACTACGCGTTTGCCTCCGAGGTACGCAACCTGCAGGGCCCGTTCACCTCGGTGAAACTCGACGCCGGCTACACCGACTACGAGCACCGCGAAATCGAAGGCGGCGAAACCGGCACGATCTTCAAGAACAAAGGCTATGAAGCCCGGGTTGAAGCGCGCCACCAGCCGCTCGGCCCCTTCGACGGCGTGGTCGGCGCACAAGTGACCCGCAACGAGTTCTCGGCCCTCGGCGAAGAAGCCTTCGTGCCGCAGACCGACACCAACGCCGGCGCGCTGTTCATCCTCGAAGAAATGCAGGCCACCGAGCGCCTGAAACTCAGCCTCGGCGGGCGCCTGGAGCACACCAGCGTCGACCCGGACAGCAAAGGCAACGCGCGCTTCGCCAATGCCGACAAGACCAACGACTTCACCGCCGGCAGCCTGTCGTCCGGCGCGGTGTACACCCTCACGCCGATCTGGTCGCTGGCCGCAACCCTGGGCTACACCGAGCGCGCGCCGACCTTCTACGAGCTGTACGCCAACGGCGCTCACGTCGCCACCGGCACCTACGAGTTGGGCAACGCCAACCTGAAGAAAGAAAAAGCCGTATCCAGCGACCTCGCACTGCGCTTTGACAACGGCACGCACAAGGGCAGCTTCGGCGTGTTCTACAGCCGTTTCTCCAACTACATCGGCCTGCTGGGCACAGGTCGCACATTGAACGACGAAGGTGAAGAAGACGCCGGCGGCATCCCCGAATACGAATACTCGGGAGTGCGCGCCCGTTTCGCCGGCTTTGAAGCCCAGGATCACTGGAAGCTCGGCGAAGGCGCCTACGGCAAGTTCGCACTGGAACTGTCGGGCGACTACACCCGCGCCACCAACCTCGACACCGGCGAAGCCCTGCCGCGCATCGCACCGCTGCGCCTGAACAGCGGCTTGCTGTGGGAACTGGACCGCTGGCAAGCGCGCATCGACATCGAACACGCCGCCGGACAAGGCCGTGTGCCCTCCAACGAAAGCGGCACCGACGGCTACACCACACTGGGCGCCAGCGCCGGCTATCGCTTCAACGTCGGCGGCAGCCAGTGGCTGGCATTCGTCAATGGCGAAAACCTGACCAACCAAACCGTGCGCTATGCCAGCTCGATCCTGCGCGACATCGCCCCGGCAGCAGGCAGAAGCGTACAAGTGGGCCTGCGCACCACCTTCTAACTATCCAAAAAGAACCGCCCCACGATGCAAAGCGAGGCTCTTGATCCGCTTTCGATCCAAAGCCCCCCACAATGCAAAGCGAGGCTCTTGATCCGCTTTTGATCCAAAGCACCCCACAATGCGAAGCGAGGCTCTTGACCTGCTTTTGATCCAAAGCCCCCCACAATGCAAAGCGAGGCTCTTGATCCGCTTTTGATCCAAAGCACTCCACAATGCGAAGCGAGGCTCTTGATCCGCTTTTGATCCAAAGCACTCCACAATGCGAAGCGAGGCTCTTGATCTTGATCTTGATCTGAGGCGCCCCGTTAAACCACGCTGGCCGAACGCAGGCTTGAATCCGTGGGTAACCCGGCAGGACGCCGGGTTAGCCGTCCTGGGCCAGGGATGGCCCATGACGGCGGCCCACGGATTCAAGCCTGCGTTCGGGCACACCGAGCCTAGGCGAGGTGCCGAGTGGTGGGGCAAGAGCCCTTTGGTTACTTTGGGGCTTTTCCAAAGTGACCCGCCGTAAGGGCGGAACCCATAGCCGCCGTTACCGAAGAAACGGATATGCCCCCTCCCCCAAGGCCATCCACCAGCCCCCCTAACAACAACCCCACCCCCTCATCCCACAGCGACATTCTGTCACTGTTACCAAATCCGAAATAATGCATCTTGCGATTTTCACTTTCTCTCAACGCCCCACCGCATTATCCTTGGCGGCAATAACCTGAAACGATTCACTCTCGGTCAACCCCAACTTACCGAATACCCCTCGCCACAAAGACAGCGCTGTCTCACACCCGACCGCGCCTAAAAATAAATCACCCCCCTGTGGATACCCCCCGCTATCCCCAGGAAAAACCGACTCACGCTGAACCAAGCCCGTGCCAAATCGTCATCTACAGTGAAGACACACGGGGACACATAATTCCAACGTCACGGAGAAACACACTATGAGCACTGATGGTGCCTCAAGCCCAAGCCGCCTACTGCCCAGGCTGCTAGGCGTCTTGCTGCTGATCATGGGCCTGGCCTTACTGGCCGGCGGTATCAAGCTGAGCCTGCTCGGCGGGTCGCTGTACTACCTGCTGGCCGGCATCGGCATCACCCTGACCGGCCTTCTGCTGCTGGCCACCCGCCGCGCCGCGCTAGGCCTATACGCACTGGTACTGTTCGCCAGCACCGTGTGGGCACTGTGGGAAGTCGGCCTGGACTGGTGGCAGTTGGTACCGCGCCTGGCATTGCTGTTCGCCCTGGGCATCGTCATGCTGCTCCCATGGTTTCGCCGTCCGTTGCTGCGTGGCCAATCGGCACCGCTGGGCACCGGCGCGCTGAGCGTGGCCGTGGTCCTGGCCGGCGCTGCCGCCGTGGCCAGCCAATTCACCCACCCGGGTGAAATCAAAGGCCAACTGGACCGCGACGCAGTACCGGGCATGGCCAGCGCCGCGCCGACCCAGGCCGATGGCGACTGGAATTCCTACGGCCGTTCGGCCTACGGCGATCGCTACTCGCCCCTGGCGCAGATCACCCCGGAAAACGCCCACAAACTGGTTCCAGCGTGGACCTACCGCACCGGCGACATCCCAGGCCCGAACGACCCGGGCGAGACCACCGCGGAAAACACCCCGCTGAAAGTCAACGGCATGCTCTACGTGTGTACCCCGCACAGCCAGGTGATTGCCCTGGACCCGGATACCGGCAAGGAAATCTGGCGTTTCGACCCGAAGATCAGCACCGAAGGTGCCGCAAACTTCAAGGGTTGGGCGCACATGACCTGCCGTGGCGTGTCGTATCACGATGACGCCGCCTACGCCTCCGAACAGAGCCCGACCGGCAGCGCCAGCCCGGCTGCCGCGCCGAACGCCTGCCCGAAACGCATCTTCGTGCCGACCGCCGACACCCGCCTGATCGCCCTGAACGCCGACACCGGCAAGATGTGCGAAGACTTCGGCGACAAAGGCCAGGTCGACCTGCGTGCCAATATCGGCAGCTTCGCCCCAGGCGGTTACTACTCCACTTCGCCACCGGCGGTGACCAAAAACCTGGTGGTGATCGGCGGTCACGTCACCGATAACGTCTCCACCGACGAGCCCAGCGGCGTGATCCGCGCGTTCGACGTCCACACCGGCAAGCTGGTGTGGAACTGGGACAGCGGCAACCCGGACGACACCACCCCGTTGGCCGAAGGCAAGACCTACACCCGCAACTCGCCGAACATGTGGTCCATGTTCTCTGTGGATGAAAAACTCGGCATGCTCTACCTGCCGATGGGCAACCAGATGCCCGACCAATACGGCGGCGACCGTACCGAAGACTCGGAAAAATACAGCGCCGGCCTGACCGCCCTGGACATCGACAGCGGCCACGTGAAGTGGACCTTCCAGTTCACCCACCATGACCTGTGGGACATGGACGTGGGCGGCCAGCCTTCGCTGATCGACATCAAGACCGAAGCCGGCGTGAAACAAGCGGTGATGGCGTCGACCAAACAAGGCAGCATCTACGTGCTGGACCGCGCCACCGGCCAACCGGTGGTGCCGATCCACGAAGTGGCCGTGCCGCAAGGCGCAGTCGCGGGCGATCACACCGCGCCGACGCAACCGAAGTCTGATCTGAACTTCATGCCACCGCCGCTCAAAGAGCGTGACATGTGGGGCGTGACCCCGTTCGACCAGATGCTGTGCCGCATCGATTTCAAATCCATGCGCTACGACGGTGCGTTCACCCCGCCTTCGCTGCAAGGTTCCATCGTTTATCCGGGTAACTTCGGCGTGTTCGACTGGGGTGGCATTTCCGTCGACCCGGTGCGCCAGATCGCGTTCGTGAACCCGAACTACATGGCGTTCAAATCGAAACTGATCCCGGCCGCCGACATTGCCAAGCAAGGCCCGCGCATCAGCGAAACCCAAGGCGTGCAGCCGAACAAAGGCGCGCCCTACGGCGTGATCCTCGAAGCGATGCTGTCGCCGATGGGCCTGCCGTGCCAGGCACCGGCGTGGGGTTATGTGGCGGCGGTCGACCTGACCACCCACAAAACCATCTGGATGCACAAGAACGGCACCGTGCGCGACAGCTCGCCGGTTCCGCTCCCGCTGACCATGGGCGTGCCTAGCCTGGGCGGCACTTTCACCACCGCCGGTGGCGTGTCCTTCCTCAGCGGCACCCTCGACCAGTACCTGCGTGCCTATGACGTGAAAAACGGCAAGCAACTGTGGGAAGGTCGCCTGCCAGCCGGTGCGCAAACCACACCGATGACCTACACCGGCAAGGACGGCAAGCAATACGTGCTGGTCATGGCCGGCGGTCACGGCTCCCTGGGCACCAAGCAGGGTGACTATGTGATGGCGTTCAAACTGCCGGATTAAGCAAAACCTGCAGCAAAACAAAGGCGGCTACCCTCACAGGTAGCCGCCTTTTTTGGTTGGCATCAGCCTCGCGCGCGCATGAAATCCCCCCAGCGCCGCACCAGGTAGTTGTGTTCATCCATCACCGAATTCCACACCGCGATATGCCCCATGCGCTGTTCATAGGAGCCGCCGTCGCGCACTTCGCCGATATCGATCAGCGGCAGGCCGTCGCTGCCCGGTAACTCTTCGCGCGCGGGCTTGCCGGCGTACCAGTAGTCCCATTCGGCGCTGGTCAAATGATCGCGGCTGCGTGCCGGGTTGCCGATGTAGTAACCCTGGCGTGCCATCACCGCGCCCGGCCAGCCGGACAACCACCAATTGAGGTACGCATAAGCCGCGTCGAGCACCGGGCCCTGGGCATGGCGCGACAACGACAGGCCGCCGAACCAGGCGCGATAGCCTTCACGCGGCACCGCCAGGCGGTACTTCACCCCGGCGCGATGCAGGCGCATCAGGGTCGGCGACCACAGGCTCTGGATATCGATGTTCGGGCTGAGCATCAATTGCGCGGCTTCTTCATCGTCGGACCAGAACGCCGCGAAGTGCCCTTCCTTCTGCTTGCGCACCAGGATATCGGCGAGCACGTCGATCTCTTCGATGCTCATGTTGCCGATGTCCCTGAACCTCGCCAGCCCGGCGCCCTGCACCGCCAACGCGGCATCGAGCGCGCCGATGGCGGCGTCACTTTGCAACGCGGTGCGCGCGCGCAACAGCGGGTCGAGCAGCCAGCCCCAGCTTTCGTTGCTGCGGCTGAACGCCTCGGGCAGGCGCTCGGGGCGGTAGGCGAAGCTGTCGGCGTTGTGGGTCAGCGGCAACATGCTGATGCGTTCGGTGACCGTGCTGCCGAGGCTACCATCGTGCTGCACAAACAGCCGCTCGCTGGGCACGCTGCCACTGCCCAGGCGGTCGCTGGGCGACAGGCGACCGCGCTTGGGCAGGTCGTTGATCTCGTGCCACAAGGCGATGCGCCGCGTGTCGATGGGTTGGATCGCGCGGGCGGGCCATACGAAGTCGACGTTGTGGAACCACTGGTCGTACAGGTCGTAGCTGTCGGGCTGCATCACGGCGATGCGCTGGGCCTGTTCGACGTCATGCACCTGGTACACCAGGCGAATGCCCAGTTCCTGTTCGGCCCGCACGCGCAAGCATTCGAGCAAGGTCACCGACGTACCGAGGACTCTTAAGGTGATCATGCCGCGAACCGCCGTGAAAACGCCTCAAACGAGCGGCGCAGTAGCACCGGGTCGAGGCCGCGCAGGATAAACACCAGGCGCGATTGGCGGTCGCTGCCCGGCCACGCTGGCAGGTGGACCGGCGCATGCAGGCAGTGCTGCACACCATGAATGACGATGGGGGCCGAGCTTGCGTTCACGTTGAGCAGTCCTTTGACGCGAAGGATTCGTTCGCCATGGCATCTTAACAGCATCGACAACCACACTCCGAAACCGACCCAATCCAGCGGCCGGTCGAAGCTCAGGCAGCAGACTTGCGCGGCGCCGTGGCGGGCGGTGGTGGTCCGGTGCAGTTGCCAGCGCCTGACTTCGGCGGCCGGTTCGGCGCTGCGCAGACCTGCGCCGAGCAGCAGTTGATCGCCGCTGTGGATGTCGCGGCTATCAAGGATCGGCGTGCCCGCGTTCAGCGCCTGCAGGTGCAGGCGCAGCGGCGTGCAGTCGTCCACAAGGTCGGTCTTGCTCAGCAGCAAGCGATCCGCCGCCGCCACCTGGGCCAGCCATTCCGGGTGCAGGCGTTCCTGCAGGGCCGCGTGGCTGGCGTCGACCAGGGTGATGACCAGGCCGATATGAACACGTCCGCGCAGTTGCACGTCGTTGTTGAGGGTCGCGAGGATCGGCGCCGGGTCGGCCAGGCCGGTGGTTTCCAGGATCACCCGCTTGAAGGCCGGGATCTCGCCGCGCTCGCGGCGTTGCAACAGGCTGAGCAATGCGTCTTTGAGTTCGCCGCGAATCGAGCAGCACACGCAGCCGCCGGGCAGCAGCACCGTGTCCGGCGCCACCTCTTCCACCAGCAGGTGGTCGATGCCGACGTCGCCGAACTCATTGATCAGCAGCGCCGTGTCGCCAAGGCTCTCGCCCTGCAGCAGGCGCGTGAGCAAGCTGGTCTTGCCACTGCCGAGGAAGCCGGTGATGACGTTGAGGGCAATACTCATATGTTACCTCCGCCCCTTGTAGGAGCGAGCTCGCTCGCGAAAATCGTCAACGATGACGCGAGCATCCTGGATGCACGCGGCGTTCTCGGGCTTTTCGCGAGCAAGCTCGCTCCTACAGGGGGCATTCCAAGTGATCGAGTAGTTGCGGTCGAGGGGGTCCAGCTGGCGCCCGAGCATGGTTTCGGCCGCTTGCCAGAGTTGATCCAGGCCGATATGAACACGTCCGCGCAGTTGCACGTCGTTGTTGAGGGTCGCGAGGATCGGCGCCGGGTCGGCCAGGCCGGTGGTTTCCAGGATCACCCGCTTGAAGGCCACCTCTTCCACCAGCAGGTGGTCGATGCCGACGTCGCCGAACTCATTGATCAGCAGCGCCGTGTCGCCGAGGCTTTCGCCCTGCAGCAGGCGCGTGAGCAAGCTGGTCTTGCCACTGCCGAGGAAGCCGGTGATGACGTTGAGGGCAATACTCATATGTTACCTCCGCCCCTTGTAGGAGCGAGCTTGCTCGCGAAAATCGTCAACGATGACGCGGGCATCCTGGATGCACGCGGCGTTCTCGGGCTTTTCGCGAGCAAGCTCGCTCCTACAGGGGGCATTCCAAGTGATCGAGTAGTTGCGGGTCGAGGGGATCCAACTGGCGCCCGAGCATGGTTTCGGCCGCTTGCCAGAGTTGATCCAGGCCGATATGAACACGCCCGCGCAGTTGCACGTCGTTGTTGAGGGTCGCGAGGATCGGCGCCGCAGGCTGAGCAATGCGTCTTTGAGTTCGCCGCGAATCGAGCAGCACACGCAGCCGCCGGGCAGCAGCACCGTGTCCGGCGCGACCTCTTCCACCAGCAGGTGGTCGATGCCGACGTCGCCGAACTCATTGATCAGCAGCGCCGTGTCGCCAAGGCTCTCGCCCTGCAGCAGGCGCGTGAGCAAGCTGGTCTTGCCGCTGCCGAGGAAGCCGGTGATGACGTTGAGGGCAATACTCATATGTTACCTCCGCCCCTTGTAGGAGCGAGCTTGCTCGCGAAAATCGTCAACGATGACGCGGGCATCCTGGATGCACGCGGCGCTCTCGGGCTTTTCGCGAGCAAGCTCGCTCCTACAGGGGGCATTCCAAGTGATCGAGTAGTTGCGGGTCGAGGGGGTCCAGCTGGCGCCCGAGCATGGTTTCGGCCGCTTGCCAGAGTTGATCCAGGCCGCTGGCCAACGCCTGCTTGCCGGTCGCGCCGAGCAGCAGGTACGACGCGCCCTGGAAGTCTTCGACCTTGAGCCGGAACACCGCCAGCACCTGGTTGATCGCGGCGATCCGGCGCAGGCGTTCGCGGCGCCGGGGCAACCCGTCGCCCAGGGGGTCGCTCCAGTGCAGGTCTTCGCCGAGCAGCCCGCAGAGTCCGCACATGGCTATACCCCGCTCATGGCATGACATCGCCGGAGTTCGGGCCCAGGGTCTGGCCGACGAACAGGTTGCCGCCCGGCTCGCTGGCCAGCAGCACGGCGGTCGGCGCCACTTCGTCGGCCAGGCCGAAGCGGCCCAGGGGCAGTTCGGCGGCCTTGGCGCGCTTCCAGGTGTCGCTGATGCCGCCCACCAGCGGCGTTTCGATGGGCCCCGGCGCGATGGCGTTGACCAGCACGTTGTCCTTGGCGACTTCCAGCGCCAGGGATTTGGTAAAGCCAATCACCCCGGCCTTGGCCGCGGCGTAGTGGGTCAGCTCGGCGCCGCCCTTGATCCCCAGTTGCGAGGCGACGTTGATGATCCGTCCCCAGCCCTGCGCCAGCATGTGCGGCAAGGCGCGCTGGCTGGCGACGAAGACGCTGGTGAGGTCGACGCGCAGCATGTCGTTCCACATTTCGATCGTAAGGTCGACGCAGCGCGCCTGGGTGAGCATGCCGGCGTTGTTGACCAGGATATCGATGCCGCCGAAATGTTCGACGCAACGGTCGACACTGGCCTGGGCGCCTTCGACGGTGCCGACATCGGCCAGGCACTCGAACACTTGCGCGCCGAGGTTGCGGCAGGTGACGGCGGTTTCGGCGAGGCTGACGGCATTGCGGTCGGCCAGCAGCAGGCGCGCGCCTTCAGCGGCATAGGCACGGGCGATGGCGGCACCGATGCCGCTGCCGGCGCCGGTGATCACGGCGCGGCGGTTAGTCAGTTGGGGCATACACAAACTCCTGAAAAAACACAGAACCCAGGTGGGGTCAGTCGGGCCAGCGCACGGTCAGGCCACCGTCGATGACGATGCTTTGCCCGGTCAAATAGCTCGACGCGTCACTGGTCAAAAACTGCACCAGCGACGCCACTTCATCCGCCCTGCCCACCCGGCCCAGCGGAATCGCCCGCGCCGCCTTGGCCAGGCCTTGCGGCCCGAGGGAGTTCTGCGCATCCAGCGATTGCGGCGTCTCGATCAAGCCCGGGATCACCGCATTGCAGCGAATCCCCAACGGCGCCAGTTCCACCGCCAGCGAGCGGCACAACCCCGGCACACCGGCCTTGGCCGCCGCGTAATGGCTGTGTTCCTGCCAGCCATATACGCCGCCGGCAATCGACGAAATCGCCACCAGCGCACCGCCTGCGGGCATATGCCGGGTCGCTGCGCGGAAGGTACGCATCACCCCGGTCAGGTCGACATTGAGCATTTCGTCCCACACCTGATCGGTCATTTCCAGCAGGGGCGCCCGACGCAGCAGACCGGCATTGGCCACCGCGTAATCGAGGCGGCCAAAATGCTGCACGGCCTGGGCCGCCAAGGCGTCCACCGAGGCACTGTCGCCGACGTCCAGCGGCAGCATCAGGCACTCGCCGCCCGCTTGCTCCACCAAGGACACGGTGGTGCGCGGGTCATGGGGATCGGCCGGGTAATACCCGCCCACCACGGCCACGCCGCAACGCGCATAGGCCACGGCGAGGGCTTGGCCGATGCCGCTGGCGGCACCGGTAATCAAGGCAACTTTACGGTTCATCGAACACTCCTTACTGCACGGTTTCCGGGCGCACATGGCGTGCGGCGAACATCAGCACGCCGGACAAAAAGCACGGCACGGCGCCGAACCACAGGGCGGCGGTCTGCCAGTCGCTGCCGGCGGACAACACTTGCGTCGCGCCGAACCCCGCGACCACCGCACCGATCGGGCCCATGGCATGGATGATCGCGCCGCCGGTGGCGCGGATGCTGGTGGGGAAACTTTCGCTGATAAAAAACAACGCCGCCGAATACGGCCCGATCAGGAAGAACAGGCCCAGGCTGTACAGCCCGACCACCATCGCCATGTTGCTCGGGCCGAACAGCATCCCGGCGAACGACAGCCCGCCGAGCATCCAGCCCAGGCCGATGACATTGCGGCGGCCGATCTTGTCGCCCATCCAGCCGTGGCTGAGGTAACCGCAGTAACCCACCAGGTTCGACAGCACGAGGATGATCAGCGAGTTCTCGAACGAGATGTGGTGAACGCTGACGATCACCGACGTGCCGAGCACGCTGAACACCTGGATCGCCGCCCAGTTGAGCAACAGCGCGGCGCCGATCACCAGGGTGGCGCGGCGGGCCGGGCCTCGGAAGGCGGCTTTGAGGCCGGCTTTGCTGTGCTCGTCGTAGTCCACGCCATAGGTCACGGCAACGTTTTGCGCTTCACTCACCGCGCCGCTTTTACGCAGCTCGCTGATGCGCTGGTGGATCTGGAACTGCGGGCTCTCCTTGAGCTTGCGCGCCATGATCGCAATCACGATGGCCGGGATCGCAGCAAAAATGAAGCACCCCTGCCAGCCGATGATCGGCAGCAACAGCGCGGTCAAACCGGCGGCAATCAATGCACCGACCGGCCAGCCGCCCTGCACCAGGCTGTAGATAAACCCGCGACGCTTGGTCAGTCGGGGGTCTTCCGAGGCGCCATACAGCTCGCTCAAATACGTGGCGTTGACGGTTTCCTCGGCATAGCCCAGACCGCCCAACGAACGGATCAGAATCAGCGGCGACTTGCCCCACGCCCCACCGATCGCGGTCAGCGCCGAGCACACTGCGGAACCGGCCACGGTGAAGATGATCCCTTTGCGTCGCCCCAACTTGTCGACAACGGGGCCAATGGCAAACGCCACCACCGCCGTGCCCACCGCCACCCAGGTCGCGATTTCAGCTTGCTCCACCTCGCCCCAGCCGAAGTGCCGGCCGATCTCCGGCAGCAACGTGCCGAACAGGATGAAGTCGTACACCGCAAACACCCAGGCGAAAAACGCGATCCAGGTGGCGAAGCGCACTTCCTGGGACGTCAGTTGCCGGGGTTTCCAGCCAGTCAGGTCAAGCTTGTTGTAGATGGACATGAATCGCGCCTCAAAGGTGGGGGGATCAGCTACGCGGTTTGAACCCATCTTGTAGGAGCGAGCTTGCTCGCGAAAATCATCAACGATGACGCGGGCATCCTGGATGCACGCGGTGTTCTCAGGTTTTTCGCGAGCAAGCTCGCTCCTACAAGGGCTGGGGATCAGGTACGCGGTTGCCGACGGATAAAGTCATCGGCGATTTCGTCGAAGGTGACGAAGCGCACGCCGGCATGGCTCTGAATGTGTTCGATCAAGCGTTCGAGCATCAGCAGCACTTGCGGGCGGCCGGACACGTCGGGGTGGATGGTCATGGTGAACACCGCGTGTTCGTGTTCGCGGTAGACCCAGTCGAACTGGTCGCGCCACATTTCTTCGAGGTGACGCGGGTTGACGAAGCCGTGGCTGTTGGGCGCCTTTTTGATGAACATCATCGGCGGCAGGTCGTCGAGGTACCAGTTGGCCGGGATCTCCACCAGGTCGGTTTCTTCGCCGCGTACCAGGGGTTTCATCCAGGTGTCGGGGTGCTGGCTGTAGTCGATCTTGGTCCAGCTGTCGCCCTTGCGCACGTAGTAGGGGTGGAAGTCGTTGTGCATCAGGCTGTGGTCGTACTTGATGCCTTTTTTCAGCAGCAGCTCGTTGGTGACCTTGCTGAATTCCCACCACGGTGCGACGTAGCCAGTCGGACGTTTGCCCGTCACTTGGGTGATCAGTTCGATGGACTTGTCGAGCACGATTTCTTCCTGCTCGGCGGTCATCGCGATCGGGTTTTCGTGGCTGTAGCCGTGTACGCCGATTTCGTGACCGGCGTCGGCCACCGCCTTCATCTGCGCGGGAAAAGTTTCCATCGAGTGGCCGGGGATGAACCAGGTGGTGCGCAGGCCGTAGCGCTCGAACAGTTTGAGCAGGCGCGGCGTGCCGATTTCACCGGCGAACAGGCCGCGGGAAATGTCGTCGGGCGAGTCTTCGCCGCCGTAGGAACCGAGCCAGCCGGCGACGGCGTCAACGTCGACGCCGAATGCACAGAGGATGTCTTTAGCCATGGGGGTGTCTCCTTAGATAGTCAGTTGGGATTCGACGGACAGCGCCGCCCGCAACAGGCGTGCGTCTTCCCCCGTCGGGGCGCTGAGCAGCAGCCCGGTGGGCAAGCCCAGGGCGTCGCAGCCGCTGGGCAAGGTGACGCCGGGCATGTCGAGAAAACTGCCGGGCATGGTCAGGCGCAGGGTGGCGAGGTTGGTGCTTGCAAAGCGTTCGTCGTCGACTTCCAGCGCTGCCAGCGCCGGGGCGACATGGGCGACGGTCGGGGTGATCAACAGGGCGCCGTCGAGTTCGTCGACCAGTTGCTGTTGCAGGCGGCGACGCGCGTCGATCAGTTGGAGCAGGCGGCTGGCCGGCAGCGACCGCGCCGCTTCGAGGCGGCGCCGGACACGCGGGTCGAGCCGAGCGGCGTCGGGGCTGTCGAGCAGCGCTTCGTGCAGGGCGAAGGCTTCGAACGCGCCGAGCCAGCCTTGCTGCTGGATCAGTTCCAGGGTGGCCTGGAAGGTGGCGCACGGGCGCACGTCGATCAGCGCGCCGGCGGCGTTGAGTTGCTCGACGGCGCGCAGCAGGTTGTTGCGCACCGCCGGTTGCACGTCATCCAGCAGGCGTTGCTCAAGCACCAGGCGCAGGCCCTTGAGGCTGCGGGCGCGGTGGGTTTGCCGGCGGCCGTTGAGCAGGTCGTCGATGGCCAGCACATCACGCACGCTGCGGGTCAGCGGGCCGAGGCTGTCGAGGGTGCGGGCCAGCGGGAACACACCGTCGCGGCTGTAGCGCCGACTGCTGCTGCGGTAACCGACCAGGCCGTTGAAGGCAGCGGGGATGCGGATCGAACCAGCGGTGTCGGTGCCCATGGCGATGGGCACGATGCCAGCGGCGACGGCCACCGCCGAACCGGACGACGAACCGCCGGGAATCCGCGGCTGGTCACGCCCATGGGGGTTGTGCGGCGTGCCGAAATGCGGGTTCAGGCCAAGGCCGGAATAGGCCAGCTCGCTGAGGTTGGTCTTGCCCACGCTGACCATCCCGGCGCGGCACAACAGGCCCACGCTCGGCGCATCGAGCAAGGCGGCGGGCGCGTCGCGGCGGTAGGCGGCGCCGGCGGTGGTGATGCTGCCGGCCACGTCGAACAGGTCTTTCCAGGCCAGGGGCACGCCGTCGAACACACTCAAGGGCTGGCCGGCGCGCCACCGGGCGGCGGCGGCTTCGGCTTCGCGGCGGGCGCGGTCGGCGGTCAGGGTGATAAACACCGCGGCCGCGCGGCTCGCGTGGTCGAGCGCCTGTTCGAGGGCTTGCACCGGGTCGCTGCGACCGCTGGCGAAATCCTCGGCCATTGAAGTGGCGTCTGACATCAGGTTGACCCTCACAAAACGTACATATTAATAAAATGTACATTTAACAAAGGCAGCTTTCGTGCCAGTCTGTGTCGATGGCTTTTCCCGCGGTTGCGCTTTATCGACCAGAGCGCCTGGCTAGATGGTTTTGTAGGAAGCAAAAAAACCTGGCGCGGACTCTGCAACCCACGCCCAAGCCAATAATGTATCTTTTATTAATAAGTACATTTTAGTGCAGAAAAGTAACAGTCCTAGATTCAAGGCCCCAAAAAAGTGCCACCGACGTGGCGCGGAGTGACAGGCGCATCTATGAGAGAATCCCCGGCTTCGTCCTACATACACCAGACCTCTTTACCTCAGAGAACACGATGAAAGCAGTGTCCGCCTCGGCCTCCCGTTACGCGATGATTCACCAGCTTTTGCGTGACGCGATCGTCAACGGCACCGCCCGCCACGGCTTGGTCCTGCTCGAAGCGCCGCTGGCCGAATTGTTCGGCACCAGCCGCGTGCCGGTGCGCAAGGCACTGGACCTGCTGCATGCCGAAGGGTTGATCTGCCGTTTCAACGGGCGCGGTTACCTGATCAACCCCGAGGGCGTGGCCATGGAACCGCTGCGCCTGCCGCTGAGCGCTGCGCACCTGGGCCTGAACGACGAGGACGAGTTGGTGGATACACGGCCGTTGGGCGAGCGGATCGTCGAGGAAATCGGCGCGGCGCTGTCCACCTGCATAGCCTTTGGCCATTATCGCCTGGATGAGCAAGCCGCCGCCGACCACTATGGCGTCAGCCGCGCAGTGGTGCGTGAAGCGCTGATGCGCCTGCGCGACCGTGGCCTGGTGGAAAAAGAGCCCTACTCCCAATGGCTGGCCGGGCCGTTGACGGCGCGGGAAGTCACCGAAGACTACGAACTGCGCGCCTGCCTGGAGCCCGAAGCACTGCGCCAGAGCGCGCCGAACCTCGACCGCGCGCTGCTCGAAGCCATGTTGCAACGCGTGCTCGACGCCCAGGACAGCCCGCAATGCAGCCTCGAAGCCATCGAGCAGATCGAAGAAGACTTGCACCAACGCTGCCTGGCCGGCCTGCAGAACCGCAAGATCGCCGCGCTGATCCGCCAGGGCCAGAGCCCGATGATCATCAGTCGGATTTTCTATCGCTTGCTGGGGATCGGCGCCGACCCGGCGATGCTCGCCGAACACCGCTTGATCCTTGAATTGTTGCTGCACGGCGCGTTCGATGCGGCGGCGTTGAACCTGCGCGAGCACCTGCAACGAGCGCGGCAGCGGATGTTGCAGCGGTTGAAGGTATTGTCGGTGTTGCCGGAACAGCCCCTGCCCGCCTACCTGCACAAAATCAGCTGACGGCATGCGGTTAACCTTGTGGGAGCAAGCCCCCTCTCACCTTGACCGGGTCTCTGCAGTAATTTCATGCAATATGTTGCTATCTAGCCCCCGCCATTGAAACCGCCGCTGGCCCGCCCCATCTAACTTGCATACTTCCTGATGCAGGTGCCCCATGAGCGACCAGCAAGATACCCCCGATTACGACGCCAACGAATACGCCGACCCTGAAAACGCCGAGGTTCACTCGTCCAATACCGGCCTGGCCCTGCCTGGGCAGAACCTGCCGGACAAGGTCTACATCATCCCGATTCACAATCGACCGTTCTTCCCGGCGCAAGTATTGCCGGTGATCGTCAATGAAGAGCCGTGGGCCGAAACCCTGGAGTTGGTGAGCAAATCCGACCATCACTCCCTGGCCCTGTTCTTCATGGACACGCCGCCCGAAGACCCGCGGCATTTCGACACCTCCGCGCTGCCGCTGTACGGCACCCTGGTCAAGGTCCACCACGCCAGCCGCGAAAACGGCAAACTGCAATTCGTCGCCCAGGGCCTGACCCGCGTGCGGATTCGCACCTGGCTCAAGCACCATCGCCCACCGTACCTGGTGGAAGTCGAATACCCGCACCAGCCGACCGAGCCGACCGATGAGGTCAAGGCCTACGGCATGGCGCTGATCAATGCGATCAAGGAACTGCTGCCGCTCAACCCGCTGTACAGCGAAGAGTTGAAGAACTACCTCAACCGCTTCAGCCCCAACGACCCGTCGCCGCTGACCGACTTCGCCGCCGCCCTCACCTCCGCCACCGGCAATGAGTTGCAGGAAGTGCTGGACTGCGTGCCCATGCTCAAACGCATGGAAAAAGTCCTGCCGATGCTGCGCAAGGAAGTCGAAGTCGCGCGCCTGCAAAAAGAACTCTCCGCCGAGGTGAACCGCAAGATCGGCGAGCACCAGCGCGAATTCTTCCTCAAGGAACAGCTCAAGGTCATCCAGCAGGAGCTGGGCCTGACCAAGGACGACCGCAGCGCCGACGTCGAACAGTTCGAACAGCGCCTGGAAGGCAAAGTGCTGCCAGCCCAGGCGCAGAAACGCATTGATGAAGAACTGAACAAACTGTCGATCCTCGAAACCGGTTCGCCGGAATACGCGGTGACGCGCAACTACCTGGACTGGGCAACCTCGGTGCCGTGGGGCGTGTACGGCAAGGACAAGCTCGACCTGAAACATGCGCGCAAGGTCCTGGACAAACACCATGCCGGGCTGGACGACATCAAGAGTCGTATCCTCGAATTCCTCGCGGTGGGCGCTTATAAAGGCGAAGTCGCCGGTTCCATCGTGCTGCTGGTCGGCCCGCCGGGCGTGGGCAAGACCAGCGTGGGTAAATCGATTGCCGAATCCCTCGGGCGGCCGTTCTATCGCTTCAGCGTCGGCGGCATGCGCGACGAGGCCGAGATCAAGGGCCATCGCCGCACCTACATCGGCGCCCTGCCCGGCAAGCTGGTGCAGGCGCTCAAAGATGTGGAAGTGATGAACCCGGTGATCATGCTCGACGAGATCGACAAGATGGGCCAGAGCTTCCAGGGCGACCCGGCTTCGGCGCTGCTGGAAACCCTCGACCCGGAACAGAACGTCGAATTCCTCGACCACTACCTGGACCTGCGCCTGGACCTGTCGAAAGTGCTGTTCGTGTGTACCGCCAACACCCTCGACTCGATCCCAGGCCCCCTGCTGGACCGCATGGAAGTGATTCGCCTGTCGGGCTATATCACCGAAGAAAAAGTCGCCATCGCCAAGCGCCACCTGTGGCCTAAGCAGTTGGAAAAAGCCGGCGTGTCGAAAAACAGCCTGACCATCAGCGACGGCGCCCTGCGCGCATTGATCGACGGCTACGCCCGCGAAGCCGGGGTGCGCCAGTTGGAGAAACAACTGGGCAAGCTGGTGCGCAAGGCGGTGGTCAAGCTGCTGGATGAGCCGGACGCGGTGATCAAGATCGGCACCAAGGACCTGGAAAGCTCCCTGGGCATCCCGGTGTTCCGCAACGAACAAGTGCTGTCTGGCGTCGGCGTGATCACCGGCCTGGCCTGGACCAGCATGGGCGGCGCGACCCTGCCGATCGAGGCGACCCGCATCCACACGCTCAACCGCGGCTTCAAGCTCACCGGGCAGTTGGGTGAGGTGATGAAAGAATCCGCTGAAATCGCCTACAGCTACGTCAGCTCCAACCTGAAATCGTTTGGCGGTGATCCGAAGTTCTTCGATGAAGCCTTCGTCCACCTGCACGTCCCCGAAGGCGCCACGCCGAAGGACGGCCCCAGCGCTGGCGTGACCATGGCCAGTGCGCTGTTGTCGCTGGCGCGCAACCAGCCACCGAAGAAAGGCGTGGCCATGACCGGCGAGCTGACGCTGACCGGGCATGTCCTGCCGATTGGCGGGGTGCGTGAGAAGGTGATCGCGGCGCGGCGCCAGAAGATTCACGAGCTGATCTTGCCGGAGCCGAATCGCGGCAGCTTTGAGGAATTGCCGGAGTATCTGAAGGAAGGGATGACCGTCCACTTCGCCAAGCGCTTTGCGGATGTGGCCAAGGTGCTGTTCTGATCGTCCTTTAGCGCTTGGGCGGGCGTCATCGCGCGCAAGCCCGCTCCCACACTTGACCGAGTACATCCTTTGGAAGGCGGCCAAGATGTGGGAGCGGGCTTGCGCGCGATGGCGTCCGTCGCCGCCCTCTTGTCACACCCTGTCGCATCTTCGGTTATGCTCGCCCTTCGTCGCACATCAACGGAGTCTTCATGACCGCTGCCCGCCTGCTTCTCCCCTTGAGCCTTGCCCTGCTGGCCGCGTGCGCCAGTGCCCCGCAGCAAAACGTCAGCGTGGAAAAACAGAGCGCCTGCCCGCTCCAGCTCAAAAACGGACAAAACCTGATCCTGACCCTGCCAAGCAACCCCACCACCGGCTACCGCTGGGCCATTCAGGATTCCGCCGGCGGCGTGCTGCGCGCCCTGGGGCCCGAGGTCTACAGCAGCACGGAATCCGGCGTGATCGGCGGCGGCGGCCAGTCCACCTGGCGCTTCCAGGCCTTTGCGGCCGGCCAGGGCCGTTTGCGCCTGACCTCCCAGCAACCCTGGGAACCGGAAGCCGAACCGGCCGAGACGTTCGACTGCGCCATCACGGTGAACTGATATGCCATGGCTGATTCTTGCGTTGATGGGCGCCGGCACCTTTATCTACGGCCTGACCGTCCACGCGGCGTTACTGTGCCTGCTGGTCAAACCGTTGCCGGTGCTGGCGCTGCTGGGCTGGCTGCATGATGCGCCGCCGAGCGACTATCGACGCTGGATCAGCCTGGGGCTGATTTTCTCCCTGGTCGGCGATGTGTTGCTGGCGTGGCCGGGCGACTTGTTTATCTTTGGCCTGGGCGCGTTTCTGTGCGCGCACCTGGCGTACCTCAAAGCCTATTTCAGCGACTGCCGACGCTTGGCATGGCTGCCGTTGGTGCTGGCGCTGGGCGTCGGCGCGATGCTGCTGAGCATCCTGATCGCCCATGGCCTTGGCGACTTGCTGATTCCAGTGGTGGTCTACGCCTTGGTGATCAGCGCGATGCTCTGGCGGGCGCTGGCGCGACTGGGCAGCGCGGTGCCCAAGCGTTCGGCGCTACTGGCGGCGGCGGGGGCCGTATCGTTTGTGGTTTCCGACACGCTGATCGGTATCAATCGCTTTGTGCTGAGCTTCGACGCGGCGCCGTATCTGCTGATCGCCACTTACTGGCTCGGCCAATGGGGCATCACCGCCTCGGCGTTCCATCAGACAACCCGCGCATCCAAGGAGCAACTTGGCTAAAATGCCCGCCTTTCCCCCCTCGTCGCCGGAACAACCGTGAGCAAAGAACCCGATCGCCTATTCGCCCAGCCCCTGCCCCAGGTGCCGGACTTCGCCTTTAACGAAGACGTGGTGCGGGTGTTCCCGGACATGATCAAGCGCTCGGTGCCCGGTTATCCGACCATCGTCGAAAACCTCGGCGTGCTCGCCGCGCAGTTCGCCCAGCCCAACAGTGTGCTGTACGACCTGGGGTCCTCCCTCGGCGCGGTCACCCAGGCGTTGCGCCGCCACGTGCGTACCGACGGCTGCCACGTCATCGCGGTGGATAATTCGACGGCGATGGTCGAGCGCTGCCGCGAGTACCTCAATGGCCAGGACTCGATGTTCCAGGAGTTGCTGCCGGTCCAGGTGATCGAGGGCGATATCCTCGCGCTGCAGTTCCAGCCGGCCTCGGTGGTGGCGCTGAACTTCACCCTGCAATTCATCGCCCCCGATCAGCGCCTGGCGTTGCTCGGGCGCATCCGCCAGGCGTTGTTGCCCGGCGGTGCGCTGATCCTCTCGGAAAAGCTGCGCTTCAATGACCTTGAAGAACACGCGCTGCTCACCGACCTGCACATCGCGTTCAAACGCGCCAACGGCTACAGCGAGCTGGAAATCGCCCAGAAGCGCAGCGCCATCGAAAACGTCATGAAGCCCGACAGCCTCGAAGAACACCGCGAACGCCTGCTGGCGGCCGGGTTCTCGAAAGTCGTGCCGTGGTTCCAGTGTCTTAACTTTGCCTCGTTGATTGCCTTGCCATGATTGATCTGTCCCCCCTCGCCCGCCATCTGGTCGGCACTCCCCTGGCCGTGTGGGCCCAGGGCCTGCAAGCGCAACTCGATAGCAAGATGGAAAAGGGGCATGGCGACCTGGAGCGCTGGCAGAGCGCGCTGGATGCATTGCCGAAGATCCAGCCCAGCGAAGTCGATTTGCTCAATGGCCTGACCCTCGACAGCGATTGCGACGACGCCACGCGCGCGCAGATGCACAGCGCATTGATGGGCCTGTGCCCGTGGCGCAAGGGCCCGTTCCACTTGTTCGGCGTGCATGTGGACACCGAATGGCGTTCGGACTGGAAGTGGTCGCGGGTCGCGCCGCACCTGGACCTGAAGGGCAAGCGCATTCTCGATGTAGGCTGCGGCAATGGGTATTACATGTGGCGCATGCTCGGCGCCGGTGCCGACAGTGTGATCGGCGTGGACCCGAACTGGCTGTTCTTCTGCCAGTTCCAGGCGGTGCAACGTTACCTGTCGGCGCCGAACGCCTGGCACCTGCCGTTCCCGTTCGAGGACTTGCCGGCGAACCTGGAAGGCTTCGACACTGTGTTTTCCATGGGCGTGTTCTACCACCGTCGTTCACCGATCGAGCATTTGCTGGCGCTGAAAGACTGCCTGGTCAAAGGCGGTGAACTGGTGCTGGAAACGCTGGTGATCGAAGGCGATCAGCAACAGGTGCTGGTGCCGGAAGACCGCTACGCGCAGATGCGCAACGTGTGGTTCCTGCCATCGGTGCCGGCGTTGATGCTGTGGCTGCGCCGGGCCGGGTTCAGTGAGGTGCGCTGTGTGGATGTGAGTGTGACCACGGTTGAAGAACAGCGCGGGACGGAGTGGATGAAGTATCAGTCGCTGAGTGACTTCCTCGACCCGGACGATCACAGCAAGACCATCGAAGGGCTGCCGGCGCCGATGCGGGCGGTGATCATCGCCAGGAAGTGACCCCAATCTCCCTGAAAAAATGAAGATCAAAAATGTGGGAGGGGGCTTGCCCCCGATAGCAGTGTGTCAGTCAGCTTATCTATAGCTGACCCACCGCCATCGGGGGCAAGCCCCCTCCCACATTTGGTCATCAGTGTTCTTTAGAGGGCTGGTTTGGCTCTGCGGGCCTTGAAGAACTCGCTCAACACCGCCCCGCATTCCTCGGCCAGTACCCCGCCTTCAAACAGCACTCGATGGTTGAGAAAGCCCTGGGTAAAAAACTGCCCTTGGCTTTGCACAATCCCCGCCTTCGGCTCCAGTGCGCCGTAGACCACCCGCGCAATGCGCGAATGCACGATCAGGCCCGCGCACATGCTGCACGGTTCCAGCGTCACATACAGCGTGCTGCCGGGCAGGCGATAGTTGCTCAGCGCCTGGGCGGCGGCGCGGATGGCGACCATTTCGGCATGGGCGCTGGGGTCGTTGCCGCTGATCGGGCAATTGAAGCCACGGCCGATGATCACACCGTCCTGCACCAGCACCGCGCCCACCGGCACTTCGCCCAACGCCGCGCCCTGTGCCGCCAGGGCCAGGGCTTCGCGCATGAAGTCCTGGTCGCGGCTGCGGTCGATGATCGCCGTGGGGCGAAACTGGCGCATCACGCTACCTCGATGGCGGCCATCAGGCCGGTTTCCATGTGGTCGATCACATGGCAGTGGAACATCCACACGCCCGGGTTATCCGCCACCAGCGCGACGCGGGCACGTTCGTTCTTGCCCAGCAGGTAGGTGTCGGTGAAGTACGGAATCACCGTGTGGCGGTTCGAAGCGATCACCTTGAAGCTCATGCCGTGCAGGTGGATCGGGTGCTGGTATTGGGTCATGTTTTTCAGTTCGAAAATGTAGCTTTTGCCCTTCTCCAGCTTGGCAATCGGGCGGTCGGCGCAGGCCTTGTCGGTGATGTCCCAGGCCTGGCCGTTGATCTGCCACAGGCTCGGCGGTTTGCCGTTGTCGACGTTGACCGACACCGAACCGACCCATTCGAAATTGAAGTTGAGTTTCTCGGCGTTGGCCAGGTCCGGCTCGCTGATCGGATTGGCGGGCAGCGCCGGCGGCCATGCGCTCGGCGCGTCGGCGTTGGCCACCGAACGGAACGTGCCCAGGCGCACCGGGCCGTTGCGGATCGACAATTCTTCGCCCGCCGGCGGGGCCTTGATCGCCAGGCAGAGGCGCATGCCCGGGCCGAGCCAGTATTCCTTGCCCAAGGGGCGCGGCTCGATGGGGTTGCCGTCCAGCGCATAGATCTGCGCGTCGGCGTCGGGAATATTGAGGCGATAGGTCAGCGTGTTGTCGAGGTTGAGCAAGCGCACGCGGGTGATCTGCCCGGCCGGCAAATCGATCACCGCCTGGGCCACGCCATTGATGGTCGACAGGCGCCCGGCCGTACCGCCACGCGCCGCTTCACGGGGCACGCTGAAGGCGACAAAGGCGCCCTCTTCGTCGACGTGCCAGCTTTTCAGGCTGAGGGTGCGTTCGTGCTTGAAACCGGTGGGTTCGCGCTCTTCCACGATCAGCGGGCCGACCAGGCCACGGCCGAGTTCTTCGCTGCTGTTCACATGGGGGTGATACCAGTAGCTGCCGGCGTCGGGCACGCGGAACTTGTAGTCGAAGTATTCGCCGGGCAACACCGGCAATTGCGAGACGTAGGGCACGCCGTCCATTTCCAGCGGCAGGCGGATGCCATGCCAATGGATGGTGGTGGCGACCGGCAGGTGGTTGATGAAACGCACCCGCAGCCATTCGCCCTGGCGCACGCGCAGCTCGGTGCCGGGGGCCGATGGGCCGAACGCCCAGGCTTGGGTCTTGTGCCCCGGTACCAGTTCCACATCGAGGGGCGCGGCGATCAGTTCGTAGTCGTGTCCCGCCTCGGCCTCGGCGACTTTCCCCAGCCAGTAGCGGTAGCCGCCACCGGCACCGACGCCCACTACGGCCAGGCCGGCAAGACCACCCAGGATTTGTCGACGGGAAAAGGATCGGGACACAACAACCTCACGTATCTGCTGCGGGCCGGGGGCCTGCAAAGGGCAGATACGATACACCTGCGACGGCTAAACAGTAAGACTTCGCATTGCCGCATGCCAAAAACACCGAAGGCTAATGTGGGAGGGGGCTTGCTCCCGATTGCGGTGGGTCAGCTATAGATGAGTTGACTGACACATCGCTATCGGGGGCAAGCCCCCTCCCACATTGGATCTTCATTGCTTTTAGTGTTTGGCAGCGGCCAGGATCAGGGCCTTCATCTCGGCGACCGCACCTTTGAAACCGACGAACAGCGCATGCGCCACCAGCGCGTGGCCGATGTTCAGCTCGTTGATGCCCTTGATCGCCGCCACGGCTTCGACGTTGTGGTAATGCAGGCCATGGCCGGCGTTGACGATCAGGCCTTCACGCAGACCTTGGGCCACGCCGTCGATAATGCGCTGCAACTCGGCGGCGACTTCGCTCGGCGTGGTCGCATCGGCATAACGCCCGGTGTGCAATTCGATGGCCGGCGCACCGACCCGGTGCGCGGCTTCGATCTGGCGCTCGTCGGCGTCGATGAACAGCGAGACTTCGCTGCCGATCTGCGACAGACGCTCCACCGCAGCCTTGATCCGCGCTTCCTGGCCGGCTACGTCGAGGCCGCCTTCGGTGGTCAGTTCCTGACGGGTCTCCGGCACCAGGCAGATATGCGCCGGGCGGATGCGCTCGGCGAACGCCATCATTTCTTCGGTGACGCCCATTTCGAAGTTCATGCGGGTTTGCAGCACGTCCTTGAGCAGCAGCACGTCGCGCTCCTGGATGTGACGGCGGTCTTCGCGCAGGTGTACGGTGATGCCGTCGGCGCCCGCTTCTTCGGCGTCCAGCGCGGCTTTGACCGGGTCTGGGTAACGGGTGCCCCGGGCCTGGCGCAGCGTGGCGACGTGGTCGATATTGACGCCGAGAAGAATGCGATTGCTGGTGGTCACGGAAGCGCTCCTGAAAAGGGGAAAGAAACGCTGCACAGCATACACGGGGTTGTCAGGGCTTTCGAAACAACTCGCGACTGACCAGCGGCCGCCCGCCCAGATGCACGGCCAGGGCCTGGCGCATCAGGCGCTTGGCGGCGGACAAGGCGCCGGGGGCGCTCCAGTCGGCTTCGCTCATGGCCAGCAGCTCGGTGCCCTGGAACAGGCCGGGTTGCAGCAGGTAAACGCGCTCCAGGCCGGCGTCGACCTGCAGACGATACATGCCGTCGGCGGCAATGGGTTCGCCATGCAGGTCGTTACTCAGTTCGAAGCCATAGCCGAGGTCGTCGAGCAGGCGCCATTCGAACGCGCGCAACAGCGGCTCCAGCGGACGGCCTTCGGCCAGGGCCAGCAGCGTCGCGGCGTAGTGATCGAAGACCGCCGGGTGCGGGTCTTCGGCCGGCAGCAGGCGGATCAGCAATTCATTGAGATAGAGGCCACTGAACAGCGCTTCGCCATTGAGCCAGGCAGAGTTGCCGACGCTTTCCAGTCGGCCGACGTTTTTCAGCTCGCCCTTGCCACGAAACTCCACGTCCAGCGCCACGAATGGCCGCGCCAACGTGCCCGCCTTGCCCCGCGCACTGCGCAACACCGCGCGCAGGCGACCTTGGGGCGTGAGGAAGTCCACCAAGGCGCTGGTCTCGCGGTAGGCGCGGCTGTGCAGCACGTAGGCGGGCTGGCTGGGAGGCGGGGTTGAGGACATGGGTTCTCGTTGCTGGAATGCACTAGTGAAAACGACACAAACCTAATGTGGGAGGGGGCTTGCCCCCGATGGCGGTGGCTCAGTCAAAATATTTAGTGACTGACACTCTGCTATCGGGGGCAAGCCCCCTCCCACATTTTTTGCCCTGCGGTGTTCTTACAGGTCGCCGTAACCCAGGGAGCGCAATGCGCGCTCATCATCGGACCAGCCACCCTTCACCTTCACCCACAGGTTCAGCATGATCTTGGAATCAAACAGCAATTCCATGTCCTTGCGCGCTTCGGTGCCGATGCGCTTGATGCGCTCGCCCTTGTCGCCAATGATGATTTTCTTCTGGCCGTCACGTTCGACGAGGATCAGCGCATGGATATGCAGGGTTTTGCCCTGCTGCTTGAACTCTTCGATTTCGACGGTGATCTGGTACGGCAGCTCGGCGCCCATCTGGCGCATGATTTTCTCGCGTACCAGTTCGGCGGCGAGGAAACGGCTGCTGCGGTCGGTGATCTGGTCTTCCGGGAAGAAGTGCTCGTTCTCCGGCAGGTAGCCGGCGATCACGCGCTCCAGGGCGTCGAGGTTGTGCCCGTGCTGGGCCGAGATCGGCATGATCTGGGCATTCGGCAGTTGTTCCTGCAGCCAGCTCAGGTGCGGCATCAGCTCGGCTTTGTCTTCGATGCGGTCGGTCTTGTTCAGCGCGACGATCAACGGGCCGGTGACATATTGCACACGTTCGAGAACCATCTGGTCTTCGTCGGTCCACTTGGTGCGGTCGACCACGAAGATTACCACGTCGACGTCTTTCAACGCGGCCGAGGCGGTCTTGTTCATGTAGCGGTTCAGGGCTTTCTCGCCGCCTTTGTGCATGCCCGGGGTGTCGACGTAGACCGCTTGTACGGCGCCTTCGGTCTTGATGCCCAGCATGTTGTGGCGGGTGGTCTGCGGCTTGCGCGAGGTGATCGCAAGCTTCTGGCCGAGGATGTGGTTGAGCAGCGTGGACTTGCCCACGTTGGGACGGCCGACGATGGCGACATAGCCACAGCGTGTTGCGGTTGAATCAGTCATGGCCATTCTCCACGCCCAGGGCAATCAGTGCTGCAGCGGCCGCTACCTGTTCGGCAATACGACGGCTCACACCCTGACCTCGGCTTTTTTCATTCAATAAGGTGATTTCACATTCCACGAAAAAGACGCGGCAATGGGGCTCACCCTGGATATCCACCACTTCGTAGCGTGGCAGTTCGCACCCGCGGGACTGCAGGAATTCCTGCAGGCGGGTCTTGGGATCTTTGTTGGTGTCGACCAGGGTCAGGCTTTCGATCTCGGACGTCAGCCAGGCGGTGACGCGCGCCTTGGCCGCTTCCATGCCCGCATCCAGATAGATGGCGCCGATCAGCGCTTCAAGGGCGTCGGCCAGGATCGACTCGCGACGGAAACCGCCGCTTTTCAACTCACCGGAGCCCAGGCGCAGGTACTCGCCCAGGCCAAAACCACGGGCCAGCACGGCCAGGGTCTCGCCCTTCACCAGCCGCGCACGCAAGCGCGACAACTGGCCTTCACGGGCTTGCGGGAAGCGTTCGAAGAGCGCTTCACCGGCAACGAAATTGAGGATGGCGTCACCGAGGAATTCCAGGCGTTCGTTGTTACGCCCAGCAAAACTGCGGTGTGTGAGGGCAAGGACCATCAGTTCCTGGTCCTTGAAGGTGTAGCCGAGCAGGTGCTCGAGACGGCTTAGAGAAACGCTCACGGTTTACCCATATCTGTTTGGTGGCACCGGCGGCCATCGACGATTGACGCAGTGTTCAAATTCAAATCCTGATTGGTGCTGCATGAGGCCGGAAATTGTCCCAGCCCCAGAAAAGCATTCGGCGCTGTGATCACAGCGCCGTCTGTATTACTTGATCAGCCCGACCCGCGAGAAGTTCGGCAGGTGGCTGAGCTTGGGTTCCGGCCAGCTCATCCAGACCGCGAAGGCCTTGCCGACGATATTCTGGTCGGGAACCATGCCCAGCAGGTCCTTGGGAATGGTGGGGTCATCCCAATAGCGGCTGTCGTTGGAGTTGTCGCGGTTGTCGCCCATCATGAAATAGTGCCCGGCCGGCACTTTCCATTCGCCATCGGGCATCGCGCGGTAGCGGCTCATTTCCTTGCGGATTTCGTGCTCCACCGCACCGAGTTTTTCCTGATACAGCTCGGCGCTGCCCAGGGTGTTCGGCTCGGCGCCCAGCAGCTTCTCGGCCACCGACTCGCCGTTGATGAACAGCCGCTTGTCGCTGGTATAGCGAATCACGTCACCCGGCAGGCCGACCACACGCTTGATGTAGTTGACGTTCGGATCGCTCGGGTAGCGGAACACCATCACGTCGCCGCGCTGCGGGTCACCGATCTCGATGACTTTCTTGTCGATCACCGGCAAGCGGATCCCGTAGGAAAACTTGTTCACCAGGATGAAGTCGCCCACGTCCAGGGTCGGTTTCATCGACCCCGACGGAATCTGGAACGGCTCCACCAGGAACGAACGCAGTACCAGCACGATGAACAGCACCGGAAAGAACGATTTGCCGTATTCAACCAGCAAAGGCTCTTTGTTCAGCTTCTCGATCACCACGACATCGGGCTGGCTGACGCTGCCCTGATAGGACGCGATAGCCGCCCGCCGACGCGGGGCGAAGAACACCAGATCGAGCAACGCCAGGAGTCCGCAAACGGCAACGGCGATGACCAGCAACAGCGGGAAATTTAGCGACATAGGACCTAACTATCCAACCTGAGCACCGCAAGGAAGGCTTCTTGTGGAATTTCCACGTTGCCCACTTGCTTCATGCGTTTTTTACCGGCCTTTTGCTTCTCAAGCAGCTTGCGCTTACGGCTGACGTCGCCACCGTAGCATTTGGCCAGTACGTTCTTTCTGAGTGCCTTGACGGAAGTCCGCGCAATGATCTGCCCGCCAATGGCGGCCTGGATCGCGACGTCGAACATCTGGCGCGGAATCAGTTCTTTCATCTTCTCGGTCAACTGTCGACCTTTGTAGTGCGCGTTGTCCTTGTGCACGATCAGTGCCAGGGCATCGACCTTGTCGCCGTTGATCAACACATCCAGTTTCACCAGATTAGCCGATTGGTAACGATCGAAATGGTAATCCAGCGAAGCATAGCCGCGACTGGTGGATTTGAGACGGTCGAAGAAGTCCAGGACCACTTCGTTCATCGGCAAATCGTAGGTCACTTGTACCTGGGTTCCGAGGAACAGCATGTCGTGCTGGATGCCGCGCTTCTCGATACACAGGGTAATGACGTTGCCCAGGTGCTCCTGCGGCACAAGAATATTGGCGCGCACGATCGGCTCACGCATGTCTTCGATGGAAGACAGGTCCGGGAGCTTGGACGGGTTGTCGACGTAAATCGTTTCACCGTTTTTCAGCAACAGCTCAAAAATAACGGTTGGCGCGGTGGTGATCAGGTCCAGGTCGTATTCGCGCTCAAGGCGCTCCTGGATGATCTCCATGTGCAGCATGCCGAGGAAGCCGCAACGGAAGCCGAAGCCCAGGGCGTCGGAGCTTTCCGGGGTGTACTGCAACGACGAGTCGTTGAGGGTCAGCTTCTGCAGGGCTTCGCGGAAGTCTTCGAAGTCGTCGGAGCTGACCGGGAACAGGCCGGCGTAGACCTGCGGCTGGATGCGTTTGAAGCCCGGCAGCACGTCGACGTCAGGGGTGCTGCTCAAGGTCAGGGTGTCACCCACCGGCGCGCCGTGGATGTCCTTGATGCCGGCGATGATGAAGCCGACTTCACCGGCTTTCAGATCAACGGTGGCAGTATGCTTCGGGTTGAACACACCGACGCTGTCCACCAGGTGGATCTTGCCGGTGGATTTGACCAGGATCTTGTCGCCTTTCTTCACACGGCCATGGCGCACGCGTACCAGGGAGACAACCCCCAGGTAGTTGTCGAACCAGGAGTCGATGATCAACGCCTGCAGCGGATCTTCGATGTTGCCGGTAGGCGCGGGGATGGTCTTGACCAGGCGCTCGAGCACTTCGTCGACGCCCAGGCCGGTCTTGGCGCTGCACTCGACGGCGTCGGTGGCGTCAATGCCGATGATTTTTTCGATTTCTTCCTTCACGCGGTCCGGATCGGCCTGCGGCAGGTCGATCTTGTTCAGCACCGGCATGACTTCCAGGCCTTGCTCGATGGCGGTGTAGCAGTTGGCCACGGACTGGGCTTCGACGCCCTGCCCCGCGTCCACCACCAGCAGCGCGCCTTCGCAGGCCGCCAGGGAACGGCTGACTTCATAGGTGAAGTCGACGTGGCCTGGGGTGTCGATGAAGTTCAGCTGGTACTTGATACCGTCTTTGGCGGTGTAGTACAGAGTCACGCTGTGGGCCTTGATGGTGATCCCGCGCTCGCGCTCGAGGTCCATGGAGTCCAGTACCTGGGCTTCCATTTCACGCTCGGCAAGGCCGCCGCACATCTGGATGAATCGATCGGCCAGCGTCGACTTGCCATGGTCAATGTGGGCGATGATGGAGAAATTGCGGATATGACTCAAATCACTCACGGATCAACACTCAAAAAGGCTGCAGGCAGACTGCCCGCTGAAAAATAGCCGGGAATTGTACCTGATGCTCGGGCAGGACGTCATCTTTGCTGACCAGAACAAAAATGCCCCGATCTCTCGAACGGGGCATTTTTTGCTCATAAGCGCAGGCTCACCCGGCGCGGCGCAGCAGCCAGAACCCGGCCAGGGCGCAGATCGCGGTCGGCACCAGCACCGCAAACAGCGGCGAGAAGCCGAACACCAGGCTCGACGGGCCAAGCAAATCCTGGGCAATACGGAAGGCAAAGCCCACCAGCACGCCGGTAAAGACCCGCTGACCGAGGGTCACGGAGCGCAACGGGCCGAAGATGAACGAGATCGCCATCAGCACCAGCGCGGCGGTGACCACCGGCTGCAGCACCTTGACCCAGAACGCCAGCCAGTAACGGCCGTTATTCAGGCCCTGATCCTTGAGGTAGTGGATATAACTCCACAAACCGGAGATCGGCAGGGCTTCCGGGATCATGACCACGGTATTGAGCAGTTCCGGCTTCAGGGCGATGTCCCATTGCTCGGTCGGCACACTGATCACTTCGGTGCTGGCCTTGATGCCTTGGCCCACATTGCGGAAGTAAGTGGTGGTGACATCACTCAGCGTCCATTTCTCAGCACTGTACTGCGCGCGCCTGGCGAAACTGGAGGTCAGCATGTGCCGCTCTTTGTCGAACGTGTAGCGCGTCACACCAATCAGCAGGCCGTCGGGCTGCACGGCGTTGATGTGGATGAATTCATCACCCTGACGGTGCCACAGGCCGTGCCTGGCGCTTTGCGCATCGCCCGAACCCTGGGCCAGGGCACGATTGGCCTGGGCAGTGGCTTCGGACGGTGGCGCCACGTACTCGCCGATCAGCACGCTGCACGCCATCAGCAACAGCATCGGTTTCATGACGGCCCAGACGATACGGCCGATGGAAACCCCGGCCGCACGCATGATCGTCAGCTCGCTGTTGCTGGCCAGGCCGCCCAGGCCGATCAGGCAGCCGATCAACCCGGCCATCGGCATCATTTCGTAGAGACGACGCGGGGCGGTCAGCGCCACGAAGCTCAATACGTCCGTCACGGTGTAGGTGTCGGTGACGTTGCCCACTTCATCAATGAAGGCGAACAACGACGCCAGCCCGAGAATGATGCCCAACACCGCCAGGATGGCGATCAGTACGCTGCTACCGATGTAGCGATCGAGCTTAGCCACGAGCCAACTCCTTCTGGCCACGACGGCTCTTCATTTTCAGACGTATAGGTTCCCAGTAGAGCAGCCCGAGGCCGATCATCAGGAAGACCCCGTGTACCCACCACAGGCCCAGGGTCGGCGACAGCTTGCCCTTTTCCAGGGAACCACGGGCGGAGATCAGGATGGTCAGGTAGGCCATGTACAGCAGGATCGCCGGCAGCAGCTTGAGGAAGCGGCCCTGGCGCGGGTTGACGCGGGACAGCGGCACGGCCATCAGCGTCACGATGAACACCAGCAACGGCAGGGAAATACGCCATTGCAGCTCGGCGATGGAGCGCAGTTCCGGGCTGCCGAAAAGCGACGACGTCGGGAGTGCATCGCGGTCGGTGACTTCTTCGCTGATATCAGGACGAGCCAGCATTACGCCATAAGTGTCGTATTTGATTGCCCGATAATCCGCCAGGCCCGGGCTGCCGTCATAGCGATAGCCATTTTCCAGGATCAGGTAACGGCTGCCGTCGGGGCGAACTTCCTGCCGGCCGCTGTCGGCCACCAGAATCGAAATGCCACGGTCTTTCTGGTTCTGCCCAAGGTTTTTCTGGGAAATGAACACGCCGCCGAGGTTGGCGCGGTCATCGGTCATGGTTTCGGTGTAGGTCACCCGCGTGCCGTCGTTGAGTGCCTGAAAGCGCCCGGGCTCGAGGGTGTCGAACTCAGTCATCGCGTCCTGTTTGTTCAACAGCAACTGGAACTGCATGGCACCTTGCGGCGCCAGGCTCATGCTCAACCAGGCCACCAGCAGGGCAACACCGGCGGCCGGCACCATGGTCATGGCCAGCAGACGCTGCTGGCTCATGCCGGTGGCCGAAAGCACAGTCATTTCACTTTCAAGGTACAACCGGCCGTAGGCCAGAAGAATGCCGAGGAACAGGCCGAGCGGCAGAATCAGCTGCAGAAAGCCAGGCAGGCGAAAGCCCATGATCAAGAACAGCGAGCCCGGATCCAGGGCGCCAGAAGCCGCCTGGGCAAGGAACTTGACGAAACGACCACTCATGATGATGACCAGCAATACCGCGCTCACGGCACTCAGGGTCAACAGGACTTCGCGGGACAGATAACGGAAGACAATCAAACCAGACACTCCAGGGTTGTCAGGCTAAGGCGGCCAAACAAGCAAGCATAACGAGTCGGCCCGTTTAAACAGGCCGGCTAAAAAGATTGCGCATTATCCTGTGATTGACCGCGCCTGTCACGGAGCTTACTCATGCGCGTACACAAAGCCTGCGGCAAGGGTTGTCAGGCTCCGCCGCCGAGGTTCAAACTGCGGCCTTTGTCGCTGGCGGTTTACACGGCTGCCAGGCTTTAAAAGCCGGAGCACACAGACTCCAGGCTCACAGACCTTTATAAGGGACCCGAACATGGAATTGGTTGTAAAAAGCGTTAGCCCCGAAACGTTGAAAACCGCCACCCTCGTGGTCGCTGTCGGCGAAGGCCGCAAGCTCGGCGTTGCGGCCAAACAACTCGACGAACTGAGCGGCGGCGCCATCAGCGCGGTCCTCAAGCGCGGCGACCTGGCCGGCAAGGTCGGCCAGAGCCTGCTGCTGCAAAGCCTGCCGAACCTGAAGGCCGAGCGCGTATTGCTGGTGGGCGTGGGCAAGGACGCCGAACTCGGCGACCGCCCGTTCCGCAAGATCATCAGCGGCATTCTCACCACCCTCAAGGGCCTGGGCGGCAGCGACGCGACGCTGGCACTCGATGAAATCGTGGTCAAGGGCCGTGACAGCTACGGCAAGACCCGCCTGCTGGCCGAAAGCCTGCTCGACGGCGGCTACATCTTCGACCAGTTCAAGAGCCAGAAAGCCGAACCGCGTGCCTTGAAGAAAGTCACCCTGCTGACCATCAAGGCCGCCCAGGCCGAAGTCGAACGCGCCGTGAGCCACGCCCAGGCCATCGCCGCCGGCATGTCGTTCACCCGCGACCTCGGCAACCTGCCGCCGAACATCTGCCACCCGACCTACCTGGGCGAGCAGGCCAAGGCGCTGGGCAAGGAATTCAAAAGCCTGAAAGTCGAAGTGCTGGATGAGAAGAAGATCAAGGAACTGGGCATGGGCTCGTTCTATGCGGTCGGCCAGGGCAGCGACCAGCCGCCACGCCTGATCGTGATGCAATACAACGGCGGCAAGAAGGCCGAGAAGCCTTACGCCCTGGTCGGTAAAGGCATCACCTTCGACACCGGCGGCATCAGCCTCAAGCCGGGCCTGGGCATGGATGAGATGAAGTACGACATGGGCGGCGCCGCCAGCGTGTTCGGCACCCTGCGCGCGGTGCTGGAGCTCAAGTTGCCGATCAACCTGGTGTGCATCCTGGCCTGCGCCGAGAACATGCCGAGCGGCGGCGCGGCCCGTCCGGGCGATATCGTCACCACCCTGAGCGGCCAGACCGTCGAAATCCTCAACACCGACGCCGAAGGCCGCCTGGTGCTGTGCGATGCGCTGACCTACGCCGAACGCTTCAAGCCACAGGCGGTGATCGACATCGCCACCTTGACCGGTGCCTGCATCGTTGCTCTCGGTTCCCACACTTCGGGTCTGCTGGGCAACAACGACGAGTTGATCGAGCAACTGCTCAGCGCCGGCAAGGCCGCCGATGACCGCGCCTGGCAACTGCCGCTGTTCGATGAGTACCAGGAACAGCTGGACAGCCCGTTCGCCGACATCGCCAACATCGGCGGCCCGAAAGCCGGCACCATCACTGCAGCCTGCTTCCTGTCGCGGTTCGCCAAGAACTTCAACTGGGCGCACCTGGACATCGCCGGCACCGCCTGGACCAGCGGCGGCAAGGACAAGGGTGCCACCGGCCGTCCGGTGCCTCTGCTGACCCAGTACCTGCTGGATCGCGCCAAGGCCTGAAAACCGTGACTCCGGGGCGGCGTTACCGCCGCCTCGGGCTCCAGGAACCGCAATGACCCAAGTTGACTTCTATATACTGCCCAGCGCCGATCCGCTCGCGCGCCTGGACTTTGCCTGCAAACTCACCGAAAAAGCCTGGCGCATGGGCCACCGCATCTACCTGCATTGCAGCGATGCCGCCCAACGCGACGAGCTCGACGCACGCCTGTGGCGCTTCAAGGGCGAAAGTTTCGTGCCCCACGGCCCTGCGGAAAGTGAACCCGACGGCCAGGTGGTCCTGGGCGTAGGCGACAGCTGCGGCGATCACCATGACCTGCTGGTCAACCTCGACCTGAAAGTCCCGGCCTTTGCCAAGGCGTTCGCCCGTGTGGCGGAAGTGGTGGTGGAAGATCCGGCTATTCGTCAGGCCGCGCGGGAGAGTTTCCGTTTCTATCGCGAACAGGGCTATCCTTTGCAGGATCACCGGCTACAACGACTTTGAGTGCATGATGGACACCCCGAACACGCTAAAAAAAGACGACCACCTGTTGGACGACCTGGAGTCGATCCGTCAGTTGCTGGGTGATGACAACCTTCAACCGCCGTTATTGACAGAAACCGTCAATGGCGACGTGCAGATCCCCTTGTTGTTCGACATGGTCGGCGCCAAGCCGGTTGAGCCGCTCGAACCGCAACCTGCGCCGGCCCCACCGGTTGTCGAAGCGGCGCCCGCTGCCGCGCCTGCCGAAAAAACCCCGGATGCCTTGCTGCTGCACCTGGACAACGAACTGCGCGCCGCCGCGCAACTGATCATGCAAGACGTGATCGACGACTTCGCCCCGCATATCGAAACCGAGATCAAGCGCCGGATGGATGCGCGGATGGAACGGTTGCTCAGCCAGTACCAGAATTAGCGCCCCTGTAGGAGCGAGCTTGCTCGCGAAAAACGTCAATGATGGCGCGGACATCCTGAATGAACGCGCGGCCCTTCAGGTTTTCGCGAAGCAAGCTCGCTCCTACCCCTCGCCCCTATCCCCCGTTATACTTGCCGGCTTTCCTGAATTAATGCCAACTAGGGTCCCGCCGCGCATGGATAAGACCTACCAGCCGCACGCTATTGAAACTTCCTGGTACCAGACCTGGGAGTCCGAGAATTATTTCGCTCCGCAAGGTGCGGGCGATTCCTACACCATCATGATTCCGCCACCGAACGTCACTGGCAGCCTGCACATGGGCCATGGCTTCAACAATGCGATCATGGATGCGTTGATCCGTTTCCGCCGCATGCAGGGCCGCAACACCCTGTGGCAACCGGGCACCGACCACGCCGGTATCGCCACGCAGATGCTGGTGGAGCGCCAACTCGAAGCCACCGGCCAGAGCCGTCACGACCTGGGCCGCGAGAAATTCCTGGAGAAAGTCTGGGAATGGAAGGACCAGTCCGGCGGCAACATCAGCCGTCAGATCCGTCGCCTGGGTTCGTCCGTCGACTGGAGCCGCGAGCGCTTCACCATGGACGACGGCCTGTCGGAAGCCGTGAAAGAAGCCTTCGTGCGCCTGCATGAAGACGGCCTGATCTACCGCGGCAAGCGCCTGGTCAACTGGGACACCAAGCTGCACACGGCGATTTCCGACCTCGAAGTGGAAAACCACGACGAGAAAGGCTTCCTGTGGAACCTCAAGTACCCGCTGGCCGACGGCGCCAAGACCGCTGAAGGCCACGACTATCTGATCGTCGCCACCACCCGTCCGGAAACCATGCTCGGCGATGCCGCCGTGGCCGTGAACCCGAACGATGAGCGCTACCAGGCCCTGATCGGCAAGTTCGTCGAGCTGCCGCTGGTCGGCCGCCGCATCCCGATCATCGCCGACGACTACTGCGACCCCGAATTCGGCACCGGCTGCGTGAAAATCACCCCGGCCCACGACTTCAACGACTACGAAGTCGGCAAGCGCCACAACCTGCCGCTGCTGAACATCTTCGACAAGAATGCCGCCGTACTGCCGGCCTGCCAGGTCTTCAATCTGGACGGCACGCTGAACGCGAGCATCGACGGCAAGATCCCGGCCGAATACGTCGGTCTCGACCGTTTCGAAGCGCGCAAGCAGATCGTTGCCGCCTTCGACGCCGCCGGCCTGCTGGTCAGCGTCGACGACCACAACCTGAAAGTGCCGAAGGGCGACCGCTCCGGCACCATCATCGAACCGTGGCTGACCGACCAGTGGTACGTGTCTACCAAGCCGCTGGCTGAGCCTGCGATTGCAGCCGTGGAAGATGGCCGCATCCAGTTCGTGCCTAAACAGTATGAAAACATGTACTTCTCGTGGATGCGCGACATCCAGGACTGGTGCATCAGCCGTCAGCTGTGGTGGGGCCACCGCATTCCGGCCTGGTACGACGAGTCGGGCAAGGTCTATGTCGGCCGCGACGAAGCCGAAGTGCGCGCCAAGCACAACCTCGGCCCGGACGTGGCGCTGCAGCAGGACAACGACGTACTCGACACCTGGTTCAGCGCGGGCCTGTGGACCTTCTCCACCCTGGGCTGGCCGCAGCAGACCGAGTTCCTGAAGAAATTCCACTCCACCGACGTGCTGGTCACCGGCTTCGACATCATTTTCTTCTGGGTTGCCCGGATGATCATGCTGACCATGCACCTGGTGAAGAACGAAGACGGCACGCCGCAAGTACCGTTCAAGACCGTGTACGTCCACGGCCTGGTGCGCGATGGCCAGGGCCAGAAGATGTCCAAGTCCAAGGGCAACGTTCTGGACCCCCTGGACATCATCGACGGTATCGACCTGGAAACCCTGGTGCAGAAACGCACCTCGGGCATGATGCAGCCGAAACTGGCGAAGAAGATCGAGAAGCAGACCCGCGACGAGTTCGCCGACGGCATCGCCAGCTACGGCACCGACGCCCTGCGCTTCACCTTCTGCTCGCTGGCGTCCACCGGTCGCGACATCAAGTTCGACATGGGCCGCGTCGAAGGCTATCGCAACTTCTGCAACAAAATCTGGAACGCGGCGCGCTACGTGCTGGATAAAGGCGAAGACTGCGGGCAGAACGGCGAAGAAGTCGAACTGACCCTGGCAGACCGCTGGATCATCTCGCAACTGCAGCGTACCGAAGCCGAAGTGACCCGCCAACTCGACCAGTTCCGTTTCGACCTGGCCGCGCAGGTCTTGTACGAGTTCATCTGGAACCAGTATTGCGACTGGTACCTGGAACTGTCCAAGCCAGTGCTGTGGGACGAAAATGCGCCGGTCGAACGCCAGCGCGGCACCCGTCGCACCCTGGTGCGCGTCCTCGAAGTGGCACTGCGCCTGGCGCACCCATTCATGCCGTTCATCACCGAAGAAATCTGGCAGCGCCTCGCGCCGCTGGCCGGTATCCAAGGCAAGACCATCATGCTGCAACCTTGGCCGGTGGCCAACGAAGCCCGCATCGATGAGGCTGCCGAAAGCGATATCGAATGGCTCAAGACCCTGATGCTCGGCACGCGCAACATCCGCGCCGAGATGAACATCGGCCCGGGCAAGCCACTGGCGGTGTTCGTGAAGAACGCCAGCGCCGAAGACCAGCGTCGTCTCAGCGAGAACGATGCGCTGCTCAAGAAGCTGGCCAAGCTCGAATCGATCACCGTATTGGCGGATGACGCCGAAGCGCCACTGTCGGCGACCGCACTGGTCGGCGACATGGAAGTGCTGGTGCCGATGGCCGGCCTGATCGACAAAGGCGCGGAACTGGCCCGTCTCGACAAGGAAATTGCACGCCTGCAAGGCGAAGTGCAGCGGGTCGGCGGCAAGCTGTCCAACGCGGCATTCGTCGACAAGGCACCGGCTGAAGTAATCGACAAAGAACGCGCCAAACTGGCCGAGGCCGAACAGGCCCTGGGCAAGCTGGCGGAGCAACATGCGCGGATTTCCAGCCTGTAAGGGCTAGCCGTGTGAAAAAAGAGACCTGCGGGTCTCTTTTTTTTCCTTTGCAAACCCGATCAATGTGGGAGGGGGCTTGCTCCCTCCCACATTTGATCGAGTTGACCTCAGGATGTGTGACAATGCCCACCACTTTGAGCCAACACCAGAATCATCATGACCGCCCCCAGCACACCGAAACCTCCGCGCAAGAAGCCCAAGACCGCCACCACGGCCAAACCCGTCGTGCCGCGCAAAGAGGCCAGCCTGCACCCGCGCAACCGCCACCAGGGCCGTTACGACTTCCCGGCGCTGATCAAGACCACGCCGGAACTGGCGCAATTCGTGATCATCAACCCCTACGGCAAGGAAAGCATCGACTTCGCCAGCCCGGACGCCGTGCGCGTATTCAACCGGGCGCTGTTGAAGTCCTTCTATGGCGTGCAGCATTGGGACATCCCGGCGGATTACCTGTGCCCGCCGGTGCCGGGGCGTGCCGACTACGTCCACTTCCTCGCCGACCTGCTGGCCAGCGTCAATGACGGCGAAATTCCCCGCGGCGCGCCGGTCAAGGTGCTGGACATCGGCATGGGCGCCAACTGCGTCTACCCGCTGATCGGCTACAGCGAATACCGCTGGCACTTCCTCGGTTCGGAAGTCGACCCCACCGCCGTCGCCGCCGCCAAGGCCATCGTGCAGTCCAACGGCCTGAACAAGGCGATCCAGCTTCGCCAGCAAAGCAACCCCAAACAGATCCTGCTGGGCCTGCTGGAACCGGGCGAGCGCTTTGACCTGACCATGTGCAACCCGCCGTTCCATGCGTCCATGGACGAGGCCACCAAAGGCAGCGAACGCAAATGGCGCGCCCTGGGCAAGGCTGACCCAAAACGCAAGTTGCCGGTGCTGAACTTCGGCGGCCAATCGGCCGAACTGTGGTGTGAAGGCGGTGAAGCGCGCTTCGTGACGCAATTGATCGCCGAGAGCGCGCACTTTGCCCACAAGGTGTTGTGGTTCAGCACCCTGGTGTCGAAAGCCTCGAACCTGCCCGCGATCGAGACCGCGCTGAGAAAAGCCGGCGTGCTGCAAAGCCAGGTGGTGGAAATGTCCCAGGGCCAGAAACAGAGCCGCTTTGTCGCCTGGACCTTCCAGACCCCGTCCGAGCAGCAGGTATGGCGCCAGCGCTGGGCGCGCAAAGACTGAGCCTAAATCCCGGGCAACAAAAAACCGTGCCCGGATCGCTCCGGCGCACGGTTTTTTTTTGCTGCGTCTTACTTGTTAACAGCGTCGGTCAGGCCTTTGGCCACAACCAGCTTGATAACTTTCTTGGCAGCGATTTCGATGGCAGCGCCAGTCGAAGGGTTACGGCCAGTACGGGCAGGACGCTCGGTCACTTTCAGTTTGCCAACGCCTGGCAGAGTGATTTCGCCGCCGTTTTCCAGCTGATCAGCAACAACTTGGCTCAGTTGGTCCAGCAGAGCGCGCACGGTGGTTTTCGGTGCGTCTACTGCTTCAGCCAGGTCAGCGATCAGTTGGTCTTTAGTAATAGCCATTGTGGTGTTCCTTCCCTATCAAATTCATATGGATTGCAGAGTGCAGTGTCAGCCGTCGAGCCCGACCGTCAAGGCCTGGCATCCCCGGCTATAACCTCGGAGATCGGGGTTATAGATGCTTGAAACGAGGATTGGTTCGACCTGACAAATACTGAATGCACGCTTAACGCCGAGTCTTGGGCGTAAGACCGGGCAAAACTAGCACAGAGACGGGGAAATATCCGCTTCTACCTACCCATTTGGTCAGCTTTATCGCTCTAAACCGTGAAAAAAAGGCATATGGCCCGTCGGAGGCCTTCCAAAACACCTTCAAAGCACGTCTTGGCCAATGGGTGCGGTACACTGGGCGACTTTTCGGGGAGGCCAACCGCTCCCCTATCAACCAGCCGAGAAGCCTATGCCGATCCGTCATTGCATCGTCCACCTGATCGACAAAAAACCCGACGGCACACCCGCAGTTCTCCACGCCCGCGCCTCCGAACTTGCCGAGTCGGCCGCGATCGAGAACATGCTTGCCGACCTCAACGAGAGCTACAACGCCAAACAAGGCAAGGCCTGGGGTTTCTTCCATGCCGAGTCGGGCGCGCACCCGTTCAGCGGCTGGTTGAAGGAGTATTTCGACGGGGGCCAGGATTTCACCACGTTCAGCCGCACCGCCGTCGAACACCTGCAGAAGCTGATGGAAGAGTCCAACCTGTCCACCGGCGGCCACGTGCTGTTTGCCCACTACCAGCAAGGCATGACCGACTACCTGGCCATCGCCCTGCTGCACCACAGCGAAGGCGTGGCGGTTACCGACGAACTGGACGTGACGCCATCGCGCCACCTGGACCTGGGCCAGTTGCACCTGGCGGCGCGGATCAACGTGTCCGAGTGGCAGAACAACAAGCAGTCCAAGCAGTACATCTCGTTCATCAAGGGCAAGAACGGCAAGAAAGTCTCGGAGTACTTCCGCGACTTCATCGGCTGCCAGGAAGGCGTCGACGGCCCGGGCGAAACGCGCACCCTGCTCAAGGCGTTCAGCGACTTCGTTGAAAGCGAGGACCTGCCGGACGAAACCGCCCGCGAAAAGACCAAGACCCTGGTGGACTACGCCAGCAGCCAGGCCAAGCTCGGCGAGCCGATGGGCCTGGAAGAACTGTCGGGTCTGATCGATGAAGATCGGCCTAAGGCGTTTTATGACCACATCCGCAACAAGGACTATGGGCTGTCGCCGGAGATCCCGGCCGACAAACGCACCCTCAACCAGTTCCGCCGCTTCACCGGGCGCGCCGAAGGGCTGTCGATCAGCTTTGAAGCGCACCTGCTGGGCGACAAGATCGAGTACGACGAAGCCGCCGGCACCTTGATCATCAAGGGCCTGCCGACCCAACTGACCGACCAGCTCAAGCGCCGCAACTGATGCTCGGCGGGGTCCTTAAAAAAGTCCTGCTGGTGTTGCTGGTGGTGGTGGCGATCCAGAACTGGGGCAAGGTCGAACGGCTGTTCAACCCGTCCCAGGTGGTCCCGGAGCAAACGCGGGCTTCGGCGCGCGTGGTGCTCTACTCCACCGAGTGGTGTGGCTACTGCAAACAGATCCGCCGCTTCCTCGACCAGAAAGGCATTCCGTACCAGGCGCTCGATATCGAAAAAGACGCCCAGGCGCGCAAGGCCTATGAAGCGTTGGGCGGCGGCGGGATTCCGTTCGTGGACGTGAACGGCACGTTGATTCGCGATTACAGCCCCGAGAAGATCATGGCGGCGCTGAAGTAATCAGCGCACCACGATCAGCCGCCCCAGCAGCGTGTGCTGCTCGAACCCCAGCACCGCTTGCAAGCCATTCAGCACGGCTTGCGGATCGTTGCTCGGGAAACTGCCGCTGACACGCCGGGAGCCCACTTCGTCGTTGAGCAGCAGGATGCGCCCAGGGTAGTAACGCTGCAGATCCTCGATCACCTCGGCCAGCGGTGCCTTGTAGTAGTTGAGCCAGCCGTCGCGCCAGGCCAGGCGAGATTCGCTGTCGACCGCGTGCAGGGGCTCGGCCACGCTCTCGGCGTAGCTCATTTGCTGGCCCGCCGTAAGAATTTGCTGCGCACCCTGCTTGGCCGGCGTGACGCCGACCCGCCCCGACAACACTGTCACCTGCGCGCCCGCCGGTTGCAGACGCACTTCGAACTGCGTGCCCAGCACCCGTGTTTCACCACTGCCCGCGCCCACCACAAATACCGCGCCGGTGTGAGTCACGCTGAAAAAGCCCGCGCCGCGCCGCAGTTGGACATGCCGCTCACCTTGGCTGAAATCCACGGCGATGGCGCTGTCGGCATCCAGGGTGACGCGGGATTGATCGGCCAGGGTCACGGTTTTCACCTCGCCCGGCGCCGTCACGTAGTCCGCCCCCAGGTCATCGACCCAGCGCGACGGTTGCCAGCCGCCGCCCATGCACACCATCAACACCAGGCACGCGGCCATGGCCAGGGCGCCCACCCCGCGCATGGCCCGTGAGCGCTGCGAGGTGTGCATCGCATTCAGGTAGCCGTGTAAGGCCAACGCGTCTTCGTCCGCCAGTTTACGCGCCGGCACTTCGCTCAACTCCCATAGCACCTGGGCCTGGGAATAGGCCTCGACGTGTGCCGGATCAGCCCGCAGCCAAAGGCTGAAGGTGGCCTGGTCGCCGCTGCTGGGCTGGTCGTGCAACAGGCTCAGCCAGGCCAGTGCGGCCTTTTGCTGGTCGGGCGTGGGAGTGACATTCACGGTGCTTTCCCTGGCGTGCGTGGAGGCGATGGCTCGCGAAGGCTGGCTTTGCAGGCTTCGAGGGCACGCATCATATGTTTTTCCACGGCACTTTGGGACAGCCCCATGGCCTTGGCGATTTGCGCGTATTTGCGGCCATGGATGCGGTTGAGCAGGAAGATCTGGCGGGTGCGCTCGGGCAAGCTGCGCAAGGCCGCCTCGACGTGGCGCAGGTCGTTGCCGGCCTCCAGTGCAGCCTGGGGTTCGGAGCCTTGATTGTCCTGCTGCTCGGGCAACCAGCCTTCGTTGCTGCGCACCCGCGCGCCTTCGCTGCGCAGGTGGTCGATGGCGATATTGCCGGCGCAGCGCAGCAGGTACGTGCTGAGTTCTTCGACCTGCACCAGCGGCCGGCGCCAGAAGCGCAGGAACAAGTCCTGCACCAGGTCGGCTGCAGTGGCACGACAGCCCACGCGCCGGCTGACCAGCGCTTCCATCTGCGAACGCTGGGACAAAAACACCTGCAGGAAATGCGCGCGCCCACCCGCCGCGTCCGCGTGCGGGCTGTCCTGGGGTTCCGGTGGCGTACTGATCATCATGCGCGGCTCACAGGGTGGCAAAGGCTGCGACGGGACCGGCCAGCAGGCCGACGCCCGCCAGGCTCAAGGCCAACCTCGGCCAATACGGCAACAGCAGCACCAGCAGCAGCGCGCTGAGCATCAACACCGCGCACCACTCCACCAGGCCTTGGGCCCACCCCGAGGCAGCCACCGCTGGCCAGATCGATAGCGTCAAGCCCCCCCCACCGACCGCGCGCAACCCCAGGCGGCGGCGCGGCGACGGCTTGCTGCGCAGCAGTTCGCCATGGTGACGGTCGGTGGACAGGCACAGTGCGGTAAACCCGACGTAGCACATCAGCCATGCAAGCAGCATTCAATGCGCCTCCGGTTTGAGAGTGAGCGCGCGCGCCCGTTCGGCCTTGGGCTGGGGCGCCGTGCGGTGGTGCATCTTCCAGGCGGCCCAGGCGAGGAATACCCCGCTGCCCAGGCACGTCAGGTCGAAGCCGGCCATGGCCCAGTCGCCCGTCGCCAGTGACACGCCCAAGTGGTGCGAGGTGGTCAGCGCGTTGAGCGCAGGGATCGCGCCAAACAACAGCGCGCCAACGCTCAGTTGCTCGACCCAGGCCTGGCGCCCTCGGCGCAGCATGGCGTGCAACAGGCTCAGGCCCCACGCGATAAAGAACATTTGCACTTCCCAGTCGGCGCGCTGGGCGAAGCTCACCGGCAACAAACGGTTGGCCCAGAAGAACGCCGCGATGGCGATCAACAACCCGGACATGCTGGCGATATTGAGCACTTCGACCAGGCGCAGCTCAAACGGCATGCCGCCGGTTTTGGCGTGCTTGAGCTGGCGCTTGCCGAGCCAGATCACCAGGCCGGTGCCGATCATCGCGGTGCCCGCCAGCCCACAGATAAAATACAGCCAGCGCAACACCGGGCCGGCGAAACGGCCCATGTGCAGGCCATAGAAACTGCCACCGATCGCCGCCGGCAGCGATTGCTCGGCGCTGACCCGCAGCCGCTCGCCGGTACTGCCGTTGAACGACACGGTGCTGCCGAAATCATGCACCACGCGGTCGGCGCCGGCGCGGACCACATTGACCGAGGCATTCGCATCACTCGGGTTATTCACCACCAAACGCCCGACATGCCCGCCCGCCCACTGCGCCCGCGCCTGTTCGTACATCGGCAGCAACGGCAACAATGTGCCGGGCTGGCCCAGCGCCGGGGCGTTGTCGGTGGCGGGGAACACCTCGTTGAAGAAGGCCCGGCTGTCGTTGCCGTAAGAGGCCACGATCGGGGCCGGCATGACCATGCTCATGAAGATCACCAGGCTGCTGTAGGTGATCATCAAATGAAACGGCAGCACCAGCACGCCCACGGCGTTATGCCCGTCGAGCCAGGAGCGCTGGCCCTTGCGGGGGCGGAAGGTGAAGAAGTCCTTGAAGATTTTTTTGTGGGTGATGATGCCGGTGATCAACGCGACCAACATCACCATCGCGGCGAAGGTGGATAACCAGCGGCCCCAGGGGTACGGCATTTGCAGCTGGAAGTGGAAGCGATAGAAGAACTCGCCGCCCATGCTTTCGCGGGCTTGCACGGCTTGGCCGCTAACCGGGTCGAGGACTTTCTGGATGAAGTTGCCGCGTTTGCCCGGGTCGACCTTGTCTTGCCACATCACCGACAGGCCAGGGTCGCGGCTGTTCGGCAAGGTAATAATCCAGCGCGCGGCGGTGGGCGCCTGCTGCTGCAGGTAGGCTTGGGCCACCGCGAGGCTGCGCCCATCGTCCAACGGCCTGGCCTGCACTTCGGGCTGGGTCCAATGGCTGATTTCATCCTTGAAATACGACAAGGTGCCCGTCAGGAAAATCGCAAACAGCAGCCAGCCAAAGATCAGTCCGGCCCAAGTGTGCAACCAGGCCATGGCCTGGCGGAATCCTTCTTTCATGTGCGTGCCATCCATACACCCACACCTGCCAGGGTCGCGAACAACGCGCTCGGCAGCATCACGCCACACCAGGCACGCCATGCCGTGCGGCAGGCAAAGCACCACAGCACCGCCAACAGGTAGAACACAAACGAACTCATCATCCCGGTGATCACTGCGTCGGCGCGGGACGTGGGCAGCCACAGCGCCAGGCAGACGGCGGCCAGAGACGCCATCAGATAGCCGCCGACCACAGCGGCCAATGCGCGTGACGTGACAGCGAGGCGGTAAGCGGCGGGAAGCGAGGTTTTGCTTTTCATGCGGGGAGCGCCAGGTTCATCAGAGCGCAATATTAATGATAAATATTCTCATAAGCAAAAGAGAACGGATGAATCACCTGCTCGAAGGCGTGAGATCTAGCTGCCCGCCAGGCAACTCGGGGTGCCCGCGACCAGGGCGTCGATGGCGCAGCGCGTCTTGGCCGGCATGTGCGCCGCGGTGGGCCAGATCACATGGATCGGCGCGGGTTGCTCGCGGTAGCTCGGCAGTACCGCTTCCAACTGCCCGCGCAGCACATAGTGCGCGATCAGCCAGCTCGGCAACCAGGCCAGGCCCACGCCAGCGATGGCGGCATCGGCCACGGCCTGGAGGTCGTCCATCATCAGCGGCGAGGCGACCCGCGCGCGGTGCGGGCGGCCTTGGGCATCATTGAGTTCCCACTCCAGGCGTGGCGCATTGCAGCGGTAGGCAATGCCGCGGTGCCCGGCCAAATCCTCGAGACACTCGATTCGACCGACGCGGCGCAAATACGCCGGCGCCGCCGCCAGGCCGATGGCCTGTTCGCCCAGGCGCCGCGCGCTCAAGCGGTCGGTGTCGGGTAACGCGCCGATTCGCACCGCCAGGTCGAAGCCTTCCTGGGCCACGTCGATCAGCCGGTCAGAAAACGAAATATCAATCTCCAACTGCGCAAAACGGTCCAGCAAACCCCACAACGCCGGCGCCGCGTAGTGATGCCCGAAAGCCAGCGGCAGGCTCGCCCTCAAGCGCCCGCGAGGCTGCTGCCGACCGCTTTCGAGCACGGATTCGGCCGCTTCCAGCTCGGCCAGCGCGCGCAGGCAATGCTCGTAATAAGCCTGCCCGTCCTCAGTCAACCGCTGGCGGCGGGTGGAACGCTGCAACAGGCACGTGCCCAGGCGCGCCTCGAGGCGCGCCAAGCCTTTGCCCACGGCCGAACGGGTGAGGTTCAGCCGTTCGGCGGCTTCGGTCAGGTTGCCGCTCTCGACGATCTGCAGAAAGAGTTCAACGCCATCAAAACGTGGGGTGGCCATGCTGTAATTGTCGCCTTTGATTCCCTGATTGAAGGAAAACTTGTCACGAATAAAGAATCTACTTCCCGCGAGAATGACACGCTCCACCTCTCGAAAGGAAGACCCCATGCCTCCCGCCGTCGCTGTATCGGCTGTCAGCCCATCAAGCTCCGCCAGAAACGCGCTCGCCCTCACCGCCGTGTGCCTGGTGGCGCTGATGTTCGGCCTGGAAATCTCCAGCGTGCCGGTGATCCTGCCCACGCTGGAACAACAATTGGGCACGGGTTTCCAGGATGCCCAATGGATCATGAACGCCTACACCCTGGCCTGCACCAGCGTACTGATGGCTGCCGGCACGCTGGCCGACCGCTTTGGCCGGCGACGCATGCTGGTGCTGTGCCTGTGGCTGTTTGGCTTGGCCTCACTGGCCTGCGGGCTGGCTGAAGACGCGTCCCAGCTGATCACGGCGCGTTTCGTCCAGGGCGTGGGCGCCGGGGCGATGATGATCTGCCAGTTCGCGATTTTGTCGCACCAGTTCCGTGAACCGGCGGCGCGGGCGCGGGCTTTTGCGGTGTGGGGCGTGATCGCGGGCCTGGGCCTGGGCTTCGGGCCGATGGTCGGGGCGTTGATCCTGGCGGTGGCGGACTGGCGCTGGGTGTTTCTCGTACATGTGCCGCTGACCTTGCTGACTCTGGTGCTGCTGCATGTCAGCGTGCAGGAGTCGCGCGACCCGGCCAGCCATCGCCTCGATATCGCCGGCATGCTCACCTTGACGCTGTCGGTGTTTGCGTTGGTTTATTTCATCACCCAAGGCACCGAGAATGGCTTTGGCGCACCGGCCATGCTGGGCTGGGCCGGCCTGTCGCTGGCCGCGCTGCTGCTGTTCAGCTTGATTGAGCGGCGCAGCGCCCATCCGATGTTCGATTTTTCGGTGTTTCGCATCCAACGCTTCAACGGCGCGTTGATGGGGTCGATCGGCATGAACTTCAGTTTCTGGCCGTTCATGATCTACCTGCCGTTGTACTTCCAGGCGGGCCTGGGCTACGACACCCTGACCACCGGCAGCGCCCTGCTCGCCTATACCCTGCCCACCTTGCTGGTACCGCCGCTGGCCGAACGCCTGGCCCTGCGCTACGGCGCCGCACGCATCATCCCGCTGGGCCTGGGGGTGATGGGCACCGGCTTTCTGGCCATGGCCGCCGCCAATGGCGCCGCGCATCCAAACATCGTGCTGGTGCTGTTCAGTTGCGCGATGGCCGGCGTGGGCTTGGCGCTGACCAACTCACCGACCACCAACACCACCACCGGCTCGGTCTCGGCGGATCGCGCCGGCATGGCCTCGGGTATCGACCTCAGTGCGCGGCTGATCACCCTGGCGCTGAATATTGCGCTGATGGGTTTGGTGCTCTTGCTGGGGATCAGCCATCAACTGGCCGAAGTGCTGCCCGAAACCAGCGCACTGGATTGGCCCGCGATCAGTCAGCACATTGCAGCGGGCAAGCTGGAAGTGCTGAGCTCGATGGGGCTGGCGCGCGCGGATGCCCAAGCGGCGCTGCGCCACGGCGCAGGTTGGGCGATGTTGTTTGCGGGCGTAGGGGCGTGTGGGTTGGCGTGGTTGAGCGGGTATTTTTTCCGACGCAGCAGGTAAACAAAAACGGGCCTGCATCTGCAGGCCCGTTCTCAGTGGGGAATGAAAAAACTGTCAGCTGTTAATTGCAGCGTTTTCGTTTTCCAGGAATTCCTCTTCAAGCGCGTCATCATTCACTTTGTTGGCCGGCACATTTTTCGCGGCAGCGCGTGGCTTGCCTTGCAGTTTGCCGAACAGGTGTTCCAACGCATGGTCCAGCTTGGTCGCGGCACCGTCGATCGCCAGTTCCAGCGTATCGGCTTTATGCAGCACCGAAAGCGGTTGATGGCCCTTTGGCCGTGCTTCCAGGCGGCAGCTTAAATCGTGGGGACCGGGCTTGTCGCCGTTCTCATCCCGCAGGTAGACCTCAACGCGGGTCAGGTCTTCTTCATAACGTTCGAGCGTGCTTTCAATGGTATTACGTACCCACTCCTCCAGTCGGATGCTGCTTTCAATATGGTTATCGCTATTGACTTGGATTTGCATAGTTCTTCCCTTATTTCAGCTAGCTCGCGAGAGGTCACAAACTGCAACACCGGGGTGGTGAAACCATGACCTCTTGATTACACAATTGAGCAGTCAGAGAAACAATTCAACCCCTTTGCAAAGATAAATCCCACATTACAAATTAACCCTGACTACAAGCAAAAACGCTGGTAGGGTGGGGAGTTAGTTACATCTTCCTATGCCCCGCAATCTTCATCGTTGCCCCGCGCGCGCCTGCTTGCGCCGCCGACCAATCATGCACCGCATTCTCGCTATTGCCCTGAAACAAAGCACGACGCCAACCCATGTGGGAACCGGCTCGCCCGCGATAGCCGTCTCTCAGCCGAGGATTCATGAGCTGATCCCCCGCAATCGCGGGCCAGCCCTCTCCCACAGGTGTGTTCCAGCGTCAGACAGGTCGCTGTACGGCACGGCCCTTGCTGTACAGCTGATGAGGCAAACGGATGTTGTGAACCCTCAGCGACGGAGTGGCCGGTGGTCAGGCAACGCGAACTAATCCAGACCTCGGTCGTCAATGACTGCATGTTCTTATCAGGCGGTAACGCACCATGGACAATCCTTTTCAGATCATCACCGACACCTTCACCCCACAATACCGGGTCAACCTGAGCATCCAGCGCCTGGATGGCAGCATCATGCTGACCCTCTCGAATGAGCAGGGCGTGGTGGTCAAGCGCATGATCAGCGCCGCACAACGCAACGACCCGCAACGGCTCAAGCGCCTGGTGCAAAGCATCCAGTTCGGCATTGCCATCGAGCAGGGCCACAGCGCCATGGAAATCCTGGCAGTGATGACGGACGGGGACAGTCACAAGCTGTTGCAGCGACCGCCCACCCGCGCCCAGCCCTTGAGCGTCAGGTTTTAAACGCTGTTTCAGGGCTCTCACCCATGCGGCGCGGGCCTTGCACCTTCACCGACGGAAACGCCGAAGAATAACCATGGGTACGTTTTTGATCACCACCGAGACTGGCAGAACTGCGCGAGAGGGATGGACGATTCATTCTCGACTGCATCAAGCCATCGACTAGCTGTTTCTTACTCGAAACGCGCCTTAAACTCACACTGACTTCTCTATATTTCAATAATCGATAGCGTTCGGTAGAACAGCTATATTTAAGAAATAAACGCTGACCGTCCAGACGTATCCCGCGTAATTATCGGCCCTTGATGCAATGAGCTGTTCAGCCGAAGCCTCAATAAAGCACCAATACGCGAACGGAATAACTTCCAATAATCCAGCGAACGAGAGAATGCAACAGGAAAGAAATTCGAGCTGGAAAACCAGCTCGACATCTATGCACTAATTAGCACGAAGCTGATTAGCAAAGTGTAGATCGATCAAACTATTCGTATCATCCCACGACAAGGGAGAAGCGGAAAACGAAATCCTGTCAGCCTCCACTGGAATATCGTGATCTGTAAATATCTGGTTATGCTTATAATGCATTCGCAGCATCCTGACGGCCTCAGGATCTGATTCGCTCTTGCCGCGTTTCTGCGCGAGCCTCAACCGGTCCCTGGCATGGAGACCCGCACCTTGAATCACCCATTCAATTTCGCCTGCCTCGTCACGAACAAGCAGGTTTTCGACAAACCCTAAAAAATCCTCTTCCCAATAAACAAACTCAAACTCGGTACGACTGACATTCCAGTGTTTCAAAAGAATTAAGGATTTAGCAGTTTTTATACCGCGCTCATCCATCTGCTCCTTGATTCGAGAGTACATATAGCTCAAAAGTATTTTCCCTTGAGCTGCGGCATTATCACCACCCGCCGCACGCAAAACCCGAACTTCATCCACATCACAAAATCGCTGCTCTTGAAGATCCACCCTGACCGCATTGGGACTTTTGAATAAAGTTTTAACAGAATACCCAACATCCCCATCGATAATATCGAAAAGCTCCTTGCGTTTCGACCTGGGGCCAACTGCTTTCTTTACGATTCTGATTAACGTTTCTGCATCCTTGCCATCCAAATCGGTCGAGTACGGCAAACAGAAAAAAGTTCTAAGCAGACGTGACAGCTCCACCAGCTGATCTTTCGAGAGATAGCTCACCTTACACTCCAGAACTTGTATTCTTGGTTAAACCGTCTAATTCCACTAGTAGTTCACTGGGAGGAATGCCCAACCCCTCCGCAAGTCTATAAATATTTTCAAGACTAATATTCCGCTCCCCTCTCTCGACTTGACCGACATAGCTGCGGTCAAGTCCACACCGGAGCGCCAAGCCTTCTTGGGTAATAGATAGCTGATGGCGTAGATCCCGGAGTCGATCACCAAAAGCCTGTTTTACCTTGGCCCCCCACATATCGTCAGCTGTCATTTGCACCCCTCTCATGAGATGCGTATAGTCCGGACATGAAGACCATGAATCCACGGACTATCAGTACCTTTTGAAATGAAAAAAAAATATCGCGTTATTGACCTTTTTTGTGGGTGCGGTGGAATCAGCAGGGGACTTGAGCGCACTGGGCGCTACTCAATTGAAGCTGGGATCGAGATAGAAGCACATCCAATACGGACATTTGTGGCCAACCATCTCAATTCAGCAGGGTCTCCGCCACTTTCGTACCAAGGCGATATAAGAGAAATAGCGGGACCAGACGCAACAAAGAACATCAGTGATTGGCTACGCCCTACAGGCTTGGATACTCCCGGAGAACTGGACCTATTGGTGGGTGGCCCACCCTGCCAAGGTTTCAGTAGAAATGGCGTTCGGCAGTACGAGGAGTGCGGGGTAAAACGCTTCTATGACGACCCGAGAAACCATTTATACCGTGCATTTTTGAGCACCATTGAGACCTTGAGGCCTAAGGTTGTTCTTATTGAAAACGTTAGAGAGTTTCTGAGTTTCGGTGGAGGGCGATTTGCCGAAGACTTATTAAAGCGATTAGATGAGTTGGGTTACACCGCCGATTACAGAAAAGTTTGCGCGGCCGATTATGGAGTGCCTCAAATCCGCAACCGGGTAATATTTATTGGCATCCATCGCGGCTATATGGATATCCCAACATCGAAGCTACCTTTCCCTACCCCTACGCATGTCAAACCCAGCAGCAACCAACTGGACCTTATTGCCGACAAGCCTTACAACACTGTCAGCGATGCGATTGGTGACCTTCCTGAACCCTCTTATGTACAAGGGACACGACTCCCCTACAACAGGAAAAGTCAGAATGCGTTTGCGACCTTGATGCGTTCAAAATCAGGTGAAGTTCGCAACCATATTGCGAGAATTCTCAGTGAAAAGAGCTTACAGCGTATTAACGCGGTAGGTACAGGCAGAATGAAACATGTCGATGAAAGCTTACAAACTCGAAGCTTCTATGGCAGTGCTTATAGAAGGCTCGACTGGAACGAGCCGGCATTGACAATCACCACATGGGTTTATCATGTCGGATCGGGTAGATTCGCACATCCAGTCGAGGATAGAGCAATTACCATGCGTGAGGCCGCGCGGTTGCAAAGCTTCGATGACGATTTTGTATTTCCTGATTTGATAAACCCTGTGTCTCAGATGATAGGCAACGCTGTCCCCCCTCTTATGGCTCAGGCTTTTGGACAGGCGATAGCGGATCTATTAGATAAGGATAGCCTTAGCCACCTGACGCAATAATTCAACGTAACTATGAAGGAAAATCCTCCTTCATAGTCACCACCGTCATACAATAAACAGTCTCAGCACATTGAATCACCCCCGCGACAAAAATACTCAACCCCAAAACAACCTTGACACTCAATCACTCCTTTCTTTCACGGATGGATATTTTGAAGAAGAATATCTTACAACCAGAATCGAAAAAGCGAGAAGCAGAACGCCGCCACTGATATACAGAATCCCTTCATCAGGAGCTTTGTGGTGCGACACATCGCTAATCAGTAGCCGAATCAATGCCGTCACTCCAATGTAAAGGAGGAACCTCAATGGCATATGATTCGTTTTAAAATAGATACCCGACATGGCGAGTAATTCGAGATAAATGAAAAGCAGCAAGATGTCATCGACACTGACTTTCTCTTGATGCAGCATATCAACAAACGCCGAAATACCCGCCCATACGGTGATTGCGCCAATTGCGAACAATGCTAGATAGTGAAAAAACTCTACACTCAGGTTCCCTAAGCTATTAGCCCCCGCATGAAGCCGCACCCGCATCCGATCTGCCCACTTCATAACTTCCCACTCCCCATCGCACGTCAAACCGAAAAAAAAAGACCACACATTGCCTCTACCGCACGGCTCATCCAGCCCCCGTATCCGAGGCTACACAGTAACAAATTGATCTTGCGGAGTTCTTCCTAAAAACAGGCCAACGTTAAGGATATAAGTAAACTTGACCTTGCTCTTGAAGTAAATCCAGAACATGGCGGCCAACGCCAGGTAGTCGAACGACTCGACAAAGAGATTGCCCAGCGACTCGGCCAGCCCGCGGACATTCTGACGCAGCTTTTCGACCCGGTTGATTTTCACGATGATACTTCCTTAGGTCGGCTCGACCGGATAGTGCCGCTTGGACGTGACGGTTGTTCTGCATGCAGAAAAAAGGCCAGCGGCAGGGGTAAGATGATGGCGGGGTGACATGAGACACTCCAAACCTGTATTTCCGGGCTACATTAAAAAACTGCTACCCAAACCCCACGGTTTGGCTTACCCTTTTAGCTGTATATAAATACAGTAGTCGCAAAAGACAACTATCGTGAAGGCATGTGAGGTGGTGAATGGCCGTCGAAGTGGTATACCGCAGCAGCCGAGATCTGGAGCGTTTGTTCATGGATAAAGCCGAAGCTGACCGTCATGACAAGATGCTTGAACTCGCTGAGTTGCTCGCAGAAGTGTTGCAAAAAGCCGTGCCGTCGTTGAGCGAGCAGCAGGTTGAAGAGGCCGGGATCTACATGGCGAAAAACCGCGATGTCTTTGCCAAGGCGTTCAGGAGCCAACCGGACGCGCTGTCCGAGTTGCTGAACCCGCCGGCGGAATAAAGCCCGAATTGAACAGGCCCTGAATCGATGATTCAGGGCCTTTTTAATGCGTGGGCTAGCGGTAAAGCAGGCGCTCGGCCAGTTCATCGGCGACCCGTGCGGGGGAGCGTTTTTCGGCCTGGGCGTGGGCGAAGATTTCGGTCAGGCGCGTGCCGATGTTCGACAGGTGCGCGGTGATGGTCGGCAGTTCGGCGCCGCTGTGTTTGAGGGCGACGTAGATCAGGCCACCGGAGTTGATCACATAGTCCGGGGCGTAGAGGATGCCGCGCCCTTCCAACTGGTCGGCGACTTGCAGGTTGGTCAGTTGCGCACTGGCGGAACCGGCCACGGCGGCGCAACGCAGTTGGCCGACGCTGTTGCGATTGAACACGGCGCCGAGGCCGCAGGGCGCGAGGATGTCGCAGGGGGTGCTGAGCAAGGCGTCATTGGCGATCGGGTGTGCGCCGAGTTGCTCCATGGCCAGTTGCACTTTGCCTTGGTCGATGTCGCTGACCAGCAGTTCGGCGCCGGCGGCATGCAGTTGTTCGGCGAGGGCGTAACCGACGTTGCCCAGGCCCTGGATCGCCACGCGCAAGCCTTCGAGATTGTCGCTGCCCAGGCGCGCCATCGCGGTGGTGCGGATACCGGCGAATACGCCCATGGCGGCATGGGGCGCAGGGTCGCCGGCGGCGGTGGTGCTGGTGACGAAGCGGGTTTGCTGGGCAATGCAATCCATGTCGGCCACCGAGGTGCCGCTGTCGATGGCGGTGATATAGCGGCCATCAAGTTGCTCGACACATCGCCCGAAGGCTTCAAACAGGGCTGCGCGGCTTTCCACATGGGCGGGGCGCAGGATCACGGCGCAACCACCGCCTACCGGCAAACCCGCCAGGGCGGCCTTGTAGCTCATGCCTTGGGCCAGGCGTGCGGCGTCGGCCACCGCGCTTTCGTCGTCGGGATATGCGAGGTAACGGCAACCACCCAGGGCAGGCCCCAGGCGGCTGTTGTGGATGGCTATGATCGCCTTCAACCCGGTCGTCGGGTCGATGCTTAGGTGCAGCGATTCAAGGCGGGTGCTGTGCATGAGAGCAAACATCGTCAAGCTCCCGAATCACTTCTGGTGTCGCCAAGTATAGGCCTGCGGCAGAAAACTGCCGAAGTGCGCGGGAATAAGCCACCCGGTTTTGCGGGGCCTGCGACATAAGCAAGTAGGATATCTCTCAAGCTACTGGACGAAAATTCTCAGCAAGGCTAAAACGGGAGCATCCGCCGGAGAATGCAATGAACCCCCGTCACGCCTTTTTCGCCTGCCTGGAACGTTCGCCCCCTGCGCTGTTTGAAGCTGCGCTGTGGATTGCGGCCGAGCATGACCCAACGGTGCAACCGCTGTTGATCCTGCAGGAGCTCAACGTGCTGCAACAGCAGGTCAGCCTGGGCATGCCCCTGTTGCCGGCGGATGAGCTCGGCCAGCCGTTGCTGCGACGCCTGAATGACCTGGGGTTCGCCCAGGATGACTTCACCCCGCTGCGCCCCGCCGCCGCGCTGCTGGACAAGGTGTTGCAGCGCAAGCGCGGACAACCCCTGGCCATGGGGCTGATCGCGATGGAACTGGCGCAACGCCTGAATATCCCGATGGTCGGCGTCAACTTCCCCGGCCACTTCCTGCTGCGGGTACCCGGCGCCGATCACCTGCTCGACCCTTGCGGCGGCCGACGCCTGTACCCCAACGATTGCCGCGAACTGTTGCAACGCCAATACGGCCCCGACCTCAAGCTGCAAGCCGACCACCTGCGCACCGCCAGCCCACGCTCGATCCTGCAACGACTGTCGCGCAACCTGCGCCAGTTGTACCTCTCCAATGACGACCCGCTGGCCGCCCTGGTCGACGCCGAGCGCGTGCTGGAACTGGGCCATGCCAGCGCCGCCGATTACCTGGCGCGGGCCAGCCTGTATCAACGCCTGGACTGCCCAAGCGCCGAGCGTTTCGACCTGGAGCACGCGCTGCTGCTCAGCGAAGACCCGATCCAGCGCCTGCGCCTGACCCAGCGGCTGGGCCACTTGCCGCCCAACTCAGTGATTCACTGAACACAACGAGCGCGTTTAGGGTGTATCAGGCTGGTTGGCAGGGTGCGCCTGGATAAACGCCGGATGCTGCGCCGCCAAAGCCGCCACCCGCCCGATACGCGGATACCCCGCCAACGCCACCTTGAAGCGCTCGGCGGCATACAGCTGCGGAATCAGAAACGCATCCGCCAGCCCCGGCTGCTCGCCAAAGCAAAACCCGTGATCGCCAATCAACTGCTCGACCGCGTCCAAGCCCTGGCTGATCCAATGACCGATCCAGGCCAGCACCTGGGTTTCATCGCGGCCCCACTGGCGCAGCAGGTTCTGGGTGCTGGAGTTGTGCAGCGGGTGAATGTCGCAGGCGACGATCGACGCCACCGCGCGCGCATGGGCGCGGGCTGCCAGGTCCTGGGACAGCAGCGGCACCTGTGGATAACATTCCTCCAGGTATTCGATGATCGCCGACGACTGGATCAACAGTTCGCCGTCATCGGTGCGCAGCGCCGGGACGCGACCTTGTGGGTTGATCGCCAGGTACTCCGGCTGGCGATGGGCGCCGCCCGCCGGCGCCACAAGGTTGACCGGCACGGCGGTGAAGTCCAGGCCCTTGAGCGCCAGCGCGATCCGTACCCGGTACGACGCGGTAGACCGATAGTAAGTGTAAAGCTCCATCGCCCTGCCCCTCAGCGCGCCGCGACCACCGTGCCACGGCATTCGCCGAAGCCGATGGAGGCAAAACCGTCACGGCTGCAACGGCCGCGCAGGATGATTTCATCACCGTCTTCGAGGAATTTACGCACCTCGCCCGACGCCAGTTCAATCGGCTTCTTGCCGCCCTCGGTGATCTCCAGCAGGCTGCCGAACTGCCCCGGCTGCGGCCCGGACAAGGTGCCCGAACCGAACAGATCGCCGGCCTGCAACTGGCAGCCATTGACGCTGTGATGCGCAACCATTTGCGCCACGGTCCAGTACATGTACTGGGTGTTGCTCAGGGTCAGGCGCTGGGCCGGCAGGTTCTGTTCACGCATCGACGCCGTGGTCAGCAGCACCTCCAGCTCGATATTGAACGCGCCCGCCGCCTGATCGCCTTGATCCAGCAGGTACGGCAGCGGCTGCGGATCGCCTGCGGGACGAGCCGGTTGTGCCTGGCGGAACGGCGCCAGCGCTTCGGCCGTCAGCACCCACGGCGAGATACTGGTGATAAAACTCTTCGACAGGAACGGCCCCAACGGCTGGTACTCCCAGGCCTGGATATCCCGCGCCGACCAGTCGTTGAGCAGGCAGAAACCGGCAATGTGCTCGGCCGCCTCGCCAATGGCAATCGAGTCGCCCATGGCATTGCCCTGGCCGATCCAGATGCCCAGCTCCAACTCGTAGTCCAGCCGCGCGCAGGGGCCGAAGCTCGGCTCGGTCTGGCCGGCCGGCAGGGTCTGGCCTTTGGGGCGGCGCACCTCGGTGCCGGACGGGCGAATGGTCGATGCACGGCCGTGATAACCGATCGGCACGTACTTGTAGTTGGGCAGCAGCGGGTTGTCGGGGCGGAACAGTTTGCCGACGTTCTGCGCGTGTTCGATGCCAACGTAGAAATCGGTGTAGTCATTGATCTTGGCGGGCAGGTGCATCTGGCAATCGGCGGCGCGGTGCAGCACTTCGGCCTCGCGTGCTTGCAGCGGGCTGCCCTCCCCGAGCAATGCCAACAGGCGCTCGCGCAAGGCAACGCGCGGGCCACGGCCCAGCTCGAAGAACGCGTTCAACTGCCCGCCGGCAGTGGCATCGACGGCGCGCAGCGCTTCACCGTCAAACGCATCGCGGGCGGCCAGCAGGTCGAGAATGCAGTCACCGATCGCCACGCCACTGCGCGGCGCCGCGCCGTTGATGCTGAACACCCCCAGCGGCAGGTTTTGCAGGGGAAAATCACGATGACCGTTGGCGCTGGTGACCCAACTGCGGGCGAGCGTTGATTGCGTCATGGGTTATCTCCGGTTCGGGTCGAAGGTGACGGGCAGCGAGGCCCAGCACGCATCATAAGCAGATTGTAGTTGCGGGCAGTCCAGGGCGAAGCGCGTCGGGCGCAGCACTTGGCTGGTCTCGAACATGAACGCCATGGTGTCATCGATCTTGTGCGGGGCCAGCTCGACATTGATCGCCTTGGTGCAGGTCTCGCCATCCGGGCCGTGGGCGCTCATGCAGCTGTGCAGCGACGCGCCGCCGGGCAGGAAGCCTTCGGCCTTGGCGTCGTAGGCACCCTGGATCAGGCCCATGTATTCGTTCATCAGGTTGCGGTGGAACCACGGCGGCCGGAAGGTGTTCTCGGCCACCATCCAGCGCGGCGGGAAGATCACGAAATCGAGGTTGGCCAAGCCATGCACGCTGGTGGGCGAGGTCAATACGGTGAAAATCGACGGGTCGGGATGATCGAAACTCACCGTACCGATCGTATTGAACCGACGCAGGTCGTATTTGTACGGCACGTTGTTGCCATGCCAGGCCACGACGTCGAGGGGCGAATGGTCGAGTTCGCAGGCCCACAGTTCGCCGAGGAATTTCTGCACCAGGGTCGTCGGCTGCTGGCGGTCTTCGTAGTGAGCAACCGGGGTCAGAAAATCACGCGGGTTGGCCAGGCCGTTGCTGCCGATCGGGCCGAGGTCCGGCAGGCGCAGCGGGGCGCCGTGGTTTTCGGCGACATAACCGCGCGCCTGCGCATCCAGCAGTTCGACGCGGAATTTCAGGCCGCGTGGCAGCACGACAATTTCCAACGGCTCGACCTCCAGCACCCCGAGTTCGCTGGCGATACGCAAGCGGCCCTGCTCGGGCACGATCAACAGCTCGCCATCGGCGTTGAAGAACACGCGCTGCATCGAACGGTTGGCGCCGTAATGGTAAATACTGATGCCCGACGGTTGCTCCGCCCCGGCATTGGCCGCCATGCCGACCAGGCCATCGATGAAGTCGGTCGGCTCGCTCGGTATCGCCAACGGGTCCCAACGCAGCCGATTCGGCGTCACCGCGCCCAGCGCCCCTCCAGCCAGTTGTCGCTCCAGTTTGACGAACGCCGGATGATGGGCCGACGGCTGGATGCGATACAACCAGGTACGGCGCGCTTCACTGCGCACCATGGTGAAGGCTGTGCCGGAGAAGAGTTCGGTGTACAGGCCGTAAGGCGCTTTTTGCGGGGAGTTCTGGCCGACCGGCAGCGCGCCGGGCAGGGCTTCGCTGGCGAATTCATTGCCGAAGCCCGAGAGGTATTCGAGGTTCATGGATCATCCTCTGACGGAAGTTGTTTTTATCGTAATCCAGTTACGCATAACGTAATTTGATCGCTGTCGACCGTCAAGCTATAAAGACGCCCACTCATCTCTCGGATTCCCGTTGCCCCATGGAAAAGCCCCGCGACACCGGTAAACAGAAAGTCCGCTCGGCCGAAGTGGGCACCGACATCCTCAAGGCCCTGGCCGAACTGTCGCCCTCCACCTCGCTGTCGCGCCTGGCCGAGCATGTGCAGATGCCGGCGAGCAAGGTTCACCGCTATCTCCAGGCCCTGATCGCGTCGGGGTTCGCCGAGCAGAACAGCGCCACCAACCATTACGGCCTGGGTCGCGAAGCATTGCGCGTGGGCCTCGCCGCACTGGGCAGCATGGACGTGCTCAAAGTCGGCGCCCTGCCCCTGGCCGAGCTGCGCGACGAATTGAATGAAACCTGCTTCCTGGCGGTGTGGGGCAACCAGGGTGCGACCGTGGTGCAGATCGAACCGGCGGTGCGCGCGGTCACCGTGGTGACGCAGTTGGGTTCGGTGTTGCCGCTGCTCAGTTCATCCACCGGGCTGGTGTTCAGCGCCTTTTTGCCAGCGCGGGAAACCATCGAATTGCGCGAGCGCGAGATCCAGGCGGGCATCGCCCACGCTCTGGCGGACGACCAGGCCTACGCCAGCGCCTGCGAACAGATCCGCGCGCGTGGCTTGCACTTTGTGCATGGCCTGCTGATGCCGGGTGTGGATGCGTTGTCGGCGCCGGTGTTCAACGCGGTCGGCCAGGTGGCGGCGGTGATGACCGTGGTCGGCCCCACCTCGCTGTTCCATGCCGATGAAGACGGCCCGGCGGCGCAGCGCCTGCTGGCGGCGACCCGGGCGGTGAGTTGGCGGATGGGCTACCAGCCCTGAGTCAGTCGCGCCATTGCGTCAGGGCGACCGCCAGGCGGTTCTCCAGAGCGCGGACCGGTGCGGCGTCGCTCAGGTAGTTGTTGCTGATCATCGAAAACACCAGGCGCCGCCCGTGGGCGTCGGTGAGGTAACCGCTCAATGACGACACGCCGCCCATGGAGCCGGTCTTGGCATGCAGGTTGTCTTGCGCCGGCGTGCCGCGCAGGCGATAACGCAGGCTGCCGCCGCTCATGCGCGCGGGGTTGCCGGCAATCGGCAAGGCGTTGTACCACGCGTCGAACCAGGGTTGCCTGGACGTCGCCAGCAGCAGGTCGGTGAGCGTCTGCGCCGACACCAGATTGCGCCGCGACAACCCCGAACCGTCCACCTGATTCAGGCTCGCCGGGTCCAACCCCTGGCGCCGCATGAAGGCCGCCACCGCCGCCACGCCCGCCTGCGCGGTTCCGGCATTCGTGGTCTGGCGGCCCATGGCCTTGAGCAAGGCTTCGGACATGTTGTTGTTCGAAAGTTTGAGCAGCGGCGTGATCAGTTCCTGCAACGGGGCCGATTGATGCTCCGCCAGCAGCCGCGCCGTCGCCGGACTGCTGCCCCCGATCACTCGACGGCCCAGCACCTGGATGCCCTGCTGCGCCAATGCCTGTTCAAACAGATTGGCCACCAGTTGCGTCGGTTCCCACACACTCACCCATTGCCGGCTGTGCTTGCCCGGCGCCAGCGCGCCCGTGAGTTGCAGCAGGTTGGTGCCGTGCTGGCGCGTGATCCCATAGCTGTTGCCGGGGCCGCTCACCGCGCGGTTGCTCAGTTGCACGTAATCGGTCGCCGGGTTGATCGCCACACTGACCGGCTGGCCGGGGCTCATGGGCGCGGTGGCGGTGACCATCAAGGTGCCCGCATCAAAATCAGAATTGGGTGACACGGTCAGCGCCGAAATCTGCGCGCCGTAGTAGGTGCTTTCATCGTCCTGAGCCCAATCCACGCCGAGGCGCTGTGCATCGAACCAGCTGTCGTCGAACACCAGGTCGCCCTGCACCTGACGCACGCCCTGGCTCGCCAGTTGCGCGGCGAGTGCCTGGTAATCGGCGAACTGCGTGGTCGGATCGCCCAGGCCGCGCAGGTACAGGTTGCCGTTCAGGCGTTCGCCTTGCTGCGTGCCGTTGCTCAGCAGTTGGGTGGAAAACCGATACTGCGGGCCCAGCACGTCCATCGCCGCTGCGGTGGTCAGCAGCTTGAGGTTGGAGGCCGGCACCAGCCGCGTGCGCGGGTTGTGTTGATAAAGCGTGTTGCCGCTGCGGGCGTCGCGCACCACGAGTGAAACCGTGGCGCCATTGAGGGCCGGGTCGGCCAACAGGCGGTCCAGGGTTGAAGGGCCGGCGGTCGGCGCAACGCTGGCGCAGCCCCCCAATAAAACGCTCAAGCCGACCAGCATCGCGCTGGTGTGTAACCCTCGTGCAAACCGCATCAGTACCGTTTTCCGCAAAGCCGTCAGTGGCGGCAACGCTAACAGCTCATGCCGTTTGTGGCGAGAGAGCGTGCTCGCGCTGGGGGGGCGAAGCGCCCCTGACAGGCTCGACCACTGCCCTCGCCGCCGGCTCAGAACTCCAGCGTGCTGGACACCGACACCTGCCGCGCATCCCCCATCGACACAAACACCCGGCTGGCCGCCGAGGTGTGGTAGGTGCGATCGAACAGGTTCTTCACGTTGAGCTGGAACTTGACCTTCTGCCCTTCGATTTTGGTGTTGTAGGAGGCGAACACATCGGCCACGGTATAACCCGGCAGATTGAAGCTGTTATTCGCATCGCCTTCGCGCTGGCCGACGTAACGCGCGCCAGCACCGACGCGCAGATCATCCCCGCCGATCAGGCTGCCGACGTCGTACACCGCCGACAACGAACCGGTGTGCTTGGCCACGTTCTGCAGGCGCTTGCCTTGCAGCGCCGGGTCTTTGGTGACTTCGGCATCGGTATAGGCATAGCTGCCGATCAGGCTCCAGCGCTCGCTGAGCTGGCCGCTGGCGTCCAGCTCCAGGCCACGGGAGCGCACTTCGCCGGCCACGCTGTAGACCGTGTCGACACCGGAGCCGACGGACACCAGCACGTTGCGCTTGGTGATATCGAACAGCGCCGCGCTGGCGGTGATGCGCCCCGGTATGTCGAGCTTGGTCCCCAGCTCCCAGGCCTTGGATTGCTCCGGCTGCAGGTCGCCCTGAAGCACGCTGCCATCGTTCAGCGCGGCAATGGTCGAGTTGGGTTTGAACGACTCGGTGTAGCTGCCGTAAAACGACAGCTCGTCGGTGTAGCGGTACACCAGGCCGGCACGCGGCACCCATTTCTGGCCATTGCCGTCGGTATTGGCCTTGAACGGCACGCCTTTGCCGGCGTATTGGTCGTACATCTGATAGCGCGCGCCACCCACCAGAATCCACTGGTCGGTCAGGTGAATCGCATCCTGGAAGAACAGTGAGTCACTGCGCAGCAAGTCGGTCTGCGCGCTGTCCTTGGCGCTCACCGTGGTGCCTTGCACATCGTTGCCATACACCGGATTGACGTAGCTGAAGGCACTGCGCTGCGCCTGGCGGATCAGTTCGGCGCGATAGATCTTGCGGTACTCATCGTCGAGGCCGAACACCAGGTCATGCTGCATGCCGCCCAGCTTGACCTTGCCTTCCAGGCTGGCCGTGGCGAAGCGGTCGGTGGTCAGTGCGCCACGCGTGCCGTCCATGCTGCGGGTCAAGGTGCCGTCGGCATTCACCGAGGCGACGCGCACCTGGCTGGCGTCATAGGTTTCGCGGTTCCAGCTGTAGCCGACGTGCGCCTTCCAGTCGTCGTTCAGGTCGTGATCGGCCTCCAAGCGATACAGGTCAGAGCGGCCTTCCATGTTGTTGAACGGCTCATCCAGGCGCCGGGTGGCGGGGATGTCCAACGGGTGATTGGTCTTGGGGTCGATGGCGGTGCCGCGGTCGAACGGCGAGAGAAACTCGCGGTGTTCGTAAGCGAACACCACCTGGGTGGTGTCGCCATACCAGGCCAGGGATGGCGCGATCAGGCTCTCGCGGTGAGTGCCGTAGTTGCGCCAGTAGTCTTCGTCCTCGTGGTCGACGATCAGGCGATACGCCAGCCCGCTGTCGCCGATGGGCCCCGTGGTGTCGAGGTTGCCGCCGCTGCCGTTCTTGCCGTTGCCGAAGGTGGAGCCACGGACAGTCAAGGAGGTGGACTGCAGCAACTGCGGCTTTTTGCTGACGATATTGACCACGCCGCCCGGGTCCTGGATGCCATACAGCAGCGACGACGGGCCCTTGAGCACTTCAACCCGTTCGGCCGTAGCGTTCAGCGCCCGGCCCTGCACCACGGGCATGCCGTCCTGCATGATCGAACCGTTACGGTTGTCGCCAAAGCCGCGCAGCATCACCGCATCCTGGGTGCTGCCGAGGGTGTTGGCCTGGGTGATCCCGCTGATATTGGCCAGGGCGTCATCCAGGTTGCGCGGTTGTTGATCACGCAGCACTTGGGCGGGCACTACGTTGACGGTTTGCGGGGTCTCCAGCAGCAGGCCACGGGAACGCATGACCGAGCTGGTGGGTGGCGGCTGGTAGCTGGTGCTGTCAGCGGGTTCGGCGACCGCGCTGATGGTGGTGGCGCCCAGGTTCAGCGCGCCGTCGCTGGGCACCGGCTCCAGGGCCAGGGTGCGGGCGTCGATCTGGCGGAAGGTAAAACCGGAGCCGCCCAACAGGCGTTGCAAGGCCTGGGTCGCGCTCATCGGGCCGCTGACGGCCGGGGCATTGAGGCCGTAGGGGGCTTCGTCGGTGTAGATCACACTGAGCCCGGTGACCCGGCTGAAATCGCTGAGCGCCTGGGGCAGCGGCTTGGCCGTCAGGGCAAAGTTGAACTGGGCACTTTGTTGTTCCTGCGCCTGCGCCACACTCAGGGGCAGCAGTGCCAGCCCCGATACCGTCAAGACCGAGGCTCCCAGCCACTGTTTAACCCAACCGCCCGCCGTCGATTTCATGCTTGTGAGCACCCGTGTAGAAAACGCTGTTAATGCGAATAGATCGCAGTTTCAAGCACTACACGGATGGGCGTCGGGTTTACCTCACCTCCGGTTGAAAATAATCCGGTTTTATTGCGCCTGAATGCAAAAACCCAGGCGCGGGAAGTGAACATGCACGGTGCCGCCGCGTTCGTCGGTACGGCGCAGGATCAGTTCTTCGCGGCCGGCAAACAACAACTCACCGAGCACCGGGTCGGTGCCGTAGTCGGTGGCCGCAATGCTCACCTGCTGGCCGGCCGTGAAGCCATTCAAGTCCTCGAACACTTCAGCGGGCAACGCCGCCGGGGTGGCGTGACGCGCTACGTCAAGGGCTTGCTCGGTGCTCATCTCGGTGGCGGTGCCATGGCCAAAGCTCAGCACCCGGTCGAGCCAGGTGGCAACGGCGGGATGTGCGTCAACCAACGGCGCGGTCACCACCGAGCCTTTGAGGAACCACAGCGGATGGGCCAGGGCAAAGTCGGCAATCGAAGGCTCACCGAACAGAAAATCTCCCTCTTGGTGCTGCAATTGCTGGTCGATGCGGCTGATGATCGCCGGCCATTGATGCTTGGCCTGCTCCAGATGCAGACGGGCTGCGGTGCCGCCGCTGAACAGCTTGGCACGATCGGCCACCAGCACTTTGAGCATTTCTGGCGGCACTTTGGCGAACTTGGCCGCCAGGGATTCGGGCTGGAATACCAAGGCCACGGCATGGGCGAACACAACCGAATCGGCCCAGGCGGCGAACCCCTGGGCGACCAGTTCGAGGCCTTGGGGAAACAGCGCCGGCCCGGCTTTTTCCTGTTCCAGGCGGTGCGCGATCAGTGCTGTGTCACAGTAGATGTCGGCGCCGATCTGCAGCACCGGAGTCTTGCGATAGCCACCAGTGAGGGCGATCAGGTCAGGCTTGGGCATCACCGGCGAGATCAGCACCGAGCGCCAGGACAAGCCCTTGAAGCCCAGGAGCAGGCGGGCTTTTTCCGCGAAAGGGGATTGCGGGTAGTGGTGCAGGATCAACTCAGACATGCCAGGCTCCGCTCAATTAAATGAGCATTCAGCTTAGCCTGCAAAATCACGCGTGGGTGAAATAGGCCCCCATCAATCAGGTCAATGAGCCACTCGCCGCCAGGCATTCCTTGGCGCTCTTCTTCAATTTCTTGATCAAGCGTTCCTGGCGCAGCGCCTCGCCCTTGCTCGCACACTGCTCGGTGTACACCAGCGCGACGGCGGGGCTGGAGAGGAAAAACCGCGCGCCCTTGCCGCTTTGATGGGAGGCAAACCGGCGCAGCGGGTCATTGCTGATGCCGCAATACAGCGAGCCGTTGGCGGCACGCACCAGGTACACGAACCAGGGCTTGGGTTCAGGAAGATCAGTCACGGGTCGATTCGGCAAACCAGAGGAGCGCCAATCTTATCAACGACTGGCCTGAAATGCCCTCAGGCCTTTGAGCGCCTGGGCGCGCACGGCGTTTTTCAGCGCGGGCGACCAGCCCAGCAGCAGCCCCTTGAGGCCCAGGGCCTGGCGCGACCAGCGCCACAGGTCGAAGTGGTCGTGGTGTTCGCAGATCTTGCCGTCGCGAAACACGAAGCGTGCGCCGATGTCGTTGACCACCGTGTTGCCGGTCGCGCTGAACAGGTACGTCGCCACCCAATGGGCGCTGCCGGTGGTGTCATCGCTGCGCACATGGTCGAAGGTCAGGGAAAAGTCCTTGGCCCGCGTGGTGAGCATGCGCCACATATCCCCGGCATCGCGCCCGCGCAACTCGCCGAACGCCGGGTCGCTGAACACCACGTCGTCGGTGTAGCAGGCGGCCATGGCTTCGGCATCCAGATGTTGGAAGGCCGTATAGAACTCGGTGATCAGGACGTTGTGGGCATCACTCATGGGCAACATTCGCACGATGGTCAGGGGTGCTGAACGATAATCCTCGTAACACGGGAAAGCCATGGTTATTCGTCACGAGAATAAGTGATGCCTGGCGGGGTTAAAGGTAGATAACGTCCAAAGTGGCGCTGCCGTCTATCTGGATTTCTTCCTCACCCGGCAGAGAGTCTTTGGGCGCGAGGACTGTACTCAACATCAGGTCTGTCTTAAGGGTCGTCACTGCCACGGGAATTATATTACCGTTACTCACGGTGCGCAGCCAACGTGGTTGCCACGTTGCGTTATCGGCAGCAAACCACGTCTCTTTATCGATGGACTCAATCACGACTCTCGGTTGTTCGTCGGCTGTCACATCGTTCATCTTAAGTTCGTACCTGCCGATCTTTTGCCCACCACTTGCCAAGCCCAAACCATACACGGTGAGCGGGTCATGTGACGGTGATTGAACAGCCGCAGTTCCGGCTCGATTGTCCAGACTCCTGACTGCCATCAAAGTCGGCGCGTCACAAGTAACCTCCAAGTTTATCGTCGCCGCTGGCAGTACCATCTCCCCCAGTCTAGGAAAATCGTTGATCGAGATCTTCCCATAATCCACCGTACCGGCATCAGATAAAGTTGGCGTACAGGCCGACGGAATGATAGTACCGACCACGCTGATATCCACACTGGATGCGGCCATTACATTAGAAACACCGGCCAGTAAAAACGCGGCGGCAACAAGTACACGGGACGGTTGCATAACAGGCTCACTTTCGGTCATTACTTGATGAGCCAGGCAAGCGCACAGACGCGCTTACTTTAACTCGCCAGCAAGACAAAACTATTAGAATGAAGTGTATGCCCCGACCAAACAATGCCAGGACAGCCATCGCAAGTTAAGGGATAACTCATTCAAACTTAATACAAGTAATACGATACTCAGACACTGCCTGACTCACTCTAGCACCGTCATGAAACTGCAACTTTCTACGGCACCATGCCCGCCGCACGCGCATAAGCGAACAAATCCACATCGGTGGAGATGCACAGCCGGGTCATCGCGGTGCTTTTCTGCTTGCTGATGGTCGAGATGCTGCGGTTGACCCGCGCCGCGATCTGGCTGACGGTCATGCCGCTGGCGAGCATCCGCACCACTTCGCGCTCTTTGCCGGACAACTGCGGCACGGCTTGCTGATTGCCCGTCCCGGCCTCCGCCAGTTGTGCGCGCAGACACTCGCTGACGAAGGTGCGCCCTTCACTGACGGCGGCAATCGCCAGGGGCAGTTCGCGGGCCGACGCGCTTTTGGCCAGGATCGCCCGCGCGCCCTGGGCAAACGATTCGCGCAACGTGGCGACGTTGGCAAACATGGTCACCAGAATCACCGGCAAGTCCGGGTGCCGGCGCCGCATCAGGCCGAGCAAGCCATAGCCGTCGGCTTGCTGGTTACCCGGCATGGCGAAGTCCGTCACCAGGATATCGCACGGGGTGCTGTCCACCAGCGCCAGCAACTGATCCGGGCCGTCGGCCTCGGCGACAACTTTGCACCGGCCATTGGCTTCTATCACCACTTTCTGCCCGATACGCACGATGGGATGATCGTCAGCAATAATTACGCGAAGCATGAGCACCACCATGATGGCAACTTGAATCCGCGCAAAATACTCCCGGATCGGATCGGCAACAACCGCCCCCAAACGCCATAATGGCAGATAGCCCAGCAATCCCTGGGAGCAGAATTTTACCCCACAGAAAAAAAGGAAATTGCCCACTCTGAAGACCTACAGAAGCCATCGGTCTTAGCTGTCATCCTTTTCCTAATAGCGACAAATATTTCAGATACCCCATCAAGTCGCTGCGCAAGGCGAGCAAGCGCTGAAGGTGCATGGCCACGCCGTCGCGGTTGATTGCCTCGATCAACTGATGACCGCGCATTTCCAGCGGTGTGGCGCCGAAGAACGCCACGCTGCCGATCAAGCGGTGCAAATGCTCGACCGTGGCCTGCGCTTGCAGGCCGTCGGTGGCCTGGGCCAGCGCATGCAGATCGAGCTCGGCCTCATACACCAGGCTTGCCAGGATGCCGGGCAGCGCCTCGCTGCAGCCGAACAGTTGCCCCAACCGGCCGCGACTCGGCCAGCGCCCCTCCACCGCCGTGACCGGCTGCGCGGTCTCGCTGATACGCGGGCCGGGCAGCCAGTCGCCGAGGACTTGGCGCAGTTGTTGAAAGGTCACCGGTTTGGCCAGCCAGGCATCCATGCCCGCAGCCTGGCACTGCTGGATTTCGCGCGCGCCCAGCTTGCCGGTGAACGCGATGACCGGCACGCGCTCCGTGCCGTCGCGCAGTTCGCGGCGGCGCAGCTCGCGGGTCATGGCATAGCCATCCATCACCGGCATTTGGCAGTCGCTGAAAATCAGGTCGGCGCGGCTGACGTCCAGAATCGCCAGGGCAGCCTGGCCGTGCGCGCACACTGCAAATGCCAGCCCCAACCGCTCCAGCATCGCGCCCATCAGCAGGCAATACGCGGGATGATCGTCTACCAACAACACCTTGAGCTCACGCCAATGCCGGGTTGACGCCGGCTGTGCGGCCAGGTCATCCCCTGCTCGGTCGCCTGGGATAGGGCCTGATGACATGACTACCTCAAATTCAATAAGCGCACGGCGCGGGGATCGGCAACCTCAATGGCCGACAGAACATCCGCCGACATAGGTACCGGGTACGGCACGCAACACGCCTGGCTGTTCGAATGTGCTGTGAAGATGTATCGGCCGGAACGCTATTTGAATTAGGCCGCCTGCGCGATACAACAACTACGAAACCCTTATATTTCCTACACACAAAAAAACGAGTTCCGACAAGTCGATTGGGCGTGTGCGACATCCGCCCATTGTCGTATTTGTTGTATTTGCCCGACGCCCTCCCCCCGATAGATTGCCCGGCATCCCCAGAGCGGGACGCGACCGGCCACTCCAGGCGGTCGCCACCTAGTTACCGACGGGTCCCCCTTTGCCCCTCGGCAATCAGTTTTGCATCGGAAGCTCGATCACATGAAAAAGCCCTTAGCCGCATTCACCGCCGTCATCGCCCTTGTCGGCAGCGGTATGACCTTCGCCGCCAGTACCGTGGAATTGACCGTCAAAGGCGTGATTACCCCAAGCGCCTGTACACCGACGTTGTCCGCCAGTGGTGTGGTGGATCACGGTAAGGTCTCGGTAAAAGACCTCAACCTCGACAGCCCGACCAGCCTGCCCACCGCCAGGCTGCAACTCAATGTGGACTGCGAGGCCGCAACCCTGTTTGCGTTGCGCACCACCGACAACCGCGCCGGGTCGTCAATCTACGGCTTCGGCTACGGCCTGGGCCTGATCAACAACCTGCAGAAAATCGGCACGTTCTGGCTCTCCCTGAGAAATCCGGTGGCCGACAACGTCGCCGTCGAGCCCATCGAGTCATTGGATGGCGTGAGCTGGCAAGCCATTGACGATGTGGTTTGGCAAAACCCGTACATGGCGGCGTTTGGCGACAGGTCGAACGGTCAGGATCCCAAGCCGATCCCGATCAAGAACGTGATCAGCGAGCTGGTGATCGACACCCAGATCGCCGCCGCCAACAGCCTGGACTTGAGCAACGAAGTGCTGATCGACGGCTCCGCCACGATCGAGGTCAAGTACCTGTAACTCATCATCCACGCAGGGCATTGCCCAGAGAGGTTGTTCATTTCATGGATAAATATTTCCCCGCATTGTTGGCGAGTCTGCTGCTGGCGAACGTGCCCAGCGCTTTAGCCAGCAGCCAGGCCGAGCTGAGCGTGAGCGGCGTAATTACGCCCAAAGCCTGCACGCCGGGCTTGGCTGAAGGCGGCACCATCGACCACGGAAAGGTGACCGTGCGCGACCTCAACCAAGACCGAGACACGTTGCTGCCGCGCAACACCCTGCACCTGAACGTGCGGTGCGAAGGCTCGACGCTCTTCGCCATGACCACCATCGACAACCGCCACGGCACATCGGTGATCCCCAACCACCACGGCCTGGGCACGACCCCCAACGACGAGAAACTGGGCAGCGTTTCGCTGAGTTTGAGCAACCCCATGGCGGACACCATGGCCGTGCGAACCATCGTGTCGCTGGATGGCGGCACCACGTGGACCCCCGGTACGCAGTTGGGCCACCTCAACCTGCTCGCGATTGCCGCAATGGACAACCCTACTCAGCCAATGGCCGTGACGATCTTCGAAGCAGACATTGTGCTCTACACCCGAATTGCCCGTGCCGATGGCCTGACCCTCACCGACGAAGTCCTCGTCGACGGGCACGCGACCCTTGAGATGAAGTACCTGTAACAGCGTAACCCCCTGTCCCCCTGGACCCCCTGTATTCCTATCCATCCCTGGAGCTTCACCCGTCATGAAAAAGCTACTGCGTACCAGCGTTACCGGCGTACTGATCGGCTGCGCTTTCCCGGTGCTCGCCGCCTCCACCGTTGACCTGACCGTCAAGGGCCTGATTGTGCCCTCGGCGTGCATGCCGAGCCTGTCGGCCGAGACCATCGACGTCGGCCGAGTCTCGGTCAAGGACCTTAACCTGGACACCCGGACCCAACTCACCCCGGTCACCCTGCAAATGGGCATCGACTGCGAAGCCTCGACCCTGTTTGCCCTGACGGCCACCGACAACCGCACCGACTCGGCAAACAGCATCATCGAATATGGCATCGGTAAGACCAGTGCCGGTCAGCGTATTGGCGGCTACCTCATGTTCCTCGACCAGGGCGTCGCCGATAACACGCCCGTCGGGATGATCCGGTCGTCGGACAACGGCACCACCTGGAACTCTATGCGGCCAGACATGGGCTGGCAAACCAATCAATTGATCTCGATCCAAGAGATCGGCGCGGCGCGGGTGCCTGTGCCGGCCCAGAACACGCAGGTGGCGCTCTCGGTCAAGCCATTCATCCTGCCGGCCCAGGGCCTGACGATTACCGAAGACACGGTGATCGACGGTTCGGTCACGGTCGAAGTCCTCTACCTGTAACGCCACCGCCTTGCCCGATGCCCGTACCACCCGTTCAACACCAGGTAACTCAAGCCATGAACCTGCTTACTCGCTTGCCGGCCCTCACCCTTCTGTTGGCGGCGGCGCCCTTGGCCTTCGCGCTCTCGAGCGTGGAGTTGGACGTCAACGGGCGAATCACCCCCAGCGCGTGCAGCGTATCGCTGTCGGACAACGGCCTTGTCGACCACGACAAGATCCTGGCGACGACGTTGCATCCGAGTGAGTTCACCGTGCTGCCGAACCAGCAGATGGGCTTGAGCATCAGTTGCGAAGGCCTGGTGTTGTTCGCCCTGGTGGGCATCGACAACAAGCGCGAGTCATCGCTGGCGCCGGATTATTTTTATGGGCTGGGCATGAACCCCCATGCCCCCGACGAACGCCTCGGGTCGGTCAGCCTGTCGTTGCGCGGCCCGGTAGGCGATTCGCAGCCGATGCAAACCCTGACCTCATCCGACCAGGGGGCTAGCTGGAAACCCGAACCTAACATGTACCCGCGTCTGTTGATGGGCTTTGCCCGGGCCGGCGATACGCTGCCCGCGCCGATCCGGCAATTGGTGGCGTCCCTGCGGGTCGACACCTCGATCAGCCCGGCCAACACCTTGACGCTCCACGAAGAGGTGCCCCTCGATGGCTCGATCACGCTGGACCTGCGTTACCTCTGACACCGTGCCGTCGGCGCCCCGGTCACCCACCGCGCGCATGTCGGCCCATTTGAAGCGCCCTGTATAGAAGAGCCCTGTTATGAACTCGTTTTTTTCCGTTTGGCGCTGGCTGCCGCGTCTCTGCTGCGTGGCACTGGCCGTCCTCGGTGCAACCGTCGCGCGTGCCGACGGCATGGTCCCGGACACCTCGGTGGTGATCGTCAACGAGGCCGATGGCGAGGCCACGGTCTCGGTCACCAACACCGACACCAAAATGGCCTTGCTGCACGTCACCCTCGAAAACATCCCCGAGGACAGCGACACGCTGCTGTTCGTGACTCCACCCCTGACCCGCGTCGAGGCGTCCAAGAGCCAGTTGGTGCGCTTCATCCTGCAAACCCAGGCGCCGCTGCAAACCCAGCGCCTCAAACGGGTGATTTTCGAGGGCATGCCCGCCCAGCGCGACCCGGCCCAGCTCGGGCGCGCGCAAGTGGGCGTGACCGTGCGGCAGAACCTGCCGGTGATCATTCATCCCAAGGGGCTGGCGCCGAATCGCACGCCGTGGCTGGGCCTGCAATGGACCTTGAAAGCCGACCAGCTCAGCGTCCACAACCCGTCCCCGTATGTGGTGCGCCTGGCCCAGGAGCTGCAACTGCTGCCCGGCAACGTTTCGGCGATGCTGCCGCGCACCTATGTGCTGCCCGGTGAAACGCTGACCGTCACCGCCAGCGGCGCCGGTACCGGTGCCACCAGCGTGCGCCTGCAACCGGCCACGGTGTATGGCTTTGCGGTCGCGCCCCACGACGCGCCCATAAGCCTGTGATGCAACGGCGCCCAGGGACACGACGGCGCCACTATCACGAAGTGGCCACCCACTGAAGGCCACCGGGAAGACCTGACGCGATAGGGAATCACGCCGGGTACTTCCATCATCCGAGTGCATTTGTGTGAACACAGTCATCCATTACCGTGACGGCAAAGCCGTGCCCGGCGTTTCACCGCGCCTGGCATTACTGGTGCTGACGCTCAGTCAGGGGTTGCTGACGAACCTGGCATGGGCAGAGCAGTCGTCGACAGGTTCGTTTGATCCACAGACCCTGCTCCAGCGCGGCATCGATCCCGAACTCGCCAGCCTGCTGATGCAGACCCCGCGTTTTACCCAGGGGCGCCATGCGCTCAACCTGACGGTCAACGGTCAGCGGCGCGGGCGCGTCGATGTCAGCGTGGATCAGCACGGCGCCACATGCTTCGACCCGCCGCTGCTGGACGCCGCGCAGTTGGTGACGCCGTCTTCGGGCCCGGCAGAAGAAAGCAGTTGTTATGCCTTTCTCGAGCAATACCCACAGACCGTGGTCGAGCACGACCCGGCCAACCTGAGCCTGAACCTGGTGGTGCCCACCCAGGCGCTGCGCCCGCTCACCCAGGACATTTCCGGCTATCAGACCGGCGGTTTCGCGGCGCTGCTCAACTACGACGTGACCGGCCTGTACAACCATTACCGCAACGATTCCAGCCGCTTTGGCTCGGCCAATACCGAGGTCGGCTTCAATGCCGGCGACTGGATCGTGCGCAGCCGCCAGGTACAGACCTGGCAGGACAGCCGCTCAAGCACCACCCACCTGGACGCCTACGCCCAGCGCACCTTCGCCAGCCACCAGGCGGTGTTGCAGGCCGGGCAGATCAACCTCTACAACCCGGTGCTCGCGGGTGCGCCAATCACCGGCGTGCAGGTGCTCACCGAACAGGCCCTGCAGGATCAGAACCAGGGCGCGACCATCAACGGCATCGCCAACGGCCCGGCGCAGGTGGAAGTGCGCCAGAACGGCGCGTTGATTCACTCCACAGTGGTGCCCGCCGGCCCGTTCAGCTTGAGCAATGTGCCGCGCCTCAACGGGCGCTCCGACGTCGAAGTCACCGTCAAGGAAAGCACCGGCGAGGAACGGCGCTTTACCGTGCCCGCCGCCATGCTCGGCCTGGGGCTGCCCGCGCCCGGCTACTCGGTGGCGGCCGGGCGGGTGCGCAATATCGGCGACGGCCCGGGCGCCGAACCCTGGGTGCTGAGCGCCGGCTGGAGCGCCGCGCCGCATCCGCAGCTCAGCTTCGGCAGCGGGCTGTTGGCGGCCGCGGATTATCGCTCGGCGGGCCTGAGCCTGGGCCTGTTGCCGCTGCCGGACAGTCAGGTGCAAGTGGCCGTGGTCGCCTCCGAAGCCTCGCGGCGCACCCAGGAACGCGGGGTGCAGACCGACCTGTCGTGGTCGCACAAACTCAGTGAGCGCTGGGCCTTCACGGCAGCCAATTCCTGGCGCACCCAGGGCTACCGCGACCTCACCGAATCAACCTACATCGCCGACACCCGCGAGCAGCAACGCGCGCGTTACCGCGACCAGCAGAGCGCCACCAGCTCGTGGTCGCACCCATGGCTGGGCGCCTTCAGCGCGGGGGTTTCCCGTTCGTCCTCGTTCCAGGGCGACAGCAGCAGCCGCGCCCTCGCCTCCTGGGGTACGCAGGTCGCCGGTATGTCGATTTCCACCACCGCCGAATGGCACATGGGCGGGCGTCGTTACAACGACGACAGCCTGTACCTGACGGTCAGCCTGCCCCTCGGCGAAAGCCGCCGTGGCCGCGCCTGGGTGCGCAATTCCGGCGGCGAGCACCGCACCGGGATGGGGCTCAACGAGCAGATCAACGACCACTTGGCGTATCGCGTCGGCGTCGAACATGACACCCGCGACCGCGAAGTCGAATCGTCCCTGGGCGTGTCGGCCCTGCCGTTCTACAGCCAGTTGGACTTCAACTACACGCGCGCTGACGCCGAACGCTCCAGCTACCAGGGCGGCGCACGCGGCGGGATGGTGCTGCACGCCGACGGGTTGACGTTCTCGCCCTACCCGGTGCGCGACACCTTTGCCGTGCTGGCGGTGGGCGACATGCCCGGGATCAAGGTCAACACCCCCAGCGGCCCGGTGTGGACCGACTGGCAAGGCCAGGCCGTGGCGCCTCAGCTCAGCGCTTATGGGCGCAGCCCGCTGGAAGTCCACACCCGTTCGCTGCCGCGCAATGCCGACATCCACAACGGGCTTGCGGTGGTATCGGCAGGCCGCGGCGCGGTGGACCGCATCGAGTTCGGCGTGTCGCTCACCCGGCGTGCGCTGTTGACCCTGGACACCCCGATGCCACGCGGCTCGACCGTGACCACGGAGGACGGCGAGTTCATCACCCTGGTCCAGGAAGGCAACCAAGTGTTCTTGCCCGACGTGCTCGACACCCGCCCGCTATGGATCAAGGCCCCTGACCAGCCGCGCTGCCACTTGCGCTTTGAACTGCCGGCCAAGGCCGACCCCCACGTGTATTTCGAAACCGCACCGGCCCGCTGCCAGCGACCTTGAGGACCCCAATATGAAGCTTCAACACAGCCTGGCAGCCCTGCTGCTGTTCGCCGGCACGGCCCTGGCCGAGGACGACTGCCGCCTGGACCTGAGCGAATCGCGCCTGGATTTTGGCCTGATGAACCGCACCGTCGCATCAGCACCGGCAGCGGAACACCTGCTCGGCGAACGGCGCCTGTCCTTGACCTTGAACTGCCCGCAACCGGGCGACATGAGCCTGTTCTACCGCGCCCTGGCTGCCGGCACCGAGCGCTTGCGCTTGGGCGACGGCGGCAGTTACCGCGTGCAAGTGCATGACGCGGTGCTCGATGGCCACGCGGTGCAACTCGGCTTGCTCGCCGGCCCAGGCCAGGCGCCCGCGCAAATCGGCACGAGCCTGGCCTGGCGCGCCGACCACGGCATCGTCCCGCTGCACAACGGCCAGCCCGCCACCGGGCGCAGTTTTGCCGCGCAACTGCAGGTGAGTGCGTGGGCGCGGGACGAAGCGATCCGCGTGCGCGATGCCGAAACCTGGGAAGCCTCGGCGCAGGTGGACGCGCTCACCTCCGGGCGTTCACGGGAATTGCAGCTGCAAGCGCGCTTCGCACCGACGGCCTGCACGCCCACCCTGGCCAACAACGGCACGGTGGACTTCGGCAAGTTGTCGGTCAGCGACTTGCACCGCGACAAAGACACCGCCCTGCCCGCCCGCGCGCTGAGCCTCACGGTCAGCTGTGACGGCCCGACTCCGTTTGCCCTGGTCATGCACGACAACCGCGCCGGCTCAGCCACCGGCGGCATTGATGAAACCGCCTACGGCCTGGGCCTGGATGCACGCGGGCAGAAAGTCGGCCGTTATTACCTGCTGGTCGACCCGGCCCGGGCCAGCGCCGACAACCTGCCCCAGCTGTATCGCACCGACTCGACCACAGGCGGCGCCGCCTGGAGCAGCGCCAGCGCCAGCGCGATCCCCTTGGGCGCGCGCAGCCTCCTCGGGTTTACCGCCACGGCCGGCAGCACCGAAGGCCCGAATGCCCTGCAAAACCTCAGCGCATTACTCAGCCTGAAAGCCTTCATCGCGCCGCTCGACAGCCTGGACCTGCGCAGCGAAGTGCGGCTCGACGGTTCGGCGACCCTGGAAATCACCTACTTCTAAGCCCCTCGGAGCCTCCCATGATTGCTCGCTACCTGATCCTCGTGCCCCTGTTGTTCAGCCAACCGGCGCAGGCCGCCGCCCCCGTCGACCTTAACGTCAACGGCCGGATCATCCCGGTGTCCTGCGCGCCGAGCCTGTCGGCCAACGGCGTGGTGGATTTCGGCAAGATCGCCCAGCAAGACCTCAACCTCACGACCGGCACGCGGCTGCCGGTCAAGTCCCTGAACCTGACGGTGACCTGCAACGGCCCGGTGCGTTATGCCTTGCGCATGCACGACAACCGCGACGGCTCGGCCCACGTCAACAGCGAGATTTATTACGGGTTGGGCCTGGACAACAGCGCGAACAAGATCGGCGTGTACTCGCTGACGTTCGATCCGCAGCAGACCGTGGTGGGTGGCGTGGCCGAGGTCCACGGCACCGAGTCCACCACCGGCGGCGTGGCCTGGCGCGCGGCCAACCGCAACCCGATCAACATCGGCGCCAAGAGCCTGCTGGGCTTCACCGACACCGCGGGCAGCACCGCCGGCCCCATGGCGATCCAGAACCTGACCAGCACGCTGAGCCTGGAGACGGTGATCAACGCCAAACAGAACCTGGACCTGAGTACCGACATCCTCATGGACGGTTCGGCGACGCTGGAGGTGGAGTACCTTTAGACTTTCTCGCTGCTGACCTCGACGTACCGCGCGCGCCCCGCACCGAGGCCGGCGACGATGGCGCCCAGGCCGATCACCGCGAAGACCCAGCCGGTGGCGGCCCAGCCGCCGGTCCAATCGTGAATCAGGCCCACCGCGAGCGGGCCCAGGGACGCCAGGGTGTAACCGAAGCCCTGGGCCATGCTCGACAGGTTGGCGGCCACGTGGGCATCCCGCGAGCGCAGCACGATCAAGGTCAGCGCCAGGCTGAACGTACCGCCCTGCCCCAGGCCCAGCAGAATCGCCCAGCCCCATAGCCCGTCGAGGGGCGCGTACAGGCAGCCCATCAGCCCGCCGAGGGTCAGCAGCATCACCACCACGATGGCCAGGCGCTGGTCCTTGCCGCGCGTGGCCAGCCAAGGCGCGGTGAGGGCGCTGAGCAGTTGCACGATGATCGAACCGGACAGCGCCAGCCCGGCATCGGTGGCGCTCAGGCCGCGGTCGATGAGGATCGACGGCACCCAGCCGAACACGATGTAGGCCAGGGACGATTGCAGGCCCATGTACAAGGTCACTTGCCAGGCCAGCGGATCGCGCAGCAAGCCCTTCACCCGGTAGGCGACGCGATGCGCGCCGTGCTTCTGCCCGATTTGCGGCAACCAGCACAGCGCGGCCAGCAACGCCGGCACCATCCAGAAGCCCAACCCGATGCTCCAACGGTTGCCGAAGGAGTCGCTCAAGGGCACCGAGGCCCCCGCCGCCAACGCCGCGCCCAGGCACAGCGCCATGGTGTAGACCCCGGTCATCGCGCCCGCCTGCCTGGCGAAGTCGCGCTTGACGATACCGGGCAACAACACGCCGATGATGCCGATGCTGGCCCCGGCGATCAGGCTGCCCACAAACAACCCGACCTCACCGAACGCACTGCGCAGCAGAATACCGCCGGCCAGCGTCAACAAGATCCCCAGCACCACCCGCTCGGCACCGAAGCGCCGCGCAAGGAGCGGCGCCAGCGGCGCGAACAGGCCCAGGCACAGCACCGGCAAGGTGGTCAGCAGACCGGCCCTGGCCGCCGACAAGCCCAGGCTGGCCGAGACCTCACTGAGCAGCGGCGACAGGCTCGACAGCGCCGGGCGCAGGTTCAGCGCCACCAGCACCAGGCCCAGCAGCAACAGCCATGGCCGGCTCGTCGGCGGGGGACTGTGCTGGACTGCATCGTCGTCGGCCTCGGCGTCGATCAGCAATTCTTCCAACTCAGGCGTGCGTGGGGCGTCAGGGTTCATTGATCAACTGCCGGCAAAGGGATTTGGCGCGCTCCGGGTCTTGCTGCGCTACGGCATCAAGCAAGGCGGTGTGCAGGTCGAACACCGCCTGGCGACGCGGCGAGATGTTCAGGGTCTGGCGCAGTTGCGCGCCGATGATGCTGGAAAAGTACCGGTACAACTCGCTCAAGGCCGGGTTGTGCGCCGCGTCCACCAGCCGTTGGTGGAATACCAGATCGGCGCTGATGTAGGCCTCCAGCTCACCGTGATACAGCGCGGCGCTGGCATCAAGCGCCTCGCGCAACCGGTGCAGGTCTTGCTCGGTGCGACGCAGGACGGCCAGACCGATGGCCTCCACTTCCAGGATCTGCCGCGTCTCCTGCGCCTGTTCCAGGCTGCAATGGGATAACGCGCGCATGGCGCCCAGCGGGTCCGTCATCGAACGCAGGTAACTGCCGTCGCCCTGGCGGACCTCGATCAATCCAGAGAATGCCAGCACCCGCATGGCCTCGCGCACGGTATTGCGGCTGATGCCCAGTTCCGCCGCCAGCTCAGGCTCGGTGGGCAGGCGCTCGCCGATGGCCCACGTACCTTGGGTGATGCGCTGGCGCAGCTGCTCGAGGGCTTGGTCGACCAGGGAGCGTTTGATCAGCGGGGAGATGTCTGTCATGAGGTTTGCGCTTTCGTCCAATCATAGGATGAATTTACCTACAGCCTATTCGGACTTGCCTACAAAGGCAACGCACTAGGGTTTTCAGGCAGGGAAACGGAGCAGTATTTTCGATTGTTAAAATTACCCTTAAAGGGTAATTTCAGCCTTAGGTGTCTTATGGAAAAGTACACACCTCATTACGATTTGGCGGTGATAAAGGCGGATGTCATCAGGTTGGGTAGCAGAGCATTCACCGCAAGCGCGCGGGAGGCGGCTCGACAACTTGAGTTGAACATCGGCCAGATGCGACTCGCGGTCTGCGCCCTTGAGAATCGAATGTTGTACACGTCAATGACGACCTATTCAGACCACCGTGTGTGGCAGGACGTCTATCTGATCAAGATTTACGCTACGGAGATTTACATCAAAGTGACTTACCGCCCAGGCGGTGGTCCTCCCGTAATCTCCTTCAAGGAGAAAACCTTATGAAAACCCAACAATGCGTGAGCTGCGGAACCCATGACGCAATGCAGCATTTCGAAGGTCGCAACTTCACGATCAACACACGCGGCATGATCCGGGATATCCCTGATATTGCAGGCTGGGAATGCCAGGCCTGTCACGAGGTCGAGTTCGATTCGGACACCGATAGCGCAGAGCGTTATTCCGATGCCAGCGATAAGTTGTTAATGGATGCCAGGACAATCATCGCCGCCGAAATGAAACGAATTCGCCGCAAATTGCATCTGACGCAGAAAGACGCGGTGAGGCTATTGACCGGCCGCGGCCATAACGCATTTTCCCGCTACGAAAGGGCTGAGATCTTTCCGCCCGCGCCACTGCTCACATTGATGCGTCTACTGGATAAACATCCGCATCTATTGGCCGAAATAGAGGCACTCAATGCCGGCGAAGACCTGAACCATCTGCTGATCGCAAAAGATGCGCAGCTTGCAACTCAAGCGTCCGCGTAAAAACAGCAGGCAAAAATAAACCCGGCCTGGTGCCGGGTTTATCGCTTCAAGCATCAACCATCGATCAATGCAGAATCTGGCTCAAGAACAACTTGGTCCGGTCATTCTGCGGGTTGTCGAAGAAGTCATTCGGCGCCGCCTGTTCCACGATCTCGCCCTTGTCCATGAAGATCACGCGGTTGGCCACGGTACGGGCGAAGCCCATTTCGTGGGTCACGCACAACATGGTCATGCCGTCTTCGGCCAGGCCGATCATGGTGTCGAGCACTTCCTTGACCATTTCCGGGTCGAGGGCCGAGGTCGGTTCGTCGAACAGCATGATTTTCGGTTTCATGCACAGCGCCCGGGCAATCGCCACGCGCTGTTGCTGGCCGCCGGAGAGTTGCCCCGGAAACTTGTGGGCCTGCTCCGGGATACGCACGCGCTCCAGGTAGTGCATGGCGATTTCTTCGGCCTTGCGCTTGGGCATCTTGCGCACCCACATCGGTGCCAGCGTGCAGTTCTGCAGGATGGTCAGGTGCGGGAACAGGTTGAAGTGCTGGAACACCATGCCGACTTCGCGGCGGATCGCTTCGATCTGCTTGAGGTCGTTGGTCAGCTCCACGCCATCGACCACGATGCGGCCCTGCTGGTGTTCTTCCAGGCGGTTGAGGCAGCGGATGGTGGTGGACTTGCCCGAACCCGACGGGCCGCACAGCACGATACGCTCGCCCTGCTTGACGTTGAGGTTGATGTCTTTCAATACGTGGAACTGGCCGTACCACTTGTTCACGCCCTGCATCTGGATAATGCCTTCAGGGCTCACAGGCTGTTTGATCGCTTCGCTCATAACAACAACTCCTAACGCTTGTGGCCTGTGTCGAGCTTATGTTCCAAATGAATGGAATAGCGCGACATACCAAAACAGAAAATCCAGAACACCAGGGCGGCGAACACGTAGCCTTCAGTGGCCATGCCCAACCATTTCGGGTCGGCGGCGGCTTGCTTGACGCTGTTGAGCAGGTCGAACAAACCGATGATGATCACCAGGCTGGTGTCCTTGAACAGCGCGATAAACGTGTTGACGATGCCGGGGATCACCATCTTCAGGGCTTGCGGCAGAATCACCAGGCCCATGCTGCGCCAGTAACCCAGGCCCATCGCCGCGGCCGCTTCGTACTGACCTTTGGGAATCGCCTGCAAGCCACCGCGCACCACTTCCGCCACGTAGGCCGACTGGAACAGGATCACGCCGATCAACGCCCGCAGCAGCTTGTCGATGCCCATGCCTTCGGGCAGGAACAACGGCAGCATCACCGAGGACATGAACAGCACCGTGATCAACGGCACGCCGCGCCAGAATTCGATGAAGGTCACGCAGACCACACGAATCGCCGGCATGTTCGAACGCCGCCCCAGCGCCAGCACAATCCCCAGCGGCAAGGCACCGGCGATGCCGACGGTGGCGATGACCAGGGTCAGCATCAGGCCGCCCCATTGGCTGGTGGCCACGCTGGTCAGGCCGAAAATGCCGCCGCGCAACAGGAAGAAGGCAATGATCGGGTACAACACCAGAAAGCCCAGGCCGTAGATCGCCTTGCGTGGAAAACGCGAGATGAACAACGGCGCCACGCCCACGATGGCCAACCACACGGTCAGGTCTACGCGCCAGCGCAGGTCGCCGGGGTAGTAGCCGTACATGAACTGCCCGAAGCGCTGTTGGATAAACACCCAGCAGGCGCCTTCTTTGGTGCAGTCGGCGCGAGTGGTGCCGACCCAGTTGGCGTCGAGGATCGCCCAGTGCAGGATCGGCGGCACGACTAGGTAGATCAGGTAAAACGCCAACAAGGTCAGCAGGGTGTTGAGCCAGCTGGAAAACAGGTTGGCGCGCATCCATGCCATCGGCCCGAAGACTTTGCTCGGCGGTGGCATATCAGGTTTGAACGTATGCGAACTCATGCTCGTTTCCTCACCGCTCGATCAGCGCAATGCGCTTGTTGTACCAGTTCATCAGCAGGGAAATGCTGATGCTGATCGCCAGGTACACGCTCATGGTGATGGCAATGACTTCGATGGCCTGGCCGGTCTGGTTGAGCACCGTGCCGGCAAACAGCGAAACCATTTCCGGGTAACCGATACCGGCGGCCAACGACGAGTTTTTCGCCAGGTTCAGGTATTGGCTGGTCAGCGGCGGAATGATCACCCGCAGGGCTTGCGGGATGATGACCTTGCGCAGCGTCGGCCCGGGGCGCAGGCCCAGGGAGCGTGCGGCTTCGGTCTGGCCGTGGCTGACGGACTTGATGCCCGAGCGCACGATCTCGGCGATAAACGCCGCGGTGTACACGGTCAGCGCCAGGGTCAGCGCCAACAGTTCAGGGATCAGCACCCAGCCGCCGACGAAGTTGAAGCCTTGCAGCTTGGGCATTTCCCAGTGCAACGGCGCGCCGAAGACCAAGGCGCACAATGCCGGGATCACGATGAACAGCGCCAGACCCGCCCAGAACTTGTGGAAGGGAACGCCGGTCGCTTCAAAGCGCTTGTTGGCCCAGCGGGTCATCAGCACGACGGCCACGATGGCCACGACCACGCTGACCACGAACGGCCAGAACCCGTCGGCGGCCAGCGCGGCCGGCATGTTCAGGCCACGGCTGCTGACGAAGAACGTGTCGCCGAAGTTATGGCTGTTGCGTGGCCCCGGCATGGTCAGGAACACCGCGAAGTACCAGAACAGGATTTGCAGCAACGGCGGGATGTTGCGGAACACTTCCACGTACACCGTCGCCAGCTTGTTGATCATCCAGTTGGGCGACAAGCGGGCCACGCCGATGATGAACCCGAGCAGGGTCGCCAGGACCACGCCGATCACGGTCACCAGCAAGGTATTGAGCAGCCCGATCACAAACACCCGGGCATAGCTGTCCGATTCGGTGTAGTCGATCAGGTGCTGCGCGATGCCGAAGCCGGCACTGCGCTCAAGAAAGTCGAAGCCCGAGGTAATGCCCCGGTGTTGAAGGTTGGTCTGGGTATTGTTGAAGAGGTACCAGCCCAGCGAGACCACCGCCACAATCGTGATGATCTGGAAGAGCCACGCACGCACTTTGGGATCGCTGAAGCTGAGCTTCTGCTTTGGTGCGCCGATTTTATTTTGCATGAAGTGCCCCGGAAAGAATGGAACAGAACATCACCCGGCGGTTGGCCCACCGGGTGATAGAACCATCAGCGATCAGCGCACAGGGGGTGCGTATTGAATGCCGCCGTTGTTCCACAGCGCGTTCAGGCCACGGTCGATTTCCAGTGGCGTGCTCTTGCCGAGGTTTTTCTCGAACACTTCACCGTAGTTGCCGACCTGCTTGACGATCTGTACGACCCAGTCTTTCTTCACTTTCAGGTCTTTGCCGTATTCGCCGTCGGCACCGAGCAGACGCGCAACGTCCGGGTTCTTGGTGGACTTGGCTTCAGCTTCGACGTTTTTGGAAGTGATACCGGCTTCTTCCGCGTTGAGCATGGCGTAGCCAACCCAGCGCACGATGGCCAGCCACTCGTCGTCGCCATTACGCACGACCGGGCCCAGCGGTTCCTTGGAAATGGTTTCCGGCAGAACCACGTAGTCTTTCGGCGAGGCCAACTTGCTGCGCTGGGCGAACAGTTGGGACTTGTCGGAGGTCAGTACGTCGCAACGCCCGGATTCCAGCGACTTGGCGCTTTCGTCGGAGGTGTCGAAGGTGATCGGGGTGTATTTCAGACCGTTGCCACGGAAGTAGTCGGAAACGTTCAGCTCGGTGGTGGTACCGGCCTGGATGCAGATGGTTGCACCGTCCAGTTCCTTGGCACTTTTAACGCCCAGCTTGTTGTTTACCAGAAAGCCGATGCCGTCGTAGTAAGTGATGAAGCCGGGGAATTTCAGGCCCATGCCCGCATCGCGGGAGCTAGTCATGGTGGTGTTACGGGACAGAATGTCGACTTCGCCGGATTGAAGCGCGGTGAAACGCTCCTTGGCGTTCAACTGGCTGAATTTGACCTTGCTCGCGTCGCCGAACACAGCAGCGGCTACCGCGCGGCAGAAGTCAGCGTCGATCCCGAGGATCTTGCCGCTGGCATCCGGTACCGAGAAACCCGGCAAGCCGTCACTCACGCCACATTGCACAAAACCTTTCTTCTGCACGGCGTCCAGGGTGGCGCCGGCTTGGGCGAAACCACTGACACCCAATACAGCGGCCGCGGAAACGATGGCCAGGGTGGATTTCAATACCTTCATTCAAACCTCCAGTTGCTCTTGTTGTGTCGGAGCTAGAACCTCAGCGCACCCTTATGAGGCGATATCGACCCGTGTTGGCTTTTATTAGGGTCAAGCAGCATGAGGCAGTCGCAGTAATTCCAGTTGCTATCCCACAAACGGCAGTCACTGATAGTGTTACCGTCCCAGGAAAGATCTGACATCGACCTACACATAGCAAAGCGCGTACCAGAGTGGCTGCTGAGTCGATTCAGCCCAAGGTCAATGGCAAAAGATTCAACCTTGCGACATTCTCGTAACAGATCAAACTATTGCGCACCGTTCCGTCGCACTCAATCGGAGCGCACGCACATTAATGGAGCAGACATGAGCAACCCCTTGATTCTTCAGCCCACCAAGCCTGCAGACGCCTGCGTAATCTGGCTGCATGGCCTGGGTGCCGATCGCTACGACTTCCAACCGGTGGCCCAAGCGCTGCAGGAAAACCTGCTGACCACCCGCTTCGTCCTGCCTCAAGCACCGACCCGCCCGGTGACCATCAACGGCGGCTATGAGATGCCCAGTTGGTACGACATCAGGGCGATGAGCCCGGCGCGGTCCATCAGCCTGGAAGAGCTGAAAGAGTCGGCCAAAATGGTCACGGATTTGATCAAGGAACAAAAAAGCAGCGGAATAGACGCCTCGCGGATTTTCCTGGCGGGTTTCTCCCAGGGTGGCGCCGTGGTGTACCACACCGCTTTCCATAAATGGCAAGGCGCCTTGGGTGGCGTGATTGCCCTCTCCACTTATGCGCCGACCTTCGACGACGAGCTGGAATTATCCGCCAGTCAACAGCGCATTCCGGTGCTGTGCCTGCATGGCCAGTACGACGAGGTGGTACAGAACGCCATGGGGCGCAGCGCTTACGAGCACTTGAAGACCCGTGGTGTCACCGTGACATGGCAGGAATACCCAATGGGTCACGAAGTGTTACCCGAAGAGATCAGCGATATCGGTACGTGGTTGGCCGAACGACTGCGCTGAACGCCGCCGTTTATTTAGCCACATGACAGACGCACTACGCCGCGCCCGATTCTTGCATTACACTGGCCGGCGTATATTCCTTAACCAATTAATGAGATCACCGTGCTCAAAGCACTCAAGAAGATGTTCGGCAAAAGCGAGGCTGAGCCGCTCGCGCCAGTTCCCAGTGCTCCCGTCCCGACACCCGGCAGCCGCCACGACGGTAAACAGCCTGGCCTGGCCGCGCCTGTGACCGCGCCGAAACCGCTCGAGGTGACGCCAACCGAACCGCCGAAACCGGCCGAAGCCGCTGCGGCAACTGCGCCTGCGCCAAAAGCCGCACGCCGTGAACGCGCGCCCAAGCCGCCCGTCACGCCGTGGAAACTCGAAGATTTCGTCGTCGAACCCCAGGAAGGCAAAACCCGCTTCCACGATTTCAAGCTCGCACCGGAACTGATGCACGCCATCCAGGACCTGGGCTTCCCGTACTGCACACCGATCCAGGCGCAGGTGCTGGGCTTCACCCTGGCCGGCAAAGACGCCATCGGCCGCGCCCAGACCGGCACCGGCAAGACCGCCGCGTTCCTGATCTCGATCATCACCCAACTGCTGCAAACGCCGCCGCCGAAAGAACGCTACATGGGTGAGCCGCGCGCGCTGATCATCGCCCCGACCCGCGAGCTGGTGGTGCAGATCGCCAAGGACGCCGCCGACCTGACCAAGTACACCGGCCTCAACGTCATGACGTTTGTCGGTGGCATGGACTTCGACAAGCAACTCAAGCACCTCGAAGCGCGCCACTGCGACATCCTGGTTGCCACTCCGGGCCGCCTGCTCGACTTCAACCAGCGCGGCGACGTACACCTGGACATGGTCGAAGTGATGGTGCTGGACGAAGCCGACCGCATGCTCGACATGGGTTTTATCCCGCAAGTACGCCAGATCATTCGCCAGACCCCGCCGAAAAACGAGCGCCAGACCCTGCTGTTCTCCGCGACCTTCACCGAAGACGTGATGAACCTCGCCAAGCAGTGGACCACCGAGCCGTCCATCGTCGAGATCGAGGCGCTGAACGTCGCCAGCGAAAACGTCGAGCAACACATCTACGCCGTGGCCGGTGCCGACAAGTACAAGCTGCTCTACAACCTGATCAACGACAACGGTTGGGAGCGCGTGATGGTGTTTGCCAACCGCAAGGACGAAGTGCGCCGTATCGAAGAGCGCCTGGTGCGTGATGGCGTCAACGCCGCGCAACTGTCAGGCGACGTGCCGCAGCACAAGCGCATCAAGACCCTGGAAGGCTTTCGCGAAGGCAAGATCCGCGTGCTGGTGGCCACCGACGTGGCCGGGCGCGGGATTCACATCGACGGCATCAGCCATGTGATCAACTTCACCCTGCCCGAAATGCCCGACGACTACGTACACCGTATTGGCCGCACCGGCCGTGCCGGGGCAGCGGGCGTGTCGATCAGCTTTGCCGGGGAGGATGACTCGTATCAGTTGCCGTCGATCGAGACGCTGCTGGGCCGCAAGATCAGCTGCGAGACACCGCCGACGCACTTGCTCCGGGCTGTAGAACGCAAACGCCCGTAAGCTCAAATGCGGTCAAACATGTGGGAGGGGGCTTGCCCCCGATAGCGGAGTGTCAGTCGCAGAACTTGCCAACTGACCCACTGCTATCGGGGGCAAGCCCCCTCCCACATTTGATTTCAGCTGATTTTGAGGGATGTGTTCGGCTGGCTACTTCCAGCGATCCGCTGCGGCGTGGTCGCTATCGCGCCCGTCCACCCAACGCGCACCTTCGCTGGTGCTTTCTTTCTTCCAGAACGGCGCACGGGTCTTCAGGTAGTCCATCACAAACGCGCAGGCATCAAACGCAGCCTGGCGATGCGCGCTAGCAGCGGCGACGAAGACGATGGGCTCGCCCGGTTCCAGCGCGCCGATGCGGTGCAGCACTTCCAGCTTGAGCAGCGGCCAGCGTTGTTCGGCTTCCACGGCGATCTTGGCCAGGGCCTTTTCGGTCATGCCGGGGTAATGCTCCAGGAACATCCCCGCCACGTCGTGGCCGTCATTGAAGTCGCGGACATAGCCGACAAAACTCACCACCGCGCCGACGCCGACATTGGCGGCGTGCATCGCGTTGACTTCGACGCCGGGGTCAAACGGCGCGGGCTGCACACGGATGGCCATGCTCAGCCTCCGGTCACGGGTGGGAAGAAGGCGACTTCATCACCGGCTTCGAGCGGCTCGTCGACGCTGCACATTTCCTGATTGCGCGCGCACATCAAGCTGGTCTCGTTGAGCACGTCAAAGCCCGGATCGCCAACCAATGCCTGGCGCACGGCCTCGACGGTGGCGAAGTCGCCTTCCATCTCCAGGGAATCCAGGCCGATCGTTTCGCCGTAGCGGGCAAAAAACAGTACGTTGATGCTCATGCCTGGTCCGCCTTGAAATGCCCGCTTTTACCGCCGAGCTTTTCCAGCAGGCGGATGTTTTCGATGGTCATGCCGCGGTCCACGGCCTTGCACATGTCGTAGATGGTCAACGCAGCGACACTGGCGGCCGTCAGCGCTTCCATCTCTACGCCGGTCTGGCCCGAGAGTTTGCAGCGCGCCACGATGTGCACGGAGTCTATGCCCTCGGCGCTCAGTTCGACCTTGACGCCGGTCAACATCAGCGGATGGCACAAGGGGATCAAATCACTGGTTTTTTTCGCCGCCTGGATCCCGGCGATACGGGCCACGGCAAACACATCGCCCTTGGGATGGGCACCATCGACAATCATTTTCAGTGTCTCGGGCAGCATACGCACCCGCGCTTCAGCCACCGCCTCTCGGAACGTCACGGACTTGTCGGTGACGTCGACCATATGGGCGCGACCTTGGGAATCGAGATGAGTCAGCACAGGGATACTCCTGATCAGGAGCGTCGATTGTAAACCCAGTAGGAGCGAGCTTGCTCGCGAAAAACCAAAGAACAACGCGGGGCTCCAGAGACCCGCGTTATCGTAGACACTCTTCGCGAGCAAGCTCGCTCCTACATGGACCGCGTTTACAAGTGAGATTCGGCGTATTCGGCCAGGATCGAACGTGGAACTCCCTGCAGCGCGATATGCACGCCGTTCGGGAAGTCTTTGAAGCGTTCCGTCAGGTAAGTCAGCCCGGAGCTGGTCGCGGACAGGTAAGGGGTGTCGATCTGCGCCAGGTTGCCCAGGCACACCACTTTGGAACCGGCGCCGGCACGGGTGATGATGGTTTTCATCTGGTGCGGCGTGAGGTTCTGGCACTCATCGATCAAAATCAGGCTCTGCTGGAAGCTGCGACCTCGGATGTAATTGAGGGATTTGAACTGCAACGGCACTTTGCTGAGGATGTAGTCGACGCTGCCATGGGTGTTTTCGTCATCCATGTGCAAAGCTTCGAGGTTGTCGGTGATCGCCCCCAGCCACGGCTCCATTTTTTCCGCTTCGGTGCCGGGCAGGAAACCGATTTCCTGGTCCAGGCCCTGCACGCTGCGGGTGGCGATGATGCGGCGATAGCGTTTGGTCACCATGGTCTGTTCGATGGCGGCCGCCAGAGCCAGGATGGTTTTGCCCGAGCCGGCGGCACCGGTCAGGTTGACCAGGTGGATGTCCGGGTCGAGCAGCGCATACAGCGCCAGGCTCTGGTAGATATCACGCGGTTTCAGGCCCCAGGCTTCCTGGTGCAACAGGGGTTCCTGATGCAGGTCGAGGATCAGCAGCCTGTCGACCTGGATCTCTTTGATCCAGCCCACGAAGCCCTGTTCGTCGATGATGAACTCGTTGACGTGTACCGCCGGCAGGTTGTCGATCAGTTGCACCTGGTGCCAGGTGCGACCGTGGTCCTGACGGGTTTCGACCTTGCTGACGCGGTCCCAGAACGAGCCGGTCATGGTGTGATAACCACGGGACAGCATCGACACGTCGTCGACCAGTTGGTCGGTACTGTAGTCCTCGGCAGCGATCCCACACGCTCGTGCCTTGAGGCGCATATTGATGTCTTTGGTCACCAGCACCACGCGCATGTCCTTGTCACGAGCGTGCAGGTCGATCAATTGGTTGATGATTTTGTTGTCGTTGAGGTTTTCCGGCAGCAGGCTGTTGGGCTCGCTGCGCTTGCTCATCAAAATCGACAACAAACCCTTGGGCCCGCTTTTGCCGCGCTGGATCGGCACGCCGACTTCGACGTCCTCGGGTGACGCTTCACCCAGGGTTTTGTCGATCAGGCGGATGGCCTGGCGACATTCGGCGGCCACGCTGTGATGCCCGCTTTTGAGTTTGTCGAGTTCCTCCAACACGATCATCGGGATGGCGACGTGGTGTTCTTCGAAGTTAAGCAGAGCGTTCGGATCGTGGATCAGTACGTTGGTATCAAGCACATAAAGGATTGGCTGGTCGGAAGAAGGGTTACGTCCATGATCATCCATACTCGGTCACCTTTGTGGGAGCCAGTCGACGCAATACCACAACAGTGCTGCGCCTCGATTCGACCACCGACTGCACCTTGCGTGACGTCAAGTGCAGTGCCCACATGAGGAGTCTTGGAAGACGCCACCTGTGTTGCAGGTTTCGGCGATCTGACTTCGTAATACCGCAAAACCCATGACAGGAAAAAGCACTTTGACGTTTTTTTGAAGTTTATTTTTCAGGATGACGAATAGCACTAGCCGAGTGCCAGCTACCCCGTTAAAGTCGGAAGTCGGCCCGCATAGAAATATCGTACAAAATCACCCCGAAAATGCCGCATCCCCAACGGGAGCGGGCACTTCAGCCTCTTCAGCGAAACGCCTCCCGGCAGTCCTGCCAACCCAGCCCGCTTTGCGCCGTTGCCTGCAATACCATCGGTAATGCGACCCGCGCCTTGTCCTGGGTGTCGTGAAACACAATCACCCCTTTGCGCCACAACAACATCAATGTCAGCACCCGCTGCGCCGACTCATCGGCCTTGAGCTTGCCCGGTTCGTCCTGGGAGTCGATATCCCACAACGCCACCTGCAAACCCTGGGACTGGAAGAAACCCTGGCTGTCCGCGCGGCGCTGGCCGTAGGGTGGACGGAACAGCGGCACGTAGTTTTCCGGCATCAGGTTCTGCGCCAGCGCGGCGCTGCGGATGATCGAACTTTGCCAGTCGACCCAATGGCTGTGGGAACGGTACTGCCAACCTTGAGTGCCCACGCACTGCCCCTGATACAGCGCCTGCACATCCGCGACGGAACTGCGCTCCACACGGTTTTGCAGGCTGCTGCCGAGGGCGAAGAACGTGGCGTTCATCTTCTGCTTGCGCAGGTAATCGGTGAGCCAGTCGGTATTGCCGCTGACCGGTGCCGGGCCGCCGTCGAAGGTCAGCAGGAACAGGCGGTCGTTGAATTCGTCGCCATTGCGCTCATGGTCACCGAAACGTGCGATTTCGCTGCTGATCTGCGGGAACAGCGCGGCTTTGCGCAGCAGTTCGTCCAGGTAACGCTCGTGGAAATTGTGGCTTGGGCCGGCCCAGCCTATATAGAAGGAGTTGTCACTGACCTCGAACTTGCCGGCCTGCTCGCGCAGGTCGTCCATGTTTTCTACCAGGTAGCAGAACGACGCATCCTCCTCGCAACTTTCCTGGGCAGCGATGTAATTCTCCAGAAGGCGCCGCCAGAGCTGGCGACGCAGATCGTCGATGGCCGCCAGGTTGATGATCTTCAGGCCCAGGCGCTGTTTGAGCGCCGCTTCATCCAGGGCTTCGCTGCCGATCAGGCTGCGGGCGAACATCAATATTTCGGCGCGTGAGGCCACGTCGAACAGCGCAGGGCTGCTGAGTTTTTCCGGCCAGACGCCGCGATCCAGGCTGGCCACGTCCACCGGCGCCGCGTGGGCGTTCAGGCAAAACAGGCACGCCGACAATAAAAGCGCTATTCGCACACAGGGTCTCCCTCTCCAGAATCACCGGCCATCATAACGGATCGCGCCTATCGCCATCATAGGTGGAGTCAAAGTGCCCAACCCCCTAGAATCCCGCCCACGTTACAAGCACGATTACAGGAGCCAACTTCATGCTGATGGTGATTTCCCCCGCCAAGACCCTCGACTTCGAGTCCAGGCCTGCGACCCAGCGCTTTACCCAGCCGCAGTACCTGGACCATTCCCAGGAGTTGATCGAGCAACTGCGCCACCTGAGCCCGGCGCAGATCAGCGAATTGATGCATGTGTCCGACAAGATCGGCGGCCTCAACGCCGCGCGCTTCGGCAGCTGGACCCCGGCGTTCACACCTGCCAACGCCAAGCAGGCGTTGCTGGCGTTCAAGGGCGACGTGTACACCGGCCTCAACGCCGACACCTTCAGCGACGCCGACTTCAGCTACGCCCAGGACCACCTGCGCATGCTCTCGGGCCTGTACGGCCTGCTGCGCCCCCTGGACCTGATGATGCCGTATCGCCTGGAGATGGGCACCAAACTGGCCAACGCCCGTGGCAAGGACCTGTACGCCTTCTGGGGCACCCGGATCAGCGAGTGGCTCAACCAAGCCCTGGCCGAACAAGGCGATGACGTGCTGCTCAACCTGGCGTCCAACGAGTACTTCTCGGCGGTCAAGCGCACGGCGCTGAATGCGCGGATCGTCAATACCGAGTTCAAGGACCTGAAGAACGGCCAGTACAAGATCATCAGCTTCTACGCGAAAAAGGCGCGGGGCATGATGAGCCGCTTCGTGATCGAAGAGCGTATCAACGACCCGGCCCAGCTCAAGCAGTTCGATGTGCAGGGTTATCGCTTCAATGCCGAGCAGTCCAAGCCGGACAACCTGGTGTTCCTGCGCGATCACGCACCGGAATAAGGCCCTGCTCCGCCCTCATAGACGCTAAAGATCAAATGTGGGAGGGGGCTTGCCCCCGATGGGGGGGGATCAGTCATACATGGATAGACTGACACACCGCCATCGGGGGCAAGCCCCCTCCCACATTTTTGTCTGCATTTCACATCGGGAATCGTCAATTGCTTGGCGTCAAAAAATATCATGACGCATCTCTAACAATTATTTCACTCGACATTCGTCATTTTTTTTCGTAGTGGCACCACTTTTTTAAATCACTAGTGGCACAAAACTATTCCCGCGCGCCAACTCCCCGTAACTACTGGCCCAAATAGCAAGTGCTATCAATATAGTACCAGTGCCATCTTTGCTGATATTTCAAGAAATTTCCGGAAACAGGATGAGCGGCCAGGAACTTAGCCCTAAAGCACCGCTCATACCACCGGTAACGGAATTCTCCGCTTCTGTAAGAGATGACTTACATGGCGACCAACGGAAGTAGCAAAGTTGTCACATTAAACTTTGACTCTGGGCTCATATTACCAACCGATTAGTTAAGAGCGGCGATAAGGATCGATTGCCACACACTATAAGGCCAAGGCCGTGCTTACCCCAATGGGTCAGTGCTACAACCCAAGGCATTGATAATTATAGGCTTACAGCCTTTTATCAAGGCCCTGTTGCACTGGCGCCAGGCCCTTCTCCCAGGAAGGCCGGCTGCATTTCAGGGCAAGCACCAACAACAAGGCCAAGTTGCGCACAACTTGAGTGCAATAGTTAGTCACTCGTTATTCAACATGCCTGCACGCGGCAAGTCGGCGTCTATTCGCCTAACTTTCGCGGCATCAGTGACGCTTGCAAACATGAACTCCGGCCATTTAATGGCATGATTTAATACAGAGGTAAATGCGATGCGTATCAGCATATTTGGTTTGGGTTACGTTGGCGCAGTCTGTGCCGGTTGCCTGTCTGCCCGCGGCCATGAAGTGGTCGGCGTAGACATCTCCAAGGAAAAAATCGACCTGATCAACGCAGGCAAATCGCCGATCGTTGAACCGGGCCTGGGCGAGCTGCTGAGCCAGGGTATCGAGACCGGACGACTGCGCGGTACGACCGACTTCGCCGAAGCCATCCGCGCTACCGACCTGTCGATGATTTGCGTCGGTACGCCGAGCAAGAAAAACGGCGACCTAGAACTCAACTACATCGAATCGGTATGCCGCGAGATCGGCTTTGTCCTGCGTGACAAGACCACCCGCCACACCATCGTCGTGCGCAGCACCGTATTGCCGGGTACCGTGGCCAATGTGGTGATCCCGATCCTCGAAGACTGCTCCGGCAAGAAAGCCGGCGTCGACTTCGGCGTTGCGGTCAACCCGGAGTTCCTGCGTGAATCCACCGCCATCGCCGACTACGACCTGCCACCGATGACCGTCATCGGCGAATTCGACAAAGCCTCCGGTGATGTCCTGCAATCGCTGTACGAAGAACTCGACGCGCCGATCATCCGCAAGGACATCGCCGTTGCCGAAATGATCAAGTACACCTGCAACGTGTGGCACGCCACCAAGGTGACCTTCGCCAACGAGATCGGCAACATCGCCAAGGCCGTCGGCGTCGACGGGCGCGAAGTGATGGAAGTGGTCTGCCAGGACAAGACCCTCAACCTGTCCCAGTACTACATGCGCCCGGGCTTCGCGTTCGGCGGCTCGTGCCTGCCCAAAGACGTGCGCGCCCTGACCTACCGCGCCGGCTCGCTGGACGTGGAAGCGCCGCTGCTCAACTCGCTGATGCGCAGCAACGAATCCCAGGTGCAGAACGCCTTCGACATCGTCGCCGGCCACGACAAACGCAAAGTCGCCCTGCTGGGCCTGAGCTTCAAGGCCGGCACCGATGACCTGCGCGAAAGCCCCCTGGTGGAGCTGGCGGAAATGCTGATCGGCAAGGGTTACGACCTGAGCATCTACGACAGCAACGTCGAATACGCCCGTGTCCACGGCGCGAACAAGGACTACATCGAAGGCAAGATCCCGCACGTGTCGTCCCTGCTCAACTCGGACTTCGACGATGTGATCAACAACTGCGACGTGATCATCCTCGGCAACCGTGACGAGAAGTTCCGGGCCTTGGCCCATAACGCACCGCACGGCAAGCAAGTGGTCGACCTGGTGGGCTTCATGTCCAAGGCCACCAGTGTGAGCGGCCGTACCGAAGGTATTTGCTGGTAACAGCAACCGCAAGTTTCGGGCTGCCAGCGTCCTGATCCCCAGCGCTTGCAGCTCGAAACCTCCTTCACCTGCGGATGACGCCTATGTCCAAGTTAAAACACGTACTGCTCCAATCCGCCGGCTGGCTGTTCTTCTTGAGCCTGCTGATGGGACTCGCCCTGCTGTTGCCGGCGAGTACGTTCGACTCCGAGTCGAAGAATTTTATTTTCCTGATTGGCGCCGTCGGTATCTGGCGCTACTCGATGGGTGCGACGCATTTCTTTCGCGGCATGCTGTTCCTGTACGTGGTCTACCCCCACCTGCGGCGCAAAGTGCGCAAGTTGGGCAAGGCCGCGGACCCGTCCCATGTGTTCCTGATGGTCACCAGTTTCCGGATCGATGCGCTGACCACCGCGCAGGTCTACAGCTCGGTGATCCGCGAAGCGATCGAATGCGGCTTCCCCACCACCGTGGTCTGCTCGCTGGTGGAAATGTCCGATGAACTGCTGGTGAAAAGCCTGTGGGAACGCATGAACCCGCCGGGCCATGTGAAGCTCGACTTCGTGCGTATCGCCGGCACCGGCAAGCGCGACGGCCTGGCCTTCGGTTTCCGCGCCATCTCCCGCCACTTGCCGGATGACCGCGCCGTGGTTGCAGTGATCGATGGCGACACCGTGCTCGCCGAAGGCGTCGTGCGCAAAACCGTGCCGTGGTTCCAGCTGTTCGGCAATGTCGGCGGCCTGACCACCAACGAGTTCTGCGAAGTGCGCGGCGGCTACATCATGAGCGAATGGCACAAACTGCGCTTCGCCCAGCGCCACATCAACATGTGCTCGATGGCCCTGTCCAAGCGCGTGTTGACCATGACCGGGCGCATGTCGGTGTTCCGCGCCAGCGTGGTCACCGACCCGGGCTTTATCGCCGATGTGGAAAGCGACTCGCTGCAACACTGGCGCCTGGGCCGCTTCAAGTTTTTGACCGGCGACGACAAGTCCAGCTGGTTCAGCCTGATGCGCCTGGGCTACGACACCTTCTACGTACCGGATGCCGCAATCAACACCGTGGAGCACCCGCCTGAAAAGAGCTTTATCAAAGCCAGCCGCAAGCTGATGTTCCGCTGGTACGGCAACAACCTGCGCCAGAACTCCCGCGCCCTGGGCCTGGGTGTACGTCGCCTCGGCCTGTTCACCAGCGTGGTGTTGTTCGACCAGCGCGTGTCGATGTGGACCTCGCTGCTCGGCCTGACCGTGGCGATCATCGCCACCTTCAAGTACGGCGGTGCGTTCATCCTCGCGTACCTGCTGTGGATCGGCATCACCCGCCTGATCCTGACCGTGCTGCTGTCGTGCTCCGGGCACAGGATCGGCCCGGCGTACCCGGTGATTCTCTATTACAACCAGATCATGGGCGCGCTGGTGAAGATCTACGTGTTCTTCCGCCTCGATCAACAGTCCTGGACCCGCCAGGACACCAAACTGACCCGCGATTTGGCCAGCTTTCAACGTTGGTTCAACACCTGGTCGTCTCGGACCATGACCTTCTCCGCCGGCAGCATTTTCGTCGCCGTGTTGCTGATGATGGTCTGACCCTGCCAAGCCTGAATTAACTCTAGGAAATTGCCCTGATGAACAGCCAAGTAAACGCCAACGTTGTCCACGAATCCGAAGCCCAACGCCAGCACGCCCGGGTCAAAATCCCGGCCAAGTTGCGCTTTTTCAACACTGACCGCACGCCGACCGAAGCGCGGGTCATCGACCTGTCCGCCGGCGGCCTGGCGTTCACCGCCACCCAGCCGCTGATCGTTGGCGAAGTGCACAAGGGTCGCCTGCAATTTGTCATCGACAACCTCGGCCTGGCGATGGATGTAGAGCTGCAGATTCGCTCCTACGACCGCCAGAGCGGGCGCACCGGTTGCCAGTTCCAGAACCTCGACGCGCAGGATATTTCCACGCTGCGTCACCTGATCACGTCGCACCTGTCGGGCGATATCGTGACCATGGGCGACGTACTCGCCACCCTGCAACGCGACAACTTCACCAAGGCGCGCAAGGTCAAGGACGGCGGCAGCAACATGAGCGTCTTCGGCCGCCTGCGCGCCGTGACGTTCAGCCTGGCGATCTTCCTGGTGGGCCTGGCGGCATTCGGTTTCGTCTTCAAATCGCTGTACGGCATGTACTTCGTCAGCCACGCCCAGGCCGGCCTGGTCAGCGTGCCCGGCATGAACGTGACCATGCCCCGCGACGGCACCGTGCAAAGCCTGCTCAAAGGCGACGCGGTGGCAGCCAAAGGCGCGCCGCTCGCGACCTTCAGCACCAGCATGCTCGACGTGCTCAAGGGCCATCTGGACGAAGACCAACTGCAACCGGCCAAGGTCGAAGAACTGTTCGGCAAGCAAATGACCGGCACCCTGACCTCGCCTTGCGACTGCATCGTGGCCCAGCAAATGGTGGCCGACGGTCAATACGCAAGCAAAGGCGACGTGATCTTCCAACTGGTGCCTCGCGGCAGCCTGGCCAACGTGGAAGCACGCTTCTCCTACCGCCAGTTCGCTGACGTTCGCCCAGGTACCCCGGTGAACTTCCAGGTCGCCGACGAAGAACAGACCCGCACCGGCACCATCGTCAGCAGCACCAGCCTGAACAGCGCCGACCTGTCCTCCGACATCCGCGTGCAGATCAAGCCGGACGCACCGCTGGACAGCGCCTACGCCGGCCGCCCGGTGGAAGTCACCAGCGACCGTGGCCCATCGCTGAACTGGCTGATCGATAAAGCCATGGCTGCCGGACTGTAAGCGAGGACATGCCTGTGACGACTCTCCTGAAAACACCGCAATCCCTGTGGGAGCGGGCTTGCTCGCGATGGGATCAGTGCGGTTTGCCTGACGGACCGCACGGCCTGCATCGCGAGCAAGCCCGCTCCCACAAGGGTCCTGTCGCGTTGCTGGCCCTTGCGGTCAGCCTCGCCGGTTGCGCCGGTCTGCCCGACCAGCGCCTGGCCAACGAAGCCCTCAAGCGGGGCGACACGCTCACCGCGCAGCAGAATTACCAGCAACTGGCGACCCTGGGTTACAGCGAGGCCCAGGTGGGCCTGGCCGATATCCAGGTCGGCACACGCGATCCGGCGCAGATCAAACAGGCCGAGGCCACTTACCGCGCCGCTGCGGATATTTCGCCGCGCGCCCAGGCCCGCCTGGGGCGCCTGCTGGTGGCCAAGCCCGGCGCCACCGAAGCCGAACACCATGAAGCCGAAGGCCTGCTGAAAAAAGCCTTTGCCAATGGCGAAGGCAACACCCTGATCCCGCTGGCGATGCTGTACCTGCAATACCCGCACAGCTTCCCCAACGTGAACGCCCAGCAGCAGATCAACAAATGGCAGGCCGCCGGTTACCCGGAAGCCGGTCTGGCCCAGGTGCTGCTGTATCGCACCCAGGACACCTACGACCAGCATCTGGATGATGTCGAGCGCATCTGCAAGGCCGCGCTGAACACCACCGATATCTGCTACGTCGAACTGGCCACGGTCTACCAGAAAAAAGCCGAGCCAGAAAAACAGGCCGAACTGCTCAAGCAAATGGAAGCCGGCTACAGCAGCGGCACCGTCACCGCACAGCGCATCGACAGCGTGGCCCGCGTATTGGGCGACGCAACGCTGGGCAAGACCGACGAGAAAACCGCCCAGGCGCTGCTGGAAAAAATCGCCCCCGGCTACCCCGCATCCTGGGTCAGCCTGGCGCAATTGCTCTACGACTTCCCGGAACTGGGCGACGTCGACCAGATGATGAAGTACCTGGACAACGGCCGCGCCGCCGACCAGCCGCGCGCCGAGCTGTTGCTGGGCAAGCTCTACTACGATGGCAAGTGGGTGCCGGCGGACGCCAAGGCCGCCGAAGCGCATTTCGAGAAAGCCCTGGGCCGCGAAGTGGCCGCCGACTACTACCTCGGCCAGATCTACCGCCGTGGCTACCTGGGCAAGGTCTACTCGCAAAAAGCCCTGGACCACCTGCTGACCGCTGCGCGCAACGGCCAGAACAGCGCCGACTTCGCCATCGCGCAATTGTTTTCCCAAGGCAAGGGCACCAAGCCCGACCCATTGAACGCCTATGTCTTCAGCCAATTGGCTAAAGCCCAGGGCACACCAGAGGCCAATGACCTGGCCACGCAGCTCGAAGCCCCGCTGACGCCGGAACAACGCGCCGAAGGCCAACGCCTGGTGCAACAGGAACTGGCCGCGCGCGGCACCCTGGCCCAGAGCACGCTGCAACTGCACGCCCTGCAAGAAGAAGACGGCGAGGAATCCCTATGAAGCTCAATCCATTCGTGCAGGCCGGTATCGGCCTGACCTTCGCCCTGCTGTGGTCGTGCCCGACCCTGGCCGCGCTGACCGAAGCCAATAACTTCGGCCTGGAAGTCAAAGTCACCGGCCAGTCCGAAGACGACCGTGACCTCGGCACCCAAAAGGGTGGCGACGTCAACGGCATCGGCCTCGACCTGCGCCCGTGGATCTACGGCGAAAGCGGCAACTGGAGCGCCTACGCCATGGGCCAGGCCGTTGCCTCGAGCGACATCATCGAGACCGACACCCTGCAACAGTCGTCGAGTGACACCACCGAACAGTCGAGCAACAACGACCGCAAGACCAAGAAAAACTACCTGGCCCTGCGCGAGTTCTGGGTCGGCTACAGCGGCTTCACGCCCTACCCCGGCGAGCTCCTCAAGTTCGGCCGCCAGCGTCTGCGCAATGACGACGGCCAATGGCGCGACACCAACATCGAAGCGCTGAACTGGACCTTCGACACCACCCTGCTCAAGGCCAACGTCGGCGCCGCCGAACGCTTCAGCGAATACCGCACCGACCTCAAGGAACTGTCGCCCAAGGACAAGGACCGCCAGCATTTCTACGCCGACGCCGCCTACCAGTGGACGCCGGGCCAGTGGATCGGCCTGCGCGGGCACCACACCCATGACGACGGCAAGCTCGACTACGCCGAACCCGGCGTGGCCAGCGACCCGCTGGACAAGCGCGAGAACGGCGACCTGACCTGGCTCGGCATCGAAGCCAACAGCGACGCCTACAACTGGCGCAACACCAACACCGTCAACTACTGGGCCAGCGTCACCGGCATGCAGGGCGACCGCGAGAGGGTCAACGCGTTGAACGCCGACGGCACCCGCCCGAGCAACGCCAAGCGCAGCGAAGACGTGAGCGGCTGGGCCACCGACCTGGGTATCCGCCTGCGCCTCGACCCGCAGTGGCAAGTGGGTGCAGCCTATGCCCGCGCCAGCGCCGAGTACGAACAGAACGGCCTGCAAAGCAACCGTTCGAACTTCACCGGCACCCAGTCCCGCCTGCATCGCTTCGGCGAAGCGTTCCGCGGCGAGATGAACAACATGCAGTCCATGAGCCTGTTCGGCTCCTGGCAGTTGCGCGAGGACTACGACGCCAGCCTGGTGTACCACAAGTTCTGGCGCGTCGACGGCAACAAGCCGGTGGGCAGCAACGGCATCGACGCCGTGCAGAACAACACCGACGACGTGACCGGCGCGATCCTGTCCAGCACCTCCCTGCCCCTTGAAGACGGCAAGAAAGACCTGGGTCAGGAGATGGACCTGGTCGTCACCAAGTACTTCAAGAAAGGCCTGCTGCCGGCCGCGCTCAGCCAGTCGATCGACGAACCGTCGGCCCTGGTGCGCTTTCGTGCCGGCGTGTTCAAACCGGGCGACGCTTATGGCAGCCAGGTCGACTCGTACATGCATCGCGCCTTTGTCGACGTGATCTGGAAGTTCTGATGGGAGCCCGCGCAATGATTGCTCACCCCTTCACAGGCAGATGCTTGCTGGTGACCGCGATGCTGATGGCCAATGCCACAGCCTTCGCCGATACCGCGCAGCCGGTCAAGGCGCCGACCATCGCCAAAGAACTGCAACAGGCCAAGACCTACACCATTTCCAGCCCGCCGACCGCGCCGCTGGAAATGCCCAAGCCGGCCCTGCCGGACCTGTCGGGCTACACCGCCGCGGCGATGGAAAAGAAAATCGTCAGAACCAAGCCGGGCAAAATCAGCATCCGCCGCATGATGCAGGAAGACGCGCTGAAGGACTTCATCGGCGGCGACAACAAGATGGCCGAGTGGGTGGTGCGCCAGCACGGCATTCCCCAGGCGATCTTTATCGACGACGGCTACATGAACCTCAAGGACCTGCTGGGCAAAGTGCCCAAGCAGTACCTCAGCGAAACCTCGCCGGGCGTGTTCCTCGCCAAGTTGCCGATCGTGGTCGGGCGCAAGGGCATCCTCGACATCGACAAGCACACCAAAGAACTGCGCCTGTCCCAGGAAGCCGGTTCGTTCCTGATCAACGACGGCCAACTGTTTGTGCGCGATACCAAGATCACCGGCTGGAAAGAAAAGGCCAACGGCCCGGCGACCTACCAGTCGCCCAATGAGTTCCGCCCGTTCCTGCTGGCCTGGGGCGGCACCGAGACCTACATCGCCAACACCAAAATGGCCAGTTTCGGTTACGCCAACAGTAAGTCGTATGGGGTGAGTATTTCCCAGTACACGCCGAACATGGCCAAGGTGCTCAAGCGCCCTGAGCCGACCGGCTGGATCATCGATTCCGAGTTCTCGGACATGTGGTACGGCTTCTACTGCTACGAGACCGAAGGCTTCGTGATCAAGGGCAACACCTACAAAGACAACATCGTCTACGGCATCGACCCCCACGACCGTTCCCACGGCCTGATCATCGCGGACAACACCGTCTACGGCACCAAGAAGAAGCACGGCATCATCATTTCCCGGGAAGTGAACGACAGCTTCATCTTCAACAACCGCAGCTACGACAACAAGCTCTCGGGCCTGGTGATCGACCGTAACAGCGTGAACAACCTGATCGCCGACAACGAGATCTACCGCAACCACACCGACGGCATCACGCTCTATGAGAGCGGCGACAACCTGTTGTGGGGCAACAAGGTGATCGCCAACCGTCGCCACGGCATCCGCATACGCAACAGCGTCAACATCAAGCTGTACGAAAACACCTCGATGGCCAACGGGCTGACCGGCGTCTATGGCCACATCAAGGACCTGACCGACACCGACCGCGACATCGCCCTCGACCCGTTCGACACCAAGGTCTCGCTGATCGTGGTCGGCGGCGAACTGGCCGGTAACGGCAGCGGGCCGCTGTCGATCGACTCGCCGTTGAGTATCGAGCTGTACCGCGTGTCGATGCTGGCGCCGACCAAATCCAGCGGCATCAGCTTCTCCGGCGTGCTGGGCGATCGTCAGGAAGAAATTCTCGACCTGCTGGTACGCCAGCAGAAAGCCGTGCTGATCGACCCTGTCGAACGCCAGACCGAAATGCAGGACTGAGGATGACCCTTATGCACCCACACATGATCAAACTGTTGAGCCTCTCGGGTCTGACCCTCGGCCTGCTCGCGGCCAGCCAGGGCGTGCGCGCCGACGAGATCAAGGCGCCGACCTTCAGCGCCGAACCGTGCTGCAGCCTGTGCCCGGCGGCCCACGACGCGAAGAACTACACCACGCGCTACCAGCAGAACTTCACCACCCTGGTGCAAGCCCAGGGCGACTGGCTGTTCCGTACCCAGGAAGACCTGCGCACCGAATTCGACACCAGCCCCGCCGGCTACAAACGCATGCAACAGCTGCACGATGCGTTCAAGGCCAAGGGCGTGGAACTGGTGGTGGTCTACCAGCCGACCCGTGGCCTGGTGAACCGCAACAAGCTCAACCCCGAAGAGAAAGCCGCGTTCGATTTCGACAAGGCCCTGGGCAACTACAAGAGCATGCTCGGCCGTTTCGCCAAGATGGGCTACGTGGTGCCGGACCTGTCGCCGTTGACCAACGAGCAGTTGCCCGATGAATTACCGGCCCACGATTTCTACTTCCGCGGCGACCAGCACTGGACCCCTTACGGCGCCCAGCGCACCGCGAAAATCGTCGGTGCCAAAGTGCGCGCGATGCCCGAGTTCGCCGAGATTCCCAAGCGCGAATTCGAAACCAAGCGCTCCGGGCGCATGGGCAAGACCGGCACCCTGCACAACATGGCCGGGCAACTGTGTGGCACCAGCTACGCGATCCAGTACATGGACCAGTTCACCACTGAGCCCAAGGGCGAAGCGGGCGACGGCGACCTGTTCGGCGATTCGGGCAACCCGCAGATCACCCTGGTCGGCACCAGCCACAGCGGCAAGAACTACAACTTCGCCGGCTTCCTCGAACAGGAAATCGGCGCCGACATCCTCAACGTCGCCTTCCCCGGCGGCGGCCTGGAAGGCTCGATGATCCAGTACCTGGGCAGCGACGAGTTCCAGAAGACGCCGCCGAAAATCCTGATCTGGGAATTCTCGCCGTTGTACCGCCTCGACCAGGAAACCATCTACCGCCAGATGATGGCGCTGCTGGACAACGGCTGCGAAGGCAAGACCGCGCAGATGAGCGCCAGCGCCACCCTGAAACCCGGCAAGAACGAATTGCTGGTCAACAGTTCGAACAAAGACCTGCGCAACGCCAACCATCAGGTCGACATCCGCTTCGCCGACCCGTCGGTGAAAACCTTGCAAGCCACCCTCTGGTACATGAACGGGCGCCACGAGGACATCAAGATCGAAAAACCCGAAACATCCGATACAGACGGGCGTTTCGCCTTTGAACTGCGCACCGACGAAGACTGGGCCTCGCAGAACTTGCTGGCCGTGGAAGTGCAGGGCCCCGAAGCGGGTGCTGCCGCGCAGAAAGTCGAAGCGAAAATTTGCACACGCAACGTATTCCCAAGCGGCGGTCAGAAGACTGCCTCACTCGGGCAATGAGGTTACCTATGCAGAAGTTATTGATCCCCACATTGCTGGGCCTGGCGATCTTCGCCGGTTCTGTGAATGCCGCCGCGCCACTGCGTCCGCCCCAGGGTTATTTCGCCCCGGTGGAAGCGTTCAAGACCGGCGACTTCAAGGACGGCTGCGACGCCATGCCGGCGCCGTACACCGGCTCGCTGCAGTTTCGCAGCAAGTACGAAGGCTCGGACAAGGCCCGTTCCACGCTGAACGTGCAGTCGGAAAAGGCCTTTCGCGACAGCACCGCCGACATCACCAAGCTGGAAAAAGACACCAGCAAGCGCGTGATGCAGTTCATGCGCGACGGTCGCCCGGAACAGTTGGAATGCACACTCAACTGGCTGACCAGCTGGGCCAAGGCGGATGCGTTGATGTCCAAGGACTTCAACCACACCGGCAAATCCATGCGCAAATGGGCGCTGGGCAGCATGGCCTCGGCCTATGTGCGCCTGAAGTTCTCCGACTCGCACCCGCTGGCCAACCATCAGCAGGAATCGCAACTGATCGAAGCCTGGTTCAACCGGCTGGCCGATCAGGTGGTGAGCGACTGGGACAACCTGCCGCTGGAAAAAACCAACAACCACTCCTACTGGGCCGCCTGGTCGGTGATGGCGACGTCCATCGCCACCAACCGTCGCGACCTGTTTGACTGGGCGGTGAAGGAATACAAAGTCGGCGCCAACCAGGTCGACGACCAGGGCTTCCTGCCCAACGAACTGAAGCGCCAGCAACGCGCGCTGTCGTACCACAACTACGCCCTGCCGCCGCTGTCGATGATCGCCAGTTTTGCCCTGGTCAACGGCGTGGATCTGCGCCAGGAAAACAACGGCGCGCTCAAACGCCTGGGCGACAAGGTGCTGGCCGGGGTCAAGGACCCGCAGATCTTCGAGCAGAAGAACGGCAAAGAGCAGGACATGAAGGACCTCAAGGAAGACATGAAATTCGCCTGGCTTGAACCCTTCTGCACCCTCTACACCTGCGCACCGGATGTGCTCGAGCGCAAACATGGGATGCAGCCGTTCAAGACCTTCCGCCTCGGGGGCGACCTGACCAAGGTCTACGACCCGACGCACGAAAAAGGCAACAAAGGCAGCTGACGAAACGCGGTTAGAAATGTGGGAGGGGGCTTGCCCCCGATAGCAGTGTGTCATTCAACACAGATGGCGACTGTTACACCGCCATCGGGGGCAAGCCCCCTCCCACATTTGAGCAATACAACCTCCCCCCGGATTCGTGGGGGGGTTTGGGGGGGCTGCGGCCCTTGACTGTTGGTTAAACATGGAGAGATCGGGATGGTTTTCTCGTCCAATGTGTTCCTGTTTCTGTTCTTGCCGATCTTTCTCGGCTTGTACTACTTGAGCGGGCAACGCTATCGCAACCTGCTGCTGCTACTGGCCAGCTACGTGTTCTACGCCTGGTGGCGAGTGGACTTCCTGGCGCTGTTCGCCGCCGTCACGCTGTGGAATTACTGGATCGGCCTCAAGGTCGGTGCCGCCGGCGTGCGTACCAAGCCGGCGCAACGCTGGCTGCTGCTGGGCGTGGCCGTCGACCTGTGCATCCTCGGCTACTTCAAGTACGCCAACTTCGGCGTCGACAGCATCAACGTGATGATGAAGTCGGCGGGCCTGGAGCCGTTCATCCTGACCCACGTACTGTTGCCGATCGGGATCTCGTTCTACATCTTCGAGTCCATCAGCTACATCATCGACGTGTATCGCGGCGACACTCCGGCCACGCGCAACCTCATCGACTTTGCCGCGTTCGTGGCGATCTTCCCGCACCTGATCGCCGGCCCCGTCCTGCGCTTTCGCGACCTGGCCGACCAGTTCAACAACCGCACCCACACCCTCGACAAGTTCTCCGAAGGCTGTACGCGGTTCATGCAGGGGTTCATCAAGAAGGTCTTCATCGCCGACACCCTGGCGGTGGTGGCCGACCATTGCTTCGCCCTGCAAAACCCCACCACCGGTGATGCCTGGCTCGGTGCGCTGGCGTACACCGCGCAGTTGTACTTCGACTTCTCCGGCTACAGCGACATGGCCATCGGCCTGGGCTTGATGATGGGTTTCCGCTTCATGGAAAACTTCAAGCAGCCGTACATCAGCCAGTCGATCACCGAGTTCTGGCGGCGCTGGCACATCAGCCTGTCGACCTGGCTGCGCGACTACCTCTACATCACCCTGGGCGGCAACCGTAAAGGCACGCTGATCACCTACCGCAACCTGTTCCTGACCATGCTGCTCGGTGGCCTGTGGCACGGCGCGAACATCACCTACATCGTGTGGGGCGCCTGGCACGGCATGTGGCTGGCGATCGAGAAAGCCATCGGCCTGAACACCTCGCCGCGCAGCTTCAACCCGATCCGCTGGGCGCTGACCTTCCTGCTGGTGGTGATGGGCTGGGTGATCTTCCGTTCCGAAAACCTGCACGTCGCCGGGCGCATGTACGGCGCGATGTTCAGCTTTGGCGAATGGTCGCTGTCGGAACTCAACCGCGCCAGCCTCACCGGCCTGCAAGTGGCGACCCTGGTGGTGGCCTACGCAACGCTGGCGTTCTTTGGCCTGCGCGACTTCTACAGCAACCGCCCTGCCGAGAAAACCAAGGCGGCCGACCCGAGCCTGATCAAGGCCGTGCCGGGCGACGACCCGGGCAGCATCCACCAGCCAGGTTTCACCGTAGGCAAAGACGCCGCCGTGCAACCGGCCTACTGGACCGCTGACTGGCCACGCTACGCCATGCGCGCTGCCGTGCTGCTGCTGTTCGTGGCGTCGATTCTGAAACTGTCGGCGCAGAGTTTCTCGCCGTTCCTTTACTTCCAATTCTGAGGGAGCCGACCATGACCCGATCATTGCGCGTCCTCTATATCAGCCTGTTCCTGGTGGTGCTGCTCGCCCTGGGCGCCTGGTCGTTGCGCGGTTTCTTCGGCTTCAGCACCAATGCCGACGCCACCGTGCTCAACGGCCGCTGGACCAAAGCCGTCGAGACCCACTACGACGAACAGTTCCCGATCAAGCGCCTGGGCACCAACCTCTGGGCCGCGCTGGACTACAAGCTGTTCAATGAAGGCCGCCCCGGCGTGGTGCTGGGCCGCGATCACTGGCTGTACAGCGACGAGGAGTTCAACCCCGCCGTCAACGAAGAGCAGAACCTGGAGGGCAACTACGCCCTGGTCGAAGGCGTGCGCCAGCAGCTCAAGGCCCAAGGCATTCAACTGGTGCTCGCCATCGTGCCGGCCAAGGTGCGCCTGTACCCGGAACACCTGGGTGACGTGAAACCGGCGAGCATCCACGCCAACCTGTACCAGGACTTCCACGCCCGTGTCGCCGCCGACAAGATCCTCGCCCCCGACCTGCTTGGCCCGCTGCAACAGGCCAAGCTCGGCGGCCAGCAAGTGTTCCTGCGCACCGACACCCACTGGACCCCGGACGGTGCCGAAATCGCCGCCAAGCAACTGGCCAAGGCGATCGCCGACAAGGCCCCACTGAGCGGCGAACCGCAGCGCTTTGTCACCGAGGCCGAGAAAACCGCACCGCACAAGGGCGACCTGCGCCTGTTCCTGCCGCTCGACCCGCTGTTCGAAAACCTGATGCCGCCCAAGGAGCCGCTGGAAAAACGCGTCACGCACCTGGCCGAAACCAAAGGCGACGACGCGCTGTTCAGCGACAGCGAAACCCCGGTGGCACTGGTCGGCACCAGCTACAGCGCCAACCCCAACTGGAACTTCGTCGGGGCGCTCAAGCAAGCCCTGGGCAGCGACGTGATCAGCTACGCCGAAGACGGCCATGGCCCGATCCTGCCGATGCTCAGCTACCTCAAAAGCGATGACTTCAAGAACCGCCCGCCCCAGGTGCTGATCTGGGAGTTCCCCGAACGCTATCTGCCTGTCAACAACGAAATCGGCGATGCCGACCCGCAGTGGGTCGCGCAACTCAAACAAGCCGGTGCGCGCCAACAGAACATGGCTCTGAACACTCCAGCTAAACACCCAAAATCCGAGACGCCCGAACGGGCGCAAAACTGAAAGAGAGGTAACTCACATGACTTTCACTACTACTCCGCGTCGTCTCGCCAAGACCCTGGCCCTGGTTGCCGGCATGAGCGTTGTATCGATGTCCGCCTTCGCCGGTGACGCGGCCTTGTACGGCCCTGTCGCACCGAAAGGCTCGAGCTTCGTGCGTGTCTATAACGCCTCCAATCAGGAAGTCAGCGCCACCGTCGGCGCCACCAACCTGAGCGACGTCGCCCCGTTGGCCAGCAGCGACTTCAGCTTCATGCCCGGCGGCGACTACAGCGCCAAGGTGGGCAGCCAGACCGTGTCGGTCAAGCTCGCCGCCGACCACTACTACACCCTGGTCAACAACAGCAGCGGTCAGCCGCAGTTGATCGAAGAACCGCCGTTCAAGAACAAACAGAAATCCCTGGTGCGCGTGCAGAACCTCAGCGACAAGGCCCTGACCCTGAAAACCGCCGACGGCAAGACCGACGTGGTCAAGGCCGTCGCCGCCAAAGGCCGTGGCGAGCGTGAAATCAACCCGGTGAAGGTCAGCCTGGCGCTGTACGACGGCGACAAGAAAGTCGGCGACGTGAAACCGGTAGCCCTGGAGCGTGGTGAGGCGGCGGTGCTGTACATCACCGGCTCCGGTTCAAGCCTGTCGCCAGTGTGGGTGAAACGCCCCGTGTCGACCCGCTAAACATTTCTCGGACTGACAGCAACCCACTGTAGGAGCGAGCTTGCTCGCGAAAATCGCCAATGATGACGCGGGCATTCTGGATGTACGCGGTGTCGGGGAGTTCTTCGCGAGCAAGCTCGCGCCTACAGAGGGCAGAGGCGTCAGTTCGGACCGAGACAAAAACAAGAGTGGAACGACAAACCTTCGTAGCTCTGACCCAAATCGATTCAAGGAGAAACAGCATGATCCCAGTAATCCTTTCCGGTGGTAGCGGCTCACGTCTTTGGCCGCTTTCGCGCAAACAGTTTCCTAAACAGTTCCTGGCCCTGACCGGCGAGCACACGCTGTTCCAGCAAACCCTGGAGCGCCTGGTATTCGATGGCATGGACACCCCAATCGTGGTCTGCAACAAAGACCATCGGTTCATCGTCAACGAGCAACTGAGCGTGCGCAAGCTGGAAGCCCAGCGCATCCTGATGGAACCCTTCGGCCGCAACACCGCGCCAGCCGTGGCGCTGACCGCGATGATGCTGGTCAACGAAGGCCGCGATGAACTGATGCTGGTGCTGCCGGCCGACCATGTGATCGACGACCAGAAAGCCCTGCAACGCGCCCTGGCCCTGGCCACCGTGGCCGCCGAGCGTGGCGAGATGGTGCTGTTCGGCGTGCCGGCGACCCGTCCGGAAACCGGTTATGGCTACATCAAGTCCGCCAACGATTCGCTGCTGCCCGAAGGCGTGAGCCGCGTACAACAGTTCGTGGAAAAACCCGATGAAAAACGCGCCGTCGAGTTCGTCAAAAGCGGCGGTTACTTCTGGAACAGCGGCATGTTCCTGTTCCGCGCCAGCCGCTTCCTCGAAGAGCTGAAAAAGCACGACCCGGACATCTACGACACCTGCGTGCTGACCCTGGAACGCAGCGAGCAGACCGCCGACACCGTGACCTTCGACGAAGCCACCTTCGCCTGCTGCCCGGACAATTCCATCGACTACGCGGTGATGGAAAAAACCCAGCGCGCCTGCGTGGTGCCGCTGAGCGCGGGCTGGAGCGACGTGGGTTGCTGGGCGTCGCTGTGGGCGGTCAACGATAAAGACGTCAACGGCAACGTCACCAAAGGCGACGTGGTGATCCAGGACAGCAAGAACTGCATGATCCACGGCAACGGCAAGCTGGTGTCGGTGATCGGCCTGGAAAACATCGTGGTGGTGGAAACCAAGGACGCGATGATGATTGCCCACAAGGACAAGGTCCAGGGCGTCAAGCAGATGGTCGCCACCCTCAACGAACAAGGGCGCAGCGAAACCCAGAACCACTGCGAAGTCTACCGTCCGTGGGGCTCCTACGACTCGGTCGACATGGGCGGGCGTTTCCAGGTCAAGCACATCTCGGTCAAGCCGGGCGCGTGCCTGTCGCTGCAGATGCACCACCACCGCGCCGAACACTGGATCGTGGTCAGCGGCACCGCCGAAGTCACCTGTGACGAGAACGTGTTCCTGCTCTGCGAGAACCAGTCCACCTACATCCCGATCGCCTCGGTACACCGCCTGCGCAACCCGGGCAAGATCCCGCTGGAGATCATCGAAGTGCAATCGGGCAGCTATTTGGGCGAAGACGATATCGAGCGGTTTGAGGATATCTACGGTCGCTCGACGCCGGTGGAACGTGGCGTGTCGGTGAAAACGATCGCGCAGTAAAACAGTCGTAAAAGAAGCCCTCGCCCAGGTCATTGCGTCCCCTATCCGCAGTGGCTTGGGTGGGGGCTTTTTGTTTGGGATTTGTGCTGGTTGTGAGGGCCTCATCGGGGGCAAGCCCCCTCCCACATTTGAATGTATTCACAGATCAAAGGTGGGAGGGGGCTTTTTGTTTGGGATTTGTGCTGGCTGTGAGGGCCTCTCGGGGGCAAGCCCCCTCCCACATTTGAATGTATTCACAGATCAGAGGTGGGAGGGGGCTTTTTGTTTGGGATTTGTGCTGGCTGTGAGGGCCTCATCGGGGGCAAGCCCCCTCCCACATTTGAATGTATTCACAGATCAAAGGTGGGAGGGGGCTTTTTGTTTGGGATTTGCGCTGGTTGTGAGGGCCTCATCGGGGGCAAGCCCCCTCCCACATTTGAATGTATTCAAAGATCAAAGGTGGGAGGGGGCTTGCCCCCGATGAGGCCCGCCCGGCCACCGCAGCACTCAAGGTAGCCAATCCCACCTACGCTTAAGTTAGGATGCTCGTTCCCTATTCGAGGTGGTCTCCATGTTCTTCGGCGTTCTCCTGATCATCACCTGGTTGGTCCTGCTGCTGCGCTACCCGGCCAAAGCCCTGCCCGTATCGCTGGCCGCCGCTGTGGGCCTGGGGCTGGTGGGCGTGTGGGTGGTGTGGCTGGACAATCGCGAAGCGTCGCAACTGGCGCGCCTGGAGCTGCGCATTGTCTACGCCCCGCAGGACTGCCCGGCCGACCGCCCACTGAAGCTGACCCTGAACAACGGCAACGACGTACCGCTGACCGAACTGCGCTGGCGCGTCGCTGCCTATGCGCCGGGCGATACGGTCAACCTGGCCGACAACGTCTACGCTGCCCCACGCTATCGCGGCCCCGGCGAGTTGCAGGCCGGCGCCACCTGGGACGACTGCCTGCCCACCCCGCCGCTGCGCCCTGGCTACCGCCCGCAAACCCTGGAATTTCGCGCCGAGCATTTGCAAGGCAGCTTCTCGGACTGACAAAGGACCGATCCATGCCCAACGTACTCATCACCGGTTGCTCCAGCGGCATCGGGCGCGCCTTGGCCGAGGCCTTCAAATCCGCCGGCTTCGACGTGTGGGCCAGCGCCCGCCAACCGGAAGACGTCGCCGGCTTGTCCGCCGCCGGCTTCAACGCGGTGCAACTGGACGTCAACGACAGCGCCGCCTTGCAGCACCTGGCCGAGCAGTGGGGCGAGCTGGATGTGCTGGTCAACAACGCCGGCTACGGCGCCATGGGCCCGTTGCTCGACGGCGGCACCGAGGCGCTGCAGTGTCAGTTCGAAACCAACGTATTTTCCATCGTCGGCGTGACCCAGGCGTTCTTCCCCGCGCTGCGTCGCGGCAAAGGCCTGGTGGTGAATATCGGCAGCGTTTCCGGGGTGCTGGTGACGCCATTCGCTGGCGCCTACTGCGCCTCCAAAGCCGCCGTGCATGCCTTGAGCGATGCCCTGCGCATGGAACTGGCGCCGTTTGGCGTGCGGGTGATGGAAGTGCAACCGGGCGCAATCGATACCCGCTTTGCGAAAAACGCCGGGGCCCAGGCGGAGCTGTTGATCAACGAACAATCGCCGTGGTGGCCGTTGCGCGAAGGCATCCGCGCGCGCTCCCGGGCCTCCCAGGACAACCCGACACCGGCCAGCCGATTTGCCAGCCAGGTCCTGAATGCCGTGCAACAACCGACACCGCCCCGCTTATTGCGCGCGGGCAATGGCAGTCGGGCACTGCCGTTGATGGCGGCGTTACTGCCCAAAGGGTTGTTGGAAAACGTATTGAAGCGACGCTTTGGTTTGAATAGGAGTTTGTAAATGATCGACTACAGCGACTTTTTCGAAGAAGTGATCCAGACCCACGTCGAGATCGAACAGTGGTTCGCCGGCGTGGCGCCTGAAGGCACGCTGCAAAGGCTGCTCGCGCGCTTCTCGCCGGAGTTCAGCATGATTGCGCCCTCCACCGGCACACGCATGAACGCCGCTGGGGTCAATTACCTGTTCACCCGCCTGGGCGGCCAGCGGCCAGGGTTGAAGATCACCTTGAGCGAACTGAGCGGCATTGACCGGCATGCCCGCGGCGCCGTCGTCAGTTACCGCGAACATCAGATCGACGACAGCGGCACCCAGACCGATCGCCGCGCCACGGTGGTCTTCGAGAAACAGGCCAGCGGCGCACTGCTGTGGCGCCATTTGCACGAGACGTACTGCCAGGCCTGAACCGCCAGGCAACACCCCGCCAGTATGCGCGCAAGCCTCCCCCCGCTTGCGCGCACAGCCCAACGCCCTGAGTCCCCCGCTCATTGGCGGCAATACAATTTCGCTACAGAACTGAACGGACACTCTCGCTAGAGTGACGCGCTGACCTCTGACTCAACACGCTCAGACCTCATACCTCGCTTGTCGTTGATCGCTGTTCGCGTCGATTCGACACAGTCGTTCCGGTACCTCTTGGGTGACCCCTATCAAGCCTTTAAACAAATCGCGCGCCTGTCGGACGCTGCTCACACTGTCACTGGGGTTAACTGCGGTGACAGGCTGTTCGGTCGCACCTCTGCCCGCGTTGAAACCGCCCGCGCCAGAGGCATGGCGCAATGCACCGTCCCCTCTGGCGCCGGCCAAGCCCGACCTCAATCGGTGGTGGCACGCCTTCAATGATCCTGAACTCGATACCCTGGTGGATCAGGCATTGCACAACAACCTCGACGTCGCCGCCGCAGTCGAGCGCCTGCGGGCTGCGCGAGTGCTGAGCCAACATTCGCAAGCGCCCTATCTGCCCTCGCTCGGGATCAAGACCCACGACGCGATAAGCCCCGACACCAGCAGTTCGTACTTCCTGATCGGCTTCGATGCGCAATGGGAACTGCCACTGTTCGGCGCCAGGCAGAGCGCGGATCGCATCGCCGAGGGCAACCAGGCGCTGGTGGCCGCCGACTTGTGCAGCGTCCAGGTGTCGCTGGTCGCCGAAGTCACCCGGCATTGGGTTGAGCTGCGTTCGGCGCAACACGCCGAACGCGCGCTGACGGCCATTCGTGACGCTCAGCAGGAAAAACTGGCGCTGCTGCGTGTGCGCGAGCAACTTGCCCTGGCGCCGCACGCTGACGTGGCGGGCGCCGAGGCGGAACTGGCGCGAGCCGAGATGCAGCTGAGCGGGCCGCAACAACGGATCCACCGCCATGCACAGCAGTTGGCGCTGTTGTCGGGTCGGCCGGAGCCCGACCCGCGCTGGCTGCAGCCCGGACCGCAGCCCACGCTCGGCCAGTGGCAACTCAACAACGTGCCGGCGGACCTGCTGCGCACACGCCCGGAAATTGCCAACGCCGAGGCCGAGGTTCTTGTGGCCGCCGGGGAGTTGGGGATGAGCCGCGCCGATATCTACCCGCATCTCAGCCTGGGCGCTTCGTTGCAGTGGTCGCTGAACATTGCCAGCAACCGCAAGCGCACGCCCAGCGGCAACAGCATTTTCTCGGCCGGGCCGGGGATCAGCATCCCGTTGTTCGACTGGGGCCAACGTATCGCCACTGCCCGCGCGAAAGACCACCTGTTGCAGGCAGCGGTTCTGACTTATCGCCAGGCCGTGTTGCAAGGCGTTGCCGAAGCCGAAATCGCCCTGGGCGACCTCGAACAAACGCGCCTGCGCGAGCACGCCTCGCGCCAGGCCCATAAGGCGACGCAGACGCGCCTGGAGGCCTTGCAACAACGCGAGCGCCTGGGGCTCATGAGCCCACTGGAGCTGACGAGCGCCCACGTGCAGGCACTGCAAGCCATGCGACAGGCCGACAGCGCCAGCACCGAACGGGACATCGCCTACATCGCGCTTTATAAAGCCCTGGGCGGCGCACCGTTACCGAACCCGACAGTGAAGGATGCTGACTGATGGTGGCGCTTGCCCGTCTGACACTGATCCACGAATGGCGGCGCTTCCTGCCCGCGATGATTGCCGTAGGCTTCGCGGGGCTGCTGCAGTTGCTCCAGGCCGCGCTGGTGCTGGGTATTTTCGGCAGTGCCAGCGTCTATATCACCGGCTCTACGGCGGACCTCTGGGTCGGTTACCCCGGCACGCAAAGCGTCAACCTCGGGAGACCGATCGATGCCGGCGTGGAAATGCGCCTGCGCATGGACGCCGATGTCCTGCGTGTCGAGTCGTTTCGCTGGGTCGACGCCGATTGGCGCGGTGCGCGAGATACCGGTGGCGTGTCGGTGTTTGTCAGCGGCATCGACGCCGGGCCGGACGGCCTGATGTTTGCGCGCGCCCTGCCGACGGCACTGCGCGCCCGCCTGGCCGAGCCCGGTGCGGTGATCGTCGACCGCGCCGATCTGAGCACCCTGGGCGTGAACCTGGGGGACGCCGCGACCATCAACGGGCAACGTGCGCGCGTGGTAGGCGTCACCAGCGGCCTGCGCGCGCTGGGCGGGGTCAATGTGCTGGCGTCGCTGGCCACCGCCCGGCAGCTCGACACCACCACCGCGGCAGACCGCATCACCTACCTGGTGGCCAAAGTGCGCGATCCCGCTCAGGCCGGTGCGGTTGCCGCGCGCCTGAGCAACGGCCCTGCGTTCGGTAACTATTCGGTATGGACCGCACAACAGTTCGCCCAGCGCTCGCAGATGTATTGGATGTTCGACACCGGCGCCGGTGCCGGCGTGCTGTTTCTGGCCGCGATTGTGTTCCTGGTGGGCGCGGTCATCACCAGCCAGACGCTGGTCGCCGCGGTCGTCGGTTCCATCCGCGAGTACGCCACCTTGAACGCCCTTGGCGTCGGCGTGAATGCCCTGCGCAAAGTGGTCATGGAGCAGGCTTTCTGGGTCGGGGCACTGGGGCTGCTGGGCAGTTCGGTGCTCGCCGGCCTGTTCTTCGCCCTGGCGGCGCACTACAACGTGCCGGTGCAGCTTTCGCCCGTCGCGGCCCTCGCCTGCCTGTGCCTGAGCATGCTCCTGGCGCTCGTGTCGGGCCTGGCGGCCATCCGCACCTTACGCCACGCCGACCCGGCCAGCCTTCTGAGATAGCACTGCCATGAGTCTCCTGACATCCGCCACACCCTTCACGCTGCAAGCCAGCAGTATCAGTAAATCGTTCACCTCGGGGCGGGTCGTAACCCCAGTGCTGCATGACATTACCCTGGCGATACGGCCCGGCGAACTGACCCTGATCTCAGGCCCGTCCGGCTGTGGCAAAAGCACGCTACTGGCGATCCTCAGCGGCCTGCAGCAGCCCGACCGCGGCAGCGCATCGGCCCTGGGGCACAACCTTTCAAGCCTCGACACGCGGGCCCTGGAGAATTTTCGCCTGCGCCACACCGGCTTCGTATTCCAGGGGTTCAACCTGTTTCCGGCGTTGACTGCGCAGCAACAGGTCGAGCTGCCCTTGAGCTACCTGGGGCTGCCGAGCACGGAAGTCCGAGCGCGCGCCATCGAGGCGCTGGAGGACGTCGGGCTGGGCTCGCGCATGCAACTGCGCCCGGCCGAATTGTCCGGCGGCGAAAAGCAGCGCGTAGCCATTGCACGCGCCGTGGCAAAGGCCCCCGAGTTGTTGTTCGCCGACGAACCGACCAGCGCCCTCGATGCGGCCAACGGCCAGATCGTGATCGATATTTTGCACCACATCGCCCGCACGCGTGGCACCACGGTGCTGTGCGTCAGCCACGATCCGCGCCTGATCAGTAATTGCGACCGCGTGCTGACCATAGAAGACGGCCGCATTTTGAACGATCAATCCCTTCCCTTCCAACCGGCCGCTATGGTCGGAACCCAGGAACACTCTGTATGAACGTGCGCCCGCTTCGCTCTTGGCTGCTTCTGAGTACCGCACTTGTATTGCTGAGCGCCTGCTCCCGTGAAGATGCGCCTTCCACGCCGACGTCAACGGCGCCAACCTACCTGGCCGTCGCGCGCGGCCGTATCGATGTGGAAGGCGGTTTGCTCAAGCTCGGCGCGAGTCGCGACGGCGTGGTCGCCGAGATCAAGGTGACGGAAGGCGAGCAGGTCAAGAAAGGCCAACTGCTCGCCACCCTGGACAGTGAACTGGCGCAACTGGCAGTCGCCGCCGCACTGACCGAGCAACGCCAAGTGCAGATCCAAGCCAAACAGTTGGCAAGGCAGCTCAAGTTCGCCGAGCAGCAGGCCAGCCGCCTGACCGCCGCCGCCAAGGCAGGCGCCGGCGACAGCCAGAGTGCCGATGGGGCCCACGAGGCCGCCGAGCGCTTGCGCGACGAGATTGAAAAAACTCAGACAGACGCCGAAGTCGCCGCGAGAAAGCTGACGGCGGCACGCTACGAACTGGCGCAACGCAGCCTGCGTGCGCCGGTCGACGCCGAGGTGGTTCGGCGCCTGATTCAACCCGGTGCCGCAGTGTCTGCACAGTCCGGGCCGGCTTTCGTTTTGTTGCCGAACCAGGCGCGTATCGTAAGGGCTGAGCTCAACGAGTCATTCACCGGCGCGGTGCGCCCCGGGATGAAGGCCGAAGTCACCGATGACAGCGCCGATGGTTCAGTGGCGCTGACCGCCCATGTGGTGCGGATCAGCGCGGTACTGGGCAACAGCACCCTGGAAGACGACGCCTTGGTCAGGGCCAATACGCGTACCGTTGAATGCATATTGGCGTTCGATCAGCCGGCGCCGCCGTCTCTGCGCGTGGGGCAGCGCCTGCTGGTGCGGTTTGGGCCGTAGGTAATCGTCACGACCCGCCCAGCCCGACAGAGGTTCAGTGCTGGATAGAGTCGACAATCACCGTGCAGGTAATCCCCGCCGCCAACAACACGCCTTCGGGCACTTCATCGATATGAATCCGCACCGGCACGCGCTGGGCCAAGCGCACCCAGTTGAAGGTCGGGTTCACGTCGGCGATCAGTTCGCGGCTCTCGGGGTTGTCGCGGTCGTAGATGCCGCGAGAGATGCTTTCCACATGGCCCTTGAGGGTTTCGCCGCTCATCAACTGCATATCGGCCTTATCGCCGACCTTGACGTGGGGCAGTTTGGTTTCTTCGAAGAAGCCATAGACCCAGAACGAGTTCATATCGACCACGGCCATCTTGGCTTCGCCGATGCGCGCGTAGTCACCGCGATGCACGTTGAGGTTGGTGACGTAGCCGTCGACGGCCGCCACCACTTGCGTGCGCTTCAAGTTCAGTTCGGCGGCTTCCAGTTGTGCCTGGGCGTGCTGGTAGTCGGCGAGGGCCGAGTCGGCGACGTTGCTGGCGTCGTCGCGGTTTTCCCTGGAGATCACCAGCGCGTCGAGGTCGGCGCGGCGGTGGGCGTTGTCTTTGCGCATTTCCCAGGTGGCTTTGCGCGATGCGACAAGGGCTTGTGCCTGTTTGACGGCGAGGCGGTAGTGCTCGGGGTCGATCTGCATCAGCAGGTCGCCCTTTTTCACCAACTGGTTGTCACGCACCGGCACGTCGACCACTTCGCCGGTGACGTCGGCGGCGACGTTGATGATGTCGGCACGCACGCGGCCATCGCGGGTCCAGGGGGTTTCCATGTAATGCACCCACAGCGTGCGGCCAATCCAGATCGCCAGAGCCAGAACCAGCAAGGTCGCGAGCAGGCTGAAAAACTTTTTCATCGGGGCATTCTCAACGGTAGACGGTCAGCGCCAGGGCGCCGAACAGGCAAACGAACAGGCTCAGGCGCAGCAACGCCGGGTGCCAGAAAAAACGGTACAGATCGAACCCCGCCAGGAAGCGGTCCAGCGCCCAGGCCAACCCCGCCGCGATCAAAAACATCAGGGTCACGGTCGGCATGTAAATGCCGTGGAACGCGATTTCACGAGGCATGCCCAGCTCCTTTCAACATAAGCGCGCCTTGGGGCTTGTAGGCCGCCAGCGGCGATTGCGGGTCCAGCAGCGAAGTGCGGATGAAGTGCAGGTAGCTTTTCACCCGACGCAGGGCCGAGGTATCGAAGTGCGGCGCGAAGGGTTCGTCGGTCGCCTGCACGCGGCTGATCGCATGGTCGACGGCAATCAGCCCGCGCTCCAGGTTGCTGGCGCTGGGTTGCAGGAACAGGCGCACCAGTGAGCGGCCCATCACGCGGATCGCCTGGCGCCAGGGCTGGGATTCGGCGTAGGCCGGGTGGACCGGCAGGATCGCCTGTTCCTTGCGCAACTCGATGATCGCATGGCCGACTTCAAGCACCACGAACATCCAGCGCAACAAGTTGCGTTGCACTTGCGGCTGGCCGACAGCGAGGCCGTAGGCCTGGTGCAGCAGGTCGCGGGTGCGGCTTTCGAAACTCGACGCCAGGCCCTTGAGCTTGCCGCTGATCGCGTACACCACTTGCTCGCGCAGGTCCTGTTCCAGGCGGCGCCACAGCCAGCGGCTGTTGGGCGGCAGGATGATCGCCCCCGCCGCCGCGCACACCAGCATGCCGATGATCATCGCGATGTAGTCGTTGATAAAGTTGTAGGGGTTGTAGACCGTGAGGTTGTCCGGCACCGAACCGGTGCTGAAAAAGATCAGCAGGCCCACGCCGACCCCGGCGTATTGCGGGCGTGAAGCGAGGAAGGCGCCGAGGATGATCACCGGCGCGAGCATCACGCACAGCAGCGGGAAGCCGTCGATCCAGGGAAACACGAAAAACATTTCGACGAAGCCCACCAGCGCCCCGATCAGGGTGCCGCACGCCATCTGGAACGCCATGCGTTTGGGGTTCGGCGTGGCGGCGGACAGGCCGACGGTGGCGGCGGCGATCATGGTCATGGTCGCGCCGCTCGGCCAAGCGGTCGCCACCCAGTAGCTGCCGAGCACGATCAGGATGAACGACGCCCGCACCCCCGAGGCCACGCAGGCCAGCCAGTTGGTTTTGGGGATGAAGGTTTCGTCCCACTGTTCCCGCGCATGGCTGTGATCGGCCAGGGAGGCGTGGGTCTGTGCGTAGTTGTGCAGGTCGTCGACGAAGCGGTAGAGCAGCTCGTAGGCGGTATGAAAGTCCAACTGCTCGTCTTCGCTCGGGTTGCCTTGCTGGAAGATCGCTCGCAGGCTGCGGACCTTGGCGGGCAAGCCGTCCTTGTAGACGCTCAACTGGTTGACCAGCCGCGCCGCGTCGGGGCTGGTGAGGGCGCGGCCGGAGAACCCGTCGAGCACCTCGGCCAAGTCCTGCAAGCCCGGTTTGATTTCGGCGACAACGTGGTCCGCGGCATCGGCACGCAGGCGTTCGAGCAACTGGTGCAAGGCGTTGAAGCGCGTGGTGATACTCATGAATTCGCTGTTGAGGCGACTGAGCCGGCCATTGCGCCGACGCATGTGCGGGTCTTCGAACACGGTGAGGCTGCGCAGGCCTTCCAGGCCCACGGCTTCGGCGATAAAGCGCACGTTGGTGCTTTCGAAGCTCTCGCGCTGGCTGCGCCCACGCAGGCCGTCGGTGACGAACAGCGCGAATACGCCAAACCGCTGGTACAGCGCGTTGCGCATCGCCGCACTGGAGGTCTGCGGCAGGATCGCCGCGCTGACCAGCGTGGAGACCAGAATCCCCAGGGAAATTTCCAGCACCCGCCACACGGCCGCCATGAACGCCCCGTCCGGGTGGGCCAGGGACGGCAGGCCGACCATCGCAGCGGTGTAACCGGCGAGCACGAAGCCATAGGCGCGAAAGTTGCGGTTGCGCGTGGCGCCAGCGGTGCAGATCCCCACCCAGATCGCCAGCGAGCCGAGGAACAGCTCGGTGTTCTGCGCAAACAAGGCGATCAGGAACACCATCACCGCCGACCCGGCCAAGGTGCCGAGGAAGCGATAGAAGCTCTTGGCGAACACCTGGCCGCTCTGGGGTTGCATCACGATAAACACGGTGATCATCGCGGTGCGCGGTTGCGGCAGTTCCAGGCGCATGGCCAGCCACAGCGTGGCGAACGCAGCGATCAGCACCTTGAAGATGTACACCCAGGTCACGCCGTCACTGCGTGCCCAGTCGAAAAAGCCACGGCGCCACTCAAGGGAATACAGCCAGCGCAGCGGTGCAGGCAAGGGAGTCATCAAATCCTACTCAGTGATCGAACACGGCGAGCGCCGCCGGGGTCTTGCTCGGGACAGTCTTGGTGTCTTGCGGAACATCGTTGCCGGCGCCCAGCCCGCCGCCCAGGGCGGTCACCAGGTCGGCGTGGGCCGTCAGACGCGCGGCCTGCACCTGCTGCTCGACTTGCTGCTGGCGGAACAACAGGGTCTGGGCGTTCAGCACATTGAGGTAATCGGTAAGGCCGCGCTGGTAGGCGATCATCGCGATGTCGTAGGTTTTCTGCGCCGAGGCCACCGACTCTGCGGCGAAGCCCTTTTGCTTGTCCATGGATTCGCGGCGGATCAACTGGTCGCTGATGCCCTTGAGCGCGTTGACCAGGGTCTGGTTGTAATGCGCCACGGCGATGTCATAGCCGGCGCTGGCTTCACCCAGCTGCGAACGCAGGCGGCCGCCGTCGAAGATCGGCAGGGTGATGGCCGGGCCGACGTTGTAGTTGAATTTCTTGCCGGTCAGAAAGCCCAGCATGCCACCGCCGGTGGCCATGTAGCCGAGGCTGCCGACCAGATCGACGTTGGGATAGAAGCCGGCGTGCGCGACATCGATGCCACGCGCCTGCGCTGCCACCTGCCAACGGCTGGCGACCACGTCCGGGCGCTGGCCGAGCAATTGCGCGGGCAGGCTGGACGGCAATTTCAGCGGCGCGCCGAGGGACAAGGTCGGACGTTGCAGTCGCGCGCCCTCGCCCGGGCCTTTACCCGCCAACGCCGCCAACTGGTTGCGGCTCAGGGCGATCTCTTCGTCCAGGGCATCGAGTTGGCGATGGGTCTCGGGCAACGGGGTTTCGGCCTGGCTCACATCGAAATGCGTGCCAATGCCCGCGTTCAGGCGTTTATTCGCCAGGTCGAGAATCTGCTGTTGCTGGGCCAGCGTGGCCGCGACGATGTCGCGGTTGGCGTAATGCAACGACAGCTGGATATAGGCGCGCACTACGTTGTTCTGCAGTTCGAGCTGGGCCTGGCGTGCTTCGGCCACGCTCATGTGCGCCAGGTCGACAGCACGCTCGGTGGCGTTGCTTTCGCGGCCCCACAGGTCGAGGGCGTAGCTGAAGCCCAGGGACGTATTGTTGTCCCAGGTGTTGGAACCGCTCAATGCACCCGGGCCGTAGAACTGGTCGTTCGGCCAGTTGTGGCGCTTGAGGGTGGTGTCGCTGTTGATCTGCAACGACTCGGCCGACTCGACAATCCCGGCCATGGCCCGCGCTTCACGCACACGCGCGGCAGCCATGGCCAGGCTCGGGCTGTCGTGGGTCGCGAGTTCGACCCAGCGGTTGAGCTGGGGATCGCCGTAGGCCTGCCACCATTGCGCGGTGGGCCAGCGGGCGTCCCGGGCGGCGCTCTGGATCGCCTCGTCGGTGGCCAGGGTATTGGCGTTGAGGGCCTGGTCTTGGGGGGCGATTCCTCCGGTTCCGATGCAGCCGCTGATTGCTAACGATAAGGCCCAAACACTGAGAGTCTTCAGCTCTCTGCTGATGCGACGCGGCACTGCTGCGAATTCCTGAGGTGGGTGATGCAGGGTAGGTGGTGTAATTCTAGGACGCGAGGGGAATGACGATAAGCTGGTATTCCTGTGAATCTTTATTACCGTTCAGGCGATAATCCCTTCGTAGGGATCACTGGTCTACGTAACTTTCTGTCACAATTTGCTATCTCCCTTGAGAACACCCCATGGACACTTTGCAAAACATGCGCGCCTTCAGTTCTGTGGCCGAAGCCGGCAGCTTCACCGCCGCCGCCGCACAACTGGACACCACCACCGCCAACATTTCGCGCGCGGTCTCCAACCTGGAGGCCCATCTGCAAACCCGCTTGCTCAACCGCACTACCCGCCGCATTGCACTCACGGAGGCGGGTAAACGCTATTTATTACGCTGCGAGCAAATCCTGGCCTACGTCGAAGAAGCCGAGGCCGAAGCCAGCGACGCCCACGCGCGCCCCGCCGGCCAGCTGAAAGTGCATACCATGACCGGTATCGGCCAGCATTTCGTCATCGATGCCATTGCCCGCTACCGTCGCACTCACCCGGACGTGACCTTCGACCTGACCCTGGCCAACCGCGTGCCGGACTTGCTCGATGAAGGCTACGACGTGTCCATCGTGCTGGCCAGCGAACTGCCGGACTCGGGCTTCGTGTCCCAGCGTCTGGGCATCACCTACAGCATCGCCTGCGCCTCGCCGGACTACGTCAAGGCCAAAGGCTGCGCGCAACGGCCCCACGATCTGCTCAACCACGCCTGCCTGCGCCTGGTCAGCCCGGTGGTCCTGCTGGATAAATGGAGCTTCAACGGCCCTGACGGCCAGGAAAGTGTCGCGATCAACACATCGCCGTTCCTGGTGAACTCGGCCGATGCGATGAAAACCGCCATCACCAGCGGCATGGGCGTCGGCCTGTTGCCGGTGTACGCCGCCATCGAAGGCCTGCGCAACGGCACGCTGGTGCGGGTGATGCCCAACTATCGCTCCCAGGAACTGAACCTGTACGCCATTTACCCATCGCGCCAGTACCTGGATGCGAAGATCAAGACCTGGGTGGAATACCTGCGCGGTTCGCTGCCGGAAATTCTCGCGGCGCACCAGGCGGAATTGGTCGCGTATGAGTTGAGCGGCAGCCTGGGCGGCGTGCGGATGGCGAACTGATTTCTGCCAGACGATAGCGATCCAATGTGGGAGGGGGCTTGCTCCCGATAGCGGTAATGAAGTCATGCATGTATTGGCTGACACACTGCTATCGGGGGCAAGCCCCCTCCCACATTTGGATCTCCATGGATCAGATAGAACCCATTTGGCTCTTGCTCTTAGGAGCGGCCTTATAACCAACCTGAGCCTGGAAACTGGACTCGGTCAAAAATGTAGGAGGGGGCAAGCCCCCTCCCACATTTGGATCTCCATGGATCAGATAGAACTCATTTGGCTCTTGCTCTTAGGAGCGGCCTTATAACCAACCTGAGCCTGGAAACTGGACTCGGTCAAAAATGTAGGAGGGGGCTTGCCCCCGATAGCGGTAGTGAAGTCATGCAGGTATTGGCTGACACACTGCTATCGGGGGCAAGCCCCTTCCCACAGAGGTTCAACGGTGTCCTGACAATTGCCGGCAGGAATGTTAGCTTGCTTGGCATTCTTCCGTAGTCGATGAGCCCGCCTGCAATGAAAAAGACTGTCCTCGCCTTCAGCCGTATCACCCCGGAAATGATCGAACGCCTGCAACAGGATTTCGAGGTGATCGCCCCCAACCCCAAGCTGGGCGACATCAATGCACAGTTCAATGAAGCCCTGCCCCATGCCCACGGCCTGATCGGCGTGGGGCGCAAGCTGGGCCGCGCGCAACTCGAAGGCGCGAGCCGGCTGGAAGTGGTGTCCAGCATCTCGGTAGGCTATGACAACTATGACGTGGCCTACCTCAGCGAACGCGGGGTCATGCTCACCAACACCCCCGACGTCCTCACCGAAAGCACCGCCGACCTCGCCTTCGCCCTGCTGATGAGCAGCGCACGCCGGGTGGCCGAGCTGGACGCTTGGACCAAGGCCGGCGAGTGGAAAGCCAGCGTGGGCGCGTCGTTGTTCGGCTGCGACGTGCATGGCAAGACACTGGGCATCGTCGGCATGGGCAATATCGGCGCCGCCGTGGCCCGGCGCGGGCGCCTGGGCTTCAATATGCCGATTGTGTACAGCGGCAACAGCCGCAAGCCCGCACTGGAGCAGGAACTGGGCGCACAGTTCTGCAGCCTGGATCAGTTACTCGCCGAAGCGGACTTCGTCTGCCTGGTGGTGCCGTTGAGCGAAAAGACCCGGCACCTGATCAGTCATCGCGAGCTGGGGCTGATGAAATCCAGCGCGATCCTGATCAATATTTCCCGCGGCCCGGTGGTCGACGAACCGGCGCTGATCGAAGCCCTGCAAACCCAGCGTATTCGCGGGGCGGGGCTGGACGTGTATGAAAAGGAACCGCTGGCCGAGTCGCCACTGTTCCAATTGAGCAATGCGGTGACCCTGCCGCACATCGGCTCGGCGACCCATGAAACCCGCACAGCCATGGCCAACCGCGCCCTCGACAACCTGCGCAGCGCCCTGCTCGGCCACCGCCCGCAGGATCTGGTCAACCCGCAGGTATGGAAGGGCTGAGATAAGTCAACTTCATCGGCCCATTCCCCTAAAGCCTGGGCCGATGAAGTCGATAACCCTCCATAGATGATCAACCCTGATCCACAGAAGGTTTTTATGTCCACGTCTAAAGCCCGCGCAGACTCACTCTCGCTTCTGCTCTTTACCTTGCGCAGCGGCAAGTTGATGGCCATTAACCTGCTGAAAGTCAGCGAAATCATCCCGTGCCCGCCGCTGACCAAGCTGCCGGAGTCCCATCCGCACGTCAAAGGTATCGCCATGCTGCGCGGCACCTCGCTGTCGGTGATCGACCTGAGCCGCGCCCTCGGCGAAATGCCGTTGGAAGACCCGGACGGCGGCTGCCTGATCGTCACCGATGTCAGCCGCTCCAAGCAGGGCCTGCATGTGCAGGCGGTGAGCAAGATCGTGCATTGCCTGACCACCGATATCCGCCCGCCGCCCTTCGGTGCCGGCGGCAATCGCTCGTTTATCACCGGGGTCACCCAGGTGGAAGGCGGGCTGGTGCAGGTGCTGGACATCGAAAAAGTCATCCACGGCATCGCCCCGGCACCGATTGAAATGGCGCCGACCGACTTGACCATGGAAGAGGCCGAAGTGCTGGGCAACGCGCGAATCCTGGTGGTGGATGACAGCCAGGTCGCCCTGCAACAATCAGTACACACCCTGCGCAACCTCGGCCTGACCTGCCACACCGCACGCAGCGCCAAGGAAGCGATCGACGTGCTGCTGGAACTGCAGGGCACCGTCGAGCAGATCAATGTGGTGGTGTCGGACATCGAAATGTCCGAAATGGACGGTTACGCCCTCACCCGCACCCTGCGCGAAACCCCGGACTTCCAGGACCTTTACGTGCTGTTGCACACCTCCCTGGACAGCGCGATGAACAGCGAAAAAGCGCGCGTGGCCGGGGCCGACGCGGTGCTGACCAAATTCTCCTCGCCCGAACTGACCAAATGCCTGGTGGTGGCCGCCCAGACCGTGGCGCAAAAGGGCCTGTAAGCGGTGGCCGAGTATTTCCAACTGCTACGCCGCGACCTCACCCGCGACCTGCCCGCGCCGCAGTGGCCGGCCGGTACGCAGTTGGATCACTACCGCGACGCATGGGCCCCGGCGATTCACGCGGTGTTGCGCATGACCCAGGCGCAAGGCGGCGGCCACGTCGCCGACCTGCAAACCTGGCAGCGGCAGTTCGTGACCGATGCCGAGTTCGACCCCACGCTGTGCCTGGTGGCGAGCAATGCCGAGGGCATCCTCGGCGTGGCCCAGTGCTGGACCAGCGCCTTCATCAAGAACCTGTCTGTACACCCCTGCGCCCAGGGCCAGGGGCTGGGCCGCGCCTTGTTGCTGCACACCTTCCAGGTGTTCAAGCAGCGCGGCGAACCCTACGTGGACCTCAAGGTCCTGGAAAGCAACCGACGCGCCCGGCAACTCTATGAAAGCGCGGGCATGGTGTTCGTGCTGCGCGATGTGGTCAGCGAAGACTGACGGGCACTGGCGCACAACTTGCTTTCAGTGCTCCCGAACGTTGAAAAGAGGTGAAAACCCGTCACCGTTCGCGCGAGCCCTCCGACCTAGCCTGGTGACAGATCTGCCATGAACACTCATTTTTCCTGCGTCGGTTGTGGCAAATGCTGCACCGACCACCATGTCCCCCTGACCCTCGCAGAAGCCCGCCAGTGGGCGGCTGACGGCGGCAGCGTGATCGTTCTGGTGGAAGGTTTTCTCGGCAACGGCCTGGGCCTGCCACTGCAACAACGCGAACATGCCGAACGCCGTTCGGCGATGGTGCCCAGCGGCACGACCCAGGCATTCGTGGCCATCACCTTTGCCGCCTACAACCCCGGACGCTGCCGGAATCTTGACGAAGACAACCTGTGCCGCATCTATGAACGCCGACCGTTGGTCTGCCGCATCTATCCGATGGAGATCAACCCGCACATCCCGTTGAACCCTGCCGCCAAGGAATGCCCGCCGGAGTCGTGGGAACAGGGCCCGGTATTGATTGCCGGCGGCGAGTTGATGGACGCGGAACTGGCTGAACTGATCCGCCGCTCGCGCCAGGCCGACCGCGACGATGTGCAGACCAAAGAGGCGGTGTGTGCCCTGTTGGGGATTCGCACCACGGCGCTCAAGGGCGATGGCTTTACGGCGTACCTGCCGCAGATGGATGCCTTTACCCAGGCGATCGAGCGGGCGGCGAGCCAGCCCGGCGTGGCGAATGAGTGGGTGTTTCATGTGTCCGCGATGGACATCGCCGAACAGTTGCTGGACGCGGGGGCACAGCTTGCCACCGAGGTGCCGGCCAACTATGCGTTTATCCCGCTGCGCGCCGCCTAGTCGTTGGGCGCGACGGAAACGGCATCCAGGCGGTAGGGCTGAATGATCCGTTGGTATTCGCCGCTTTGCATCAGTTGTTCAAGGGCGCAGTTGAGGGCATTGCGCAAGGCGGTATCGGGCTTGCGCACCGCGATCGCCACGCCGCTGCCCAGGAGTTCGGCCGAAATGGCGGGGCCGAGGAAGTCAAAGTCCTGACCATCGACGGTATCGAGCAGCACCTCACGGATTTCCACGGTGCCTTGCAGGGTCGCATCGATATCCCCCGCCACCAGGCTGCGAATCAGTTCGTCATTGAGCCAGAAGCTCTTGACGATAACGCCCTTGGGCGCCCACCGCGCTCGGGCGAAGGCTTCGCGATTACTGCCCAGCAACACCCCGACACGCTTGCCCTTGAGCGACCGCACGGTCGGCAGCAGGCCGGATGTTCTGCGGGCGACCAGGCGCGTGGTGAACGGATACAGCTCATCGGTGAAGTTGACCCAGCGCCGACGCATCGACGTGGGCGCCATGCCCATGATTGCGTCGAACTGCCGGGCCTCCAGGGCCGGGAAGTTTTCCACCAGCACCTGGTCGACCCAGGTGCAACGCACATTCAACTGCACGCACAGGGCGTTACCCAGGTCGATGTTCAGGCCGACCAGTTGGCCTTGCGGGTTGCGGCTCTGGAAAGGCGAGAATTGCGCAGCGACGGCGAAACGGATCTCGCGCCGTGGCGACTCACCGGCGGCAACGCTATCGGCCGCCAGCAATAACGCGAGCACGGCACAAATGTGTATCAGAGCCACAGGAAACGTCCTTTTCCGGAAAGTCCAACCTCACCCTCCCGCACCGACGGAAAACGCCGGGGCGGCACGGAGGCTGTGCAAGCTTTCAAGAAACGGTCGTGGCCCTACAATCAGAAATTTCAGCAGACGTTGTAGGCAATAGTCGACACAGCGTGCGACTTATTATTCTCAGCGTTTACCCATCGAACGACGGGTGCCCGGCGGCGCCATGCCCGGGGACTTGGTATGCCCGTTCTTGGCGCCGTTCTTGTACCACGGCTGGGCGGCATTCTTGGCCCCGGCCAGTTCACCCGGCTTGAACGGAAACTTGAACGCCGGGATCTCGGTTTTTTCAACGCTTTCAGCGCTGGCCGGATCGACGAGGTCGGCCGCTTCAACAGGGGGATGTGTCGGGGAAGTCATGGAAGCTCCGGAGCAGGCAAAAATTGATGCGGGGCCAGCTTGCGGGCCACACTGGCGCGCAGTATACCTGCGCCCTCAGGATCTTTAACCACCGCCTGTACGAATGGTCGGCGTTTACTGACAGCGCTGTCAGTTAGCAGTCACCTTGCTGACCGGGTTGACGGGCTATAAAGACACCTCACTCTTCCGTTCCTCTGCCCTGGCACCTCACTTCCATGCAAATTCAACGAAAAACCGCGCTGATCGTCGGAGTCCTCGTGGTGCTGGCGATTGCAGCCTGGGCCCTGACGCGGCCGGCCAAACCCAAACTGGCGGCGCCGACAGCGATCCCGGTACGGGTGGTGAGCGTGGCGCAACAGGACATCCCGCGTTTCGTCAGCGGCATTGGGACGGTGCTGTCGTTGCACAGCGTGGTGATCCGCCCACAGGTCGACGGCATCCTCACCCGATTGCTGGTCAAGGAAGGCCAGCAGGTCAAGGCCGGGGACCTGTTGGCGACCATCGATGACCGCTCGATCCGCGCCAGCCTCGAGCAGGCCAAGGCGCTGTTGGCGGAAAACCAGGCGCAGTTGCAAGTCGCGCTGATCAACCTCAAGCGCTACAAGGCATTGAGTGTCGACGACGGCGTGTCCAAGCAGACCTATGACCAGCAACAGGCGTTGGTCAACCAACTCAATGCCACCGTCCAGGGCAATCAGGCGGCGATTGATGCGGCAAAGGTGCAGCTTTCCTACACTCAGATTCGCTCGCCGGTCAGCGGCCGCGTAGGGATTCGCACGGTGGATGAAGGCAACTTCCTGCGCACGAGCGATGCCCAGGGGCTGTTCTCGGTGACGCAGATCGACCCGATTGCCGTCGAATTTTCCCTGCCGCAACAGATGCTGCCCACTCTGCAAAGCCTGATCGCGGCCCCTACCCCAGCCAGCGTCGACGCCTACCTGGGCGCCGACACCGACGGCCAGACCGGCGACCTGCTCGGTGAAGGCCACCTGAGCCTGATCGACAACCAGATCAGTTCCACCACCGGCACCCTGCGCGCCAAGGCCGAGTTCAATAACGCCACGCAGCGCCTGTGGCCGGGGCAACTGGTGACCATCAAGATCCAGACCGGCCTCGACAAAAACGCCCTGGTGGTGCCGCCGACCGTGGTGCAACGCGGCCTGGACGCGCACTTTGTGTACCGGGTCAACGGCGACAAGGTGGAGGTGGTGCCGGTGCAGGTCACCTACCAGAACAGCGACGTGACGCTCATCAAAGGCGTACAGGCCGGTGATGTGCTGGTCAGCGATGGCCAGTCGCGGCTCAAGGCCGGCGCTCGGGTCGACGTGCTCAAAGAACCGCCGCAAGTGATCCAGACCGTCGACGCCAAGGTGCAACCATGAACGCCAGCCGCTCGCCGTCGGCGTGGTGCGTCGACCACCCGGTCGCGACCCTGCTGCTGACCTTCGCCCTGGTGTTGCTCGGGCTGATTGCCTTCCCGCAACTGGCCATCGCCCCGCTGCCGGAAGCGGAATTTCCGACAATCCAGGTCAGCGCGCAACTGCCCGGCGCCAGCCCGGACACCATGGCCTCGTCGGTGGCCACGCCGCTGGAGGTGCAATTCAGCGCCATCCCCGGCATGACCCAGATGACCTCCAGCAGCGCCTTGGGCTCCAGCCTCTTGACCCTGCAATTCACCCTGAACAAGAGCATCGACACCGCCGCCCAGGAAGTCCAGGCGGCGATCAACACCGCTTCCGGCAAGCTACCCAGGGATATGCCGACCCTGCCGACCTGGAAGAAGGTCAACCCGGCAGACAGCCCGGTGCTGATCCTCAGCGTCAGTTCCGACAGCATGCCCAGCACCGAGCTGAGCGATTACGTGGAAACCCTGCTGGCACGGCAGATCAGCCAGATCGACGGCGTCGGCCAGATCAACATCACCGGCCAGCAACGTCCGGCGATTCGCGTGCAGGCTTCGCCCGACAAGCTCGCGGCCATCGGCCTGACCCTGGCCGACATCCGCGTGGCGATCCAGCAGTCGAGCCTGAACCTGGCCAAAGGCGCGATCTACGGGGAGAACAGCGTGTCGACGCTGTCGACCAACGACCAGCTGTTTCAGCCCGGGGACTACGCCCAACTGATCGTGTCCTACAAGAATGGCGCACCGGTTCAACTGCGCGATATCGCTAAAGTCATCAACGGCTCGGAAAACGCCTACGTACAGGCCTGGTCCGGCGACACCCCGGGGGTCAACCTGGTGATCTCACGCCAGCCCGGCGCGAACATTGTCGAGACCGTCGACCGCATTCAAGCGCAACTGCCGCGCCTGCAGGCCATGCTGCCGGCGTCGGTGCAGGTCAGCGTGTTGAGCGACCGCACCAAGACCATCCGCGCCTCCCTGCATGAAGTGGAAGTGACCCTGCTGATCGCCGTGCTGCTGGTGGTGGCGGTGATGGCGTTGTTCCTGCGCCAGCTGTCGGCGACATTGATTGTGTCGAGCGTGCTCGGGGTGTCGCTGATCGCCAGCTTCGCCCTGATGTACCTGATGGGCTTCAGCCTGAACAACCTGACCCTGGTGGCGATCGTCATCGCCGTGGGCTTTGTGGTGGACGATGCGATCGTGGTGGTGGAGAACATTCACCGCCATCTCGAAGCCGGGCTGGGCAAGCGTGAAGCGGCGATCAAGGGCGCCGGCGAGATTGGCTTTACCGTGGTGTCCATCAGCTTCTCGCTGGTGGCGGCGTTCATTCCGCTGCTGTTCATGGGCGGCGTGGTCGGGCGCCTGTTCAAGGAATTCGCACTGACGGCGACCTCGACCATCCTGATTTCGGTGGTGGTTTCGCTGACCCTGGCGCCGACCCTGGCGGCGCTGTTCATGCGCGCCCCGACCCATCCGGCCCACGCCAAGCCCGGTTTCAGCGAACGCCTGCTGGCCGGCTATGCGCGCAACCTGCGCCGCGCCCTGGTCCATCAACGCAGCATGCTGGCGATCTTCGTGGTCACGCTGGCGCTGGCGGTGGTCGGCTACGTGTTCATCCCCAAGGGCTTTTTCCCGGTGCAGGACACCGGCTTCGTGCTCGGCACCAGCGAAGCGGCGGCCGATGTGTCGTTCCCGGACATGGTCGCCAAGCACAAGGCCCTGGCCGAAATCATCAAGGCTGACCCGGCGGTGGCAACGTTTTCCCATTCGGTGGGCGTCACCGGCAGCAACCAGACCATCGCCAACGGCCGTTTCTGGATCGCCTTGAAAGACCGCGGCGATCGCGACGTGTCCGCCAGCCAGTTCATCGACCGCATCCGCTCGAAACTGGCGAAGGTGCCGGGCATCGTGCTGTACCTGCGCGCTGGCCAGGACATCAACCTCAGCTCCGGCCCCAGCCGCGCCCAGTACCAGTACGTGCTCAAGAGCAACGACGGCGCGACATTGAATACCTGGACCCAGCGCCTCACCGAAAAACTGCGCGCCAACCCGGCGTTTCGCGACCTGTCCAACGACCTGCAACTGGGCGGCAGCATCACCCACATCAGCATCGACCGCCAGGCCGCCGCGCGCTTCGGCCTGACCGCCACCGATGTCGACCAGGCGTTGTACGACGCGTTCGGCCAGCGCCAGATCAACGAGTTCCAGACCGAAATCAACCAATACCAAGTGGTGCTGGAACTCGATACCCAGCAACGCGGCAAAGCCGAAAGCCTCAATTACTTCTATCTGCGCTCGCCGCTGACCAACGAGATGGTGCCGTTGTCGGCCCTGGCCAAGGTCGACCCGCCCAGCGTGGGCCCGCTGTCCATCAGCCATGACGGCATGTTCCCGGCGGCCAACCTGTCGTTCAACCTGGCGCCCGGCGTGGCGTTGGGGGATGCGGTGATCATGCTCAACCAGGCCAAGAACGAAATCGGCATGCCGGCCACCATCCTCGGCAACTTCCAGGGCGCGGCCCAGGCGTTCCAGAGTTCATTGGCCAGCCAGCCGTGGCTGATCCTCGCGGCGCTGGTGGCGGTGTACATCATTCTCGGCGTGCTGTACGAAAGTTTCGTCCACCCGCTGACGATCATTTCCACCCTGCCCTCGGCTGGCTTGGGCGCGTTGATCATGTTGTGGCTGCTGGGGCAGGACTTTTCGATCATGGCCCTGATCGGCCTGGTGTTGCTGATCGGCATCGTGAAGAAGAATGGCATCCTGATGATCGACTTCGCCCTCGAAGCCCAGCGGGTCAGAGGCCTGCCGCCGGAGGAAGCGATCTACGAAGCCTGCGTCACGCGGTTCCGGCCGATCATCATGACCACCCTCGCCGCCCTGCTCGGCGCCGTACCGCTGATGCTCGGCGCAGGCCCCGGTGCCGAGTTGCGCCAACCGCTGGGGATCGCGGTGGTCGGCGGCTTGCTGGTGAGCCAGGCGCTGACGCTGTTCACCACGCCGATCATATACTTGTACCTTGAGCGGTTTTTCCACCGGCCCACACCAACGCCCGCGTTGGCGACCACACATTAAGGCAGGGTCATGCGCGTACTGATCGTTGAAGATGAAGAAAAAACCGCGGACTACCTGCATCGCGGCCTGACGGAGCAAGGCTACACCGTCGACGTGGCGCGTGAAGGCGTCGAAGGTTTGCACCTGGCGCTGGAAAACGATTACGCGGTGATCGTGCTCGACGTGATGCTGCCCGGTCTCGACGGCTTCGGCGTGTTGCGTGCCCTGCGCGCGCGCAAGCAAACGCCGGTGATCATGCTCACCGCCCGCGAGCGCGTGGAAGACCGCATTCGCGGCCTGCGTGAAGGCGCCGACGATTACCTGGGCAAGCCGTTTTCGTTCCTGGAGCTGGTGGCGCGCCTGCAAGCCCTGACCCGCCGCAGTGGCGGGCACGAACCGGTGCAGGTGACGGTCGCCGACCTGTGGATCGACCTGATCAGCCGCAAGGCCAGCCGCAACGGCGTGCGCCTGGACCTGACCGCCAAGGAGTTCTCGCTGCTCAGCGTATTGGCGCGGCGCCAGGGTGAGATTCTGTCCAAGACCGCCATCGCGGAGATGGTCTGGGACATCAACTTCGACAGCGACGCCAACGTGGTCGAAGTCGCGATCAAACGCCTGCGCGCCAAGCTCGACGGGCCGTTCGAACAGAAGCTGCTGCACACCATCCGTGGCATGGGTTATGTGCTGGAGAACCGCGGTGTCAACTAACTCCATCGCGCTGCGCTTGAGCGGCATGTTCACCCTGGTGGCGCTGCTGATCTTCCTGTTGATCGGCGGCGCGCTCTATCAGCAGGTGGACCGTGGCTTGGGCCTGTTACCCGAGGCCGAACTGGATGCGCGCTACAGCGTGTTGGAGTCCTCGGTGAAGCGCTTCGGCACGCCGGAGCATTGGACCAAGATCAAGGCCAAACTCAAGTTGTTGGCCGAGGAAGACAAGCGCATCCGTTTCTGGGTGGTGAGCAGCGACCCGAACTACGAATATGGCAGCCCGGACGCACAGATCCGCGCCTTCGCCACCGGCCCGACCGGCAAGCGCGACTTGCGCCTGGCCAATCACACCGAACCGTTCAAGGTGCTGGTGAGCCAGTTCCCCGCCCAGGACCAGCGCCCGCCGTTGCGCTTCATGATCGCCATCGACACCGAAAACTTCCGCGCCACCCAGCACCACTTGCTGGTGGCGCTGATCGGCCTGGCGTTTATCGGCGTGGTGCTGGCGGCGCTGCTGGGGTTCTGGGTCTCGCGCATCGGCCTCAAGCCGCTGAGTAAACTCTCGGACGAAGCGCAGAAACTCGCACCGCCGAAACTCTCCGGGCGCCTGCAACTGTCGCCGCTGCCGCCGGAGTTGCGTCAGTTCGTCAACTCGTTCAACGCCACCCTGGACCGCGTCGAACAGGCCTACTCGCGCCTGGAATCGTTCAATGCCGACGTCGCCCATGAACTGCGCTCGCCCCTGACCAACCTGATCGGCCAGACCCAGGTGGCCCTGACACGCGGGCGCTCGGCCGAACATTATTTCGAGGTGCTGCAATCGAACCTGGAAGAACTGGAGCGCCTGCGTTCGATCATCAACGACATGCTGTTCCTCGCCAGCGCCGACCAGGGCAGCAAGGCCACCAAGCTGATCGAGAGCTCCCTGGCCGACGAAGTGGCGACCACCCTCGACTACCTGGACTTCATCCTCGAAGACGCCCAGGTCCGGGTGCACGTCCACGGCGACGCCCAGGTGCAGATCGAAAGAGCCCACCTGCGCCGCGCACTGATCAACCTGCTGAGCAACGCGGTGCAGCACACCGCGCCAGGGCAGGTCATCGCGGTGAACATCGACGTGCGGGAGCATCAGGTGGCGATCGCCGTGACCAACCCCGGCGACGCGATTGCCAGCGAGCACCTGCCTCGGCTGTTCGAACGCTTCTATCGGGTGGACGCATCGCGCAGCAACAGTGGCGCCAACCATGGGCTGGGGCTGGCCATCGTCAAGGCGATTGCGCTGATGCATGGCGGCGATGTATTCGTGCGCAGTGACGCCGGCGGCAACACCTTCGGTATTACCCTGCCCGTCTAACGCTTGAGAACACTTCAGACCAATGTAGGAGGGAGCTTGCCCCCGATGGCGACGGATCAGTCAGTACTTCAGTGACTGATACACCGCTATCGGGGGCAAGCCCCCTCCCACATTGGCATGCGCTAAATCTCTGACTGTTGCGATTTGGGCAACAGTCATTATCTTGTTACACTCTGTATCGCAGCGCTCGCCTGCGTTAATTTGACGCATCGATGAGCGCGACGGCAAAGACAGCTGACCCGCTTACCCGAATTTCCCTCGACTTTTTTCCAGGGCTCTACACTGGGAATCTGTCTTAAAGCCGCTGACTTCAGCGGCTTTTTTTTTGCCGCAAAAAAGGCCAGGCACACCCCCACGACATTGGCCGTTTCCGTTTGACCAAAGGAGCTCCACCGGTGAAGAACTCGCTGACGTTCACCCCGTTATTCCTCGCGATTACAGCAACGATCGCCCCCCTCGCCCACGCAGCAGACACCACCCCCACCGACGGTTTCGTCGAAGGCGCAAGCCTCAAGCTCAACGCCCGCAACTACTACATGAACCGCGACCGTCACGACATCCACACCGATGACAACAAAGAATGGGGCCAGGGCTTTCTCGGCATCTTCGAATCCGGCTACACCCAGGGCACCGTCGGTTTCGGCCTGGATGCCCATGCCATGCTCGGCCTCAAGCTCGACGGCGGTGGCGGCACCGACGGTTCGAGCATCCTTCCATACGGCAACAGTCAAGGCAGCGGCAAGGCGCCGGGGTCGTTCTCCACCGCAGGCGGCACGTTGAAGATGCGCGCGTTCGACACGGAACTGAAAGCCGGCGACCTGTTCCTCAACAACCCGGTGATCGCCGGCGGCATGACCCGCATGCTGCCCCAGACCTTTCGCGGCGTAAGCCTGACCAACCACAGCCTCGACGGCTGGATGATCGAAGGCGGCCAGGCCAGCTTCACCAAGCTCTACAACCAGAGCGGCCACCAGCGCATCGGCACCAGCTACGGCACACTGCCGGAACACACCGACAGCCAGCACCTGGACTGGGCCGGCGTGTCGTTCAGCGGCGTGCCGGGACTGACCAGCAACCTGTACGCCGCCGAACTCAAGGATGTGTGGCACCAGTACTACTACGACCTGGACTACACCTACGCGCTGAACGACCTGGTCAGCCTCAACCCCGGCCTGCACTACTACCACACCCAAGACAGCGGCCAGTCGTTGCTGGGTAACATCGACAACAACACCTACAGCCTGCATTTCACCGTAGTCGTGGGCAGCCACAGCGTCACCGCCGCGTACCAGCGGGTCAACGGCAACACACCGTTCGACTACATCACCCAGGGCGACAGCGTGTACCTGGACAACTCCCAGCAATACTCGGACTTCAACGGCCCCAACGAGCGGTCGTGGAAGCTCAAGTACGCCTACGACTTCATCGGCCTCGGCATGCCGGGCCTGACCACTGCCGTGTCCTACAGCAGCGGTAAGACCGACCTGAGCAAAGTCGATCCCACCAGCCGGGGCTACAGCGCCTGGTACAGCGCCGACGGCCAGGACGCCAAGCACTGGGAACGGGACATCGACGTGAAATACGTGGTGCAGGGCGGCAACGCCAAGGATCTGTCCCTGCGCCTGCAATGGGCGACCAACCGCGGCAGCAATGGCTACTCGGCGGTGGATCGGGATGTGGATGAATACCGGGTGATCGTCGACTATCCGATCAACGTGTTCTAAGTCGCCGCACTTTCTTTGCAACCAAACAATCAATTTTCATCGGGTAGAACTAAACTGCCAGTATCTTCACCGTTGAAGTCTGCCCGATGAGTCCACGCCCTTTTCGTACCCCATCTGAACGCACAGAATTATTGTTGATGCTAGGCAGCGGCTTCACCGTCGCATTGATTGTGATTATCGTCGCGGTGCTGTTGATCCGCGAACACGCCAGCACCCTGCAGGCGGCGAAACGCTCAACCACCAACATCACCCAACTGATCAACGCCGATGTGCTGCGTAACGTCGAGCTATACGACCTCGCGCTGCAAGGGTTGATCGCCGCCACGCAGCGCACGGATTTGTCCAAGGTATCGGGGGATATCCGGCATCTGGTGCAATTCGAGCTGTCGACGGCCGCGCTGTTCAAAGACCAAGTGCTGTTGCTGGACGCCAATGGCGCCGTCGTTGCTGACTCTTCGACGCTCAAGCCGACCTCGCGTAATTTGGCTGATCGCGACTACTTCCTCGTGCATAAAATCACCAACCAGAGCGACCTGTTCATCAGCCGGCCGTTCATGATTCAGTGCCATTGCGAGCAAGTCTGGCGCATCGCGTTCAGCCGCCGCGTCACCGGCGCCAACGGCGAGTTCCTCGGGGTCGCGGTGGCCACCATGCGCCTGGCGTACTTCGATCAGTTGTTCAACAGCCTGACCATCGGCAATAGCAGCTCGGTCAACCTGTTGAGCAGCCACGGCATTCTCCTGGCCCAGCAACCGCTGCTGGAGCGCGACATGATCAACAAGGACCTGAGTGATCGCCCCAACTTCAAGCGCATGCTGCGCGAAGGAAGCGGCAGCTTTCGGGCCATCTCGACCATCACCGGCAAGGAGCGCCTGTATACCTTCACCAATGTCGGCGAGCTGCCGCTGATTGTGGTCGTGGCGTTGTCCAGTGAGGACGTGTTCGCGCCATGGAAGCGCGCGGCGACGCTGACCGGCGGCGCCACCGGCATCCTGTGTATCGGCCTGTTATGGCTGACCTGGATGCTGCGCCGGGAACTGCGCCGCCGTTTTCGCGCGGAGAAGGTGCTGTCAGAACTGGCAGCCACCGACGCGCTCACCGGCCTGGCCAACCGGCGCATTCTGGACCAACGCCTGCGCCTGGAATGGGACCGCGCCCAGCGCTCCGCCGAACCGCTGACGCTGTTGATGATCGACGTCGACCACTTCAAGGCATTCAACGACCGTCATGGCCATCACGGCGGCGATGAGGCGTTGCGCAACGTCGCCCAGGTGATCGGCGGCAACATCCGTCGCCCGGCCGACCTGGCCGCACGTTATGGCGGTGAAGAGTTCGCCGTGGTGTTGCCGTCTACCGATATCAGGGGCGCATGGCTAATCGCCGAGCATATCCGCCGCGGCGTCGAGCACTTGCCACGGGTGGCGGGGGATGAACGGCCGATTACCGTGAGCATTGGCCTGAGTACGTGGGACAAGCGCAGTCGCATGTCCCTGGAGGACTTGCAGCTCAGTGCGGACCGCGCGCTGTATGAAGCCAAGCACAGTGGGCGCAATTGCATCGTGGAGGCAACGGCGCGATGACTGAGGCGAACAGGCCATTGTGGCTCACTCGCCACGGGAAATAAAAAGGGCCACCCGAAGGCAGCCCTTAAAAACTAAAGAAAGAGAGTTGTTACTTACACCGCCGCAACGGGACGCATGTAAGAGATCGGTGCGGTGCTGGCATCTTCGAAGGTCACGACTTCCCAAGCATCTGTCTGCTCAATCAACTTGCGCAGCAGCTGGTTGTTAAGGGCGTGGCCCGACTTGAAGCCTTTGAACTCGCCTATCAGGCTATTGCCCAGCAGGTAGAGGTCACCGATTGCATCGAGGATCTTGTGCTTCACGAATTCGTCTTCATAGCGAAGGCCGTCTTCGTTCAGTACACCATCCGCGTCGACCACAATGGCGTTTTCAACGCTGCCGCCGAGTGCGAGGTTGTGCTTGCGCAGGTACTCGATGTCACTCATGAAACCAAAGGTGCGGGCGCGGCTGACTTCTTTTACGAACGAAGTACTGGAAAAATCCACGCTTGCGCTTTGGGTGCGGTCGCGAAATACCGGGTGATCGAAATCGATCTCAAAGCTCACTTTAAAGCCTTCGAACGGGACGAAGGTGGCGCGCTTGTCGCCGTCTTCTACTGTCACTTCCCGCAGAATGCGAATGAACTTCTTGGCTGCGTCCTGTTCTTCCAGGCCGGCAGATTGAATCAAGAATACGAAGGGACCAGCGCTGCCATCCATGATGGGGACTTCGGACGCGGAGAGCTCGACGTAGGCGTTATCGATGCCCAGGCCAGCCATGGCCGAGAGCAAGTGCTCCACCGTGTCCACCTTGACGTCACCGTTGACCAATGTGGTCGACATCGTGGTTTCGCCGACGTTTTCCGCGCGAGCAGGAATCTGCACCACAGGGTCCAGGTCGGCACGAACAAACACGATGCCGGTGTCGACAGGTGCAGGTTTGAGGGTCAGGTATACCTTCTCCCCGGAGTGCAGACCTACACCTGTGGCACGAATAATATTCTTCAGGGTGCGTTGTTTAATCATGGCTTGGACCGCTTCAGCGCAAATTGCGAACTGGTATCAACAAAGGCTGGCGATAATAGCAGACCAGACCTTTGCTGAACACCAATCACCTTCATAGCCCTGATACATTCCATTAATCGGCCTGACGACGCAGGAATGCCGGGATGTCCAGGTAGTCCAGGTCATCTTGCGGATTCGGGCTACGGGACGCTGCAGCACCGGCCTGAGCCTGATTGCGCATCACGGTCGGACGGTCCAGATCACGGTAGTTCACCGACGGCAGTTCCTGGCGCGCAGGCGCTGGAGCGGCAGCCGCTTGGCTGGCGTGGCTGTTGTGGCCGGTGTGAACGGTATTGTCGATGACCTTTACAGGCTTCTCGATTTTTGCGCCCAGGCCGGTCGCGACCACGGTCACATGCAGTTCGTCGCGCATGTCCGGATCGATCACGGTGCCGACTTTGACCATCGCGTGCTCGGAAGCGAAGGCTTCGATGATGCTACCCACGTCGGAGTACTCACCCAGGGACAGGTCAGGACCGGCGGTGATGTTCACCAGGATGCCGCGTGCGCCTTGCAGGTTCACGTCTTCGAGCAACGGGTTGCGGATGGCCGCTTCGGTGGCTTCACGCGCACGGTTCGGACCGCTGGCGCAGCCAGTGCCCATCATCGCCATGCCCATTTCGCTCATCACGGTACGCACGTCGGCAAAGTCGACGTTGATCATGCCCGGGCGCTTGATGATGTCGGAGATACCGCGAACGGCACCGGCCAGTACATCGTCAGCCTTGGCGAACGCGGACAGCAGGCTCGCGTCCTTGCCCAGGATGGTCAGCAGCTTCTCGTTGGGGATGGTGATCAACGAGTCGACGCTTTCAGACAGCAGACGGATACCTTCGTCGGCGATCTGCATGCGCTTGCGGCCTTCGAACGGGAACGGACGAGTCACGACGGCGACCGTCAGAATCCCCATTTCCTTGGCCACTTCGGCGATGATCGGCGCTGCACCGGTACCGGTACCGCCGCCCATGCCGGTGGTGATGAACACCATGTTGGTGCCTTGCAGCACTTCGGCGATACGCTCGCGGTCTTCCAGCGCGGCTTGACGGCCGACTTCCGGGTTGGCGCCAGCGCCGAGGCCCTTGGTCACGGCGGTGCCCAATTGCAGGATGGTCCGCGCGCCGATGCTCTTCAGCGCCTGGGCATCAGTGTTGGCGCAGATGAATTCAACGCCTTCAATGTTGCTCTTGACCATATGGTTGACAGCGTTGCCGCCGCCACCGCCGACACCGATCACTTTGATGACCGGGCTTGCGGGGATGTTGTCTACGAGTTCGAACATTTTCCCTCTCCTTTCGTATTCTCTAGTTTTTTCGCCTACTGCTTTTTTTACGGTGTTGCGGTAAATCGTTAGAAATTGCCTTTGACCCAAGCCTGCAACCGTTCGAACAACGGCGCTTTCGCTTCGTCGTCGCCGCGGTAGCTGTCGCGGATGCTCGGGCCCGACAGGGAAATGCCGTCGGTCTGCTTTTGCAGCCCGTACAACAGCAAGCCCACACCGGTGGAATAAATCGGGTTGCGCACGACGTCGCCCAGGCCTTTGACGCCATGGGGCACGCCCAGGCGAACTGGCATGTGGAAGATCTCTTCGGCCAGTTCGACCGCGCCTTCCATCTTCGAGGTGCCACCGGTCAGCACGATGCCGGCCGGGATCAAATCTTCGTAGCCGCTGCGGCGCAGTTCCGCCTGGATCAGGGTGAACAGCTCGTCGTAACGCGGCTCGACCACTTCGGCCAAGGCCTGGCGCGACAGCTCGCGCGGTGGACGGTCGCCCACGCTCGGCACCTTGATGGTTTCACCGGCACCGGCCAGTTTGGCCAGAGCGCAGGCATAGCGGATCTTGATCTCTTCGGCGTACTGCGTCGGTGTGCGCAACGCCATGGCGATGTCGTTGGTGACCTGGTCGCCGGCAATCGGGATCACGGCGGTGTGACGGATCGCACCCTCGGTGAAGATCGCGATGTCGGTGGTGCCGCCGCCGATGTCGACCAGGCACACGCCCAGTTCTTTTTCGTCGTCGGTCAGTACCGAGTAGGCCGAAGCCAGTTGCTCGAGAATGATGTCGTCGATTTCCAGGCCGCAGCGACGCACGCACTTTTCAATGTTCTGTGCGGCATTGACCGCGCAGGTCACCACGTGGACCTTGGCTTCCAGGCGCACGCCTGACATGCCCAGGGGCTCGCGCACGCCTTCCTGGTTGTCGATCACGTAGTCCTGCGGCAGGGTGTGCAGCACGCGCTGGTCCGCCGGGATCGCCACGGCCTGGGCGGCGTCGAGTACGCGCTCAAGGTCGGCCGCGCTGACTTCGCGGTCGCGGATCGCCACGATGCCGTGGGAGTTCAGGCTGCGGATGTGATTGCCCGCTACGCCGACGAACGCCGAGTGAATCCGGCAACCGGCCATCAGCTGCGCTTCTTCGATGGCGCGCTGGATCGATTGCACGGTGGACTCGATGTTCACCACCACGCCCTTCTTCAGGCCCCGGGACGGATGCGTGCCAATACCGACGATTTCGATCGTGCCGTCTTCCCCGACCTCGCCCACCAGCGCCACCACCTTGGAGGTGCCGATATCGAGACCGACGATCATTTTGCCGCTTTGCACGTTTGCCATGGGTCCTGCCTCTTCTTAATTCTTCGCGACAGCGGGTTGCGCTGCCGTGGGCGCAGCCGGTTCACGCCAGCCGACGGCAAGGCCGTTGGCGTAACGCAGGTCGACGCTCGCAATGTTCGTAATCTGTTCTTTCAAGGTCTTTTCATAGATGGCAATAAAGCGGCGCATCTTTTCCACCAAGCGGTCGCGTCCCAGCAACAACTCGATGCCCGGGCCGGAACTGCCTGCCCCGGTCGTCAAAAACCAGCTGCCCCGTTCACGCAATTCCAGGCGTGCAATGGAGAAGCCCAGCGGCCGCAGCATCTGGCTCAAGGCCTGGTACTGCTGCATCACTTGCTGCTGCGCCCGCTGCGGCCCGAACAGCTGCGGCAGGTGCTCGTAATTGGCCAGCTCACGCGGGGTGAACGCCTGGCCCTGGTTGTTCAACAGCGCCTCATCGCCCCAACGGGCCACGGGCAGTTGTTCTTCCAGGCGGATCGTCACCTGGTCCGGCCATACACGGCGGACTTCGGCGTGGGCGATCCACGGCATCTGCTCCAGCTCCCGGCGCATGCCGGCCAGGTCGATGGTGAAGAAGCTCGCCGCCAGGAACGGGCCGATGCGCTGCTGCACCGCTTGCTGGCTGATGTAGCTCAAGTCGCCCTGCACGCTGATCTTGGTGATCGGCCGGTCGGCATAAGGCAATAGACGCTGCGCGCCTTCGTAAGTGCCGAAGCCCAACACCACCAGCAACACCGGCCAGAACAGCGCCTTGAGGAAACCAAAGTTGGCTTTCGGCAGGCGCGCCGACATCGGCTCTTTAGCCACCATTCGGCTGGCACCCCGTGGCACCGGCTTGCGGCCGGGTGCGGGTGGGGGCTGATGACGAAGCGATGCGCCTTTCATGTCTTAGCCTCGCTGCCTTTCTTCACCGGCAACGCTGGCCGCCAGGATCGCCAGCACCAACTGCTGGAAATCCAGGCCGGCTGCGCGCGCGGCCATAGGGACCAGGCTGTGGTCGGTCATGCCCGGTGCGGTGTTGACTTCCAGGAACCAGAAATTCCCTTGGTCGTCCTGCATCACGTCTGCCCGCGCCCAACCGGCGATACCCAGCGCCTCACAGGCTTTCGCCGTGAGGTCCATCAATTCCTGTTCTTTGCTTGCGTCAAGGCCGCAGGGGATCCGGTACTGGGTATCGGAAGCCAGGTACTTGGCATCGTAATCGTAAAAAGTGTGGGGCGTGCCCAAGGCGATGGGCGGCAATACCTGGCCACGCAGGGTGGCGATGGTGTACTCGGGACCTTGGATCCACTGTTCCACCAACACTTGCGAATCGTAGGTACTTGCCGCTTTCCATGCGTCGATCAATTCGGCGGCCGAGTTCACTTTAGCCATGCCGATACTGGAGCCTTCATGGGCTGGTTTGACGATCAAAGGCAGGCCCAGTTCCTTGGCTGCAGAAATACAATCGTCTTCGCTGCACAGCACACTGTGACGCGGGGTAGGAATTCCCAGGCTGTGCCACACCTGCTTGGTGCGCAACTTGTCCATGGCCAGCGCCGAGGCGAGGATGCCGCTGCCGGTGTAAGGAATCCCGGCGCACTCCAGCAGGCCTTGCATGCTGCCGTCTTCACCACCACGGCCGTGCAGGATGATGAAGGCGCGGTCGATCTTCTCGGCCTGCAGGCGTGCGAGGAAGTCGTCACCCACGTCGATCCCGAACGCATTCACGCCCGCGCTTTGCAGCGCTTCGAGCACGGCGTTGCCGGACTTGAGCGACACTTCACGCTCAGCGCTCTTACCGCCGAACAGCACGGCCACGCGGCCGAAGTCGGCAGGGGCGATGGTGGAGAACAGGGAGGCGTAGTTCGTGGTCATTTCGACTTCCCCTGTTCAGCAGCAAGTGCTTTGTTTACGAACAAGGGGCTCGCCAGCAATTTAGGCGCAAGGCCGCCGATATCACCGGCACCCTGGCACAGCAGGATGTCGCCGGCGCGCAGCAGCGGCTTGACGATCGGCGCCAGGTCCACACCGCGCTCGATGTAGATCGGGTCCAACTGGCCGCGCTGACGGATGCTGTTGCACAGTTTGCGGCTGTCCGCCCCGGGGATCGGTTCTTCACCGGCCGGATAGACTTCCATCAGCAGCAGCACGTTGGCATCGGCCAGTACATTGACGAAATCGTCATACAGGTCGCGGGTGCGGCTGTAGCGGTGCGGCTGGTAGACCATCACCAGGCGACGCTCCGGCCAACCACCGCGCACGGCCTTGATCACGGCGGCGACTTCGGTCGGGTGGTGACCGTAGTCGTCCACCAGCATCACCTCGCCACCTTCCACCGGCAGTTGCCCGTAGACCTGGAAGCGCCGGCCCACGCCGGCAAAGCCCGACAGGCCCTCGACAATGGCTTCATCGCTGACGCCTTCATCGGAGGCAATGCAGATGGTCGCCAGGGAATTGAGCACGTTGTGGTTGCCCGGCATGTTCACCGACACGTCCAGCGGTTCGCGGTCCGGGCGCAGCACGGTGAAGAACGTCTGCATGCCTTGCTGGCGCACATTGATCGCACGCACGTCGGCGTCTTCGCTGAAGCCGTAGGTCACGGTCGGACGCTTGACCAGCGGCAGGATCTCGCGCACCACCGGGTCATCCAGGCACACCACTGCCAAACCGTAGAACGGCAGGTTATGCAGGAACTCGACGAAGGTTTTCTTCAACTTGTTGAAGTCGCCGTCGTAGGTCGCCATGTGGTCGGCGTCGATGTTGGTGACCACGGCCACCAGCGGTTGCAGGTGCAGGAAGCTGGCATCGCTTTCGTCAGCTTCGGCGATCAGGTAGCGGCTGGTGCCCAGTTGCGCATTGGTGCCGGCTGCATTCAGGCGGCCACCGATCACAAAGGTCGGGTCCAGGCCACCGGCGGCGAACACCGAGGCGATCAGGCTGGTGGTGGTGGTCTTGCCGTGGGTACCGGCGACAGCAATGCCATGGCGGTAGCGCATCAGCTCGGCCAGCATCTCGGCGCGGGGCACCACGGGAATGCGGCGCTCAAGGGCGCTGGCAACTTCCGGGTTGGAGGTGTTCACGGCGCTGGACACCACCAGCACGTCGGCCTCGACGGCGTTCTCGGCGCGGTGGCCGATGAAGATTTTCGCGCCGAAGGACTTCAGGCGCTCGGTGACCGGCGACTCTTTCAAATCGGAGCCGGACACCTGGTAGCCCAGGTTCAGCAACACTTCGGCAATGCCACACATGCCCACGCCGCCGATCCCGACGAAGTGGATACGACGGATGCGGCGCATTTCCGGTTGCGGCATGGCTTTCTGATTCTCAACCATGGGCCACCTCCAGGCAGATATCGACCACGGTGCGGGTTGCGTCAGGTTTGGCCAGGCGGCGTGCGGTGCTCGCCATGCTGTTGAGTCGTTCCGGTTGCATCAAAACCTCGGTCAGGCGTGCGGCCAAATCGGCGGCGCCAGTCGTTCTTTGCGGCAGTAGGAAGGCAGCGCCCTCCCCGGCCAAATATTCGGCGTTGCGGGTCTGGTGATCGTCGATCGCATGGGGCAAAGGCACCAGCAAGGACGGCAGACCGGCGGCGGCCAGTTCACTGACGGTCAGCGCACCAGCGCGACAGACCACCAGGTCGGCCCAGCCATAGGCTTGGGCCATGTCTTTGATGAAGGGCTGCACATCAGCCTCGACACCGGCCTCGCGATAACGCGTGGCGGTGACTTCATCGTGGTTCTTGCCGGCCTGGTGAAAGACCTGCGGGCGCACGTCCACAGGCAGTTGCGCCAGCGCTTGCGGTAGCAATTTATTCAGCGGCTCGGCGCCCAGGCTCCCGCCCAGGATCAGCAGGTGCGCCTTGCGCCCGGCCAAGGGCTGCCGGGCAATGTCCATAAACAGCTCGGTGCGTACCGGGTTGCCGGTGGTGCGGCGTTTGTCCGAGGCGCCGAAGGTATTCGGGAACGCTTCGCACACCCGCGCCGCCAGCGGCACCAGCAAGCGGTTGGCGGTGCCGGCGACAGCGTTCTGCTCATGCACGATCACCGGCACGCCCGCGAGCCTGGCCGCGACGCCGCCGGGGCCGGTCACGTAACCGCCGAAACCGAGCACACACACCGGCTGCAATTCACGGATGACCTTGCGCGCCTGCCACACCGCCTTGAGCAACACGAACGGTGCCTTGAGCAGCGACAGCTTGCCCTTGCCGCGCAGGCCCGTGACGTTGATCAAATGCAGCGGCAAACCGGCGCTCGGCACCAGTTCGTTTTCGATGCCGCGCGGCGTTCCCAGCCAATGCACGCTGTAGCCACGGCTCTGGAATTCGCGCGCACAGGCCAGGGCCGGGAACACATGGCCCCCGGTGCCGCCTGCCATGATCAGCACGTTAGCGCCCATGGGTCGGCTCCTCGGCGAAGTCGCTTTCGCTGAACTCCATCTCTTCGCTGCCCAGGTGGGTTCGACTCTCCCACTCGATGCGCAGCAACAAGCCAAGACAGGCACAGCAGATCACCAACGAACTGCCGCCGTAACTGAGAAACGGCAAGGTCAGGCCCTTGGTCGGCAGCAGGCCGACGTTCACGCCGATATTGATCAGGAACTGGCCGATCCACAGGAACGACAAGCCATACGCCACATACGCAGCGAAATACTGTTTGGCCTTCTCGGCCCACAAGCCGATGTACATGCCGCGCACACACACGAACACGAACAATGCGACGGTACACAGCGAACCGACCACGCCCAGCTCTTCGGCGAGCACCGAGAACACGAAGTCGGTGTGCGCTTCCGGCAGGTAGAATTGTTTCTGCACGCTGTTGCCCAGGCCCACGCCCAGCCACTCGCCGCGACCGAAGGCGATCAGCGCCTGGGTCAACTGGTAGCCGGAGCCGAACTGGTCGGACCACGGGTCGGTAAAGGTGATCAGACGGGCCATCCGATAAGGTTGCGCCTGCACCAGCACGGTCACGGCAGCCACCGCCAGCACCACCATCAAGGTGAAGCGGAACAGCCCGACCCCGCCGAGGAACAGCATCGCCGCAGCGGCGCCCATCATCACGACGGTGGCCCCGAAGTCGGGTTCCATCAGCAACAGGCCGGCCATGGGCAGCAGCACGATGAACGGCTTGAAGAAGCCCATCCAGCTTTCACGCACTTCTTTCTGACGCCGCACCAGGTAGCCGGCGAGGTAGATCACCACGAACACCTTGGCGATTTCCGACGGCTGCACGTTGAACGCACCGAAGCCGATCCAGCGCATCGAACCGTTCACCTCGCGGCCGATGCCGGGCAGGATCACCATGATCAGCAAGCCAAACGCACCGATCAGCATCAGCCAGCCCAGACGCTGCCAGGTGGCGATGGGGATCATCATGGTGACGATGCACGCGCCGAGGCCGATCACCAGGTACACCAGGTGACGGATCATCATGTACAGGGTGTTGCCCGACTGTACGGCCGCCACTTCGGAGGACGCCGACGTGATCATCACCAACCCCAGGCCGAGCAAAGCCAGGCAACCGGCGAGCATCGGGAAGTCGAGGTCGATGCCGCGTCCGGTAATGATCGGCGACGGGTACGGCTTGATGATGTTACGGAAGTTGAGATTCATGCCAAGGCCTCCACGGCGCGGGCGAACAGCTGGCCGCGCTCTTCGTAGTTCTTGAACATGTCGAAACTGGCGCACGCCGGCGACAGCAGCACCGCATCACCCGGCTGGGCCAGGGCTTTGCACTGGGCAATCGCGTCGTCGAGGGAGCCGGCGCGCACTTGCGGCACCGCATCACCAAGGGCGGCGGCGATCAAGTCGGCATCGCGGCCCATCAGCACCACGGCGCGGCAATGGGCGGCCACCGGCCCCTTGAGGTCCTTGAAGTCGGCGCCTTTGCCGTCGCCACCGGCGATCAGCAACAGCTTGCCGTCGATATCGGCACCCAGGCCTTCGATGGCGGCCAGGGCCGCACCGACGTTGGTGGCCTTGGAGTCGTTGTAATAGCTGACGCCATTCAGGTCGCGGACCCACTGGCAGCGATGCTCGAGGCCGCCGAAGGTGCGCAGGCTCGCGAGCATGGCGTCGAACGGCAAGCCCACGGCATGCCCCAGCGCCAAGGCCGCGAGGGCATTGGATTGGTTGTGGGCGCCACGGATTTTCAGCTCGCGCACCGGCATCAGGTTCTGGAATTCGAAGGCCAGGTATTTCTCGCCGTTCTCTTCACGGATACCGAAGGCCTTGAAGTCGGGTTTGCCCAGGCCGAAGGTCCAGCACGGCAGGCCCTCGCCCATCAGCGGACGGCTCAGGGCATCCTGGCGGTTGACCACCACTTGTTTGGCGCCGCGGAAGATCCGGTGCTTGGCCAGGTGATAGGCCGGCAGGCCGCTGTAGCGGTCCATGTGGTCTTCGCTGACGTTCAATACGGTGGCCACTTCAGCGCCCAGGTCGTGGGTGGTTTCCAGCTGGAAGCTCGACAGTTCCATCACGTACAGCTCGACGTCGTCGCTGAGCAGGTCCAGCGCCGGGGTGCCGAGGTTGCCGCCCACGGCCACGCGCCTGCCGGCCGCAGCCGCCATCTCGCCGACCAGGGTGGTCACGGTGCTTTTCGCGTTGGAACCGCTGATCGCGATGATCGGCGCCTTCGCGTTGCGCGCGAACAGGTCGATATCGCCGGACAGCTTCACGCCACGCGCCGCCGCGGCTTGCAGGGCCGGTGTCGCCAGGGCCAGGCCGGGGCTCACGTAGAGCTCGTCGGCACGGCACAGAAACTCGACATCCAACTCGCCACAACGCACTTCCACGTGCGGGTAGTCACGGCGCAGCGTGACCAGCTCCGGTGGATTTTCCCGCGTATCGGCGACGGCAAACGACGTGCCCTGGTTCGCCAGGAAGCGAACCAGGGACATGCCGCTCTTGCCGAGGCCGACAACGATGCGGAAGTGGTCTGAAGCGATCAGGGACACTCGTTTCTACCTCAGTTTCAGGGTGGCAAGGCCGACCAGCACGAGAATCACGGTGATGATCCAGAATCGGACGATCACACGCGGCTCAGGCCAGCCCTTGAGTTCAAAGTGGTGGTGGATCGGCGCCATGCGGAACACGCGGCGCCCAGTCAATTTGAAGGAAGCCACCTGGATGACCACCGACAGGGTTTCCATCACGAACACACCGCCCATGATGAACAGCACGATTTCCTGGCGAACGATCACCGCGATGGTGCCCAGGGCCGCGCCCAGCGCCAGTGCGCCGACATCGCCCATGAACACTTGCGCGGGATAGGTGTTGAACCACAGGAAGCCCAGCCCGGCACCGATCAGCGCGCCGCAGAACACGATCAGTTCACCGGCGCCCGGCACATACGGGATCAGCAGGTATTCAGCGAATTTCACGTTACCCGACAGGTAGCAGAAGATGCCCAATGCGCCGCCCACCATCACCGTCGGCATGATCGCCAGGCCGTCGAGGCCGTCGGTCAGGTTCACCGCGTTGCTGGAGCCGACGATGACGAAGTAGGTCAGCACCACGAAGCCGATGCCCAGCGGAATGCTCGCATCCTTGAGCATCGGGATGATCAAGGTGGTCTCGACCGCGCTTGGAGCCGTCATGTAGAGGAAGATCGCGGCGGCCAGGCCGAACACCGACTGCCAGAAATACTTCCAGCGGCTTGGCAGCCCCTTGGAGTTTTTCTCGATCACTTTGCGATAGTCATCGACCCAGCCGATGGCGCCGAACAACAAGGTCACCAGCAGCACCACCCAAACGTAGCGGTTGTACAGGTCGGCCCAGAGCAAGGTGCTGATGCCGATGGACGACAGAATCAGCGCGCCGCCCATGGTCGGGGTGCCGGATTTGGACAGGTGCGACTGCGGGCCGTCATTGCGAACCGATTGACCAATTTGCAGGTTCTGCAGGGTGCGGATCATCCACGGCCCCAGGAACAGCGACAGAGACAGCGCGGTCAGCACGCCCAGAATCCCGCGCAGGGTCAGGTACTGGAAGACCGCGAAGCCTTTGTGGAACTGTTGCAGATACTCAGCCAGCAGCAGCAGCATTAATGTTTCTCCGTACTTGAGCCACACAAGGCCACGACGACGTTTTCCATCACCGCGCTGCGCGATCCCTTGATCAAAATGGTTGTGTGTTTGTCTTGTTCGCCCGCACGCAGCGCCTGGATCAACTCGGCCTGGGTGGCGAAATGCCGCGCACCGGGGCCGAAGGCATTGACGGCATGAGCCATGTTCGGGCCGACGGCGTAGAGCGCGTCGACTTTGCCGCTGGCGTAAGCGCCGACTTCCCGATGGGACTGTTCGGCCCAATCGCCCAGTTCGGCGATATCGCCCAGCACCAGCACCTTGCGCCCGTCGAAACCCTTGAGCAGGTCGATGGCGGCGCAGACCGAGGACTGGTTGGCGTTGTAAGTGTCATCGATCACGCGCATGCCATTGCTGGCCAATTGCGCGACGGTACGGCCCTTGACCGGTTGCACCGCGCCCAGGCCGGTGGCGATGCCGAACAGAGACACGCCCAGGGCGTAAGCCGCAGCCGCGGCCGCCAAGGCATTGGCGATGTTATGGTTGCCCAGCAGGTTCAACTGCACATGCTGCTCGCCTTGCGGCGAATGCAAGGTAAAGGACGGGCAACCACGGGCGTCGACCGCGATGTTCGACGCGTGGAAATCGGCCGCAGCATTCAGCACGGCGAACGTCAGCACCTTGCGACCGGCGGCGCGTACACGCCAGGTCTCGAAGGCCTTGTCGTCAAGATTCAACACAGCTATGCCCGAGGCATCGAGGCCTTCGAGGATTTCGCCCTTGGCTTCGACGATTTTTTCCGGGCCGCCGAACTCGCCGACGTGGGCAGTCCCGGCGTTGTTGATAATTGCCACGTGAGGCTTGGTCAGCGCCACGGTGTAGGCAATTTCGCCAATACGCGAAGCGCCCAACTCGATCACTGCCGCCGTGTGTTCCGGGGCCAGTTCGAGCAGGGTCAGCGGTGCGCCGAAATCGTTGTTCAGGTTGCCACGGGTGGCCAGCACCGGCCCGCGCGTGCGCAGGACACCGGCGAGCAGTTCCTTGACCGTGGTCTTGCCGCTGGAGCCGGTGATCGCGGCCACCGGCTTGGTGAACGCCGCACGGTTCAGCGCACCCAGTTGGCCCAAGGCCAGGCGCGTGTCGGCCACCAGCAATTGCGGCAGGGTGGAGTCCGTCACTTCGCGTTGCACCAGGGCACCGACCGCGCCTTTGGCGGCGACTTCATTCAGGTAGTCATGGCCGTCGAAACGCGGACCGGCCAGGGCAACAAACAGTTGACCCGGCTTGATCGCACGGCTATCGATACTGACGCCATTGAAACTGCAATCACCCGACAGCATGCGCGCCGAGAGGGCCTGGGTCAGCTCGCTGAATTTCATCGCTTTAAGCATGGGCGACCTCCCAGGCGGTCAAGGCATGATCGGCCTCGACCAGATCGGAGAAAGCGTGGCGCTCGCCGTTGATTTCCTGGTAGTCCTCGTGACCTTTACCAGCCAGTACCACGACATCGTCGACGCTGGCGCTGGCGATCAATTGGGCAATGGCCGCACCGCGACCGGCAATGAAACTGGCTTTGGATGGGTCTTTGAAGCCGACGCGGATGTCGTCGAAAATCTGGCTCGGGTCTTCGCTGCGCGGGTTGTCGTCGGTGACGAGCACGCCATCGGCCAGACGCTCGACAATCTCGGCCATCAATGGACGCTTGCCGCGATCGCGATCACCGCCACAGCCGAACAGGCACAGCAACTTGCCCTTGGCGTGTGGGCGCAGGGCCAGCAGGACTTTTTCCAGTGCGTCCGGGGTGTGGGCGTAATCGACCACCACCAGCGGCTGCGAACCGCCGCCCAGACGTTGCATGCGACCGGCCGGGCCTTCCAGCTTCGGCAGCACGCGCAGGATTTCATCGAGCGCGTAATCCAGGCCGAGTAGCGCACCGATCGCCGCGAGGACGTTGCTCAGGTTGAAACGCCCCAGCAAGGTGCTGCGCAAATGGTGCTCGCCCTGCGGCGTCACCAACGTGGCGCGCACGCCCTCGTCATTGAATTGGGCTTCGCGGCAATACAGATAGGCGCGGGAGTCTTCCAGGCTGTAGCTGATCAGGCGCGCTTCGCTGTCTTGGGCAGCCAGCTCGCGGCCGAACGCGTCATCCAGGTTCACCACGCGGCACTTCAGGTCGTTCCAGGCAAACAGCTTGGCCTTCTCGGCGGCGTAGGCTTGCATGGTGCCGTGGTAGTCCAGGTGATCGCGGGACAGGTTGGTCATCACCGCCACATCGAAAGCCAGCGCAGCAACGCGGCCCTGGTGCAAACCGTGGGACGACACTTCCATGGCAACCGCCTTGGCACCGGCCTTTTTCAGGTCGGCCAGGGTCGCTTGCACGGCGATCGGGTTCGGCGTGGTGTGCAGGCCGCTTTGCAGCGCGCCATAGAAACCGGTGCCCAGGGTGCCGACGATGCCGCAGTGCTGGCCCAACAGGTCAAGCGCCTGGGCGACCAGTTGGGTCACGCTGGTCTTGCCGTTGGTGCCGGTCACGCCAATCAGGTTCAGGTGGCGGCTCGGATCGCCGTAGAAACGCCCGGCGATGTCCGACAGTTGCGCGGCCAGGCCCTTGACGGGAATCAACGGCACGTCGGTGATCGGCAGCACGGTGGCACCGTCCACTTCATACGCCACGGCGGCGGCGCCGCGTTGCAGGGCATCGGCGATGTGCGCGCGGCCATCGTATTTACCGCCAGGCACCGCCAGGAACAGGTCCCCGGCGCGTACATTACGACTGTCCAGCGTCAGCTCGCGGATCAGCAGATCGCGACCGGCATGGGCAAAAATCTTGTTCAGGCTAAGAGACATCAGCCGCGCCCTCCATTGGCTTTTACCGCGGCGGCCGGTGGTCCGGCGTTCGCTTGTTGGGTCGGCGGCAGGTTGTCCGGCGTGATGTTCATCAGGCGCAGGGTGCCGGACATCACTTTGCTGAACACCGGCGCCGACACCAGGCCACCGAAGTAGCCCGCTTTACTCGGTTCATCGATCACGACGACGATGGCATAGCGCGGGTCGCTCATCGGGCCGAAACCGGCGAACAGCGAGCGATAGGAGTTCTCAGCATAGCCTTTGGTGCCGACCGAGGTCTTACGCGCAGTACCCGACTTGCCGGCCACGTGATACGCCGGCACCTGGGCGCGGAATACGCCGCGCGGTGCTTCGATCACTTGTTGCAGCATGCCTTGCATGGTCTTGGCGACGTTTTCCGGAATCACCTGGGTCGCTTTCGGCGCTTCGTCGACGTGGATCAGGCTCAACGGAACCATCCGACCGTTATTGGCCAATACAGAGAAAGCGTGGGCCAGCTGGATCGCGGTAACCGACAGGCCATAGCCGTAGGACAGCGTGGCGGTCTCGGCTTTTTTCCAGTCGCGGTAGTTCGGCAGGTTGCCCACGCGCTCACCCGGGAAGTCCAGGCCGGTGGGTTGGCCCAAGCCGATCTTTTGCGCCAGGTGGTAGATGGTTTCGCCGCCGATATCGAAGGCGACCTTACTCATGCCCACGTTACTGGAGTTGATCAGGATACCTGTCAGATCCAACACCGGGCCTTCGGTACGCGACACGTCACGAATGGTGTATTTGCCCAACTGCAGGGTGCCGGGGTAGACCTCGACCTTGTCGCTGGGCTTCCAGCGCCCGGTTTCCAGGGCGGCACTCATGGAGATGGCTTTCATGGTCGAACCCGGCTCGAACACGTCGATCATCGCGCGGTTGCGCATCATCGCCGGTTGCAGGTTGCGACGGTTGTTCGGGTTGTAGGTCGGCTGGTTGACCATGGCGAGGATCTCGCCGGTCTTCACGTCCATGATCACCAGGCTGCCGGCCTTCGCGCCGTTCTCGATGATCGCGTTACGCAGCTCGCGGTTGGCCAGGTATTGCAGGCGCAGGTCAATCGACAACGCCAAGGGCTTGCCGGCCTTGGCGTTTTTGGTGACTTGGACGTCTTTGATCAGTCTGCCGCGCCGATCCTTGATGACCTGTCGCTTGCCGGGCACGCCGGCCAGCCATTCATCGTAGGCCAGCTCAACCCCTTCGCGACCATGGTCGTCGATGTCGGTAAAGCCAACCATGTGCGCGGTGGTTTCACCGGCCGGGTAGAAACGGCGGAATTCCTCGATGCCATAGACACCGGGGACCTTGAGGTCGAGCACTTGCTGGCCCTGTTCGGGGGTGAGGCCGCGAACCAGGTAGATGAATTCTTTATTGGCCTGGGCTTCCAGGCGCTCGGCCAGGGCTTTCGGGTCCTGACCCAACGCGGCAGCCAGTTGTGGCCACTTGTCCTTGGCTACCTGCAATTCCTTGGCGTTGGCCCACAGCGTGGTCACCGGCGTACTGACGGCCAGGGGCTCGCCGTTACGGTCGGTGATCAGGCCGCGGTGCGCAGGAATCGGAATATGTCGCAGGCTACGGGCATCGCCCTGGCCGATCAGGAAGTCGCGGTCGACCACCTGCAGGTCGATGATCCGCCAGGCGATGGCGCCGACCATCAAGGCCAGCAAGCCGAGCATCAGGCGGAAGCGCCACGGGTAAAGTGCGCCTTCGAGTTTCATCATGGCGCCACCATTCGAACTTCGGCCGCGCCAGGGATGTGCATCTTCAACTGTTCGGTGGCCAGTATTTCGATGCGGCTGTGGGCGGTCCAGGTGCTTTGCTCGAGGATCAACCGGCCCCACTCCGCCTGCGCTTTATCACGCACACTCAATTCGCCGTACAGGGTATTGAGCAGTTGGCGGTTGTAATGGGCGCTGTAGGACACCGCAATCGCGGACACCAGCACGCCGATAAACAGCAGCAACATAAAGAAGCTGCCGCCCGGGAGGGGCTTGGCGAAGAGCCTGCTCACCGCAACTTCTCCGCGACGCGCATGACGGCGCTACGGGAGCGTGGGTTGGCCTTGAGTTCAGCTTCGGAAGCGAACTGCGCCTTGCCATGGATTTTGATTTTCGGCACGAAGGCTTCGAAACGCACCGGCAGGTTGCGTGGCAGGTTGTCGGATTCACCCTTGACCAGGCGACGCATGAACAGTTTGACGATGCGGTCTTCCAGGGAGTGGAAGCTGATCACCACCAGGCGCCCGCCCACTTCCAAGGCTTCCAGCGCGGCTTCGAGGCCGGCTTCCAGATCGCCCAACTCATTGTTGACGTGAATGCGCAGGCCCTGGAACGCACGGGTCGCCGGGTTCTTGCCCTTTTCCCAGGCAGGGTTGGCGACTTTCAGCACTTCCGCCAGGTCGGCGGTGCGCTCGAACGGCTGGATTTCGCGGCGCTCGACCACGGCGCGCGCCATGCGACCGGCGAAGCGTTCTTCACCGTATTCCTTGAACACACGGGCGATTTCTTCCACCGGCGCGGTGGCGATGAACTGGGCGGCACTGACACCACGGGTGGGGTCCATACGCATATCCAGCGGGCCGTCGTTCATGAAACTGAAACCGCGCTCCGGGTCATCGAGCTGCGGCGAGGACACGCCCAGGTCGAGCAAAACCCCGGCCACCTTGCCTGCCATGCCGCGCTCGGCGACTTCGGCACCCAGCTCGGCAAAGCTGCGTTGTACAACGACAAAGCGGCCGTCTTCGGCCGCTAGCGCTTGCCCGGTGGCAATCGCCTGGGGGTCTTTGTCGAACCCGAGGAGTTTACCGTCGGGCCCGAGCTGGCTGAGTATCAACCGGCTGTGCCCGCCCCTGCCGAAGGTGCCATCCAGATAGCAGCCATCCGCGCGTACGGCGAGAGCCTCAACGGCTTCGTCAAGCAGTACGGTGATGTGGTTAAAGCCGCTATCAATAGTCACAAGATCAAATCACGCAGTTCATCAGGCATGGCGCCCGGTTGTTGAATAGCAGCCAGGTCAGCTGCAGAAACAGCATCCCAGGCATCTTCGTCCCACAATTGGAACTTGTTCAGTTGGCCCACCAGCATTGCGCGCTTGTCGAGCTTGGCGTACTCGCGCAGACGCGGAGGCACCAGGAAACGACCACTGCCATCGAGTTCGAGGTCGACGGCATTACCGATCAGCAAACGCTGCAGACGGCGGTTTTCTTCACGCAATGAAGGCAAGGCACGCAGTTTGGTTTCAATCAACTCCCACTCATCGAGGGGGTAAACGCATAAACAAGGGTCAACGGCATCGATCGTGATGATTAACTGCCCGGAACTTCGCGAAATCAGCTCGTCACGATACCGGCTCGGCATAGCGAGACGGCCTTTTGCATCGAGACTGATAGCGTTAGCTCCGCGAAACACAGATGCGTTTCTCCAAATTTTAGCGCTTTACGTTAAAAAAACCCACTTTGTGCCACTTTCCGCCACTTGCGCACACTATAGGAATGCGCCCACCACACCGTCAAGGCGCGGATTCAAGGAAAAGCCTTACAGAACGGAGATTTAGGAGCGCAAGAGGAGGAGAAATCAGAGTTCAGCGGTATTTTTGGCTCAATAAGCACAAATAGCTCAAAGAGCTATGCTTCAAAGTTAAAGTAATTTATTAAGAGTAAGATTTTTTTGGTATTACCAAGATGCATCTGCCAATGATTTGGCAGGGAGGGATTCTTGCGTTACTACCGGGTTTCTGCACGAGATTCGGACAGAAGGAAAAAAGGTGGAGAGTCGATCTATAAGCCGGGTTCTGTCTTGAACAGTCATTCGTCTACGATGGCCATCACTGGACATCTTTAGCAACCTACCCGGTCCCAGCGCGGGCCACGCCTTGGGACCCTATTTGGTCTTGCTCCAAGTGGGGTTTACCTAGCCACGAACTGTTGCCAGACGTGCGGTGCGCTCTTACCGCACCTTTTCACCCTTACCGGCACCGAAGTGCTTAGGCGGTTATTTTCTGTGGCACTTTCCGTAGGCTCACGCCTCCCAGGCATTACCTGGCACTTCGCCCTATGGAGCCCGGACTTTCCTCCCCCCCCTAATTTTCATAGAGGGCAGCGACTGTCCAATCGACTCTCCGCCGCGCAGGTTAACGGCACGACGGAGTTAGGACAAGTATTAAAAGTGCAGCAATGCCATCACGTTCAGACGGAATACCGGTTTAACCCCGGAACTATTCGGCTTTCTGTTTATCCAGCGCGGCCTGATACAACACATTTTTGCGCACCCCGGTGATTTCCGCCGCCAGCGCCGCCGCTCGCTTAAGGGGCATCTCCTTGAGCAGCAGATCCAGAACGCGCATGGCTTCGCCACCGACGGCGTCTTCATTTTCCGGCGCCGTCCAACCCGCCACCAGCACCACGCACTCGCCACGCTGCTGATTGCTGTCACCTTCGACAAACGCGCGCAGTTCTTCCAGCGGCAGCCCCTTGAGCGTCTCGAAGGTCTTGGTCAGCTCGCGGGCCAGCAGCGCCAGGCGCTCGCCACCGAACACCAGCTCCATGTCCTGCAGGCATTCGAGGATACGATGCGGGGCTTCATAGAAGATCAGCGTGCGCGGTTCTTCCTTAAGCGCCTGAAGACGTGCGCGACGCCCCACCGCCTTGGCCGGCAGGAAACCTTCGAAGATGAAACGATCCGACGGCAACCCCGCGGCGGATAACGCCGCAATCAACGCGCATGCGCCCGGAACCGGCACTACATTGATACCCGCGGCACGCGCCTGACGGACCAGGTGGTAACCGGGATCGGAAATCAGCGGGGTACCGGCATCGGAAATCAGCGCCACATCGTCACCGGCCAGCAGGCGCGTGATAAAACGGCTGCCTTCTTCGCGCTCGTTATGTTCGTGGCAGGCCGCCAATGGCGTACTGATGCCGAAATGCTGCATCAAGCGCTGGGAGTGCCGAGTGTCTTCCGCAGCGATCAATTTAACGTCGCGCAACACTTTAAGCGCCCGGGCGCTGATGTCGTCCAGGTTGCCAATGGGCGTCGCCACGACAAAAAGCGAGCCTGCAGTGGAATTCAAAGGACCTGGAGCAGTCAAAACGCACACCTCGATGGTTGGCAAAAGCCACATTGTAGCGCGTCGACGCCGTGGAAATATGCCATCGAGATGGATGCCGTTTCAGCCGTCGGTCGGCCCTAGCCACCCAAACGCAACATTTGCACCACCTAAATTCACGGTTTCACGCCAGTAACATCGCGCCTGGGCCAGTGCTTGGGTACAATTCCACGCTAATTTGATCGGTATCAGGAACACTTACATGATCCCTTGCCTGCGGCTGCTCTCCGCCCTCTGCCTCGCTGCCTTGCTGGGCGCCTGTGCCAGCTCGCCCTCGTCCCGCCTTGGCGACCTGCCACGGACCCCGGATGCCAGTATCGAGCAACTGCTCGAACAGGCGACTACCGCCAACACGCCCGAAAAAGCTGCGTTGCTGCGCCTGAGCGCGGCCGACATGGCCTACCACCAGAACAACGCTGGCCGCTCGTCGCAGATTCTTGCGCAGGTGCCGCTGGATGTTCTCAAGCCCGCCGCGCAGGTGTTCGCCAACACCCTGGCCGCCGAACTGGCCATGACGCGTAACCAGCCCAAGGCCGCGCTGGCGGCGTTGAACCACCCCAGCCTGCAGAACCTGAAGGAGCTGCCGGCCGAACAGCAGGTCCGCACCGGCACCGTACATGCACGCGCCTATGAAGCCGACGGCCAGACCCTGGCCGCCGCTCGCGAGCGTGTGACCATGGCGCCACTGCTGACCGGCGACGCCGCCAAGAGCAACCATGAAGCCATCTGGGCGCTGATTGCCGCGCTGCCGGCCGAACAGCTGCAAGCCAGCGGCAACCCGACGCTCGACGGCTGGATCACCCTGGCCCAGGCGGTCAAGGGCGCCGGCACGCTGGAGCAACAGCAAGCCGCCATTGACACCTGGCGTGCGCAGAACCCGGGCCATCCGGCCGCCGTGCAACTGCCGACGCCGCTGACCAAACTCAAGGAACTGGCGAGCCAGCCGCTGAACAAGATCGCCCTGCTACTGCCGCAGGAGGGTCCACTGGCCACCGTGGCCAAGGCCCTGCGCGAAGGCTTCATGGCCGCGCATTACCAGGCTGAACAAGCCGGGCAGAAGCCGCCGGTCATCGAGTTCTATGACAGCTCGCGCCTGACCTCCCTCGACGACTTCTACGCCAAGGCCAAGGCTGCCGGCGTGCAATTGGTCGTCGGGCCGCTGGAAAAGCCGCTGGTCAAACAGCTCAGCGCGCGCCCGCAATTGCCGATTACCACCCTGGCCTTGAACTACAGCGAGACCGATCAAAACCCGGCGCAGTTGTTCCAGTTCGGCCTGGCGGCTGAAGACGAAGCTCGCGAAGTCTCGCGCCGCGCCCGTGCCGACGGCCTGCACCGCGCCGCTGCGATGGTGCCCCGTGGCGAATGGGGTGAGCGTGTCTACAAGGCCTTCCGCCAGGACTGGGAAGCCAACGGCGGCACCGTTGTCGGCGTCGAGTACGTCGACCAGCCGGTCGCCCTCGCCCAGCAGATTGCCGATCTGTTCCAACTGCGTAAAAGTGAAGGCCGTGCCAAGAGCCTGCAAAGCGCCGTCGGCACCGACGTCGCCGCACAACCTTCGCGTCGCCAGGATATCGAGTTCATCTTCCTGGCCGTCACCCCGCAACTGGCCCAGCAGATCAAGCCGACCCTGAACTTCCAGTACGCTGGCGACGTGCCGGTGTATGCGACGTCTCACGTGTTCAGCGCCAGCGGCGACAAGAACCAGTACCTGGACATGACCAACGTGATGTTCTGCGAAACCCCTTGGCTGCTCAATACCACCGACCCGCTGCGCAACCAGGTCGCTGCACAATGGCCGCAAGCCAATGGCAGCCTTGGCCGCCTGTACGCGATGGGCGTCGATGCCTACCGCCTGGCGCCACGCGTGGGCCAACTCAAGGCATTGCCGGATACACGCATTGACGGCCTCTCGGGCAACCTGGGCATCAGCACGCACCAGCGCGTTGACCGCCAGATGCCGTGGGCGAAGTTCGTCGGCGGCGAGGTCCAGCGTCTGCCCGATACCCCACGCTGATGCCCGAGCGGTCCAGCGCACAAAGCGGCAAGGATGCCGAACTTCAAGCGCTTGAGTATCTTCGACAGCAGGGTCTGCGCCTTCTGGCGCAGAACTGGTTGTGTAAACGCGGTGAGCTTGATCTGGTCATGCTTGACGGCGATACAGTAGTATTCGTCGAAGTCCGCTACAGAAAACACGCACAATGGGGTGGCGCGCTCGCCAGTATCGACGGGCGCAAGCGTCAGAAGCTGATACTCGCCGCGCAGTTTTTCCTGCTCAAGGAGCATCGCTGGGCTGACTCCCCCTGCCGTTTCGATGTGGTTGCCATTGAAAGCACACCGTCTGGCAAAGCTGATTTGAACTGGCTCAAAGATGCCTTCGACAGCTGATTCGCCGGACATCTTCACCACATACTTTTGCTCTTTGCTTTGCGGGCTGCACATTCCTGTGCCAAATAGCCGCGCTACTTAAGGTCACACAGATGGACATGCAATCCCGAATTCGCCAGCTTTTCCAGGCCAGCATCGACACCAAGCAACAGGCGATGGACGTACTTGCACCGCACATCGAGCAAGCCAGTCAGGTCATGGTCAATGCCTTGCTCAACGAGGGCAAAATGCTTTCGTGCGGCAACGGCGGCTCGGCCGGCGATGCCCAGCATTTCTCGTCCGAGTTGCTCAACCGCTTCGAGCGCGAGCGTCCGAGCTTACCGGCCATTGCCTTGACCACCGATTCGTCGACGATCACCTCGATCGCCAACGACTACAGCTACAACGAAATCTTCTCCAAACAGATCCGCGCCCTGGGGCAACCGGGTGACGTGCTGCTGGCGATTTCCACCAGCGGCAACTCGGCGAATATTATTCAGGCGATCCAGGCCGCACATGATCGCGAAATGATTGTCGTAGCATTGACTGGCCGCGACGGCGGCGGCATGGCCTCGCTGTTGCTGCCCGAGGACGTGGAGATTCGCGTCCCGGCCAATGTCACCGCACGTATTCAGGAAGTCCACCTGCTGACGATCCACTGCCTGTGCGATCTGATCGACAGCCAACTGTTCGGGAGTGAAGAATGACCGTTAAACGCCTCAGCCTATTGGCGATTGCGCTGTGCCTCGGCATCAGCGGCTGCAGCACGGCAATCACCGCGACACGTGACACCCCCATCCAGGACGACAAGGGCACCCGCACCTTCGGCAGCAAGATTGACGACTCGTTGATCGAAACCAAGGTCGAGGTCAACGTCGCCAAGGCCGCTACGGACCTGGGCAATGGCGCGTCGCGCATCGTTGTGACCAGCTTCAACGGCGTGGTGCTGCTCGCCGGCCAAACGCCACGTGCCGAACTCAAGGCTCAGGCCGAACAAGCCGCCTCGGCCGTGCAGCGGGTCAAGAAGGTCCACAACGAATTGCAGGTAATGGACCCGATCACCCTGCTGGCCATCAGCAACGATGCGCTGCTGACCACCAAGATCAAGGCGCAGATGCTGACCGACAACGCCATTCCCGGTTCACGCATCAAAGTCGTCACCGACAACGGCATCGTTTACCTGATGGGCCTGCTGACCCAGGCAGAAGCGACCCGTGCGGCGAACTTGGTACAGGGCGTGTCCGGCGTACAGAAGATCGTGAAGGTGTTCGAGTACATCGATTGATGTAACCGACGACCACAAAAAAGGGCGCCGTGCATTGATTGCACGGCGCCCTTTTTATTGGCTGCAGATTACTGGTATTGCGAGTACGGGTTGCCCTGGAACTGGTTGTTCTGCTGCGGCGCCTGTTGCTGGGCGCCCGGCTGGCCATACTGCTGGCCTGGGATTGGGCCCAGGTTCACTTCTACACGACGGTTCTGCGCGCGACCGTTGACGTCGGCGTTGCTGGCGATCGGATTATCCGGACCGGCACCACGAGCGCTCAGGTTGGCAGCGCTGACGCCTTGGGAGGTCAGATAGTTGGCCACGCTCTGCGCACGACGCTGGGACAGGTCCATGTTCAACTGACGGCTGCCGGTGCTATCGGTGTAACCCACGATCTGGATGGTGTTCTGGCTGAACTGCTTGAGCGAGTTGGCCAGGTTGTTCAGCGGCGTATAGAAGCTGCTGGAGATCGCGTCCGAGTTGGTGGCGAAGGTGATGTTGCCCGGCATGATCAGTTTGATCTGATCGCCCTGGCGCTGAACTTCAACCCCGGTATTGGCCATGCTTTCGCGCAGTTTCTTTTCCTGCTGGTCGGCGTAGTAGCCATAACCCGCTGCGCCTGCACCCGCGACGACGGCACCGATCAGTGCACCCTTGCCACGGTTGTTATGGTCGATGGCTGCACCGGCCAACGCACCGGCCAGGGCGCCGAGGCCGCCGTACTTGACGGTCTTGCTCATGCCACCGGATTCATTACTCGCCTGTCCCTGGCTGCTACCGTCATACGGATTGGGTGAAGCACAGCCAGATAACATGGCTACGGCAGTAGCGACAACGAGCAGACGACGCGGAGTGAACATGGAGAAGCTCCTACTTTTGCACTCTGGGTGCAGAGGATATGGACAATGGATCTTTGCCGGGTTTTGAACGCGACAAACGGTAAAAATTCCGTGGACGTATCTTAACCTGTAACAAAAAACGCAGGACTATCGTCGCGACACAAACCGTAGCAGACGCACGCTGAACACACGCTGAGTTTTTTGCTACAGGGCTTGACCGCCTACGTTGCAATCATGCGCGCACAAAGGGGTTCTCGCGCATCTCGTCACCGAGTCGCGTCTCCGGCCCGTGACCGGTCACCACCGTCGCCGCCTCATCCAGCGTATACAGGCGCTGCTTGATCGAGCGCACAATCGCCGCTTGGTCTCCGCCCCACAAATCCGTGCGGCCTACGCCCCGGCGAAACAACGTATCCCCGGCGATCAGCAGCTTGGCATCGGCAAACCAGAAACTCATCGACCCCGGCGTGTGACCCGGCGTATGCAATGCGACGCCGCAACCGCAAGCCAGCTCTTCATCGTCGGCCAGCCAACGGTCCGGCGACGGCACCGGCGTATACGGCACGCCAAACGTCTGGCACTGCATCTCCAGGTTATCCCAGAGGAACTGGTCGGCCTTGTGCAAATGCAGGGTCGCGCCGGTCTTCTCCTTCAACTGGCCGGACGCCAGGAAGTGATCCAGGTGAGCATGGGTGTGAATGATGCTCACCACCTTGAGGCCCAGCGCCTCGAGCCGCGCCAGGATCAGCTCGTGATTGCCGCCGGGGTCGACCACGATGGCTTTTTTACTGACGGGGTCGCCGATGATGGTGCAGTTGCACTGCAAAGGGCCGACGGGGAAGGTTTCGCGGATAAGGGTCGGCTTTGCGGTGTCCATGAACGGTCCTCTCGTGCAAACGGCATAGGGTTTCCGGGCGACTGTCGCCAGAATGATTGCACTATTAAACCAGACTGGAGCGGCGTCGCACCTCAACGCAAGCAAGCTCGCCAGCGGACTCAGGCTTTAACCAATCAACCGCAGCTCCTGCGCCCGCGCGACCGCCTGGGTGCGCCGCTCCACGCCGAGCTTGCTGTTGATATGGCTGGCGTGGGTCTTGACCGTGTGCAGGGAGATGAAGAGGCGGTTACTGATCTCCTGGTTCGAACAGCCCTGGGCGATCAGTTGCAGCACCGCCAGCTCGCGGGCGCTCAGGGTTTCATGGTTGGGCGCCGGCTCGCTGACAGCAACGGCCGGCAGCAGCGCCAACAGGCTCTGGTTCAATAAACCATGGGGGTCTTGGCCGAGTTGATCGCGCATCCAGTCGGGATACCCTTCAAGCAGGCGCTGGAAGGGTTGCAGCGCGCCGCCGGCTCCGGCTTCCAGGGCGCGAACCAACACCTCGCGCGCCTTGGCCTCCTGGCCGCTCTCCAGCAGCAACTGCGCCTGCTGGGTCAGCGCCATCAGGGCAATCATCTGGCGGCCGCTGCCATGAGCGTGTTGCGCCAGGTCTTCGAGGCGCTGCAGGGCCGCCGCCGGTTGATGGCGGATCGCATCCAACGCGGCTTGCTGCAGCTCGATATGCTGCGGCAGGTGCGGATGAAACTCCGGGGCCGCCGCCGCGTGTGCGCCGTTGTAGGTTTGCCCCAGGCGGGTCAGCCAGGCGTCGGCCAGGTCGGTACGCCCCTGGGCCAACCAGAGCTCGCATTTGATCAGGGTGATCATTGCCAGGTAGTAAATCGGCGGCACGTCCCAGATGTGCATCAGGCGTTCGGCCTCGGCCAGTTCGGCGAAGGCTTTGGGGAAGTCGCCGCGGCGCCCTTCGAAGTTGGCAATCACGCAATGCCCGATCAGCACGCTGATATCCCGGCAGGCGCGGGCTTCGGCCAGGCCGGCGCGCAGGCGGACCAGGCCGGCTTCAGGCTGACAACGCGCGAGCAGCAGGTAGCCTTCGTAAAGCGCTAATCGGGCGCGCACGGCGTACAACCGTTGGGGCGAAAGGTCGTGCAAGCGTTGCAGGCCCTGGTGTACTTCATCCAGCGAGCGCAGGATTTCACCCCGCGCCTGCAAGACCCGCGCGCGGTCGTAATGGGCCAGGGCCTCGAACAGGGGGTTGCCGACACGCTGCGCCAATTCGAGGGATTCGCGGTTCAAGCCACGGGCGCGCCACAGGTCGGCATCGACGATCGCCAGGTTGGAGAGGGTCGACAGGCACATCAGGCGCTGACCATAACGGCGCTGCGGCAGGCTTTCCAAGGCTTCGCTGCAATAGCGCTGAGTCAGCTCGCGGTCGCCTCGGCCCCGGGCGATGATCCCGCTCAGCGCCAGCCATTGCGCCAGCATCGACTTCTGCGCGGTGGCCGATGGTGCCGGCAGGAAGCGACTGAGGTAGCCCGACAGTTCTTCCGCCGCATCCAGCTGACACGCCAGGCCCAAGGCCCAGCTGTACAGCACGATCAACCGAGGCGTGCTGATCAGCAGACTATCGGGCAAGTCCATTTTCCAGCGTAGGAGCATGCCGACGTTCTGCTCGGCCAGCAGTTGCTCCTCGGAGAGGTTCTGCACCAGGTTCGCCGCCACATCCAGATGACCGGCGCGCAACGCCTGCTCGACCGCTTCATCGATCAGCCCCTGGGCGTTGAACCAGCGACAGGCGCGCAGGTGCAGGCTGGCGGGCGGCAGCACGGCGCTGCTCGCGCGCCGGGTGCGCAGCAGGTCGGAAAACAAATGGTGATAACGGAACCAGTGCCCCTGCTCGTCCAGCGGCACCAGAAATACCTGATGAGCCTGCAAGTAACGCAGGATTTCCGCGCTGTCGTGGGCATCGCGTATGGCGTCGCACAGTTCACTGCAAAAGCGTTCCTGCGAAGCGGTTTCATAGAGGAACGCCTGGACTTCCGCCGGCAGGCAATCAATCACTTCTTCCAGCAAATAGTCGCGTATCAAGCCTTCGCCGCCGTGCAGGCTCTGCGGCAAGGCGCCCTCATTCCCCGCTTCGGAGGCCGCCAACAGCCAGAAACGCAAACCAGCGACCCAGCCTTCACTGCGCCGGATCAAATTATCCAGCGCCTCGCCGCGCAGCGAACTGCTGTGGCGATCCAACACCGCCAGGGATTCGGCGTGGGTCAGGCGCAGGTCTTGCTCATGCAGCTCCAGCAGGTGCCGAGACAGGCGCAAGCGCGCCAGGTGCCAGTCCGGGCGCTGGCGACTGGTAACCAGCACCAGCAGGCCATCGGGCAAATGATTGAGGAAAAATTGCAGACAGCGATCAAGCACCGGGCCCTGGGCCAAATGGTAGTCATCCAGCACCAGCAACAAAGGCGCACGCGTGGACAACTGCAGCGCCAGCTCATCGAGCAAGCCATCGAGCCATTCTTCGAAGGCAAACGGTTGATGACGCTGACGCATTTTCAGCAGGCCCAGGGATTGCGCACCCAGTTGCGGGAAGTATTGCTGCAAGCCGTCAAGCAGGCGCTCGAGGAAACGCCCGGGGTCGTTATCCCGCGGGCTCAGGCCCAGCCAAAGGCTTTGCCAATGAGCGGGCAGACTCTGGCAGAACTCGACCGCCAGCGAACTCTTGCCGAACCCAGCCGGCGCGCAGACCAGCAGCAATCGCCCTTCCAGGCCAGCGCTCAGCCGTTCGCACAGGCGCGGTCGCAGCACGTAGCCGTCAGGCAGCGGAGGTCTGTAGAAGCGACCTTCCAGGGTCGGAATCACCGCGCTGGCAGGCCCCTGGATTCGGGACAGATCAGTCATCGCCGGGCTCTTGTAGAAGGCTGTTGTCGGCATTGCAGATGTCCGCAGACTAGCGGTAAAAGCGGCGGTTTTGTAGATCTTTGCAACATTTGCCTGAAAAAGAACTGCGACAAGAAATGTGAGAGGGGGCTTGCTCCCGATTGCGCTGGGGCAGCCAATAGAATTCTTGGCTGTCAGACCGCTATCGGGGGCAAGCCCCCTCCCACATTTGGCTACGCGTGCAGCTTAGCGAACACCGTCCTGGCGCAGGGCCGCCGGGCTGAAGTCACTGATGCCGGCGGTGAAGCCGAAGTCATACGCCTGTTTCTCTTCGTTCTTCATGCCCAGGGCCAGGTAGCGGCCGGACTGCAGGTCGTAGAGGGTTTCCAGGGCGTACCACGGCACTTGTTTGTCGTAGTAGTTCTCGGCATGGGCTTCGGCGACGCGCCACAGTTGGCCGCGACCGTCGTAGTGGTCGATCACGGCCGCTTGCCAGGTGTCTTCGTCGATGAAGAAGTCACGCTTGGCGTAGATGTGGCGCTGACCTTCCTTCAGGGTCGCGACCACATGCCACACGCGGCGCAGCTCGTAGCGTGCGAGGTCCTGGTTGATGTGGCCGGCCTTGATAATGTCGACATACTTGAGTTTCGGATCGTCGATCTTGTAGCTGTTGGAGGCGATGTAGATTTCTTTCTTGCCTTCCAGTTTCCAGTCGTAGCGGTCCGGCGCACCGTTGTACATGTCGAGGTTGTCGGAGGTACGCAGGCCGTCGGCAGCGGTACCCGGCCCGTCATAAGACACTTGCGGCGCCCGGCGTACACGGCGCTGGCCGGCGTTGTAGACCCACGCCGAGCGCGGTTCCTTCACCTGGTCGAGGGTTTCGTGAACCAGCAGCACACCACCGGCCAGACGTGCCGGTGCGGTCACTTGCTGCTTGAAGTAGAACAGCACGTTGCCGGGGTTTTTCGGGTCGAAGTCCTTCATTTTGTCGCGGAACACGAACTGGTCTTTGAAATACACCAGGCTGAACGAACCGTTGGTCTGCGGCGTGGCCTGGGTCACCAGGCGGGTCACGCTGCCGCCGCGATAGCGGGTGATGTGGTTCCAGATGACTTCAACGCCACTTTTCGGAATCGGGAACGGCACGGCGGTTTCGAAGTTTTCCAGACCGTTACCGCCGGACACCAGGTTGGTGTTGGTGGCGTTCTTCTTGATCGAGGCGAACACCTCGGCCGGTACAGTGGCGCCGCGATGGGTCGGGTAGACCGGCATCTTGAAGGTGTCCGGGTAGCGCTTGAACATCGCGTACTGCCCCGGCGCCAGCTTGTCTTTGTATTGCTCGACGTTTTGCGCGGTGATGGTGAATTGCGGTTGTTCGCTGGCATAAGGGTTGGCCAGGAAACCACGGGCGTCGACGGCGCCGGCATTCGTCGGCAACGGCGACCATTTAGGAATGGTGCCTGCGGCGTTACCGGCCATTTCGGCGCCCATCGGGGTCAGGGTCGTGCCCAGCTTGGCGGCCTCATCCGCCGACACCGCCGCCATGACGTTACTCGCCAGGATCGACAGCCCAAGCACACCGACGTGCAACAGACTTTTAGTTATTTTCATGTTCTGGTTCTTCCTGAAATGCAGTGTGCTTAGAAGTTGGCGCCGACGCTGAGGGCGATGAAATCACGGTCGTCCACAGTGGAATACTTACCGCCGAAGAAGTTGGTGTAGGCCAAGCTCGCGGTGTAGGTATTCTGGTATTCAGCATCCAGGCCGAGACTGACAGCCTTGCGACCTTCTTCGAAGTTGCCGCCAGGGCCTGGCGAATAACCGCTGACGTCATGGGACCAGGCCACGTTGGGCTTGAGGTTCACACCCGCGAACACATCCGGGTATTCCCAGATTGCCCGGCCGCGATAGCCCCAGGAGTTGGCGGTGGTAAAGCCGTCATTGTTGCAGTTGGCCGTCAGGTTACTGCGGTCTGTACCTGCGCCCGCACCGGCAATGGTTCCCGCGTTGAGCGTCGCGCACAGTGGGCCTTCCCCAGGACCAAATACCGGATCACGCCCGTAGCGCGCTTTCGAGCTGCTTTCCAGGCCGCCGACGTGGGTCAGCCCCACTTCGCCCACCAGTGTCAGCCGGCTGGCGCCCATGACCTGATCAAAGAAGTGCGTAAAGGTGGTCTGGAGTTGGGTGATTTCCTTGCGGCGATAGCCATTCAGATCCTGACCGGCGGCGCCCTTGAGCGGGGAAGCACCGTTCAAGCCTATCAACGGCGTAACGCCCGCGTACAAGATGTCGGTGGTATTGAGCTGAACCGGCGCGTTCGGCCGGTAGCTGATCTCGCCGCTCCACGCTGTGCCGGTAGGCAAGGTCGTCGAGAAACTCAAACCGTACAAGCGAATGTCTTCTGGATATTCGACGAAGTAGCTGGAGTTACCGGCCACGATGAGTGGACGCAGGCTACTGGCTGGCGTGGACGTCAATGCGTTAGCCGCGGCGTAAGTCGCAGCCGATGCGCCCTTGGCGCTGAAAATCGGCGCACGGCTGTGGTAGTTCATGAAATAAGCGCCGAACTCAGTGTCCAGCGGCTCGAAGTTGTAGTGCATGGCCACACCGAACTGCCCGCTATCGCGTGCGTCACGATCAGAACCGCGCTTGACCAGTACACCTTCGTCATTGATGTCGACGCCAAACCGATTCATCAGCGGCAAACCACCACCCGCAGCGATGACAGAGCGCTTGCTGAGCAACCGCAGGTTGTCATTGCAGCCGCCTGTAATGACGTCCGCCTGGGAGAAAAACGTCCCGCAGTTATCGGTGACGGTCTTCTCCCAATCCAACTGATAGAAGCCTTCCGCCGACAGGTTTTCGGTCAGTGTCTGCGACACATAGAACATGTTGACCGGAATCAGGCCTTCCTTGATCTCGGCACCCGGGCGACGGAACGCCGCTACGTCAATCGGGTTGATGGAGTTGATGCCGCCGCCGATGAAGGTACTTTCGCCCCAACTTACAACCTGTTTACCGAAACGCACGGAACCGGGCTCATCGGCAATCGAGTAGTTGTGATAAATGAAGGCGTCGAGAATTTCCCCGCCGGAAGACCGGGCGCCCATAGGACGGCCGTTGTCACTGATGTCCTTGAACTCACGATTTTCGTCCTTGAGTTCAAAGTCATACCAATATTTGCCGCGAACAAACACACCGGTGTCGCCGTATTTCAGTTCCAGGTCATGGATGCCCTTGAAGATTTTCGAGAACGTCTCGCCGCGCTTGAAGTTCAAATGGCCGTCATCGGAGGTCTGGGACAAGCCCTTGCCGCCATTGTTGACGCCGATCAGATCGCGGTTGGCCTTGGCTGTCGACCAACTGGCCCCCACGGAAAGAGAGGAGTCAAAATTCCCTTCGATTTCACCGATATTGAAACTGACGCCGAATGCCGGCCCGGCGAGCGTAGAAGCGAGACTGACGGCCAGGGGCAATCTTGCCCGGCGCCAGAACTGATTTACTGAGGTCATCGACGCTACTCCATGTGCATTATTGTTATGGCAGTGAGTTCTTTCGGTGATGCATGTAACGGCCGGAATACAACGATTCCAATGCCGCCCGGCAACCGAGCCCCCATGGCTCGAAGCGCAACATCCTTGAAAAACTCTGAGAGGGACTATAGCCAGCAGGGGGTACCGCTTGATCCCTCTAAAGTGTGATTTGCATCACCGACCCGTCTGCCACAGCCCTTTTGCCACGTCGACGAAGGCCGACGCGGCAAGGATGGCTGAAAATCGGCAAATCACAAGTGAAGCCGCGAGATAGAGCATTGCCGTGCCCGAACGGGCACGGCGAAAGGTATCAAAGGGTAGAGAGGAACGTACTGTTGTTGGCCTGCCACTCAATGATGTCGACGCGGATACGTTTTTTGTCGAGCTTGCCGACACTGGTCTTGGGAATTTCAGTAACAATGGCGATCTGGTTTGGAATCGCCCACTTGCTCAAGTGGCCCAACTCCACGAACGGCTTGAGGTGCTCCTTGAGTTCACGGGCGCCTATCACATGGCCATCACGCACCACCAGCAACGCAAACGGGCGCTCGCCCCACTGCGGATCGGCGATGCCCACCACCGCTACTTCGCGTACCGCCGGGTGGCGGCTGACCAGGTCTTCCAGAGCCAGGGACGAGATCCACTCGCCGCCGGTCTTGATCACGTCCTTGATGCGGTCGCGGATATCGATCACCCCAAACGCGTCGAGGGTCGCCACGTCGCCGGTGTGCATCCAGCCGCCTTCCCACAGCTCGGCGCCCTTTTGCGGCTCGTTGTAGTAACCCTCGGTCAACCACGGCGCGCGTAGCACCAGTTCGCCCTGGGACTCGCCATCGGCGGGCAGGAAATGCCCGTCGCTGTCAATGATCGCCGCTTCCACCAACGGCCCGGGCACACCGGCCTTGATGCGGTAAGTGGTGCGCTCGTCCTCGGTGCCGGCCATCAGCTCATCGTTGAGATGGGCGCAGGACACCAACGGCCCGGTCTCGGACATACCATACGCGGCGGTCAGTTGAATCCCACGGGCCTTGGCCGCTTCATACAGCGTGCGATTGAGGGCGCTGCCGCCGATGACGATTTTCCAGCCGCCAAAGTCCACGCCCTGGGCGGCCTTGGCGTTGAGCACCATTTGCAGGATGGTCGGCACACAGTGGGAAAAGGTGACCTTCTCCTTGCGCCACAGCTCCACCAGGTATTCCGGATCGTAACGCCCGGGGTAGACCTGTTTCAGGCCCAGCATGGTGGCCACATACGGCAGGCCCCAGGCATGCACGTGGAACATCGGCGTGATCGGCATGTACACGTCGTTGGTGCCCAGCAAGCGCACGCTGTCGACACTGCCCATGATGGTCGCCACGCCGATGGTGTGCAGCACCAATTGGCGATGGGTGAAGTACACACCCTTGGGGTTGCCGGTGGTGCCGGTGGTATAGAAGGTGGTGGCGACGGAATTTTCGTCGAAATCCTCGAAATCGTATTTCGGGCTGGCGGCGGCCAGCAGGGTTTCGTACTCCCCCACCAGGTTCGGCAGTTCAGCGGTTTTCTCGGCCGCATCGGTCAGCAACAAGGTTTTGTCGACGGTGGTGAGCTGCCCGGCAATCGCCTGGTAGAGCCCCACGAACTCGCTGTTGACCAGCACAAAGCGGTCCTCGGCGTGGTTCATGGTGTAGAGAATCTGTTCCGGCGACAGGCGCACGTTGATGGTATGAATCACCGCGCCGATCATCGGGATGGCGAACATGCATTCCAGGTAACGGTGGCTGTCCCAGTCCATCACGGCAACGGTATCACCGGCCTTGACCCCGGCTTCGGTGAGCACATTGGCCAGGCGCGCGACCCGCTCGATCAGAGTCGGATAGGTGTAGCGCAGCTTGTCGCGATAGATGATTTCCCGGGTCTTCTCATAACGGGCCCCGGACATGAGCAGGCGTTTGATCAACAGCGGATATTGGTACGCACCTTCGGCGGGCGGGATAACACGGGTCTGCAACATACGAATCCCTTTTTATGACTGCACGGTCTCGGCTTGAAGACCTGCACTGTAGAGACGTTAGGTGTCGACCAAATCAGCCAAAGGAATGATTTGCAGCCTGCTGCGAATGATAGCTTTGCGCCAACATTCTCTTCGGGACATGAGCAAATTAGATCAGGAAGCACCCTTCGCTGAAAGGCGAACCTTCCGACATTCGCCACGGATAGCAACTCTTTACGCTTTGGACTTTCGTCGCATCCATCGCTAAAGGACCGCTATGCACAACGATCCCATGCACCGCACGGACACACTCAACCCGAACAAGGATTTCATCGGCGGCAAACAGAAACGGCATTGGATAGAGTTCCAATTGCTGGATGAGCAGGGCGAGCCCCTGGCGAACCTGCCTTACCGTGCGGTGAATGAGGCCACTCGTGAGCGTGTTGTGCCGGAGTTTCTTGGCCGCAGCGATGCCGAGGGGGTGATTCGCGTTGAGGGCTTGCATCCGCTGCCTATCACGTTGTTGATGGAGGCCAACCCTTTGGCCGATCAACTGCAAACGCGTCGTTTGCGTGCTGAGCGCGCAGAGCCGCCTCGACCGGTTATCGGGGATCGTACACCGCTGTATGGCCCGCAACGCTCAGGCTTTTCGCCGATTGAGAAGCAGGCGCTGGCTGCGGGACGCTGTTACCACTATCTGCGAATCGGTCAATTATGTGACCAACAACCAACATTCCAGCCCCCCTTGAATGATTCGAATAAGCTACCGGCGTTTCATTTCCCGGAACGAAAGTTCAACGGCTTCACCGTCAGTGGCGATGAACTGGACCGTCGTCATGTGCTGGAAGTCTGCCCATTTCGCGCCTGGTCTCTGATGTTGCATCACCAGTCTGGGTACAGCCTGGTCAATGCCTACAACCTGGGGTTGATGAGTATTTTGGCGTATAGCACGCGGGATGAACGCGAACTGGGTTCCGTCAACGAGTTTTTCGAGCAGCAATGCCTGGATTTGTCACGTACACCTCGGGTTTGGGATAACGGCCAGGCATGGCCATGTGTGGTGGTGGATGTGCCTTTTAGTGATCGTTATTTGACGATCAAAGCCTTGGATACCGCTAAGGCAGACGTGCCGGAAGGTCATACCCAGCTGCTTTACGCTATCAGTGCATCCCAGGCGTTGGTGGCGTGGCGCGGCACTGAGATGGAAGGGCTTGCTGACCTCATCACCGATGCGACCTTTCGTCCTGTGAAACCGGAGATCGCTGCGGTTTGCGAGCCTAAGGTTCCTTGCCCTGACCTTACTGCTGTGGGCAGTGTGCACCTTGGCTTTCGCGATGCCTTTGAGGTGGCGAGAAGAGTTTTTGATACTGATTTTGGCAAGACGATTCTTGGTGGTGCTCGCGATAAAAAATTGTTCATCTGCGGCCATAGCCTGGGCGGCGCGCTTGGCCTCATCCACGCGGCCTCGCTGAAAAACCATAACCCTCTGCTCTACACCTACGGCATGCCCCGCACCTTCACCCTCCACGCCGTACAGTTTTTGGGCGACCTATGGCACTTTCGCCATGTCAATGACATGGACGCCATTCCTCGCGTGCCCCCCGAGGCCGCGCTGGACAATTACCTATATGACGCCTATGGCCCTGTCGGCCTGCTCGCTGGGTTTAGTTGGTCGCTACGTCAAGCCGTCTCCAGCGCAGTATTCAAACATGAAGACCCGTTCAGCCATCACGGTGAGATCGCCATGTTTTTCCGGGCCAAGCAACACCAGCAACAGGAGATCACACCATACCCCGCTTACCGCAAACCCGATGGCACGCCCTATCGCAGCACTATCGCCTACGAACTGCCGGAAAAAGCCAAGCTGTATTTGGTCCCCAGTCTGAGCGAGGACGGTGACCAGCAAGTCGAGCAGGCCACGCAGTGCCTGAACACATCGCTGAACGCCGAAAGCCGGGCCCGGTTCTTCCCTCGCTACAGCAACCCGGCGACGGGTCGAATGCCGCGTATTGGCGATCACTTCATGTCGCAATACCAACCCTATATCCATAACCAATTACTGGAATCGATTGATGCAGAGCGCGATCCGTTGCTGGAGCGACAGGTCCAACGGCGCAAGTTCGAACAACAGCTAAAGGATTACTACGGGAGCATTCACGAGGACGAACTGACCCGCAATCGCGTGTTCCTCGACTTACAGCGCCTGGTAGACCAAGCCCTGCATATCACCCAGCGAGTAGCAGGTGGCACCGAGGCGCTGCAGCGTTTTAACGCCATTGCCGACCCAAAAGCTTATTACGAGAAGACCGATGGTTAAGCCGATCAACACGCGAAAGAACAAAATCCGGTTTCTCCGCCTGCTCACTGTTGTGTGCGCGATGTTTTTTAGCCTCAGTGGATGCCGTCAGGATTACAGTCTGGCGCCGCCTGCCAACAGCGAAAAAATAACCGTCACCGTGAAACTGCCCAAGGAGCTAAAAACCGAAACCATGTGGGTGATGTACCGCTCGCCCATTTGTAAGCGTGTCGACTACGGCGCCAGCGGCCAGCGCACTGAACGGGATGGTCATCACTCGGTTTACAAGGAACTGGAGCGCCAGGGGCAGAGTGATCTCTACCAAGTAGAACTGCCGAAAGATGGCGGTGGCGCGTGCCGCTGGCATTTGGCGAATGTGACCTTTGGCGTGGCTTATGCCGATCCGACGCGTTTTGGCGAGAATGTGACTTCAGGGGGAGGGGGCGGCGTGGTTGTGATATTTGACTACAACGACTCGCCACGGGGAGGAGCTGATATCAAGGTTGAAGGCGATCTGACGATCAAGAAGGATTACTACCCTTGGGTCGATGAAGAGTTTTTGGGGCCTTACAAAAAAACTGTGGGCTTGGCCGGCGAGGGCAGCATTTACCTCAGTTACCAAGCATTACAGGCGCGGCAGGTATATTTCGAACCAGTCATACATTCCGATTTCATAGTTTATTCGGCGGGGCCAAAGGAAAAAAAGGAGGGAAACCACACCGCTTTCACCTATCCCGACGGCAATGTCGTGGCAGATGGTCAATCGACGCCAGACTTCTGGAAACTACAAAGCCTGCGCACAGGACGCGCCCCCGAGTGTTTTTCACGCTGGCGTTATGCCGATTGTCGGGACCCCCGCCCGCAGCTGTTACCCGACTGGCTCCCAGAACCGGATAAGCCCGGGTTTGGGCGCTACCTCATTGTGGACGAATGGGGGAAAAGACTGCCTTCGTATAGCTATAGGCTGGTCGGTAACAACGGTCAAATATTCGAGGAGAAGACAGATGTCGAGGGGCTTACCGACCCCTTACCGGAGAGCGCCCATCCAGTACGTGAAGTCGATTTCCCCAACAGGAGATGGTGATGCCGCCTATACAAAAATTGGCTTTCGAACCCGCTGGTTCCGCCAAGGACAAAACCATATTCCATCTTGGTGCCGGTCGTAAGAGAGTTCGACTCATTTCATACCGGTGAACGCCAGTTTTACGCCGATGGCAATCAACACCGCCCCCATCGTCCGATCGAACCAATGCCCCATCCGCGCAAACCCTGCACGCACCCGCTGCTGGCTGAACAACATCGCCACCAGGCAGAACCACGCCGCCGTCGCTACCGCCAGGTACACGCCATAACCCGCCTGCACCGCCAGCGGTGTGTGCGGGTTGATCACCACGGTAAACAGCGACAGGAAGAACAACGTGGCCTTGGGGTTCAAACCGTTAGTCACAAAGCCTGCGGTAAACGCCCCGCGTGGGGTGCGTTCGCCGACTTCGCGGTGCAGTTCGCCCTCGGCGGCTGGCTTGGCCGGCTGCGCGCGCAGGGCCTTGAAGCCGATGTACAGCAGGTAGGCCGCCGCCGCCCATTTCAGTGCGTTGAACAGCACGATGGACTGGGACACGATCAAACCGATGCCGAGTAACGAGTACCCCACGTGCAGGAAAATCGCCGAGCCCACGCCCAATGCGGTCCAGGTCCCGGCGCGGCGGCCGTGGGTGACACTTTCGCGCACCACCACCGCGAAATCCGGACCGGGGCTGGCCACTGCCAGCAGGTGAATCAAGGCCACGGTCAAAAACTCGGCGACGTACATACTCACTCCATTAAGTAACGGATTATTTCATCTGATAGGCTCGGCAGATTACGCCTTCGAACCCTGTCACAAAAGGTACAGTTGATGACGAACAATCGCCGCGCCGTCTTCCTAGATCACCCATCCCTCGACCTGGGGGATCTCGATCTCAGTGAGCTGCACAACTGTTTCAGCGAGCTGCAGCTGTTTGAGCAGACCACCCCGCAGAATGTGGTCGAACGCCTGCAAGGCGCCCAGGTCGCTATCAGCAACAAGATTGCGCTCAACAGCGAAACCCTGGCCGCCTGCCCCGAACTCAAACTGATCCTGGTGTCGGCCACGGGCACCAATAACGTCGACCTTGAAGCCGCCCGCGCCCATGGCGTCACCGTCAGTAACTGTCAGGGCTACGGCACGCCGTCGGTGGCGCAGCATACGATCATGCTGCTGCTCAACCTGGCGACGCGGCTGAAGGACTATCAACGGGATGTCAGCGCGGGCAAATGGCAAGCCGCCAAGCAGTTCTGCCTGCTGGACCACCCGATCGTCGAGCTGGAGGGCAAAACCCTCGGTTTGCTCGGGCATGGCGAACTGGGCAGTGCCGTCGCACGGCTGGCCGAGGCCTTTGGCATGCGCGTCATACTCGGCGCCATTCCCGGGCGCCCTGCCCGCGCCGACCGCATGCCGCTGGATGAACTGCTGGCGCAGGTCGACGCGCTGACGCTGCACTGCCCGCTCAACGAACACACCCGCGACTTGATCGGCGCTCGCGAGCTGGCGCTGCTCAAGCCCGGCGCGTTTATCGTCAACACCGCGCGCGGTGGCCTGATCAACGAACAGGCCCTGGCCGACGCCTTGCGCAATGGCCACCTGGGCGGCGCGGCGACCGATGTGCTGAGCGTCGAACCTCCGGTGCATGGCAACCCGTTGCTGGCCGACGATATCCCGCGCTTGATCGTCACGCCCCACAACGCCTGGGGCAGTCGCGAAGCGCGGCAGCGGATTGTCGGCCAACTGGCGGAAAACGCCCGCGGCTTTTTCAGCGGCGCCCCGCTGCGCGTCGTCAGTTGATAAACTGCGCCCCTTTTCAAGGAGCAGACCATGGATCCGCGCAGTGAAGTACTGCTTCGTCAGGCCGAACTTTTTCAAGGCAACCTGCTGCTGGTGGGGTTGCCTGCCGACGATTTGCTTGGCCGCCTGCCCAACGCCCACGGCTGGTGCTGGCATGCCGGTGACCAGGCTGCGCTCGACGCACGTTTCCCCGAGCGCAGCCAGTTCGGCGTGAATGTGCCGCAGCGCACGTTTGATGCGGCAGTGATCTTCCTGCCCAAGTCCAAGGACCTCACCGACTATCTGCTCAACGCCGTGGCCGCGCGCCTGCCCGGTGCCGAGCTGTTTCTGGTGGGGGAGAAAAAAGGCGGGATCGAAAGCGCCGCCAAACAGATGATCCCCTTCGGCAAGCCGCGCAAACTCGATAACGCACGGCACTGCCAGTTGTGGCAGGTCACCGTGGCCAACGCGCCGCAAGCGGTGGAGTTGGAGAGCCTGGCGCAGGTTTTCGAAGTGCCGCTGGCCGAAGGTCCGCTGAAAGTGGTGAGCCTGCCGGGCGTGTTCAGCCATGGCCGCCTGGATCGTGGCACCGAGTTGTTGCTGGAGCATTTGGACAAACTGCCCAGCGGCCACCTGCTGGACTTCGGTTGCGGCGCCGGTGTGTTGGGCGCGGCGGTCAAACGTCGCTACCCGCACAATACGGTGACGATGCTGGATGTGGACGCCTTCGCCACCGCCAGCAGCCGCCTGACCCTGGCGGCCAACGGTCTGGAAGCCGACGTGCTGACCGCAGACGGCATCGATGCCGCGCCAATGGGCTTGAACGCGATCCTGAGCAACCCGCCGTTCCATGTCGGGGTACACACCGATTACTTCGCCACGGAGAACTTGCTGCGAAAAGCCGCGAAACACCTGGCAAAAGGCGGCGAACTCCGACTGGTTGCCAACAGCTTCCTGAAGTACCAGCCGCTGATCGAAGAGCACTTGGGCGTGTGTGCGGTCAAGGCCGAAGGCAATGGTTTTCGCATCTATCGCGCCAAGCGCGGCTGATCGGCGTTTGCAAAAGAACACTTGCCGAATGGATTTTGCCTAGGCAGAATCCGCTCCGTCCTAGGGGAGTAGTCTCCCACGAGCGCCACGCTCGTCCGGCATACGTCAACATACTTGGTCAGCAGACCATGGCGTATGCGACCCAGGAGTCCGCTCAGACGGACCGGGGTTTGACAAGACCTATGACACGCACACCTTACCCGGGGCGGGAAGGCTGTACGTGTCATAGCCGTGTCGACCCGTCCCTGGAAACCTACCTGATGCTGGATTCACTGCTCGTCCCTACCGCAATCGTTGCCTTGGCCGAAATCGGCGACAAGACCCAACTGCTCGCGCTCATCCTTGCCGCACGCTTTCGCAAACCCTGGCCGATCATCGCCGGCATCATCGCCGCGACCCTGGCGAACCATGCCGCTGCGGGTGCCGTAGGTGCCTGGTTCGGCAGTTTCTTCTCGGATGCGGTGCTGCACTGGATTCTCGCCGCAAGTTTCTGTGCCACGGCGCTGTGGACCCTGGTGCCGGACAAACTCGACGATGACGAAGCCAGCACCACGCGCAAGTTCGGGCCGTTCCTGACCACCCTGATTGCGTTCTTCCTCGCCGAAATCGGCGACAAGACGCAGATCGCCACGGTGATGCTGGCGGCGCAATACCCTGAGCTGTGGCTGGTGGTTATCGGCACCACCCTGGGCATGTTGATTGCCAACGTACCGGTGGTTCTGGCGGGGAATTTTGCCGCGGAGAAATTGCCGTTGACCTTGATTCGTCGACTGGCGGCTACGGCGTTTTTCGTCCTGGCGATCGTGGCGGTGTACAAGGCCATGCAAAGCAGCGGTTGGATCTAAGGATCCAAGCCTGCAAACCCAATCCAATGTGGGAGGGGCTTGCCCCCTCCCACATTTGGATCTTCATGAGGCTTGGATTATCAGGACTTCTTGGCCTGCTGATACAACGGCATCACCTTCGGAATCGCCGCCTGCAACGAGGCGATCCGACTGTCGGAGGCCGGGTGAGTGCTCATGAACTCCGGAGGCGCGCCTTCCGAAGCCTTGGCCATCTTGTTCCACAACGTGATGGCGGCGTTCGGGTTGTAACCGGCGCGGGCCGCCAGCTCCAGGCCGATCAGGTCCGCTTCGTTTTCATTGCTGCGGCTGTTGGGCAAGGTCATGCCGTAGTTGGCCACGGTATCGGCCAGCGCCATGCTGTCCTGGCCGAGACCAAGCAACGCGCCGGCGCCCTGCTTGGCCATCTCGATGCCGTAGGCCTTGGACATGGCTTCACGGCCATGCTCGCGCAAGGCGTGGGCGATTTCATGGCCCATCACCGCCGCCAGCTCGTCATCGCTGAGCTTGAGGTTATCGATCAGCCCGCTGTACACGAAGATCTTGCCGCCCGGCCCGCAGTTGGCGTTCATCTCATCGCTCTTGATCAGGTTCACTTCCCACTTCCACTGCGCCGCATCCGGACGGAAGGTCGGCGCCTGGGCGATCAGGCGGTTGGCGATGGCCTGCACGCGCTTGGCGTTGGCGCTGGTCTTGTCCACCAGGCCTTTGCCGCTGGCTTCACCCAGGGTCTGCTGGTAGGACTGCGCATACATCTGGTCGACTTCCTGGCTCGACAGCATGCTGAACATGTACTGCTTGCGCTCCACCCCAACGGCACCGCCGCTGGTGGTGTTGACGGACTGACACCCGGCCAGCAGCACTGCTGCCGCCAATACACTTACGGCCAATGATTTCTTCATCAACACACTCTCCCTGAAAAGACGCCCTGAAAACATGGCGCGTATCCTAGGCGGTGATTTGTATCGACGCCAGATACATCAGACGTGCAGACGCTAAATTTCGGATACATCCCACAACGGTGGCGGACTTTCGGGCTCAAGCCGGAGTCAGGCACTCCGGCCCATTCAGCTTGGGATCGTTGACCATGTTGGCCAGCACCCGTTCACGCAAGGCGACCGGCTCGCTGGCCAACAGCCCCTGCAACACCGGCAGCGGCGTCTCGGGGTTCAGCCAGGCTTCCTGCCCCGCCGCATCCAGAATCAACGGCCGCCGCTGACTCTGCGCCGCCTGGGTCACCACCGCGGTGCTCAGCCACACTTGCTCCTGCACCGGATACGCTTCCCAGATGGCCGCAAAAAACAGCGTCGAACCTTCCCCTGGCGTCAACCAGTACGGCCGCTTGCGCTGGGTGCCGCGCCATTCGTAGAACCCGTTGGCCGGCAACAGGCAGCGACGCTGGCGAAACGCTTCGCGGAACATCGGTTGCTCAGCCAGGGTTTCGGCGCGGGCATGCGCCGGGGTACGGGAAAGGTCCGTCAGCCAAGGCGGTGTCAGGCCCCAGCGGGCGCGGGCCAGGGTGCGCTGGCCGTCGGTGGCGCGCTGGATCAGCACCGAATCATTGGGAGAAATATTCCACTGGGCCTGCTGATCCGCCGGAAAGCCCGGCAAGGCAGCAAACGTGGGGTTCCAGCGAAACAGGGCATAACGTCCACACATGGGGCAACACGACTCTTGGATAAACCGACCGACAGCCTAACAGACCAACACGTCGGGGAAGCTGTCGGGTTCATCGCCGGGCAACGGTTGCGCACCGTTATACGCGGTGATCAGCTCCCGCGCGCAGGCTGCCTGGTCGTTGTCCACTTCTAGCCCCAGCAGCCCGAAAATCGGTAACTCGCCGCTACCGCCGAGCAAATGGCGCCCCACCAAATGCGCCTCGATCCCTTCGCTGGCGAGCATCTGCTGCAGCAGCTCGCCTTCCATCAGGTTTTCCGGTTCGTAGATTCGCTGCATGGGCGTACCTGCTATTCGTTTTCGCTGCGAGTTTCGAGCATCCACTCTTCACCATGGACCTGCAGGTTGAAAATGATCGGTCGGCAACATACCTGACAGTCTTCTATATAGGTCTGGTCGCCGCCGGATAAATCCACGGTTGTCTCCACCACTTCACCACAATAAGGACAATCGTACAGCGCGGTTTCCAGCATCGCAGTCTCCCAAGTGACTTGTGCGTATAATCGCCGGTCTATTTACAGGGTTATATTTCGGCCGAGCCCATTACTCGGGCCGCACCCTGGTATTTCCTCTACTTACCCTAGCCGTTTCTAACAAGAGAGCATGATGGGCGAATTCGATACCATCCGACCTTACAACGACAGCGAAGTCCCGGCAGTGCTGGAGCGGCTGTTCAGTGACAAGGCCTTTCTGGACATCCTGACCCACTTCCGCTTCCCGCGCTTTGCCGGCGCGCTGGGCTGGCTGCTCAAACCCATGATCGCCCGCAAACTGCGCCGTGAATTCGCCGGCGTCACCACCGTGGCCACGCTGCAGGACAAAGTCGAGTATTACGTCGACCACACCATTGATCGAGCGACCGACGGCGTGACCTATACCGGCGTGGAACAGCTCAAATCGGGCACCGCCTACGTCTTTTTGGCCAACCATCGCGATATCGTGATGGACCCGGCCTTCGTCAACTACGCCGTGTACCACGCCGGCCTGCCGACACCGCGTATCGCCATCGGCGACAACCTGCTGCAAAAGCCGTTTGTCAGCGACCTGATGCGCCTGAACAAGAGCTTCATCGTGCACCGCTCGATCACCGGGCGAAAGGAAAAAATGGCGGCTTACCAGTTGCTGTCGGCCTACATCAACCATTCGATCCGCCACGACTGCCAGTCGATCTGGATCGCCCAGGCCGAAGGCCGCGCCAAGGATGGGGATGACCGCACCGAATCGGCGATCCTCAAGATGTTCCACGTCAGCCGCAAGGACGAGCCGTTCGCCGAGGTGATCCAGTCGCTGAACCTGACGCCCGTGTCCATCAGCTACGAATACGACCCATGCGACTTGGCCAAGGCTCGCGAGCTGTACATCCGCGCCACCACCGGCACCTACACCAAGGCACCGGGTGAAGACGATGTGAGCATTGCCCTGGGCATTACCGGCTACAAGGGCCGGGTGCATGTGAACTTTGCCCCGCCGATCACCGAGCGCTTCGAAGACACCAAGCTGCTCGCCGTGGAAATGGACCGGCAGATTCTCGGAGGTTATCGCCTGTTCCCGGTTCACTACCTGGCCTACGCCCAGTGGAGTGACGCCGACCCGCAACTGCAGGTGCCCAAGGCAGCGGATATCTTCCCGGCCGACGAGTTGGCCAAGGCCAAGGCAGAGTGGGAGCGGCGCTTGAGCGAGTGCCCGGTCGAACACCGGCCGTTCCTGGTGGTGCAATATGCAACGCCAGTGCGCAATCAATATCGGGTCAAGGCGGGAATCCCGCTGTAATACACCTAGCCAAACCTGTGGGAGCGGGCTTGCCTGCGATGCGGTGGTTCAGTCACAGCGGTACCGACTGTAACTCCGTTGTCGCGAGCAAGCCCGCTCCCACCGTCGTTTCAGGGTGCAACTAAAAACGCGTGCTGATCCATGAAACCAGCAGCGCCAGCCCCAGGCAGGCGAAACCAATACGATAAGCCAGGCGATGCGCCCGTTCGGTGCGTACATCCAGAAACAGCATGGGTTGGTCGATGGCGCGCTCTTCGCTTTGCGCGGCGAGCCTGGCCATGGCGCGCTGTTCCTTCAAACGGGTAATGAATAGCAGTGCAGCGCCAGAGCAGGCCACTGATAGAGCAACAACATTGATCAGCAGTCCGGCCAGCGCCATCACACACCTCGTTGAAACAGTGCCTTGGTATCCATTCAGATACAAACCTGAACGGAAGTCGCCTCCTGCACCTAAAAGCTCCTTCCCCCATTGACGGCTAATGTATCGAGTAATTTACGGCGTCACCTGAACGTCACCTTAACCGTTCACTCTGTGGCCCTTCGAACGCTCGGGAGCTTGTCATGTTGCACGCGCAAAACCAGGATCGACTGTATTTGATAGCCCCAAGCGATGAGCAAGAGGCGCTGATCGGCGGCCTCGCGTTCAACGTCCAGGATCGCCACTGGCTGGTGTATTGCGCCCTTGGCGGGCACCAGCATGCGGACCTGCCGGAGACGGACCTGCTGACCGGGATAAGCCTGCTCGACTTCGGTATCAACACCGCGGCATGAAACGGCGGGCACAAAAAAGCCGGGCTCAGCGCTGAGCCCGGCTTGTTATTGAGCGTTATTGCGAGCTGAGCAGCTGGCCGATGCTCGGGTCCTTGAACAGACGGGTCAGGGCGTCGCTCAGGACATCGCTGACCAGCTTGGTGTTGGTCTCCTGGTTAGGCGACATGCCGAAGCGCTGGTTGAGGGACGCACCATAACGGCCGCTGTAGCGACGGGTGCCGGCGCTCACGTCGGACCTGAACGTCGCGCCGATAGTGGCCTCAGTCACGTACAGGCCTTCTTTGGGCGACTGGTATTTCAGCTCGGCCAGGGTGATGGTCAACTGCGGCGCGCCCGGCGAGTTGGCCGGGGTAAAGCCGAGCAGCCGCACCGCGGCTTCAGCCTGGGCTTGCAGCTTGGGGAGCACATCGGCACCGCTCACCGACACCAGCGCGGTCTCCGGATACAGGCCACCACGGGAGCCCAGGGTCGGCGAAGGACGACCATCCACCACACGCACCGACACCGGCTGACCGTGACCCACCGGGGCCAACTGCGTGGTGAGCTTCGGTTGCGGGCTGAGTTGTTGCGGGCTATTGGCGCAGCCAACCAGGGTCAAACTGGTCACAGTGATCAAACCGAACAACAGGCGTTGCAACATGCTCTTCTCTCCAGAAATCGAGTACCGACAGGCCGGCAGTATAGCGGGCGGCCCTCGCCGGGAACTAGCGTCAGTTACAACCTAAGACCCGCAGGCATTGTAGGGGTTCGGTGTCACCGATATGTCACAGCCGATACACGCGCCCGTCATCCCCGGCAGGCATGCTTGGCCTCAATCTCAGGAGGCTGATTTCATGCATTTTCTCTGGTCGCTGTTTACCCGCAAGCCCGCCCTTCGCCAATTTGCCCTGCTCGATGTGCAAGGTCGCTGCCAGGCTTTCAAAGAGTGCAGCCAGCCACCGGTCGGCGCTGGCTGGGTGGAAATCGAAGAAATCCGCTTGAGCTGGATGCACCGCCCGCTGCCCGCCAGCGCCCGTATCAGCCAACGCGCGACGCAGTCGCCGCATCGCCACCCGTTGGCCGCCTGACCGAACGCCTAATAAAAGTCATAAAACACGCCCATTTCCTTGGCGTTCTTCGCTACAATCTCCCCCCGATTATAAGGACGTCTCCTGATCGGGCCTCGCAACATCGTTAATGCTTCGGTATTAGCCCCCCCAGATCGCCCACAGAGAGCCGCCCACACAGATCGTGTGAAGCTGGCGCGCTTGCTGTTTTCTTTGCAAACCACCCGCCTTTACCGAATCTGCCAGAGCTGCCATTGCGCTCGGCCACTTGAGTTGTTTGCCCGTTTTGCCGCATGCCGGCAAGGTTTTCCGGGCCAGGTGCCAGGCTGGGGCAGCCCTTTTTTGAGGTTCACGTCTTCAAAAGAGCGTGAAAAAACGGGTTTTCACAACTTCACAAGAGTGTGGCGAGCAAATGAATAGTTTGGCGTTTGTACAAGCACCATCAGCGTCTGGAACAGCCCAATCACACAGGACCGAGTGCTCCGGGGCTTGAGCCTGTCCGCTACGGATTGATTGCACGGATCGCACGCTTTGACCATAAGTCGAATTGCCACGGCAGCCCATGAATGCGTTCATAGGCGGATTAGCCCGGCAGGAAGCGTGCGCTGAACTTGCAAAGAATTGCGAATCGGACATGGCGATCCTGGCCATGGGTAACCTGGGGCAACACGTGAACCGCCCCGTCACTCCTGGCAGCCATGCCGTCAATTTGGTGCTGCAGATTTTGGAGACGCGTTAAATGGCGCATAACGAAGCAGTCGACGTAGTACTGGTAGGGGCCGGCATCATGAGTGCCACCCTGGCCGTACTGCTCAAAGAGCTCGACCCCGGCCTCAAGCTGGAAGTCGTTGAGCTGATGGACTCGGGAGCCGCGGAGAGTTCCAACCCGTGGAACAACGCCGGTACCGGCCACGCCGGGCTGTGTGAGCTGAATTACACACCCCAGGCCGCCGACGGTTCCATCGACATCAAGAAAGCTGTCCACATCAACACCCAGTTCGAGGTGTCGAAGCAGTTCTGGGCGTACCTGACCAAAAAAGGCACCTTTGGCTCGTCCAGGTCCTTTATCACCCCGGTGCCGCACCTGAGCTTCGTGCAGGGCGACAAAGGCGTAGCCTTCCTCAGGAAGCGCTTTGAAACCCTCAGCCAGCATCATGCATTTTCGGATATGCGCTATACCGAAGACCGCAACGAGATGGTCGAGTGGATGCCGCTGATGATGCCAGGCCGCCCGCTCGACGAAAAAATCGCCGCGACCCGTGTGCAGAACGGCACCGACGTCAACTTCGGCGCCCTGACCAACCAGTTGCTGAACCACCTGACCAGCGCGCCCGATGCCCAGGTCAAGTACAGCAAACGCGTGACCGGCCTCAAGCGCAATGGCGCGGGCTGGACCGTGAGCATCAAGGACGTCAACAGCGGCAACAGCCGCGACGTGGACGCCAAGTTCGTGTTCCTCGGCGCCGGTGGCGCGGCCCTGCCGCTGCTGCAAGCCTCGGGCATCGAAGAAAGCAAAGGCTTCGGCGGTTTCCCGGTCAGTGGCCAGTGGCTGCGTTGCGACAACCCGGAAGTGGTCAAGCACCACCAGGCCAAGGTTTACAGCCAGGCCGCCGTGGGGTCGCCACCGATGTCCGTGCCGCACCTGGACACCCGCGTGGTCGACGGCAAGACGTCCCTGCTGTTCGGGCCTTACGCCGGTTTCACCACCAAGTTCCTCAAGCACGGCTCGTTCCTTGACCTGCCGTTGTCGGTGCGCGCCGGCAACATCGGCCCGATGCTGGCCGTGGCCCGGGACAACATGGACCTGACCAAGTACCTGGTCAGCGAAGTGATGCAGTCCATGGAACAGCGCCTGGAATCCCTGCGCCGCTTCTACCCGCAAGCCAAAGCCGAAGACTGGCGCCTGGAAGTGGCCGGCCAACGGGTGCAGATCATCAAGAAAGACCCGAAAAAAGGCGGCGTGCTGCAATTCGGCACCGAGCTGGTCGCGGCCAAAGACGGCTCGCTGGCGGCGCTGCTGGGCGCGTCCCCGGGCGCTTCGGTGACGGTGTCGATCATGCTCGAACTGATCGAACGCTGCTTCCCGACCAAGGCTGCCGGCGAGTGGGCGGCCAAACTGCACGAGATCTTCCCGGCCCGTGAAAAGGTCCTGGAGACCGATGCCGAGCTGTACCGCAAGATCAACGCGCAGAACAACATCAGCCTGGAACTGGTTGAGCAAAACAACGAAGCCCAAAGCTACGCTTAAGGCCTCGAAATAAAAAAGCCCCGCTTCTCGATATGAGCAGCGGGGCTTTTTTTCGCCTGCGATCAGCCGCGGGCGTTATCGATCAATTCAATGTACTCGGCGGCGTTGCGCTGGTCCTTGATCAGGTCGACGAAGGTATGGCCATGCTCGTCCTTGCCATCGAGGTCCAGGCCGGCGGCCTTGAAGAAGCCCAGGAAGCGCTCGAAGTCGTCGATACGCAGGCCACGATAGGCCTTGATCAGTTTGTGCAGGGAGGGTGAAGTCGCGTCGACGGGTTCGAAGTCCAGGAACAACTTGATCTGATCGTCGCCGATCTCGTCACCAATCACCTGTTTCTTATCTTTACGCATTACCGACTCCAGCCTGCGGACATTTACATGGGGTTTGAAGTCTACCTGCGAGGCGCGAGCGGCGAAAGCGCTGAGAACCACTGTGGGAGAGGGCTTGCTCCCGATTGCGCTGGATCCGTCAATTAGATGTCGACTGACACACCGTCATCGGGAGCAAGCACCCTCCCACATTGGGTTCGTCAGGGTGCTGGCTACTTGGTGCGTACCACGCCGGTATGCAGATCCGCCCAGATATGCCCATTGGCATAACTGAGGAACTGCACATACACCGTGTCATTGCGCAGCAGGTCGACGATCACGCGGTATTGGGTCGCGGGGTAGGACAAAGTCAGGGTCTTGGTCTTGTCATCGAACACCGGCTTTTTCAGGCTTTTGCTTTCGGCGTCGAAATTGACGTTCACCTGGGCGATGCTTGCGCCTTTGTTCAAGGACTTACCCTTGAGGCGAATCATCAACGGCGACGTCACCGGGATCGGCTGCTGCGTGGATTGGCGCTGATTACCTACCACCACGGCATACTCGGTGACTTGCAACAGTTGCTGCTGGTCGGGCGCTTCGGCGCGCAGGGCCAGGTCGTCGGGCGGCAGGAATTGGCTGTGCATCGGCGCCGGGGCGGCGGCCAGCGGCAAGCTGAGGGTCAGCGCCAGGGCGGCGCAGGTGCGAATCAACAGGCTCATGAACAGCTCCAGACGCAGAAGCCAAGCACGATAGCATGCGCAACCCTGCGTCGGAGCCTTGATCACATGCCTTTAACGGCGTAAATCCCATTGGCGTTGCGCCAGTAACCTTTGTAGTCCATGCCGTAACCGAAGATGTAGCGATCGATGCACGGCAGGCCGACGAAATCGGCCTTCATTTCCGGGCGCGCCTTGCGGTCGTGGTCTTTGTCGATCAGCACGGCGGTATGGACTTTGCGCGCGCCGGCGTGTTTGCAGAAGTCGATGATCGCGCCCAGGGTGTGCCCTTCATCGAGGATGTCGTCGATGATCAGCACGTCGCGGTCGATGAACGAGACTTCCGGCTTGGCTTTCCAGAACAGGTCGCCGCCGCTGGTTTCGTTGCGATAACGCGTGGCATGCAGGTAGGACGCTTCCAGCGGGAAGTGCAGATGGGTCAGCAATTTGCCGGCGAAGATCAGACCACCGTTCATCACGCAGAAGACCACCGGGTTGGTGTCGGCCATTTCGCGGGTGATCTGTGCGCCGACCTTGGCGATCGCCTCTTCGACTTGCGCTTCGGTGTACAGGCAGTCAGCCTCGCGCATGATTTGACGGATATGCTCGAGATCAGCGGACATGGCGCTCTCCAGGGGGTGCTGTGGCAAGAAAAGCGGGCAAAGGTACGCATGTGAGGCGCAACGTTCAAGCCTTAATGGACTAACGTGCTAGATGTCTATAGGACAACACCCTCGGATAGATTAATCTAGGCCGGTTTTTTTGCCCGCCGCCGGAGCCTTTCCCATGCCCACTCGCGAGATCCGCCATCCGCTGATCCGACACAAGCTCGGCCTTATGCGCCGCGCCGACATTAGCACGAAGAACTTCCGTGAGCTCGCTCAGGAAGTCGGAGCGTTGCTCACCTACGAAGCCACCAAAGACCTGCCCCTGGAGAGCTACGAGATCCCCGGTTGGGCCGGCCCCGTCCAGGTCGAGAAGATCGCTGGCAAGAAAATCACCGTGGTGCCGATCCTGCGCGCCGGCATCGGCATGCTCGAAGGCGTCCTCAGCCTGATCCCCGGCGCCAAGGTCAGCGCCGTGGGCGTGGCTCGCAATGAAGAGACGCTGCAGGCCCACACCTACCTGGAAAAACTCGTACCGGAAATCAACGAGCGTCTGGCGATGATCATCGACCCGATGCTCGCCACCGGCAGTTCCATGGTTGCCACCATCGACCTGCTGAAGAGGGCCGGTTGCAAGGACATCCGCGCCATGGTGCTGGTCGCCGCGCCCGAAGGCATCGCCGCCGTCGAGAAGGCCCACCCGGACGTGCAGATCTACACCGCGTCCATCGATGAGCGCCTGAATGAAAACGGATACATCATCCCAGGCCTGGGCGACGCCGGTGACAAGATCTTCGGTACCAAGCAGAAGGACGCGTGAACATGCAGGATGAATTCAACGACCCGCTTTGGCGCCAGATCCTGTCTGGCGCACAAATGCTCTTTGTGGCATTTGGCGCGTTGGTGTTGATGCCGCTGATCACAGGTCTTGATCCAAACGTCGCCTTGTTCACCGCCGGCCTGGGCACGCTGCTGTTCCAGCTGGTGACCGGGCGGCAGGTGCCGGTGTTTCTGGCGTCGAGCTTTGCCTTTATCACCCCGATCATTCTCGCCAAGGGCCAGTTCGGCCTGGCGGCGACCATGGGCGGGGTGATGGCGGCCGGTTTCGTTTATACCTTCATGGGGTTGGCGGTGAAGATCAAGGGCACCGGTTTCATCGACCGGCTGCTGCCGCCGGTGGTGATCGGGCCGGTGATCATTTCCATCGGCCTGGCCATGGCGCCGATTGCCGCCAACATGGCGATGGGTAAATCCGGCGATGGCGCCGAGCTGATCCATTACCAGACGGCGATGCTGATCTCGATGCCGGCGCTGCTGACCACCCTGATCGTGGCCGTGTTCGGCAAGGGCATTTTCCGCCTGGTGCCGATCATCTCCGGCGTGCTGGTGGGCTTTGCCATGGCGTTCTACTTCGGCGTGGTCGATACGGCCAAAATTGCCGCCGCACCGTGGTTCGCCCTGCCTCACTTCACCGCGCCGGAATTCAACTGGCAGGCGATTCTGTTTATCGTCCCGGTGGCCCTGGCCCCGGCGATCGAGCATATCGGCGGTGTGATTGCGGTGGGCAGCGTGACCGGTCGCGACTACCTGAAGAAGCCCGGCCTGCACCGCACCCTGCTGGGTGACGGGATTGCCACCACGGCCGCCGGCCTGTTTGGCGGCCCGCCGAACACCACCTACGCCGAAGTGACCGGCGCAGTGATGCTGACCAAGAACTACAACCCGAAGATCATGACCTGGGCGGCAATCTTTGCCATCAGCCTGGCGTTTATCGGCAAGTTCGGCGCACTGCTGCAGAGCATTCCAGTGCCGGTGATGGGCGGGATTCTGTGCCTGCTGTTCGGCTCGATCGCCGCTGTGGGCATGAACACGCTGATCCGCCACAAGATCGACCTGGGCGAAGCCCGCAATCTGGTGATTGTGTCGGTGACGTTGGTGTTCGGGATTGGCGGTGTGCTGATCGGCACCGGCACCGGTCCGGACGATTTCGGCCTGAAGGGCATCGCCCTGTGTGCGGTGGTAGCGATTGGCTTGAACCTGCTGCTGCCGGGCAATGATGGCTGGAAGCACAAGAAGCCGGATGAGCCGTTGATCTAACCAGCACTGCAAAACTGAATGTGGGAGGGGGCTTGCCCCCGATGACGGAGTGCCAGTCGACATCTAATCGACTGATCTGCCGCTATCGGGGGCAAGCCCCCTCCCACATTGTTAGATCTTCAGTGTGACTTAGAGCTCGCCTAGGCCATCGATCAGCGCCTGGTTCTGCTCCGCCGTACCGATGCTGATCCGCAGGAACTGATCAATCCGCGCCTGCTTGAAGTGCCGCACGATCACGCCTTGCTCACGCAACTTGGCCGCCAGGCCGGCGGCGTCGTGCCGTGGGTGGCGGGCGAAGATGAAGTTCGCAGCCGATGGCAACACTTCAAAGCCCTTGCCTTCCAATTGCGCGACGACCTTGTTGCGGCTGTCGATCACCCACCGACATGTCTTCTCGAAGTACTCGCGGTCGTCGAACGCCGCCGCTGCGCCGACAATCGCCAGGCGATCGAGCGGATAGGAGTTGAAGCTGTTCTTGACCCGCTCCAGCGCCTCGATCAGGTCCGGGTGGCCCACGGCCAGGCCCACGCGCAAACCGGCCAGTGAGCGCGATTTGGACAAGGTCTGGGTGACCAGCAGGTTCGGGTAGCGATCCACCAGGCTGATGGCGGTTTCGCCACCGAAGTCGACGTAGGCTTCATCCACCACCACCACCGAATCCGGGCTGGCCTTGAGGATCTGCTCCACCGCGTCCAGGGCCAGCACGCAGCCGGTCGGCGCGTTCGGGTTGGGGAAGATGATCCCGCCGTTCGGCCTGGCGTAGTCCGCCGCGCGGATCTGGAACTGCTCATCCAGCGGCACCGCGTCGAATTTGATGCCGTAAAGGCCGCAGTACACCGGATAGAAGCTGTAGCTGATATCCGGGAACAGCAGCGGCGAGTCGTGCTGGAACAGCGCGTGGAAGATGTGTGCCAGGACTTCGTCGGAACCGTTGCCGAGGAACACTTTACCGGCGTCGATCCCGTAATAGCGGGCCACGGCCTGCTTGAGCAGGTCGCTGTTGGGGTCCGGGTACAGGCGCAGATTGTCGCTCAACTCGACCTGCATGGCCGCCAGCGCCTTGGGCGACGGGCCGTAGGGGTTTTCGTTGGTGTTGAGCTTGACCAGCTTGGTCAACTTGGGCTGTTCACCGGGTACGTAAGGCACCAGCTCCTTGACGAAGGGGCTCCAGAATTTGCTCATGTCTCAGTTCCCCTTATTGTCTTCAAGGATGCGGTATTCGGCGCTCCGGGCGTGGGCGCTCAAGGATTCGCCACGGGCCAGTACCGAGGCGGTCTTGCCCAACTCGGAAGCGCCTTGTGGCGAGCAGAAGATGATCGACGAACGTTTCTGGAAGTCGTACACCCCCAGCGGCGACGAGAAGCGCGCGGTGCCGGAGGTCGGCAACACGTGGTTGGGGCCCGCGCAGTAGTCGCCCAGGGCTTCGCTGGTGTGACGGCCCATGAAGATCGCGCCCGCGTGACGAATCGACGGCAGCCAGGCCTGTGGGTCGGCCACGGACAACTCCAGGTGTTCCGGCGCGATGCGGTTGGCCACTTCGATGGCCTGCTCCATGTCGCGCACCAGGATCAACGCACCACGGCCATTGATCGACTTCTCGATGATCTCGGCGCGGTCCATGGTCGGCAGCAGCTTGTTGATGCTGGCGGCGACTTTGTCGAGGAACTCGGCATCTGGGCTGACCAGAATCGCCTGGGCGTCTTCGTCGTGCTCGGCCTGGGAAAACAGGTCCATGGCGATCCAGTCCGGGTCGGTCTGGCCATCACACACCACGAGGATTTCCGAAGGACCGGCGATCATGTCGATACCGACCTGGCCAAATACATGGCGCTTGGCGGTGGCGACATAGATGTTGCCGGGGCCGACCACTTTGTCGACCATCGGCACGCTTTCGGTGCCGTAGGCCAACGCCGCGACAGCCTGGGCGCCGCCGATGGTGAACACGCGGTCGACACCGGCGATGCAGGCGGCCGCGAGGACCAGCTCGTTGATCTCACCGCGCGGGGTCGGCACCACCATGACCACTTCGGTCACACCGGCCACCTTGGCGGGAATCGCGTTCATCAATACCGACGACGGGTACGAGGCTTTACCGCCCGGCACGTACAGGCCGGCGCGGTCCAGCGGCGTGACCTTCTGGCCCAATACGGTGCCGTCGGCCTCGGTGTAGCTCCAGGAATCCTGTTTCTGTTTTTCGTGGTAGCTGCGCACCCGCGCCGCCGCGAGTTCCAGGGCTTCGCGCTGCGGCGCGGTGATGCGCGTCAGGGCCAGCTCCAAGCGTTCGCGGGGCAGGATCAGGTCCGACATGGACTTGACGTCCAGGCCGTCGAACTGGCGGGTGAAATCCACCAGCGCGGCGTCACCGCGCTCGCGCACGGCCTTGATGATATCGAGCACCCGCTGGTTGACCGAGTCGTCGGACACGCTTTCCCAACTCAGCAGATGATCCAGATGATGGGCGAAATCCGGGTCGGCAGCGTTGAGTCGGGCAATTGCAGTGGACGTGGTCATAGCGAGGGCCTCATAGGATTGGCAAAAACTCAGGCGCCCGAAGGTGCGCTGACGTTCAATAACGAATCGCGTTGGTGCTGTGGCCGTGCCAGGCAAGGCGCGGGACGCCGGTAAGGGTTTGCTTCCTTACCAAGTCCCGCAACGCGGCATGGCGCGGCCACAGTACCAACGCGTAGAGCCTTGCCTCAAAAGGCAGGCTGCTACGCGTCGCTAGGTATTGAAAAAAAAACTTCTACTAACATAACTTGCCTTTTGGGGTAAGGCGCGATTCGTTATTGAACGTCAGCGCACCTTCCCAGCAGTCGTTTCCGCTTGGGCACCTGAGAATTCTGGCTATGAGGCGGATAGACGGGCGCAGCCGTTTGGCTACGCGGGTGAGTCAACCGCGGTGTCGAGACTCCACTGCGTTGCGCAGGGTGTCGATCAACGCCTGGATACGCGCGTGCTGCATCTTCATCGATGCCTTGTTGACGATCAGCCGGGAGCTGATGTCAGCAATGAAATCCTGGGGCTCCAGGCCGTTGGCGCGCAGGGTGTTGCCGGTGTCGACCACGTCGATGATCTTGTCGGCCAGGCCAATCAGCGGCGCCAGCTCCATCGAGCCGTACAGCTTGATGATATCGACCTGACGGCCTTGCTCGGCGTAGTAACGCTTGGCGATATTGACGAACTTGGTGGCCACCCGCAGGCGACCTTTAGGCTCGACATCACCGACACGGCCGGCGGTCATCAGCTTGCACAGGGCAATACGCAGGTCCAACGGCTCGTACAGGCCCTGGCCGCCGTATTCCATCAATACGTCTTTACCGGCGACACCCAGGTCGGCGGCACCGTGTTCAACATAGGTCGGCACATCGGTAGCCCGCACGATCAGCAGGCGAACGTCGTCCTGGGTCGTAGGGATGATCAGCTTGCGGCTCTTGTCCGGATTCTCGGTCGGCACGATGCCCGCTTCAGCCAGAAGCGGCAAAGTGTCGTCAAGGATGCGGCCCTTGGACAGTGCGATGGTCAACATGGGAAACGTCAGTCCTTCATCAGGCTATTGCGGTCTGGTCGCAAACGGCGCCAGACACAGATCGAGGCCATTACAGCCTCGATTTGAAACACATTCAGCCGGAATACGCAATTGCACACCCCGGGCGGGCGCATCCCTGCGCCCGTGCAGCGGGGACTAGCCCGGTACGCGGCGGATCTTCGCGCCGAGCATCTGCAGTTTTTCTTCGATGCACTCGTAGCCACGGTCAATGTGGTAGATGCGGTCGATCAGGGTGTCGCCCTCTGCGCACAGCGCGGAGATCACCAGGCTGGCCGAAGCCCGCAGGTCGGTGGCCATGACGGGCGCGCCCTTGAGCTTGTCGATGCCGGTCACGATGGCCGTGTTGCCTTCGACCTGGATCTTCGCGCCCATGCGGTGCAGTTCGTACACGTGCATGAAGCGGTTTTCGAAGATGGTCTCGATCACAGCGCCGGTGCCTTCGGCAATCGCGTTCAGGGAGATGAACTGCGCTTGCATGTCGGTCGGGAACGCCGGGTACGGAGCGGTCCGCACGTTGACGGCTTTTGGCCGCTTGCCGTGCATGTTCAGCTCGATCCAATCTTCACCGGTGGTGATTTCAGCGCCGGCTTCCTTGAGTTTTTCCAGCACGGACTCAAGGATCGTCGGATCAGTGTCCTTGACCTTGACGCGGCCACCGGTGACGGCGGCGGCAACCAGGTAGGTCCCGGTCTCGATGCGGTCCGGCATCACCTTGTAGGTGGCCGAATGCAGGCGTTTTACACCTTCGACGGTGATGGTGTCGGTGCCGGCGCCGCTGATATTGGCGCCCATGGCGATCAGGAAGTTGGCCAGGTCGACCACTTCCGGCTCGCGCGCGGCGTTTTGCAAGACGCTGCGGCCGTTGGCCAGGGCAGCGGCCATCATGATGTTCTCGGTACCGGTCACGCTGACGGTATCAAAGAAGAAGTTGGCGCCACGCAGGCCGCCTTCCGGCGCCTTGGCCTTGATGTAGCCGCCTTCGACGTCGATGGTGGCGCCCATGGCTTCAAGGCCACGGATGTGCAGGTCGACCGGACGCGAACCGATCGCGCAACCGCCAGGCAAGGCCACTTCGGCTTCGCCGAAACGGGCAACCATCGGGCCGAGCACCAGGATCGACGCACGCATGGTTTTCACCAGCTCATACGGGGCGATCAAGGTCTTGATGGTGCGCGGGTCGATTTCAACCGACAGTTTTTCGTCGATCACCGGCTCAATGCCCATGCGACCGAACAGTTCGATCATGGTGGTGATGTCGTGCAGGTGCGGCAGGTTGGCCACGGTCACAGGGCCATCACACAGCAAGGTCGCTGCCAGGATCGGCAAGGCGGAGTTTTTCGCACCGGAAATGCGGATCTCGCCATCAAGGCGGGCACCACCGGTAATAATCAATTTATCCATAAGAATCTCGACGCCTTGGGGGCTCAGGTGCGCTCGGCCCAGGCCGCGCGGCTGAAAAATTTCATAGTGACCGCATGGATGCTGCCATCGGTGATCCACGGGTTCAAATGGGCATAGACCTGCTGTTGACGCTTGACCGGGCTCAATGCCGCCAGTTCATCGCTAATCACATTCAGCTGGAAGTTGCAGCCTTCGCCTTCAACTTCTACGTTCGTTTCCGGCAGCTTTCCTTCAAGGAAGCTCTTAACTTCTAGGGCCTGCATGCTCAACCTCTATCGGCGCCCAGTGCGCGCGGGTCGCACATCATACAAAAAAGCCCCGCGCCTGCGAACCCCGCATAGCAGGACTCTGACGGGGGGCTTTCTTGAATATGTGTATTAAGGATGCGCCAACAGCTCGGTCAGACCGGAAACGTCGGCAATTTCACGCATGTCGTCGGGCAACGCACGAATGCTCACCGGCTTTTTGGCCGCCTCGGCGTCGCGCATGAAGCACAGCAGCAACGACAAGCCGACGCTGCTGGACTTGGTCACCGCCGAGCAATCGAGCACCAGCGACGGTGCGGTGCTCGCCTGGATCAGCGCCTGCCCCTGCTTGCGCAGGTCGGGCCCGGTGCGGTAATCCAGCACGCCGCTGAGGAACAACTCGCCGGCATCGCCGATACGAACAGCCGCCTCGGTCATTGCGCGGGCTTCCCGGCGGCTTTATCGGTCTCTTCCTTGGCCTTGGCCACTTCACCGGCCCAACCATTGATGGTCTTGTCGAGGTCGTTGCCATTGCGCTGCATCGCGTCGGCGAACTGATCACGGAACAGTTTGCCGATGTTGATGCCGTTGATGATCACGTTACGCAGCTTCCACTCACCGCTGACCTTCTCCAGAGTGTATTGCACTGGATAGATGGCGCCGTTGCTGCCCTTGACGGTCATGCCGACGCTGGTGCGATCGCCCGACTCATCCTTGGCAGGGTCGACAGTGATCCCCTGGTTGTTGTACTCGAGCAGGGCGTTGCCGTAGAACTGAAACAGGCCCTTCTTGAAGTTTTCCTGGAATGTCTGCATCTGCGCAGGCGTCGCCTTGCGCGAATACTTCACCGTCATGATGCTGCGCGAAATGCCTTCGGCATCCACGACCGGGCCGACAATGGTGTTGAGCGAGTCGTAGAACTTGGTAGGGTCTTGCTTGTACTGTTCTTTATTGGCCTTCAGGTCAGCCAGCATTCTGCTGGTCGTGTCCTGCACCAGTTCGTGCGCAGAACCTGCCGCGTTGGCCATCAACGGCAGTGCTGCAAGCAGTACCAGCAGACCACGTCGCAAGGTAGAGATCATGAACAGATTCCTCATTTAGCGTCTTTATTGACCGTATTGAGCAGGAATTTACCGATCAGGTCCTCAAGCACCAGCGACGACTGTGTGTCGTGGATGGTCGAACCATCCTTGAGCAGAGCGGTTTCCCCGCCTACGCTGATACCGATGTATTTCTCGCCCAGCAAACCTGCGGTGAGGATCGATGCCGTGGAGTCAGTCGGCAGATTATCGACCTTCTTGTCCAGTTGCATCGTCACACGCCCGGTGAAGCTGTCGCGGTCCAGATCGATCGCCGTGACCTTGCCGATGGTTACACCGGCCATGGTCACTTTAGCTCTGACAGTCAAACCCGCGATATTGTCGAAGTACGCGTAAAGTTTATAGGTATCGGCGGTGGGGCTGGCCGAAAGGCCGCTGACTCGCAGGGCCAGCAACAGTAAAGCCAGGATGCCAGCCAGCAAGAAAAGGCCGACACCGATTTCCACAGTGCGGTTTTGCATCAGAAATCTCCAAACATCAAGGCGGTCAAAATAAAGTCAAGGCCCAGTACCGCCAGCGAGGCGTACACAACGGTCTTGGTGGTGGCGCGACTGATCCCTTCTGAAGTGGGCTCACAGTCATAGCCTTGGAATACGGCGATCCAGGTCACGACAAAGGCGAAGACAATGCTCTTAATGATGCCATTGAACACATCGCCGCTGAAGTTCACGCTGTTTTGCATGTTGGACCAGTAGGAGCCTTCATAGACCCCCAGCCAGTCCACCGCCACCCACGAACCGCCCCAGATACCCACCACGCTGAAGATCATCGCCAGCAGCGGCAGGGAAATGAAGCCGGCCCACAGGCGCGGGGCAACAATGTACTTGAGCGGGTCCACGCCGATCATCTCGAGGCTGGACAACTGCTCGGTGGACTTCATGTTGCCGATTTCGGCGGTCAGCGCAGAACCGGCGCGCCCGGCGAACAACAGGGCCGTGACGACCGGGCCGAGCTCACGCAACAGCGTCAGGGCGACCATCTGCCCCACCGCCTGCTCCGAGCCGTAGCTGGACAGGATATTGAAGCCCTGCAACGCCAGCACCATGCCGATGAAAACCCCGGAAACCACGATGATCACCAGGGACATCACACCAACGGAGTGCAGTTGCTTGATCAGCAGGCCGAAGCTGCCGCCAATGCCGCCACGGCCGAGCAAGGCGTGGAACAGGAATATCGTCGAACGGCCGAGCACTTCGATGATGTCGATGCCGGAACGCCCGAAAAGGCGCACCTTTTCGATAAGAGATGTCTTGCGCATCAGCGCTTCCCCAGAAGATCTGAGCGGTAGTCCGCTGCCGGAAAATGAAAAGGCACCGGGCCATCGGGATCGCCGGTCATGAATTGGCGAATGCGCGGGTTGTCAGCGTTCATCAGTTCTTCCGGCGTACCCTGCCCCAGCACCTGGCCATCACCGACTACATAGAGGTAGTCGGCGATGCTCGCGGTTTCGGCCAGGTCGTGGGAGACCACGATACTGGTGATCCCCAACGCATCGTTGAGCAGGCGGATCAGGCGCACCAACACGCCCATGGCGATCGGGTCCTGGCCCACGAAGGGTTCGTCATACATGAGAATCTGCGGATCGAGGGCAATGGCACGCGCCAGGGCGACACGACGCTTCATGCCGCCGGACAGTTCATCCGGCATCAGGTCGATGGCGCCGCGAAGGCCCACGGCCTGCAGCTTCAGCAACACAATGTCACGAATCATCTCGTCGGACAGTTGGGTGTGTACCCGCAGCGGAAACGCTACGTTCTCGAACACATCGAGGTCGGTGAACAACGCACCGCTCTGGAACAGCACCCCCATGTGCTTGCGCGCATCGAACAGATCGCTGCGCGACAACGTCGGCAGGTTCTGGCCGTTGACCCACACTTCGCCGGCACTGGGGCGCAATTGCATGCCCATCAAGCGCAACAGGGTGGTCTTGCCGCAACCGGAAGGCCCCATGATGCCCGTGACCTTACCGCGGGGAATGCGAATATCGACGTTATTGAAGATGCTGCGCGTCCCGCGCTTGAAGGTAAGGCCCTTCAGCTCGACCGCGTAGGCGTTATCGGCACTCATCTAAACTCCTTGGGATGCAGCCTCTCACTCAGACACCACGTTGGCGACAAACGTTTGCAACGGTTGCGCAACAACAGTTAGCCACATGGGCTGGGCGGACCGAACTGGCGGCGAACTATATCACTGCTGGTGCGGAGCCCCCAAGGCCGGAACAGCGCTTGTTCAGATTGGAGACAGGGAAAAATAGTTGCCGACTATGTTACCGAGGAATGAATCTGAAGCGCCTGACGACTAAAGGCTGACGAACTTGCGTGAGGGAATTGATCATTACCGCTATAATCGCCGACTTTTCGTCAGGCTATACGATTTCAGACATGAGCCAATCCAGCGATCTTATCCAATCCGCACAACGCACCATCCGCCTCGAGCTTGAAGCCGTAGAAGGCTTGCTGGCCCATATCGACGTGGATTTCGTACGCGCCTGCGAGATGATTCTGGCCAGCAAAGGCCGCGTTGTCGTGGTCGGCATGGGCAAGTCCGGTCACGTCGGCAACAAGATCGCCGCCACCCTGGCAAGCACCGGGACCACGGCGTTTTTCGTCCACCCGGCCGAAGCCAGCCACGGCGACATGGGCATGATCACCAAGGATGACATCATCCTCGCACTGTCCAACTCCGGCACCACCAACGAAATCGTGACCTTGCTGCCGTTGATCAAACGCCTGGGCATCCAGATGATCAGCATCACCGGCAACCCGGAGTCGACGCTGGCCAAGGCCGCCGAAGTGAACCTGAATGTTCATGTGACCGCTGAGGCCTGCCCGCTGAACCTGGCGCCAACCTCTTCCACCACCGCCGCGCTGGTCATGGGCGATGCCCTGGCCGTGGCGCTGCTGGAAGCACGTGGGTTTACGGCGGAAGACTTCGCGTTTTCCCATCCGGGCGGCGCACTGGGCCGACGCCTGCTGCTGAAAGTGGAAAACGTCATGCATTCCGGCGATGAACTGCCCCACGTACAGCGCGGCACCCTGCTGAAGGACGCACTCATGGAGATGACCCGCAAGGGCCTGGGCATGACCGTGATCCTGGAAGCCGACGGACGCCTGGCCGGCGTATTCACCGACGGTGACCTGCGCCGCACCCTGGACCGCACTATCGATATCCACACCGCCACCATTGATGCGGTGATGACTCCCCACGGCAAGACCGCACGCGCAGAAATGCTGGCGGCCGAAGCCCTGAAGATCATGGAAGACCATAAGATCGGCGCGCTGGTGGTGGTCGATGGCAATGACCGCCCGATCGGCGCCCTGAACATGCACGACTTGCTGCGTGCGGGAGTGATGTAAATGACCAGCGACCTGTTGCAACGCGGCAAGCACATCAAATTGGCGATTTTCGACGTTGACGGCGTGCTGACCGATGGCCGCCTGTACTTCCTCGAGGACGGCAGCGAATTCAAGTCGTTCAACACCCTCGACGGCCAGGGCATCAAGATGCTCATGGCGGCGGGCGTGCAAACCGCGATTATCAGCGGTCGGAAAACCCCGGTTGTGGAACGCCGCGCACAAAACCTGGGGATTCCTCACCTGTATCAAGGCAGGGAGGATAAACTAGTCGTTCTGGACGAGCTTCTTGGCCAACTGAACCTAAGCTATGAGCAGGTTGCCTACCTGGGCGACGACCTGCCCGACCTGCCGGTGATCCGCCGGGTGGGCCTGGGCATGGCTGTCGCCAATGCGGCGGCATTTGTTCGCGAGCATGCCCACGGCATCACCACGGCCCGTGGCGGCGAAGGCGCCGCCCGCGAGTTCTGCGAGTTGATCCTGCGTGCCCAGGGCAGCCTTGAAGCGGCCCACGCCGCCTACCTATAGAGCGTTTTATGCTGAGCAAAAAGATTCGCAACTTCCTGCTATTCGGGGTCATCGCCGCGCTGCTCCTGGCGGTTGGCTACTGGAATATCAGCCCGGAGCGCTTTCTCGACCAGCCTGTGGCGCAGGTTGACCAAGGCGCTATCGACTATTACGCCACCAATGCCTACAGCGTGCAGTTCCTGCCCGATGGCAAGGTGCAGTATGAAATGAACTCGGACAAGGTCGAGCACCTGAAAGCGTCCGAAGTGACCCTGCTGACCAACCCCGATTTGAATCTGTATCGCGGCACCGAATTCCCCTGGCACGTCACCAGCAAGCATGGCGAAGTCAACCCGGACGGCACCGAAGTGGAACTGATCGACTCGGTACGCGTCGCACGGACCGACGCACAGAACCGCGACACCATCATCACCAGCAGTCGCATGACCGTATTCCCACAGAAGCAATATGCGCAGACCGAGCAAGACGTTAGAATCGACGGCGCTGGCGGTGTATCGACTGGCAAGGGAATGAAAGCGTATTTGAAAGAAAGCAGGATACACCTGCTATCGAACGTAAGAGGACAGTATGAGGCTCGTTAAAACCCTCCCTATTTTGCTCAGTCTGGGCGCAGCACTGGGAAGCGTGAGCGCCTGGGCTCTGCCGAACGATAGCCAGCAACCGATCCACATTTCGGCCGACGATGCACAGCTCGATGACAAGCAAGGCGTCGCGACCTACACCGGCGGTGTGATCATTACCCAAGGCTCGATGAAGATCACCGGCAACACGGTGACACTGACTCGCACCCCTGCTGGCGACATTGACGTCGTGACCTCGGTGGGCAACCTGGCCTACTTCGAACAGAAGCAGGCTGCCACCGACACCGCCCCGATGAAGGGCTACGGCAAAACCATCCAGTATCACGCCCAGCAAAATCGCATCGTGCTGATCGACCAGGCCAAGGTACTCAGCCCCGACGGCAACTCCACGGAAGGTGAAAAAATCACCTATGACACCGTGAAGCAAGTTGCCAACGCCGGTCGCGCCAACGGCACCAAGGTCACCGCACCGCGTCCACGTATCGACATGGTTATCCAGCCGAAGAAGAAGGCCGAGTAATGGCAACCCTGAAAGCCCAGCATCTGGCCAAGGCCTATAAAGGCCGTCAGGTCGTGCGCGACGTCAGCCTGTCGATCGACAGCGGCCAGATCGTCGGCCTGCTTGGCCCCAACGGTGCCGGCAAGACCACCTGTTTCTATATGATCGTCGGCCTGGTCCAGGCGGACCAAGGTCGCATCCTGATCGACGACCTCGACGTCAGCCACCAGCCGATGCACGGCCGTGCGCGCGCCGGTATCGGCTATCTTCCCCAGGAAGCGTCGATCTTCCGCAAACTGTCGGTTGCCGATAACATCATGGCGATCCTCGAGACCCGCAAGGAACTCGACCGCGACGGCCGCCGCAAGGAGCTGGAAAGCCTGCTGCAGGAATTCCACATCAACCACATTCGCGACAACCTCGGCATGAGCTTGTCCGGTGGTGAACGCCGCCGCGTGGAGATTGCCCGCGCCCTGGCCACTGCACCGAAGTTCATCCTGCTGGACGAACCGTTTGCCGGTGTCGACCCGATCTCGGTCGGCGACATCAAGCAGATCATCCATCACCTCAAGGCCAAGGGCATCGGTGTACTGATCACCGACCACAACGTCCGCGAGACCCTCGATATCTGCGAAACTGCGTATATCGTCAACGATGGGCAACTGATTGCCGAAGGCGATTCGGCCACGATCCTGGCCAACGAACTGGTCAAGGAAGTGTATCTGGGCCACGAGTTCCGCCTGTAAGCCTGCCTGGAAAAAAAGGCGGTGGCAGGCCGTTCGCCAAGGTGCGCGGGAGTCAATGAAAACCTCCGGATTTTTATTGTTACCGCGCTCTAGGCAAAGCCCCCGATATCAGGCATATAATTTGCTTATGTTTGGCGCTCACGCGCCCTGTCGTGGATGGCGCATTGCGCCGGCGAATAAGGTGTTAAGCCCCTGCCATGAAACCATCGCTAGTCCTGAGAATGGGCCAGCAGCTGACGATGACACCGCAGCTGCAACAGGCCATCCGCCTGCTCCAATTGTCGACACTGGACCTGCAACAGGAAATCCAGGAAGCCCTGGAGTCCAATCCGATGCTCGAACGCCAGGAAGAAGGCGACGACTTCGATAATGCAGACCCGCTGGCCGACAACATCGAGCAAAAACCCAATTCCGACGTGCAGGAACCCTCTTACCAGGAAACCGCCCCTACGGTGGACAACCTGGAGGAAGGCGAATGGAACGAACGTATTCCCAACGAACTTCCCGTGGACACCGCCTGGGAAGACGTCTACCAGACCAGCGCCAGCAGCCTGCCCAGCAATGATGACGACGAGTGGGATTTCACCACCCGCACCTCCGCCGGCGAGAGCCTGCAGAGCCACTTGCTGTGGCAATTGAACCTGGCGCCGATGTCCGACACCGATCGCCTGATCGCTGTGACCCTGATCGACTGCATCAACAACCAGGGTTATCTGGACGAGACCCTCGAAGAGATTCTTGAAGCCTTCGACCCGGAACTGGACATCGAACTGGACGAGATCGAAGCCGTCCTGCACCGCATCCAGCAGTTCGAGCCCGCCGGCATTGGCGCGCGCAACCTCAGCGAGTGCCTGCTGCTGCAATTGCGCCAGCTGCCCGCCAAGACCCCTTGGCTCGTTGAAGCCCAACGCCTGGTCACCGACTACATCGACCTGCTGGGCAGCCGCGACTACAGCCAGCTGATGCGCCGCATGAAGCTCAAGGAAGACGACCTGCGCCACATCATCGAGCTGGTGCAGAGCCTCAACCCGCGCCCGGGCTCGCAGATCGAGTCCAGCGAAGCCGAATACGTCGTCCCCGATGTGATCGTGCGCAAAGACAACGAACGCTGGCTGGTGGAGCTGAACCAGGAATCGGTGCCGCGCCTGCGGGTCAACCCGCAATATGCCGGTTTCGTGCGTCGCGCCGACACCAGCGCCGACAACACCTTCATGCGCAACCAGTTGCAGGAAGCGCGCTGGTTCATCAAGAGCCTGCAAAGCCGCAACGAAACCCTGATGAAAGTGGCCACGCAAATCGTCGAGCACCAGCGCGGCTTCCTTGAGTACGGCGACGAAGCGATGAAACCGCTGGTCCTGCACGACATCGCAGAAGCGGTGGGCATGCACGAATCGACGATTTCCCGGGTAACGACGCAAAAATTCATGCATACCCCACGGGGTATATATGAGCTGAAATACTTTTTCTCCAGCCATGTCAGCACCTCCGAAGGCGGCGAATGCTCGTCCACGGCGATCCGCGCAATCATCAAAAAACTGGTTGCCGCGGAAAATCAGAAAAAGCCGTTGAGTGACAGCAAGATCGCTGGTTTACTGGAGGCACAAGGCATTCAGGTCGCCCGTCGAACCGTCGCCAAGTACCGCGAGTCCCTTGGGATCGCGCCTTCCAGCGAGCGTAAGCGTTTGATGTGACGGGCAGGCCACAGCGTTCCAGTGGCAGGCATCTCTGCCTGCCGCTTTATGCACTGGCAACGAAGGAGAAGCTGTATGCAAGTCAATATCAGTGGACACCAACTGGAAGTGACCGACGCGCTGCGCACCTATATCGGCGAAAAACTCAAACGAATTGAGGGGCATTTCGACAAGATCACCAACGTGCAAGTCATTATGACTGTCGAAAAGCTGAAGCAGAAAATCGAAGCCACCTTGCGTATACCCGGCGGAGAAGTCGTCGCCAATGCTGAGCATTCTGATATGTATGCCGCCATTGACGACCTGACCGACAAGCTGGATCGCCAAATCAAAAAGCATAAGGAAAAGCAGCAGAGCCTCCTACAGGGCACCGGCCGCTAACACTCCCCACCCATGATCCGACTTGAAACCATCCTGACTCCCGGCCGTTCCCTTGTGAACGCGCCGGGGGGCAGCAAGAAGAAAGCCCTCGAACAGATTGCCAACCTGATCAGCAAACAAGTGCCTGAGCTGGAGATGCAAGATGTCTACGAGGCTCTGATTGCCCGTGAAAAACTCGGCTCGACCGGTTTTGGTAACGGCATCGCCATTCCTCACTGCCGCCTCAAAGGCTGCGAGACACCTGTCAGCGCCCTGCTGCACCTGGACGCTCCCATCGATTTCGACGCCATCGACGGTGCCCCGGTCGACCTGCTGTTCGTGTTGCTGGTCCCGCAAGCCGCCACCGATGCACACCTGGAACTGCTCCGGCAGATCGCCAGCATGCTTGACCGCAAGGAAGTACGCGACAAACTGCGCAGTGCCAGCAGCAATGAGGCGTTGTATCAGGTTGTCCTGGCTGAACAAATCGAGCAGTAATCATGCGTTTGATCATCGTCAGTGGCCGCTCCGGCTCAGGTAAAAGCACCGCCCTCAACGTTCTTGAGGACAACGGCTTCTATTGCATCGACAACCTGCCCGCCGGCCTGCTGCCGGAGTTGGCGGAGCGCGCGCTGATCCACACCGAACTGGCACAGCCACTGGTCGCCGTGTCGATCGACGCCCGCAACCTGCCCAGCCACCTCTCGCGGTTCCCGGCACTGCTTGAGGAAGTGCGTGCCAAGCACATTCACTGTGATGTGCTGTACCTGGACGCAGACGAAGAAACCCTGCTCAAACGCTTCTCCGAGACCCGTCGACGTCACCCCCTCAGCAGCCCGCATCGTTCGCTGGCCGAAGCCATCGAGGACGAGACCAAGCTGTTGGGGCCGATCATTGACCTCGCCGACCTCAAGATCAACACCACCAGCCTCAACCTGTACCAACTGCGCGATGCCATCAAGCTCCGCCTGCTGAACCAGCCCGAGCCCGGCACGGCCTTTCTGGTCGAGTCGTTTGGCTTCAAGCGCGGCATGCCGGTGGACGCCGATCTGGTATTCGATGTGCGCTGCCTGCCCAATCCTTACTGGAAGCCGGAGTTGCGGGACCAGTCGGGGCTGGATCAGCCGGTGGCGGACTACCTGGCCGCGCAACCGGATGTCGAGGAGATGTTCCAGGACATCTCCAGCTACCTGCTCAAATGGCTACCACGCTTTGCCGCCAGCAACCGGGCCTATGTCACCATTGCCATCGGCTGCACCGGCGGCCACCACCGTTCCGTCTACCTGACCGAACGCCTGGGCCAGATGCTGCAACAAACCCTCAAGAACGTCCAGGTTCGCCACCGCGACCTTAGCTGAAAGGAACACCCCCGCGATGCCCGTTCTGGAAATTGAAATCATCAACAAGCTGGGCCTGCACGCCCGCGCCTCAGCCAAGTTCGTCGGCATTGCCGGGCAGTTCCCCTGCCAGGTTCGCGCTGGACGCACTCCGGAAACCATGGTCGACGGCAAGAGCATCATGGCGATGATGATGCTCGCCGCCGGCAAGGGCACCAAGATTCATTTGAAGACCGAAGGCGAGCAAGAGCAGGAAGCGATGGACGCCTTGACCAAGCTGATCAATAACTTCTTTGATGAGGGTGAATAAACCCACCCGACGAGACAGAGGCTGAAGCCGCAACAGCTTCAGCCCAATGCAGTATCCATCACCATCATCAAGCAAAACCCGATGCACAGTCCCAGGCTGGCGAGCTTTTCATGGCCATTGCGCCGCGATTCGGGGATCACCTCGTGAGTGACCACCAGCAGCATCGCGCCAGCAGCCAACGCCAAGCCTAACGGCAGCAGCACCTGCGCCAGACTCACCAACCAGGCACAAAGCACTGCGAATATCGGCTCGACCAAGCCCGAAGCCGCACCGATCAGGAACGCCTTGAACCGCGACATCCCTGCTCCGGCCAGCACCAACGCAATCACCAAGCCTTCGGGCACATCCTGCAAAGCGATGCCCATGGCCAGGCTGTCGGCATCCGGCATGCCGCCGCCCGCCGACACGCCAACCGCCATACCCTCCGGGATGTTGTGCGCGATGATGGCAAACACGAACAGCCAGATACGTGGCGGGATCACCGGATGCTCCGGCGTACCGACCAGCATTTCCGGGCTGGCCCCGGAGACCTTGCGATCGACCAGGTACAAGCCGAACGCTCCCAGCATGATGCCAATGCTGATCAAGCCACTCGCGCCCCAAGGGCTGAGCCCCAGGCCTTCAGCGGCGGCAATGCCCGGCGCGACCAACGAAAACGCCGTGGCCGCGAGCATCACGCCGGCACCAAAGCCCAGCAAGGTATCGCTCACTGCTGCTGGCATGCGCCGGATAACCAACACCGGTACGGCGCCCAACGCGGTGCCGAGCGCACAGATCGCCCCACCTTGCAGGGCCCGCAGGATGCGCGGCTCCAGGTCCAGCCAGGCGAATCCTTGAGCCACCAGCAATGCAATACCTGCCAATAGCAGCAGCGAGCCAAATGCGTAACGAAACATTCGCACGCTGCTGATCGCCAGTGTTTCAGTACCCATGGTCGGCCTTAGGTCGTGTTATACGGCGTGACATCAGGCCAGGGCGGCCTGGTAGCGGGCGGCGACTTCCGGCCAGTTGATGACACTGTAGAAGGCATTGATGTATTCAGGACGCCGGTTCTGGTACAGCAGGTAGTAGGCGTGTTCCCACACATCCAGGCCGAGGATCGGTGTGTTGCCGCTCATCAGCGGGCTGTCCTGATTGCCGCTGCTCTCCACCACCAGGGTCTTCTGCGGGGTCACGCTCAACCAGGCCCAGCCGCTGCCGAAGCGGGTCAATGCGGCCTTGGTGAAGGCCTCCTTGAAGCTGTCGAAACCGCCCAGTTGCTCATCGATCGCCTGGCCCAGCGCGCCATCGGGTTTGCCGCCGCCTTTGGGTGACATCACCGCCCAGAACAACGAGTGGTTGGCATGCCCACCGCCCTGATTGATCACCGCGGCGCGCAGTTGCTCGGGCAGTTGCTGGACGCTCGACACCAGCTTCTCTACCGGCCAGCCCGCAAACTCGGTGCCCTCCACGGCGGCATTGAGGTTGTTGATGTAAGTCTGGTGGTGCTTGGTGTGGTGAATTTGCATGGTTTGTGCATCGATATGCGGTTCCAGGGCATCGTAGGCGTAAGGCAAGGCAGGCAAGGTGTAGGGCATATCAGTGTGCTCCGTATTGAGGAGGGGTTGGTTGCGCCGCAGTACCGTCCAGCAAGCGATGGGTACGGGGGTATTCGCCGTGATCGCTGATGAAATTCAACAGTTCGACGTAGGTCTTGCTGCTCTGGCGCAACGCCGCGTCGCGCAGTTGCGGGCTGAGGCGCTGGTCCTGCAGCGCCTGTAACAGCCGTTGGTGGATGGCACAGAGGTATTCCGCGCTTTCTTCCGGCTGGTTCAGGCGCAGGTGCAGGTCCGCCAGGTTGTGATGGGAAATGACGCAAGCCGCCACTGCTTCGTCGGCGTTCGCCCAGCGCTCGAACAACACTTGAGCCAGGGCCAGGGCTTGTAAATAGGCTTCGCGAGCGTCGACCAACTCGCCCTGCATAAAGCAGCGATTGGCCCGTTCGATCGTGCGTTTCCAATGCTCCATGGTCAGCCTCCAAAGCAGGGTCGGTGATTACACGCCGCCGGCTGTGAGCTTTTCCGGGTCCAGCAGGACTTCCAGTTGGCTACGCGGCAAGTCGGTGTGCTCGAGGGCGACATCAATCACCGGGCGACCTTGCTGATAGGCTTGCTTGGCGATTTCAGCGGCCTTTTGGTAACCAATAATCGGGTTGAGTGCGGTCACCAGGATCGGATTGCGCGACAACGCTTCCTTGAGCTTGGCCTCGTTGACCTTGAAACTGGCAATGGCCTTGTCCGCCAGCAGGCGGCTGGAATTGGCCAGCAGTTCGAGGCTGCCGAGCAGGTTCTGGGCGATGATCGGCAGCATCACGTTCAGCTCGAAGTTGCCGGATTGCCCGGCAATGGTGATCACCGTGTCATTGCCGATGACCTGTGCGGCGACCATGGCCGTCGCTTCCGGAATCACTGGGTTGACCTTGCCCGGCATGATCGAAGAACCGGGCTGCAACCCTTCCAGTTCGATTTCGCCCAAGCCCGCCAGGGGCCCGGAATTCATCCAGCGCAAGTCGTTGGCGATTTTCATCAATGACACAGCGATCGCTTTCAACTGGCCGGAGACGGCGACGGCGGTGTCCTGGGAGCCGATCAACGCGAAGAGGTTCTTGCCCGGCGTGAATTGCACGCCGGTCAGGCTGCTCAGTTGTTGGCTGAAACGCAGCGCAAACTCCGGATGCGCGTTGATCCCGGTACCGACAGCCGTGCCGCCCTGGGCCAGGGCTTGCAGGCTGGGCAACAGGTCCTGCAGGTGCGCGATATTGGCCTTGAGCTGCTGCGCCCAGCCATTGAGCACCTGGCTCATACGCACGGGCATGGCGTCCATCAGGTGCGTGCGACCGGTCTTGATGAAGGGGTGGACCTCTTCGGCCTTCCGTTCGATGACCTGCACCAGATGCAGCAACGCCGGCAGCGTTTGCTCATGCAGCACCAACGCCGCACTGACGTGGATGGTGGTCGGGATGATGTCGTTGCTGCTTTGGCCGCAGTTCACGTGATCGTTGGGGTTGACCGCCTCACCGAGCAAACGGCTGGCCAGGGTCGCGATCACTTCGTTGGCGTTCATATTGGAACTGGTGCCGGAACCGGTCTGAAAGACATCCACCGGAAAGTGCGGCATGAAGTCACCGTCCAGCAAGCCCAGGGCAGCATCGACAATGGCCTTGCCCTGCCCTTCGCTGATCTGCTTGAGGTCGACGTTGACCTTGGCCGCTGCCACTTTGGCCAGGATCAGCGCACGAATGAACGGCGCCGGCATGCGCTGGTGGCTGATCGGAAAGTTGTTCACCGCGCGCTGGGTTTGCGCGCCGTACAAGGCCTCGGCGGGGACTTGCAGTTCACCCATGCTGTCGCGTTCGATACGGTTATTACTCATCGGAAGATCCTTGCACCCAGTCAGAAACGGAAATCGAAGGCAGCAATTCGCACGTCGCCAATTGCCAGGCAAAGGCCTGCCAGCGCTTGAGGCGGCAGGCACAGTGGGAGAGTGTTTCCAGGTCGCGCAGCGGGCGCCAGGCCTGGTCCAGGCACTGGGACCGCCAATGCCACGGCAAGGCAATGTCCGTGGCGGTGTCGATCAGCAGGCGGAAAGCCGTTTCAGCGATCGTCCATGGATGAGTCGCGGTGCAACAGGCGAGGTATCGACCTTCATTGAGGTAATGTTCGATCAGGCGCGGTTCATTGGGATCGAGGCAGCAGCGAATCTGACGACTCATCCAACGCCAGCTTTCCAGGTAGGGGTCCTCATGCAGGACAGCATTCATGATCCGCACTCATTCGATAATGATATTTATTATTAAATGATATTGATAATCAACACAAGAGTGACAAGCCAATCAACCGGGAATGCAGCCACAAAAAAAGGCGCGCCATCCTGCAGATGGCGCGCCTTTTGGTGAAGCGTCGGAAGGATTAACTGCCGGCGACTGTCATCCGCTCGATCAGGACCGAACCTGTACGGATATTGCTGCGCAGCTCCAGGTCGTTACCCACGGCAACGATCTGCTTGAACATGTCGCGCATATTGCCGGCGATGGTCACTTCCTGGACAGCAAACTGAATCTCACCGTTTTCTACCCAGAAACCCGCCGCGCCACGGGAATAATCACCGGTGACCATGTTCAAGCCCTGACCCATCAATTCAGTCACCAGCAGGCCACGCCCCATGCGTCGCAACAGCGCCGCCTGGTCTTCCTCGCCGTGGGTCACGAACAGGTTATGCACGCCGCCAGCGTTCGCGGTGCTCGGCAGGCCCAGTTTGCGCCCGGCATACGTGCCCAGCACGTAGGAGACCAACTCACCGTTTTCGACGAACGGCTTGGCATAGGTCGCCAGGCCATCGCCGTCGAACGACGAACTGCCCATGGCCCGCATCAGGTGTGGACGCTCGTCGATGGTCAGCCACTGCGGAAACAGCTTCTGGCCAATCGCACCTTCGAGGAACGACGATTTGCGGTACAGGTTGCCGCCGGAAATCGCCCCCAGGAAACTGCCGAACAGACCGCCGGCCAGCTCCGCCGAAAACAGCACCGGCACTTCACAGGTCGGCACCGGGCGCGCGCCCAGGCGGCTCGCGGCACGTTGCGCGGCACGCCGGCCAATGCTGACCGGGTCGGCCAGCAACTCGCCCTGACGATTCACGTCGTACCAGTAATCGCGCTGCATCTGGCCGTTGGCTTCGGCGATCATCACGCAACTCAGGCTGTGACGCGTCGACGCATAACCGCCGATAAAACCATGGCTGTTGCCGTACACGCGGCAGCCCTGGTGGGTGCTCAAGGTGGTGCCATCGGCATTCTTGATCCGCGGGTCGGCATCGAACGCCGCCGCTTCGCAGGTCAGCGCTTGTTCGATGGCTTGTTCCGGGGTGATGTCCCAGGCATGGAACAGGTCGAAATCCTGCAGATTCTTGGCCATCAACGCCTTGTCGGCCAGGCCCGAGCTTTCATCCTCGGACGTGTGCTTGGCAATCGCCAATGCGGCGGCCACCGTCTCGCGAATCGCTTCCGGCCCACTCGCCGAGGTGCTGGCCGAGCCTTTGCGCTGGCCGACGTACAAGGTGATGCCAAACCCCTGGTCGCGGTTGAATTCGACGGTTTCGACTTCCCGCTGACGTACCGACGTCGACAGCCCCTGCTCCAGGGACACAGCCACCTCGCAGGCACTGGCCCCCTGGCGCTTGGCCTCGGCAAGGATCTGCTCGACTTGTTCCTGCAGTGCCGGTAACGCTTGCGGACCGACGCTTTGGGCTGCACTCATGGTTTTCTCCACTCAAATTCTGCTTTCGGTTAAGGCCATCGAGCGACCGGGCCGGACAAGCGGCCCCCGACTGGTTATCATGGCGGCGTTTCTTTGCGGACTGCCACCATGGTTGATTCTTACGACGACTCCCTCGATGGGGAGAAAAGCAAAACCCAGGTCAAACGCGAGCTGCATGCTCTGGTTGACCTCGGCGAGCGCCTTACAACGCTCAAGCCGGACTTGATTGCAAAACTGCCTCTGACCGACGAAATGCGCCGGGCTCTGGCGGATGCACCCAAGCACACCGCGAATATCGCGCGTAAACGGCACATCATGTTCATCGGCAAGCTGATGCGCGATCAGGACACTGACGCGATTCTGACTCTGCTCGATCAACTCGATGCCTCCACTCGCCAGTACAACGAACGCTTCCACAACCTGGAACGTTGGCGTGACCGCCTGATCTCGGGCGATGACGCGGTGCTGGAGAAATTCGTACTGGACTACCCGGACGCGGACCGCCAGCAACTGCGCTCCCTGATCCGTCAGGCCCAGCACGAACTGGCGCAAAACAAGGCGCCGGCCACCAGCCGTAAAATCTTCAAGTACATCCGTGAGCTGGACGAGACTCAACGCGGCCTGCGTTGATCCTCTTCCCCGGGTGGCGGTCTTCGCCACCCGAAGCTCCCGCTCTTACGACCCCGTGCCACCCACGGTGATCGCATCAATTTTCAAGGTTGGCTGACCCACGCCCACCGGCACCGACTGCCCATCCTTGCCGCACGTACCCACGCCGCTGTCCAGTGCCAGGTCGTTACCGACCATCGACACCTTGCTCATCGCTTCCGGCCCGTTACCAATCAACGTCGCGCCTTTGACCGGCACGGTAATCTTGCCGTCTTCGATCAGGTACGCCTCGCTGGTGGAGAACACGAACTTGCCGCTGGTGATGTCCACCTGGCCGCCGCCGAGGTTGGCGCAATAGATCCCGCGTTTGACCGAGGCGATGATTTCCGCCGGGTCACTTTCGCCAGCGAGCATGTAAGTGTTGGTCATGCGCGGCATCGGCAGGTGCGCGTAGGATTCGCGACGGCCGTTACCAGTACGCGCCACGCCCATCAGGCGGGCGTTGAGCTTGTCTTGCATGTAACCCTTGAGCACGCCGTTTTCGATCAGCGTGGTGCATTCGGTCGGCGTGCCTTCGTCATCGATGTTCAACGAGCCACGGCGACCGGCCAGGGTGCCGTCATCGACAATGGTGCACAGTTTGGAGGCGACCATCTCGCCCATGCGCCCGCTGTAGGCCGAACTGCCCTTGCGGTTGAAGTCGCCTTCCAGGCCATGGCCCACGGCTTCGTGGAGCAGTACGCCAGACCAGCCCGAACCCAACACCACCGGCAAGGTGCCAGCCGGTGCGGGGATGGCTTCCAGGTTGACCAGCGCCTGGCGCAGCGCTTCACGGGCATAACCCATGGCGCGGTCCTCGGCGAGGAAATAACGGTAGTCGGTACGCCCGCCGCCGCCGTGCCCACCGCGCTCGCGGCGGCCGTTCTGTTCGACGATCACGCTGACGTTGAAACGCACCAGCGGCCGCACATCCGCCGCCAGGCCGCCGTCGGTGGACGCCACCAGGATGCGTTCCCACACCCCGGCCATGCTCACCGTGACTTGCTGGATACGCGGGTCGAGGGCGCGGGTCGCGGCATCGATACGCTTGAGCAGATCGACTTTTTCTGCGCGGCTGATCACTTCCAGGGGGTTATCCGGCGCGTACAACTGGGCCACGTCCTGGGTGCTGAATGCCTGCACCGTACCGTTCTGGCCGGCGCGGGAAATCGAACGGGCAGCCCGGGCGGCCAGGCCCAAGGCTTCCAGGGTGATCGCGTTGCTGTAGGCGAAACCGGTTTTCTCACCGGATTGCGCGCGCACGCCGACACCCTGGTCGAGGTTGAAACTGCCTTCCTTGACGATCCCGTCTTCCAAAGCCCACGACTCGGAAATCTGCCCCTGGAAATACAGGTCGGCCGCGTCGATGCCCGGCCCGGCCAGATCGCCCAGCACGGTTTGCAGGCTTTCGATGGTCACGCCACCGGGTGCCAGGAGGTGTTCGCTGACTGAGGACAACAACTCGCTCATAGGTTTGGCCTTAAATTCATCGTTCTGAAGCAGGCCGCTGCGCGCCCTGCGAGAAAAAGCGCCGGTGGTTGACCACCGGCATGCGCGCCCGTATCGACGCCTGTTCACTGCTGTCGCGTTCGGCCAGCAACATCGCTTCGCCTTGATCCTGTTGCGTCAGTACGCGCCCCCAGGGGTCGACAATCGCCGCGTGGCCATAAGTCTCCCGTGGCCCCGGATGCACCCCGCCCTGGGCGGCCGCCAGCAGATAACACTGGGTCTCGATGGCCCGTGCGCGAATCAGCACATCCCAATGGGCGGCGCCGGTGACCGCGGTGAAGGCCGAGGGCGCGGTAATCAGTTCAGCCCCCGCCGCGCGCAACTCGCTGTACAACTCCGGGAAGCGCAGGTCGTAACACACCGTCAGGCCCAAGCGGCCGACCGGCGTATCCGCCACCACAACGTTGCTCCCGAAAGCATAGTCATCGGATTCACGATAGCGACCGCGCGCGTCCGCCACGTCGACATCGAACAAATGCAGCTTGTCGTAGCGGGCGACGATCTCGCCATGCTCATCGATCAGCAACGAGCAGGCGTTGGCCTTGGCGTTCGGTTGATCCTTGGGCGGCAGCGGCAAAGTGCCAGCCACTATCCATAAGGTGAGGTCGCGGGCGGTCTGTTTCAACCATGGCAGGATCGGTCCTTCACCCAACGCCTCGGCGCGGCCGATGTCAGCCACATCGCGGCGGCCCATGGCGGCGAAGTTTTCCGGCAGCACCGCCAGCCGCGCGCCCTTTGCCGCCGCTTGCTCCAGCAGGCGCCGGGCCTGGGCCAGGTTGGCCAGCACATCGCTCTGGCTGACCATTTGAATTACCGCAAAGGACATGGGCCGACACTCCATAAATGGCATGCAGCCATGCTACTCCACAGGCTCTCAGTTTGGTTTTTCAAATGGCTTGTCGAAGCTGATTTTCGGGTCTTTCCATGGCCCTTCGACTTTGTACTGCACGCTGGCAAACCGCGAAACCCGGTCGCCGATCAGCTTGTCGATCAGGAACAGCGCGCCGCCAATGGCCGGCGCGCCGACAATCAACGCAGCGATCGGCAGGTTGTTGGTCACCGGCAGTGTCACCAGTAGCTTGGCATCCACGCGATCAGCCACCAGGTCCATGGTGCCATTAAGCTCCAGGTTGCTCGACGGCCCCGTCAGGGTGATCGGCTCGCGGGTCACGAACACCCCGTTGCTGGCCGCGAGCAAGCCTTTGACCCGGTCATAACTCAAGCCTTTGCCGAGCAGGTCGGAGAAGTCCAGGCGCAACCGACGGCCGATGGAGTTGAAGTTAAGCAGGCCGAACACCCGCAGCGCCTGGGCGCCACCTTCCACTTCAACGAACTGGCCTTTGCGGAATGTTGCATCCAGGCTGCCGGAAAAACGCTTGGGCCCGACCCAGGCGGGGGAGCCCGGCCAACGACCGTCCACGTCCAGGTGGAAATCTTCACTGGTCACGGTAGGCGCAAAGCCCCAGCCCTTGAGGACATCGGCGATATTCTTGCCATCCAGGCGCCCTTTGTACCAACTGCTGCTGTCGCCCGGCGCGCCTTCCCAACCACCAGCGCCCTTGAGCAGCATGCCCTTGAGGCCCAGGTCCAGGTTGTTGAAGGCCAGGCCCTTGGCGGTCGGTCGGATCTTCAGCGACCACGCGCCGATCAGGTCCGGCCCCTGGAACAGCTGATCAATGCTGATGTCCAGCGCTGGAATATCCTTGGGATCGATGTCGGCCAATGGGTCCGGCGCATTTTCATCCGCCTGTACCGTCGGGTCCACCGCCGGCAGCTTCACGTACTGCAGGTTGACCGCGATGGGGGCGCCCTTGGCGTCCGACAGGTTGACCGTGCCCTTGGCCTGCTGGCTGTCGAACTGCAGGCCCCAAGCCGAGGGTTTGCGGTCAAGCTGGAGGCTGACCTGGTCGAACTGCTGCCCAAAGCCAGTCAACTTGCCCACCTTGAAGTCGGCGCCGCTCAACAGCTGTTTCGCGCTGCCTCCCGGGTCGTTGCCCGCGTAGCGATCGATGAGTTTCTTCCACGGATCGATATCCAGTTCCGACAGCACACCGCGAATGCGCAGGCCCTTGCCACCGGGCAGCAGCGCATCGCCATCGCCGAGAAACAACTCGCCGCGGCCGTCGCTGAATTTATCCGGCGGCGCAGCAAAGGTGAAGTTCGCCAGGTCGCCGTAATCGAACCAGTAGCGGCGCTCGGCGCCCTGCAAGGTCATGCGGAACACGCTGTCACGGCCCTGGCTGGCCGCCATGCCGAACGGTGCCGGCAGGTCCACGGCCACGCCTTTGAGGTTGGAGCTGACCCTCAACTGGCTGTCGGCACCGTCCAGATTGAGCTGCAACTGGTACGGAATATCACCGGACACCGGCAGCGGCTGGCTGATTTTCAACCAGTCCGTCAGGCGCTTGACCGTGACCTGGCCTTTGGCGGTAACGCGGGTGCTGATACTGCCCGGCTTGCCATCCGCGAAGATCTGCGCGGTGATCGGCCGATCGAAGGCTTGCGCTGTGATGTTCTGCCCACTCAGGCCCTTGGCGCTGTCGAAGCGGAAATCCCCCTTGAGCTGGCTCAGGTCCAGAGGCGGCTCAGCCAATTGCAGGCGCGCCTTGTCGGTCTGGAAATCCACCACGATCTTCGGTTCGGTGCCCTTGACCAGCGGGATATCCAGGTCCAGCTTGCCCTGTAGATCGCCCTCGCCTTTCCAACCGGCAAAGGTCGAAGCGGTGCCTATCGGCGCTTCCTGGAGGATTTTCAGGCCATCACCCAGGCCGCCGGCAAACTCACCGGTGAGCAGTAAGTGGCTGTCCTTGCCCGCGGGCGCGTGGGGGATATTGACGTAGATGTCCTTGACGCCGGTATCGAGCAGTTGGCCCTTGCTGGCCAGGATGCGGACACCGCTCTCCTCGACAAACACTTCGCCGCTGACCTTGCTCACATGGGGCCAGCCCGGCTGGAACGCCAACTCAGCGTCATGCACCTTGAAAAACAGGCTGATATTGCGCGAAGCCGGCAACGCACCGTGATTCAGCGAGCCTTGGTACTGGAAGAAGCCTTCATCGACCGCGCCTTTGAGAATCGCGGTACGCAGCCATTCATCCAGCGCCGGGCTCAGCACCGCCGGCAGGTATTTAGGCGTGAAACGTCCATCGCCATCGACCATGCCGACCCGCAGGTCCATGTAGTCTTCCTGGCTATTGTCGAAATGCAGGCGAATCAGGAAGTCGGCGGCGACCTTGCCTTCCTCGCCCAGCACCTTGATATACGGCGCGATCAGGGTGAAACCTTGCTGATCGAGCTTCCAGGTCAGGCGCGCATTGGCCTGGATGTACTGCCAGGGCTTGGCGAAGATCGGGTCGAGGTGCAAGGAAAAGTCCTTGCTGTCCATGCGCAGCTCGCCCTGCCCCAGGTCGCCGCTGATGCTGCCGGAAACGTTGCGTGCGGCAGGGGCGCCGAAGTAGGCGTCAAAGCCTACCCGCTCGAGGTTGGCGGCAAAGCTGACTTTCTGATCGGTCGTGTCCTGCGGACGAAAATCCACCAGCACATTGCGCAGCAGGCCGGTGGCCTTGAGGTGTTCGATCGTCTTGGCGAAACCTTCCGGCAACGGCGCCAAGGCATTGAGCAACGGGGTGATCGGGGTCAGGTCGAGGCGGTCGGCCTGCAGGTTCCAGACTTCCTGCGCCTTGTCGGTGGCCAGGCGTTGCTGCAATTGCAAACGCGATTCCCAACGGCTATCGCCGATGTTCATCGCCAACGAATCGAACAGCACCTTGAGGCCGCTCTCACTGCGTTGCAGGTAGGCGGTCAGGGCGAGGTTTTCAATGTGGACCTGCTTGCGGTCGGCGTAGCTGCCCTTCACTTGCGGCGAGTTGAGGCGCACCACCGCGCTTTGCACGGTGCCTTTGGCCCAGGTCAGCCAGAATTCACCGCCAGCCTTGAACTGCGTGAGTTTCCACTGCTGGGTCAACCTGGCCGGGACCCATTTGGCCCAATCGCTCTGGGGCAGGCTCAGGTAGGCCTGGACCTCAGCGTCTTTCCAGGCACTGGCGCGGATCTGCGTGCGCAGGCTCAGGGCCAGGGGTTGGCCATCCGGCAGGGTCAGGCGGGCGTCCAGGCGTTGGCGGGTCGCGCCCGTTTGCAAGCTCAGGCCCACATACGTGAAGGTCAGCGGCGCCTGGTCGAACGGCTGCAACGTGACCTGGCTATCCAGCAACGACACGCGCTGGACACTCTGCATGCGCTTGAGCAACTGTTCCGGGTCCAGCGGCTGGTCGTCCTGCACCGGCAGGCCTTGCAGCGCCCAGTGGCCATCCTTGTCTTCCCTGGCGCTCAGTTGCAGGCCGCTGACTTCCAGGTGGGCAATACGCACGTCGCGCGCCATCAGGCTGGCCCAGATGTCCGGCACCACCTGCACCTGATCTAGGCGCAAGGCATTGCTGCCCTCGCCCACCATCACGTCATGGGCCAGCAACACAGGGGCGAAACCGCTCCAGCGGCCTTCAAGGCGACCGATCTGCAGCGGCATATCCACCGCGGCCTGGGCCTTGGCTTCGATTTCTGCGCGGTATTCGGCGACCAGCGGGGTCAATTCACGCCCCAGGCTCACGTACACCGCCGCCAATACCAGCAGCAGGGCGCACAGGCCCAGGCCCCAGCGGGTCAAAGCGGCAAAAAAGCGTGTCAGACGCTCCATGTCAAGCGACCCTCAGGCAGTAGTCGGACCGCAGATCCAGGTCTGTCGGGTTCAGGGAAAGCCAATGAATGAAAATCAGAGCAGCACCACGTCGTATTGTTCCTGGGAGTACATGGTTTCGACCTGAAAACGAATGGTGCGCCCGATAAACCCTTCCAGTTCAGCTACGTTACCGGACTCTTCATCCAGCAAGCGGTCGACCACTTTCTGGTTGGCAAGCACTCTATAACCTTCAGCCTGGTAGGCTCGTGCCTCTCGTAGAATTTCCCGGAAAATCTCGTAGCAAACCGTTTCAGGGGTCTTCAATTTACCGCGCCCCTGGCAACTGCTGCACGGCTCGCACAGCACTTGCTCAAGACTTTCGCGGGTGCGCTTGCGGGTCATCTGCACCAGGCCCAGCTCGGTGATGCCGATGATGTTGGTCTTGGCGTGATCACGTTCCAGCTGCTTTTCGAGGGTGCGCAGCACCTGACGCTGGTGCTCTTCATCTTCCATGTCGATGAAGTCGATGATGATGATCCCGCCCAGGTTGCGCAGGCGCAATTGGCGGGCAATCGCAGTGGCCGCTTCGAGGTTGGTCTTGAAGATGGTCTCTTCAAGGTTGCGGTGCCCCACGAACGCACCGGTGTTGACGTCGATGGTGGTCATGGCTTCGGCCGGGTCCACCACCAGGTAGCCACCGGACTTGAGCGGCACTTTGCGTTCGAGGGCTTTCTGGATTTCGTCTTCGACGCCATACAGGTCGAAGATCGGCCGCTCGCCAGGGTAATGCTCCAGGCGGTCAGCAATTTCCGGCATCAGTTCGGCAACAAATTGCGTGGTGCGCTGGAAGGTTTCCCGCGAGTCGATGCGAATTTTCTCGATCTTGGGGCTGACCAGGTCACGCAAGGTGCGCAGGGCCAGGCCCAGGTCTTCATAGATCACGCTGGGGGCGCCGACGGTCTTGATCTGTGTGCCGATCTGGTCCCACAGGCGCCGCAGATAGCGGATATCCATGAGGATTTCATCGGCACCGGCGCCTTCGGCGGCGGTGCGCAGGATAAACCCACCCGCTTCCTTGATGCCCTCGGCGGCAACGCAGTCGCTGACCACTTTTTTCAGACGCTCGCGCTCGGCTTCGTCTTCAATCTTCAGGGAAATGCCGACATGGGCGGTGCGCGGCATGTACACCAGGTAGCGCGAAGGAATCGACAGTTGCGTGGTCAGCCGCGCACCTTTGGAGCCGATGGGGTCCTTGGTGACTTGCACCACCAGGCTCTGCCCTTCATGCACCAGGGCGCTGATGCTTTCCACCGCCGGGCCTTCACGCAGGGAAATTTCCGAGGCATGGATAAACGCGGCGCGATCCAGGCCGATATCGACGAAGGCGGCCTGCATGCCGGGCAATACGCGCACGACCTTGCCTTTATAGATGTTGCCGACGATCCCGCGCTTCTGGGTGCGCTCGACGTGAACTTCCTGCAGAACACCGTTCTCTACCACCGCCACGCGCGATTCCATCGGCGTGATATTGATCAGAATCTCTTCACTCATGGCTGGGTCTCGTTCAGGCGTTTTCACAATAGTGGCCGGTCGCTTAAGGCTGGGCGCTGGTGTACGGCGTTCAGCGCGCGGTAAGGTTTTGCCAACAGGGTATGCCGAATTGTCCAAGCAACTGCGCGGTTTCGCACACCGGCAAGCCGACCACGGCGGAATAACTGCCATTGAGCCCGGCCACGAACACCGAGCCCAGCCCCTGGATAGCATAACCCCCGGCCTTGTCCTGAGGTTCGCCACTGTGCCAGTAGCTTGTAGCCTCCTCGACAGAAATCCCACGAAAAAGTACGCGACTGCTTACACATCGGGTGTCACAGCGCTGACCGTCCGTGAGGGCAATGGCCGTCAGCACTTCATGTTCACGCCCTGCCAGCGCCAGCAACATGGCCAGGCCGTCGGCCTGATCCACCGGTTTGCCAAGGATCTGGCCGTCGACGATCACCGCCGTGTCGGCGCCCAGCACACAGGCCCCGGAGGTTTCCCCGAGGGCAGCGAAACCCGCCGCGGCCTTGGCGCGCGCCAGGCGCTCGACGTAGGAAACGGGAGATTCGTTGGTAAGAGGCGTTTCATCAATCGCGGCGCTGACCACAGTGAACGGCACACCGATCTGGGTCAGCAGTTCACGCCGCCTTGGGGAGCCCGAGGCCAGATAAAGCGAATTCATTGCAGACTCTCCCTGTGGGGTTCGATAACCAGGCAGAGCCTCGCAATCCATTCAATTGATTTTATAGCGGCGACATAACCCGCGCAGACCGAAACTGACCCACGGCCACAGCAACGCGCTGACCAGGGCCGGCAACACCAGTGCCAAGGTCGGCTGTCGGTTGCCGGTCAAGGCACTGAGCCACAGCTGCACCAACTGCGCCAGGCCGAAGATCACCAGGATCACCAGGCACTGTTGCCACATCGGGAACATGCGCAGGCGCTGCTGCAATGAGAGCACCAGGAAGGTGATCAAGGTCAGGATCAACGCGTTCTGCCCCAGCAAGGTGCCATAGAGCACATCTTCCGCCAAGCCCAGAAACATAGCGGTGACCATGCCCACTTTATGCGGCAGGTTCAGCGACCAGAATGCCAGCAGCAGGGCCAGCCAGAGCGGACGCAGGATTTCCATGAACTGCGGCAGCGGTGAAACACTGAGCAGCAAGCCGAGAGCAAAGGTCAGCCAGACGATCCAGCCATTGCGCGAATGAGTACCGGCCATTATTCCTCCCTCTGCCGCGTGGTTGCCCGGGCGGCGGGCGTCGCGGGCGCAGGCGCGGCGGCCGGCGGTTTGGTCGCCGCCGGTTTCACCGGGCGAGCGCTGTGAGCGGCCGGCTTGGCTGGCGTGGCCACGGGCGCAGTCACCGCCGGCGCTGTTGCAGGCGGTGTGGCTGGCGCGGGCTTGGGTACGGTCGCCGGGATGATCGGCGCGGTGCCGTTGCGTTTGTCTTCCGCTTCCTGGGCCTGAGCGGCGTCGTTGGCGCGCTCTTCCGGGGTGCGGTTGTCGCTGAAGACCAGCAACAGGTAGCGGCTGCGGTTCAGCGCGGCCGTCGGCACGGCGCGGACAATCGCGAAAGGCTGGCCGGAGTCGTGGATCACTTCCTTGACCGTCGCCACCGGATAACCCGCCGGGAAGCGCTGACCCAGGCCGGAACTGACCAACAGGTCGCCTTCCTTGATATCCGCGGTGTCGGCCACATGACGCAGTTCCAGCCGCTCCGGGTTACCCGTACCGCTGGCAATCGCGCGCAGGCCGTTGCGGTTGACCTGCACCGGAATGCTGTGGGTGGTGTCCGTCAGCAGCAATACCCGCGATGTGTAGGGCATCAACTCGACCACCTGCCCCATCAGGCCACGGGCATCGAGTACCGGCTGGCCAAGAACCACACCGTCGCGCTCACCCTTGTTGATGATGATGCGATGGGTAAAGGGGTTGGGGTCCATGCCGATCAACTCGGCGACTTCGACCTTCTCGTTGACCAGTGCGGAGGAGTTGAGCAACTCGCGCAGCCGAACGTTCTGCTCGGTGAGGGCCGCCAGCTTTTGCATGCGCCCCTGCAGCAGCAGGTTTTCAGTCTTGAGTTTTTCGTTCTCGGCGACCAGCTCGGTGCGGCTGCCGAATTGGCTGGCCACGCCCTGGTAGAGACGTTGCGGCAGGTCGGTGATCCAGTAAGTCTGCATCAACACCAGCGACATCTGGCTACGCACGGGCTTGAGCAGTGCAAAGCGAGCATCGACCACCATCAGCGCGACCGAAAGCACGACCAGCACCAATAAGCGCACGCCCAATGAGGGGCCTTTGGCGAAAAGCGGTTTAATAGGCCGCTCCTCCCAGGCAAATGTTCTCTCTATTCATACGGCATCTAACCGGCCTGGATGCAGATTGAAGAAGATAAACGCCAACAGGCAGCACTGCAAAGTGCTGCCTGCGGGCGAAACATGGGCTTACCAGCAATCACTTATTCGCTGGAGAGCAGGTCCATGGTGTGTTTATCCATCATTTCCAGTGCACGGCCACCGCCACGGGCGACGCAGGTCAGCGGGTCTTCGGCGACGATCACCGGCAGGCCGGTTTCCTGGGCCAGCAACTTATCGAGGTCGCGCAGCAAGGCGCCACCACCGGTCAGTACCAGGCCACGCTCGGCGATATCGGAAGCCAGCTCCGGCGGCGATTGCTCCAGCGCGCTCTTCACCGCCTGAACGATGGTGGCCAGGGACTCTTGCAGAGCCTCGAGCACTTCATTGGAGTTCAGGGTGAAGGCACGTGGCACGCCTTCGGCCAGGTTGCGACCGCGCACATCAACTTCGCGCACTTCGCCGCCCGGATAAGCGGTACCGATTTCCTGCTTGATGCGCTCGGCGGTGGATTCGCCGATCAGGCTGCCGTAGTTGCGACGCACATAAGTGATGATCGCTTCGTCGAAGCGGTCACCGCCCACACGGACGGATTCGGCATACACCACACCGTTCAGGGAAATCAGGGCGATTTCAGTGGTACCACCACCGATATCCACCACCATCGAACCGCGCGCTTCTTCAACCGGCAGGCCGGCACCGATCGCAGCAGCCATCGGCTCTTCGATCAGGAACACTTCACGGGCACCGGCACCAAGGGCCGATTCACGGATGGCACGACGCTCCACCTGGGTGGACTTGCACGGTACGCAGATCAGCACACGAGGGCTGGGCTGCAGAAAACTGTTTTCGTGAACCTTGTTGATGAAGTACTGCAGCATCTTCTCGCAGACACTGAAGTCGGCGATCACGCCGTCTTTCATCGGACGAATGGCCGCGATATTGCCTGGTGTTCGGCCGAGCATGCGCTTGGCCTCGGTGCCGACGGCAACGACACTTTTCTGATTACCATGGGTCCGAATAGCCACAACCGATGGCTCATTCAGGACGATACCGCGCTCGCGCACGTAAATAAGGGTGTTGGCAGTGCCCAGGTCAATGGAAAGATCGCTGGAAAACATGCCACGCAGTTTCTTGAACATGGGGAAAGGACCCTAGGCAACGCGTGGGTAAAAAAGTGCGGCAAACTCTAACAACGACAGGGATTTTGGGCAAGGCGCCAATGTGCTAAATTGGCCGACTTTCTACGCACCAACCCCCACAATCGCGGCCATATGACCGTAGAAATGCGGTAGTGTTCCGACAATCTAACACACGGACGCCCTCCGTTCTGTTTTCCACTGGAGAATCCCATGGCGCTTGAACGCTCCGACGTGGAAAAAATCGCACATCTGGCCTCGCTTGGCCTGAATGATGCCGATCTTCCACAGACCACCGCAGCCCTGAACAGCATTCTCGGGCTGGTTGACCAAATGCAGGCCGTGAATACCGACGGCATCGAGCCCCTGGCTCACCCGCTGGAAGCCACCCAGCGCCTGCGTGCAGACGTCGTGACCGAAGTCAATCATCGCGAGGCCTACCAGTCCATCGCGCCAGCGGTCGAGAACGGCCTGTATCTGGTTCCGAAAGTCATCGACTAAAGGGAAAGAGCCTTTCATGCATCACATGACTCTGGCCGAGATCGCCCGCGGTCTCGCCGACAAAAAGTTTTCTTCCGAAGAGCTGACCAAGACCTTGCTGGCGCGTATCGCCGAGCTCGACCCCAAGGTCAACAGCTTCATCAGCATCACCGAGGAGCTGGCCTTGAGCCAGGCCAAGGCCGCCGACGCACGTCGCGCCAACGGTGAGAACGGCGCGCTGCTGGGCGCACCGATCGCCCACAAGGACTTGTTCTGCACCCAGGGCATTCGCACCAGCTGCGGCTCGAAGATGCTCGACAACTTCAAGGCGCCCTACGACGCCACCGTGGTGTCCAAGCTGGCCGCCGCCGGGGCCGTGACCCTGGGCAAGACCAACATGGACGAATTCGCCATGGGCTCGGCCAACGAGTCGAGCTACTACGGCGCGGTGAAAAACCCGTGGAATCTGGACTGCGTGCCAGGCGGCTCGTCCGGTGGTTCGGCGGCGGCGGTTGCCGCGCGCTTCCTGCCGGCGGCCACGGCCACCGACACCGGCGGCTCGATCCGCCAGCCCGCCGCGTTCACCAACCTCACCGGGCTGAAGCCGACCTACGGTCGCGTGTCCCGCTGGGGCATGATCGCCTACGCCTCCAGCCTTGATCAGGGCGGTACCCTGGCACGCACTGCCGAAGACTGCGCAATATTGTTACAAGGTATGGCAGGCTTCGACGCACAGGACTCCACCAGCGTCGACGAGCCGGTGCCGGACTACAGCGCCAGCCTCAATACCTCGCTCAAAGGCCTGCGCATCGGCGTACCGAACGAATATTTCAGCGCCGGCCTCGACCCGCGTATCGCCGAACTGGTCCACAACAGCGTCAAGGAGCTGGAAAAGCTCGGCGCCGTGATCAAGCCAATCAGCCTGCCGAACAACCAGCACGCGATTCCGGCGTACTACGTGATCGCGCCGGCCGAAGCGTCTTCCAACCTGTCGCGGTTCGACGGCGTGCGTTTCGGTTACCGCTGCGAAAACCCGAAAGACCTCAACGACCTGTACAAACGTTCCCGTGGCGAAGGCTTCGGTGTCGAAGTGCAGCGCCGGATCATGGTCGGTGCCTACGCCCTGTCGGCCGGTTACTACGACGCGTACTACCTCAAGGCGCAAAAAATCCGTCGCCTGATCAAGAACGACTTCATGGCGGCGTTCGAAGAAGTCGACGTGATCCTCGGCCCAACCACGCCGAACCCGGCCTGGAAGATCGGCGCCAAGACCGGCGACCCGATCGCCGAGTATCTGGAAGACCTGTACACCATCACCGCCAACCTCGCGGGCTTGCCGGGCTTGTCCATGCCCGCCGGTTTCGTCGATGGCCTGCCGGTCGGCGTGCAATTGCTTGCCCCGTACTTCCAGGAAGGCCGCCTGCTCAATGTGGCGCACCAGTACCAGTTGAACACCGACTGGCACACTCGCACCCCTACCGGCTTCTGAGGAGAACACTATGCAATGGGAAGTCGTGATCGGGCTGGAGATTCATACCCAGCTCGCCACCCAATCGAAGATTTTCTCCGGTAGCGCCACCACGTTCGGCGCAGAACCCAACACCCAGGCGAGCCTGGTAGACCTGGGCATGCCCGGTGTGTTGCCGGTGCTGAACCAGGAAGCGGTACGCATGGCGGTGATGTTCGGCCTGGCGATTGACGCCGAGATCGGCCAGCACAGCGTGTTCGCGCGCAAGAACTACTTCTACCCGGACCTGCCCAAGGGCTATCAGATCAGCCAGATGGAGTTGCCGATTGTCGGCAAAGGCTACCTGGATATCCCGCTGGAAGACGGCACCATCAAGCGTGTCGGCGTAACCCGCGCGCACCTGGAAGAAGACGCCGGCAAGAGCCTGCATGAAGAGTTCAACGGTGCCACCGGCATCGACCTGAACCGCGCCGGCACGCCGTTGCTGGAGATCGTGTCCGAGCCAGACATGCGCAGCGCCAAGGAAGCCGTGGCCTACGTCAAGACGATCCACGCGCTGGTGCGCTACCTGGGCATCTGCGACGGCAACATGGCCGAAGGCTCGCTGCGCTGCGACTGCAACGTGTCGGTCCGGCCAAAGGGCCAGGCCGAGTACGGCACCCGCTGCGAGATCAAGAACGTCAACTCGTTCCGTTTCATCGAGAAGGCGATCAACACCGAAGTGCGTCGCCAGATCGAACTGATCGAAGACGGCGGCAAGGTGATCCAGCAAACCCGCCTGTACGACCCGAACAAAGACGAAACCCGCGCCATGCGCAGCAAAGAGGAAGCCAACGACTACCGTTACTTCCCCGATCCGGACCTGTTGCCGGTGGTCATCGAGGACTCGTTCCTCAATGACGTGCGCGCCACCCTGCCGGAATTGCCGCCGCAGAAACGCGAGCGCTTCCAGGCGCAGTTCGGCCTGTCGGTCTACGACGCCAGCGTCCTCGCGTCGAGCCGTGAGCAAGCCGACTACTTTGAAAAAGTCGTGAGCATCGCCGGGGACGCCAAGCTGGCGGCCAACTGGGTGATGGTGGAATTGGGCAGCCTGCTGAACAAACAGGGCCTGGAAATCGACGAAGCACCGGTCTCGGCCGAGCAGTTGGGCGGCATGCTGCTGCGCATCAAAGACAATACCATCTCCGGCAAAATCGCCAAGACTGTGTTCGAAGCCATGGCCAGCGGTGAGGGCAGCAGCGACGAGATCATCGAGAAGCGCGGCCTCAAGCAAGTCACCGACAGCGGCGCCATCTCGGCGGTGCTCGATGAAATGCTCGCGGCCAACGCGGAGCAGGTCGAACAGTACCGCGCGGCAGACGAAGCCAAGCGCGGCAAAATGTTCGGCTTCTTTGTCGGCCAGGCCATGAAAGCCTCCAAGGGCAAGGCCAACCCGCAACAGGTGAACGAACTGCTGAAAAGCAAGCTCGAAGGCTGATCGCGATGAAAGGGCCGAGTGAGATTTCATGCTCGACTCGGACCTCCTGTGGGAGGGGGCTTGCTCCCGATAGCGGTGATTCAGTCAAAACACCAATGACTGACACTCCACTATCGGGAGCAAGCCCCCTCCCACATTTGATAAGGGGATACCTTGAATGAAGCGCTTACTTGGCCTTTTAGCCGTGTTCTCTTTGCTGGCCGGTTGCGCCAGCAGCCTCATCGACCCCAACGGCTACGACGAAACCGGCACCGCGTCTTACTACGGCGCCAAGCACCATGGCAAAAAAACCGCCAGCGGTGAACCTTTCAACCAGAACGCCCTGACCGCCGCCCATCGGCGCCTGCCTTTCGGCACGCAGGTCAAGGTGACCAATCTCAATACCGACAAATCCGTGGTGGTACGCATCAACGATCGCGGCCCGCACACCCGTGGGCGGCTGATCGATCTGTCGCGCCAGGCCGCCGCGCAACTGGGCATGCTGAGCAGCGGCACCGCACGGGTTCGTGTGCAAGCCCTGAGCAATTGACGACGGAGCCCTGGCCATTTTCGGATTAACCGCCCTCTCGCCCTGGAGCCTGATCGAATTGATCAGTGGCCTGGTGCTGCTGATCGTCGGCGCCGAAATCCTGGTGCGCGCCGCGGTGCGCCTGGCTGCCAGCCTCAAGGTCCGCCCGCTGATCATCGGCCTGACAATCGTCGCCTTCGGCAGCAGTGCGCCGCAGATGACCGTCAGCCTGCAAGCCACCCTCGCCGGCAATACCGACATTGCCGTGGGCAGTGTGATCGGCAGCAGCATTTTCAACATCCTCGTCACCCTGGGCCTGTCGGCGCTGATCATTCCGCTGCGGGTCTCGCGGCAACTGGTGCGCCTGGATATCCCGGTGATGATCCTCGCCGGCCTGCTGGTGTTTACCCTGGCAGCCAATGAAGAACTGACGCCACTCGACGGTTCGCTGCTGCTCGCGGCCCTGCTGGCCTACCTCGGCGTGCTGCACTACCAGACCCGCCATTCACGGCGCCCGCGCACGCTGGACACGGTGGCCAAGGCGCCCTGGTTGAGCAGCGTATTGCTGATGTTCGGCGGCTTGCTGGTGCTGGTGCTGGCCGGGCATTTGTTGCTGGGTGCGGCGGTGGATGTGGCGAGCGACCTGGGCCTGTCGGAACGCATCATCGGCTTGACGCTGATCGGCGTCGGCACTTCACTGCCGTGCCTGGCCACCTCGCTGATCGCGGCCCTGCGCGGTCAGCGGGATATCGCCGTGGGTAACGTGATCGGCAGCAACTTGTTCAACCTGCTGGGCGTACTGGGGCTGACCGCCCTGCTCGCGCCCTCGCCGCTGTCGGTGTCGCCCAATGCCCTGGATTTCGACCTGCCGGTGATGCTCGGCGTGGTGGTGTTGTGCCTGCCGGTGTTTTATACCGGCTACCGCGTGACCCGTGCCGAAGGCCTGGTGCTGCTGGGCTTGTACCTGGCGTATGGGCTGCATGTGATGGCGTTCACCACCGGCATGCGCCTGGCCAACAAACTTGAACAACTGATGCTGTATTACGTCCTGCCAGTGCTGGTGGCTTTCCTGTTGTTCAGCACGCTGCGAGCCTGGCGCCGCCAACACAAGAGGGAATCGCAATGACCGATCAGAAAAAGCCCGGAGTTGAAATGCGTCGTCAGGTGATGGGCGATGCGTTCGTCGATCGCGCCCTGGGCAACGCCACCGAATTCACCCAGCCGCTGCAGGACTTCGTCAACGAACATGCCTGGGGCAGCGTGTGGAACCGCGAAGGCTTGCCGCTGAAGACGCGCAGCCTGATCACCCTCGCCGCCCTCACCGCGCTCAAGTGCCCGCAGGAACTCAAAGGCCATGTGCGCGGCGCGCTGAACAATGGCTGCACCGTCGAAGAAATCCGCGAAGCACTGCTGCATTGCGCGGTGTATGCCGGTGTGCCGGCGGCGATCGAGGCGTTTCGCGCGGCGCAGGAAGTGATTGAGGCGTATCAGGCGGACAAGCAGTGATGGTCAGGTAGCTATCACCGGCACAGCTCAGATCCACCCGCCCGCCTGCAACACAAAAATCCCGATATTCGTGGTCACCGCCGCCATCAAGGTGGTGATCACGATAATCGCCGCCGCCAGCTCATGATTCCCCTGCGCCGCCCTGGCCATCACAAAGCTCGCGGCCGCCGTCGGTGCGCCGAAGTACAGGAACAGAATCCCCAGTTCCGGCCCGCGAAACCCGAGCAACCACGCCCCCAGGGTGGCGACCACCGGCAGCCAGACCATCTTCATCAAGCTCGCGCTCAGCGCCATGTTGCCGCTCTTGCGCAACGCCGCCAGCGACAAGGTGCCGCCGATGCAGATCAGCGCCAACGGCAACGTCATGTCGGCCAGGTACTGCGCGGATTTTTCCAGCCAGCCCGGCAAGCCGATCTGGAAATAGGCGAACGGCGCGGCCGCAATCACGCTGATGATCAGCGGGTTGGCCAGCACACTTTTGCAGATGCTCCACGGGTCGGACTTGATCACCGGGCTGTACACCGCCAGCACAATGGTCGACAGCGTGTTGTAGAACAGGATCACCAGCGCCGCGAGGATCGCGCCGAGGGAGATGCCGTAATCACCGTACATACTGGCCGCCAGCGCCAGGCCGATCACCCCGTTGTTGCCGCGAAACGCGCCCTGGGTGTAGATGCCCCGGTCTTCACGCTTGCAGCGCAAAATCGCCCAGCCCCAGGCCAGGGCAAAGCTCAACAGCGTAGCGACGGCGAAGTAGATCAGCAAACCCGGCTTGAGCGCCGAATGCAGGTCGGCATGCAGGATGCCGAGAAACAGCAGCGCCGGCATGGTGACGTTGAACACCAGGGACGATGCCGTGTGGATAAAGCTGTCGTTGATCCAGTTGATGCGCTTGAGCAGCACACCGAGGAACAACATGGCAAACACCGGCGCGGTGATGGTGAGGGTGGTGAGGAAGATAGCCAGCATGCCGGGGAGAACCTTGGTGGGCGTCGTTAGGGGGCTAATGATAAGCCATACGGCCCAATGGCGCCTGATAGACCGCTATCGGGGGCAAGCCCCCTCCCACATAGGGTCGCCGCTATCGGGGGCAAGTCGAGTCGTCGCACCGCCCCTCCCACACTGAATCTGCGTCAGACACACAACGGATGAACACCGCAGACCCTATGTGGGAGGGGCGGTGCGACGACTCGACTTGCCCCCGATAACGGCGACTCGGTCTCAGGTAATCGGCGCCGGGTTGAACAACGTAATGTCGTTATGCAGCTTGTGCTGCTCCGCCCACGTCTGCTTCCTGCCGCTGGCTACATCCAGGTAGAAGTGGAACAACTCCCACCCCAACTCCTCAATGCTCGCACGCCCGGTGGCGATGCGCCCGGCGTCGATATCGATCAGGTCCGGCCAGCGCTGCGCCAGCTCCGTGCGGGTCGAGACCTTCACCACCGGCGCCATCGCCAGCCCGTAAGGCGTGCCGCGCCCGGTGGTGAACACATGCAGGTTCATCCCCGCCGCCAGTTGCAAGGTGCCACACACGAAGTCGCTGGCCGGCGTGGCGCAAAAGATCAGGCCTTTGCCCTTGAAGCGTTCACCCGGGCTGAGCACGCCGTTGATCGCGCTGCTGCCGGACTTGACGATGGAGCCCAGGGACTTCTCGACAATGTTCGACAACCCGCCCTTCTTGTTCCCCGGCGTGGTATTGGCGCTGCGATCCGCCTCGCCCTTGGCCAGATAACGGTCGTACCAGTCCATTTCCCGTACCAGTTCCTCGGCGATTTCCTTGGTTTGCGCACGAGAAGTCAGCAGGTAGATGGCATCACGCACCTCCGTGACTTCGGAAAACATCACCGTCGCCCCCGCTCGCAGCAACAAGTCCGAAGCGAACCCCAGCGCCGGGTTGGCGGTGATGCCGGAAAACGCATCACTGCCGCCGCACTGCATGCCCAGGATCAGCTCGGACGCCGGCACGGTTTCCCGGCGGCGCTGGTCGAGCTTCTTCAGGCGCACCTCGGCCAGGGCCATGATCTGCTCGATCATCTCGCTAAACCCGTGGCTGGAATCCTGCAGGCGATACAGCCACGGTTCGCTCAGGTCGACGGAACTGTCGTTGTCGTGCATCACCTGCCCGGCCTGCAATTTCTCGCAGCCCAGACTGATCACCAGGGCTTCGCCCCCCAGGTTCGGGTTGCGTGCCAGGTTGCGCACGGTGCGGATCGGGATATACGCATCCGTCGCGGTGATCGCCACCCCGCAGCCGTAGCTGTGGGTCAACGCCACCACGTCATCGACATGCGGGTACTTGGGCAGCAACTCGTCCTTGATGCGCTTGACCGCATGGTCCAGCACACCGGTGACGCACTGCACGGTGGTGGTGATGCCGAGGATATTGCGCGTGCCCACGGTGCCGTCGGCATTGCGATAGCCCTCGAAGGTAAAGCCTTCCAGCGGCGCCTGGGCCGCTGGCACCTCGGTGGACAGCGGCAAGCTGTCCAGCGGCGGCGCGGTGGGCATGCGCAGTTGATCTTCCTGCACCCAACTGCCACGCGGGATCGGCGCCAGGGCGTAACCGATGGTTTGGCCGTAGCGAATGATCCGACCGCCTTCGGGGATATCTTCGAGGGTCACTTTGTGGCTTTGTGGAATGAAATCCACGGTCACCAGGCCGTCCGGGAACTCGGTCCCGGCCGGTACACCCTGGTCATTGACCACGATCACCACGTTGTCGCGCTCGTGCAAACGAATCGAGCGCGGCGAGTCGGCATGTTCAATCAACTGCATCACACGGCCCCTTCAGGAATGCGCTTGGGTAAGGTTGGTCAACTCAGGCCCTTGGCTTGGCGGCTCTTTGAGCACCACGCGTTTGATCGGGCCGACAATCACCAGGTAACTGAACACGGCCACCAGCGCGTTCGCGCCGACAAACACCAGCGCCCATTTGAACGAACCGGTGGTGCTGATGATGTAACCGATGACAATCGGCGTGGTGATCGACGCCAGGTTACCGAAGGTGTTGAACAGGCCGCCACTGAGCCCGGCGATCTGTTTCGGCGAGGTGTCGGACACCACCGCCCAACCCAGTGCGCCAACGCCTTTGCCGAAGAAGGCCAAGGCCATGAAGCCCACCACCATCCACTCGATATCCACGTAGTTGCAGGCCACGATGCTGCTGGAGATCAGCAGGCCGCCAATGATCGGCGCCTTGCGGGCGAAGGTCAGGGAATGACCTTTGCGCAGCAGGTAGTCGGAGATCACCCCGCCCAACACACCGCCGATAAACCCGCAGATCGCCGGCAATGAGGCAATGAACCCGGCCTTGAGAATGGTCATGCCGCGGTCCTGCACCAGGTACACCGGGAACCAGGTCAGGAAGAAGTAGGTGATGCCGTTGATGCAGTACTGGCCCAGGTACACGCCGAGCATCATGCGGTTGGTCAGCAACTGGCGGATGTAATCCCACTTCGGACCGTCGGTTTTCTTACCCTTGCCCTTGTCCTGGTCCATATCGACCATCGCACCGTTGGCCGCGATGTGATTGAACTCGGCTTCGTTGATCAGCGGATGCTGGCGCGGGCTGTGGATAACTTTCAGCCAGACCAGTGAGAACAGGACGCCGATCACGCCCATCACGATAAACACGTGCTGCCAGCCGAAGCTGTAGACGATCCAGCCCATCAGCGGCGCGAACAGCACCGTGGCGAAGTACTGCGCCGAGTTGAAGATCGCCGAGGCCGTGCCGCGTTCGGCGGTGGGGAACCAGGCGGCCACGATGCGCGCGTTACCCGGGAAGGATGGCGCTTCGGCCAGGCCCACCATAAAGCGCAGCATGAACAGCGCCACGACTGCCGTGGAGACACCGAACTCACCGACATAGCCTTGCAATATGGTGAACAGTGACCAGGTGAAGATGCTCAGGGCATAGACTTTTTTCGAGCCGAACCGATCGAGCAGCCAGCCGCCGGGGATTTGCCCGGCCACGTAGGCCCAACCGAATGCAGAGAAGATGTAACCGAGGGTGACCGCGTCGATGCCGAGGTCTTTTTGCAGGCTGGAACCCGCAATTGCGATGGTGGCCCGGTCGGCATAGTTGATCGTGGTCACCAGAAACAGCATGAGCAGGATCAAATAGCGGACATGGGTCGGTTTGGTCGCTTGCATGTAGAAGTACTCCCACTAATTATTTTTTTTGCGGGTGATATTTATGTGTTGCTGGACGCTGCCCCTGTAGGAGCGAGCTTGCTCGCGAAAAACTCAAAGGCACCGCATGCCCCCTGAATACCTGCGTATTCGTTGAAATTTTTCGCGAGCAAGCTCGCTCCTACAGTGTTACGAACCGATGTAGCTGGTTTTCACCACGGTGTAGAACTCTTGCGCATAGCGAGCTTGCTCGCGAAAAACTCAAAGGCACCGCGTGCCCCCCTGAATACCTGCGTATTCGTTGAAATTTTTCGCGAGCAAGCTCGCTCCTACAGTGTTACGAACCGATGTAGCTGGTTTTCACCACGGTGTAGAACTCTTGCGCATAGCGACCTTGCTCACGCGAACCGTAGGATGAACCTTTACGCCCACCGAACGGAACGTGATAGTCCACGCCGGCAGTCGGCAGGTTGACCATCACCATTCCGGCCTGAGAGTGGCGCTTGAAGTGGTTGGCGTATTTCAGCGAGGTGGTGGCGATGCCCGCCGACAAACCGAACTCGGTGTCGTTGGCCATGGCCAGCGCCGCCTCGTAGTCCGCCACGCGCACCACGTTGGCCACCGGGCCGAAGATCTCTTCGCGGCTGATCCGCATGGCCGCCTCGCTGTCGGCGAACAGCGTCGGCGCCAGGTAGTAGCCTTCGGTGTCGCAGGTCACCAGGCCGCCACCGCTCACCAGCCGCGCACCTTCGCTCTGGCCGATGTCGATGTATTTCAAGTCCTGGTCCAACTGGGCCTGGGAGACGACCGGGCCAATGTCGGTGCCGCTTTTCAACGCGTGGCCGACCTTGATCGACTTCATGCGCTCGGCCATGGCCGCGACGAACTGATCGTGAATACCGGCGGTGACGATCAAGCGGCTGGAGGCGGTGCAACGCTGGCCGGTGGAATAGAACGCGCTCTGTACCGACAGCTCGACAGCTTGCTTGAGGTCGGCGTCATCGAGAACGATCTGCGGGTTCTTGCCGCCCATTTCCAACTGCACCTTGGCCTGGCGCGAGACACAACTGACCGCGATCTGACGCCCGACGCCGACCGAACCGGTGAAGCTGATGCCGTCGACTTTCGGGCTGTTGACCAACACATCGCCCACTACCCGCCCGCTGCCCATCACCAGGTTGAACACACCGGCGGGGAAGCCGGCGCGGGAGATGATTTCTGCCAGGGCCCAGGCACAGCCCGGCACCAGCTCCGCCGGCTTGATCACCACGCAGTTGCCGTAGGCCAGGGCCGGAGCGATTTTCCACGCGGGGATGGCAATCGGGAAGTTCCACGGGGTAATCAGGCCGACCACGCCGAGGGCTTCGCGGGTGACTTCGACATTGACGCCCGGTCGCACCGACGGCACGTAGTCGCCGGACAGGCGCAGACACTCGCCGGCGAAGAACTTGAAGATATTACCGGCGCGGGTCACTTCGCCAATGGCTTCAGGCAGGGTCTTGCCCTCTTCCCGAGCCAGCAGCGTGCCGAGCTCTTCGCGCCGGGCGAGGATTTCGCTGCTGACTTTATCGAGTGCGTCGTGGCGAGCCTGGATACCGGACGTCGACCAGGCCGGGAACGCAGCGCGGGCGGCATCGATGGCAGCGTTGACCTGGGCGACATCCGCCTTGGCATATTCGCCAATGACATCGGACAACTCCGACGGGTTGAGGTTGACGCAATAATCAGCGCCAGCCACCCATTGGCCGTTGATGTAGTTTTCAAAACGTTTGGCTTGGGACACGAATCTTCTCCTGACGCAAAAGACCGCTGATTGCTCAGCGGCCTTATAGATAAGTTATTGCGGGCCTTGCTTGTCGATCAGCGCGGCCAGGGCTTCGTATTCTTCCGGCAGCAGATCGGTCAGTGGCGTGCGAACCGGGCCGGCGTCATAGCCGACGATTTTGGCGCCCGCCTTGACGATGCTCACCGCGTAGCCGGCCTTGCGGTTACGGATGTCCAGGTACGGCAGGAAGAAGTCATCGATGATCTTGCCGACGGTGGCGTGATCGTCGCGGGCGATGGCGTGATAGAAGTCCATCGCAGTTTTCGGGATGAAGTTGAACACCGCCGAGGAATACACCGGCACGCCCAGGGCCTTGTAGGCAGCGGCGTAAACCTCTGCAGTCGGCAGGCCGCCCAGGTAGCTGAAACGGTCGCCCAGACGACGGCGGATCGACACCATCAATTCAATGTCACCCAGGCCGTCCTTGTAGCCGATCAGGTTCGGGCAACGTTCGGCCAGGCGCTCCAGCAAAGGCGCAGTCAGGCGGCAGACGTTGCGGTTGTAAACCACCACGCCGATCTTGACCGACTTGCACACCGCTTCCACGTGGGCGGCAACCCCGTCCTGGCTGGCTTCGGTCAAATAGTGCGGGAGCAGCAGCAAGCCTTTGGCACCGAGACGCTCGGCTTCCTGAGCGTATTCGATGGCCTGGCGGGTCGAACCGCCGACACCGGCGAGGATCGGCACGCTGGTGGCGCAGGTATCCACCGCGGTCTTCACAACCTGGGAATATTCGCTGGCCGCGAGGGAGAAAAACTCACCGGTGCCGCCGGCGGCGAACAACGCAGTGGCGCCGTAGGGGGCCAGCCACTCCAGACGTTTGATATAGCCGGCCTGGTGAAAATCACCCTGGGCGTTGAAATCGGTCACGGGAAAAGACAGCAGACCGTGGGAGAGGATGGACTTCAGTTCTTGTGGATTCATTATTCGAACACCCTGGGCAAAGACTTTCTGGCGAAAGGTTGTTGTTGGTTTTGCTTATGTCATACGTCATCGTACAACTATAAAATATTTCGTCAACTGCAATTCATCGAACCGCCTGTTGAGAGAGAGCGCATTGACGTAGGAGTTTTTTCCTCTATGCTCGAATAGCTGTATATACATACAGCAATAAAGGAAGATTCCTACGACATAGCAAGGAGCTAACATGTCCGGTCTTGAACTCGCAGCACCCGCAGCACCCGCAGCACCCGCAAAAAACCTACCCTCCCTGCGTTTCGAAGGCGGTGAACACACTGCCATCGGCGACGACACACTGTTGCGCTTCGCCAAAGACGCCCCGGCGATTGCCGCCCGACTCGTCGAGCTGCACCTGCCCAACGGCCTGGCGCTGACTTACGGGCAAGTGATCGCCCTGGGCGGTGACTTTTATGGCATCCCGGGCCAACCCATCAGTGATGGCGCCTCGCCTGCCGAACGCGTGCAACGCTTTAACGCCGCATTCAACTCACTGGCAGGACTGCCGGCGTCACGGGAGGAAGCACACAAGATCCTGGCGGTGATGCAAAAGGAGATCAACGCGGTCAACCAGGCGATCAAGGACGGCAAATCCGCCCACGACGCCTACGCCTTGCTCGGAGATACGTTGTCTGAAGAGTGGAACCGCATCACCGGCGGCGGCAGCGCGGTCTCGGCACTGTTCCCCCTGGGCCGCTACTTGAAGCTGGCGGCGGACAACGCCGACCACTTTGGCGAATGGGCGTTGTCGGCTTACCTGGCCGGGCATACGGCGGCGCTGCAACAAGCCGTCATCGCCCATCAAAGCGGCACCGACCAGGCGCTGGAGCTGGCCTATGCGATGAACAGTTTTGCCGATCACTTCTTGACCGATCTGTTTTCCGCCGGCCACCTGCGCGTGCCGCGCAAACAGCTGGCCGCCGTGGTGACGCCTGGGGAGCTGGGCTCGCTGATCAGTCGCTTCATGCACGATGAAGACAGCAAGTTCGGGCTCAAGGTGCGCAATGCAGTCGGTGACGAATGGCATGCCTACGGCGATAAACGCTATTTCGACGCCGGCGACGCGGCCAACCGGGCGCAGGTCAAACGCGCCGTGCAGGCGTCGGCCGATGAGGTCTTCGACGCGTTTATCAGCGGTGTCGCGCCCTCCCCGGCCACCTTCAAGGCGCCGCTGTATGTGCCGGACCTGAATGCAGCACAGAACCCGGCGAATAACTTTTCGCCGCTGTTCAAGATGGAAGGCGACAAGGTGCTGCGACGCAAGGACGTGAATGACCTGAACGACAAACACTGGACCGCTGATTGGTGGGGGTGGAGTACGTACTTGCTGCTGAAGGACTACACACCCAATACGCCGGCTTGAGCCGTACCGTTTGTCGTGACTGTGATTTCTAACAGTTACGCCGATTTTCAACGAGGGCGATAACCCCGCATAGGAGCCAGGCTCTCTGGCTTCTGTGCAAAGGAGCACTCAATCATGGCCATTAAAGCCCCGAGCCTTGTCGGCGGCGACGCTTCTTGCCCGGCTCAAGTGAGCCTGGCAAGCGGCGCACGCATAGAGTTTTCCATCCCCGAGCCCAATGAGGTTTCCGCAAGCGCCCAGGTATCTATCATCGTAGGACCGGACCCCGAGTCCCCGGAAGCCGAAGGGCAGGAAAAGAACGCCGGACAGTACGACCCCAACAAGGAAGATTACGTGAAGGAGTCGAATCTCAAGCTCGATATCGCTGCCGATGACTTGAAGAAATTCGTCAACCAAACGGTGCAGGTGCGATACGCGATAAACAGCGAATCGGGAAGGTTCTATTCTGATCCGTTGATGATAACGGTCTCGCAGTGACACAGCGCTTATCCGCACCGCATCGCTCTCGTCGCAGGCACCAGACCTGCCCCGGGGACGTGTCTGGACCGGTATTCACGGCCGTTTGCGCATGCAGATAAAGCAACACTCCACCTTTCAACACTGGCGTGTGAAGACCATGAAATACGAGCTCAATATGCCGGACGGCAAAAAACAGCAGATCACCTTTGATGGCGTGATTTACAAAGGAGACATTCTCGAATTTGAAGGTGCCGCTACCCAATACGAGGTAGTTAAACGATTCCTCACCGTCCCGTTCGATCTTAACGAGCCCATCACTGATGTGGCGCTTGAGGTCGTGACCTACCCTTAACCCCGTTGCGCCTCTGCTTCTTCGTGAGCATGGCGCAGCCGCTCGCGACTGTTGGTCAAATGCAAGCGCATCGCCGCCCGCGCCGCGTCCGAATCCTGGCGCGCGATCGCTTCGTAGATTTCTTCGTGCTCGCGGCTCAAGCGCTTCATGTAGTGCTGCTGGTCATCCTGGGCCAGGCGTGCCGAGTTCAGGCGGGTACGCGGAATGATGCTGGTGCCCAGGTGCGTCATGATGTCGGTGAAGTAACGGTTGCCGGTGGACAGGGCAATCTGCAGGTGGAACTGGAAGTCCGACGCCACCGCATCGCCGGCATGGGCGGCGCTTTCATTCAAGGCGTCGAGGGCGGCACGCATGCCGGCCAGTTGTTCGTCGCTGCGGCGCAACGCGGCCAGGCCCGCGGATTCCACTTCCAGGCTGATACGCAGCTCCAGGATCGCCAGCACATCGCGCAGGGTCACGATGGTGGCCGGGTCAATGCGGAAACCGCTGGGGCTTGGCGTATCCAAGACAAAGGTGCCGATACCGTGGCGGGTTTCCACTTGCCCCGCCGCCTGCAAGCGTGAGATGGCTTCACGCACCACCGTGCGGCTGACGCCATGGGCGTCCATGATCGCCGATTCGGTAGGCAGTTTGTCGCCACGCTTGAGTTGGCCGTCGCGGATCTGCTCGGACAACACCGTGACCAATTCCTGGGCAAGGCTGCGGCGCTTGCGGGGAAGACGAGGGGCGGTGTTGGTGTTTTCCATGTTGGGTCATCTTTCTTGGTGAACTGAACAGGCATCATAGCCCATGGCGGTTGTACGATCACCGTTCCAGGCATGACTTTCATCTACAACGGCCAGGCAAAAAAATGCCCCGGCAACCGCCGAGGCATTTTTCAGCCGCGCCCGAAGGCAAAAGCCGCTTACTTCACCACTTTCAGACTCGGCCGGCCGCTTGGACGCGGTGGCTCGGTATCCGGTGGCGGCACATCATCGCCGTCTTCCCCGTCGATCGCTTCGTCATCCTCGAAAGGCGACTCCAGATCGAACACCATGCCTTGGCCATTTTCCCGGGCGTAGATCCCGAGGATGGCACCAATCGGCACGTACAGCGTATGCGGCACACCGCCGAAACGCCCTTCGAAGCTGACGGCCTCGTTGTCCATGTGCAGGTGGCGCACTGCGCTGGGCGATACGTTCAGCACAATCTGCCCGTCGCTGGCAAAACCCTGCGGAACCTGAACCGCAGGAAACTCGGAATTGACCAGCATGTGCGGGGTGCAATCGTTGTCCACAATCCACTCATAGAGCGCGCGAACCAGGTAGGGTCGACTGGAGTTCATCAACGGCTCCTTAAGCCTTAGCGCATATCGCGTTCGACACCAGACAGACTCGCCTGGAAAGCCTCACGCGCAAACTGGCGCTCCATGTAATCAAGCAGCGGCTTGGCCGGCCGCGGCAGTTCAATGCCCATAATCGGCAAGCGCCAGAGTATGGGTAATAGGCAGCAATCCACCAGGCTTTGTTCCTCACTGAGGAAAAAAGGCTTGTCGGCGAACAATGGCGAAACGCCCGTCAGGCTCTCGCGCAATTCCTTGCGCGCCACGACACGGGCCGCCTCTTTGCTGCGCGAATCCAGAATCAAATCCACCAGCCCGCACCAGTCGCGCTGAATCCGATGGATCAGCAGGCGGCTGTTGGCACGCGCCACCGGGTACACCGGCAGCAAAGGCGGATGCGGGTAACGCTCATCCAGATATTCCATCACCACGGTTGACTCCCACAACGCCAGGTCACGATCGACCAGGGTGGGCAAGCTGCCGTAAGGGTTCACTTCGATCAGCTTCGGCGGGTGACGACCCACCTCCACACTGATGATCTCGGCGCTGACACCCTTCTCTGCGAGCACGATGCGTACTCGGTGGGAATAGTGGTCGGCGGGGTCGGAGTAACAGGCCAACCGATTGGTCACGCCCATGGCGGTCCTCCTCGCTTGTTGAAATTATCGAAAGCTCAAAAACGAGCGCGCCCAGAGAGCATCTCAGTAGTACCTGATGACCAGGTCGCTACGGGTTAGAGATGCCGCTGGGCGCGCAAGATTAACAGCAATTGCTTACGGTTGGATCAATGCACATCCTTCCAGTATTCGCGCTTGAGCAGATAAGCGAATACGAAGAAGAAAGCCAGGTACAGCAAGACATACGTACCAATGCGCTGGTGCTGCAGTTTGACCGGGTTGGCCGAGTAGGCCAGGAAGGTCACGAGATTCTTGACCTTCTCGTCGAACTGCTCTTCGTTCAGCGCGCCGGACTTGGGCACGATGGTCAGTTGATCGCACGCTTCATGTGTCAGCGGCGTGCCGGTCAACGGGTCAAATTGCTTCTTGCCGCCCTCGACTACCTGAACCTGCTTGCATCCTATCACTTGGCGACCCTGCAGGCCGACCAGAACGTTAGGCATACCGACGTTCGGGAACACCACGTTGTTCACGCCCCATGGACGCGCAGGGTCTTCGTAGAAGGATTTCAGGTAGCCGTAGAGCCAATCGGTGCCGCGAACCCGCGCCACCAAAGTCAGGTCGGGCGGCGCAGCGCCGAACCAGTTCTTGGCGTCCGCTGGCTGCATGCCGATATTCATGTGGTCGCCAATCTTGGCGCCGGTGAACACCAGCTTGTCGAGCATCACCTCGTGCGGGATGCCCAGGTCATCGGCAACACGCTCGTAACGCTGGAACTTGGCGCTGTGGCAACCCATGCAATAGTTGGCGAACGTGCGTGCGCCGTCCTGCATGGCCGCTTTGTCAGACACGTCGATAGCGACTTTTTCCAACTCAGGGCCTTGCTCGGAAGCGAAGGACAGTAGCGGCAGCGCCGCAAGCATCAATGCAACGAATAATTTTTTCATCAGCCAGTCACCCTTTCCGGAACCGGTTTGGTCTTCTCTAGCCGGGTATAGAACGGCATCAGAATGAAGTAGGCGAAGTACAGGAAGGTGCAGACCTGCGACAGCAACGTGCGCTCAGGGGTTGGCGCCAGGACGCCCAGCACACCCAGGATCACGAACGCAATGCAGAACACCCACAGCCAGATCTTGCTCAGCCAGCCCTTGTAGCGCATGGACTTGACCGGGCTTCGGTCGAGCCAAGGCAGCACGAACAGCACCGCGATGGCCGCACCCATGGCGATTACGCCCATGAGCTTGTCGGGGATCGCCCGCAAGATCGCGTAGAACGGCGTGAAGTACCAGACCGGGGCAATATGCACAGGTGTCTTGAAGGCGTTGGCCTGTTCGAAGTTAGGTTTTTCCAGGAAATAACCACCCATCTCCGGGAAAAAGAACACGATCGAGCAGAACACGAACAGGAACACGACGACACCGACAATGTCTTTCACGGTGTAGTACGGGTGGAACGGGATGCCATCCAGCGGGATGCCGTTCTCGTCCTTGTGCTTCTTGATGTCCACACCGTCGGGGTTGTTGGAACCCACTTCGTGCAGCGCCAGGATGTGCAGCACCACCAGGCCGAGAATCACGATCGGCAAGGCCACTACGTGCAAGGCGAAGAAGCGGTTCAGGGTGATGCCCGAGATCAGGTAGTCACCACGGATCCACTGCGTCAGGTCGTTGCCGATCACCGGGATCGCACCGAACAGCGAGATGATCACCTGGGCGCCCCAGTACGACATCTGGCCCCACGGCAGCAGGTAGCCCATGAAGGCTTCAGCCATCAGCGCCAGGTAGATCAGCATGCCGAACACCCACACCAGCTCACGAGGCTTCTGGTACGAACCGTAGAGCAAACCACGGAACATATGCAGGTAGACCACGATGAAGAACGCCGAGGCGCCGGTGGAGTGCAACAGGCGCAGGATCGAGCCGTACTCGACGTCACGCATGATGTATTCGACGGAAGCGAATGCCTCCTCCGCCGACGGGGTGTAGCTCATGGTCAGCCAGACGCCGGTGACGATCTGGTTGACCAGCACCAGCAGTGCCAGGGAGCCGAAGAAGTAGAAGAAGTTGAAGTTTTTTGGCGCGTAATACTTGCTGAGATGGTCTTCCCACATTTTGGTGGCGGGGAAGCGCGCATCCACCCAATCCATGAACTTACTCATCACGCGTTCTCCTTGTCGAGGCCAATGACAATGATGTCGTTAGATTCGTAGTTATGCGGAGGCACGGGTAGGTTCAGTGGAGCAGGTTGCGACTTGTAGACGCGTCCGGCCAGGTCGTAGTGCGAACCGTGGCAGGGGCAGAAATAGCCGCCGACCCAATCTTTGCCCAGGTCGACCGGCGCCACTTCAGGGCGGAAAGTAGGTGAGCATCCCAGGTGGGTACACAGCCCGACCAGCAGCAGAATCTCTGGCTTGATCGAACGTGCTTCGTTTTTGGCGTAGGCGGGTTGGTCGGAAAACTCAGATTTGGGGTCAGACAACTGGCCTTCGATCTTTTTCAGATTTCCCAGGATTTCCTCCGTTCGACGAACAATGAAGACCGGCTGACCGCGCCACTCAGCAATCATCTGCTGGCCTGGCTCGATCTTGCTGATATTCACCTTCACCGGTGCACCTGCGGCTTTCGCCTTGGCACTGGGAAACCATGACCCCACGAACGGGACCGCAGCCCCCACCGCTCCTGCAGCACCCACCACGGATGTGGCTGCTACCAAGAAGCGACGCCGGCCTGCATTCACGCCGTCATTGCTCATTCAGTCCTCTCCCATCAGCTTTTTGGCCTGTTAAATCAGGCGTCTACTAAGTATTAAATCTGAACTTATAAAAATTTTGCCGAATGGTAATGAAAAGCCCCACCCCTGACAAGGGAATTACCCGGAGCTCCAGCTCCAAGCCTTGTAGTATAGGGGGTCTACGGCTGTGGCAAGTTGTCACGCCGAAATTTATGCATAAATAGCAGGCAATAAAAAACGCCCAGCTCCGTAAGGAGGCTGGGCGTTTTTTTGGAACGTAAAGCGAATTAACGCTTCGAGTACTGCGGACGCTTACGCGCTTTACGCAGACCGACTTTCTTACGTTCAACTTCACGAGCATCACGAGTCACGAAGCCAGCTTTGCGCAGAGCGCCACGCAGGGTTTCGTCGTACTGCATCAGAGCGCGAGTGATACCGTGGCGGATTGCGCCAGCTTGACCACTTACACCGCCACCGATAACGGTGACGTAGATGTCGAACTTTTCAACAGTCTCGGTCAATTCCAGCGGCTGACGAACTACCATGCGGGCAGTTTCGCGGCCGAAGAAGTTGTCCAGAGTGCGGTTGTTGATCGAGATGTTACCAGTGCCCGGACGCAGGAAAACGCGTGCGGTTGCGGTTTTGCGACGGCCAGTGCCGTAATTTTGAGTCGCCGACATAATGAACTATTCCGTTAAAACTTCAGTTCTTGGGGCTGCTGAGCAGCATGAGGGTGAGCAGCGCCCGCATAGACTTTCAGCTTGCGAAACATATCGCGACCCAGTGGGCCCTTCGGCAGCATGCCTTTAACCGCGATTTCAATCGGGGCCTCAGGCTTCTTGGCGATCAGACCTTCGAAATTGGAAGACTTGATGCCGCCTGGGAAACCGGAGTGACGGTAGTACATTTTGTCTTGCGCTTTGTTGCCGGTAACACGTACCTGCTCAGCGTTGATGATCACGATGTAGTCACCGGTGTCAACGTGAGGGGTGTATTCAGGCTTGTGCTTGCCACGCAGACGGCTGGCGACTTCAGTGGCCAGACGACCCAGAGTCTGACCAGCGGCGTCGACGACAAACCAGTCGCGCTGAACTGTTTCCGGTTTTGCAGTAAAAGTTGTCATTCTTTAATAGCCTCAGGGGCCGCCCTGTAAATTAGACGGCGGATCTTACTGAATAGTGCGTACTTTGACAAGTCAAAGGCAGCCGGATACAGACGCTATCGGGGGCTCGGGTCGGCGCGTCCGTTCAACGGCAAGATTCTTCGGCAGGCGGCGCATCACTTCCACTGCAGAAAGAGGTGGGCAATTATGCAGATTGCGAAAAAAAATTCAACCTGCTTTTATGATTGTTTTCCCCGAAGGAGCACCCGATGGATTATCGACAGCTGGGCCGTACCGATCTGCACGTAAGCGCGATAGCCTTGGGCACCATGACCTGGGGCGAGCAGAACAGCGAGGCAGAGGCCTTCGCGCAGATCGAACGGGCCAAGGCCGCGGGGATCAACTTCCTCGACACGGCGGAAATGTACCCGGTGCCACCCAAGGCCGACACCTATGCCACCACCGAGCGCTACATCGGGAATTACTTCAAAAGCCGCGGCGACCGCGCCGACTGGATTCTCGCCAGCAAGATCGCCGGCCCCGGCAACACCATCGACTATATCCGCGGCGGCCACCTGCGCCACAACCGCCAGCACATCGTCGAAGCCCTGGATGCGAGCCTCAAGCGCCTGCAGACGGACTGGATCGACCTCTACCAGTTGCACTGGCCGGAGCGCAGCACCAACTTCTTCGGCCAGTTGGGCTACAAGCACAAGGACGAAGACGACCTGACGCCGCTGGAGGAAACCCTCGAAGCGCTGGACGCGCAGGTGAAGGCCGGCAAGATCCGCCACATCGGTCTGTCCAACGAAACGCCGTGGGGCACCATGAAGTTCCTCGCCCTGGCCGAAGCCCGCGGCTGGACCCGCGCGGTGTCGATCCAGAACCCCTACAACCTGCTCAACCGCAGCTTTGAAGTGGGCCTGGCGGAAATCGCCATTCGCGAACAGTGCGGTCTGCTGGCTTATTCGCCCCTGGCATTCGGCATGCTCAGCGGCAAATACGAAGGCGGTGCGCGCCCGACAAAAGCCCGCCTGACCGAATACAGCCGCTTCAGCCGCTATTTCAACCCGCAGTCGGAAGCAGCGTGCAGCCGTTATGTGGCCCTGGCCCGCAAACACGGCCTGGACCCGGCGCAGATGGCGTTGGCGTTCGTCACGCAACAGCCGTTCGTGACCAGCAACATCATTGGTGCGACGAGCCTGGAGCAACTGGACAGCAACCTTGCCAGCGCTGACCTGAAACTGTCGAAAGAGGTGCTGGAGGGGATTGAGGCGATTCAGAAGGATCATCCTAATCCAGCACCTTGATTGATCTCTAGACCGCTATCGGGGGCAAGCCCCCTCCCACACTTAGCCGTGTGAACCCAGTAAAACGTGGGAGGGGGCTTGCCCCCGATGAGGCCCTCAGCCACACCATCGAAATCAAAGCGCCCGCGCGATAATCTCCTTCATGATCTCATTGGTCCCCGCATAAATCCGCTGCACCCGCGCATCCGCCCAGGCGCGGGCGATCGGGTATTCCCACATGAAGCCGTAGCCGCCGTGCAATTGCACACACTCGTCGAGCACCTTGCATTGCAGGTCCGTGGCCCAGTACTTGGCCATCGCGGCGGTGGGCACGTCGAGCTTGCCCTCCAGGTGCAACGCCAGGCACTTATCGACGAACACGCGGCCGATCTGGATCTCGGTGGCCATCTCCGCCAGTTTGAAGCGGGTGTTCTGGAAGTCGGCAATCGCCTTGCCGAAGGCCTTGCGCTCACGGGTGTAGTCGAGGGTCCATTGCAGCGCCGCTTCGGCTGACGCCAGCGCGCCAATCGCCACGGTCAAGCGCTCCTGCGGCAGCTCCTGCATCAAGTAGGCGAAGCCCATGCCCGCCTGGCCCAGCAGGTTTTCCTTGGGCACACGGACATCCTGGAAGAACAGCTCCGAAGTGTCCTGAGCCTTCATGCCAACCTTCTCCAGGCGCTTGCCCTTGTCGAAGCCTGGCGTAGCGGCCTCCACTAGGAACAGGCTGGTGCCCTTGGCGCCGGCCTTGGGGTCGGTCTTGGCGACCACGATCACCAGATCGGCGAGAAAACCGTTGGTGATAAAGGTCTTGGAGCCGTTGATCACATACTCATCACCGTCCAGCACCGCCGTGGTCTTGACCCCTTGCAGGTCGGACCCGGCGCCCGGCTCGGTCATGGCGATGGCCGTGACCTTCTCGCCGGAGATCAATTGGGGCAGGTATTGGTGCTTCAGCGCTTCACTGCCGTAATGCAGGATATACGGCGCGACAATGTCCGAATGCAGGGAGAAGCCGATGCCGGTCAGGCCCAGGCGGCTGATCTCTTCGATCACCACCGCGCTATAGAGAAAGTCCGCGCCCAGGCCGCCGTACTCCTCCGGCAGATGGGAACACAACATCCCCGCCTCGCCGGCCTTGTTCCACAGCGCACGGTCGATATAGCCCTGCTTCTCCCATTGCGCATGGAACGGCGCAGCGTCTTTTTCAAGGAAGGTACGCACGCTCTGGCGGAAGAGTTCGTGTTCCGGGCTGAACAACGTTCTGGGGATCATGAGGTCACCTGCGTGGATTGTCGGACAAAGACGAACCACAGAGCCTATGCCGCGAAGGCGTCACAGGACACTGGACACATGCGACAAAAAATAAGACGATCCAGCCGTCTGGTGACCACTTTCCCCTATAAGAATAAATGAAATTATGTCTAACCAAATCTCCACGCCCTTGCGGCGCGTCAGCATTTTGGCCATTGATCGGGTGTTCGCTTCCACCCTCATGCAAGCCAAGGATTTCTTCCACCTCGCCAGCCTGCGTTACGGCAAACAACAAGGCCTGGGCCTGACCCCAGCGTTCGAAACGCGCCTGGTCAGCCCCGACGGGCAATCGGTGCGCAGCTTCAGTGATGTGATCATGCCGGTGGACGGCGGCCTGGAAGACGCCGACATCATCGTGCTGCCGGCCTTCTGGGATGACTTCGATGCCCTGAGTACGCGCTACCCGCAAGTGCTGCCGTGGCTGCGCGAACAGCACGCCCGCGGCGCGGTGCTCTGCGGCGAAGCGACCGGGGTGTTCTGGCTGGCCGAAGCCGGGCTGCTCGATGGCAAGGAGGCGACCACCTACTGGCGTTTCTTCACGGCCTTCAGCGAGCGCTTCCCCAAGGTCCAGCTCAACCAGGACAAGCACCTGACCGACGCCGACAACCTGTACTGCGCCGGCGGCACCACCTCGGCCTGCGACCTCTATATCTATCTGATCGAACGCTTCTGCGGCGCCAACATCGCCCAGGCCGTGGCCCGCGATATTCTTTACGAAGTGCAGCGCAACTATTCGCCGGGACGGATCGGTTTCGGCGGGCAGAAGCTGCACCAGGATGTGATCATCCTGCAGATCCAGCACTGGCTCGAAGAGCATTTCGCCGACAAGTTCCGCTTCGAGGACGTGGCCCGGGAGCACGGCATGAGCATCCGCAACTTCATGCGCCGCTTCCAGACCGCCACCGGCGACAAGCCGCTGCATTACCTGCAACGTTTGCGCATCGAGACGGCGAAAGGGCTGCTCTCGGGCAGCCGCAAGAGCATCAAGACCATCAGTTATGAGGTGGGCTACGACGATGCGAGCTTCTTTGCGCGGCTGTTCAGGCAGCACACCGAGCTGTCACCGAACCAGTACCGCCAGCAATTCCAGCAAGCCGCGTAATCAGGGCTGTACAGAGACAAAATGTGGGAGGGAGCTTGCTCCCGATAGCGGTGTATCAGTCAGTACATCTGGCACTGATACACCGCTATCGGGGGCAAGCCCCCTCCCACACTTTTTACTGCGTCGTGCTTAGGGTTTGTGCGCCCGCGACAGGAACTCGTGGGATTGCATCTCCAGCAGGCGGCTCAGGGTGCGCTGGAACTCGAAGTTCAAGCGACCGCCGGTGTAGAGGTCCTTGAGCTCGACTTCCGCCGAGATGATCAACTTGACGTTGCGGTCGTAGAACTCGTCGACCATGTTGATAAAGCGGCGCGCGATGTCGTCGGTGCTGACGCTCATCTGCTCCACGCCACTGAGGATCACGGCGTGGAAGATCTTGCCCAGTTCGATGTAGTCGTTCTGGCTGCGCGGGCCGTCGCACAGTTCGCGGAAGTCGAACCAGGCCACGTCATCGCAGGTACGCAGCGCGATGATTTGGCGGTTTTCGATGATCAACTTGTCGTTTTCCACCGCCTGGGTGCATTCCGGCGTGAGGGCGCGGAAGCTTTTGCGCAGGCTATCTTGCGCCGCGTCGTTGAGCGGGAAGTGGAACAACTCCGCTTGCTCCAGGTGCCGCAGGCGGTAATCGACGCCGCTGTCGACGTTGACGATCTCGGTGTTCTGCTTGATCAGCGCAATGGCTGGCAGGAAGCGCGCGCGTTGCAGGCCGTCCTTGTACAGGCCATCGGGCACGATGTTCGAGGTGGCGACCAGGGTCACGCCGTTCTTGAACAGCTCTTCCATCAGGGTGCCAAGGATCATGGCGTCGGTGATGTCGGAGACGAAGAACTCATCGAAGCAGATCACCCGCGCCTCTGCGGAGAACCGCTTGGCGATGATGGTCAACGGGTTTTTCTCGCCCGGCAGGGTTTTCATCTCTTCATGGACGCGCTTCATGAAGCGGTGGAAGTGCGTGCGGACCTTTTCCTTGAACGGCAGCGCTTCGAAGAAGGTGTCCACCAGGTAGGTCTTGCCGCGACCCACGCCGCCCCAGAAGTACAGGCCCTTGACCGGCGTGCGATCTTTCTTGCCAAACAGCTTGCCGAGCATCCCTGGCTTACTCTGCGAGGCCGCGACCAGGTCTTCGTACAGACGCTGCAAATGACGCACCGCCGTTTCCTGGGCCGCGTCATGGAAGAATTCAGGGCGTTTCAGATCAGCTTGATATCGTTCTAGGGGCGTCATAATTTCGTTAGCAAGGCAACAAAAACGGGCCGTCACTGTAACGACGGCCCCGGATAATGGCAATCAACCCTTGGTCGGGTTAATCCTCGAGGGGGGTCAGCGCGACGCGCAGGGCTTCGATGGCGGCATCGCGCGACGCGGTGTCGGCGAATGGCGCGCTGTCGGCAACCGCAGCGTCGTCCAGCCATACGCTGAAGCTCAGGGCTTCAGGGCGCACGTCCAGCGCGGCGCCGCTTTGCAATTGCTTGGTCACGGCGCCCGCCGCCTTGCCGTCGGCAAAGTTGCGCGACAGCAGCAGTTGCTCGCCATCGGCCGCCAACAGGCGGAAGCGGAAGCTGCCGTCGTCTTCGCGGAAACTCACGAAGCGCGCGGCTTTCGCGGCCTTTTTCTTGGTGCTGACCGGCGCCGCGGCCTGGTTGACGAACGAACGCAGGCCAACGGCCTCACGCAGCTCGGCGAGGAACGGCGCGGCCACGGCGCGGGCTTTTTGGGCGCCGATCAGCAGCAGGTCTTCCATGTCCGCCGGGCGCGACATCAATTGGTGGTAACGCTCACGGGCTTCACCCAGTTGCCCGTCCAGCAGTTGGAACAGACGGTTCTTCGCCTCGCCCCAGCCCAGGCCTTGCAGCAACTCGGCGCGGAATTCCTGTTCCTGGGCCTTGCTGGCAAACGCCTGGTACAGGGTGAACAGGTGCGAATTGTCCGGGTCCTTGGCTTCGCCGGGCGCGCGGGAGTCGGTGACGATCCGCGAGATCGCGTCTTTCATGTCCTTGGCGCTGGTGAACAACGGGATGGTGTTGTCGTAGCTCTTCGACATCTTGCGACCGTCCAGGCCCGGCAAGGTGGCGACGCTTTCTTCGATCACCGCCTCGGGCAGGGTGAAGAACTCTTTACCGTTGCCGAACAGGTGGTTGAAGCGCTGACCGATGTCGCGGGCCATTTCCACGTGCTGGATCTGGTCGCGGCCCACCGGCACCTTGTGCGCGTTGAACATCAAAATGTCCGCCGCCATCAGCACCGGGTAGCTGTACAGGCCCATGGTGATGCCCGCATCCGGGTCTTCGCCGTTTTCCACGTTCTTGTCCACCGACGCCTTGTAGGCATGGGCGCGGTTGAGCAGGCCCTTGGCGGCGACGCAGGTCAGCAGCCAGGTCAGCTCGGGGATCTCGGGAATGTCGGACTGGCGATAGAACGTCACCCGGTTCACATCCAGGCCACCGGCCAGCCAGGTCGCGGCGATTTCCATACGCGAGCGTTGGATGCGCTGCGGGTCATCGCATTTGATCAGGGCGTGGTAGTCGGCCAGGAAGTAGAAGGAGTCGGCATTGGCGTCCTGACTGGCAAGGATCGCCGGGCGGATCGCACCGGCGTAGTTGCCCAGGTGCGGCGTGCCGGTGGTGGTGATGCCGGTGAGGATACGGGTACGAGTCGTCATGGGTAATCGCTTATCAGACTGCTATCAATTCGAGAGGCGCGGCAGCACCAGATCCTTGAGATCGGTGAGCTTGCCATGAAAAAAGTGTCCGCATTCTGCCACTTTCAGCAGCTCATGGGGGCGTTTCAGGGCGGCGGACCAGTCGTAGACGCATTGCGGGTCGACCACTTCGTCGGTTTCCGGCTGGATCAGGGTCAGCGGGCAGTTCTGCGGCAGCAGGTCGGCATCGCCCAGGCGCATCACCGCGGCGGCGACCATGAACAGGTGCGCGAGCTTTTCGCCCTTGGCTTCCAGACGACCGCCGAGGCTGGCGGCGACATAGCCACCAAACGAAAAACCGAGCAAGGTGATCGGCAGGTCGGGGTGTTTCTTGCGCAACCACGTGGCGGCCGCTTCGGCATCGTCCACTTCACCGCTGGCCATGTCATGGGTGCCGGCGCTGGCACCGACGCCACGGTAATTGAATCGCAAGGTGATCAAACCGGCATCGCGGGCGGTGCGTTGCAGGGTCGAAACAACTTTATTGAGCATGGTCCCACCCTGCACCGGGTTAGGGTGGCAGATCAGCGCCAGGCCACGTGGCGCGGGCTGATCCAGGTACAGGGCTTCCAATTGGCCTACCGGGCCATCGATCAAAACAGGGGTTTCACGCATGAGCAAGGAATGAACTCCGTGACCTCTCAAAGGGTCGACTCGTCTAGCTAAAAGTCTGTGCATGGCATCATTGCGAGCTTAATCGCGGTATACAGCGCAGGTCCGAGCCGTTAACGTAAAGCAAAGCCGTTTATAGAGGAAGGACTCGTGGAACACTCGCTCTTAGTTTGGTTGTTGCCGACTCTTGCCCTGGTTGCCGGTGTCGCCATTGGATTCCTGGTTGCTCGCTTGCTGCCGAATGCCGCGCCTAACCGCACGCAGCGTCAGTTGGATGACATTCAGGAACGTTTTGACAGTTATCAGAACGAGGTTGTTACCCACTTCAACAGCACCGCGACCCTGGTCAAGAAGCTCACCCAGAGCTACCAGGAAGTACAGGATCACCTCGCCGACGGCGCCAACCGCCTGGCGCTCGACGACATCACCCGTCAGCGCCTGCTGGCCGCGCTGCATTCCGATGCACCGCAAACTCCACGGGAACGCCTGACCCCGCCACGGGAAAACCAGGAGCCGCCACGGGACTACGCGCCAAAAACGCCGAACGCCCCTGGCATGCTGGATGAGCATTACGGCTTGAAGAAGTAAGTCTTTTCAGGCGCTGTAAAAAAGCCCGGCTGATCGATGATCAGCCGGGCTTTTTGTTGGGCCTCAATCTCCAGACCAGCGGGGATGCCATTGTGAGAGGGAGCTTGCTCCCGATAGCGGCGGATCAGTTGATATATAGGCTGACTGACACACTGCTATCGGGAGCAAGCTCCCTCCCACACTGACCGAGTACGGCCCTCAGGACACGGGTTGTTCTTGCAGGTGGCCGCTTTCGATCCGCACATGCCGCCCATGGAAGCGCTTGAGGCTGCTGCGATGGCCGACGCTGACGATGCTCAGCCCCGGCAGCTCATCGATCAACGCCTGGTACAACGTCGCCTCATCCTCTTCATCCATGGCCGATGTCGCTTCGTCCATGTACAGCCACTGCGGTGCGAACAACAACGCACGGGCAAAGGCCAGGCGCTGCTGCTCGCCGGGCGAGAGCATGCGCTGCCAGTGGTTGGCTTCGTCCAGCCGCGCGACCAGATGCGGCAAGCGGCAGGTTTCCAGGACCTGTGCATAACGTTCGTCCATGTACACGCCGTCGTCCTGTGGATAACTCAACGCGGCCTTCAACGTGCCGATCGGCAGATACGGCTTCTGCGGCAGGAACAGGTAACGCGCCGCCGGCAGGCGGATGCTGCCATGGCCCGCCGGCCACAGCTGGCCCATGGCACGCAGCAACGTACTTTTACCGCTGCCGGAACGCCCGCTGAGCATCAGGCGCTGGCCCGGCTCGACGACCATGTCGGCGCCGGCGAGCAAGTGGCGGCCATCGGCCAGGTCCATGCCGAGCTTCTCTACCACCAGGCGCTCGCCTTCCGGGCGCACGTCGATGGCCGCGGGGCGCTGCTCGTTATCGCTCATGGCCTGCTGGAAACTCAGCAGACGATCACTGGTGGCGCGCCAACTGGCCAGCTCCGTGTACGCGCCGATAAACCAGCTGAAGTTCTCCTGGACGTTGCCGAACGCCGAGTTGATTTGCATCAGCTCGCCCAGCTCGATCTTGCCGGTGAAGTAGCGCGGCGCGGCGACGATGAACGGGAAGATGATTGCGATCTGGCTGTAGCCGGCGGTGAAGAAAGTCAGGCGCTTGGACACTTTCATGATGTCCCAGAAGTTATGCCAGACCCGGCCGAAGCGTTGGCTCAAACGGCGATTTTCGTTGGGCTCGCCGTTGTACAAGGCAATGCTCTCGGCATTCTCGCGGACCCGGACCATCGAGAAGCGCAAATCCGCCTCGAAGCGTTGTTGTTGATTGTTCAGCCCGATCAAGCGACGCCCGATCAGGTGCGTCAGCCAACTGCCCACAGCGGCATAGAGCAATGCACACCAGAACATGTAGCCGGGAATGGTGATACCGAACACTTCGATGCTGCCCGACACACCCCACAGGATGATCGAAAACGACACCAGGCTGACCACATTGCGCAGCAGGCCCAGGCCGAGGCTCAAGCTGCTGGAGGTGAAGTTATTGAGGTCTTCGGAGATCCGCTGGTCCGGGTTATCGGTATAACCGCCCTGCTCCAACTGGTAGTAGTTTTTGTCGCTGAGCCAGCGTGCGAAGTGTTTTTCGGTCAACCAGGCCCGCCAGCGGATGGTCAGCATCTGGGTCAGGTACAAGCGATAAACCGCACCGAGGATGGCCACCGCAGCAATGCCGCCAAAATAGCCGATCAGTTGCCAGAAGGCCGCCGTGTCCTTATGTTCCAGGGCATTGTAGAAATCCTTGTACCAGTGGTTGATCCACACGGAGATCGCGACGCTGAACAGCGACAAACCAATCACCGCCAACAACAGCAACCACGCCTTGCCCTTTTCTTCACTGCGCCAATAGGGCGTGATCATCGCCCAGGTTCGGCGAAAAAAGTGCCCACGCACCGCGTCGTTGACCGCGGAATACTCAGCGTTCTGATTCATCGTTCAGGCTCGGTAGGAAATAGATGGCAGGCGTTTGAACCGATCATAGAGCATCGGTTCAAGGCGCCGTGCGGCCTGAAGTAGATTGTTCAGCCGGCGTTCAGCGCCGTACCGGGCGCTTCTGCAGCTTGCGTTGCAGGGTACGCCGGTGCATGCCCAGCGCGCGGGCGGTGGCCGAGATATTGCCTTCATGCTCGGTCAGCACGCGCTGGATGTGTTCCCACTGCAGGCGGTCCACCGACATCGGGTTTTCCGGCACCAGGGTATCGAGGTCGGCATGCTCGGAGAGCAAGGCGGCCAGCACGTCGTCGGCGTCCGCCGGTTTGCACAGGTAGTTGCAGGCGCCACGCTTGATGGCTTCGACAGCGGTGGCAATGCTGGAATAACCGGTGAGGATCACCACGCGCATTTCCGGATCGAGTTCGAGCAGCTTGGGCAGCAGCACCAGGCCGGAGTCGCCGTCCATTTTCAGGTCGAGCGCGGCGTAGTCCGGCAGGTCGGCCTGGGCGATGCTCAGGCCCTCTTCCGCGGAGCCCGCGGTGCTGACGCGGAAACCGCGACGGCTCATGGCACGCGCCATGACGCGGGTAAAGGTAGCGTCATCATCTACCAGCAACAGGTGCGGCAGTTCTTCGCCTTCGACTTGGATCTCATCACTCATCGATATCTCCTCGTGCGACACGGGGCAGGCGCAGCTCGGTGAGCGTGCCGCCTTCCTCATGACTATAGAGCTTCACTGAGCCGCCCGCGCGGGTCACGCTGGCCTTGCTCAAAAACAGGCCGAGGCCGAAGCCTTTGCCCTTGGTGGTAAAGAAAGGTTTACCGATCTGTTCGGCAATAGCCAGCGGCACGCCTGCGCCGTGGTCACGAATGCTGATGGTGAGGTTTTCCGTGTCCCAGTCCAGCTGCACTTCCAGGCCTTCGGGGCAGGCATCGGCGGCATTGTTCAACAGGTTGAGCAGGGCCTGGGTCAGGTCCGGCGGCGGCGCCATGCGCGGCACGCTGCCCTGCCCCAGCAGGTGGAAACGGTAACTGGCTTCGGGACGCATCAGGTGCCAGCGGTTCAGGGCTTCGTCGAGCCACTGGGTCACGTCCTGCATCTCCACCGCCAGGCGGCGGTTGGCTTCGGCGGCGCGCACCAGTTGCTGCAAGGTTTGCTTGCACTGCTTGACCTGTTCGCGCAGCACGCCGAGGTCTTCTTGCAGCGCCGGATCGTGATGGTCCTGGGTCATTTCGTTGAGCAGCACGCTCATGGTCGCCAGGGGCGTGCCCAACTCATGGGCCGCACCGGCGGCCTGGGTCGCGACGGCCAGAAGTTGCTGGTCGCGCAGGCCTTCTTCGCGGCGGATGGCGCGCAATTCTTCCTGGCGGCGCAGTTCTTCGGCCATGCGCGCGGCAAAAAAGGTGATGACTGCGGCCGACAGCGCGAAGCTCAGCCACATCCCGTAGATCTGCAGGTTTTCCCGGGCGATGGGGAACGTCTGCAACGGGTAGAACTGCGCCAGCAGCAAGGTGTACAGGGTCAGGGCAATGCCGGAGAGTATCACCGAGTAGCGCCACGGCAAGGTCACGGCCGCGATGGTCAAGGGCACCAGGTAATACGAAACGAACGGATTGGTGGAACCACCAGAGAAATACAGCAACACACTGTGGATAAACAGGTCGCAGGCCAACTGCAGGGCGTATTCCAGCTCGGTCACCGGCCAGGTGGTACGCAACCGGATGGCGGTAAACGCACACAACACGGTGGAAAAACCCAGGGTCACGCTCAGTTGCAGCCACGGCAGCGGCAGCAGGTCGAACCAATAGGCAAGCCCGACGGAACCGGCCTGCGCGGCCAATACCAAGGTGCGAATGAACGTCAGGCGCCAGAGGTTCTGGCGGGTGGCGGAAGTCAGTTTTACGGCGGCGAGCATGAGCTCTCCCGGTGAGCGCTGCAGGCGGATCGGCAGGAGTATAAACGAAGCCGACCGGCAGACACGGCGCGTGTGGCTCTTTGACGCAGGCGCGCTGAATGACCGTTCGTCGGCACTGCGACAACTTGTAGTGAATGTGTAAACCCGAAGAACCCGGCACCACCGTCTACAGTCATACCGATACGAACAATCCAAGGAGCTTCCATGTCCCGTTTCATTCGCAACGCAGCCGCTCTCACCCTCAGCGCCAGCACCCTGGCCAGCCTCCCGGCCGTCGCCGCCGATGAGTTGCATTACAACCAGATCGCCCTGCGCGCCGAAGTCAGCCAGGAAGTGGCCCGCGACAAGATGATCGTGACGCTCTATACCGAATCCCAGAACGCCGACCCCGCCAAGCTCGCCGCCGACATCACCACCACCATGAACCAGGCCCTGGGCCAGGCCCGCGAAGTCAAGGCCGTGACCCTGCGTCAGGGCAGCCGCAACAGCTACCCGATCTACGACAATAAGAATCAGAAGATCACCGGTTGGCGTGAACGCGCCGAACTGCGCCTGGAGAGCGCAGACTTCCCGGCGCTGTCCAAGCTCACTGGCGAGTTGCTCAACACCCTGAAAATGCAAAACATGGAATTCGCCATCGCTGACACCACGCGCAGGTCCAGCGAAGACGCCCTGCTCAAGGACGCGGTCAGCGCATTCAAGGCTCGCGCCCAACTGGCCACCGATGCGTTGGGCGGCAAGGGTTATAAGATCGTCAACCTGAACTTCAACACCAATGGTTATCCACAACCTTACGCACGCGGCGGGATGATGATGAAAGCCGCCATGATGGATTCGGCGCCGACGCCGGAAGTGGAAGCCGGTACCAGTCAGGTAAGCATGAGTGCCGATGGGGTGATCGAAGTCCTGCAATAAGCCTTTTGAAGCACACGAAAACGGCGCGGCCCCGAAGGGCTTGCGCCGTTTTTTTGGACGGTCGATCAGCCATGGGAATGGAGCCGAGGCAGGCGTGACCTGAAGCAGACACAACCGCAGCCAACCGGCTCAAAGCAAGGGACGCGATGATGGTTCGAATCACTTTAACGTAGGATTTTTTCAGAATACTGCAAGCCTTTCTTTAATACAGACGTCTAGCCCGAGCCCCATGCAATGACGTGGAACTGTTCAGTCTTATATAACCACCTATTTTCATCATTCTCCCAACCTAGATTAAGAAGTTACGCAACAGCCCATAACAGAGGTCAATTTCACGTCTGACTTAATTGCCCGCCCGCCGATTAATCCGGGCTTAATTCGGGCATATGCGTTTCGAAAAACGAACAGTGTTTATGAACTTCACGCCTACATTGAGCCGATCATGAATATCAATCCGTTCCTCCAGCCACCCTCGTTAATCCCCCCACTCTCCGTACAAAGTCGTCACGCCAGGTCGATTAATGACTCATCCGCTCCACAAAAAAAATGGTCGGGAGAGGAGAGTGAGCCAGAGTCAAAAAAGACAGGGGTTGAACAAAAACCGATTGCAACCTCTTCCCCTGATCCGGAACTTGAGGCCCGCACGACCACCATTTATGGGTCAACCACCGTTTCCGCCCCCAACGCGAACTACACACTTACGCAACGAGAACAGCGTATCGACGGCTATGCCAATCGCGTAAATACGCAGATTGGCCAAATAGAAAACGGTAGCGAAGGTGAAAGAAATATCAAATTCCAGCGCGCGCGCCAGTTTATGGAACCCGCAGGATACTTTAGTGGTGGTTTATTATCCGCCGGCTACGACCCGCACGAAAAGTTCACGGTGACGTTCAGCTCTTATACAGGCAAGGGGAAACCCGAGACATTGACCAACACTCAAAAGCGCACTTACTTTGCGTGGGAAATTGCTGCGGGCTCTCTTGCGCACGATAAAGTCCAACGTGGCGGCCCGATCAACTTCCAAGAAATGGAAATCGCGTCAAGCGACCGGGGTAAAATCAATAATCTGGAATCCGTCGGCCAGACACTCCAAGATCATTGGGAAAATGAAATAGCCAGCTCGATGCGGGACGCTTCCGGCATCCTGGCAAAACGCTCCGGAAAAGCGGACGCCTATGTATTGAAGGGAACCTTGCAGAGCCTGTCCAACGACAGTGAAAGTTTTAAACTGTTAAGCCCCGAAGCTCAAACCGCCATCAAGCGCACGCTTGAGCAAAATGGACAAGTCATCGTCCCCAACATTTACGGCTACCCAATGGCGGGGTATGCATTTATTCCTTACACGCCCTACGACGGCAATTATGAGCACAGACCCAACAAGGGTGTGATGGTCGACTTGAAGAACGGTGCCGCCCACGAAATAAAAGGCGATGATGATTTCGCCAACTGGGCTAAAAGCAATCGTGACAACTTGCAAAAAAGTTTCAATGCCCGCGACAGACAAGGCGGCATAGATGCACATTGGCCCAAGGCGGGGGAAGTACTCGATAACTTGATTGAGGGTAATCACGCCAACTACCCAGGCTATCAAAACCTCGTCAAGGATCAAGCCATACCAGTTCGCGAGGTATTTAATTACACGCGATCACGAGGTAGCGACTATCATTTGAAATATGGCAACCTCAATGACAGCATTGCTACCAGCTACCAAGACTTAAATGCCAAGAATGCGGTATGGAGTGACCAAACCCAAGTATTTGGCTCCTCACAACAAGGTTGGAAGGGTGCGAAAGATTTTTGGGGCAATACCTTCGGCTACGTTCCCGTCCTGGGCAACGTAGGTATTATTGCCTTCGGCATACATGACGGCATCTATGGCATGACGGCGCAGGATCGCGTTGGCGGCAATGCCGCGGCGGTTATATCCAGCCTGCAACTTGCACATGAACTTACACCGATCGGGATAGAAGCCGGGCTGGGCGAAAATACCGGCACCGCGGCTATCGGCCTGAATTACAACTGGCGATACAACGCAGCGACAAGCGATTTTGAGTTGGTGCGGGCCCCCGAACTTCCATCTACCGCAAATCAAGCTCCCGTTTCAATGGGAGGCGCGCCTGAAGTAAACGTAAATCCAGCGCCGCCTCCGTCAGCCTCCTTTCCGGGTATGCAAGAGGTGGAGTTTAACGGGAGAAAATACTTCGCCAGCAATACGCCGGACGCCGGGGATGGGGCGCATTACATACTGCGTGTTCAGCACCCAGAAGATCCGTCCAAGCTGGCCAATAGCGGCATTATTGCCAAGCCTGATGAGGCGGGCGTCTGGAAAAACAAAGGCGATGCGGGTCACCCACAGTTACCGCCGAGCGACGACGCTCAGAATGGAATTCCGCCAATCAACCGGTTGCGCCCCAGCCAGTCGGGGGACATCAGCAAATATGCGCTGCCCAATGGCGAGAAACTCATTGAGAACGCAGTGCCCAACACCAAAGGCATTTATCAGGCCACCGACGAAAAACGCTGGTTCATCCGCTATGCCGACGATACGGGTTTGCAAAAAGTGTATGAGATCAGAAGTGATTTCAAACTCAGTGATAACTATGTCCAGATCATTGACCCCAATACCAGGAAGCCTGTATTGACCGTATATGCCAACGGTGACGGACAGTGGTCCACCGCCAGAGGCCAAGGCGGCTGGCCTTGGAATCGCGCCCCTTCGTCCCCTCCCACAGAGGCTGCCAAGATACCGCCAAAACTTTCGGATGGATTCGAAGCGTTGGGCGATCCCAAGACAAGTGGTGCCGATAAGTTTGACGAAGTCTTTAACTACAACAACGACACCACCTACCAACAATCCGTCAGCAATTATAAAGAAGGGGACGTACTTAAACGTAAACTCAATATTTCCTGGACCGTCGACGAAGACAACTTCGAAGTTTATTCCAGCGAAAAGTCGCAGCCTAATGAGTACAGTACAACGCCCTACTCGCCAAACTTCCTGAAGGACTTGAACCGCGACCATTACAGCGTAAGGATAAAACAACCAGACGGTTATACGACCGTGGAGCTGGATGCCTCAGGCAGCGCGGATGGTGAAACGCTGCGCCAGCGACTCAAGCAGTTCGAAGAGGCCATCCCCGACCCGCTCCTACGCTCGCGCATATCTGAAGTGGCTCATCAGGGCAGTGTCGCTCCCACATCGGTCGAGTTAAAAATGAACCAACTGCAAGAGCATGTCGGCTTCAAAGGCAAGGACACCCATTACATCATCACCTACGATCCAGAAACAAATACGGCCAAGGTTCAATTTGACGCGAAAATGACATTACTCGATCTGGATAAAGATGCGGCTGAAATTCCCAATATGGAGGTCAGCGCACAACGCACCTTCGAGATTGCTGAATCCAATGAACTGGACCCAGACGCAAATCCTTACGCCATCAATAAAAAGGCCCCCTTCACCCTGACCGCCTCGAGTATCGTCGAGGTGAAATAACACCGGCGACTTTCTGATAACACGTAACGGCGGTAACCTCGGTGACCGCCGTTTTTTCGTGCGCGCAGCTTTATATGCCTGCCACTTCAGGGGTCTCCATGGAAAGAACCATCTTCAAACCGCTGCTCCTCGCTGCCGGCCTGCTGGCCTTTATGCCCATGGCCCAGGCGGCCAGCACCCTGGTCTACTGCTCCGAAGCCAGCCCCGCCGGCTTCGACCCCAGCCAGTACACCAGCGGCACCGATTTCGATGCCTCCGCCGAAACCGTGTTCAACCGCCTGACCCAGTTCAAGCGCGGCGGCACCGAGGTCGAACCCGGGCTGGCGACCCGTTGGGAGGTCTCCAACGACGGCCTGACGTACACCTTCCATCTGCGTGACGGCGTCAAGTTCCACACCACCGATTTCTTCACGCCCACCCGCGACTTCAACGCCGATGACGTGTTGTTCACCTTCAACCGCCTGCTGGATGCCGACAGCCCGTTTCGCAAGGCCTACCCGTCCGAGTCGCCGTATTTCACCGACATGGGTTTGAACACCACGATCAAAAGCGTCGACAAACTGGACGAGCACACCGTGCGCTTCAGCCTGAACAACGTCGATGCCTCGTTCGTACAGAACCTGGCGATGAGTTTCGCCTCAGTGCAATCGGCCGAGTACGCCGCGCAACTGCTGAAGACCGGCAACGCCGCAGACATCAACCAAAAACCGGTGGGCACCGGGCCTTTTGTGTTCAAGCGTTACCAAAAGGACTCGCAGATTCGCTACGTCGCCAATAAACAGTATTGGAAACCCGAGGATGTGAAGCTCGACAACCTGGTGTTCGCGATCACCCCGGACGCCGCGTCGCGCCTGCAGAAACTCAAGGCCGGCGAATGCCAGGTCAGCGGTTACCCGCGCCCTGCCGACATCGAGGTGATGAAACAAGACCCCAACCTGCGCGTGTTGCAGCAAGCAGGGTTCAACCTGGGTTTTCTGGCCTACAACGTGACGCATCCGCCGCTGGATCAACTCAAGGTGCGCCAGGCCCTGGACATGGCCATCGATAAACCGGCGATCATCAAGGCCGTGTACCAGAGCGCCGGACAACTGGCGCAGAACGCCTTGCCTCCGGCGCAGTGGTCTTATGACCCGACGATCAAGGATGCCCCGTTCGACCCGGCCAAAGCGCGGGCGCTACTAAAAGAAGCAGGGGTTGCACCCGGTACGACCATCAACTTGTGGGCGATGACCGTACAACGCGCGTCCAATCCGAATGCGCGAATGTCGGCACAAATGATCCAACAGGATTGGGCCAACATCGGCATCAAGGCCAACATCGTCAGCTATGAGTGGGGCGAATACATCAAGCGCGCCAAGAATGGCGAGCACGATGCGATGATTTACGGCTGGACCGGCGACAACGGCGACCCGGATAACTGGCTCGGCGTGCTCTACAGCTGTGCCGCGGTGAAGGGCAGCAACTACGCCAAATGGTGTAACCCGGCCTACGACAAGCTGGTGCAACAGGCCAAGGTCAGCAGCGACCGCGAGCAGCGTATCAAGTGGTATCAGCAGGCACAAAAAATACTTAAAGAACAAGCACCTATAACGCCTATTGCGAACTCGACGGTTTTCCAGCCACTTCGCAAGGAAGTGCGGGACTTCAAAATCAGCCCCTTTGGCCTGACGCCGTTCTACGGCGTGAGTCTCGATAAGTAACAGCAACGCCCCAATCGAGTGCATAACACGCCTCGATTGGGTCTTTTTGGTGCTCATGCGGCACCGAAAAAGCCCTCCAAATGTACGCATTTATGTCGAAACTTTCATATTTGCGACATTCTTGTACGTTCGTACCACTCTTTCATCCTTGCAACCGTTCAGCATCTTGCAATGGGTATGGCCCCTGCATAAGTATCCGCAGGCCGACTCACGAGGTCGCCCTCACTACCAAAAATGACAACAAATCATGAGGCCAACATGCTTAAACACGCAGTCATTCCGTTACTTGTTAGCGCTGGCCTTATGGCCGCAGCGCCTTTCGCCCAAGCGGCGACTAACCTGGTGTTCTGCTCCGAAGGGAGCCCGGCCGGTTTTGATCCAGGCCAGTACACCACCGGAACAGACTTCGATGCTTCGGCCGAAACCATGTTCAACCGTCTGAGCCAGTTCGAACGTGGCGGCACCGCCGTCGTTCCTGGCCTGGCCACCAGCTGGGACGTGTCCCCGGATGGCCTGACGTACACCTTCCACCTGCGCGAAGGCGTCAAGTTCCACACCACCCCGTACTTCAAGCCCACTCGCGAGTTCTCGGCCGACGACGTACTGTTCACCTTCAACCGGATGATCAACAAAGACGATCCGTTCCGTAAGGCCTACCCCACCGAGTTCCCGTACTTCACGGACATGGGGATGGACACCAACATCAAGAACATCGAGAAAGTCGATGCCCACACCGTCAAGTTCACCCTTGGCACCGTGGACGCCGCCTTCATCCAGAACCTGGCGATGAGCTTCGCGTCGATCCAGTCGGCCGAGTACGCCGCGCAACTGCTGAAAAACGGCACGCCGCAGGACATCAACCAGAAACCTGTCGGCACCGGCCCGTTCGTGTTCAAGAGCTACCAGAAAGACTCGAACATTCGTTACACCGGCAACAAGGACTACTGGAAACCTGAAGACGTGAAGATCGACAACCTGATCTTCGCCATCACCACCGACCCGTCGGTGCGTATCCAGAAGCTCAAGAAAAACGAATGCCAGATCACCCTGTTCCCCCGTCCGGCCGACCTCAAGGCACTGGGCGACGACAAGGACTTGAAACTGCCGAACCAGGCCGGTTTCAACCTGGGCTACATCGCCTACAACGTCATGCCGGTGCTCAAGGGCCAGACCGCGCCTAACCCGCTGTCCGACCTGCGCGTGCGCCAGGCGCTGGACATGGCGGTGAACAAGCAGCAGATCATCGACTCGGTGTACCAGGGCGCGGGCCAATTGGCGGTCAACGCCATGCCGCCGACCCAGTGGTCCTACGACACCACCATCAAAGATGCCCCGCACGACGTGGCCAAAGCCAAGGAACTGCTCAAGGAAGCCGGGATCAAGGACGGCACCGAGATCACCCTGTGGGCCATGCCGGTCCAGCGTCCGTACAACCCGAACGCCAAGCTGATGGCCGAGATGCTGCAGAACGACTGGAAACAGATCGGCCTGAAGGTCAACATCGTCAGCTACGAATGGGGCGAGTACATCAAGCGTTCCAAAGGCGGCGAGAACCAGGCCATGATCATTGGCTGGAGCGGCGACAATGGGGACCCGGACAACTGGCTGAACGTGCTGTTCGGCTGCGACTCGCTGTCCGGTAACAACTTCTCCAAATGGTGCGACAAGAAATTCGACGGCATCGTGAAAGAAGCCAAGGCCACCTCGGATGTGGCCAAACGCACCGAGCTGTATAAGCAGGCGCAACACATCCTCAAAGATGCAGTCCCGATGACACCTATCGCGCACTCGACGGTGTATCAACCCATGCGCAACACCGTACAGGACTTCAAGATCAGCCCGTTTGGCCTGAACTCGTTCTACGGCGTGAGCGTGAGCGGCAAGTAAGGAACGATGGCGGCGACGTTTCATAACGTCGCCGTTATTGCATCCGCCAGGCCAGTAGGAAACAGACCACATTCGCGCTCGCTGCCGTCCTACGGCAATGAACTTCGATTCGCGGCTCCGTTGCCTACAAGGTCAGTCAGATTTTGCGCATTTACTGCGAAGTCCTCGACCCCTAACGTCGTAGGACAGCAGAGGCTCCAATCTGATGGGCACTTGCTGTGCGTGGAATCAGTGATGTCCCCCTGGCCGTATGCCGGGGGGATTGCTCGCTGATGACAACTACAAACAAGGATCGGGATCGTCATGCGCCATACCACCGTTCTATCCGCAATTTTTGGCACCAGCCTGCTGGCTGTGGCCACGATGGGCCACGCCGCCGAAAAAAAGAGCCTGGTGTTTTGCTCTGAAGGCAGCCCGGCGGGCTTTGACACCGCGCAGTACACCACCGCCACCGACAACGATGCGGCCGAGCCGCTGTACAACCGCCTGGTTGAGTTTGAAAAGGGCGCGACCAGCGTCGTACCGGGGCTGGCAACCAAGTGGGATATTTCGCCAGATGGCCTGACCTACACCTTCCACCTGCGCGAAGGGGTGAAATTCCACAGCAATAAAGAGTTCAAGCCCACGCGGGACTTCAACGCCGACGACGTGTTGTTCACTTTCAACCGCATGCTTGACCCCGACCATCCATTTCGCAAGGCCTACCCCACCGAGTTTCCGTACTTCAACGGGATGAGCCTGAACAAGAACATCGCCAAGGTCGAGAAAACCGACCCGCACACCGTGGTGATGACACTGAACACGGTCGACGCGGCGTTCGTGCAAAATATCGCCATGAGCTTTGCCTCCATTCTGTCGGCCGAATACGCCGAGCAGTTGCTCAAGCAGGGCAAGCCCAGCGACATCAACCAGAAGCCGATCGGCACTGGCCCGTTCGTCTTCCAGCGCTACCAGAAAGACTCGCAGATCCGTTACGCCGGCAACAAACAGTACTGGGACCCGAGCCGGGTCAAACTCGACCAGTTGATCTTCGCCATCAACACCGACGCGTCGGTGCGGGTGCAAAAGCTCAAGGCCGGCGAATGTCAGATCACCCTGCATCCGCGTCCGGCGGATGTCGACGCTCTCAAGGCCGACCCCAAGCTGCAACTGCTGACCAAACCAGGTTTCAACCTCGGCTACATCGCCTACAACGTGCGCCACAAACCGTTCGACCAGCTCGAAGTGCGCCAGGCGCTGGACATGGCGGTGAACAAGCAAAGCATCCTCAACGCCGTGTACCAGGGCGCGGGGCAACTGGCGGTCAACGCCATGCCACCGACGCAGTGGTCTTACGACGACAGCATCAAAGACGCCGCCTACAACCCGGAAAAAGCCAAGGAACTGCTCAAGGCCGCCGGCGTGAAGGAAGGCACCGAGATCACCCTGTGGGCGATGCCGGTACAACGGCCGTACAACCCCAACGCCAAGCTGATGGCCGAGATGCTGCAGAACGACTGGGCCAAGATCGGCCTCAAGGTCAAGATCGTCAGCTACGAGTGGGGCGAGTACATCAAGCGCACCAAGAACGGTGAGCACGATATCAGTCTGATCGGCTGGACCGGCGACAACGGCGACCCGGACAACTGGTTGGGCACCCTCTACAGCTGCGACGCCATCGGCGGGAACAACTACTCCATGTGGTGCGACCCGGCATACGACAAGCTGATCAAGCAAGCCAAGGTCGTCACCGACCGCGAACAACGGACTGTTCTGTACAAACAGGCACAGCAACTGCTCAAAGCGCAGGTGCCGATCACGCCAGTCGCCCACTCGACGGTCAACCAGCCGTTAAGCGCCAAAGTCGAAGGTTTCCAAGTGAGCCCCTTCGGCCGCAACGTGTTCTCGGGCGTCAGTATCACCCCATAAGAAAATAACCGGATTGCGGGGAGTGGATAACACTCTCCGGCAAACTTGCAGCCTTCTGTTGGGAAATTTCCTACAGCAAACGTTTGCAAATGCTTGAACGAGTTACACACCAATAGCCGGATCACCTAAAAGACCGGCATAAAAAAAGAGAACCAAAGGAGCTTCACCCATGAAACTGAGCAGCAAAGCGCTTCTGGCCCTGGCCATCAGCAGCATCACGGCGACCGCTTACGCGGAAACCCAGAGCCAGGACTTCGTTCCCACCACACTGGCCGGCACCAGCGCTCAAAGCGAAGCCAAGGGTTTTATCGAGGACTTCAGCCTGGGCGGCACCACGCGTAACTGGTACTCCCATGAAAGCAAGTACCGTGGGGGCACCTTCGAGTACAAGAAGCACGGCGAAACCCGCACCGACCGCAATCGTACCAACTGGGTACAGGGCACCATCCTCAACGCCAGCTCGGGTTTCACCCAGGGTACCGTGGGCGTCAAGACCGAATTGGCGGTCTACAACGCACTGGTCCTGGACCGCAGCAAGCGTGACATCAAGGGCGGCTCCAACCGTACCCTGGCCGACTCCAACGGCGATGCAGTCGACCAGTGGAGCAAACTGGGCCTGGCCAACGTGCAGTTCCGCGTCTCCAACACCACCCTGACCGCCGGTCGCCAGAACTTCAGCAGCGGCATCGTCGATACCATCGGCAACCGTGCGCTGCCTTCGAGCTTCGAAGGGGTGAGTTTCAACAGCGAAGAGTTCAGTAACCTGTCGTTCCAGGGCGGCGTGTTCGACCGCGTTTCGCCACGTACCGAACAGAGCCTGTCGAAATTCCGCAGTGAATACGGCAACGGCGCTGAAACCGACAAGGTGTCGACCCTGGGCCTGAACTACCAACCGCTGAAAAGCCTGAAAACCAGCATCTTCGCCGCCAACGTCAAAGACTTCTGGAACCAGTACTACTTCGGCGCGACCCATGAACTGGGCGACAGCTCGGTATTGGGCCTGACCACCGGCCTGAACTACTACAAGACCGTCGACGAAGGCAAAAAGTTGATGGGCGAAATCGACAACGACACCTACTCGCTGTCGCTCGGCCTGACCCACCAGGCGCACAGTCTGACCTTCGCGTACCAGGAAGTGAACGGTAACGAGTACTTCGACTACCTGCACGAAACCAACGGCATCTACCTGGCCAACTCCCTGACCTCGGACTTCAACGGCCCGAACGAAAAGTCCTTCCAGATCGCCTACGCCATCAACATGGCCGAATACGGCGTGCCAGGCCTGAAGTTCAACGCTTACTCGGCGCGCGGCTGGGGCATCGACGGCACCCACTACACCGGCAACGGTGGTCGGGCCAAGTTCGCCTATGACGGCATCCAGAGCCAAGACGGCGAAAAACACCAGGAATACGGTGTAGGCGCCTCTTACGCAATCCAGAGCGGCCCACTCAAAGCCACGGCCATTCGTGCGACCTACGTTGAGCACCGTGGCAGTGAGTTCCAGTCCGACGGCAGCATCAAAGAGTTCCGTTTGGTCACCACCATCCCGTTCAACATCCTTTAATCAGCGCCAGGTAGACGGCGGGCTCAGGACGAGCCCGCCCTCTATGCTCGTCTGGTCCCATCGATTGCAGAGGGCTCCGAATGAACATGCTCCCGTTACAAGCTGCCATTGCCGCTGCGCTGTTGAGCGTGGCGGTCGGCATTTCGGCCAAACCGCTGGTGGTCTGCACCGAAGCCAGCCCGGAAGGTTTCGATCCGGTCCTGTACACCACGGCCGTCACCGCCGACGCCGCCGCCGAAACCCTGTTCAACCGCCTGGTGGACTTCAAGCCCGGCACCACCGAAGTGATCCCGGCGCTGGCCAAGGCCCTGCCGGAAATCAGCGCCGATGGCCTGACCTACACCTTCCACCTGCGTGACGACATCAAGTTCCACACCACCGACTACTTCAAACCCACGCGCAACCTGAACGCCGACGACGTGCTTTGGAGCTTCCAGCGCCAGCTGGACCCGAAACACCCGTGGCACACCAAGTCCAACGTGGGCTACCCGTACTTCGAAAGCATGGGCTTCAAGGAACTGCTCAAGAGCGTCGAGAAGACCGACGATCACACCGTGGTCTTCACCCTGACCCGTCCGGAAGCACCGTTCCTGGCCGACCTGGCCATGGCGTTTTCGTCGATTCACTCGGCCGAATACGCCGACCAGTTGCTCAAGTCCGGCAAGACCGATGACCTCAACGCCAAGCCGGTCGGCACCGGCCCGTTCATCTTCACCCGCTACGCCAAGGACGCCCAGGTGCGTTTCAAGGCCAACCCGGACTACTTCCGCGGCAAGCCGCCGGCCGACCCGCTGATCCTGGCGATCACCACCGACAACAACGTGCGCCTGCAGAAGCTCAAGGCCAACGAATGCCAGATCGCGCTGTATCCGAAGCCCGACGACATCCCGAGCATCAAGAAAGACCCGAACCTGAAAGTCGATGAACTGGCGGCCATGACCACCAGCTACACTGCCTTGAACACCACCCACAAATACATGAGCGACGCGCGGGTGCGTCACGCGATCAACATCGCGTTCGACAAGGCCGGCTACACTGAGGCCCTGTACGGCAAAGGCAACGCAGTTGTCGGCACCGGTCCGTATCCGCCGACTTTGCTGGGTTTCAACAACACGTTGAAAAACCCGCCACGCGACCTCGACAAGGCCCGCGCCCTGCTCAAGGAAGCCGGCGTGCCGGAGGGCACCGAGTTCACCCTGTTCACCCGTAACGGCGGCGGCCCGACCAACCCCAACCCGATGCTCGGCGCCCAGCGCATGCAAGCGGACCTGGCCCAGATCGGCCTGAAGGTCAACATCAAGGTGATGGAGTGGGGCGAGATGCTCAAACGCGCCAAAGCGGGCGAGCACGACATGGTCTCTGCAGGCTGGGCCGGCGATAACGGTGACCCGGACAACTTCCTCACCCCGAACCTGAGTTGCGATGCGGCCAAGAACGGCGAAAACTACGCCCGTTGGTGTAATAAAGAATTTCAGGACCTGATCGACAAGGCGCGCGCCATCGCTGAACCCACCCAGCGCGCTGCACTCTATGAACAAGCACTGGACGTCTTTGGCAAGGATCAACCGTGGATCCCCATGGCTTATCCGAAAATGTTCACCGCCATGCGCAAAAACGTCGAGGGTTATACCCAAAGCCCACTGACGACCAATAACTTCGCCACCACCCAGGTGAAGTAAATAAGAAGAACGCTCGACACCGTCGACGTTGACGGTGTCGAACCTGCCTAACCGGCTGATTGAGGTACACCACAAGATGTTTAGTTTTATTGCCCGCCGATTGGGGTTATTGATCCCCACCTTCTTCGGCATCACGTTGCTGACGTTTGCGTTGATCCGCATGATTCCAGGCGACCCCGTAGAAGTCATGATGGGCGAACGCCGGGTCGACCCCGAGATGCACGCACAGGCAATGGAACGCCTTGGCCTTAACAAGCCGTTGTATGCGCAGTACCTGGACTACATCGGCAAGCTGGCCCAAGGCGACCTTGGCGAATCCCTGCGCACGCGCACCAGCGTGTGGACCGAGTTCACCGCACTCTTCCCGGCGACCCTGGAGCTGTCCATGGCCGCCCTGTTGTTCGCCGGTATCCTGGGCCTGTTGGCGGGGGTGATCGCGGCCTTGAAGCGAGGATCGCTGTTCGACCATGGGGTGATGGGCATCTCCCTCGCGGGCTATTCGATGCCGATCTTCTGGTGGGGCCTGATCCTGATCATGTTCTTCTCGGTGAGCCTGGGCTGGACCCCGGTTTCCGGGCGTATCGACCTGCTCTACGACATCGAGCCGCGCACCGGCTTCATGCTGATCGACACCCTGCTGGCCAACGAGCCAGATGCGTTCTGGGACGCCCTGCACCACCTGATCCTGCCGGCCATCGTGCTCGGCACCATCCCGCTGGCGGTGATTGCGCGGATGACCCGTTCGTCGATGCTCGAAGTGTTGCGCGAAGACTACATCCGCACCGCCAAGGCCAAAGGCCTGTCGCCGGCGCGTGTGGTGTTCGTGCATGGCCTGCGGAATGCGCTGATCCCGGTGCTCACCGTGGTCGGCCTGCAAGTCGGCACCCTGCTGGCCGGTGCGGTATTGACCGAAACCATCTTCTCGTGGCCCGGCATCGGCAAATGGCTGATCGAAGCCATTGGCGCGCGGGACTACCCGGTGGTGCAAAACGGCATCCTGCTGATCGCCTGCCTGGTGATCCTGGTGAATTTCGTGGTGGATATCCTCTACGGCTTCGTCAACCCACGTATCCGTCACCAGCGCTGAGATCATGACCATGACCACACCTACTCCAGTGTCAGCAGTCGATCAGAGCCTGCTGTACCCGTCGCCGTACAAAGAATTCTGGCAAGCCTTCTCCAAGAACAAAGGCGCGGTTGCCGGCCTGCTGTTCATGTTGCTGATCGTGTTCTGCGCGCTGTTCGCCCCGTGGGTGGCGCCGCATAACCCCAGCGAACAATATCGCGACTTCCTGCTGACCCCGCCGTCGTGGCTGGAAGGCGGGCAGATCCAGTTCCTGCTCGGCACCGACGAACTCGGCCGTGACTTGCTCTCGCGCTTGATCCAAGGCTCGCGCCTGTCGCTGCTGATCGGTTTGTCGTCGGTGGTGATGTCGCTGATTCCGGGCATCCTGCTCGGGCTGTTCGCCGGGTTCTTCCCGCGCCTGCTCGGCCCGACCATCATGCGCCTGATGGACATCATGCTGGCCCTGCCATCGCTGCTGCTGGCCGTCGCCATTGTCGCGATCCTCGGCCCTGGCCTGATCAACACCGTGATCGCCATCGCCATCGTGTCGCTGCCGTCCTACGTGCGTCTGACCCGCGCCGCGGTGATGGGCGAACTCAACCGCGACTACGTGACCGCCGCCCGCCTCGCCGGTGCCGGCCTGCCGCGCCTGATGTTCATCACCGTGCTGCCCAACTGCATGGCGCCGCTGATCGTGCAGGCGACCTTGAGTTTCTCTTCGGCGATCCTCGATGCCGCCGCGCTGGGCTTCCTCGGCCTGGGCGTGCAACCGCCAACGCCGGAGTGGGGCACCATGCTGGCTTCGGCCCGTGACTACATCGAACGCGCCTGGTGGGTCGTGAGCCTGCCGGGTCTGACCATTTTGCTCAGCGTGCTGGCAATCAACCTGATGGGCGACGGCCTGCGCGACGCGCTGGACCCGAAACTCAAGAACGCCGCCTGAGGAGATTCCCATGTCACTGTTAGAAATCAAGAATCTCAACGTGCGCTTCGGCGACAAGACCGCCGTGCCGGTGGTCGATGGCCTCGACATTTGCGTCGACAAAGGCGAAGTCCTGGCGATCGTGGGCGAGTCGGGCTCGGGTAAATCCGTGACCATGATGGCGCTGATGGGCCTGATCGAACACCCCGGCATCGTCACCGCCGACGCCCTGAACTTCGACGGCAAGGACATGCTCAAGCTGAGCAACCGCCAGCGTCGGCAGATCGTCGGCAAAGACCTGGCGATGGTGTTCCAGGACCCGATGACCGCGCTGAACCCCAGCTACACCGTGGGTTTCCAGATCGAAGAAGTGCTGCGCCTGCACCTGAAGATGTCCGGCAAGCAAGCGCGCAAGCGTGCCATCGAACTGCTGGAAAAAGTCGAGATCCCCGGCGCCGCCAGCCGGATGGATGCCTACCCGCACCAACTGTCCGGCGGTATGAGCCAACGCGTGGCCATCGCCATGGCGATTGCCGGCGAGCCGAAGTTGCTGATCGCCGACGAACCGACCACCGCCTTGGACGTGACCATCCAGGCCCAGATCATGGACCTGCTGCTGGCCCTGCAGAAAGAGCAGAACATGGGCCTGGTGCTGATCACCCACGACCTCGCGGTCGTCGCGGAAACCGCCCAGCGCGTGTGTGTGATGTATGCCGGCCAAGCCGTGGAAGTCGGCCAGGTACCGCAACTGTTCGACATTCCGGCGCATCCTTACAGCGAAGCACTGCTCAAGGCGATTCCGGAACACAGCCTCGGTGCCGCGCGCCTGGCCACGCTGCCCGGCATCGTGCCCGGCCGTTATGACCGCCCGCAAGGCTGCCTGCTGTCGCCGCGTTGCCCCTACGTGCAAGACAGCTGCCGCCAGACCCGCCCGGGCCTGGACCCTAAATCGAACAGCCTCGCGCGCTGCTTCTACCCCTTGAACCAGGAGGTGGCGTAATGGCCGTCGTTCTTACCGCCCGCGACCTGACCCGTCACTACGAAGTGTCCCGAGGCCTGTTCAAGGGCCACGCCACCGTGCGCGCCCTCAATGGCGTGTCCTTCGAACTGGAAGCCGGCAAGACCCTCGCCGTGGTGGGCGAGTCGGGCTGCGGCAAATCCACCCTGGCCCGTGCGCTGACGCTGATTGAAGAGCCGTCGTCGGGCTCGTTGAAAATCGCCGGCCAGGAAGTCGCCGGCGCCGACAAGGCGCAGCGCAAGCAATTGCGCAAAGACGTGCAGATGGTGTTCCAGAGCCCGTATGCCTCGTTGAACCCGCGGCAGAAAGTCGGCGACCAACTGGCTGAACCGCTGCTGATCAACACCCACCTGTCCGCCGCCGAACGCCGCGAAAAGGTCCAGGCGATGATGAAGCAGGTGGGCCTGCGCCCTGAGCACTATCAGCGCTACCCGCACATGTTCTCCGGCGGCCAGCGCCAACGGATCGCCCTGGCCCGGGCGATGATGCTGCAACCCAAAGTGCTGGTGGCGGATGAGCCGACCTCGGCACTGGACGTGTCGATCCAGGCCCAGGTGCTCAACCTGTTCATGGATTTGCAGCAGGAATTCAACACCGCCTACGTGTTCATTTCCCACAACCTCGCGGTGGTGCAACACGTCGCCGACGACGTGATGGTGATGTACCTCGGGCGCCCGGTGGAAGTCGGCCCCAAGGGCGACATCTACGCGCGCCCCCTGCACCCGTACACCCAGGCGCTGCTGTCGGCCACACCGACCATCCACCCGGACCCGAACAAGCCGAAGATCAAGATCGTCGGCGAGTTGCCCAACCCGCTGAACCCGCCGTCCGGCTGCGCTTTCCACAAGCGCTGCCCGTATGCGACGGCGCGGTGCAGCAGCGAGGAGCCGCAGTTGCGGGCGTTGGATAACCGCCAGGTGGCTTGCCACTATGCGGAGCAGTTCGTCGCCTGAAACGAGCGTCGCGCTCCCCTGTGGGAGGCGCGGTGACACAGCGTTCTACAGCCCTTCCCGTCAGGTTGCGCATCAGCCTGGCGGGAGGGGCTTTTTTTGCCTGTGAGACCAAAAGTGCCACTTCTGAAATTGACGATACATCCTGTGCACTGGATGTATCTGAAACGGCATAGCTATATGTTGGGAGCTATCAGTTCTTCTAACTCAGACACCTGAGATAGAAAAGTCAGATATTCAACAGCGCCAACTTTTTCTATCCCCGCAAGTGTACGTTGACCGCCTAATGCAAGAGCGGGCGTGAATCCGTACATTTCGCCTTCATGCAATCTGCCCAATTTATTTTTTGCGACAGCAAACAAATTCTCATAGTCGTTACTTTTAACCGTCAAGCCACTAAAAAAACACCGCACCCCAAAGTCAAGCTGATCGCCTGTAAACATTGACTCTCGACAAATGTAATAAGCATCTACCGAAGATATTTTTAGAGAGTATCCTGACTGCTCCCCCCACAAATACAAAGTGCCAAAAGCGCTTCGAGCAATGACATGGTACACATCGGTGCCCCATAGCTTTGTTCCTTTAAGCCATTCACTGACAATAGATTCATACTCTTGTGGATTTACGCTCCAGAAAATACCGCCTGCATACCCACACCACCCATAGACTTCCCAATAGGTTAATAGCTGGTCAGGCAATTTCCCCCTATACTGCTCGATGGTCGAGGAGGAAACGGACCTTCGATCAAAACCGGGACCGAAAGTACTTAGAAAAAAATCGAAATCTTCGTCCATAAAATCACCTATTTACACCGTTTCAACTGGGTATTGATTTTTATACGCTCCTGCTCCATCTGAGCAATACTACCCGCAACCTTATCCAACTCAGAAACCCTACTTCGCCATTGAGCACCAATACTTGAATTTACTTGCCGATCGCCAAACCCACCAATAACATCCTTGCCACCTGAATAAAGATCCGGATTATGAAGAGCGGCTAATTTTTTCATTTTTTCGCTCGCCACTTCTGATGCCTTTGACATAGCGCTAGCGGGTGAAAGACCTTCCGAGCGAAATTTCTCGAATAGTTGACTTTGAACATTATTTTGAAGGTCTATACGGGCCTCTTTGGCGACTCTTGGATCACGTACACTAAGCCGATCTTTGAACGCCTCCCGCGTTTTAAGATATTCCGCCACCGTCAGATTGTTAAGCCCTTTTTCTTGTCCTGCCAATTGCCGATCAAACTCCGGAATCTTTGAAGAAGGCATATTGGCGGCGCTAAAGCAGGGTACTTTGACGAGCGGCATGACCTTGGGTTTAGGTGATGGCTGATCGGTATTCGCGCGCCGAGAAGGCGTCGACTGCTCCGGTGTCCCCAATACCCCCTTACGAGGCTCCCGCGGCTGTAAGTCTGGATGCTGTTTCAATCGTTCTTCATGCTTGAGCATCCATTGCGCTAATCGGCCTCCTCGACGGCTATTGCTCATTTGGCTGGCGAGTAGTGTGGCCTCGCCCCGTCCTCGGGTCAGATAGGCGACAATCGCGCTCAAGAGCAAAAGAATGACGGCGGTGTGGGCACTGGCAATTTCTGTAGAAGCATGATGCACACTGCCGTATTCGCACCCCGGCCCCATGCCTCCCAACACACCAGTTGCCGGCGCTCGAGAACCTTCCCAAGCGATTTTGATGCCTCGCAAGTACTGCTCAATGATGGTAGGCAGACCCTCTAGAAAAAACTCGGCGATGGATTGAAGTCCAAGAATCGCCAGTATCCAAGTGCCCGCCTGTGCGCCAAGGCTAGCCCCGACTATCGCACCAGGGAGCGCACCTGCGCCAAAACCCAGTGCTCCAATCCCGCCGCCGATAGCCGCTCCGGTTAATGCAGCGCCAACCAGGATCATTGCCATATCGGTCACAGTGCTGATCAGGTCGTCAATAACGGCATTTAAATCGATATCGGCGAAGCGATCGTGCAAGTTCCGCACTGTCTTTGTACGGGCGAGAAAGAACGCTCGGTCAACGAATTTGAGGCGTTGCGGGATAAGCCGTGGATTGAACGCGTGTTGCTCATAGTTCCCGCAGAATGGTGCTTGGGCAGAGTGCTGAGTTTGTAGGTGGCTGGGGAAGGGGCTAAGAAGGTGGTTTTCAATCTGTTTCCATGACGGTACGTAATGCCAACCATCCATTTTTCTTGCTCCCCAATCTGCCTGCATGGGTATAACCCGTTGCTTTTCAGGGGAGGCTAACGATCTAGTACGAGCAATTGTGGGGATGTCTTAAATCAGGAACGGTCCGACTTCTTTCTGGAAAAAACTTACAGAAATTACTATCCCCCATCCACGAGTAACGGAAAAAGGCCCGCGCCTTGATGCTACAACCGAAAGTGCTGGTGGCGGATGAACCGACCATCCACCCGGACCCGAACAAGCCGAAGATCAAGATCGTCGGCGAACTGCCCAACCCGCTGAACCCGCCGTCCGGCTGCGCTTTCCACAAGCGCTCCCCTGTGGGGGCGCGGTGACACAGCGTTCTACAGCCCTTCCCGTCAGGTTGCGCATCAGCCTGGCGGGAGGGGCTTTTTGCAGGGTCTACGTCTGGCTATCGCCTTCATCATCCGGGTTGTCATCGCCCGGTTCGTCGGTGGTGGAGTCGTCATCGCCCTTGCTGCCGCCCTGGTCCTCATCGCCGGGCTCCGCTTCAGACTTGGCCAGTTGCAGGCCCTTGGCCTGCCCACTCTGCAGAGCAGACACCGCCGCCCCGCTCTGCACCGGGTTATGTGCCCAGGCCGTCGACATTCCCAATGACAACAGCACCAGCACCTTCAGTAACAGCACGACTCGTTGAACAATACTCATGGTTGATCCCCTCCAGTCAGTAGGTGAATCCCGCACGACCGCTGTTTAGCGCCGCCAGCGTTGAAGCTAGTCCCGATGCCGGGTTCTCGCCAATCCCCACATCGGGTGGAGATCAAAAAATCTGAGGGGGGCAAGTCGAACCGTCGCACCGCCTCTCCCACCTCTGGTTTTGCAGCGCCCATGAAAAAGGGCGAAGCCATGACAGCTTCGCCCTATTGTTCACCGCTCAGAGCTTAATGGTGCTCGCGAGTAGCCCGGAATTTCACATCCGGCCAGCGCTCTTCCATCAGCGCCAGGTTGACCCGGGTCGGCGCCAGGTAGGTCAGGTGACCGCCGCCGTCGACCGCGAGGTTTTCCACGGCTTTGTTGGAGAACTCTTCCAACTTCTTCTTATCGCTGCACTCGATCCAGCGCGCGGAGTACACGGTGATCGGCTCGTAGGAGCATTCGACCTTGTATTCCTCTTTCAGGCGGCTGGCGACCACATCGAACTGCAGCACACCGACGGCGCCGAGGATGATGTCGTTGCTGCGCTCGGGGAAGAACACCTGGGTCGCGCCCTCTTCCGCCAGTTGCTGCAAGCCTTGGCGCAGTTGCTTGGATTTCAGCGGGTCGCGCAGGCGCACGCGGCGGAACAGTTCCGGGGCGAAGTGCGGGATGCCGGTGAAGCCCAGCGTTTCGCCTTCGGTGAAGGTGTCGCCGATCTGGATGGTGCCGTGGTTGTGCAAGCCGATGATGTCGCCGGCGTAGGCTTCTTCGAGCTGTTCACGCTCGGAGGAGAAGAACGTCAGGGCATCGCCGATTCGCACGTCCTTGCCGGTGCGAACGTGGCGCATCTTCATGCCTTTTTCGTACCTGCCGGAGCAGATTCGCATAAAGGCGATACGGTCGCGGTGTTTGGGGTCCATGTTCGCCTGGATCTTGAACACGAAGCCCGAGAATTTCTCTTCCACCGGCTCCACGGTGCGCTCGTTGGCGACCCGGGCCAGCGGGCGCGGGGCCCAGTCCACCACGGCGTCGAGCACGTGGTCGACACCGAAGTTGCCCAATGCGGTACCGAAGAACACCGGGGTCAGTTGGCCGTCGAGGAATTCCTGCTGGTTGAACTCGTGGCAGGCGCCCTGCACCAGTTCCAGCTGGTCGACGAAGCGGTCGTACTCATCGCCCAAGTGGGCGCGGGCTTCGTCGGAGTCGAGCTTCTCGATGATTTTCACATCGGTGCGTTCGTGACCGTGGCCGGCGGTGTAGACAATGATGTAGTCGTCGGCCAGGTGGTACACGCCCTTGAAGTCGCGGTAGCAACCGATCGGCCAGGTAATCGGCGCCGCCTTGATCTTCAGCACCGCTTCGATTTCGTCGAGCAGCTCGATCGGATCGCGGATGTCGCGGTCGAGTTTGTTGATAAAGCTGACGATCGGCGTGTCGCGCAGGCGGCAGACGTCCATCAACGCAATCGTGCGCGGCTCGACGCCCTTACCGCCGTCGAGGACCATCAAGGCCGAGTCCACCGCGGTCAGGGTGCGGTAGGTGTCTTCGGAGAAGTCTTCGTGGCCCGGGGTGTCGAGCAGGTTGATCATGTGATCGCGATACGGGAACTGCATGACCGACGTGGTAATGGAAATACCCCGTTGTTTTTCCATTTCCATCCAGTCGGAGGTGGCATGGCGGTCGGATTTGCGGGATTTCACCGTGCCGGCCACTGCGATCGCCTTGCCCATCAGCAAGAGCTTCTCGGTGATGGTGGTTTTACCGGCATCGGGGTGGGAAATAATGGCGAAAGTGCGGCGTTTCGCGACTTCGGCGGCCTGGTGGGTCATGGGAAATCGCCTGGCAGGTGAGTCAAAAAAGGGCGGCGAGTATAGCGCAAACCCAGGGTGCCGGACCACCGTTCACCCGGTTGGGGGTGGCTAAATACTGCCAAGTATGGAACCTTTTAAAAGGTAGAGACGTCCACTCCCCTGCAACCGCACTCGAAACAGGGGCTGAAAAATCAGCAAGTTAGCCTGACGAGGCTGCGCTCATGGCTTGACCTCATGCCGCTTTTGCCGGCATGGGCGAGCTGCTTTTCGCGACCACATTCAACGGCAGCCAGCAGTGGCATGCCATGCAGGAATGTGTTCGCCGACAGAAGAAAAAAGGAGTCCGCCTGTGGCTATTCGCTATGGCAAAGGGCTGATAGGAGGAGCGGTTGTCGTCGCTCTCCTGGCCCTGCTGATCCACTGGATCGGCATCAACACCATCGAACTGTACCGCGACGATTTGTTGTTTTACCTGCAAGCTCACCTGATTCTCGTCCTAGTCTCCATGCTGGCCGCCCTGATTGTGGGCCTCCCCGCCGGTATCCTGCTCAGCCGCCCGAACATGGTCGGGCGCGCCGAACGCTTCATGCAGATCTTCAACATCGGCAACACCGTCCCTCCCCTGGCCGTACTGGCCATCGCCCTCGGCGTCCTCGGCATCGGCAGCGGCCCGGCGATCTTCGCGCTGTTCCTCGCTTCATTGCTGCCCATCGTGCGCAACACCTACGAAGGCCTGAAAAACGTCCAGGGCTCGCTGAAAGAAGCCGCCACCGGCATCGGCATGACCCCGCGCCAGGTGCTGTTTCGCGTCGAATTGCCGAACGCCGTGCCGATCATCATCGGCGGCGTGCGCGTGGCCCTGGCGATCAACGTCGGCACCGCGCCGCTGGCATTCCTGATCGGCGCCAACAGCCTGGGCAGCCTGATCTTCCCCGGCATCGCCCTGAACAATCAGCCGCAATTGCTGCTCGGCGCCGCGTGTACCGCGCTGTTGGCCCTGCTGCTCGACGGTCTGGTGACCATGGGCAGCCGCCTCTGGCTGGAACGCGGAGTGCGTGCGTCTTAAGGCTCGGCAAAGGAATTCACATGAAAAAACTGACATTGATATTGAGCTGCGTCCTGCTGTTTGCAGGGGTTGCGCAAGCCGCTGAAAAACCGGTCATCCGCATCGGCGCACGGGTGTTCACTGAACAGACCCTGCTCGCCGAAATCACTTCCCAGTACCTGCGCACCAAGGGTTACGACACCCGCGTGACCGGCGGCCTGGGCAGCAACCTGGCGCGCAGTGCCCAGGAAAGCGGGCAACTGGACCTGATCTGGGAATACACCGGCGTGTCGCTGGTGGCCTACAACCATGTGGACGAGAAGCTCGACAGCGAACAGTCCTACGCTCGGGTAAAAGAACTCGACGCGAAAAAAGGCCTGGTCTGGCTGTCGCCATCGAAATTCAGCAACACCTACGCGCTGGCATTGCCTGAGAACGTGGCCCAGGAATTCCCGCAGATCAACACGATCAGCGATCTGACCCAAGCCCTCGCGGAAAAAACCAAGGCCACGCGCCTGGTGGCCCTGGACACCGAGTTCGCCAACCGTTCCGACGGCATGGGCGGCATGGTCAAGCTCTACGACATGAACCTGACCCGCAAAAACACCCGGCAGATGGACGCCGGGCTGGTCTACACCGCGTTGCGTAACGGCCAGGTGTTTGCCGGCTTGGTGTACACCACTGACGGGCGCCTGAATGCCTTCAAATTGAAGCTGCTCGAAGACGACAAGCACTACTTCCCGGACTACACCGCCGCGCCGGTGGTGCGTCAGGTGTACCTGGACGCTCATCCGCAACTGGCCGCCGATCTGAAGCCACTGGCCGCACTGTTTGACGATACAACCATGCGCGAGCTGAACGCGCGGGTCGACGTCGACCATGAAAGCCCATCCGCCGTCGCCGCCGCTTTCCTGCGCCAGCATCCACTCAACTAAGAGGAGAAGACATGGAATTTTTAAACGCCTTTTCCCATCTTGATTGGGCCCAAGTCCTGCACCTGACCTGGCAGCACATCACCCTGGTCGGCATTGCCGTGATCCTCGCGATTGTCGTCGGCGTGCCCCTCGGCGTGCTGATGACCCGCTTCCCGAGCCTGGCCGGCCCGCTGCAAGCCAGCGCCACTGTGCTGCTGACCGTGCCGTCCATCGCTCTGTTTGGCCTGCTGCTGCCGTTCTACTCCAAATTCGGCCAGGGCCTGGGGCCAATGCCGGCGATCACCGCCGTGTTCCTCTACTCCCTGCTGCCGATCATGCGTAACACCTACCTGGCCCTGACCGGCGTGGAACCGGGCATCCGCGAAGCCGCCAAAGGCATCGGCATGACCTTCGGCCAGCGCCTGCGCATGGTCGAACTGCCCATCGCCGTACCGGTGATCCTCGCCGGTGTACGCACCGCCGTGGTGATGAACATCGGCGTGATGACCATCGCCGCCACCATCGGCGCCGGCGGCCTGGGTGTACTTATTCTGGCTTCCATCAGCCGCAGCGACATGTCGATGCTGATCGTCGGCGCCGTGCTGGTCAGTCTCCTGGCCATCTTCGCCGACCTGCTTCTGCAATGGCTGCAACGCTCGCTGACTCCAAAAGGACTGCTCAAATGATCGAACTTCAACACCTGACCAAGACTTTCCAAAGCAACGGCAAGACTGTCTCCGCCGTGAACGACGTAAGCCTGACCGTCAACGAAGGCGAGATTTGCGTATTCCTCGGCCCCTCGGGCTGCGGCAAGAGCACCACGCTGAAAATGATCAACCGCCTGATCAAGCCCACCTCGGGCAAGATCCTGATCAACGGCGAAGACACCACCGACCTCGACGAAGTGACCCTGCGTCGCAACATCGGCTACGTGATCCAGCAGATCGGCCTGTTCCCGAACATGACCATCGAGGAAAACATCGTGGTCGTGCCCAAGTTGCTGGGCTGGGACAAGCAGAAATGCCACGACCGCGCCCGCGAGTTGATGAGCATGATCAAGCTCGAGCCCAAACAGTACCTGCACCGCTACCCGCGTGAGCTGTCCGGTGGCCAGCAACAGCGCATCGGCGTGATCCGTGCGCTGGCGGCGGATGCACCGTTACTGCTGATGGATGAGCCGTTCGGCGCGGTCGACCCGATCAACCGCGAGATGATCCAGAACGAGTTCTTCGAAATGCAGCGCGCGCTGAACAAGACCGTGATCATGGTCAGCCACGACATCGACGAAGCCATCAAACTGGGCGACAAGATCGCCATCTTCCGCGCCGGCAAACTGCTGCAGATCGACCACCCGGACACCCTGCTGGCGCACCCGGCGGATGAGTTCGTCAGCAACTTCGTCGGCCAGGACAGCACCCTCAAGCGTCTGCTGCTGGTAAAAGCCGAAGACGCGGCAGACAACGCCCCGTCGGTCAGCCCGGAAACCCCGGTGGCCGATGCCCTGGAGCTGATGGACGAACTCGACCGCCGCTATGTGGTGGTCACCTGCGCCGACAACAAAGCGCTGGGCTATGTGCGCCGTCGCGACCTGCACCGTCAGACCGGCACTTGCGGTCAATACCTGCGCGAATTCAACGCCACGGCCGCGTATGACGAGCACTTGCGCATCCTGTTGTCGCGCATGTACGAGTTCAACCGTTCATGGTTGCCGGTGATGGACGCCGAGCGGGTGTTTTTGGGTGAAGTGACCCAGGAATCGATTGCCGAGTACCTGAGCTCCGGCAAGTCGCGCGGGGGCAAGACCAGTATCGTTTCGCCCGCCGAGACCGCCCTGGCCTGATCTGACACAACACGCCTAAAACTGTGAGAGGGGGCTTGCCCCCGATGGCGGTGTATCAGTCAATATATTCATGACTGACACACTGCCATCGGGGGCAAGCCCCCTCCCACATTTGGTCCGTGGTGTGTCAGGGAAATCCCCCTGATTATCCGCCTGCGGGGAACATCAATCCGTCACACCGGTCGGTTACATAAGTAGCTGCACCCGGTCCCGCGACGAACGCGTGCAAAAACGCGACATTTTTAGTTGATCTCAAGCCCCTCACGCCCTAAAGTTCGCGCCGAACGTCCATGCTGGAAACGATCCATCCGGCTCAAGTACTGACGACGAGACAGCAAGGCCAAGGGAAGCTTATCCCATGGCCTTTTTGCTTTCGGCGACATGCCTTGGGAAGTAGGCGAACCAAAGTGGGGATACGGAGGACGTTCATTTGCACCCATTGATCAATTTAGTTTGCCCTTAGGAGTTCCCAGCATGTCGATCAACGTCGAAGATTATTTCGCGCGCGCCACTTTTGACAAAATGAAGGCGTTCGCCGACAAGCAAGAAACCCCGTTCGTGGTGATCGACACCGCGATGATCAGCCAGGCCTACGATGACCTGCGCGCCGGTTTCGAATTCGCCAAAATCTATTACGCAGTCAAGGCCAACCCGGCCGTCGAGATCATCGACCTGTTGAAAGACAAGGGGTCGAGCTTCGACATCGCCTCGATCTACGAGCTGGACAAGGTCATGGCCCGCGGCGTCAGCCCCGACCGTATCAGCTACGGCAACACCATCAAGAAATCCAAGGACATCCGCTACTTCTACGAGAAGGGCGTGCGCCTGTTCTCCACCGACTCCGAAGCCGACCTGCGCAACATCGCCAAGGCCGCGCCGGGCTCGAAAATCTATGTGCGTATCCTCACCGAAGGCTCGACCACGGCTGACTGGCCTCTGTCGCGCAAATTCGGCTGCCAGACCGACATGGCCATGGACCTGCTGATCCTCGCCCGCGACCTGGGCCTGGTGCCGTATGGCCTCTCGTTCCACGTCGGCTCGCAACAGCGCGACATCAGCGTGTGGGACGCGGCGATCGCCAAGGTCAAAGTGATCTTCGAGCGCCTGAAGGAAGAAGACGGCATCCACCTCAAGCTGATCAACATGGGCGGCGGCTTCCCGGCCAACTACATCACCCGCACCAACAGCCTGGAAACCTATGCCGAGGAAATCATCCGTTTCCTCAAGGAAGACTTCGGCGACGACCTGCCGGAAATCATCCTGGAACCGGGCCGTTCGTTGATCGCCAACGCCGGCATCCTGGTCAGCGAAGTGGTGCTGGTGGCACGTAAATCGCGCACCGCCGTCGAGCGTTGGGTGTACACGGACGTGGGCAAGTTCTCCGGCCTGATCGAAACCATGGACGAAGCCATCAAGTTCCCGATCTGGACCGAGAAGAAAGGCGAGATGGAAGAAGTGGTGATCGCCGGTCCTACCTGCGACAGCGCCGACATCATGTACGAAAACTACAAGTACGGCCTGCCGCTGAACCTGGCGATCGGTGATCGGTTGTACTGGTTGTCGACCGGTGCGTACACCACCAGCTACAGCGCGGTTGAGTTCAATGGCTTTCCGCCGTTGAAGTCGTATTACGTGTAAGACGGCGGCGAACAAAAAACCCATGACCTGTCATGGGTTTTTTTATCGCTCAGAAACAGGTCATGGCATGTTGCTCATAGGCATCGGCCATCGCCCGAATCCGCGGATCATTCGCCTGCGCCAGCGCCTTGTGCGCCACCCGCAAAAACTTCAGATTGCCGCCGGCCAAGGCCTTGCGCAACCACGCCAGCGCCGCCTCGATCTGGCCGCTGTCGGCCAGCACCGCCGCGTAACTGAACTGCCCACGGAAATCCCCGGCTTCGGCTGAGCGTCGATACCACGCCACGGCAGCGTCCGGATCCCTCGGGCAAAACCGGCCCTCTTCCAGATAGCGCCCCAACAGGTTCATCGACTTGGCGTGGCCCTGCTCCGCCGCCTGGCGATAACACCTCAGCGCGTGCGCCTGGTCCTCGGCGACACCGCGACCGGTGGCCAGCAGGTTGGCGTAGTTGTATTGCCCCCAATCCAACCCGGCTTCGGCCGCCAGCCGATAGTCCCGCGCCGCCGCCGCTTCGTCGGCGACGCAGCCCCAGCCATGCTCGCGGCAACGCCCCAGCATATTGCGCGCCATCAGGTGCCCGCCCTGCGCCGCGATCTGGAACCAGCGCAGTGCCAGCGCTTCATCGCGCTCGATGCCGCGCCCTTCCAGCAGGATCTGCCCGAGCAAGGCCTGGGCATCCGCCACGCCCTCCCTGGCCGCGATCAGGATCGCCTGGGCCGCGCGCACTGGCGAGTCGTCGAGCATGCGCTGCAACTGCTCGACGTTGAGCACTTCTTCACGGCGCAATAAAAAGCCCATGCTCAGACCTCGACCCAGCGACGCAACAGGTTGTGGTAAGTGCCGGTGAGCTGGATCAACGCCGGGTGGTCCGGGACCGCCGCGGTCAGTTGCTGGATCGCACCGTCCATCTCGAACAGCAGGGTGCGCTGGCTGTCTTCGCGCACCAGGCTTTGGGTCCAGAAAAACGAGGCGTAGCGCGCACCACGGGTCACGGCGTTGACTTTATGCAGGCTGGAGCCGGGGTACAGCACCATATCGCCGGCGGGCAGCTTGACCCGTTGCACGCCGAAGGTGTCCTGGATCTCCAGTTCGCCGCCGTCATAGTCCTCCGGGTCGCTGAAGAACAGCGTGGACGACAGATCGGTACGCACCCGCTCCTGGCTGCCCTTGGGCTGGCGCACGGCATTGTCGATATGAAAGTCGAAACTGCCCCCGGCCGTGTAGCAGTTGAGCAGCGGCGGGAAGACTTTGTGCGGTAACGCCGCCGACATAAACAACGGGGTTTGCCACAACCGCTCCAGCATCGCCGTACCGATTTCCTTGGCCAGCGGGTGGCCTTCGGGCAATTGCAGGTTGTGCTTGGCCTTGGCGGACTGGTGCCCGGCGGTGATTCTACCGTCGGCCCAGTCGGCGGTTTCCAGGGCTTGGCGAATGCGCTGCACTTCCTCACGAGAGAACAGGCCGGGAATATGCAGCAACATGAGCACTACCTGAGAGCGGAAAGACGTTAATGGTATTGATTCTTATCCTCTCTGTAAAACCCGAAGACGAACGAGATCGTAAAAACCGTAAGGAAAAAGTGTAAAGAATGTAAATTAGCTACGAATAGCAATAAGTCGCAATTGATACAAAGTCTTGTTCAGCCTATATTCCGCGGCCTCACATCCTTGGGGAAAGGACACGTCATGTCGCGCACTTGCATAAAAACACCTGCCAGTTCACCACGCCTGCTGGCTTCGGCCATCGGCGTTGCACTCGGCGCCAGCTCTGTCGCCCATCTGGCGCAAGCGGCCGACGACACCGAACAGAAAGGCCAGCGCAACAGCATCTCCCTGGGCGCCACCAGCATCACCGGGGAAGCACAGGACGCCGCCTCCTATCAGGTCGAAAAAGCCTCTTCGCAAAAGTACACCGCGCCGCTGGTGGACACGCCGCGCTCGGTCACCGTGGTGCCACAGCAAGTGCTCAAGGACACCGCCGCCACCTCGTTGCAGGATGCCTTGCGCACCGTGCCCGGCATTACCTTCGGCGCCGGTGAAGGCGGCAACCCCCAGGGCGACCGCCCGTTCATCCGCGGTTTTGACGCCCAGGGCGACACCTACCTGGACGGCGTGCGCGATACCGGCGGCCAGAGCCGTGAGATCTTCGACATCGAATCGATCGAAGTCAGCAAAGGCCCGAACTCTTCGTTCGGCGGGCGTGGCTCGGCCGGCGGCAGCCTCAACCTGGTGAGCAAGACACCCCAGGCGCGCGACTTCACCAACGGCGGCTTCACCTACGGCTCCGACCAGACCCGCCGCTACGTGCTCGACGTCAACCGCCAATTCCTCGACGACAGCGCCGCGTTCCGCCTGAACCTGATGAGCCACGAACAAAACGTCGCCGGCCGCGACGCGGTGAATTACGACCGCTGGGGCGTGGCGCCGTCGCTGACCTTTGGCCTGGGCACGCCGACCCGCGTCAACGTCAGCTACTACCACATGGAAAGCGACGACCTGCCGGATTCGGGGATCCCCTACGGTTACGGCTCCGCGACCGCCACCGCCCACGTACACGACAAACCCAACGACGGCGGCAACAGCAATAACTTCTACGGCCTGAAGAGTCGCGACTTCCGCAAGACCCGCGCCGATATCAGCACGGTCTCCGTCGAACACGACCTGAACGACAACATGACGCTGAAAAACACCCTGCGCCATGGCAACACCGGCCAGGACTATATCCTCACGCAACCGGACGACAGCAAACTCAACGTCAACAAGTTCGGTACCGTGTGGCGCCGCGCCAACAGCCGCGTGTCGACCACCGAGACCACCACCAACCAGACCGATCTGTTCGGCAACTTCCACGCGCTGGGTTTCAAGCACACCTACTCCACCGGCCTCGAGTTCACCGGCGAAGAAACCCGTGTCAGCAGCTACACCATCAGCCCCAACGCCAACCCGGTCTGCACCGTGGCCAAAGGCAGCCTGGGCGGCCAATGCACCTCGCTGAGCAACCCGAACCCGGACGACGCCTGGACCGGCAGCATCGCGCGCAACTACAACGGCACCAACACCAAAGCCACCAGCCGCGGCGCCTACGTGTTCGACACCATCGAACTGGACCCGAAATGGCTGCTGAACGTCGGCCTGCGCTACGACACCTTCGACACCGAGGCCAACACCAACGCCACCACCGGGCGTACCAAGATCAAAGACGACAGCCAGTTCTTCAACTGGCAGGCCGGCCTGGTCTGGAAGCCGGTGGAGAACGCCAGCATCTATGCGTCCTACGCTACCTCGGCCACGCCGGCCGGTGGTCTGGTCGGTGAAGGCTCCGACGGCAACCCACTGTCCGCCGGCGCCGCCACCAGCGACCTGCAACCGGAAGAAACCGTCAACTACGAGCTGGGCACCAAGTGGGATCTGTTCCACGACCGCCTTTCGCTGACGGCTGCCGTGTTCCGCACCGAGAAGAAGAACACGCGCATTCTGGTGGATGCCCTGACCTACGAGAACGCCGGTGAATCCCGCGTCGATGGCCTCGAACTCTCGGCCAGCGGCAAACTCACGGATCAATGGCAAGTGTTCGCCGGCTACAGCTACCTCGACAGCGAGCTGGTCAAATCCGGACGCAACGGGCGCAACGGGGTGCTCAGCGCCGGCTCCAGCGAGGGCAACCAAATGCCCAATACGCCGAAGAACACCTTCAGCCTGTGGACCACCTACGACATCACGTCGAAGCTGACCATCGGCGGCGGTGCGTTCTATGTCGACGAGGTCTACGGCGATGCCGGCAACACCGTGTATGTACCGTCCTACACGCGCTACGACGCCATGGCCAGCTACAAGCTGACCAAGAACGTCGATCTGCAACTGAACGTGCAGAACCTGACCGACAAAACCTACTACGACAAGGCCTTCTCGACCCACTTCGCCAACCAGGCGGCCGGGCGCACCGCACTGTTGACCACCAGCTTCCACTTCTAAACGGTCAACCCGCAGCCAACAGCCCCACGCATCGATGCGTGGGGCTTTTGCGTGTTAAACAACAAAGTTTCTCGACAACCCACGGCATAATGCGCGCCGTGCTACAGATATCCAGATGAGCGAGGCGGTCCGACGTGTTGAAGAAAACCCTGTTCCAGTTGCACTGGTTCTTCGGCATCACTGCCGGGCTGGTGCTGGCCTTGATGGGGATCACCGGGGCGGCGGTGTCGTTCCAGGATGAAATACTGCGCGCGCTCAACCCCAGCGTGCTGAGCGTGGCAAAACGCGACGCCGGGGTACTGCCGCCCGCCGAACTAGTGCGCAAGCTCGAAGCCAGCGAAGGCAAGCGCGTGTCGATGCTGTGGGTGGAAACCGACAGCGGCACCGCCGCACGCGTGTTCTTCACCCCGCCGCCGGGTGAACGGCGCGGCCAGATGCGTTACTTCGACCCCTACACCGGCGACTACATGGGCGACGCCGTCGGCCAGGACGTGTTCGGGTTTCTCCTGCAACTGCACCGTTTCCTGGCCATGGGCGACACCGGCCGGCAAATCACCGGGGCCTGCACGCTGATCCTGCTGTTCTTCTGCCTGTCCGGCCTGTACCTGCGCTGGCCGCGCCAGGTGGCGAACTGGCGCGTGTGGCTGACTCTGGACTGGCGCAAAAAAGGTCGCAGCTTCAATTGGGACTTGCACTCGGTGTTCGGCACCTGGTGCCTGTTGTTCTATCTGTTGGCGGCGCTGACCGGCCTGTCGTGGTCCTACGAGTGGTACAACCAGGGCCTGAACAAGCTGCTGTCCGACGCCCCGCAGAACGAACGGATGCGCAAACGCGGCCCACCGCCCTCGGGCCCGACGCCGGAAGCCAACTACGCGGCGATCTGGAGCAGCATCTACAGCAGCGCCGGCCCCGACTTGAGTGCCTACAACATCCGCATGCCGGCAGTCGCCGGGCAGCCGGCCACGGTGTTTTACCTGCTGAAAAACTCGCCCCACGACCGCGCGCTGAACCAGATCAACCTGGACCCGGCCACCGGCGCGGTGAAATCCCACGAGCGCTACGCCAGCAAGAGCCTCAAGGCTCAATTGCTGACCAGCCTCTACGCGCTGCACACCGGCAGTTACTTCGGCCTGGTGGGGCGGATCATCCTCACCATCAGCGCGCTGTGCATGCCGTTGTTCTTCATCACCGGCTGGCTGCTGTACCTCGACCGTCGCCGTAAAAAGCGCCAGGTACGCGATGCCCGCGAGCGCCTCAGCGCCAATCACAGCCATGCGCCGGCCTGGCTGATCGGCTTCGCCAGCCAGAGCGGTTTTGCCGAACAACTGGCCTGGCAGACCGCCGGGCAACTGCAGGCCGCGGGCTTGCCAGTGAATGTGCAGCCGCTGGGCAGCGTCAGCCAGGACCAACTGCGCCAATCAGAAAATGCGCTGTTCGTGGTCAGCACCTTCGGCGACGGCGAAGCCCCCGACAGCGCCCGTGGCTTCGAGCGCAGCGTGCTCGGGCAGGACCTGTCCCTCAAAGGCTTGAACTACTCGGTACTGGCCCTCGGCGATCGCCAGTACCAGCACTTCTGCGGCTTTGCGCGGCGCCTGCACTTCTGGCTGACCAACCAGGGCGGCACCCCGTTGTTCGCCCCCGTGGAAGTCGACAGCGGCGACCCCCATGCCCTGCAGCACTGGCAACAACAGCTGGGGCAACTCACCGGGCACGCACCGACAGCGGCGTGGCCGAGCGCACAGTATGAAAACTGCAGCTTGAACCAACGCACCTTGCTCAACCCTGGCAGTATCGGTTCGGCTGTGTACCTGCTGGAGCTGAGCGTGCCGTCAGGGCAACGCTGGACGGCCGGCGACCTGGTGGAAATCCTGCCGCGCAACGGCAGCCGGGCCATCGCGCAGTTCCTCGGGGGCCTGGGCCTGGCCGGCAGCGAGAGCGTGCTGATCGACGGCCTGGCGCACACCCTCGACCAGGCCCTGGCCACCCGCCAATTGCCGGACAACCGCGCCCATCTGGTGGGCCTGCATGCCCAGGCGCTGGTGAACGCGCTGGCGCCCCTGGGCATGCGCGAATACTCCATCGCCTCGATTCCCAGCGACGGCGTGCTGGAGTTGATCGTGCGCCAGGAACGTCATCCGGACGGCACCCTCGGCCTTGGCTCGGGCTGGCTGACCGAACACGCGGCCCTCGGCTCGAGCATCAGCCTGCGCCTGCGCCGCAACAGCGCTTTCCACCTGCCGGACGCGCCTGCGCCGTTGATCCTGCTGGGCAACGGCACTGGCCTGGCGGGTTTGCGCAGCTTGCTCAAGGCACGCATTGCCGACGGCCAGCAGCGCAACTGGCTGTTGTTCGGCGAACGCACCATCGCCCACGACTACCTGTGCCAGGACGAACTGCAAGGCTGGCTGGCCAGCGGTGACCTGGCGCTGCTGGACCTGGCGTTTTCCCGCGACCAGGAGGAAAAGATCTACGTGCAGGATCGCCTGCGCGAATCGGCGGACGTGTTGCGTCGATGGCTGGCGGACGGCGCGGCGATTTACGTGTGCGGCAGTTTGCAGGGGATGGCCGCAGGGGTGGATCAGGTGCTGCATGAGGTGCTGGGGAGTGAGGCGGTGGAGCGCTTGATCGAACAGGGCCGCTATCGCCGCGATGTCTACTGAGATCCTCTAACCACTGAAGAACTTATGTGGGAGGGGGCTTGCCCCCGATGGCGGTGGATCAGTCAACTCATGGGTTACTGACACACCGCTATCGGGGGCAAGCCCCCTCCCACAGTTTTGACTGTATTCCAAGTCAGTTTTTGACTGCACTCCAATCAGTTTTTGACTGCACCCTCAATCAGACCGGTTGCAGCTTTTGCTCGAACACTGAAACCCCATCCAGATCACGCAGCATCACCGTCAACTCCGCCGTCTGCCCATCGATCTGCACTTCGCCGAAAAACTGGAAACCGGCAAACGGCGAGGTGTTCTGCGCCGGCGGTGCTTTCTCGAACACCACCTGCGGACCAAAGGTTTTATCCAGCGGATTGGGCCCGAAGCTTCCCGCATTCAACGGCCCCGCGACAAACTCCCAGAACGGCTCGAAGTCCTGGAACGCCGCCCGATCCGGATGATAGTGATGCGCCGCGCAGTAATGCACATCCGCCGTCAACCACACATGGTTGCGCACCTGCTGCGCGCGCAGAAACCCGAGCAGCTCGGCGATTTCCAACTCGCGCCCTTGCGCCGGGCCGGGGTCGTTGTTGGCGATCGCTTCCCAGCGCGGTACGCCCGGGCTGACTTCGCCGTCGGGCACGCCGAGGCCGATCGGCATGTCGGCGGCGATCACCTTCCATTGGGCCTGGGACGCCTTGAGTTCGCGCTTGAGCCAGTCCAGTTGCTCTCGGCCGAGGAAGGGTTTGGCGCCGCCCAGGTTGTCATCGTTGGGCCCGCGATAGCTGCGCATGTCGAGCACGAACACATCCAGCAGTGGGCCGTAACTGAGCTTGCGATAAATCCGCCCGCCGCCGTCGGCGCTTTGCCGACGCATGGGTGAATATTCCAGCCAGGCCTGACGCGCATGGCCGACCAGGGTGTTGATGTCCTTGGTCTGGTAACGCTCATCGAGCTGCTTGCTCGGCGACCAGTTGTTCACCACTTCGTGGTCGTCCCACTGCCAGATCTGCGGCACTTCGGCGTTAAAGCGCCGCACGTTTTCATCCAGCAGGTTGTAGCGGTAATTGCCGCGATACTCATCGAGGGTTTCAGCGACTTTGCTCTTGGCCTCGGTGGTGATGTTGCGCCAGATGCGCCCGCCTTCGGTGGTCAGTTGCGCCGGCACCGGGCCGTCGGCGTAGATGGTGTCGCCGCTGTGGATAAAAAAGTCCGGCAGGCGCAAACGCATGGCTTCGTAGATCCGCATGCCGCCGATGTCCGGGTTGATGCCGAAGCCTTGGCCGACGGTGTCGCCGCTCCACACAAAACGAATATCGCGACGCTGTTGCGGCACGCTGCGCAGGTGGCCGAACCAGGGCTCGCTGGCGACGCCGGTCTGGGCGTCTTCGAAATGCACGCGGTAGAAAATCGCCTGGTCGGCGGGCAGGCCGGTGAGTTCGACGCGGGCGGTAAAGTCGCTGCGGTTGTCGGCCAGCGGCGAGACGAATCGACGTGGGTTGCTGAACACACTGCGGGTGTCCCATTCCACCACCATCCGCGCCGGGCGGTCGCTGCGGCTCCAGATCATCGCGCGGTCGCCGAGCAGGTCGCCGGACTGCACGCCATCGGTGAGTTGCGGCCGGTCCTTCACCGACGCAATCACCGCCGGTGCCAGCCCCGGCAGCAACAGGCCCGCGCCGACGGCTTGCATCACGCGGCGACGGCCGAGATCGAAATGGCTCATGCAAGTGCCCTCTTGAGTATCAAAAGGGCAACTAGAACATGCAGGGATGAAGCCGATATGACACCGCCTTCAAAGCCTCGCAGATCTTAATGTGGGAGGGGGCAAGCCCCCTCCCACATGTTCAACGGTGTCAGGCTTGGGCGGGTGTGACCGCCAGTTCCACCGCTTCCGGGCGTTTGATCAGCGCATACACCAACCCCGTCAACACGCTACCGGCGGCAATCGCCAGCAAGTACAGCAGCGCATGGTTCATCGCATTCGGGATCACCAGCACAAACAAGCCGCCGTGGGGCGCCGCCAGTTTGCAGCCGAAGTACATCGACAGCGCACCGGTCAACGCGCCACCGGCGATGCTGGCCGGGATCACCCGCAGCGGGTCCTTGGCAGCAAACGGGATCGCGCCTTCAGAGATAAAGCACAGGCCCAGAATCATCGCGGCCTTGCCGGCCTCGCGTTCGGTCTGGGCAAACTTGCGCCGGGCCAGGAAGGTCGCGATGCCCATGCCGATCGGCGGCACCATGCCGGCCGCCATGGTCGCCGCCATCGGCGCACCGCTGGACGCCGCCAGCAAGCCGACAGAGAACGCATACGCGGCCTTGTTGATCGGCCCGCCCAGGTCAACGCACATCATGCCGCCGAGCAGGATGCCGAGCAGCACGGCATTGGTGGTGCCCATCGTGCTGAGGAAGTCGGTCAGCCCGGTGAGCAGCCGCGCCACCGGCGGGCCTACCAGATAGATCATCGCCAGGCCTGTGAACAGGCTCGCCAGCAACGGGATGATCAGGATCGGCTTGAGCGGCTCCAGGCTTTGCGGCAGGCGCACCGCGCCGGTGATCAGCTTGACGCAGTAACCGGCGAGGAAACCGGCAATAATCCCGCCGATAAAGCCCGCGCCCAACGTCCCGGCCAGCAAGCCGCCGATCATGCCGGGGGCCAGGCCGGGGCGGTCGGCAATCGAATAGGCGATATAGCCCGCGAGCAGCGGCACCATGAGCATGAAGGCCTGGTCGCCGACGGTTTTCAGCGCCGCCGCCAGGGTGCCTTTTTCTTCAAAGGCATGGATGCCGAACACGAACGACAAGGCGATCAACAGACCGCCCGCCACCACCATCGGCAACATGAACGACACGCCGGTCAGCAGGTGTTTGTAGACCCCGGTTTTTTCCGACTTGGCCACCGCCCCGCTCGCCGCGCTTTCCACGGTGCCTTCGGCCAGGGCCTTGTTGAGGGTCGCTTCGGCTTGCTTGAGGGCGATGCCGGTGCCGCAGCGGTAGATCTTCTTGCCGGCGAAACGCTCGGTGGCGACTTCGATATCCGCCGCCAGCAGCACCACATCCGCCTCGGCAATCGCTTGCGGGCTCAACGGCGTGCGCGCGCCGACCGAACCTTGGGTTTCTACCTGCAAGTCATAGCCCAGGCGCTTGGCGGTCTGCTGCAACGCTTCGGCGGCCATGAAGGTGTGGGCCACGCCGGTCGGGCAGGCGGTGATCGCGACAATACGCGGGGCTTGCTTGGCCGCCACCGGGGCTTCGCTGGCGACATACACCTGAGCCTCTTCGGCGCCGCGCCGCAATACCGCCTCGACGTCCTGCAAGGCCTGGGCCGGGGTGCTCTGATACACACGCTTGCCGACAAACCGCTGCATATCCAGCGGCGTGCTGCTGACCAGCAACACCCACTCGGCAGCATCGAGCGTGGCCTGGGACAACTGGCGTTCCGGGCGCTGCACGTCTACCACTTCGACGCTGGTGCTCCAGCCCTGGCGCTGCGCGGCGGCGTCGAGCAAACGGGCGCACAGCACACTGGTGACCATGCCGTTCGGGCAGGCGGTAACAATGGCTAAATTCATCACAAACCCTCTTATTGTTCTGTCAGCGGGCGCACATGGACGCCGCTTTCGAGACGCGCCAATTGCGCATCATCGCTGATGCCAAACCCGATCTGCGTGACGGCCATCGCGGCAATCGCCGTGGCGCGGCGCAAGGTGGTCTCGGGCAGATCGAAACCGAGCAAACCGTGGAGCATCCCGGCCAGCAGCGAATCGCCCGCGCCGACCGTACTCGCGACGCTGACTTTCGGCGGCGTAGCATGCAGCGCCGTGCCGGGGCTGAACCAGTTGACGCCGTCGGCACCGTGGGAAATCACCACATGCTCGATGCCGCTGGCATGCAAACGCGCGGCGGCCTGGGCCTGTTGGTCGACGGAGTCGGTCGGGCAGTCCAGCGCTTCGGCAAGTTCTTCGGTATTGGGCTTGATCAACCACGGGCCGGCCTGCAACCCGGCGCGCAGGGCAGCGCCGCTGGTGTCCAGGGCAACTTTCAAGCCGAGGTCTTTCAGCAGCACCAATAAGCCCTGGAACCACTGCGGGCTGACACCGCACGGCAAGCTGCCGGCGACCACCACCGCATCGTGCCCCGGGGCGATCAGCGTGAGTTGGTTGAGCAACGCCTGCTGCGCCTGCTCGCTGACCAGCGGCCCCGGCGCATTGATGTCGGTGACGCGGCCATCCTGTTCGGCGATCTTGATATTGCTGCGGGTCTCGCCGGGCACGCGGATGAACGCATCGGCAAACCCACGGCGCGCGATCAGCGCGTCAAAGGCCTGGGGGTTGTCCGCGCCGAGAAAACCACCGACGGTGACCTGATGACCGAGGTCGGCCAGCACCTGGGCGACGTTCACGCCCTTGCCGGCCGCGTGGGTCAGCATCGTCTCGCTGCGATTGACTTCACCGGGTTCCAGGCGCGCCAGGCGTACCGTGAGGTCCAACGCCGGGTTCAGCGTCAGGGTCAAAATCCTTGCCATCTACACGGCCTCCACAAGGGCTCGCACTTCAGCGGGCGAACCCACCGCGAGTGCTTGTTGCGCCAGGCCCTGGGCCTCGCTCAGACTGAATTCTCGCACCCGCGCCTTCACCTCGGGAATGCTGCGGGCCGACACGCTCAACTCATCCACGCCGAGACCGATCAGCACCGGCACCGCCAGCGGGTCGGCGGCCAGTTCACCGCACACACCGACCCATTTGCCATGGGCATGGGCGGCGCGCACGGTGATGTCGATCAGTTGCAACACGGCGGGGTGCAGGCCATCGGCCTGGGCCGACAGCGTCGGGTGGCCACGGTCGATGGCCAGGGTGTACTGGGTCAGGTCGTTGGTGCCGACGCTGAAGAAGTCGACTTCCTTGGCCAGCACCGGCGCGAGCAACGCGGCGGACGGCACTTCGATCATGATCCCCAGTTGCAGGTCGGCCACCGGGATTTCCAGGCGCAGGCGCTCGGTCATGTCCCGCGCAGCGCGCCACTCATCGACGCTGCCAACCATGGGGAACATGATGCGCAGCGGCCGGTTATCCGCCGAGCGCAGCAGTGCGCGCAATTGCGCTTCCATGATCTGCGGGCGTTGCAGCGTAAGGCGAATGCCGCGCACGCCGAGGAAGGGGTTTTCTTCCTCGGCGATCGGCCAATACGGCAGCGGTTTGTCGCCGCCCACATCCAGGGTGCGGACCACCAACGGGCGACCGCCGAGGCCATCGAGCACGCGGCGGTATTCAGCTTCCTGGGTGGCTTCGTCCGGCGCTTGGGGGTGGGCCATGAAAATCAGTTCGGTGCGCAGCAGGCCAATGCCTTCGGCGCCCTGCTCCACCGCGCTCGCCACGCCGGCGCTTTCGCCGATGTTGGCGAACACTTCCACGGCGTGCCCATCCCGGGTCAGGGCCGGCTGATGGCGCTGCGCCGAGGCGGCTTGCAGGCGTTGTTCACGGGTGTCGCGTTCGACGCTGGCGCGTTGCAGGGTCGCGGCGTCGGCGTCGACATGCAGGCGGCCGCGCTGACCGTCGAGCAGCAACGGCGTACCGGCGGCCAGCAGCAACACGGCCGGGCCGGCGCCCACCAAGGCGGGGATGCCCAGGGCGCGGGCGACGATGGCGCTGTGGGCGGTGGCGCCGCCACGGGCGGTGAGAATGCCGGCGACGCGGGCCGGGTCGAGGCGCGCCACATCCGACGGGCCGACTTCGTCCATCACCAGGATGTAGGGTTCGTTCGGTTCCTGGACGGTTTCGACACCGCACAACTGCGCCAGCACACGGCGACCGATGTCGCGCAGGTCGGCGGCGCGCTCGGCGAGCAAGGCGTCCTGCAACGATTCCTGCTGCTTGGCGGCGGCTTCGATCACGCTCATCCAGGCGGCTTCGGCGCTTTCACCCTGCTTGAGGCGGGTGTCGACGTCGTCGGTCAGTTCCGGGTCGTCGAGCATTTCCTGGTGGGTGATGAAAATCTCGCGGATCGCCTTGGCCTGGCTGCGTTCGATCAGGCCCTGGATATCGCCGCGCACATCGGCCAGTGAGGCGTGCAGGCGTTGGCGCTCGATGGCCGAGGACTCGCCACGCAGCGGATAGTCGAACGGTTGCAGCACCTGGATATGCGCCGGGCCGATGGCGATGCCCGGTGCGGCGGCGATGGCCTGGATCTGGCTGCCGGCCAGGGGCGCGCTGAGCGTCGGTTCGAGCACCACGGCGGCGGCTTGTGCACTCGCGACAGGCAGCGGCTCGACCTCTTCGCCAAGCCCCTCTTGTACCGCGGCCAGCAAGGCGGGCAGCGCATCGTCGGCAATCGTCGGCTCTGCGACAAACTCCAGCACCTGGCCACGCCGGGCGCCGAGGCTGAGCAGCTTGCTCAGGCTTTTCACCGACACGGCGCCCACCGCACCATCGACGATGCGTACACGAATATCGCCGTCAAAACTTTTCGCCAGTTGCGCGAGGATCTTCGCCGGCCGCGCGTGCAGGCCATGGGCATTGGCCAGGGCGATGCGTGCGCTGGGCCAGTCGGGTGGCAGCTCGCCGCCCAATACTTCAAGCACCGCACGGCTGCTGGTGGCGCGGCCCAGTTCCTGGCCACGCCCTTCAATCAACAGCGCACACAGGCGTTCGAGCAAGGTCTGGTGCGCTTCGCCGAGGCTGGCCAGGCAGAACAGGCCATTGAGGGGCTGGCCGAGGTAACGCATGGGTTTGTCCGGGGTGACAAACGCCAGCCCCGGGCGCTTGACGGTCTGCTCGCTGTGCAACCACCACAGGCCATCGCCCAGGGGCAGCGCATCGACCTGCTGCAACACGGCGGCAAAGCCATTGCTCACACAATCGGCCTGGCGCAGCAGGCGGGCGCCACGCCACACCAGCTCTTCAAAATCATCGGCGGACACACCGAGCCCGATCATTTGCGCGTCCAATGCCAGTTCCTGCGGCGCGCCCTGCAACAGTTTCAGCAGGGCCTCGGCGGAAGCGGCGCGGCGCAGTGCCTGGCCCAGGTCGGTTTCCCCGAGGGCGCGGGTCAGCAATTGCAGCAGGCGCAGGTGTTCGTCGGATTTGGCGGCAATACCGATGGCCAGGTAGACGATCTGGCCATCGCCCCAGTCCACCCCTTCGGGGAACTGCAGCAGGCGCACGCCGGTGGAAAATACCTGATCGCGGGTTTCGGGGGTGCCGTGAGGGATCGCGATGCCTTGACCGAGAAAGGTCGAACCTTGGGCTTCACGGGCTTGCAAGCCGCTGAGATAACCCTCGGCGACCAGGCCGTCGGCCACCAGTTTGTCAGCGAGCAGGTGCAAGGCAGCAGATTTATCCACAGCCGTCTGGCCCATGGAAATCTGCTCTATGGTGAGCTCAAGCATGCCGTTCTCCTAGTTAGTGCGTCGGGCGCACTAGGTATTGTTTTGAATAAATCAGTCTAAAGTCGTTCATGAACAAACTGACTGAGCAGTCGGTTGGCAGTAGCCACTCAGTAGCGAACATCGCAAAAATACGCCTGCTGAAACGTTTAATCTAGAATTCGTGGCAGATTACGCGTTAATTGCGCATCCTTGAAGACCCACTCGGCACTTGAGCTGAGACATTGGTCGTCTGCAGTAATCGGTTACGATTGGACAAAATGTCGGGGCAAGCTCCAGAAAACAAGGAAATCCCGGTTTGAAACTCAGTGATATCGCCCGTCTCGCCGGTGTGTCCGTGACCACCGCCAGCTATGTCATCAATGGCAAAGCCGAACAACAACGCATCAGCAGCGCAACCGTCGAGCGCGTGCGTGCGGTGGTCCAAGCCCATGGTTTCACGCCCAACCCCCAGGCTGCGGGACTGCGCAGCCGGCATACGCGCACCTTGGGTTTCATCCTGCCAGACCTGGAAAACCCCAGTTACGCACGAATTGCCAAGTTGTTGGAACAGGGCGCGCGCGCGCGCGGCTATCAATTGCTGATCGCCAGCTCCGACGATGACGCCGACAGCGAGCGCCAGTTGCTGCAACTGTTCCGCGCCCGACGCTGCGACGCGCTGTTCGTTGCCAGCTGCCTGCCGGCCAGCGACGACAGTTATCGCGAGCTGCAAGCCAAGGGTTTGCCGGTCATCGCCATCGACCGGGAGATGGACCCCGCGCAGTTCTGCTCGGTGGTCAGCGACGACCGCCAGGCCTGCCAGCAACTGACCAGCAGCCTGTTGCAACCGCTGCCCAAGCAGATCGCGCTGATCGGCGCGCGGCCCGAGCTGAGCATCAGCCAGGCGCGCGCCGCCGGTTTCCGTGAAGCGCTGCAGGGGTTCGGCGGTGAAGTGATCGTCGAACACGGCGAGGCGTTCAGCCGCGACTGCGGCCGGCAACTGATGGAGCAATTACTGCAGCGCCTGGGGCATTTGCCTGACGCGCTGGTGACCACGTCCTACGTGCTGCTGCAAGGCGTGTTCGACGCACTGCATGACTTCCCGCTCAAGACGCGGCCGCTGCGCCTGGGCACCTTCGGTGATACCCAACTGCTGGATTTCCTGCCACTGCCGGTGAATGCCATGGCCCAGCAACATCAACTGATCGCCGACACCGCGCTGCGCCTGGCCCTGGCTGCGATTGAAGAACAACAGTATCAACCCGGCGTAAACGCCATCGGCCGCACCTTCAAGCAGCGCATTCACGAGGTTTGAGCGTGGAGCTGATCGACACCCACACCCACCTGGACTTCCCGGACTTCGACAGCGATCGCCGGCAAGTCCTCGCGCACAGCCGCCAACTCGGCGTACAGCGCATGGTGGTGTTGGGGGTGTATCAGCAAAATTGGCAACGACTGTGGGATCTGGTGCAAAACGATGAAGGTTTGTTCGCAGCCTTCGGCCTGCACCCGGTGTACCTCGACGAGCATCGCCCCGCCGACCTGACGGCCCTGGGCGACTGGCTGACCCGCCTGCGGGGCCATCGGCAATTGTGCGCGGTGGGCGAGATCGGCCTGGATTACTTCCTCGAACACCTCGACCGTGAACGCCAGCAACACCTGTTCGAAGCCCAACTCAAGATGGCCGTGGATTTCCAACTGCCGGCCCTGCTGCATGTGCGCCGCAGCCATGCCGCCGTGATCGCCACCCTCAAGCGCATCCGCCTGCCACGGGGCGGCATCATCCACGCCTTCGCCGGCAGCCGCGAAGAGGCGCGCGAGTACATCAAGCTGGGGTTCAAACTGGGCCTGGGCGGCGCGGCCACCTGGCCACAGGCGCTGCGCATGCACAAAGTACTCGCGCAACTGCCCCTGGAAGCCGTGGTACTGGAAACCGATGCACCGGACATGGCCCCCGCCATGCACCCCGGCCAGCGCAACAGCCCGGAACACCTGCCCGAGATCTGCGCCGCGTTGGCCGAGCGCATGGGCCTGAGCCCGTTATCGCTGGCGCAGGCGAGCACACGCAACGCGTGCGAGCTGTTCAATTGGTAGCGGGCTGACGGCCTGCAGGTCCAGGGTCATGCGTTGCCGATGGCGGGCAAAACGCAGCACCAGGCAGTGGATCAGCACCGTCACCAGTGAAAGGTTGAGCTGCTCGATCACACTGAGTAACCCCACCCACTCCGCCACCAGTGCCACCAGCAAGGTCACGCAGGTCAGGATGATCATGCTCGGGCGAACCAGCGCCCACTGGTCCAGCGCACGAAATTGACGCTGCTGTTTGCGACACCGCAACTGCAGGCCCGACTGGCAATACACGCACTCGAACGGCTCGTCGATGGCAATCGCGTTCAACTGCCAAGGCTTGAGTTCAAACGTCATGTCGCATCGGGCGCAGCGCCCTCTGATACCGAATGCAGCGATCATCGCCGTGCCTCCTTGGGACTGTGACCAGGTGAAACAAATTTTCACCTATTCACGCCGCCAGAAAAGATACGTCGCAAAATTAAGACAAACACCACAACCACAAAGGACAAATCCTACTAACAGACCCTACACCCGAAATGCGCCGATCAGTTGCTTCAGCTCGATCACCTGCTGCGACAACTGCCGGCTGGCCGCTTCGGTCTGGTACGCACCGTCGGCCGCATGCTCTCCGGCGCGGTTGATTTCGACGATGTTGCGGTCAATGTCGTGGGCGACCGCGGTTTGCTGCTCGACGGCGGCGGCAATCTGCTGGTTCTGATCCACGATCATGCCGACGGCGCCGAGAATATTTTCCAGGGCCTGCTGGACCTTTTCCGACTGGCCCACGGTGCCTTCAGCCATGGCATGGCTGGTGCCCATGGCCTTGACCGCCGCGCCGACACCGCTGTGCAAGCGGCTGATCATCTGCTCGATCTCTTCAGTGGAGTGCTGGGTGCGCCGGGCCAGGGTCCGCACTTCATCGGCCACCACCGCAAAGCCGCGGCCCTGCTCCCCGGCGCGGGCCGCTTCGATCGCGGCGTTGAGCGCCAGCAGGTTGGTTTGCTCGGCGATGCTCTTGATCACTTCCAGCACGCTGCTGATGGATTGGCTGTCGGTGGCCAGTTGATTGATCACGCGTACCGACTCATCGATCTCCGATGCCAACCGCGCAATGCTGCCTTGCTGGGACTGCACCAGGCCACGGCCGCTGACGGTTTCATCGTTGACGCTATGGGCGCTGCTCACCGCCGCCGCCGCGCTGCGTGCCACTTCCTGGGCGGTGGAGGACATCTGGTTCATGGCCGTCGCTACCTGTTCGATCTGGCTGCGCTGCCCGGAGACCGCCTGGTTACTGCGGGCCGAGACCGCCTCGACCTGGCCGGCCTGCAACTCAACCTGGCTGACGGTGTGCCCGACGCGCTCGATCAGGTCGTGGATCTTGGCCACGGTGCCATTGAACACTTGGCCCAGTTCGCCCAACTCGTCGCGGCTGCGGGCGACAAACGTGACGGTCATATCGCCCGCCGCCACCTTGTCCATCATCGCCCCCAAGCGCCGCAACGTGGTACGCGTCGAGGCATAGAAACCGGCGTACAGATAAAAGATCAGCAAAAACACCGCCGCCAGGGCCGACACCAGTACGACCATGTGCGTGCGGTTTTGCGTCAGCCGTTGCTCCAACTGCTGTCCGAGGAAACCCAGGGTGGCCTCATTGAGTTGGTAGGTCTGGGCCATCAGTTGACTCACGTCGTCGTAAAAGCCCTGCCACGGTGCGTCGAGGGTTTCGGCCATCACCACCTGCTCTTCAAACAGTTCACTGCCTTGCTTGAGGCTCGCGTTGCTGGCCTTGGCCAGGCTGTCGAGCGCTGTGTGGGCGGCTTTGCTGGAGCCCAGGGCGTCCTGCAGCTTCAAGCCGTATTCGGCCTGGAGTTTTTCCAACTGCTGCAACAGCTCGTCGAAGCGCGTGCTGGAGGAGGAGTTGAGAAAACCCTGGCCGAGGGAGTACGCGCCCATTGCCCGCCCTTCGCCCAACGTCTGGGTGACTTGCGGCGTGACGCCGGTGATCAGTTCGCTGAGCTGGCGCAGATCACTCTGGGGGTCGCGGCTCAAGCCGGATTGGCTGGCGATGATCTGGCTGAGCATCTGCGCCTTGTTCAGCAGTTTGCCGATCAGCGCACTTTTGCTCTGTAGCGATGACTCCTGTTGCTGGGCCTTGAAGGCGCCGACCAGCTCGTCGCGCTTGGCGTCGAAGACGGCGACTTGCTCGGGGTCGGAGGCCATCGCGCTCAGGCCTTGCAGGCGCGCCAGCACACTCTGTTCCAGGGTGTTGATCGTGCCCTCCAGATCGCCCGCCTTGCCGGATTGGCCGAGGGTCGCGTTGATCTGCACCTGGTTGTTGAGGGTTTCCAGGTCACGGCGCAAGGCCAGGCTGCTGCCGAGCAAATCCAGGCTTTGCAGTTCGATGCGGGTGCCCTGGAATTCACGCCAGGAATCGCGCACCAGGAAATAGTTGGTCGCCAGCATCGGCAACAGGAACAACACGCTGATCAAACTGAACTTCATGCCGAAGCTCAGGCGGTTCATCAGCGCGACGGCGGGATAGAGCAAGCTCTTCACAGGTGAACTCCCTTCCTATTATTTTTATTTGAGGCGCAGGGCGGCGGCAGATAGCCACTATTTGGCGCTCTACTTGTATAGCTCAAATCGCAAGGGAGTTTTGTAACGTAAAGTTAACGCGCTGTGGGAGCAGGCTTGCTCCCACAGGGATTGAGCGTGACCGCTAGGGCAACACGGTCCAGATGGCGAAACCGGCATACCACAGCACCGCCGCGCGCAGCAGCAGTTCCCACAGGCGATCCAGACTGTTGATGCCGTCGGCCCCCACCACCGGCGGCGGGATTTCGGCGGCCACCAGGCCGACTTTGTTCACCAGTTGCGCGGCACTGATGTCCCAGCTCAACAGCTCGTGGAGCATCACTCGGCTGACCGCGACAAAGTTGCCCACCAAGGCGAAACTCGCCGCCAGCAAGCGCACCGGCAACCAGTCAAAGGCATGCCGCAGTTGCGCGGCACGCTCGGCCACCAGAGGGTTCTGACTGTGTTCGCTGGCCAGCGCCAGCAGGCGATAGGCCAGGGCTGCGACCGGGCCCAACAGGAAATACCAGAAGATCACCGCAAAGAAGCTCTGATAGGCCTGCCACAGGAGATACCCCTGGACACGTTCCAGCAACTGCTCGCCACTGTCGGCAGCGACCTTCAGGTCACGCTCGGCCACATGCTCGGCGGCCTGCAGGTCGCCGCGCCGCCAGGCATCGCGGAACGGGCCAAGCCCCGCCAGCAGATCACCGCGCCCCAGGCTGTAGATCAGCACCAGCAAATGCACCGGCAGCGCCAACAGGCCGTAGGCCACCGGTTCCAGCACCAGCAGCAACAACGCCAGCACGGCCACCGGCAGCAACACCAGCAGCGCCAGAATCAACCAGGGCTGTTCGCCCAGGCGCGGGCTCGATTCCAATCTGGCCAGTTCGCGCAGCCATCTGCCGTCGCGCTGCAACTTTTGGCGCAAGGCCGAGAATTTCTCGATCCAGACCGCCAGCACCAACACCAGGAAACTCATTGTGCGTGTCCTCCATCCTGCAGGGCGCTGCGAAAGCGCATCCAATCAAAAGCGGGCCCGGGATCGGTCTTGCGCCCCGGGGCGATATCGCTGTGACCACAAATGCGCTGACGGGTGATGCCCGGGTAAGTCGCCAGCAACTGACGTGTCAGGTCGATCAGTGACGCATATTGGGCATCGGTAAACGGCAGGTCATCCGTACCTTCCAACTCGATCCCCAGGGAAAAGTCATTGCACGTTTCGCGCCCCTCGAAGCTGGAAACCCCGGCATGCCAGGCGCGGTCGAGGCAGGACACAAACTGCGTCACCCCTCCGTCGCGTTCAATCAGAAAATGCGCTGACACGCGTAGGTCGGCAATCCCTGCAAAGTAAGGATGTTCCGTGACATCCAAGCGATTCTGGAAAAATTCCTGCACCTTGCCGGTGGCGAACTGCGCCGGCGGCAGGCTGATGTTATGCACCACCAACAGCGAGACTTCACCTGCGGGGCGCTCGTTGAAGTTGGGCGAAGGGCAATGACGAACACCCTGGCACCAACCGCTGGCGGGGTCCAACTGCATACAGGTTCCTTGAACGTGACTAAGTCTGACCAGTATGCCGCGTTCAGCCCTATGGTTGCGATCACTTGCCGCGATTGAGTTGACGCAAGTTACCCGCCACCGTCGCCAGCGCACGCTCGAACAGCAGGGCTTCGTCCAGGATACGCAACGCACCACGCTTGAACGCCAGGGCCAGTTGGCCGGCGCTGCGCTCGAGTACCTTGAGCCCGGCGCGGTTGACGAAAACATAGCGATCGGCCGGTGCCATGATCGCGTTCAGTTTGCCGCGCAGAGCGGTTTCCTCGGGTTCCAGGAACTCCAGCCAAACGCCGACGCGCAATTGGCGCACCTTGAGCAGGTCGGGATCATCCGCGGCCAGGTCCTGCGCGGCATCGGGCAGGCCAGGGTCGAACACGAAGGGCTCCTGCACCTCGATCAACCTCTCGCCGCCCTCGAACGCCTGAACATGCAAGGCCTGCAGCCGAACAAAGAACTCACGGGTGCTGAAAGGGTCGAACCCCGCGCCGCTCATCCCGTCGCGCAAGGCCTTGAGCAACGCCGGCAACTGCTCCAGCAGATGCCGCCCGGCCTCGGTGTCGTCGTGCAGGCTAACGCTCCAGATCAACTCGTCCAGGGTGCGCAGCCCCGCCTGCCATTGCACCGATTGCTCACCGTGCTTGAGGCTGGCCAGCAACAGCACCTGGCTCCAGGCCTGTTGCACAAACTGCACCACCGAGCGCGGCAGGACCTTGCCCAGCAAACGCCGGTTCAGCACGTCGGCCACGCGCTGTCGGGCCGCCTCGTTACGCAGGCGCGCTTCCTCGGTATCGCGGGTGTGCTGTTCGAGCAATGCACTGTGCCGGCGCTCGTCAGCGGTAAACGCGCAGAACTCCGACAGCAGTTCGGAAAAAATCGCCGGGTCTTCGGCAAAATCATTCAGCAACCGCTGCACCACCTGCTCGATGCGCAGGTACAGGCTGTCACGCGGGTTACCCTCAGCCGGGCTCCAACCGATGGCGGCACTGGCGATTTCGTTGAGCAGCCGCCGCGCCGGATGGCCGGCGCGGCTGAAAAGGCTCTTGTCCAGCACCGCCAGTTTGAGCATCGGGATCTGCAACCGGGCGATCAAGGCCTTGAAGGCGTCCGGGACGGCGTGGTCATTGAGGATGAATTCGAACAACAGCGCGACCAGGTTGATTACGTCTTCGTCGGCCTCTTCCACGACCCGGGATTTGCCGCTCTTGACGCTGACTCGGGTCAGCAGTTGCTTCAACTGGTTGCGCAGGTCGAAGTCGTCCTCGACATCCGGCTCCGGCACGTATTGCTGCAAATGGGACAACAGCCGCAGCAGGTCGCGGGTGGCAATGGGCTGGGGCTCGGCGCTGGCTTCCAGGGTCGGCGCGACACTGCCGCGCACGGCGCCCAGCAGCGCTCGCAAGGTAGAAAAGGCGTGCTCGCCATTTTCGTCGACTGGCTGGTCGGCGCTTGGCAACCGGGCTTCACGCGTCTGCTTGCACGGTACGCGCCCGCCGGAACGACGGGCCGGCACCGCCTTTAGTTCAGGCAGCACGCCGGTGGCGACCAGCAACTGATTGGCCTCACCGTACAGGTGGTCGGCGTCGCTGAGCACGTACTTTTCAAAGAGCTTGAGCATGACCAGCTTGACGCGAATTTCCACGCCCAGGCTGCGCCCCGCGCGCAGGAAAAACTCGCACAGCAGCGCCGGCCCCAGGGGGTTCTCGCAGTCATCCATGGACCTGCCGAGCAAGGCGCCCAGGCGAGTGGTCAGTTGCCCCAGGGCGAGGCCGTCGCGATGCTGCACCCGCCCGAGCATTGCCTCCAGCGCCAGGGCTTTTTCCAGGTCGTCCCTGAGGATGCCGGGCACCTTGTCGTAGGACACCACCGGCACCAACTGCCGTTCACCGCGCCCTGCCCCGCCCAGGTTGGCGAAGGCCTCGAACAGTTGCCCCATGAACACGCGCTCGAAATTCTTGCGCTTGAGACGCAGGTCGCGCATGGCTTCAAAGAAAATATGGTGGTCGACGTTGTTAAGGGCCTTGTCGGCCATTTCGAACAGGGTGTCGTCGGCGTTATCGAACAGCTCCTGCAAACCTTGCTGCAGTTGCTGCGCAGCCTTGTCGCGAACCTGCAGCAACACCACCGGTAGGCGCGCGAGCGGCGATGGCGTGGTCTGTGCCTTATTGATCGGCACCACCTTTCCGTCGTTGTGCATCCAGGCCTCCTGAAACGGCGGTGTGGGTAGGGCAAAGTCGGGGCAGGCCCAGTTGGGCACTGCGAATATCCGGTTACCACCAGGACGTCAAAGCTATGACGCCAATTGCAAGGCGCGAGATTATCTTGCAAATGGGGGTCGTTGCGCCAGCGAACTCTGTCATAGCGCTGTAAATGAGCACGCCACTGGGTTCAAACGCGCACAGCCCCTATAATCGGCGCACTTTGTTTGTGGAGCCTGTTATGCCGAATCTCCGTCTTGCCGACCTCACCGCCGAAATCGAAGCCAACGTGCGCCGCGCACTGCGCGAAGACATCGGCAGCGGCGACATCACCGCGCAATTGATCCCGGCCGAACGGCTGGCCAAGGCCACGATCATCACCCGCGATGCGGCCGTTATCGCTGGCACGGCCTGGGTGGACGCGGTGTTCCGCCAACTGGACCCGCGGGTCGCGGTGCATTGGCTGGTGGCCGACGGTGAACGCGTCAGCCCCAACCAGGCACTGTTCCACCTAGAAGGCCCGGCACGTTCGCTGCTCAGCGGCGAACGCAGCGCGCTGAATTTCCTGCAGATGCTCTCCGGCGTCGCCACACGCGCCCAGTACCTGGCGGATAGCGTCGCGAGCACCCAGGTCAAGTTGCTCGATACGCGCAAGACGCTGCCGGGCCTGCGTCTGGCGCAGAAATACGCCGTGACCTGTGGCGGTTGCCACAACCATCGCATCGGTTTGTATGACGCGTTCCTGATCAAGGAAAACCATATCGCCGCCTGTGGCGGTATCGCCCAAGCGATTTCGGCCGCGCACAAGATCGCCCCGGGCAAACCGGTGGAAGTCGAAGTGGAAAGCCTGGACGAATTGCGCGAAGCGTTGGCGGCGGGCGCCGATATCATCATGCTCGACGAACTGAGCCTGGACGACATGCGTGAAGCCGTGCGCCTGAACGGCGGCAAAGCCAAGCTGGAAGCCAGCGGCGGGATCAACGAAAAAACCCTGCTGCCCATCGCTGAAACCGGGGTGGACTACATCTCCATCGGCGCGATGACCAAGGATGTGAAAGCGGTGGACCTGTCGATGCGCCTCAGTATCTGAAGCCCGTTGCAGGAGCCGGGTTGCCGGCTCCTGCAACAGCGGTTCAGACCACCAGGTTATTCATCTCGCAATACTCTTCCCATTCGACACCGAGCACTTCAGCCGCCTCTTGGTGCAAGGCCAGCCGTGCGGCTTCGAACTCGTCCGCTGACGAGGTGTACTTGAGGCTCAGCTCCCATGGCTGGAGGCCCTGGCTCTCGGCCTCGTCCTCGAATGCCCACTGGATCTGGTCGCGCTGATCGTCAGCGCTCAGGTCCTTGATCTCTTCTTTAAGCTGCGGCGATTCCCCGAGGTATTTGTAGAGGGCTGCTTGGTGCCGAACTTCCTGGGTCATTTCAGTCGTGGTCATGTTGTTCTCTTAGATCGAGGAATGGGGATGCATCTGGGTCATCAAGGTTGCGCAGATACAAAAGAGCGGGCACGAATGCCGACTCGCCTGGCCTTCAGAACCATTCTGGGATCATCTGAAAACGGTGTTGCTTTGGTGCCCGAGACAGGAATCGAACCTGCGACCTTCGCGTTACGAGTGCGCTGCTCTACCGGCTGAGCTACACGGGCGGTGGGCTAAAGCTAGCACCGCATCGGGCGTCCGGCAACTCACTGACGTCGCAGGGCAATCACCCCTTGGGCCCAGAAGCGCGGCTGCAGGTGTTGGTTGCCACCTTCAAGATAGTCTTGCTGGGCTTGCTCGATGTGCGGGGCATCACGCATCACGACCCACACCAGCAGGCCAACGGACAGCACCGCCGCCACCCGCCACCCTGCCCAGGCCCATGGCAGCGACGCGCCAGGAGCGGCGCGCCACACGTGCAGCGCCATCAACCAGCCCACCACCAGCGCCAACCAGACCTGCGAGTTGGGCATCACGATGACGCCGTCGACCATTGCTTGCGTGAGCGCGCCCAGCAATGCCGCGAACAGGCACCCGCGCAGCAAGTCCACGCGCGCTGTAGAACAAGCCCGCGCCCACAACACGCGGAGGGTGGCCCAGCCACCGCGCCACGCCAAGGCAGCCACGCACAAGGCCGAGGGAACGCCCCACTCGCTGGCCCATTGCAGGATTGCCTGGTGCGGGTGCGCGGCGATCGGGTTGGCGATATCCGCGAAATGCATCGGCCCGAACCCCAGCCACGGACGCTCGACGATCATGTGCCAGGCCTGCCACCAGATCGGGCCACGCCCCGACAGCGAAGTGGTGAGGCGATCGCTGACGCCACTGCCGACCTCGACACCCAGCGCACCCGTCAACAGCGTGAACAACGCCGTATACAGCAACAAACCGCCGCACACCGCAGCCAATTGCCAGGCCAACCAGCGTCGTCCCCACGGCCCGAGCAGCGCCAACGCCACACCGGCCACCGCCATGCCGAGCCAGGTGCCGCGGGTGCCGCCGCTGATCGCGATCAACCACCACACACACAGCAACGCAAACACCGCGCCGCGCACGGAGCGGGAGACCTTGGGCATCAGCAAGGGCAGCGCCAGCAATGGCAGGGTGAAGGTCTGGAATTGACCGTAGAAGCGCTTGTTGGAAAACCCGGACAGCAACGCGTCCGGATCAAGAACCCGCGCGCCACTGGCGAAGGCGAGCGCGCCGGCATACAGGTATTGGATCGACTTGATCAGGCACAGCAGCACCACCATCAGGATCAGCACGCGGTCCAACGGCTCACCCGCGCGTCGGCGCAGCAGGGCAACCGCGACGGCGATCGCCCCACAGCTGATGAACAGCGCGACCTCGGTGAAGGCCCAGAGCGGCTGATGGGCCAGTGCCGATGACACCAGGCCCAGCCCAACGATCAGCACCAGGCCCAGGGCCGTCGGCCGGTCCACCAGACGCTCGACGGGAGCGACCGTCAGCCCATACACCACCGCGCCCAGGCCCATGGCCACCTGCATTGCGCGCTGCCAGTCATGCCCGCTGAACGGTGCGCAGATACCCAGCGCGAGCAAGCACGCTGCAATCACCAGGAACGTCTTGTCGCGCTGCTGCGGGGATAACGACATCGGCCACCTTTACGTCCGTGCGCAGGGTTTGGCAGTCATGCCCCGTCGGCGCCACACCCTTTGGCGGCGTACTTGGCCTCTGCCGTCGTGGCGCATTTCCAGCCGGCGGTGGCGCTGCGCGTCAGGGTAATGGTCTTGCCCAGTACCGGTGCCGGGGCGTCGAGGATTTCGCAACTGATGGAACCGGCGCCGGTGGCGACATCCCCTGCCACATCGATCTTGCAATTGGCGGTCGGGCTGGTGCCACCGATCAATGCCACGGTTGGCACTGTGCCTTGGTTGAATACATCCTCGTAGCCGGCTTTCAACGCGGTGATTTCAGCCAGCCCGGCCGTGAACTTGGCCTTGGCCTGATGCGTGGTGTACATGGGCAAGCCAATGGTGGCCAAAATGCCGATGATTGCCACGACGATCAATAACTCGATCAAAGTAAAACCTTTCTGACGCATCACATTCCTCTCCAGAACAGAACCCATGACAAGGCGCGTCCTGCGCCCCGTATCGTGCAGCCGCGCCAGTGTACTCACCCGCGAGCGGCCAATCGCGTCCAAGACGCACAATCTGACATTTTATCGTTGAACGCCGAGCAATCCGAATCCGTCACCTGGCTACGCTATAAAGATTCGACGACCTGTGTGCGGAACAGAGACATGACCAACGCTGCCACGACATACGCCTGGGAAGGCATCAACCGCCAGGGACGCAGGGTGTCCGGGCAAACCGTCGGCCACGACCTCGCGCGGGTCAAGGCACAACTGCGCCAGCAAGGGATTTGCCCTGGCCGCGTGCGCAAACAATCCGCCGGCCTGCCAAGCCTCGCTGCGCCGATCAAACCGGCGGACATTGCCCTGTTCACCCGCCAACTGGCAACACTGCTGAAGGCCGGCATTGCGTTGCTGCAAGCCTTCGACGTGATCAGCGAAGGCTTCGACAACCGTCACATGTACAGGCTGGTAAAAGGCCTGAAACAGGAGATCGGCGCCGGGAATACCCTGGCGTCGGCCCTGCGCAAACAGCCGCGCTACTTCGATGACCTGTACTGCAACCTGGTGGCGGCGGGTGAGCAGGCCGGCGCCCTGGAAACCCTTCTGGAGCGGGTGGCGGATCACCTGGAAAAGAGCGAACGGCTCAAGGCCCGGATCAAGAAGGCCATGACCTACCCCATCGCGGTCATCGTGGTCGCCAGCCTCGTCAGCAGTCTCTTGCTGATCCATGTGGTGCCGCAATTCCAGAACCTGTTCGCCAGCGTCGACAGCGAGTTGCCCGGTTTTACTCGGTACGTGATTGCCTTGTCCGAGTTCCTGCAACAAGCCTGGTGGATGCTGGCGCTCAGCCTGGGCGCGGGAGGTCTGGGGTTGCGCCGGGCCTATCGCGTATCGCCCGGTTTTCGTCATTGGCTGGATGCCGGTTTGTTGAAAGCGCCCCTGGCAGGCACACTGCTGAAAAAGTCGGCGGTCGCCCGCTACGCGCGCACGCTTTCAACTACGTTCGCGGCCGGAGTGCCGTTGGTGCAGGCCCTGGATTCAGTGGCCGCCGCTGCCGGCAACCAGCTATTCAAACAGGCTATCGAACATATGCGTCACGATGTATCCACAGGCATGCCGTTGAATCGGGCCATGGCTACCAGCGGTCTGTTCCCTGGCATGGCGATCCAGATGACGGCGATTGGTGAAGAATCCGGCACCCTGGAGCACATGCTGGAAAAAGTCGCGAGCCACTATGAGTCGGACGTCGACACGCTGGTCGACCAACTCACCAGCCTGATGGAACCGCTGATCATGGTGGTGCTCGGCGGGATTGTCGGCGCTTTGGTAATCGCCCTGTACCTGCCGGTCTTCCAACTCGGTACGGCATTTTGAGCCTGCTGTTGAGCCAGCAGCCATGGGCCTTTGTCGCCATGGCAATGGTGCTGGGCTTGATCGTGGGCAGTTTCCTCAACGTGCTGGTGTGGCGCCTGCCGAAAATGCTTGAACGGGAATGGCGCGCACAGGCCCATGAAGTGCTCGGTTTGCCCGGCGACCCCGTCGGGCCGAGATACAACCTGATGCAGCCCAATTCCTGCTGCCCGCACTGCAATCAGCCGATTCGGCCGTGGGAAAACATCCCGCTGCTCAGCTTCCTGATGCTCCGGGGCCGCTGTGCCCATTGCCGCGAAGCGATCAGTGCGCGTTATCCCTTGACCGAACTGGCGTGCGGGTTGATCTCGGCCGTGGTGGCCTGGCATTTTGGCTTTGGCTGGCAAGCGGGCGCAGTGATGCTGTTGAGCTGGGGCTTGTTGGCGACGAGCCTGATCGACGTCGACCACCAACTGCTGCCCGACGTGCTGGTCCTGCCGCTGTTGTGGCTGGGGCTGATGCTTAACAGCGTCGAGCTGCTGGTGCCCCTGCCCGATGCACTGTGGGGTGCGGTGATCGGCTACATGAGCCTGTGGACGGTGTTCTGGCTGTTCAAGCTGGCCACCGGCAAGGACGGCATGGGCTACGGCGACTTCAAGTTGTTGGCGCTGCTCGGCGCCTGGGGTGGCTGGCAAATCCTGCCGATGACGCTGCTGATGTCATCGCTGGTGGGCGTGTGCGGCGGGCTGATCCTGCTGCGTCGGAGCAAGATCCAGGCGGCCACGCCGATGCCGTTTGGTCCCTATCTGGCAATTGCCGGCTGGATTGCCGTGCTCTGGGGTGGTCAAATAACCGACTTCTATTTGCAGTCTGTCGGTTTCAAATGACCACTCCTGTTGCAACACCCTGGATTCTTGGCCTTACGGGCGGCATCGGCAGCGGCAAGAGCGCCGCGGCCCAGCACTTCAGCGACCTCGGCGTAGACCTGGTAGACGCCGATCACGCCGCGCGCTGGGTGGTCGAACCCGGCCGGCCGGCGCTCGCCAGCATTGTCGAACACTTCGGTGCCGGCGTGCTGCAGCCCGACGGCCAGCTGGACCGCGCCGCATTGCGCAAGTTGATCTTTGAAGTGCCGCAAGAACGCCGCTGGCTGGAAGCCTTGCTGCACCCGTTGATTGGCGAAGAGATTCGCAACCACCTGGCGCGTGCGCGCTCGCCTTACGCGATCCTGGTGTCGCCGCTGCTGATCGAATCCGGCCAGCACAGCATGACCCAACGCATCCTGGTGATCGACGTGCCGCAATCCCTGCAGATTCAGCGTACCCTGCAGCGCGACGGCATCAGCGAACAACAGGTGCAGGCGATACTCAAGGCCCAGTCCAGCCGCGAAGAGCGCCTGAGCCATGCCGATGACGTGCTGGTCAATGACCGCGACCTCGCCTGGTTGCACAGCGAGGTCGAACGACTGCACCACTTTTACCTTACTTTGCGTGGAGGCCGATCATGAGCCAACCCTTGACCGTCGAATGCCCAACCTGCGGCGCACCCGTGGAATGGAAAGCGACCAACCTCAACCGGCCGTTCTGCTCGGACCGTTGCAAGCTCATCGACCTGGGTGCCTGGGCCGCTGAGGAACATAAGATCCCCGTGGCGCCGGACGCCGAAGACGAGCTGTTTTCCGAAGACCTGCCACCGCGCCATTAAGGCCGCATAAAGGCATATTCCTGCTGGTCGTCGAGGTTCTCTGCCAGGTATTGCAACTCGTCGGCCAGGTCTTCGAAACTGCGCACGCCCTTGCTCTGCTGCACCACCGCGCTGAGCATCGCGCGCAAGGTCAAGCCTGGATCAAAGCCGATTTCTTGTGCCGCGTCCTGGCTTCTGCGCAACTCCTGACGTGCCCATTCATACACACTCATGATCCGTGCTCCCATCTTGCTCAGGAAAAGTTTCGCAAAGCATGGGCCCGCCACGCTGGGCGCGATTTGATCTGAGTCAAGTCTGCGAATTGTCGTCTTTCCAGGGCGCCGAGAGGTAGCGCGTGCGGTTGAATGTCTCCAGCCATTCCGGGCAAAACACCACCAGGGCGCTGATGACCATGCCGTTGATGAAGGCCTCGGGGAAGATGATCAGCCACAGGTAACCGATAAAATCCTCCAGCCATTCCGGCATCGCGAAACGCCCGTCGAACCACAGCAACCCCAGCCCGGCCAACAGGCAGAGCAAGGCCGACAATGCAGCGGCGAAAAAGCCGGAACAGAAGATATAGACGAACGGGTTACGCGGTTGTGCCCGCTCGACAAGCACCGCGCAGGTTTCAGTGACCAGCACCGGCAGCACGATCAGCAGCAGGCCGTTGATGCCCACGGCGGCCAGGTCCTGGCGACCCAGCAACAGCAAGCCCAACTGCGCGGCGAAACCGCCGACGATTGCCAGCGGCCAGTCGAGCAGCAGGGTCACGGCCGTCATGCCGATAAAGTGGTAGGAGACCCCGGTATCGAAGTCCCGCCTCACCAACCACAACATGAATAACGCGAACACCGTACCGAACAGCAAATGCTGGCGCCGCCGGTCAGTAAACAGCTCGACCCACGGCGAACGCAAGATCGCCCACAACAGCACCGGCGCGTACAACAGCCAGCCGATGCCGAGGGTTCCCGGCGCCAGCACCGCGGCACTGATCACGGTTTCACCTGCTCCAGGGCCTCGCGCAGTTCAGCCGAAGAGCCGTACTCGTGGCGCGCTGTCAGCTTGCCGTTATTCAGTTGCAGCCACAGCACCTTATCCACAGGCGCGGGATAACGCGGAGCGATGCGTGCGTCCCGGTCCAGCATGACCCGGTAGTTGTAGGACTGCATGGCCGGCACCGCGAACAGCTTGGCAACCAGCCGAGGCATGCGCTGGATATCCGCGACAAACACCCCATGCCGCGCTTCGAGATAGCCTTTGGGCTGGCCTTGCAGGGCGGCGTCCACCAGCTTGGCGGCATCCATGCTGCGGGCCACCAACAGGACCTGTGCCTGGTCATCCAGGGTGTAGGCCTGATCGAACTGATCCAGCAGAGTCCAGGGCGCCACGCGCTCACCCACTTCAACCGCCTGGGCCCACACGGGCAACAGGCTCAACAACAGCACGGCGAAAAACTTCACTGCACACCTCATGCTTGGGAAAAAACCGAGTCGACAGTCTACACCGGGCTTTCTCCCTGGGACCTCCTGCAGTCTGAACGAATGCGGAAAAACCACAGCGCGGGCAGCAGGAGAACACTGAGCCTCAGGATGCTCTCGCCGCCCCTGGTTGCGCCTCCGACGCATCGCCAACTAAGCAGTGAACGGCTTGATCCAATCCAAGCTTTCAACCGTGACGCCGGTCGGGCGGTATTCACAGCCGATCCATCCCTGATAACCGCGCTGTTCTAATGTGGTGAACAGCGCGCAGAAATCCATGCTCCCCGTGCCCGGCTGATGACGCCCCGGACAGTCGGCGATTTGCACATGCGCGGTTCGTTCGTAAAACCGCGCCAGGACATCCGCCGCGTCTCCAGTCAGGCGCTGAGCGTGGTACAGATCAAGAATCAGCCCGACACTCGGGAACGTCTCCAGAACGTGCTGCGCCTTGCTGAAGTCGGACATGTAATAGCCCGGCATTTCCTGCGCGCAGATGACTTCGATCAATGGCCGCAAACCCTGGTCTTCAAAATACTTGACGGTGTATTCCAGGTTGCTCTCGTAGATGAGCGCCGCGTCATCCCGAGTGGTAATGCCCGACATGATGTGGACGTCCGAACAACCCAGCGCCTTTGCATAGTTGGCGGCCTGGAGCAAGCCACTGCGAAAATCGCCTTCCTTGCCATGCAAGGCCGCGATGCCTTTGGTCAGGCCCGCCGGAGCGGAAAATTGAATCAACGGCAAGTTGTGTTGAGCCAAATGATCTGCAAGCAGACTCGCGTCGAACTCATAAGGCGACGGGAACTCAACCGCACGAAAACCAGCGGCGGCGGCGGCTTCGATGCGTTGCAGGAATGGCAATTCATTGAATTGAAAGCCAAGGTGAGCGTTGAATTTCAGCATAAGGCAGGTATCCGTCCAGGAAAGGAGCTTTAAAAAGTTGTTCCACAAGTTCCTGCGTCTTCGGCGCAGATACTCGGCACTGCCGGGTATGGTATTTTCCCACCCCAGTTCGATGTGGCCCTGCCCCGACAGGCACGGACTGACGCCGACCATTCAAGAGAGAGCCTGTGATCAAGAAAGACCTTGCCTTGCAGCTGGCACCGAAGGTCATCGGCATGGTTCGCGCCCGCTCGATGCGGGCCGGCGAGCCATTGCGCGAGCAGACGTTCGCTCAAGCGCTGGGCGTTTCGCGCTCGCCTATCCGACGAGTGTTTGCCTTGCTTGCCGAGTGGGATCTTGCGACTCAAGAACCCAATCGCGGCTACTTTCTGAAGCAAGACGCTGGGGATATCCAGGAGTCCGCATTCCCTCTGGCCAGCGACCCTTTCGAAGACTTTTATCTTCGCGTAGTCGACGATATTTTGGCTGGTGAAATACCCGCCCAGTTTTTCGAAGCCCAACTGTTGCGGCGTTACGACGTGCCTCGAGGGCAATTGCTCAAGGTATTGAACCGACTGGCTGGCGAAGCCATGGTGGAGCGCAAACCGGGGCAAGGATGGGAGCTCAAAGACTTCGTGCATAGCACGACGGCTCACATCCAGAGCTACCGTTTCCGCATGGCTATCGAGCCGGCGGCCCTGCTCGAGCCCGGCTATCAGGTCAACCAAACCGCATTTGCCCAAGCCAGGCAGCAACAACAGGCCCTGATCGACGGGGGCATCAACACGCTGTCCCGCGCCCAACTGTTCCAAATCGGCGCCCAGTTCCACGAACTGATCGTGCAGTGCTCGGGGAATGTCTTTTTCATTGATGCTCTCCGCCAGCAGAACCAGCTCCGGCGCTTCATGAGCTACAAAGCGAACGTCGATCGCAGTCGCCTTGTGACGCAATGCCAGGAGCACATCCATTTGCTCAACCTCATCGAGTCCGGTCGCCGCGAAGAAGCCGCGCAGTTTCTCTGGAGGCACCTGGACGAAGTGGGCCGGCTCAAAACTCATCAGGGCATCCTGCCAAAAAATGATGGGATCTAGAGAGCACCGCTGGCATCGATGAACCGCGCGCGCTCTGAAATTCGCACATCAGCTTAGCATGATTGTTCTCTACGATAACAAAATACAAAATGGCGAACGACAGACTTTATTTTTTCGCGACGGAGTATGTTTTTAAGATCACATTTGGGCGCTAAGCTGCACGCATGGATGACTCAGATTATTTGCGCCTGCTCACCGTGGCAGCCGAACAAGCCAATGCGTTCCTGTCCAATGCCCGTAAATGGGAGCGTGAGCGTTGGGTCTGCCAGCGCCTGCTGCAAGGCTTGAACGTGCCGTACCGCGCCGAAGAGTTTCATGCCGCCGGGCAAGAACCGCCGGACGTGCTGTTTCGTGACGCCAGTTTCGAAGTGTTTTTCGTGCTGGACGAAGGACGCCGCCTGAACGATGAATGGCGCGACGAATTGCTGCGTCGACGCAGTGCGTTTTCCCTCAGCCAACTGGTCAGGCGCGAAGCCAAGCCGCGGCGGATTCCGGCCCATGAATTCCTGCTGCGCCTGGCGCCGACCCTGCGCAAAAAAGCGCACAACTACAAAGAACGCGGGATGGACCTGGGCGAGCTGGATATCGTCGCCTTCGCCAGCCTCAAGCGCGAGGTGCTGGACCTCAACAGTCATTTCCCACCGCCCACCGAATACTTGCGCCAGGGCTGGCGCTCGCTGTCGCTGGTGGGGCCGACGTTTGCCCGGGTACTGTTCGCCCACCCGGACGCGCCGGATTTCTTGCGCAACAATCTGGGGCGCAGCATCGTGTTCGACGTGGGCATCAGCCTGTGACGCGAGCACAGGCTACGCTTATGGCGATACCGCCAACCCCCTGACTGTAACGTGGCGCCCTTTTGCAACGTCTACCTGACGAGGCCTTATATGACCAGCCGCCTGAACCCCGACGACCAACAGCATGTCGAAGAGTACCTGCAACTCTCCCAGAACCGAGTCGAGCGCAAGCCTTTCCGGCCGTGGCTGCTCCTTGGTGTGGTGCTGGTGGTGGTGATCGGGCTCGGCCTGCTGAGCCGCCTTTTGAGTTACCTGACGCTATGAGCTGCCTGGCGCTCGCGGGGGTAACCGCTCCGATTTCTTTTAGCCTTGCGAGATATCCCCATGACCCATCGTATTATTATCGTCGGCGGCGGCGCCGGCGGCCTGGAGTTGGCTACCCGCCTGGGTAAGACTCTGGGCAAGCGCGGCACCGCCAGCATCACGCTGGTGGACACCAACCTGACCCATATCTGGAAACCGCTGCTGCACGAAGTGGCCGCAGGCTCGCTGAACTCTTCGGAAGACGAACTCAATTATGTCGCCCAGGCCAAATGGAACCACTTCGAGTTCCAGCTGGGGCGCATGAGCGGGCTCGACCGTGAACAGAAGAAAATCCAACTGGCCGCGACCCTCGACGAAGAAGGCCGCGAACTGGTGCCTGCGCGCGTGCTGGGCTACGACAGCCTGGTGATCGCGGTCGGCAGTACCACCAATGACTTCGGCACCGAAGGCGCGGCGCAACACTGCCTGTTCCTCGACACGCGCAAACAGGCGGAGCGCTTCCATCAGCAGTTGCTCAACCACTACCTGCGCGCCCATGCCGGGCAAACCGACGTGGTGGAAAAGATCAGCGTGGCCATCGTCGGCGCTGGCGCCACCGGGGTTGAACTGGCGGCCGAACTGCATAACGCCGCCCATGAACTGGCAGCCTACGGGCTGGACCGGATCAAACCGGAAAACATGCACATCACCCTGATCGAAGCCGGCCCACGGGTCCTGCCTGCCCTGCCAGAGCGGATCGGCGGACCGGTGCATAAAACCCTGGAGAAGCTCGGCGTGACGGTGCTGACCAACTCGGCGGTCAGCGAAGTGACGGCCGACGCGCTGATCACCAGCAGCGGCCAAGTGATTCCGGCCAGCCTGAAAGTGTGGGCCGCAGGCATCCGTGCGCCCGCCTTCCTCAAGGACATCGACGGCCTGGAAACCAACCGCATCAATCAACTGCAGGTGCTGCCGACACTGCAAACCACCCGCGACGAAAACATCTTCGCCTTCGGTGACTGCGCCGCCTGCCCGCAACCCGGCACCGACCGCAACGTACCGCCACGCGCCCAGGCCGCGCACCAGCAGGCTTCATTGTTGGCCAAATCGTTGAAGCTGCGGATCGAAGGCAAGGACCTGCCATCGTACAAGTACACCGACTATGGCTCGCTGATCTCGCTGTCGCGCTTCTCGGCGGTGGGTAACCTGATGGGCAACCTCACAGGCAGTGTGATGTTGGAAGGCTGGTTGGCGCGGATGTTCTATGTGTCGCTGTACCGCATGCACCAGATGGCGCTGTATGGGGTCTTCCGCACGGCGATGCTGATGCTGGGCAGCCGGATTGGGCGCGGAACTGAGCCACGTCTCAAACTTCACTAAACACGCGATCAATGTGGGAGGGGGCTTGCTCCCTCCCACATTGGTGTTGTGTTGGATTTGGGATAATTTCAGGCAAAAAAAATCCCCGTATCTTTCGATACGAGGATTTTTAATATGGTCGGGGTAAGGGGATTCGAACTCCTGACATCCTGCTCCCAAAGCAGGCGCGCTACCGGACTGCGCTATACCCCGGTAAAACAAAGGCGACCTCTCAGCCGCCTTCTTCGATCATGGCTTTTGGCCGCTGATCTTAAGATCTGATTCCAGCGTTAACTGGTTTCAAAAATGGTGGGTCGTGTGGGATTCGAACCTACGACCAATTGGTTAAAAGCCAACTGCTCTACCAACTGAGCTAACGACCCAAAAATGGTCGGGGTAAGGGGATTCGAACTCCTGACATCCTGCTCCCAAAGCAGGCGCGCTACCGGACTGCGCTATACCCCGGTTTTGAAATTGGCTCCGTGACCAGGACTCGAACCTGGGACCCAATGATTAACAGTCATTTGCTCTACCGACTGAGCTATCACGGAACTACACATTTCAAATGTACAACTTTTACTGCGGTGTAACCTTCTCTTCGATGCGTCCGTATCGCTACGTTCGCGTCTCTGAGGCGCGCTATTCTACAATCTTAAAAACCCCTGTCAACCCTTTAAATTGCTTTTAAGACAATGATTTGCGCTTCTTTCTGATTTCTTCTTGGGGAGAAGAAACCCGTGGGCTGACGTTGCTGCGGGGCGCACTTTACAAGCCTTTGCCTTACAGTTCAACGCCCTATCGAAAAAAAAGGCCTCGCAACGCGAGGCCCTCTCTTTATAGCCCGACCGACCGAACTCAGTGGAAGACGATTTCGTCGTTTTCCACCGTGGCCTTGACGCTGGTGCCCGGCATAAAGCTGCCCGACAGAATCAGCTGGGCCAGCGGGTTTTCGATCCAGCGCTGGATCGCACGCTTCAACGGCCGTGCGCCATACACCGGGTCGTAACCGACCGCGATCAGCTTGTCCAACGCCTCGGGGCTCAGCTCCAGCGCCAGCTCGCGCTCGGCCAGACGGCTGCGCAGGCGGCCCAACTGGATCTCGGTGATGCCCGCGATCTGATCCCGTGCCAAAGGCTCGAAGATCACCACTTCATCGACCCGGTTGATGAATTCCGGGCGGAAGTGCGTGGTCAGCGCATCCATCACCGCTGCGCGCTGGGCTTCACGATCGCCCACCAGTTCCTGGATCTGCACCGACCCCAGGTTGGAGGTCATCACGATCACCGTGTTGCGGAAATCCACAGTACGCCCGTGGCTGTCCGTCAGCCGGCCATCTTCCAGCACCTGCAGCAAGATGTTGAACACGTCCGGGTGGGCCTTCTCGACCTCATCCAGCAGGATCACCGAGTAGGGCTTGCGCCGTACCGCTTCGGTCAGGTAACCGCCTTCCTCGTAGCCTACGTAGCCCGGTGGCGCCCCGATCAGGCGAGCCACGGAATGTTTCTCCATGAACTCGGACATATCGATCCGCACCATGGCTTCTTCGGTGTCGAAGAGGAACTCGGCCAAGGCCTTGCACAACTCGGTCTTACCCACACCGGTCGGGCCGAGGAACATGAACGAGCCACTTGGGCGATTCGGGTCGGACAACCCGGCACGGGAACGCCGTACCGCGTTGGACACCGCCACCACCGCCTCTTCCTGGCCGATGACGCGCTGGTGCAACAGGCTTTCCATCTTCATCAGCTTGTCGCGCTCGCCTTCGAGCATTTTCGACACGGGGATACCGGTCCACTTCGAGACAACTTCGGCAATTTCTTCCTCGGTCACCTTGCTGCGCAGCAATTGGTTCTCGCTGTGACCATGCTGGTCGACCATCTGCAGGCTGCGTTCCAGGTCCGGGATCACCCCGTACTGCAACTCGGCCATGCGGTTCAGGTCGCCCTTACGGCGTGCGGTTTCCAGCTCCTGGCGCGACTGCTCGATCTTTTGCTGGATCTGTGCCGAACCCTGTACTTCAGCTTTTTCCGCGTTCCAGATTTCCTCGAGGTCCGAGTACTCGCGCTCCAAGCGGAGGATTTCTTCCTGAAGTTTTTCCAGACGTTTTTTCGCCGCTTCGTCCTCTTCTTTTTTCAGTGCCTGGGATTCGACTTTCAGTTGAATCAGGCGCCGATCCAGACGGTCGAGCACTTCCGGCTTGGAGTCGATCTCCATGCGGATACGGCTGGCCGCTTCGTCGATCAGGTCGATGGCCTTGTCGGGCAACTGCCGGTCGGTGATATAGCGATGGCTCAATTTCGCCGCCGCAATGATCGCGCCGTCAGTGATCGCTACCTTGTGGTGGACCTCATAGCGTTCTTTCAGGCCCCGCAGGATCGCGATGGTGTCTTCTTCGCTCGGCTCTTCCACCAGCACTTTCTGGAAACGCCGCTCAAGGGCTGCATCCTTCTCGATGTACTGGCGGTATTCGTTGAGCGTGGTGGCACCCACGCAGTGCAACTCACCCCGCGCCAAGGCAGGCTTGAGCATGTTGCCGGCGTCCATCGAGCCTTCGCCTTTACCGGCGCCGACCATGGTGTGCAACTCGTCGATAAACAGAATGATCTGCCCTTCCTGCTTCGACAGCTCGTTAAGCAGGGATTTGAGACGCTCTTCGAACTCGCCGCGGAATTTCGCGCCGGCGATCAGCGACCCCATGTCCAGGGACAGCAGACGCTTGCCCTTGAGGCCGTCCGGCACTTCACCGTTGATGATGCGCTGGGCCAGGCCCTCGGCAATCGCGGTTTTACCCACGCCAGGCTCACCGATCAGCACCGGGTTGTTCTTGGTACGGCGCTGCAGGACCTGGATGGTGCGACGAATCTCGTCGTCACGGCCGATCACCGGGTCAAGCTTGCCTTCTTCGGCGCGCTTGGTCAGGTCGACAGTGTATTTATCCAGGGCCTGGCGCGACTCCTCGTGGTTGGGGTCGTTCACCGCTTCGCCGCCACGCAGGTTGTTGATGGCGTTTTCCAGGGCTTTTTTGCTGACGCCCTGGCCCAGCAACAATTTGCCGAGCTTGCTGTTTTCGTCCATGGCGGCGAGCAGCACCAGCTCGCTGGAGATGAACTGGTCGCCCTTCTGCTGAGCCAGGCGGTCCGCTTGATTGAGCAGGCGCGCCAGGTCCTGGGACATATTCACGTCGCCGGTAGGATTCTGGATTTTCGGCAGTTGGTCGAGCTCTTTGCTCAACTCTTTGCGCAGGCTGTTGACGTCGAAGCCCACCTGCATCAGCAAGGGCTTGATAGAACCACCTTGCTGTTCCAGGAGCGCCTGCATCAAGTGCGCAGGCTCAATGGCCGGGTGGTCGAGGCCGACTGCCAGGGACTGGGAGTCCGATAAGGCCAATTGCAGTTTGCTGGTTAAACGATCAATACGCATTAGTCACCTTCCTTTTGAGCAGGCCGGAGCTACAAACACATCCTGAATGAAGAAACCTGCCAGATAGCCCTATAGATGTGGTCGATTCTGGGAGATTCAAGCGTCGGACAGTTGACGTAGATCAGAAGAGTCTAGCGCTCCAGCCAAATAAGGGAGGCGAACCGACCCGTGCGTGGACTGCGGCGGAAAGAAAAGAAGCGCGGATCGTTCACGGTGCAGAACCCGCCACCGTAAACGGCAGTGATACCGCGGGCAGCCAGGCGCAAACGGGCCAGCTGGTAGATGTCGGCCATGAACTTGCCAGGGTTGCGGCTGGGCACAAAGGCCTGGGCGGTGCCCGGCAGTTGCTGCACGAACGCTTCCCGCACTTCCGGGCCGACTTCGAAGGCTTGCGGGCCAATGGCCGGGCCCAGCCAGACCAATATGTCGGCAGGCTCGGCTTGCAGGCTTTCGGCGGTGGCCTCCAGCACGCCCGCGGCCAAGCCACGCCAACCCGCGTGAGCGGCGGCGACGCGTGTGCCGGCGCGGTTGCAGAACAACGCAGGCAGGCAATCGGCGGTCATGGAGGTGCAGGCGATGCCCGGCGTGCTGGCCCAACTGCCATCAGCTTCGGCAATGCGCTCGGGGTCGGCCTCGACCACGTTCACGCCGTGGACCTGGCGGAGCCAGGCCGGCCGGACATGAAAGACTTCGGTGAGGCGACGGCGATTTTCAAGCACCGCCTCGGGGCTGTCCTCGACGTGATCGCCCAGGTTGAGGCTGTCGAACGGCGCCAGGCTGACGCCGCCCGCACGGGTGGTGACGCAGGCCTTGACCTGAGCCGGCGCGGGCCAGTCAGGAATCAGCCAGTCACTCATCCGATAAATGCCTCGCGATCCTGCCTGAGCAGCGACAGCAACCAGACCAGATCGTCCGGCAGAGGCGATTCCCAGCTCATCCGCTTACCGCTCGTCGGATGATCCAGCTCCAGGAACCGCGCATGCAGCGCCTGACGCGGGAAGGACTTCAGCGATTCAACCATGGTGACACTGGCCGCCGGCGGAATACGGAAGCGACCGCCGTAGGCCGGATCTCCGACCAACGGGAAGTTGATGTGCGCCATGTGTACGCGAATCTGGTGGGTACGGCCGGTTTCCAGCTTGACCCGCACATGGGTGTGGGACCGGAAACGCTCCAGCACACGGTAGTGGCTGACGGCCTGCTTGCCGCCTTCCATCACCGCCATACGCTGGCGCTGCTGGCCGTGACGACCGATAGGCGCATTGATCTTGCCACCCGCCACCACGACGCCGATCACGATGCACTCGTAGATCCGGCTGACGCTGCGGCTCTGCAACTGTGTAACCAGCTGCGTCTGGGCCTGAATGGTCTTGGCCACCACCATCAAGCCGGTCGTGTCCTTGTCCAGGCGGTGTACGATGCCGCAGCGCGGGACATTGATGATGTCCGGCACATGGTGCAACAGAGCATTGAGCAAGGTGCCATCAGCGTGCCCGGCCGCCGGGTGAACCACCAGGCCTGCGGGTTTATTGATGACCAGGATGTCGTCGTCTTCATAGACGATGTCCAGCTCGATGTCCTGGGCGATCCATTCTCCCTGGGCTTCCTGCTCGGCAGTCAGCTCAAGAATCGCACCGCCATGGACTATGTCTCGCGGGCGGATAACCGCTCCATCCACAGTCAGGCGGCCGTCTTTGATCCAGGCGGAAAGGCGCGAGCGCGAGTGCTCAGCGAATAATTGTGCGGCGACTTGATCGAGGCGTTGGCCGCCCAATTCGGACGGCACCTCTGCGCGAAGTTCAATTTTATCGGACATGCTCAGACTAGGCGTGGCACAGCCTTTGGTTTCGGCTGCGCGCTTGTGGTTAAATACGGCGTCTTTTGCCCCGATGCTTTCAACGGGGCGCTCATCATAACAGGACGGCCCCGCCCAAGACAGCGGCCGTCATAGGGACGCAAGCCGCCATGCAAGTGAAACACCTGCTGCTGATCGCCATCCTCGCCATGACTGCTGCTTGCTCGTCAACAAAGGAAGTCGTCGACGAAAACCTGAGCGAAGTCGAGCTGTATCAACAAGCTCAAAAAGACTTGGACAATAATAGCTACACCAGTGCCACAGCCAAGCTGAAGGCCCTGGAGTCGCGCTATCCGTTCGGGCGCTACGCCGACCAGGCCCAGCTCGAGCTGATCTACGCCAACTACAAGAACGCCGAGCCGGAAGCCGCCAAGTCCGCCGCCGAGCGTTTTATCCGCCTGCACCCGCAGCACCCGAACGTCGACTATGCCTACTACCTCAAGGGCCTGACCTCGTTCGACCAGGACGTTGGCCTGCTGGCGCGCTTCCTGCCGCTGGACATGACCAAGCGTGACCCGGGCGCTGCCCGCGACTCCTACAATGAGTTCGCCCAGCTGACCAGCCGCTATCCCAACAGCCGCTACGCGCCGGACGCCAAGCAGCGCATGATCTACCTGCGTAACCTGCTGGCCTCCTACGAAATCCACGTGGCCCACTACTACCTGACCCGTCAGGCTTACGTGGCAGCCGCCAACCGTGGTCGCTATGTCGTGGAAAACTTCCAGGAAACCCCTTCCGTGGGTGACGGCCTGGCGGTGATGACCGAGGCCTACCAGCGCCTGCACCTGGACGCCCTGGCGGCCACCAGCCTGGAAACCCTGAAGCTCAACTACCCGGATCACCCAAGCCTGAAAGACGGCCAGTTCGTGCCTCAGGTTGCCGAAGCGGACAACCGTTCGTGGCTGAGCAAGTACACCCTGGGCCTGATCGAGTCGCGTCCACCGCTGCCGCCGGGTGAAACCCGCGCCAACCAGGACGTGATGAAACAGTTCCAGGACGCCAAGGAAGCCATCCCTGCGGACCTCAAGCCCCATGATGAAAATGGCGATGTGATCGAAGAACAAGCGCCGCAAGCCCTGGGCAACAACCAGGACCGCTCGTGGTTCAGCTACATGACCTTCGGTGTGTTCGACTGATCATCCGACGCAACGTAAAAAGGGAGCCCTCGGGGCTCCCTTTTTTATGCGCAAGCGTTATTGCGCTGTGCGCCTGCCACGTCCTTGGCTAAACTGGCGCATTCCTTGTCGAGAAACTGCCCATCATGGTTCGTCTACTGTTCTGGATTGCCGTCATTGCTGCCGCGGTATGGTTCTGGCGCAAATTCAAAAACCCGGCCGTCAAACAACAACGCTCCGGCGAACCCGACGCAACGCCAATGGTGCGCTGCGCTCACTGCGGCGTACATCTGCCGCAGGACCGAGCACTGAGCTCACGGCAAGAATGGTATTGCACCCAGGCGCATCTGGAGCAAGGGCCGAAAGCTATCCAACGTTGATCCGACCTGCGGGCGCGTAGGGCGCAGGGTCGATGATCGGCGTGTGCCCCAGCAACAAATCGGCGAATAACTGGCACGACGCCGGCGCCAGCACGAGGCCGTTGCGGTAATGCCCGCAATTGAGCCACAGCCCGTTGAAACCGGGGACAGGACCGATGTAGGGAATACCTTCCGGCGAGCCTGGCCGCAGGCCCGCCCAATGGCCAACCACCTCGGCATCCGCCAAGGCGGGAATCAACTCCACGGCCGAAGCCTTCAGGCTCTCCAGCGCCGATCCGGTCGGCGTCTTGTCGAACCCTTCATGTTCCAGGGTACTGCCAATCAGAATGTGCCCGTCACGCCGCGGGATCGCATAACGCCCGTTGGCCAGGACCATGCTCGACAGAAAGTCCGAGGCGCATTTGTACAGAATCATCTGGCCCTTGACCGGCTCAACCGGCAGCGACAGGCCCAGCTTGTCCAGCAACTGCCCACTCCAGGCCCCCGCCGCAAGCACGACCTGATCACCGAGCACCGGCCCGGCAGGCGTATTCACGCCGACGACGTTGTCGCCGTCCAACACAAAGCCGTCAACTTCGCACTGTTCATGAATCGTCACGCCTGGCAGCGCCAGCAGCGCCGCCTTGAGGGATTTGATCAGGCGCGGGTTGCGCACATTCGCCACATTCGCCATGTAGATCGCCTGGGAGTAACCACCGCCCAGCACCGGAACCGCATCATGGGCGACCGACACATCCACCTTGCTCAATGGCCGTCCTTCGCGCGCGGCCCAGGCCAATGCGTCGGCTTCATCCTCCAGGTCCAGCCAGTAGAGCCCGGTGGTGTGGACCTCCGGATCAACGCCGGTATCGGCAAACAAGCGCTCGGCCAGTTGTGGATAAAAGTCCTGGGACCAATGAGCCAAAGCCGTGACTGCCGGGCTGTAGCGCCACGGGTACAGCGGCGAGACAATGCCGCCACCTGCCCACGAGGACTCCTGCCCGAGCCCCGAGCGCTCCAGCAGTACGACTGCCAGGCCCTGGGTCGCCAGGTTGAACGCCGTCAACAAGCCGATTACTCCTCCACCGACCACCACCACTCGCTGTTGCTTAGCCATCATTTGATCCAGCCGATAAAAAGGGAAAAGCGCACTCGGCGCCCACTCATGGAGTACACCCATCACTGCCCCCAGCATGTCTTGCGTGACATGCCTGGGGCCGCTCCGGGGTTGGTCCGCGCACCGCTACTGGTCAGGCTGAATGCCCCGCAAGCGTCGCCTGCCATGACAGAGTCGACGCCTGGTGTGGCCAGCAGGCTGAAATCCTGAGGGTTCAGCGCAGCCGTGATTCTATAGCGATCATTGCCGACGCTGACGCCGCTTGCATCAATAAAACTGCCATTGCTCGTGTAATACCGCTCCAGAGACTGAGCTTGCTCGGTCAACAGCACGACAATTTCCGCGCGATAGGCCTTGTTCACATGGCCGACATACGCCGGATAAACGACACCGGCCAGCACCGCGACGATCGCCACGGCAGTCAGTAACTCAATCAATGTAAAACCCTGGCTATCCATGCCCATTGCGCCGCTCCTCAGTAAAGTTGTCGCCACATCACTCGCTGAAACCGCGAGCGCCCTCCCTCGTCCACCCGCGCATACATGGCCTCCAGCACCGTGCGCGATTGGCCACGGAGCCCCACCGCCGTAACCCGATAGAGCATTGCCGGCATCTGCGCAGGCAAATGAGCCAGCCCCACGACAGGCCCGAGCGCTTGAACCGCGTAAAGACCGCCGTCCATGGCGGCCCAGTTCACCCTCGAAACGGGATCGGTTCCGGGAGCTATCACCGAAGACGACTCGCGCGGCGGCGCACAGGTGATGATCGACGCGCACACAGGCCACGCGGCGCCTGCCCGCCGCACGGCCGCCTCCCCCAGCCTCAGGCCACTTTCGGCACTTTGCAGCGACTGGTTGCGATGCCAGACACTGCCAACGACCTTCTGCTGGGACACCGCACCCTGCATCGAAGACAACGCGATCAGCGATAACAGCAACAGGAACACCAGGCTGATCAGCAGCACCATGCCCGCCTGCCGTCGTTCAACAACACGAAACCCTGCCATGGTCGCCCTACCCCAGCCGGTTGCGCAGCGCTGCAACCACGCTCCAGGTTTGCGCCTTCACCAACCCGTCCGGGTCTTGCAGCGTCAAACGGATGCGTACACTGCGTATCAGCGAATTGTCGGCCGGGCCGGGGTCATAACCCACCACCGGAGTCGAGTCAGGCTTGGCTGCCACGCCGAAACTGATCTCGAACGCCTGCACGTTGTCCACCAGCACCGCCTTGGCCGGGGCTGACGGGGTACTGACTTTCAGCTGGCCAGCCTCGAAGGTGTAGGTGAGCTGGCGTATCGCAAAGCGTATCTGCCCCGGCACGGCGGGTGGTGGCGTACCGGCATAAGCGTGGGCAGAGCCGGAGCAGTCGGACAATACGGTCCAATCCGGCGCGCCGCCGTCCTCGCCGACCTCAGCGCTGACCAGCGTCAGCGACCTTGCGTCACCCGTGGCACTCCAGCTGATTGGTCGATCGAAAGCCAACGGCGCACCTTCGATCGATGCCGTAGCCAGGCAACCGAACATGCCCGCTAGGCGAATGTCCTGAATCAGCTTGCCGAGCGCAAACCGCGCATCATCCTGCAGCAGCATGGCGGCCTGCTGGCTGGCATCGGTGGTTCGAGCGCTGATGGCGATTTGGCTGAACCCAAGGCTCAGCACCAACCCGAGCGTCAACGCCAGCAGCAGCTCCAACACACTGAAACCCCGCACCCGCCGATTCATTGCGACACCTGCGATTCATCGGCGATGCGGCTGGTGAGTGTGAGCGTTTCCCTCGCCCCGGCTTTTTTTGCCCCCCTGGCATCATCCCAACTGATGCTCACGGTCACCTCATCGGCACGAACGAGCACCGAGCCACTGCCGCTGTCGCCGGCGAAACCGATGATATTGGCCTCGAAATCGTGCAGGTCGAGGTCGCGCACGCTGCCCGTCGACGTGAACAGTGGCGCGCGCTCGGTTCGCACCCACGAATAGTCGGCGCCAGCATTGGCGCGAATGCGGTCCAGCATGTCGTAGGCGATGAAGCTGGCCTGGCTGGTCATCCGCGTACTGTCGGTGTACTTGAGCGCATTGAGCTGGACCACCGCAGCGCCCAGCAGGCCGATCACCAGAATCAGCACCGCCACCACCACCTCGATCAGGGTGATGCCGGTTTGGTGGCGGGAAGTCACCGGTCGAAACAAAGCAGTCGAGCAAGCAAGCATTACCGTCGTCATCCCTGTCAAAGGCCGGAAAAAGCAGGAAAAACCTGCTGTGCGGCCCAAGACTAGCGGCGGTTTTCGGCCTGTGCCGCTCCCGGAACAAAGGGAAATACTTTGGACATAAAGGCCAGCACTCAACGCCACGACCGGAGCGCTATACCTAGGCATGCCACCTGAATATTCATCGCGTCCACGGAGGGACCGCACATGACACAACGAGGCTTCACCCTGATCGAACTACTGCTCGGGCTGATCCTGAGCGGCATCCTCACGCAGCTGGCGGTCCCCAGTTTCAAGGGGCTGCTGGAATCCCAGCAGCGACACAGTGCGGCCCAGTCTCTGGTTGGCGGCCTGCGCTATGCGCGCAGCGAAGCCATCGCACGCAACCGGGCGGTAGTCATTCATGCCTTGGACGACGATTGGAGCCGGGGCTGGCGGGTGATCGTGGACCTGAATGGGCGCGGCCATCTGGACGACGATAATCCCGTATTGCTGGAGCATCAGGACAATGGGCGCGTACCGATCGTGGGCAATGGCCCGGTCAGGAGCCAGGTACGCTTCAGCGGGCTGGGCGAGCCGGTCTTTGCCGGCGGGGGCTTTCGTGCCGGCACCGTGCATGTATGCGCCACGGATCAGGCACAAAGCCTGTTTCAAGTGGTGCTGGCCCCCAGCGGACGCATCAGCCTGCGCCGGGATAAAACCGAGCAGGCATTATGCCGGGGCTCGCTCAACACCCTGGGACTCAGAGCAGCGAACGCACCCGCAGCTCCTTGGGCATGGAGAAAGTGATGTTCTCCTCACGACCGGCCAACTCATCGGCACCGGTGGCGCCCCAGGCCTGCAACTGCTGGATCACACCGCGCACCAGCACTTCCGGCGCCGAGGCGCCCGCAGTGATGCCGATGCGCTCGACGCCGTCGAACCAGCTGCGCTGCATGTCCTCGGCGCCGTCGATCAGGTACGCCGGCGTGGCCATGCGTTCAGCCAGTTCACGCAGGCGGTTGGAGTTGGAGCTGTTAGGGCTGCCGACAACCAGCACCACATCACATTCATCGGCCAGTTGCTTGACTGCGTCCTGGCGGTTTTGCGTGGCGTAGCAGATGTCGTCCTTGCGTGGGCCGCCAATTGCCGGGAAGCGTGTGCGCAGGGCATCGATCACTCGGCTGGTGTCGTCCATCGACAACGTGGTCTGGGTGACGAAGGCCAAACGCTCAGGGTTGCGTACCTGCAGGTTGGCGACGTCTTTTTCGTCTTCCACCAGGTAGATTGCGCCACCGTTGCTGCCATCGTACTGGCCCATGGTGCCTTCGACTTCCGGGTGGCCGGCGTGGCCGATCAGGATGCATTCACGGCCATCGCGGCTGTAGCGCGCGACTTCGATATGCACCTTGGTAACCAATGGGCAGGTGGCATCGAACACTTTCAGGCCGCGGCCTGCTGCTTCGGTCCGCACCGCCTGGGATACGCCGTGGGCGCTGAAGATAACGATAACGTCGTCCGGCACCTGGTCGAGCTCTTCGACAAAGATGGCGCCGCGAGCGCGCAAGTCTTCGACCACGAATTTGTTGTGGACGACTTCATGGCGCACATAAATCGGCGGCCCGAAGACTTCCAGGGCACGGTTGACGATTTCGATCGCGCGGTCCACGCCGGCGCAGAAGCCACGGGGGTTGGCGAGTTTGATTTGCATGCTGTGCCTCGTGTCTTTGTGGGAGCTGGCTTGCGTGCGATGCGGTCGACTCGGTGTATCAGGTACACCGAGGTGATGCCATCGCAGGCAAGCCAGCTCCCACACAAGCCAGCGCCCGCAGGAGCCGGTTCTGTCAGTTAGAGCGCTTTAACGTCGAAGATTTCTACGTCAAACGTCAAGGTTTTACCGGCCAACGGGTGGTTGAAGTCGATGGTCACTTGCGCGTCATCGAAGGCTTTGACCACACCCGGCAGCTCGGTGTTCGCCGCATCGTTGAAGATCACCAGCAGGCCTTCCGACAGTTCCATGTCCTGGAACTGCGAACGCGGAATGATCTGTACGTTTTGCGGGTTGGGCTGGCCAAAGGCGTTTTCCGGCAGGATCTGCAGGGTGCGCTTGTCGCCGGCCTTGAAGCCGAACAAGGCCGCTTCAAAACCCGGCAGCAGGTTGCCATCGCCCACCTTGAAGGTCGCCGGGGATTTGTCGAACGTGCTGTCGACCGTGTCGCCATTCTCCAGGCGCAATGCGAAATGCAAGGTGACTTCCGTGTTCTGGCCGATGCGTTGTTCAGCCAATACCTGATCAGTCATGAACGGTCTCTCCGGTTTTCTTACTTTTGAACATATCGAGTGCCAGCATGATTGCACCGACGGTGATGGCGCTGTCGGCAAAATTGAACGCGGGGAAGTACCAGCGGTTCTGCCAATGCACCAGAATGAAGTCGATCACATGGCCCAGGGCGATGCGGTCGTACAGGTTGCCCAGCGCGCCACCCAGCACCAGCGCCAAGGCGATGGCCAGCCAGGTGTCATCGCGCCCCAGGCGCTTGAGCCAGACCACCAGCACCGCACTGACCACCACGGCGATCAGGGCGAACAACCAGCGCTGCCAGCCGCCGCCATCGGCCAGGAAGCTGAACGCCGCGCCGGTGTTATAGGCCAGCGTCCAGCTGAAGTAATCCGGGATCACCACGATCTGCTGGAACATCTCCAGGGAGCCCTCGAAGTGAGCCTTGCTGACCTGGTCGATGACCAGGACCAGCACGCTCAATACGAGCCAGCCAAGACGTCCGAAACGACTGGCGTTAGGCATAGTGACGAACCTCGCCGGCACCGCTGATGTTGTCGACGCAACGACCGCAGATTTCCGGATGCTCAGGGTTCACGCCGACATCTTCACGGCAGTGCCAGCAACGGGCGCACTTGGGGAAGGCCGACTTGACGACTTTGAGCTTCAGGCCAGGCACTTCGGTGGCCACGGCATCCGCCGGGGCCAGGGCGAATGGCGCCAGGCTCGCGGTGGAGGTGATCAGCACGAAGCGCAGTTCGTTGCTCAGCTTGGCCAGGTCGGCGCTCAGGCCTTCTTCGGCAAACAGGGTGACTTCGGCTTGCAGGTTGCCACCGACGGCCTTGGCCGCGCGCTGCACTTCCAGCTCCTTGTTCACGGCCACTTTCACCGCCATCACGCCGTCCCAGTACTCGCGGCCCAGTTCGAAGTCGGCCGGCAGTTCGGTCAGGCCTTCGTACCAAGTGTTGAGCATCACCGATTCGTTGCGCTCGCCCGGCAGGTATTCCCACAGTTCGTCGGCGGTGAAGGCCAGGATCGGTGCGATCCAGCGCACCAGCGCTTCGGAGATGTGGTACAGCGCGGTCTGCGCCGAGCGGCGCGCCTTGCTGTTGACGCCGGTGGTGTACTGGCGGTCCTTGATGATGTCGAGGTAGAAACCGCCCAGCTCCTGCACGCAGAAGTTGTGGATCTTCGAGTAGACGTTCCAGAAGCGGTATTCGCCGTAGTGCTCTTGCAACTCGCGCTGCAGCAACAGGGTACGGTCCACGGCCCAACGGTCCAGGGCGAGCATGTCCTCGGCCGGCAGGATGTCGGTGGCCGGGTTGAAACCGGTCAGGTTCGACAGCATGAAGCGTGCGGTATTGCGGATACGGCGGTAGGCATCGGCGCTACGCTGCAGGATCTGCTCCGACACGGCCATCTCGCCCGAATAATCGGTCGAGGCCACCCACAGACGCATGATATCGGCGCCCAGGGTGTCGTTGACCTTTTGCGGCGCGATCACGTTGCCCAGGGACTTGGACATCTTGCGGCCGTTTTCGTCGACGGTGAAACCGTGGGTCAGCAGTTCGCGGTACGGTGCGTGGTCGTCGATGGCGCAACCGGTCAAAAGCGACGAGTGGAACCAGCCACGGTGCTGGTCCGAACCTTCCAGGTACAGGTCGGCGCGCGGGCCGGCCGCATGACCCATCGGGTGCGAACCGCGCAGCACGTGCCAATGGGTGGTGCCGGAGTCGAACCACACGTCGAGGGTGTCGCTGATCTTGTCGTACAGCGGCGCTTCGTCGCCCAACAGCTCGGCGGCGTCCAGCTTGAACCAGGCTTCGATGCCTTCCTGCTCAACGCGCTGGGCCACGACTTCCATCAGTTCGACGGTACGCGGGTGCAGCTCGCCGCTTTCCTTGTTGAGGAAGAACGGGATCGGCACGCCCCAGTTGCGCTGGCGGGAGATGCACCAGTCCGGACGGTTGGCGATCATCGAGTGCAGGCGCGCCTGGCCCCAGGCCGGGACGAACTTGGTGTCTTCGATGGCTTTGATCGCACGGTTGCGCAGGGTGTCGCCGCTGGCCGGTTCTTTATCCATGCCGATGAACCACTGCGCAGTGGCGCGGTAGATCAGCGGGGTCTTGTGGCGCCAGCAGTGCATGTAGCTGTGCTTGATGGTCTCGGTGTGCAGCAGCGCGCCGACTTCCGACAGCTTGTCGATGATCGGCTGGTTGGCCTTGAAGATGAACTGGCCACCGAAGAATTCCAGGGACGGCGCATAAACACCGTTGCTCTGCACCGGGTTCAAGATGTCGTCGTTGACCATGCCGTAGGCCTTGCAGGTCACGAAGTCGTCTACGCCGTAAGCAGGCGCGGAGTGAACGATGCCGGTGCCGGCGCCCAGTTCAACGTAGTCAGCCAGGTACACCGGCGACAGGCGGTCGTAGAACGGGTGACGGAAGTTGATCAGTTCCAGCGCGGAACCGGTGGTGGTGGCGATCACCGAACCTTCCAGCGCGTAACGCGCCAGGCAGGCTTCGACCATCTCTTCGGCCAGCACCAGCAGGCGATCACCGACATCCACCAGGGCGTAGGTGAATTCCGGGTGGACGTTCAGCGCCTGGTTGGCGGGGATGGTCCACGGGGTGGTGGTCCAGATCACGATGGCGGCTGGCTTGGCCAGGCTTGCCAGGCCAAAGGCCGCGGCCAGCTTGGCGTCGTCGGCGATCGGGAAGGCCACGTCGATGGTCGAGGACTTCTTGTCTTCGTACTCGACTTCCGCTTCAGCCAGGGCCGAACCGCAGTCGAAGCACCAGTTCACGGGCTTGAGGCCCTTGAACACGAAACCGCCCTTGACGATTTCGGCCAAGGCGCGGATTTCACCGGCCTCGTTCTTGAAGTCCATGGTTTTGTACGGGTTGGCCCAGTCGCCCAGGACACCCAGGCGGATGAACTCGGACTTCTGCCCTTCGATCTGCTCGGTGGCGTAGGCACGGCACAGTTCGCGGGTTTTATCGGCGCCCAGGTTCTTGCCGTGGGTCACTTCGACTTTGTGTTCGATCGGCAGGCCGTGGCAATCCCAACCCGGGACATACGGCGCGTCGAAGCCCGAAAGGGTCTTCGAGCGGACGATCATGTCCTTGAGAATCTTGTTCAGCGCATGACCGATGTGAATCGTGCCGTTGGCATAAGGAGGGCCGTCGTGCAGGACGAATTTCGGACGATCCTTGCCAATTTCGCGCAACTTTCCGTACAGGCCAATACTGTCCCAGCGCTGCAGGATCTGCGGTTCGCGCTGTGGCAGGCCGGCCTTCATTGGGAAGGCGGTGTCCGGAAGGTTTAGCGTGGCTTTATAGTCGGTCATTTAAGGCTCTTCGGTTAGCGATGGGCGCTAGGTGCGGCTAGGGCACGGGCGGCGGCGACATCCGCATTGATCGCCGTTTTCAACGCCTCGAGGGAGGCGAAACGCTGCTCTTCACGCAGCTTTTGGTGGAAAACCACCGTCAAACGCCGGTCATACAGATCACCGGCAAAATCCAAAAGGTGAACCTCCAGGTGGGCCTTGCCATCACCTGCAACCGTGGGCCTGACGCCTATATTGGCGACTCCCGGCCACGATTGGCCGTCGATGTCGACGCTCACCAGGTAAACCCCGGTCAGCGGCACACGACGGCGCTTGAGCTGCACGTTGGCGGTTGGCGTGCCCAGTTGGCGCGCCAGCTTCTGGCCGTGCAATACCCGCCCGGCAATGCGGAACGGGCGACCGAGCAAACGCTCGGCCAAGGCGAAGTCGGCAGCGGCCAGGGCATTACGCACCTGGGTACTGCTCACGCGCAGGCCGTCCAGTTCGACGGTTTGCGCGGCTTCGACGGTAAAACCCTGGGTTACGCCGGCGTGCTGCAGAAAATCGAAATCGCCGACCCGATCACAGCCGAAACGGAAGTCGTCGCCGACCTCCAGGTGCTGTACGCCCAAGCCATCCACCAGGATACGGTCGACGAACTCGGCGGCGCTGAGGCTGCGCAAACGCTGGTTGAAGGCCAGGCACAGCACACGGTCCACGCCCTCCTCGGCCAACAGTTGCAGCTTGTCGCGCAAGCGGGCCAGGCGCGCTGGCGCCGTTTCCGGGGTAAAGAATTCCCGCGGCTGTGGCTCAAAAATCACCACGCAGCTGGGCACGCCCAACTCGACCGCACGCTCGCGCAGCCGGGCCAGGATAGCCTGGTGGCCACGGTGTACACCGTCAAAGTTGCCAATAGTGGCGACGCAGCCCCGATGCTGGGGGCGCAGGTTGTGGAGACCTCGAACCAGCTGCATAACGCGCTTCTTGCTCATAAAGTGGTCGATTATAACCACACCCGGCCCCGGATCACAGGCAACAGCGCAGGGCAAAATGGATGGAATCGATAAAACACCGGTTTTATCGCGGCAAACTCGCTAACCCAGCGCCTTGCGATTGAAATCCCGCAGGCGGAAACCTTGCAGCAGCAACATCCCGAAGTACACCACCACGCCCGCCACCACCAGCACGCCCAGGCGCAAGAAACGCTCGAGCATATGGCCTTGATCCCAGGCCGGCATGAAGTGCATCAGACCCAGCAATACCGCCGACATCATCGCCACCGCCACCAGCAGCTTGAGGGCAAACATGCCCCAGCCAGGCTGCGGCTGGAACATCTGCTGTTTGCGCAGTTGGTAAAACAGCAGGCCGGCATTGATACAGGCACCGGCGCTGATGGCCAGGGCCAGGCCGGCATGCGCCAGCGGACCGATGAACACCAGGTTGAGCAGTTGCGTGACGATCAGCGTGAAGATCGCGATCTTCACCGGCGTGCGGATGTTTTGCTGGGCGTAGAACCCCGGCGCCAGCACTTTGATCACGATAATCCCAAGCAGACCGACCGAGTAAGCGATCAGCGCGTGCTGAGTCATCAAGGCATCGTGCGCGCCGAATTGCCCGTACTGGAACAACGACACCGTCAGTGGCTCGGCGAGGATTCCCAGGGCCAGCGAGCACGGCAACACCAGCACGAAGCACAGGCGCAGGCCCCAATCGAGAATGCGCGAGTATTCATGGCGGTCCTTGCTCGCGTAAGTACGCGCCAGCGTCGGCAGCAGAATCGTGCCCAGGGCCACGCCGAGGACGCCGGACGGCAGCTCCATCAAGCGATCGGCGTAGTACATCCACGACACCGAACCGGACACCAGCAATGAGGCGAACGCGGTGTTGATGATCAGCGAAATCTGGCTGACCGACACCCCGAGGATCGCTGGCAGCATATTGCGCATCACGCGCCAGACGCCGGTGTCCTTGAGGTTCAGGCGCGGCAACACGAGCATGCCGATCTTTTTCAGGTGCGGCAGTTGGTAGAGCAATTGCGCCAGGCCGCCGGCCAGGACGGCCCAGCCCAGGGCCATGACCGGTGGATCGAAGTAAGGCGTGAGGAACAGCGCGAAAATAATCATGCTGACGTTAAGCAGGGTCGGCACGAACGCCGGCACCGAGAAACGGTTCCAGGTATTGAGGATGGCGCCAGCCAGGGATGACAGGGAAATCAGCAATATGTAGGGGAAAGTCACCCGCAGCAGATCAGTGGTCAGCGCGAATTTTTCCGGCGTATTGGCAAAACCGGGCGCCGTGGCCCAGATCACCCACGGCGCGGCGAGCATGCCGATCACAGTCACCAGCATCAGCACCAGGGTCAGCAAGCCCGAGACATAGGCAATGAATGTGCGGGTCGCCTCCTCGCCCTGCTGCGTCTTGTATTCCGCCAGAATCGGCACGAACGCCTGGGAAAACGCGCCCTCGGCGAAGATCCGCCGCAACAGGTTGGGCAGTTTAAAGGCAATGAAGAACGCATCCGTGGCCATGCTGGCGCCGAAAATGCGTGCCAACAAGGTGTCACGCACAAACCCCAATACCCGGGAAATCATCGTGATTGAGCTGACGGCAGCCAACGATTTGAGCAGATTCATTGAAAGAGTTTGCGCCTATAGATAAAGAGCAGGCGAACTACGCGCCTACTTATGCGATACTGCGCGCCTGCAACAGCACAGCGCCAAAGCTCGCGAGTTTACAGGTCAAGCGCCGGAAATAAATCACCCGCCTCTTCAGATCGACCACTCAGCAGTTCGCATCAACCGCCCTTGACAACCCATCAACTCATCGGCATGATTCGCGGCCTATTTTGTTTGCTATTTCCTAAAAAGTCTTTCGAGGAGCTCGACGGTGGCCAACACACCTTCCGCCAAAAAACGTGCAAAACAGGCTGAGAAGCGTCGCAGCCACAACGCCAGCCTGCGTTCCATGGTTCGTACCTACATCAAGAATGTAGTTAAGGCCATTGACGCAAAAGACGCTGAAAAAGCTCAAGCTGCTTACGTTCTGGCTGTGCCAGTTATCGACCGTATGGCCGATAAAGGCATCATCCACAAGAACAAAGCTGCTCGCCATAAAGGTCGCCTGAACGGCCACATCAAGGCTCTGAACCTTGCTGCTGCAGCCTAAGCGATAAACTGCCACGCAGGTTTACCTGCGTAACAGTTAAGAAATGCCCCGTACCGAAAGGTCCGGGGCATTTTTGTTTGGGCGCCATACATCTTTATTGCACGCACAAAAAAACGCCCCGAACCAGTCGGGGCGTTTTTGCTACCACCTGATCAAAACATCGATCAATGGTGATGACCGCCTTCACCGTGGACGTGGCCGTGAGCGACTTCTTCCTGGGAAGCGTCGCGGATGGCAACGATCTTCACTTGGAAGTTCAGGCGCTGGCCTGCCAGAGGGTGGTTACCGTCGACAGTGACGTCGTCGCCGTCCAGATCACGGATGGTGACGATCTGCATTTGGCCGTCCGGCGCGGAAGCGTGGAACTGCATGCCCACTTCCAGTTCGTCGACACCTTCGAACATGCTGCGGCTCAGGGTGCTGACCAGTTCGGCGGAGTATTCGCCGTAAGCATTTTCAGGCTCTACGACAACGGTCAGTTCATCACCGACGCTCTTGCCGACCAGGGCGTTTTCCAGGCCCGGGATAATGTTGCCTGCGCCTTGCAGGTAGACCAGCGGCGCGCCGCCGGCTGAGCTGTCGATGACCTCACCAGCGTCGTTGGTCAGGGTATAGTCGATGGAGACAGCCTTGTTAGCGGCGATCGTCATGGGGCGAGACCTTTTGCATAAGAATGAAGAACGGACAAGTCTAAACAAGGATTTGCCCGAAAGCGAACAGAACCCGGACGGACGGGACCAATCAACGGCCGTCGTCATCATCGGATTCCACCAGGACGACGACCGGCACTGGGTTGCCGAGCTGTCCTGCGGCCACACCCAGCACCTGCGCCACCAGCCGCCCTGGCAATCGCGCGCCTGGGTGCTCGACCCCGCACGCCGCCTGGAAAAAATAGGCCAGCCCTTTGCCTGCGGCTGGTGTGCGCAGGAGCGCGAATAACGATAACCTTGGCGCCTGATTCCCGGTAGGCACTCAACCATAGAGCGCCACCGAAGCCATGCACCTCCAGAGAATTCGCATGCAGACTTTTTTTATCGCGCCCACCGATTTTGGTGTGGGTCTGACCTCTATCAGCCTTGGGCTGGTCCGCACCCTTGAACGTGCCGGGTTGAAAGTCGGCTTCTTCAAACCGATTGCCCAGCCGCACCCCGGCGACACCGGCCCCGAACGCTCCACCGAACTGGTGGCGCGCACCCACGGCCTCAAACCGCCGCAGCCCCTGGGCCTGGCCCATGTCGAGCGGATGCTCGGCGACGGCCAGCTCGACGAGTTGCTCGAAGAAATCATCACCCTGTATCAGCAGGCCGCCGTGGGCAAGGACGTGCTGATCGTCGAAGGCATGGTGCCGACCCGCAGCGCCAGCTATGCGGCGCGGGTCAACCTGCACCTGGCCAAGAGCCTGGATGCGGAAGTGATCCTGGTCTCGGCGCCGGAAAACGAAGTGCTCACCGAGCTCTCCGGCCGCGTGGAGCTGCAGGCCCAACTGTTCGGCGGCCCGAAGGACCCGAAAGTGCTCGGCGTGATCCTCAACAAGGTACGCACCGATGAAAGCATGGAGGCCTTCTCGGCGCGCCTCAAGGAGCATTCGCCGTTGCTGCGCAGCGGGGATTTCCGCCTGCTCGGCTGCATTCCTTTCCAGCCCGAACTCAACGCGCCGCGCACCCGTGACGTCGCCGACCTGATGAGCGCGCAGATCCTCAACGCCGGGGATTACGAAACCCGGCGCATGACCAAGATCATCATCTGCGCCCGCACCATGCGCAACACCGTGGAACTGCTCAAGCCGGGCGTGCTGGTGGTGACACCGGGTGACCGCGACGACATCATCCTCGCCGTCAGCCTGGCGGCGATCAACGGCGTGCCCCTGGCCGGCCTGCTGCTGACCAGCGACACCCTGCCCGACCCGCGCATCATGGACCTCTGCCGAGGCGCGTTCCAGGCCGGGCTGCCGGTGCTGTCGGTGAGTACCGGTTCCTATGAGACCGCGAACCTGCTCAACAACCTGAACAAGGAAATCCCCATCGATGACCGTGAGCGCGCCGAGATCATCACCGATTTCGTCGCCAGCCACCTCGATGCGCGCTGGCTGCACCAACGCTGCGGCACGCCACGGGAGATGCGCCTGTCGCCGGCAGTGTTCCGCTACCAGTTGATCCAACGCGCCCAGGCCGCCAACAAGCGCATCGTCCTGCCCGAAGGCAGCGAGCCGTTGACCGTGCAAGCCGCCGCGATCTGCCAGGCCCGTGGCATTGCCCGCTGCGTGTTGCTGGCCAAGCCGGCGGACGTCGAAGCGGTCGCCCGCGCCCAGGGCATCGAATTGCCCGAAGGCCTGGAGATTCTCGACCCGGACCTGATCCGCGAGCGTTATGTCGAACCGATGGTCGCGTTGCGCAAAAGCAAAAGCCTCAACGCGCCGATGGCCGAACAGCAGCTCGAAGACACCGTGGTGATCGCGACCATGATGCTCGCACTGGATGAAGTCGACGGCCTGGTCTCCGGCGTTATCCACTCCACCGCGAACACCATCCGCCCGGCCCTGCAACTGATCAAGACCGCGCCGGGCTGCACCCTGGTGTCGTCGGTGTTCTTCATGCTGTTCCCCGAACAGGTGCTGGTGTACGGCGACTGTGTGATGAACCCGCACCCGAGCGCCGCCGAACTGGCGGAAATCGCCCTGCAGAGCGCCGACTCGGCGGCCGCGTTCGGTATCACCCCGCGGGTGGCGATGATCAGCTATTCCAGCGGTGAGTCGGCCAGCGGCGAAGAGGTGGAAAAGGTCCGCGAAGCCACCCTGCTCGCCCATGAACAGCAAAGTTCGCTGCTGATCGACGGCCCGTTGCAATACGATGCCGCCGCCAACGAAACCGTCGCCCGGCAACTGGCGCCCAACAGCCTGGTGGCGGGCAAGGCCACGGTCTTCGTGTTCCCCGACCTGAACACCGGCAACACCACCCACAAGGCGGTACAACGCAGCGCCGATTGCGTCAGCCTCGGGCCGATGCTCCAGGGCCTGCGCAAACCGGTGAACGACCTGCCGCGCGGCGCCCAGGTCGACGACATTGTGTACACCATCGCCCTGACCGCGATTCAAGCCGCCAACCGACCTATGGATATCTAAATGCTGGATTTTCTACCTGCCGCCGTGCGCGGGGTAATCGCGTCGTTGCTGCTGGCGCTGAACACGATCCTGCTGTGTTCGTTCCTGTTCATCGTCGCGCTGTTCAAGGCACTGCCGTTCGCCAAACGTTTCAGCGAATGGCTGATGAACCACACCCATGAAGCCTGGATCAGCAACAACAAGGCGTGGATGAACCTGGTGCGGCGCACCCGCTGGCACCTCAAAGGCCTGGAAGGGCTGGACTACCAGCACTCTTATCTGGTGACCAGCAACCACCAGAGCTGGGTCGACATCATGGTCCTGCAATACGTGCTCAATCGCCGCATTCGCCCGCTGAAGTTCTTTCTCAAGCAGGAACTGATCTGGGTGCCGGTGATTGGCCTGGCCTGGTGGGCGTTGGGCTTTCCGTTCATGAAGCGCTACTCCAAGGCCTACCTGGAAAAACACCCGGAGAAGAAAGGCAAGGACCTGGAAACCACCCGCAAGACCTGCGCGAAGTTTCGCGCCAACCCTGTGGGCATTTTCAACTTTGCCGAAGGCACGCGGTTTACCGTCGGCAAGCATGCGCAGCAGAAGTCGCCGTTTCGCTACCTGCTCAAGCCCAAGGCTGGCGGTATCGCGTTTGTGCTGGATGCCATGGGTGAGCAGCTCAAGTCATTGGTCAATGTGACCATCCACTACCCCGCCGGGCGCCCAGGCTACTGGGACTTGTTGTGTGGGAATGTGCAGGACGTGGTGGTGCAGTTCGAAGAGGTGCAGATTCCGGCCGAGTTCATTGGCAAGAATTATGAGCAGGATAGCGAGTATCGGCTGGCGTTCCAGGCCTGGATCAACCGGTTGTGGGAAGACAAGGATGCGCTGCTGAAACAGTTGCACACCGACTACCCAGGCCGCCACTGATCAAAAGGTGGGAGGGGGCTTGCCCCCGATAGCGGTGGTTCAGTCACCCGATGCTCTGACTGACACTCTGCAATCGGGGGCAAGCCCCCTCCCACATTTGACCGAGCCCGATCTTGAGGATGTGAAAAAGCCCGCCACCGATCACTCGGTGGCGGGCTTTTTGTAGCAGCGAGGTTTAGATCGCGCCGCGCTGACGCAACAGCTCCAGCACTTGCTTGACGCTGTCTTCCAGCGACAGGGCCTGGGTGTCGATCACCAGATCGGCATTCAACGGCACGTCGTAGGGGAAGGACTCGCCAGGGATGTTATCCCCACCGGCCGCGTACAAGCCTTGTGGATCGCGCTCGGCGCACACCAGCGGCGAAGCCTGCACGTAGACCGTCAACAAGCGGTCGGCACCGATCAGTGCCTTGGCCTGTTCACGCCCTTCGGCATCCGGCGCAACGAACGCGGCCAGGGTCAGCAGGCCGGCTTCGTTGAACTGGCGTGCGACGTGAGCCGCACGACGCCAGTTCTCGGTACGCCCGACGCGATCCTGCGGCAAGCCTTTGTTCAGGTCGTGGCGCAGGTTCTGGCCATCCAGTACAAACACCGCGCGGCCCATGTCGAACAACTTGCGTTCAACCGCATAGGCCAGGGTGCTTTTGCCGGCGCCCGACAAGCCGCTGAACAACACGGTGGCCGGCTGCTGGCCGAAGCGCTGGGCGCGCTCTTCGGTGGCCACATGGGCCAACTTGCCGTGCTGCGCGGCGCTGCCGTGGCTGACCGGCGGCGCGATGATCATGCCCGCGGCCACGGTGCCATTGGTCAAGCGGTCGATGACGATGAACGCGCCGGTGGTGCGGTTGCTCGCGTAACCGTCCAGGGCGATGGCGGCGTCGAGGCTGACCTTGACCCGGCCGATTTCGTTCAACTGCAGCGAACTCGCCGGGCCTTCGGCCAGGGTGTTCACGTCCACGCGATGCACGATGCTGGTGATGGAACCCGGCACATAGCTGGTGGCGCGCTTGATGTCGTATTTCTTGCCCGGCAGCATCGGCTCTTCGGCCATCCACACCAGCATGGCGTCGAAGGCGTCGGTCACTTGCGGCACGTTGTCGGCATGCACCAGCAGGTCGCCACGGGAGATGTCGATCTCGTCTTCCATGGTCAGGGTCACGGCCTGGCCGGGACCGGCGTGTTCCAGTTCACCGTCGAAGGTGACGATGGATTTGACGCGGCTGCTCTTGCCCGACGGCAGCACCACGACTTCGTCGCCCTTGTGGACGATGCCGCTGGCCAGGGTGCCGGCGAAACCGCGGAAGTTCAGGTTCGGACGGTTGACGTACTGCACCGGGAAACGCAGGTCGGTGTAGTTGCGGTCGTTGGCGATCTCGACGGTCTCGAGGATCTCCATCAGCGACTGGCCGGTGTACCACGGCGAACGCTCGCTCTTGTTCACCACGTTGTCGCCCTTGAGCGCCGACATCGGCACGAACGCCATGGTGCTCGGCTTGAAGGCGATACCGTCGGCGAACTTCAGGTAGTCGGCCTTGATCTGCTCGAATACGCCTTCGTCGAAACCGTTGAGGTCCATCTTGTTGATGGCGACCACGATGTGCTTGATGCCCAGCAACGAGGCTATGAAGCTGTGGCGACGGGTCTGGGTCTGCACGCCGTAGCGCGCGTCGACCAGGATGATCGCCAGGTCACAGGTGGACGCACCGGTGGCCATGTTGCGGGTGTACTGCTCATGGCCGGGGGTGTCGGCGATGATGAATTTACGCTTGGCGGTGGAGAAGTAGCGGTAGGCGACATCGATGGTGATGCCTTGCTCGCGCTCGGCCTGCAGGCCGTCGACCAGCAGAGCCAGGTCGATGTCGTCACCGGTGGTGCCGACCTTCTTCGAATCGCGGGTGATGGCTTCCAGGTGATCTTCGTAGATCATCTTGGAGTCGTGCAGCAGGCGCCCGATCAGGGTGCTCTTGCCGTCGTCGACGTTGCCGCAGGTCAGGAAGCGCAACATTTCCTTGCGCTCGTGCTGGCCCAGGTAGGCGAGGATGTCCTCGCTGATCAAATCAGATTGATGCGACATGACAACCCCTTAGAAATAGCCTTGACGTTTTTTATCTTCCATCGAGCCGGCACCATCGTGGTCGATGACCCGGCCCTGGCGCTCGGAAGTTCGCGTCAGGAGCATTTCCTGAATGATGTCCGTCAGCGTCTCCGCTTCGGACTCCACCGCGCCCGTCAACGGGTAGCAGCCAAGGGTACGGAAACGGACTTTCTTTTTGACGATGCGGGCTTTGTCTTCGTCGGACAGGTGCTCGAGGATGCGGTCGTCGTCGATCATGATCAACGTGCCGTTCTTCTCGATCACATCGCGCTCGGCGGCGAAGTACAGCGGCACGATCGGGATGCCTTCCAGGTAGATGTACTGCCAGATGTCCAGTTCGGTCCAGTTGGACAGCGGGAACACACGAATCGACTCGCCCTTGTTGACGTTGCCGTTATAGACGTTCCACAGCTCCGGGCGCTGGTTTTTCGGGTCCCAGCGGTGCTTGCTGTCGCGGAACGAGTACACGCGCTCTTTGGCACGGGATTTCTCTTCATCGCGACGGGCACCGCCGAAGGCCGCGTCGAAACCATACTTGTCCAGGGCCTGCTTGAGGCCTTCGGTCTTCATGATGTCGGTGTGCTTGGCGCTGCCGTGGGTGAACGGGTTGATGCCCTGCGCCACACCGTCCGGGTTGACGTGGGTGATCAGGTCCAGGCCCAGTTCTTCAACCATGCGGTCGCGGAACGTGTACATCTCCTGGAATTTCCACTGGGTGTCGACGTGCATCACCGGGAACGGCAGCTTGCCCGGGAAGAAGGCCTTGCGTGCCAGGTGCAGCATCACGGCGGAGTCTTTACCGATCGAGTAGAGCATCACCGGGTTGTCGAACTCGGCGGCGACCTCGCGGATGATGTGGATGCTTTCCGCCTCCAGCTGTTTCAGATGCGTCAGTTTGTCGACCATGGCTACTCACGGAAAAACGATCTTATGGACGGCCAGCGGGCCGTGTTCGAGCGAGGCATGCTAGCACAGCACCTGCTTCTATTCAGGGCGCCGACTAGATCGAAACGGTATATGGATATGCCCCGAGGTTTGGCGGCGATGGGCGGCCGAACCCTACCAAATGTGGGAGGGTGGTGTGCGTTAGATCGGGTTGGGACAATCGATGAACAAATGCTCCAGGGCGAAACGCCGCGCCAGGTAATCGCCCAACGCCTGCACACCGTAACGCTCAGTGGCGTGATGGCCGGCGGCGATAAAGCTGATGTCGTTTTCGCGGGCGCTGTGGAAGGTCTGTTCGGAGGCTTCGCCGCTCAGGTACAGGTCGACGCCGGCCGCAATCGCCTGGTCGATGTAACCCTGGCCACCGCCGGTACACCAGCCGACGCGGCGGATCATCTCGCTGCCTTCGATCAGCAGCGGCTCGCGCCCCAACACGCTCTGCACGCGGTGGGCGAAGTCACGCGGCGACAGCGGCTCGGCGAGGGAGCCGACCAGCCCGACGATCTTGAGGTCGGCCGGGTCCAGCGGGCCTTCGACGGTGATGTCCAACTGCCGAGCAAGCTGTACGTTGTTGCCGACCTCGGCGTGCAGGTCCAGCGGCAGGTGGTAGGCCAGCAGGCTGATGTCGTGCTTGAGCAGGGTCTTCAGGCGGCGCTGCTTCATGCCGGTGATGCACGGGTTCTCGCCCTTCCAGAAATAACCGTGGTGGACCAGCACCAGGTCGGCCTGGGCTTCGACGGCGGCGTCGAGCAATGCCTGGCTGGCGGTGACGCCGCTGACGATACGCATCACCTGCGGGCGCCCCTCGACCTGCAGGCCGTTGGGGCAGTAATCGGCAATTTTTGCGCTGCCAAGGTAGCGGTCCGCTTCCTCGACGAGGGTGCTCAAAGCAACGGCCATAAAAGACTCCTAAATATCCCGTTCCGAGGCGCTCGCAGCCTCGTATAATGCGCGACATTATGGGCGCTCCCCCGCCCCCTGCAACCTGTCAGGACTTACTTGATGCTCAAGGCACTGCGTTTTTTTGGATGGCCATTGCTGGCTGGCGTGCTGATCGCGATGATGATTATTCAGCGTTACCCCCAGTGGGTGGGCTTACCGAGCCTTGATGTGAACCTGCAACAGGCCCCGCAAACCAATACGATGGTGCAAGGCCCGGTGACCTACGCCGACGCCGTGGTCATCGCCGCCCCTGCGGTGGTCAACCTGTACACCACCAAGGTCGTCAACAAGCCGGCGCACCCCCTGTTCGAAGACCCGCAGTTCCGCCGCTATTTCGGCGACAACAGCCCCAAGCAGCGACGCATGGAATCCAGCCTGGGGTCCGGGGTGATCATGAGCCCGGAAGGCTACATCCTCACCAACAACCACGTGACCACCGGTGCCGACCAGATTGTGGTAGCCCTGCGCGACGGCCGCGAAACCCTGGCCCGCGTGGTCGGCAGCGACCCGGAAACCGACCTCGCGGTATTGAAGATCGACCTGAAAAACCTGCCCGCGATCACCATCGGCCGCTCCGAAGGGCTGCGGGTCGGCGATGTCGCGCTGGCCATCGGCAACCCGTTCGGCGTCGGCCAGACGGTCACCATGGGCATCATCAGCGCCACCGGGCGTAACCAGTTGGGCCTCAACAGCTACGAAGACTTCATCCAGACCGACGCCGCGATCAACCCGGGCAACTCCGGCGGCGCGCTGGTGGATGCCAACGGCAACCTGACCGGCATCAACACGGCGATTTTCTCCAAGTCCGGCGGCTCCCAGGGCATCGGTTTCGCGATCCCGGTCAAGCTGGCGATGGAAGTGATGAAGTCGATCATCGAGCACGGCCAGGTGATCCGTGGCTGGCTGGGGATCGAAGTGCAGCCGCTGAGCAAGGAACTGGCCGAGTCGTTTGGCCTGACCGGGCGCCCGGGCATCGTGGTCGCCGGGATCTTCCGCGACGGCCCGGCGCAAAAGGCCGGCCTGCAACTGGGCGATGTGATCCTCAGCATCGACGGCGAACCGGCCGGTGATGGCCGCAAGTCGATGAACCAAGTGGCGCGGATCAAGCCGACCGACAAGGTCACGATCCAGGTGATGCGCAACGGTAAAGAGCTCAACCTGACGGCGGAAATCGGCCTGCGCCCACCGCCCGCGCCGGTGACGGAAGAGGAATAACCCGCGCCCTCCGGGTGCCCGTTCGCGGGCACCTGTAAGCACATATTTCAGAACCGAACCGCTGACATAATGACATGTTATATTGTTTCAATATCGCTATTGGAACGCTCTATCATGTCGCCTCGCACGTTTCCCCCTTTGGCCGGCCTGGCCTTGGGTTTGCTGCTGGACCCCGCCTGCGCCGAAGACACCCGCATTGAACTGGACGCCATCAGCGTCACCACCGACGCCTACGAATCCGCCACCGGCCCGGTCAACGGCTATCGCGCCACCCGCTCCGCCAGCGCAACCAAGACCGACACCGCGCTGCGCGACATCCCGCAATCCATCAGCGTGATTCCCGCCAACGTGCTCAAGGACCTGGGCAGCACCGACGTGGAACGCGCCCTGGAATTTGCCGGCGGCGTCTCCAAGCAGAACAACTTCGGCGGCCTCACCCTCTACGAATACAGCGTGCGCGGCTTCACCACGTCGGAGTTCTACCAGGACGGCTTCAGCGCCAACCGCGGTTACCCGAGCACGCCGGACGCCGCCAATCTCGAACGCATCGAAGTGCTCAAAGGCCCCGCCGCCAGCCTGTACGGGCGCGGCGATCCCGGCGGCACGGTGAATATCGTCACCAAGAAACCCCAGCCCGACGCGTTCACCACCCTGCAAACCAGCGCCGGCAGTTGGGACCGCTATCGCACCGCGCTGGACGTGAACACCCCGCTCGACAGCGAAGGGCAACTGCTGACACGGGTCAACCTGGCGGTGGAAGACAACCATAGTTTCCGCGATCATGTAGACGCCAAGCGGGTGTTCGTCGCGCCGTCCTTCAGTTGGCAACTGGCCCCCGACACGCACCTGCTGGTGGAAAGCGAATTCGTGCGCCACCGCTCCACCTTTGACCGCGGCATCGTCGCGCCGCGCGGCATGTCGCGCTCCACCTTCCTCGGCGAGCCCAACGACGGCGACATCAACAACCACAACAACCGCCTCCAAGCCACCCTCGAACATCACCTCAACGACACGTGGGCCCTGCGCCTGGCCAGCCATTACAAACAAGGCAGCCTGTGGGGCGACGCTTCGGAAAACCGCGCGCTGAACAGCGACGGCCACACCGTCAACCGCCGCTACCGCGAACGCTCCATGGGTTGGCACGACAGCATCACCCAACTGGAACTGCGCGGTCTGTTCGACATCGGTCGTTGGCAACACGAGTTGCTGATCGGCACCGAGTACGAGGACTACCGCAAGAAGGAACGCGTGACCGCCATCGCCGGCAGCCCCTACGCGATCGACATCTACAACCCGGTCTACGGCCAGCCCAAACCCAATGGCGAGCGCTCCGGCACTGACTTCTCCGAACAGGTAAAAAGCCAGGCACTGAACCTGCAAGACCAGATCGTCTTCACCGAACGCCTGCGCGGCATGCTCGGCGCGCGCTTCGAGCACTTCGAGCAACACACCGACGACTTCACCCGTCATCACGCCAAGAGCCGCCAGACCCACGACGCCCTGACCCAGCGCGCCGGCCTGCTCTACCAGCTCACGCCTGAAGTCGGGGTGTTCGCCAACGCCTCGACCTCATTCAAGCCGAACAACGGCCTGGACGCTGGCGGCCAATCCTTCAAGCCTGAAGAGGGCGTGGGGTATGAAGTGGGGATCAAGAGCGAGCTGTTCGACGAGCGCCTCAGCGCCACCCTCGCCGCGTTCCACATCGAGAAGGAAAACGTGCTGACCGTGGACCCGGCCACCGACACCCAACGCGCCATGGGCAAGGCACGCAGCCAAGGGTTTGACCTGCAACTGAGCGGGCAACTGAGCGAGGCGGTGCGCGTGATCGGCGCGTTCGCCTACATCGATGCCGAAGTGACCAAGGGCGATAAAGCCATCCCCACCGGCAGCCGCATTCTCGGCGTGGCCAAGCGCAGCGGCAGCCTGTTGGGCGTGTATGAATTCCAGGACGGCACGTTGCGCGGTTCAGACGTGGGCGCGGCGTTCACCTATGTCGGTGATCGCTCCGGTGAAGCCGGCGGCAGTTTCGAACTGCCCGCTTATCACACCGTGGACCTGCTGGCGCATTACAAAGCCACCGACAACGTCACCGTGGGCCTGAACCTTAACAACCTGTTTGATGAAAAGTACTACGAACGCGCCTACAGCAACTATTGGGTCAGCCCCGGTGAACCGCGCAACTTCACGGTCAGCCTGACCCTCAACCTGTAACGCGGTCAAACCTGTGGGAGGAGGCTTGCCCCCGATAGCGCTACAACAGTCACCTCACCCAGTGACTGGCAAACCGCTATCGGGAGCACGCCCCTTCCCACATTACAGTGCCACGGGGGCCCGCTCGCACAGGGTGTTAAGCGCCACCGCCCACTGCTCGCTGTCATTCAAGCACGGCACCAGCACCAACTCCTCGCCGCCCGCTGCGCGGAATTGCTCCCGGCCACGGTCGCCGATCTCTTCCAGCGTCTCGATGCAGTCGGCCACGAACGCCGGGCACATCACCAGCAGCTTTTTCACGCCTTGCTGGGCCAACGCTTCCAGGCGTGCCTCGGTGTAGGGTTCGATCCACTTCGCCCGGCCCAGGCGCGACTGGAATGCCACCGACCATTTGCCGTCCGGCAGCCCCATGCGCTCGGCAAAATTGCGGGCGACGCTGAAGCACTGCGCGCGGTAACACGTGGCAAGCGTCTGCGGCGAAGCGTTGCGGCAGCAATCGGCATCCTTGAAGCAATGCGCGCCGGAGGGGTCGAGCTTGGTCAGATGGCGCTCGGGCAGGCCGTGGAAACTCAGGAGCAGGTGGTCGTACTCCTGCGCTACGTAAGGCCGCACGCTCGCCGCCAACGCATCGAGGTACTCCGGCTGATCGTAGAACGGTTGCAGGATCGAGAACTGCACCTTGAGCTTCTTGTCGCGCACCACCCGCTGGGCTTCTTCAATCACCGTGGTCACGGTGCTGTCGGCGAACTGCGGGTACAACGGCGCCAGGGTGATTTTCTGAACGCCCTGGGCGGCCAGGCGCGTCAGGGTCGTTTCAAGGGACGGCTCGCCATAACGCATCGCCAGCTCCACCGGACCCTGGGTCCACTGCGCAGTCATTTTCTGTTGCAGGCGCTGGCTGAGCACCACCAGCGGCGAGCCTTCCTCCCACCAGATCGAGGCATACGCATGGGCCGACTGCTCGGGACGCTTGATCAGGATCAGCGACACCAGCAAGCGCCGCACCGGCCACGGCAGGTCGATCACGTAAGGGTCCATCAGGAACTGATTGAGGTAGCTGCGCACATCGGCCACCGAAGTAGACGCCGGTGACCCCAGGTTGACCAGTAACAACGCGTGATCCGTCATGCAACATCCTATCTCTAGAGGCGGCTGGACAAGTCGTCCAAGGCCGCCTTCAACTCAGTGAACTGGAAAGTGAAACCGGCCGCCAACAGGCGTTCGGGCAAAGCTTTCTGGCCGCCCAGCAACAAACCGGACAACTCGCCCAACCCCACCTTCAACACGAAGGCCGGCATGGGCATGAACGCCGGGCGGTGCAGCACCTGGCCCAACGTCTTGGCAAACTCGCGGTTACGCACCGGGTGCGGCGCGCAGGCATTATAGGGACCGCGGGCGTCGTGCTGGTGCAGAAGAAAATCTATCAGCGCGATTTGATCGTGGATATGCACCCACGGCATCCACTGCCGACCATTCCCAATCGGCCCGCCCAGTGCCAGCTTGAACGGCAGCAACAGCCGCGACAAAAAGCCGCCCTCGGCCGCCAGCACCAGCCCGGTACGCACCAGCACCACGCGAATGCCCAGGGCTTCGGCGCGCTGGGCGGTTTCTTCCCAGGCGACGCACAACTGGCTGGGGAAATCGTCCTGCACCGGGCCGCTGGCTTCGGTCAGTTCGCGCTCGCCGCCGTCGCCGTACCAGCCCACGGCAGAACCGGAAATCAACACCGCCGGTTTCTCCGCCAGGCCTTCCAGCCACACCAGCAGGGTTTCGGTCAGACTGATGCGGCTGCTCCACAGCAGCGCCTTGCGTTTATGCGTCCAGGGGCGATCGGCGATCGGCGCGCCGGCCAGATTAATGACGGCGTCCACCGGGCCGATAACCTCTTGCAGGCTGGCGACACCGCGCACCGCATCGCCACATAACCGGGCGACCTGTTCAGGGCGACGGCTCCACACCGTCAGGCGATGCCCTTGCGCCAGCCAATGTTGGCAGAGTTGACGGCCGATCAGGCCGGTACCGCCGGTCAGCAAAATATGCATGGGATCTTCCTCATGTAACGTTCGCCACCGATCACTGGTCTATTTTATAAGCAGGGATCATTTGCAATCGGGCGTGACATTGATTTAAGCCTCAGCTTTAACCATAGGTCACGCCAAACGATCAGGTACGCCAAAACTTATACCAAAAAACAATATTGTACAGCTATTGGTGTCGGCGTAGTCTGTACCCAACGGTAAAACGAGGCCTCCCATGACTGTCCCCATCGCGATCATCGGCACCGGCATCGCCGGTCTCTCCGCCGCCCGAGCGTTACGAGACGCCGGGCATGTTGTACAACTCTTCGATAAAAGCCGCGGCAGTGGTGGCCGCATGTCCAGCAAGCGCAGCGACGCCGGCGCACTGGACATGGGCGCGCAGTACTTCACCGCCCGCGACCGCCGCTTCGTCAACGAAGTGCAGCGCTGGCAAGGTAATGGCTGGGCCGAGCAATGGAAGCCGCAGCTGTATAACTTCAAGTCCGGCGAACTCACGCCCTCCCCCGATGAACAGATCCGCTGGGTCGGCACGCCGCGCATGAGCGCCATCACCCGCGCCCTGCTTGACGACCTGCCGGTGCAGTTCAGCTGCCGTATCACCGAAGTGTTCCAAGGCAAACGGCACTGGAACCTGCTGGACGCCGACGGCGGCAACCATGGTCCGTTCAGCCACGTCATCATCGCCACGCCCGCCCCGCAAGCGACCGCCCTGCTGGCCGCCGCACCGAAGCTGGCAAGTGCCGCCGCCGGCGTGAAGATGGACCCGACCTGGGCCATCGCGCTGGCCTTCGACAAGCCGCTGGAAACCCCGATGGAAGGCTGCTTCGTGCAAGACAGCGCCCTCGACTGGCTGGCCCGCAACCGCAGCAAACCGGGGCGCGACACCGTCCTCGACACCTGGGTGCTGCACGCCACCAGCGCCTGGAGCAAAGAACATCTGGACCTGCCCAAAGAAGCAGTGATCGAACACCTGCACGGCGCCTTCGCCGAACTGCTGCACAGCGCCATGCCCGCGCCTTCGTTCAGCCTGGCGCACCGCTGGCTCTACGCACGACCGTCCAGCGCCCATGAATTCGGCGTGCTGGCCGACGCCGACCTGGGCTTGTACGTCTGTGGCGACTGGTGCCTGTCGGGCCGCGTGGAAGGCGCCTGGCTCAGTGGCCAGGAAGCCGCGCGACGCTTGATCGAGCACCTGTAATGAACCGCATAAACCCCGCTAAATTGCTGCTGTCGAAGTGGACAGCAGCACACCCGCGCAACAAGGAAAAACACTTCCTGGTCACCGAACTGTTTTGTGATGAAGAAGGCAACGTGCTCGACATCGAGCTGCAAGCCGTCATGACCCGGCGCGGTGAACGCCTGCCCTGGCAAACCCTGCAAAGCGCCGAGGACTGGCGAATCGGCTGGAAATAGCCCTCGCACAAATACTTGTACAAACCATTTGACTTGTACAGCATCAAACCTATGATGAGATTTAGCTGTACATGCTTTTACGCTTGTACAGGAATCTTGCAGAGGTTTGCCCATGTCCAGCACCCCGTCCTTCAAGCCGAAGATTGGCATCAGCGCCTGCCTGCTGGGCGAGAACGTCCGTTTCAACGGCGGCCACAAGCAATCGCAACTCTGCAGCGAAGTGCTCGCTGCGTACTTCGACTTTGTGCCGTTGTGCCCGGAAGTGGCGATCGGCCTGGGCATTCCCCGAGAGACCATTCGCCTGGTGGGCGATGCCGCGTCCCCTCAAGCCGTCGGCAGCGTGCATCGCGAGCTGAACGTCACCGCGCCGCTGGGTGAATACGGCGAAAAAATGGCCGCCGAGCACAGCGACCTGTGCGGCTATATCTTCATGCAGAAATCGCCGTCCTGCGGCCTGGAACGGGTCAAGGTCTACCGTGAAAACGGCGCACCGGTGGACGGCGGCGGGCGTGGCATCTATGCCCAGGCCTTTTGCGCGCGCCACCCCAACCTGCCCGTGGAAGAAGACGGCCGCCTGAATGACCCGGTGCTGCGGGAAAACTTCCTGACCCGCGTCTTCGTCTACGCCAGCTGGCAACAATTGCTCGGCGAAGGCCTGAGCCGCCATCGCCTGCTGGCCTTTCACGCGCGCTACAAATACCTGCTGATGGCCCACAGCCCGGCGCATTACAAAAGCCTCGGCAACCTGCTCGGCGGCATGGCCAAGGGCGAGGACCTCGACGCATTGGGCAGCGGCTATTTCAGCGCGCTGATGAGCGGCCTGAAAAAGTGCGCCACCCGCGGCACCCACACCAATGTGCTGCAACACATCAGCGGTTACCTCAAGCAGGCCATCAGCGCCGACGACAAACAGGAAATGCAAACCGTGATCGGCCAATACCGCCAAGGCATCGTGCCGCTGGTGGTGCCGCTGACCTTGCTCAAGCACCACTTTCGCCTCCACCCGGACCGCTACATCGCGCAGCAGGCTTACTTGCAGCCACACCCGGAAAATCTCAGCCTGCGCAATGCGATCTGAACCATGAAAAACCTCATGACCGCAGCCTTGCAAGACGAACCCGGCGAAGATATCGCCCAAGCCCTCGAAGACGGCTGGCTGCCGATCCGTGAAGTGGCGCGCCAGACCGGCGTCAACGCCGTGACCCTGCGCGCCTGGGAACGCCGCTATGGCCTGATCGTGCCGCAGCGCACGCCCAAGGGTCACCGGCTGTTCAGCCGCGACCATGTGCAGCGCATCCACACCATCCTCACCTGGCTCAATCGCGGCGTGCCGGTCAGCCAGGTGAAAAACCTGATCGACTCCGCGCACGTCGCTCCCGACGCCGTCGAAAACGAATGGCACACCCTGCGCCAGACCCTGGTGCAGGCCATCAGCGAACTGGCCGAACGCCGGGTCGACGATGCCTTCAACCAGGCCATGGCGCTCTACCCGCCGCGCACCCTGTGCGAACAACTGCTGCTGCCGCTGCTCCGCGAACTGGAGCAACGCTGGCAGGGCCAATTCGGCGCGCAGATGGAACGGGTATTCTTCCTGTCCTGGTTGCGCAGCAAGTTCGGCGCGCGGATCTATCACAACAATCGCCAGTTGCACGGCGCACCGCTGCTGCTGGTGAATCATTCCGACCTGCCCCTGGCACCGCACCTGTGGCTCAGCGCCTGGCTGGCCAGCAGCGCCGACTGCCCGGTGGAAGTCTTCGACTGGCCGCTGCCGACCGGTGAACTGGCGCTGGCCGTGGAACACCTGCAACCGCGCGCGGTGCTGCTGTATTCCAGCCAGGCGCTCCATTTGTCGGCACTCGCAAAACTTCTGGGCGGCATCGCTTGCCCAAAGTTGATCGTCGGACCAACGGTATGCATCCACCAGGCCGAGCTGACGGCATTAGCTGGCGACACCCCTGAATTGTTCGTCGCCGAAGACCCATTGTCGGCTCACCAGATACTGATCCAGCAGGGACTTGTTTAAATGCACTTGATCTGGCTGCGCACCGACCTGCGCCTGCATGACAACACCGCCCTGACCGCCGCGAGCCAGCGCGGCCCGGTGGCGGCCGTGTACCTGATCACCCCGCAGCAATGGCTGGCCCACGATGATGCACCGTGCAAAGTCGACTTCTGGCTGCGCAACCTGCAGCACTTGAGCCAGGCCCTCGGCGCGCTGAATATTCCCTTGCTGATCCGCCGCGCCGCGACCTGGGACCACGCGCCCGCCGTACTCGGCCAACTGTGCCGCGAGCTATCGGTCGAGTCGGTCCACGTCAACGAGGAATACGGCATCCACGAAAGCCGTCGCGATGCGGCGGTGGCCAAGGCTTTGGAAGCCGACGGCGTGAGCTTCCACCGTTACCTGGACCAATTGTTTTTCCAGCCCGGCAGCGTGCTGACCAAGACCGGCACCTACTTCCAGGTGTTCAGCCAGTTCCGCAAAGTCTGCTACGCCCGCCTGCACAGCGCCCTGCCGCGCCGGGTGGCCACGCCCAAGGCTCAAGCGGCCCTCGCGCTGACCAGCGACCCGGTACCGCAACAGGTCGACGGTTTCGAAACGCCGAGCGAAACGCTGCGCGCCCTCTGGCCCGCCGGTGAAGACGAAGCGCGCCGCCGCCTCGACGCGTTCGCCGCGCAGCAGATCAGCTACTACAAGGATGAGCGCGACTTCCCGGCCAAGCCCGGCACCAGCCAGCTGTCGGCGTACCTCGCGGCGGGCGTGGTTTCGCCGCGCCAGTGCCTGCATGCCGCGCTGCAGCGCAACCAGGGCGAGTTCGAAAGCGGCGATATCGGCACGATCACCTGGGTCAACGAACTGCTCTGGCGTGAGTTCTACAAGCACATCCTGGTGGGCTACCCGCGGGTGTCCCGTCACCGCGCCTTCCGCCCCGAAACCGAGGCGGTGGCCTGGCGCGACGCGCCCAACGACCTCGCCGCCTGGCAGCAGGCGCGCACCGGTTTGCCGATCATCGACGCGGCCATGCGCCAACTGCTGGAAACCGGCTGGATGCACAACCGCCTGCGCATGGTGGTGGCGATGTTCCTGACCAAGAACCTGCTGATCGACTGGCGCGAAGGCGAGCGCTTTTTCATGCGCCACCTGATCGACGGCGACCTGGCAGCCAACAATGGCGGCTGGCAGTGGAGCGCCTCCACCGGCACCGATTCGGCGCCGTATTTCCGGATTTTCAGCCCGCTGAGCCAGTCGCAGAAATTTGACCGCGACGGCGTGTTCATCAAGCACTGGCTGCCGCAACTGGCGACGCTGAATAAAAACGACGTACACGACCCGCAGGCCGCTGGCGGCCTGTTCGGCGTGGCCGACTACCCGCGCTCGATCGTCGACCTGAAACACTCCCGCGAACGTGCATTGGCGGCATTCCGCAGCCTGCCGTCGCGCCAGACCGTCGGAGCCGAACATGAGTGACTTCCTGCGCCGCTTCGCCCAGGCCTTCGCCACTCTGGACAAGCACAACCTGCACCTGCTCGACAGCCTGTACAGCAAGGACATCGTCTTCACCGACCCGCTGCACGAGGTCCACGGGCTCACGCCGCTGCACCACTACTTCGCGCAGTTGTACGGTAATGTCAGCCAGTTGCGCTTCGACTTCCACGGCTTCGACCAGGTGGCCGAAGGCGAAGGTTACCTGCGCTGGAAAATGAGCTTTTGCCACCCGCGCCTGGCCAAGGGCAAGGTGATCCGAGTGGAAGGCTGCTCGCACCTGATGTGGCGCGACAAGGTGTACCGCCATCGGGATTATTTCGATGCCGGCGCAATGCTTTACGAACACTTGCCGGTGTTCGGCCGTGTGATCAGTTGGCTGAAAAGGAGAGTCGGATGAACCTCACACCGCCCCGTCGTTATTGGCTGACCGGCGCCAGCAGTGGCATCGGCGCCTCCCTAGCCGTGGAGCTGCTCAACAGCGGCGCCCACGTGGCCCTCAGTTCGCGCTCCAAAGGCCCGCTGCAAGCGCTCGCCCAACGCTTTCCCGGCCAAGTGCTGGTCGTGGCGGGCGACTTGACCAACAGCCAGACCGTGCGCGAAATCGGCGAACACATCGCCCAGGTCTGGGGGTCGCTGGACACCGTGATCCTCAATGCCGGCACCTGTGAATATGTCGATGCCAAGCAATTCGACGCGTCGATCGTCGAACACGTGGTACGCACCAACCTGCTCGCCAGCAGTTATTGCATCGAAGCCGCACTGCCACTGTTGCGCGCCGGGCGCGCACCGCACCTGGTGGGCGTGGCCAGCGCCGTGACCTACCTGCCGATGCCGCGCGCCGAAGCCTATGGCGCGTCCAAGGCCGGTTTGCGCTACCTGTTCGAATCCCTGCGCATCAGCCTGTCGCCGGAAAACATCGACGTCACCGTGATCAGCCCGGGCTTTGTCGACACCCCGCTGACCGAGCGCAATGACTTCCCGATGCCCCTGGCCTGGTCTGCCGACAAGGCGGCCCGGCATATCTTCGCCAAGCTGGACAAACGCCCACTGGAAATCGCCTTCCCGGCGATGTTCATCGCCACCCTGTGGCCGTTGTCGAAACTGCCGAATCGCGCGCAACTGATCATCGGCAAACGCATGCTGCGCAGCCCGCCGCCAAAAAAGGACGACCTGTGAAGATCGCGATTATCGGCAGCGGCATTGCCGGGCTGACCAGCGCCTACCTGCTCAGCCGTCGCCACGACATCACCCTGTTCGAAGCGGGCGATCGCATCGGCGGGCATACCCACACGGTCAACGTCACCGTCGAGGGTAAAAGCTATGCGGTGGACACCGGTTTTATCGTATTCAACGACTGGACCTACCCCAACTTCATCCGCCTGCTGGGTCAGGTCGGCGTGAAGTTCAAACCCACCGAGATGAGCTTTTCGGTGTGCGACCGCCGCAGCGGGTTCGAGTACAACGGCAATAACCTCAACAGCCTGTTTGCGCAGCGGCGCAATCTGTTGTCGCCGGGGTTCTGGGGCATGTTGCGCGATATTCTGCGCTTCAACCGCGAGGCGCCGGCGGACCTGCAAGCGCAACGCATCAGTGCCGACATGACCCTGGGTGACTACCTCGACGCTGGCGGCTACGGCCCGCGATTCATCCGGCATTACATCGTGCCGATGGGCGCAGCGATCTGGTCGATGTCCCTGGCGGACATGCTCGGTTTCCCCTTGCAGTTCTTTGTGCGCTTCTTCAAGAACCACGGCTTGCTGTCGGTGAGCAACCGCCCGCAATGGTGCGTGATCGAGGGCGGCTCAAGCCGCTACATCGAACCGCTGACCCGCGGCTTTCGTGAACGGATTCGCCTCGATTGCCCCGTGCATCGGGTCGAGCGCGATCCACAGGGCGTGACGATCCACAGCGCCGCGGGCACCGAAACCTTCGACAAAGTGGTGTTCGCCTGCCACAGCGACCAGGCGCTAGCCATGCTGGGCGAGCCGAGCAGTGCCGAGCAGCAGATCCTCGGCGCCCTGCCCTACGCCGACAATGACGTGGTGCTGCACACCGACACGCGCCTGCTGCCAGACCGCAAACTGGCCTGGGCCAGCTGGAACTACCGGCTCAGCGGCAATGCACAGAGCCAGGCGGCGGTGACCTATGACATGAACATCCTGCAAGGCATCGACAGCGCCACGACCTTTTGCGTCAGCCTCAACCAGACATCGATGATCAACCCGCTGAAGATCCTCGCCCGCTACACCTATGCCCATCCGCAATACAGCCTGGCGGCCGTGGCCGCGCAAGCGCGTTGGGAAGAGTTGAGCGGTGCGCAGCATACCTATTATTGCGGCGCCTATTGGGCCAACGGCTTCCACGAAGACGGCGTGATCAGCGCCTTGCGCGTGGCCCAGGCGTTTGGAGAAGCCCTGTGAACAGCGCCTTGTACAGCGGCTGGATCGCCCATCGCCGGTTTGCGCCCAAGGCCCACGCCTTTCGCTACCGCATCGGCTTGCTGTACCTGGACTTGAGCGAACAGGACGCAGTGCTCGGGCTGTCGCCCCTGGCCGGCGCAGGTCGCCTGGCCGCCTTCGGCTTTCGCCAGCAGGATTACCTGCGTGAATTCACCCGTCACGGCATGAGCCTGAGCGATGCCGTGCGCCAGCAAGTCGGCAAGGCGCTGGGGCGTACACCCCAGGGCGCTATCTGCCTACTGACTCAGGCCCGCAGTTGGGGCCTGGCGTTTAACCCGGTGAGTTTCTTCTACTGCTTTGAGGCCGACGGACAATTGGCCGCGATCCTGTGTGAAGTGACCAACACCCCATGGCGCGAGCGCTATCACTACGTGCTGCCGGCCCTGGCGCTGGGCGCCGACGAGCATCAGCACTTCGCCGTGGCCAAGGCGTTTCATGTATCGCCGTTCCTGCCGCCCGACCTGGAATACCGCATGAGCTTCAGCCCGCCCGCCGCCAGGCTTGGGGTCCACATGGCCGACTGGCAGGGCGATCGGAAAGTCTTCGACGCCACCTTGAGCCTGCAGCGCGAAGCCCTCAGCCGCGCCAGCCTGCACCGCTATCTGTGGCGCTTTCCGTGGATGACCGCCAAGACCTGCCTGGCGATCTATTGGCAGGCCCTGCGCCTGTTGCTCAAACGCACACCGATTTTTCCCCATCAGGTCGCCGATGGCGCCTCTCGCACCGCCGTCGGGTACACCAAGGATCGCCGCCATGAAATCCCCTAGCTTATCGGTCAAGGCCAACCGCCTGAACGTCAACGGCGTGACCACCGCACTGCTGCGCAAAGCCGTGCTGCGGCAACTCAGCCAATTGCGCCACGGCCAACTGGTGCTGATCGAAGACGGCGAACGCCAAGTGTTCGGCGCCCGCGAAGCGCATCTGCTGGGCGAGATCCAGATCCTCGATTCGGCGGTGTGGGGCCTGGTGGCGGCCAACGGCTCAATCGGTGCGGGCGAAGCGTTTATCCATGGTTATTGGAGCAGCCCGGACCTGACCGCCGTGGTGCGTGTGATGGTCAGCAACCTGGAAGTGCTCGACGCGCTGGAGGGCGGCCTGGCCAAGCTGGCGCGGCCGTTCACCCAAGGCTTGCATTGGCTCAACCGCAATACGCGCAAGGGTTCGCAGAAGAACATCGCCGCCCACTATGACCTGGGCAACGACCTGTTCGAAGAATTCCTCGACCCGACCATGATGTATTCGGCGGCGCAGTTCCTGAGCGCCGAAGACACCCTGGAACAGGCGCAACTGAACAAGCTGGAACGCATCTGCCAGAAACTCGCGCTTAAACCCACCGACCATCTGCTGGAGATCGGCACCGGCTGGGGCAGCATGGCGTTGTACGCGGCGCGGCACTATGGCTGCAAAGTCACCACCACGACCTTGTCCAGGGAACAGTTTGTCTACACCCAGCAACGCATCGCCGCCATGGGGCTGCAAGACCAGGTGACGCTGCTGTTGCAGGACTACCGCGACCTGAGCGGCCAATACGACAAGCTGGTGTCCATCGAAATGATCGAAGCGGTGGGCCATCGCTTCCTGCCGACCTACTTCAAACAGTGCGCGCGCCTGCTCAAGAGCGATGGGCTGATGCTGCTGCAAGCCATCACCATCCGTGAGCAACGCTTTGAACAGGCCAAGAACAGCGTCGACTTCATCCAGCGCTATATCTTCCCCGGCGGCGCCTTGCCCTGTGTGCAGAACATGCTGCAGATCATCAGCCGCGACACCGACATGAACCTGCTGCACATGGAAGATTTCGGCCTGCATTACGCGCGAACCCTGCGCTTGTGGCATGAGAACTTTCGCCGCGCTCACGGCCGTCTCATGGAATTGGGCTACGACGAATACTTCCTGCGGTTGTGGGAGTTTTACCTGTGCTACTGCGAAGGCGGCTTTATGGAGCGCACCATCGGCACCGCGCAGTTGCTGCTGGCCAAGCCGGCAGCCATCAACCCGCCGTTGCTTGGGCGTTTCAGTGCTTAACCAATGCGCCGGGTACGCTAACGTCTGTCAGCCCTTTCACACCTGTGTCACCCGCTTGCCTTACACTGCGTGCCTATGACCAACATCCCCCACACCCAAATCACCACCCCCGCCGTCACCTGCTCGACGTGCGCGGCCTGCTGCTGCCAGCTGGAAGTCATGCTGATCACCGACACGGGCGTGCCCGAGCGCTATATCGACACCGACGATTGGGGCGGCGAAGTCATGCTGCGCCTGGACGACGGCTGGTGCGCAGCGCTGGACCGGGACACGATGATGTGTACGATTTATACGCGTCGGCCGCTGATCTGCCGGGAATTCGAGATGGGCGCGCCGGAATGCCTGACCGAACGCGAAGGGATTGCGACCGCTTACCGCTGATCTCAGGCCGACGAATATCTCAATGTGGGAGGGGGCTTGCCCCCGATAGCAGTGGGTCAGTTGGCAAATTCTGCGACTGACACTCCGCTATCGGGGGCAAGCCCCCTCCCACAGGGTTTTGCAGGGCAACGAGTAGTTTTCGATGCCACCGAACGCGAACGGATTGCGACCGCTTACCGCTGATCTCAGGCCGACAAATATCTCAATGTGGGAGGGGGCTTGCCCCCTCCCACAGGGTTTTGCAGGGTTCTGAAGTTACAGCGGCATCGTGTAGTGCAACGAGTAGTTTTCGATGCCGTCGTTATGGTCGCTGAGCCCGGCGTTGGAGTAGTGCATGGCACGAATGCCCACTTCATGCCCGCCGTTAAAGCGCAAACCGAAACCCAGGCGGTCTTCGAACTGGAAGGCCTGGCCGAGGTTGTTGTCTTCCAACCGCGTGCGGGAGAATGCCGCCACCCCGATCCCGGCCTCGATGTAAGGTTTTACCGATTCCCCGGCGAACTCATACACAAATACCGGGGAGAACGACAGGCTGCTCGCGCCTGCACGGTGATCACCTTCCCAATAGGTGTATGCACCACTCCAATAGCCGGTCAGGCGACCGACGTCGCTCTGCATCCAGCTCTTATCCCAATCCGACGTCAGCCCCAATCGATAGGTGAGCGTCGAATCACCGGTGGCCCCCAGGCCAAACTCAAGGCCGGCGGCCTGCGCCGAAAAAGAGTGTCCCACCACAACGGCCGCAATCGCGGCCAAACAGAACAAGCGCTTCATAAGAAACATCCTTTCCGAACGAAGTTATAGGTTTTTACACAGGGAAATCTCGCTTATAGAAGCCGACTCACTGTCAGAAATTCAGCGTCTAACGGCGAATTTTGACGAAATTTTCACGAGCCGAAGCTTCTCACAACTCCGGGATGTTTCCATAGTGTCGGTAGGATATTTCTTAGATGACACACATCGCCGCTGGTCCAGAACTGGGCAGGGCCCGGAGTGCCGGCGGCCAGCAGATCGCGTTCGCCGAGCAGGCGCTTGAGTTGGCGGGCCACGGCGGCGCCGGTGTCGATCAGGCTGATGCCGGGGGGCAGCATCTGCGCCAGGAGCGGCTTGAGGAAGGGGTAGTGGGTGCAACCGAGGATGATGGTGTCGCAGCCGGCGCTGAGCAACGGTTCGACATAGCTTTGCAACAACTGGCGCAGGGCCGGACTGCCCAGGTCGCCGGTTTCAATCAGTTCCACCAGGCCTGGGCACGGCCGGGTGATCACCCGCACATCGGTGGCGAAACGGTCGAGCAACGCGGCGAACTTGGCGCTCTGCAGGGTGCCGGTGGTGGCGAGTACGCCGACCACGCCACTGCGGGTCGCAGCGGTAGCGGGTTTGACGGCGGGTTCCATCCCCACCAGCGGCCAGTCGGGGTAGCTCTTGCGCAAGTCGGCCACGGCAGCAACGGTCGCTGTGTTGCAGGCAATCACCAAGGCTTTGGCGCCGCGCTCGCGGAAAAACGCCGCAACCCGGTGTAAACGCTCACAAATAAAGGCCGGCGTTTTCTCGCCGTAGGGGATGTACCCGCAATCGGCGACGTACAGCAGCGACTCATGGGGCAACAGTTGCTGGATTTCCTCGAGCACCGTCAACCCGCCGATACCGGAGTCGAACACACCGATCGGTGCATCCTTAACCATGCTGCGTCCCACACACACTGCAACCGGGATCGCGCTTGACGCGCAACTCACGGAAACGCGTGGTCAAGGCATCGATCAGCAACAAGCGTCCGACCAGGGGCTCACCGAAACCGGCGAGCAACTTCAATGCTTCCAGGGCCTGCAGGCTGCCGACCAGACCGACCAGCGGGCCGACCACGCCGGCTTCGCTGCAGGTCAGTTCGGTGTCGCTGCCGTGCCCGTATAAACAGTGGTAGCACGGGCTGTCGGCGCGACGCGGGTCAAACACCGACAATTGCCCATCCAGGCGGATCGCCGCGCCGCTGACCAACGGCTTGCCGGCGGCCACGCAGGCGGCGTTGACCGCTTCGCGGGTGGAAAAATTGTCGCTGCAGTCGAGCACCACATCCACCGCCGCCACTGCCGCGGCCAGGGAGTCGGCATCCAGCGCAGTGCGATGGGTGAGCAGTTTGACCTCGGGGTTGAGCGCGGTCAGACGGCGGATGGCCGAATCGACCTTGCTCAGGCCGACACTGTCCGTGTCATGGATGATCTGGCGTTGCAGATTGGTCAGGTCGACGGTGTCGAAATCCGCCAGATGCAACTCGCCGACCCCGGCCGCCGCCAGGTACAGCGCCACCGGCGCGCCCAGGCCGCCGAGGCCGACGATCAAGGCGCGACCGTTTTTCAGGCGCAATTGGCCGTCGATGTCGACCTGTTTCAACAGAATCTGTCGGCTATAGCGCAACAGCTCCTGGTCGCTCAGCATGGCCGGCGCCCCAGGCTGATGCGTTCGTGGCCGCCGAGGTCGATGCGGCTGTGGACGCCTTCAAAGCCCTGACTCAGCAGCAGGTCACGCACCGCCGCGGCCTGGTCGTAACCGTGTTCCAGCAACAACCAACCGCCCGCGTTGAGGTGGGCCGGCGCCTCGGCGATGATCAGCCGCAGGTCGTCCAACCCATCATGGCCCGCCACCAGCGCGCTGGCCGGCTCAAAACGCACGTCGCCAGCCGCCAGGTGCGGATCGTTGGCGGCGATGTAGGGCGGGTTGCTGATGATCAGGTCGTAGGTGTGGCCTTGCAACGCGCTGAACCAATGACTGTTGAGCACAGTGGCATTGTGCAGGTTCAGGCGCTGGCGATTGCGTTCGGCCAGGGCCACGGCTTCGAGTACGCGGTCGACGGCGGTGACGTGCCAGGCCGGGCGCTCGCTGGCCAGGGCCAGGGCGATGGCGCCGCTGCCGGTGCCGAGGTCGAGCACCTTGGCCGGCGTGGCGGGCAACAATTCCAGGGCCGCCTCGACCAGCAGTTCGGTGTCCGGGCGCGGGATCAGCGTGTGGGGCGCGACTTCCAGGTCCAGCTTCCAGAAACCTTGCTGGCCGAGGATGTAGGCCACCGGCTCACCGGCGCGGCGGCGTTGCAGGTAATCGGCGAAGGTCAGCGCGGCTTCGCTGCTGACGATTTTTTCCGGCCAGGTGTGCAGGTAGCTACGGGACTTGCCCAGGGCAGCCGCGAGCAACAGCTCCACGTCCAGGCGTGCGGTGGGCGAGTCGGGCAGGTCGGCGGCGCGCAGCAGGCTGGCGATGATGGTCATTTATTCACCTATCGCCGCCAATTGGTCGGCCTGGTATTCGACGAGCAACGGCTCGATCACCGCGTCGATGCCACCGGCGAGAATCTCGTCCAGGGAGTAGAGCGTGAGGTTGACCCGGTGGTCGGTGACCCGGCCCTGGGCAAAGTTGTAGGTGCGGATGCGCTCGGAACGGTCGCCCGAGCCCACCAGCAGTTTGCGTTCACTGGCAATCGCGTTGGCGGCGGCGCTGGTCTGCTGGTCATTCAATTTGGCCGACAGCCAGGACATGGCCCGCGCCCGGTTCTTGTGCTGCGAACGCTCTTCCTGGCATTCAACCACGATGCCCGACGGCAAGTGCGTGATGCGGATCGCCGAGTCGGTCTTGTTGATGTGCTGACCACCGGCACCGGATGAACGGTAGGTGTCGACGCGCAGGTCCGCCGGGTTGATCTCGATGGCTTCCTGCTCGTCCGGCTCGGGCAACACCGCCACGGTACACGCCGAGGTGTGGATACGGCCTTGGGATTCGGTGGCCGGCACCCGTTGCACGCGGTGCGCGCCGGACTCGAATTTCAGCTTGCCGTACACGTTGTCGCCTTCGACGCGGGCGATGACTTCTTTATAGCCGCCGTGTTCGCCTTCGTTCTCGGACAGGATCTCGACGCGCCAGCCACGCCGCTCGGCATACCGCGAGTACATGCGGAACAGGTCGCCGGAGAAAATCGCCGCCTCGTCGCCGCCGGTGCCGGCGCGGATTTCGAGGAAGACGTTGCGCCCGTCGTTGGGGTCCTTGGGCAGCAGCATGCGTTGCAGGTCGCCTTCGAGCTCGGCCAGTTTGTCTTTGGCTTCACGGACTTCTTCCACGGCCATTTCACGCATGTCCGGGTCGCTGTCCTTGAGCAGGGCCTGGGCGCCCTCCAGGTCGGCCTGTACTTTCAACAGGTTCTGATAGGTGAGCACAATGGGCTCAACTTCGGCGTATTCCTTGGAATAAGCGCGGAACTTGGCCTGATCGGAGATGACCTCGCCGTCGCCGAGCAACGCAGTCAGTTCTTCGAAACGGTCCTGGAGCACGTCCAGTTTGTTGAGCAGTGACGCTTTCATTACGGTTTTTTATCCGAAGAGCTATCTGACGCGCCCTCACCGAGGGCAAAGAGTTCCTGCGCCATGGCCAGCGCATCGAGGCGGCCTTCGGCAGTGAGTTTTTTCAGTTGTACGCTGGGAGCGTGCAGCAACTTGTTGGTCAAGCCGCGGGCCAGTTGCATCAGCACGTCTTCGGCGTTGCCGCCATTGGCCAATAAGCGCTGGGCCTTGCTCAACTCCTCGTCGCGCAGGCGTTCGCCCTGTTGACGATACGCCTTGAGCACGTCCACCGCCGCCAGTTCGCGCAGGCGCACCATGAAGTCTTCGGCGCCGACGCTGACCATTTCCTCGGCGGCCTGGGCTGCGCCCTGACGGCTCTTGAGGTTTTCGGCGACCACTTCGTGCAGATCGTCGACGCTATACAGGTAAACGTCGTCCAACTCGCCGACTTCAGGCTCGATATCCCGGGGAACGGCAATATCCACCATGAAGATCGGCTTGTGCTTGCGCAGCTTCAGCGCGCTTTCTACCGCGCCTTTACCCAGGATCGGCAACTGGCTGGCGGTGGAACTGATGACGATGTCGCTGCGCACCAACTCGGCCGGGATATCGGCCAGCAGCACGGCGTGGGCGCCGAACTGTTCGGCGAGGATGCTGGCACGCTCCAGGGTGCGGTTGGCCACCACGATACGCTTCACGCCGAGGTCGTGCAGGTGACGGGCGACCAGGGTGATGGTCTCGCCGGCACCGATCAGCAAGGCCTGGCTGCGCTGCAAGTCGCTGAAAATCTGTTTGGCTAGGCTGACGGCGGCAAACGCCACGGACACCGGGTTTTCCCCGATGGCGGTGTCGGTGCGTACCTGCTTGGCGGAATTGAACGTGGCCTGGAACAGGCGCCCCAGCAGCGGCCCCACGGTGCCAGCCTCACGCGCCACGGCGTAGGCGGATTTCATCTGGCCGAGGATCTGCGGCTCGCCCAGGACCAGCGAATCGAGACCGGACGCCACACGCATCATGTGACGAACTGCCGCATCGTCCTCATGCACATAAGCGCTCGCGCGCAGGTCATTGAAGTCCAAATGGTGGTAATCGGCCAGCCAGCGCAGCACGACATCCGCTGAAAGATGCTCCTGCTCTATATAAAGCTCGCTGCGATTGCAGGTGGAAAGGATCGCAGCTTCGCGGCTGTCGGTGAGTCGGCAGAGCTGCTGCAAGGCCTCAACCAACTGCTCAGGCGTAAACGCCACGCGCTCGCGCACGTCTACGGAGGCAGTCTTGTGGTTAATACCGAGTGCGAGGAAGGCCATTCAATATCGCTGATGATGTCGGGAAGCCGACAATTGTCCTACTTCGATAGATTCAGAACAACCACCGTCGTCTATTGTCCCTATACGTTGTGCCTATAAAGGCATCCACTGAGACTCGGTTATGTTTGGCCGAAGGCTTGTGTCATGATGATCCGACCGCAGGTTAGTCGTCCTCTTCCTATATGAATAGATCCTCCGCGTTGCTCCTCGCTTTTGTCTTCCTCAACGGCTGCCAGGCCATGGCCCCCGTGTCGACCGACGGTACACCGCCGGTGGAAGAGAGCACCCCAGCCCCTGAAAAGCCCAAGGTTTACTCCTCGTTCACTGAAGATACGGTGTACAGCCTGCTGACCGCAGAACTGGCCGGCCAGCGCAATCGTTTCGATATTGCGCTGGATAATTACGTGACCCAGGCCATCAATACGCAAGATCCGGGCATCTCGGAGCGGGCGTTTCGCATCGCCGAGTACCTGGGGGCCGACCAGGCTGCGCTGGACACCTCGCTGATCTGGGCGAAAAACGCGCCGGACGACCTGGAGGCACAACGGGCGGCAGCCATTCAATTGGCGCGCTCGGGGCGCTACGACGACTCCATGACCTATATGGAGAAAGTCCTGCAGGGCAAGGGCGACACGCATTTCGACTTTCTTGCGCTGTCGGCGGCCGATACCGACCAGGACACGCGCAACGGGCTGATGAAGAGTTTCGACCGCCTGCTGCAAAAACACCCGAAGAACAGCCAGCTCGTGTTCGGCAAGGCCTTGCTGCTGCAACAGGACGACGAAGCCGAAGCCGCGCTGAAGCTGCTGGAACAGAACCCACCGGAAGAAGGCGAGATCGCGCCGATCCTGCTGCGCGCACGCCTGTTGCAGAACCTCAACCGCGGCAAGGAAGCGATTCCGCTGCTGGAAAAAAGCATCAAGAAGTACCCGGAAGACAAGCGCCTGCGCCTGACTTACGCGCGCACGCTGGTGGAGCAGGACCGCATGGAGGACGCCAAAGTGCAGTTCGCCAACCTGGTCCAGCAATACCCGGACGATGACGAATTGCGCTACTCCCTGGCGCTGGTGTGCCTGGAAGCCAAGGCCTGGGACGAGGCCAAGGGCTATCTGGAAGAGTTGATCGAGCGCGAAAGCCATGTGGACTCGGCGCACCTGAACCTCGGCCGCATCGCCGAAGAAAACAACGACCCCCAGGCCGCCCTGCTCGAATACGCCAAGGTCGGCCCCGGCAACGACTACCTGCCCGCCCAGTTGCGCCAGGCCGACATCCTGATGAGCAACGGGCGCACCGACGAGGCGGAAAAACGCCTGGTCGCGGCGCGCGAGGCGGAACCGGACTACGCGATCCAGCTGTACCTGATCCAGGCCGAAACCTTGTCGGCCAACAATCAGGCCGAGCGCGCCTGGAAAGTCTTGCAACAAGCCTTGCTGCAATACCCCGACGACCTGAACCTGCTCTACACCCGTGCGATGCAGGCGGAAAAACGCAATGACCTGGCGCAGATGGAAAAAGACCTGCGCCTGATCATCAAGCGCGACCCGGACAACGCCATGGCGCTCAATGCCCTGGGCTACACCCTGTCCGACCGCACCACGCGTTACGCCGAAGCCAAGGTGCTGATCGAACAGGCCCACAAGCTCAACCCGGAAGACCCGGCCGTACTCGACAGCCTGGGCTGGGTGAACTACCGTCTGGGCAACCTGGACGAGGCTGAGCGCCTGCTGCGCCAGGCGCTGGAGCGCTTCCCCGACCAGGAAGTCGCCGCCCACCTGGGCGAAGTGCTCTGGGCCAATGGCAAACAGCGCGAAGCCCGACAAATCTGGGAAAAGTTCCTCAAGGAACAACCCGAAAGCCCCATCCTGCGCGGCACCATCAAGCGCCTGACCGGTTCCGAGACCCTTTAAGTTTATGTTCTTGCGCCACTTTATCGTTTTCAGCTTCATCGCCTTGCTCGCCGGTTGCGCGGGCTTCGGTGCCCGCGAATCCGTTGAGGGCCAGGGCAACCCGGCGCAATGGAAACAGCACAAGGCCCAGCTCAGCAGCATCGATGGCTGGCAGATCGAAGGAAAAGTCGGGGTACGCGCGCCGAAAGATTCCGGCAGCGGCACCTTGTTCTGGCTGCAACGCCAGGACTACTTCGATATCCGCCTGTCCGGCCCATTGGGGCGCGGCGCCGCCCGCCTGACCGGCCGACCGGGGCAAGTCAGCCTCGAAGTGGCCAACCAGGGTCGCTACGAAGCCGTCTCCCCGGAGGCGCTGCTGGAAGAGCAGATCGGCTGGAAACTGCCGGTGTCGCACCTGGTCTGGTGGGTACGCGGCTTGCCCGCCCCCGACAGCAAAAGCCGCCTGAGCCTCAATGGCGACAGCCGCCTGGCTTCCCTGGAGCAGGACGGCTGGCAGGTCGAATACCTGAGCTACGTGCAACAGAGCGGTTATTGGCTGCCCGAGCGGATCAAACTGCACGGCACCGACCTTGATATCACGCTGGTGATCAAGGACTGGCAACCACGCAAGCTGGGGCAATAACGTGACCGTAGAGAAACTGACCCTGCCCTCCCCGGCCAAACTCAATCTGATGCTGCACATCCTGGGACGCCGCGAAGACGGCTACCACGAGTTGCAGACGCTGTTTCAATTTCTCGACTACGGCGATGAACTGACATTCGCCGTGCGCGACGATGGCGTGATCCGACTGCACACCGAATTCGAAGGGGTGCCCCACGACAGCAACCTGATCGTGAAGGCCGCGAAAAAACTTCAGGCGCAATCGGGTTGCGCCCTGGGCATCGACATCTGGATCGATAAAATCCTGCCCATGGGCGGCGGCATCGGTGGCGGCAGCTCGAATGCCGCGACCACACTGCTGGGCCTGAACCACTTGTGGAAGCTCGGCTGGGACCTCGATCGCTTGGCCGCACTGGGCCTGACACTGGGCGCCGACGTCCCGGTTTTCGTGCGTGGGCACGCGGCTTTTGCCGAGGGCGTGGGAGAAAAACTCACCCCGGAAAACCCCGAAGAGCCTTGGTATGTCGTGCTTGTCCCGCAAGTATCTGTAAGTACAGCAGAAATTTTTTCAGATCCACTGTTGACACGTAACTCTCCTCCCATTAAAGTGCGCCCCGTTCCCAAGGGAAACAGTCGAAATGACTGCTTACCGGTTGTAGCAAGGCGTTATCCAGAAGTACGTAACGCTTTGAATTTGTTAGGTAAATTTACCGAAGCAAAATTAACCGGCACTGGAAGTTGTGTGTTTGGGGGCTTCCCAAACAAAGCTGAAGCTGATAAAGTCTCGGCCCTTCTTACAGAGACCCTTACAGGGTTTGTAGCGAAAGGAAGCAACGTTTCGATGTTGCATCGCAAGCTGCAAAGTCTGCTCTAAAAGGAACCGAGTACTGGGTACTCGTTGCAACAGATACAGGGGCGTCGCCAAGCGGTAAGGCAGCAGGTTTTGATCCTGCCATGCGTTGGTTCGAATCCAGCCGCCCCTGCCATTTTCCTTTACTCATCCAGGTTACCCTCAGCCTCTAGGTACTGCGCGTGTCCAAGATGATGGTCTTTACGGGGAACGCCAACCCCGATCTGGCTCGACGTGTTGTTCGTCAGCTGCATATCCCTCTCGGTGACATCTCTGTCGGTAAATTCTCCGACGGCGAAATTACCGCCGAGATCAATGAAAACGTCCGCGGTAAAGACGTCTTCATTATCCAGCCGACCTGCGCTCCGACCAACGATAACCTGATGGAACTCGTCGTGATGGCTGATGCCTTCCGCCGCTCCTCAGCGACTCGAATCACAGCTGTAATCCCTTACTTTGGTTATGCCCGTCAGGATCGCCGTCCGCGTTCCGCACGTGTGGCTATCAGCGCGAAAGTCGTGGCTGACATGCTCACCGTGGTAGGCATCGACCGTGTTCTCACGGTTGACCTGCACGCTGACCAAATCCAGGGGTTCTTCGATATTCCGGTAGATAACATCTACGGCTCCCCCGTATTGGTGGATGACATCGAAGACCAGCGCTTTGAAAACCTGATGATCGTGTCCCCGGACATTGGTGGCGTCGTGCGTGCACGGGCTGTCGCCAAATCCCTGGGCGTTGATCTCGGGATCATCGACAAACGCCGCGAGAAAGCCAATCACTCTGAAGTGATGCATATCATCGGTGATGTCGAAGGGCGTACCTGTATTCTGGTTGATGACATGGTCGACACCGCCGGCACCCTGTGCCACGCGGCGAAAGCCTTGAAAGAGCACGGTGCGGCAAAAGTCTTCGCCTACTGCACACACCCTGTGCTGTCGGGCCGAGCGATCGAGAACATCGAGAACTCAATGCTGGACGAACTGGTGGTGACCAACACCATCCCGTTGTCCGCTGCAGCTCAAGCCTGTCCGCGTATCCGCCAACTGGATATCGCACCGGTAGTTGCCGAAGCGGTTCGCCGCATCAGCAACGAAGAATCGATCAGCGCGATGTTCCGTTAAGGGTCAAACCTTCGGATCACCTCACTGACGAAAAGCGCCCCGCCCCGGCATATTGTCGGGGCGGGGCTTTTTTGCCCATATCGCCTTTAGCGCTGGTCGCAAACGCTGGGGCGAATGTGGTTATTTTGGAGATACAACATGAACGAATTTATTCTGAATGCTGAAGTGCGTTCCGACCTGGGGAAAGGTGCGAGCCGCCGCCTGCGTCGTCTCGCAAGCCTGGTTCCAGCTGTAGTTTACGGTGGCGACAAAGCCCCTGAATCCATCAGCATGCTGGCCAAAGAAGTTGCCAAACTGCTGGAAAACGATGCGGCCTACAGCCACATCATTTCGCTGAACGTCGGCGGCACCAAGCAGAACGTCATCATCAAGGCCCTGCAACGTCACCCAGCTAAAGGCCACGTGCTGCACGCTGACTTCGTTCGCGTCGTTGCCGGCCAGAAACTGACTGCCGTCGTGCCTGTGCACTTTGTTGGTGAAGAAGCTCCGATCAAAAAAGGCGGCGAAGTTTCGCACGTTGTTGCCGAGATCGAAGTGACCTGCCTGCCGAAAGACCTGCCTGAGTTCATCGAAGTCGACCTGTCGGCTCTGGAAATCGGCGAAATCCTGCACCTGTCCGACCTCAAAGCCCCTAAAGGCGTTGAGTTTGTCGCACTGGTTCACGGTGATGACAAAGCGGTTGCCAACGTTCACGCTCCACGCGTTGCTCCAGAAGCTGAAGAAGGCGCTGCAGAGTAATTCACTCTGTATTGCCGGAGCTTGAGGAAACATCGCGGACCGAAACGTAGCGAGAAAGCGGGCGATAACGCGACGTTTACTCTTGAGTAAATGATCCCTTGTCGTCCACTTTCGCCGCACTCAGGTCGGCATTGTTATCCACAACTCCAAAGGAAGGGCCCCTGTCGTGACTGCCATTAAACTGATCGTTGGCCTGGGAAATCCAGGCGCAGAATACGAACAGACCCGGCATAACGCGGGGGCCCTTTTTGTTGAGCGCATCGCCCACGCCCAAGGTGTAAACCTGGTGGCCGATCGCAAGTATTTCGGCCTGACCGGACGCTTTTCGCATCAGGGTCAGGATGTTCGTCTGTTGATTCCCACCACCTACATGAACCGCAGCGGCCAGGCTGTCGCGGCGCTTGCGGGGTTCTTCCGGATCAAACCCGAAGAAATCCTGGTGGCCCATGACGAACTGGACCTGCCACCCGGCGTTGCCAAGCTCAAGCAAGGCGGCGGGCATGGCGGGCACAATGGCCTGCGCGACATCATCGCGCAGCTGGGCAATCAGAATACCTTTTACCGTCTGCGGCTCGGCATTGGCCACCCAGGCGTTGCCAGTATGGTTTCAAATTTCGTCCTGGGTCGTGCGCCACGCGCCGAACAGGAAAAACTCGATGCCTGCATCGACTTTGCCCTCGGCGTGCTGCCGGATATCCTCGCCGGGGAATGGAACCGCGCGATGAAAAACCTGCACAGCCAGAAGGCCTGACTCTTTTCCGAGGGGAAACACCATGGGATTCAATTGCGGCATCGTCGGCCTGCCCAACGTCGGCAAATCCACCCTGTTCAACGCGCTGACCAAGTCCGGTATTGCGGCGGAGAACTTCCCCTTCTGCACCATCGAACCCAACAGCGGTATCGTGCCGATGCCGGACCCACGCCTGGACGCCCTGGCGGTGATCGTCAACCCCAAGCGCATCCTGCCGACCACCATGGAATTCGTCGACATCGCCGGCCTGGTGGCCGGTGCGTCGAAAGGTGAAGGCCTGGGCAACAAGTTCCTGGCCAACATCCGCGAAACCGATGCCATCGCCCACGTGGTCCGCTGCTTTGAAGACGAGAACGTGATTCACGTCTCCAACAGCGTCGACCCGAAACGCGACATCGAGATCATCGACCTGGAACTGATCTTCGCCGACCTCGACAGCTGCGAGAAGCAACTGCAGAAAGTCGCGCGTAACGCCAAGGGTGGCGACAAGGACGCCGTGGTCCAGAAAGGCCTGCTGGAGCAGCTGATCGCCCACTTCACCCTGGGCAAGCCGGCACGCAGCCTGATGAAGACCATGGGTGCTGACGAGAAGGCCGCGGTCAAGGGCTTCCACCTGCTGACCACCAAGCCGGTGATGTACATCGCCAACGTCGCCGAAGACGGCTTCGAGAACAACCCGCTGCTCGACGTGGTCAAGGCCATCGCCGACGAAGAAGGCGCGATCGTGGTTCCGGTGTGCAACAAGATCGAAGCGGAAATCGCCGAGCTCGATGACGGCGAAGAAAAAGACATGTTCCTCGAGGCCCTGGGCCTGGAAGAGCCTGGCCTGAATCGCGTGATCCGCGCCGGTTACGAAATGCTCAACCTGCAGACCTACTTCACCGCCGGTGTCGAAGAAGTCCGCGCCTGGACCGTCAAGGTCGGCGCCACCGCGCCACAGGCCGCCGGCGTGATCCACACCGACTTCGAAAAAGGCTTTATCCGCGCCGAAGTGATCGCCTACAACGACTTCATCCAGTACAAGGGTGAAGCCGGTGCCAAGGAAGCCGGTAAATGGCGCCTGGAAGGTAAGGAATATATCGTCAAGGACGGCGATGTGATGCACTTCCGCTTCAACGTGTAAGCGTTGTCGGAATCAAAGAAGCCGCGTTTATTCGCGGCTTTTTTGTGGGCGCTTTGAAGGCATGCGAGCCATTCGATCTGAACTCTCGGCAATAAATGCATGGCTAACGCTAGAAAAAGGCATTGGGCGGGTGACCAGACCTTCCCAATGCCAAACGACCTGATTTAATTTGCCTTGAATCGCTTAACCCAGGGTGTTCAGACACACCACCTTGGGCTGGGTCATTTCCTCATAGGCAAAGCGCACCCCTTCCCGCCCGAGGCTGCCGTACTTGGAGCCGCCAAACGGCATGGCATCGAAACGATAGTCGGACGAATCGTTGATCATCACGCCACCCGCCTCGATCCGCCGCGCCGCACTCATCGCCGTCGCCAGATCATTGGTGAAGATACCCGCGTGCAGGCTGTAATCGGGTTCATTGGCCAACGAGATGGCCTCATCGAAGGTTTCGAAAGGCTGCAACACGACCACTGGGGCAAACACTTCGTTGCGCCACAGGCGACTGGCATGATCGACGTTTTCCAGCACGGTCGCGGCGTAGCACGAGCCCCCGCGCCGGTGGCCGCAAAGTAACCTGGCGCCCTCCTCCAACGCTTCGTTGACCACCTGCTCGGCCTTCTGCGCCGCTTGGGGGGTAATCATCGGGCCGATGTCGGTGCTGGCAAGCAATGGGTCTCCGGTCACCAGTTTCTGCGCCAGGCTGACGAAGTGCTCGCGAAAACGCGCGTAGATCGACGCCTGGATCAGCAGGCGCTGAGTGCCGATGCAGTTCTGTCCCGCCGCCCAGAAGGCCCCGGACAGACAACTGTCGACGGCGGCCGCAAGGTTGCAGTCCGCCATGACGATCACCGGCGCATTGCCGCCCAAGTCCATGGCGAGCTTCTTCAGGCCGGCCGTGCGGGCAATCTGCTCGCCGGTGACGAAGCCGCCAGTAAAGGAAATCATCCGCACCTCACGGGAGGCGACCAAGGCCTTGCCCAGTTCCGCGCCGCCGGTGGCGACGGTGACCACCGACTCGGGCAACCCGGCCTTAACCAGACACGAGACCAATTTGATGGCCGACAACGGCGCCAGCTCAGACGGTTTGAGAATCACCGCGTTGCCGCCGGCAATGGCCGGACCGAGCTTGTGCGCCACCAGATTCAATGGATCGTTGTACGGGGTGATCGCGACGATCAGGCCCAGCGGCTCGCGGGAGAACCAGCCCTGGCGCGACTCGGAGCCCTCATAGGCATCGAAAGGCACCACTTCCCCGGCATTGCGCCTGGCCTCTTCGGCAGAAAGCTTGAGGGTGTTGACGCAGCGTTTGACCTCTTTTTCCGCCTGTTTGAGGGTCTTGCCGGCTTCGTCGACAATCAGCCGGGCAAATGCCGGGGCATCGCGTTCGATGTGCAAGGCGGCCTGTTCGAGAATGCGTGCCCGACGATGACGCGGCAGTTCGGCGCAGGCTTGCGCACCGCTGCGACCCTGCACCAGCAACTGCGGCACCTGCGATGCACAAACATCCGCTACGGTCCCGATAACAGTCCCGTCAAAGGGGTTGAAGACTTCGATGTGCGGCGCCACGGCAGCCAGCGCAAGACTCGATAGTTTCACAGGCGTTCTCCTAGTTGTGCGCAACAGACTGATGGATGCTGATGATGTCCGACAGCAACGCAAACGCTGTTTCCGTGCGCCCAGCTCCCGGCCCCGAAACCGTCACAGCGCCGAGCAGATCGGTGGCGAACGACACGGCATTGGTGGCGCCGCAGATACCGGCCAGCGGATGATCATGGTTCAACAGGCGCGGCTCGACACTGGCACTGACCGAACCATCGGCATGACGCGTGGCCGCGCCGATAAGCCTCCAGCGTGCTCCGTCCTGCCGGGCTTTTTCGATGTCGCCAAGGCCGAGTGAGGAAATACCGCTGCAACTGACATCGTTGACGTTCAGCTTGGCGTCCAGCAACTCGTTGGCCAGAATCACCACCTTCAGACGTACATCATGCCCCTCGACGTCCGCCGTTGGGTCGGCTTCGGCATACCCCAATGCCTGCGCCTCACTGACCGCCTCGGCGAAACCCAGGCCGCCTTCCATGCGGGTCAGGACGAAGTTGGACGTGCCGTTGAGAATCCCCTCGAAACCGACAACCGAACTGCCCGCCAGCAACTGCCTGGCCAGGCGGATCACCGGTGTGCCGCTCATCACCGAACCTTCGTATTCAAAGACGACGTTATTGCGCTGGGCCAGGTCTTTCAGCTCGCCACCGTGCAGGGCAATCGGTCCCTTGTTGGTGGTGACCACATGTTTGCCGTTCTCCAGCGCCCAGCGGCAGAACGAAGTAGCCGGCTCACCATCCACCGGGTTGGTAAAGGTCGCTTCGGCAATGATGTCCGCACCGGACGCCTTGATCACCGCTTCGTTGAGGGCTACGGCTTCGCCCCCCGGCAGTTGCGCGAAAGCGCCCTTGACCGCTGGAAGATTGGCCAGCAACGCGGCATCCAACCCGTCGCGACCGATCACCGAACCGAGGAACAGATCAGTGACGCCGACGATTTTCAGGGTAAAACCCAGTTCGTTTTTCCAACTGTCGTTACGCTCGGCAATCAGCTGGGCCAGCGCCCGGTTGACACCACCGAAGCCGACCAGCGCCAGTTTGTATTCAGTCATTTTTATTGTCCTTGATCTGGGTGATGGGTTGTTGGGCACTAGATTAGGGACACGTCCTGGGCAGTGAAATATGCCAATTTGCTCTATTTCATGGGCGTTTTGACCAGTGCCTGGGCAAAGCGTCCGGGCATAAAAAAAGCCAACCGAAGTTGACTTTTTCACAGCAAAAAACCGGCTAGACAACAGACGATAAAACGAATGAAGTCACCGTGTTTTCCACGCCCGGCAGCGCGGAGATTTCATTCCAGACCTTATGCACCCGCTCCGGGCTCGCAGCGCCGACGCGCAGCATCAGGTCGAACTCGCCGCTCATGACATCGCACTCGATGACTTCCGGTATTGCCCGCAAAGCCTGCAGCACATCCGCGCCGCGCATGCGGTCGTAGCGATAGACAAAAATCACCGCATTGATGCTCGAAGAGGCTTGTCGCCCCTCCCCCGTTCGCACCGTATACCCCTGTATCGCACCGTCGCGCTCGAGCCGTTCGATCCGTTGGCGCACGGCATTGCGCGACAGATTGACCTTGGTCGCCAGCTCGGCGTGGGCCGCCCGGGCATTGAGCCGCAGCTCAGCGATGATACGTTCATCGAGCGGGTCCAGAATGCGCTTCACTTGACCTCCTGCGGCAACGCCATCACAGCGCGCCGAGCAGCTGATGGATGGTGTCGAGGTCGTCCGGTTGAATCCGGTAATGCTGTGCCGATCCCTGCTCCGCGAGCGGGCTGTGTTGCGCCGGCGCACCGATCCCCAGCTCGCCGAGCAGCACGGTAGATTTGGCCGGTGAGATTTCCCCCAGGGTGACCATCGGCGCGACCAGGCTGCGGCGGTACAGTCGAGCTGCCAGGACGCCGGTGGCGGTGTGAGGATCAATGACGTAACCGGTGTCACGGTACAGCGAGGTCATTTCCTGCAGGGTTTCGTCATCGCTGACCGCGTAGGAGTCGATGATCATCCGCGCCTGCAACCAGAACTCGTTGGCGATGGTCATCTCGCCGCTGGATTCGAACGCTGCCATCAGCGCGCTCACCGCCTGATCGTCATGCCCGTAAAGCTCCCAGAGGAAACGTTCAAGGTTGGAAAAAATCGACAGGTCCATGGCCGGCGACAACGTCTTGTTGGTTCGCAACCTGGAGTAGTGGTTCTTCAGAAACAACTGATGCAATGCGTCGTTCTGATTGGTCGCAACGATCATCTGGGTGATCGGCAGGCCCATTTTCTGCGCAATGTAACCGGCATATACCTCGGCAAAACTCGCGGCGGGCACGCTGAAACCAATCAGACGCTGAGCGCCTCCCAGTTGCAGCACGGCGTGGAAATAAAACACCAGTTGCGCCAACACACTGACCCAGTTGCTGGAGTTGAAACTGACTGCCTCGTGCTGCGTGCATGGCCACTGCCGGAACAGCCGGTTCACGATGGTCTGGCACTCATCGAAGCTACCGTTGACCGCGAACGTGTGGACATTCGGGTGAGCCACCGCCTGCAGATGCTGCAACTGATTCTGTGGTACGCCGGATGCCGGATAGAGCACCACCACGACGGTGTCGTTACAGTGCTTGAACGCCTCGATGGCCGCCAGCCCGGTATCACCGTTGGTAGCCCCGAGCACCACCGCGCGTCGCTGGCGTTTGTGCAGAAAATACTGCACCAACTGCGCCTGCAACTGGGCGGCAAAATCCTTCGAGGAACGGGTAGGTCCGTGGAACAGCTCCAGCACCCACTCGTTGCGGTCGACCTGATGCAAGGGCGCCACGGAGCGATGACTGAAGCGGCTGCTCGCCTCTTTGAGCATGCGCTTGAGATCCACCTCAGGGATGGCCCCACCCACAAACGGACTCATGACCCGATAGGCCAGTTCGTCATACGGCAAGATCGACCAATTGGCCATGTCCTGGGGTTCGAACAGCGGCAACTCGAAGGGCACGAACAGTCCGCCGTCCTCGGCAATACCGGATAACACGACCTTTTCGAAATCGACCTGCATGGCCGAACTTCGCGTACTCACATAGTGCATGGTTGACTCCGGCCATTCATTTGTAACGATGTGCCTGCTCGACCAGCCAGGTAGAAAACATGACCGCGTCGGGATGCTGGTCGGCCCCCGAACCGCGTACCAGATAAAACGATTCGCTGGCTTCGATGCGCTGGGCGAAGGGTTCAACCAGACGCCCGTCCTGGAGCATCTCGTCGACCATCGAGGAGCGGGCCAGGGCAATCCCCTGCCCCAACTCGGCCATGCGCAAGGTGCAGATCAGCGTGTCGAACTGCATGCCGGTCGACGAATCGACGGTGTCCGCTCCGACCATGTTCAACCAGTAACCCCAGCCCTCTTCGTAACCCAGAACGTGCAGCAACGGATGGTGAGCCACGTCGGCCGCGACCTTCAGCGGCGAGCGCGCCATCAGGGCGGGCGAGCAGACCGGAAACAAGGTGTCCCAGGTCAGGCGTTGCGAGACCAGGCCGGGCCATTGACCATGACCCCAACGAATTTCCATATCGTCTTCGCCATCCAACTCCTTGACCCAAATGTTGCTGATATAGCGGATGTAGACATGGGGATGAGCCTGACGAAAGTCGACCAATTTGGGCGCCAGCCAATGTACGAAAAACGCCAGGCTGCCACGCACCTTGATCGGCCGGCGTTTGTGTTGGCCGAAAATCTCGTTGGTCCCCACCGCCAGCCGAGTGATCGCATCCTGCACCACCGGCAGATAGGCTTGGCCTTCCTCGGTCAGCCCCAAGCCACGGGGCAAGCGCTTGAACAGCGCCACCCCCAGATGGCTTTCCAATTGGCGGATCTGCTGGCTGACCGCGCCCTGGGTCAAAAACAGTTCCTCGGCGGCGTGGGTAAAGTTCAGACAGCGGGCAGACACCTCGAATGCCCGCAGCCAGTTCAATGGGGGTAACGGCTTTTGTTTCATGGTCTGGACCTCATTGACGCCCCCCGCACCGAGCACGCTTGCCCACCCTGCCTAGAATGCATCGGACGGTTGTGCCAAGGGGGCAAGCGACAAGCGTCGCTCGCGGCTCTTGCGGGTAATGTAATACACGAAGTAGCACCAGGCGATGAATGGCAAACCGAAGTACAGCGCCACCCGCTGCTCGGGGTCGAAAGCGATCCCGACGCAGGCCAGGCTGCAGCAGGCCAGCGCTCCCAGAGGTACCCACGGATAACCCCGGACGCGGAACTTGAGGTCGCGGACATCACCGCCATTGGCCACATAGTGACGGCGGAATGCGATCTGGCTCGCGGCGATGCTCATCCACACCACCACTACCGCCAGCCCGGAAATCGACACCAGCGCCAGATAGACGGTGTCAGCGGCAAACACACTACTGAGCAACGAGGCACCGCCGCCGAACATGCTCAATACGATGGCATTCAACGGCGTCCCCGTGCGGGTCAGGTTAGAGAACTGCTTAGGCAGGTGTCCCTGATCGCTTAAGGTCCAGAGCATCCGCGAAGCGGCGTACAACCCGGAGTTGGCCGCAGACAACAGCGCCGTGATGATCACGAAGTTCATGATGTCGGCGGAGTAAGGAATGCCGATGTAGGTAAATACAGTGACGAACGGACTCTCCACCAAACCGGCCTGCTCGCGGGGCAACAGCGTCGCCAGGACGAAAATGGTGCCGACGAAAAAGATCGCCAGACGCAACACGGTAGTGCGAATGGCCCGCGGCACATTGCGCTGAGGGTCCTTGGTTTCACCGGCAGCGATACCGATCAACTCCGTACCGGAGAAGGCGAAGGACACCGCCAACAGGGTCATGGCAATCGACATGAAACCGGTGGGGAACAAGCCCTCGCGGGTGAAGTTACCCAGGCCGGCACTGTGCGCCTGATCGATATGCAACAGGCCGAGAATCGCCCCGCCGCCGATTATCAGGAACACCACCACCGTCACTACTTTGATCAAGGACAACCAGAACTCAGTCTCGGCAAACAAACGCACCGAGATCACGTTGGTCAGGAACACCACGCCAGCGAACAGCGCACTCCAGATCCACACCGGCGTGTCCGGGAACCAGCGCACCATAAGAATACCGGCGGCGGTGAATTCCGAGCCGATGGCCACGGTCCACGTCAGCCAATACAGCCAGGCCACGGTGTAGCCGGTACCTGGGCCAAGAAAGCGCGTGGCGTAGGTGCTGAAGGAGCCGGTTTCCGGCATCTGCACCGCCAACTCGCCCAGGCACATCATGACCATGTAGACCATGAGGGCGCCGATGATGTAAGCAATGACCGCACCTAACGGACCGGCCTGGTTAACGGTGTATCCGGACGTGAGAAACAGCCCGGTACCAATCACACCGCCCAATGCCAACATGACAATATGGCGCGTCTGCATTTCCTGTTTGAAACTGGCACGCGGGTTGATTTGCTGTTCTTGTATGGACATGGTTGTTCTCATGAAAGTTGGCGGGGCACGCATTAACGTCTGCGCTGAGTTACTGGGCAGAGTCAAAAAATGTCGCCACTGGGTTTTATTATTATTCCGCTTCATGAACGCCTCACTAACGGCCCTGTCGTGAGGGAGTAACGTTAAAACTTCAACTGGCTACCTCAGTGCATGTTTCATTGATTGAGGGCTGTTTGCTTGCTGGTAGCTGTTCATCCCGTGAATGCCTGACAAAGGCAAACGCCTGCTGCAGATCGTCGAGCAAATCATCGGTGTCTTCGATGCCGACGGAGACGCGTACCAGCCCTTCGGAGATACCCAGGGCCAGACGCTCCTCCAGCGTGTTCTCCACATGGCTGGTGGTCCGCGCCGGACCGTAAATGGTTTCCACCGCGCCCAGATTGCCCGCGCAGTGAGCAAAGCGCAGGCGCGGCAACAGCAACTTGACCGTGTCCATGCCACCGACCAGGACAAAACTGACGATGGCACCGAAACCGGACATTTGCGCACACGCCACAGCGTGGTTAAGGTGGCTGGTCAAGCCGGGATAATTCACCGACGCCACCAACGGTTCGGTGCAGAGGAACTCTGCCAGGGCACGGGCACTGTGTTGCTGCTGACGCAGGCGCAGCACCAGCGTTTTCATGCCGCGGATGATCATGTAGGCCGAGAAGGGATCGAGCGTCGCACCGTTGATTTCCCGGTAATGACGAACCTTGGCCATCAACCATTCGCTGCCGCATACCAGGCCGCCGAGCACATCGCCATGACCACTGAGGAACTTGGTCGCGCTGTGGATGACCACGTCCACGCCCAGCGCCAGTGGGTTTTGATTCAGCGGCGTGGCAAAGGTGTTGTCCGCCACCACCACGGCACCGACGCGCTTGGCCGCAGCCACCAGACGCTGGATATCGAGGATTTTCAGGGTCGGGTTGGTCGGTGTTTCCAGGTACACCAACTGGCAGCCTTTGGCGATTTCACGCTCGATCTCCTCGTGATCGAACGTCTCGCACAAGGTCACCTCGACGCCCATGCGCGGCAGGAACTCTTCGAAAATCTTGTTGGTTCCGCCATAGCTGTCCTTAGTGGACACCACACGATTGCCGTGGGCCAGGAAGGTGTAAAGCACACTGCTGATCGCCGCCATGCCACTGCTGAAGGCCACGGCGGACTCAGCATGTTCCAACTCGCGGATTTTGGCTTCGAGGGTCTCGACCGTCGGGTTGCTCATGCGGCTGTAGATAAAGCCCGGAGCATTGCCCTGAGCAACGTCGTACCAGACGTCGATGTCGTCGTAACCGTAAGCGGCACTGACCACGATAGGTGTTTGAGTGGCATTGTAGGGGTGCCTGACTTGCTCCCCACCCCAGACCGCCCGGGTCCCCGCTCCGGCATTTTCAAGCCTTGTGCTGTCAGGTTTATTGTTCATTAAGACTACTCGCACTGAGAGTGGTGAATGTTGAATCATTAATCGGATCTGGCGGCCAATATATTGAAAACCCATGCGCCCGAGAAACGATGTTATCGGTGCCAAAGGGCTGTTTTTTTTAATGGCTATCCATGTGCGGGGTGAGGGGGTCCAGCCCTGGTGGTTTTTTGTGCGGGCAGTGGGCTGTCTAGCTGGCTGATTTAACGTGCAAACGTTGATTGCGGTAGAAGCCGAACTATAAAGGGCGATGCATCAAGATAGTGAAACATCGCCACACATTATAAAATAACGAGAATTCTAGAACACACACCGCAACATAACTGCACCCTCATCAAACATCCCAACTATTCCTCATCACTCTAAGATTTATCTTACACCAACCACGGGCAACTACCCCGAGCAGCGCTTGCAACTTTATAGTTCTTGCGATTCAAGTACCCGAGCGACTCTACAGCTCAAGCAGCGCATCATGACAACACTAAGCTTTCCTGTTTAACTGCGTGCCGGCCCATAGGTTAATTGCCCTCCTGACGTGGCAACAGTATCGGAGCACAACACGATGTCGACGCTCTGCGAAAACGTTCTTATAACGGACATGACCTTTAGCGATTGCCCGGCCATCGAAACGACCGTGAACAATACGGCCGTTCTCGATATCGATATTCTCCTCTTGGGAGAAACCGGCACAGGTAAAGATACGTTGGCGCAACGCATCCATCAGCTGTCTCGTCGCAAAGGAAACTTCGTTGCAGTTAACTGTGCCGCCATCCCGGAAACCCTGGCCGAAAGCCAACTGTTCGGCGTCAACAGCGGCGCCTACACGGGCGCCATGCAATCTCGCGCGGGGTTTGTCGAAGCCGCTCATCTGGGCACCCTATACCTCGACGAAATCGACAGCATGCCGCTGTCGCTGCAAGCCAAGCTGTTACGTGTACTGGAATCACGCGGGGTCGAACGCCTGGGGTCTACACGATTTATCCCGGTAGACATGCGTGTGATCGCCTCGGCCCAGCACGCCTTGCACGAAATGGTCGAGCAAGGCACTTTCCGACGCGACCTCTACTTCCGTCTGAATGTGGTCAATATCCACCTTCCAGCCTTACGGGATCGGCGAGAGCGGATCATTCCCTTGTTCCTGGACATGATTGAGCAAGAGGCCGATCACTTCCGGCTCGCCGCGCCGTCGCCCCCCAGCAAGCAGTTATTGCAACAACTGCTGTGCCACCCGTGGAAGGGCAACGTGCGCGAACTGCGCTCGACGGCCAAGCGATTCGTGTTGGGCCTGCCGCCGTTATCCACCGCGGTGATCAACCGACATGAACTTGAATTGAACCTGAAGACACGATTGCAACAGATGGAGAAATCGTTGATTGAAGAATCGCTTCGTCAACACGACCACTGTGTGGACAGTGTGGCAATCGCTTTAGGCGTCGCCAAGCGAACGCTGTACCACCGAATAAAGCATTTGGGAATATCACTCAACTGAAACAGGGTGCCGCCCCTGTTAACGCAATAACATCTTTTGAAACATACCTTCCCGCAACATATGGAACGCATGAATCCGTTTAGCCACATAAGTCATGGAACAGCGATACAGGTGTGCAACAGCGTCTTTTGATGTATCGCTGACTCCAGTAAAACTAACGTCAAGCACGGAGAAAACAACATGACTATCGGTTCGATTGGCTCGTATTCTGGCGCCTCCTATGGTGGCGGTGACGCCAACAATATGTCTGCTGATGAGGCAGATGCTGGTATGGAGGCTGTAGAATCAAAGAAGCGCAAAGATGGCGTAAAAAACGCATATAAAGCAGCAGAGAACGCTAATACCAACGGTATTAAAGCAGCCGCTGACATGCTCCGCCTGTAATAGCTGAACGCTTGCTGGCCTTCTCGACAGTCGATGCCGGGAAGGCCATACCGCCACGAGCGTTGTCATATACACGCTCATCTTCTAACCCTTATCTGACAGGGCAACATGATGATAGGCAGCATCCGCACGACTGAAATCAATCAACTCCCTGGCACCTCGGGCATACAGGAGGCCTCCCACTCGGCCACCGATGTCAGCTTTTTCAACTCAACGCTCATGCCTTCCCCAGTTGCGAATACCGCGGTCGATCATGCGCTGCCACCGAATGTGCTTTCCGAAGCCGCAGGCAAGCTCAATTCCATGACTGAGCGTATGACCAAAAGCCTGCGGGCATTAAGCAGCAAGAACAAACTGGAAGAGGCGCGAAAATATCCGGGGCAACTTTCCGACGCACTCCTGCTGACGCACATGTTGTCGAAGAGCGTCGGTAAAACCGCGCAGTGCATCGATAAAATCAGCAACCTCCAGTAGGCCAACATGACTCGCCCGTGGCTTATCCTAGTAATCCTGTCGCTCTCATTCTTGCTCAATGCCTGCAGTGACCGTGTCGAACTTCATCGTCAGTTAACCGAACAAGAGGCCAATGAGGTCGTTGCGGAACTGGCGGACAAACATATCCGCGCCACCAAGGTTCCCGCGAAAGATGGCGTTGTGGTGGTGGTCAACTCAACCGATATCGGCCGCGCTGTGCGAACGCTGGAGGCCGCCGGCCTCCCGCGGGTCGCGCGCGCGACGCTGGGCGACACCTTTCGCAAAGAGGGGGTTATTTCCACCCCGCTTGAAGAACGAGCACGCTACATCTATGCCCTGTCCCAGGAGCTGGAGACCACGCTGTCGAACATCGATGGCGTCATCGTGGCTCGCGTACACGTGGTGCTGCCCGAGCGCGTCGCTCCGGGGGAACCGGTACAACCCGCCTCCGCCTCGGTGTTCATCAAGCATGACCCGCGACTCGACCCCGACAATATCAGGGCCCGGGTGCGCAGGATGGTTGCAAGCAGTATTCCGGGGATGACCGCCGCGGTGGAAAACCCGCAAAAGCTGACGGTCGTCTTCGTGCCGGCAACCGCTTACTTAGAGCAGCAACGGTTGGCTTACTTCGGGCCGTTCCTGGTTCCGGGAGATGACATCGGTTTTTGGCGGGCCAGTGTGACATTCGGGCTGATCGCCCTGGCGCTGATAATCGCGGCGGGCATGTTCTGGCATAAACGCACACAAAGAGCCGCAGACGCGCTGTCAGACGGCCCATCCCCGGATGCGCCTGTCCAGGCCCGCAATGAGTAATCTCTCATGGGCCCAATGGTGGTCCGCGCCCTGGTTGTGTGCCCACGAAGACTGGAAAGCCCCCGTTCAACACGCCGCGCTGAATGAGCTGCACCGCAGCCGGCAGGTCGTCACGGGCACGCCTTATGGCGTTGCCCCTTGCCTGCCGCCAATGCCCGACCCCGCACTCCTGCAACTGGCACTCGCCCCCACGGATCAACTCGACCTGGGGCTCGCCCTGATTGACGGCATCTGCCGTCCCGCCTATGCCACCGCACTCGATGACAACCATCGACAGTGGTGCAACAGGCTGGCCAAGGCCCTGCCCCTGGATATGGTGCAACCCGATAATGACCCGCTGCAATTGCTCCGCGCCTGGGTCACGCCGGCCACCTGGCAGCGCATCCGGTTGCGTTTTGCGCGCCGGCGCATTTTGGATCTGGACGAAAAAGCCCTGTCGCTCGGCGACTCCCATAGCCGCCTCGATACCCTTTGGCATGCGGTGGCGTGGCGCATTGGCGCGATGAACAGGAACAGTAGCGCTGCCGCCTCAGAGGGGCACGGAGATTAACGATGTTATGCCGATATAAAATCAGCTCGCCCGGGGGCGCGCCGCCCCTGCCGGGGAGCCTGATCTCTTGCGAAACACTGGCGAGCTATACCCAGGCCAGCAATGTGGTGGACCAGGCAAAAGCCGAGGCCAGGCAGTTGCTGAAGACGGCACACACCCAACGTGAAGCGCTGCTGGAAAAAGTCAGCGTTGAAGTATGGCAACGTGCCAATGCACAACTCAAACGCTGGGAAATCGAGCGTCAGGCCCTGTGCGACAGCCTTGAACAATACGCCACCTCGATCGCCAACCAGGCGATTCACCTGCTGCTTGAAGACACCCCCGCGCCCCAACGCATGGCCGCCCTGATCAAGCAATTACTGGCGAGCCATGTGCCAGCGGTGAAGGCAACATTGGTTTGCCACCCGCTCGAATTGGAGGCGGTGCGGGCATGCCTGACCAACCGCGGCAGCACGCACTGGACACTGCGCGCCGACGATACGATCAAACTGCAATCGCTCATATTGACCACCGAAGAAGGGGACTTCCGGATTGACTGGACGTCCTTGATCAATATTTTCATGAAGCCCGATGACAGCCCTTCAGACAACGGGTTTTAAACACACTTCATGAAATAAAAATTGCCGCACATGGAACCAATTCGAAATACAAACCAAAAAGGAGAACATCCCAACGGAGTGAATCCATGAACTATTACGACGGTTACAGCAATCGGCTTTTAAACGACGCAAGGGAGGTTAAACGTGACCTCAACCTCGCCGCAGAAACCAATTCCGGGTCTGAAGAAGACCTTGCCTTTTTTTTCGATCTTGTCGCCAAGCATCGAACTTCCGAATACGTCTTCAATGAGCATGCCCGCGTCAAACATATGCTCCTGAAGTCAGGCCTGGACAGCGGTCAGTAACTTGAACGCGCTGCTGGCCGAGTGTTTGAAACGCGGCTCCGGAGAATTGAGGTTATTCGAAAACAATGACGAAATTATCCTGCGTCATTGTTCGAACAGCCTGTTGCTCAGTGTCCAGTTGACGCCACTTCGCCCGGACAAATCATTGCTGCTGAGCTGGCTGCGACTGGGCGAGGTCAGCCTGGAACACTTTCCAGGCGCTCTCGCCCAGGCGCCGGCCAGTGGCGCGCTCTGGCTGATGCATTGCCTGCATGACAAGCACGACGAACAGCAGCTGCAGCTCTGCCTCGAGTCCCTGCTCAACCAACGCGATACCTGGCGCGCCACCGTCGCGCGCCTCCACAGATCGGCGCCTCGACGCAACCCCACCTCCCTACGTTCGTTGCTGTACTAATCAGAGAAGCTTCTATGCATAACAAGATCCACAAGCGCGACAGCTTGCGCATTGACCCGCCCGAAACTTCATCCAGACGCGCCGATTGGCGGTGCCTGATCGCCCTGACCTGCTTGCTGGCCCCGGCGCCAGGCGCCCTCGCCGCCATCCCCGCCGAATGGAAGAACACGGCATACGCCTATGAAGCCCAGCACAAGCCGTTACGTGAAGTCCTGGAAGATTTTGCCCAGACCTTCGGCACCCAACTCCAGATCGAGGGCCTGCTGGAGGGCAACGTCAACGGCAAGATACGCGCCAATACCCCGCAGTCGCTGCTCGACAGGCTGGGCGTTGAACACCGCTTCCAGTGGTATCTCTACAACAACACCCTGCACATCAGCACCCTCGATCAGCAAGAGTCCGCACGCCTGGAGGTGTCGTCCGAAACCATTGCCGACCTCAAGCAGGCGCTGACCGATATCGGCCTGCTCGACAGTCGTTTCGGCTGGGGCGAATTGCCGGAGGACGGTGTCGTCCTGGTCTCCGGCCCCCGGCGCTATATCGAACAGATCAAGCAGTTCAGCAGCCAGCGCCGTTCACCGGACGAAAAGCAGAGCGTGTTGAGCTATCCGCTCAAGTTCGCCAACGCCGCGGACCGCCAAATGGAATACCGCAACGAAAGAATCACCATCCCCGGCGTGGCTACCATGCTGCGCGGGCTGCTCGACCCACGCAATCCCGCGATGCTCACCGGCATGACTCAGCGCTCCCCCGCGCAGTCCCAGCCCGCGCCCCTGACGCCGGCGTTCCCGCGCCTGAGCAACCCGCTGCTGGGGCAGATGCTCGGCACACCCGCGCCAACCGGGCCGGTGGACGCCGGCATAGCGCTGACGTCGCGGGCGCCGGTCAACCCCAGCCGAATCCGCGTCGAGGCCGATGTGCGCAACAACGCAATTCTGATCTATGACCTGCCGGAGCGTCAGGGGATGTACCGCGAGCTGATCAGTCAGCTCGACGTGGCGCGTAAACTGGTGGAAATCGACGCCATCATCCTCGACATCGAACGCACCCAATTACGTGAGTTCGGCGTCAACTGGGGCTTTCAAAACAGTCGCTTCCGCGGCGGGGTCAACATGGCGCCCGGCACCTCATCACAATTGTCGATCGAAAACCGCGACCGCTTTTACGCCGACGTGCGCGCCCTGGAAGCGCGCGGGCTGGCAACCATGGTCTCCAACCCATCGGTGCTCACCCTGGAAAACCAACCGGCGGTGATCGACTTCAACCGCACCCAGTACCTGACGGCCGGCAACGAGAACGCGACCATCCTGCCGATCACCGTCGGCACCAGTTTCCAGGTCGTGCCTCGCGTCATCACCAGCCGCGGTGGCCATCAGATCCACCTGGCGGTGGACATCGAAGACGGTAACTTCGACGAGTCCAACCCCGAACGCATCGGCCCCGATGTGCGTCGGGGCAAGGTCAGCACCCAGGCCGTCATGGCGGAAAAACGCTCCCTGGTGGTGGGCGGTTTCCATGTAACGAACAGCGCGGACAAGCAAAACAAGATCCCCTTGCTGGGGGACATTCCGTTGCTGGGCAAAGCGCTGTTCTCTTCGACGGAACGCCAGAACAACCGGCGCGAACGTTTGTTCATTCTCACCCCGCGCGTGATCGGCGATCAGTCCGACCCATCGCGTTACTTGCCGCAGGCCGACCAGAGCGAGTTGCAGGCCGCACTCAAACCCCTGGCACGGCGCTTGGCCCCACATCAGCCGGTGATCAACCGCAGCGACATCACCAGCATCCTGGCGCATCTGGTCAGCGGGCAAGTGCCCAAAGCCTTCAAGGCCGCACCGATGCCGCTGGCGCTGAACACGTTGTGTACCCCTCGCGAGCTGTTGGCGCTCAATACCGAGCGCAGCCAGTGGTATGCCGGCCCGCAGTTCAACGTGGCAGTGGTGGTGCTGCGCAATCAGTACAAGCGCAATGTCCGCATCGATGAAAAAGAATGCAGCAACTCCGAGACCCTGGCGGTCACCGTCTGGCCACGCGCCTGGCTCAAGCCGGGCGAAGAAGCCGAAGTGTTCATCGCCATGCGCCCGGTGGTGAAGGACGAACACCTGAGTGTGCCGCGCCCGTCCCTGCTCACGCCAACCCGGAAGACCACGCCATGAAGCCAAGACTGTTGTGTGCCACCCTGATGATTACCGCGTTGTTCATCAGCGGTTGCACCCCGACCTGCAAAGGGGACTCCTGCTCACGCCCACAATCGACCAGCAATAAATTGGTGATCTGGTGGCCGCCGCACATGCGCGTCGAACCCGGCCCGGCCGGGGAGCGTTCGGACTATCAAACGGTGTCGCTGGAACGATGAACGCCGGGAGGGTGCCGGACGATGAGCGGCATCGGCAGGCATTCTTCGATAGCCTGGTGAGCGGCGATGCCGCTCACCTGCCGTTGTGCCTGGGCATCGCCCTGCACACACGGCACGCCAACGCCCGCCCGGGGTTGGCATTGCACATCAGCCAGGCGGCCTTGCAAGCCGGGCAACTGCAACGCGTGCTGGAACGCCGTTTCGATCAGGCAGTGGTATTTGATGGCTGCTATATCTACCTCGATGCCCAGGGCGCACTGGTGATCTGGCACGCCCTGCCCGCCGAGCTTCAGGCCGTGGATCAAGTCCTCAGCCGAATGCTGTCGCTGGCCGACCTCGACGCCTTGGATGGTTTCGCCAACCGCTGATCAGCGCTGCTCCAGCTCCGGCAACTCGAGGGTTTCACGCTTGGCCTCATCGTCGAGGTCGCGCAAGGTACGGTAGATCAACGCCACCGCGTGCAAGGTCTCGCGCGGAATGCCCGCCCCCAGTTTTGCCTCGTACAGCGTGCGGGCCAACCATACGCATTGAATCACCGGGACATCCGCCGCCTTGGCTCGATCAATCAGCTTACGCGCATTCGCGTCCGTGCCCTTGGCCACCAGTTTCGGCAGCGGCGTTTGGCCGGGGCGGTAATACAACGCGACGGCAAAGTGCGTCGGGTTGACCACCAGCATGTCCGACTCCTCCAGCTTGGGCAGCTTGACCTTGGGTTCTTCCTGGGCCAACTGATAAGCCAACGAGCGCCGCTGGCCCTTGACGTGGGGATCGCCCTCCATGTCTTTGTACTCTTTGACCACCTCGACCTGAGTCATACGCATGCGCTTGGCAAAAAAGTACTTCTGCAACGTCAGGTCGATAAGCGCCAGCACCAGCAGCACCCCCAGACACGCGTGCAACAAGTGCCGAAAGAGTGTGATCAGCGCGAGGATGTAGGTTTGCAGATCGCTGTTGGCAAGGTTGATCAGGGCGCCCAGCGACGGGCCAATCACCACGTACAGTATCAAGCCCAGGAGCAATGACTTGCCGATGCCCATCAACAAGTTCATGAGGGATTGGGCGGAGAACATCTGCTTGAGCTGGGTGAGCGGGTTCAGCCGGTTGAAGTCCAACTTCAGGGATTCGGGGGCGAACAGCAAGCCGAACTGCATCCAACTGCTGATCAGCTTCACCCCGATCGCGACCCCGACCATCAGCAGGCCGAAGGAGAAAAACAACACCAGCGCCTCCGTCAGCACTTCTTCCAGGGCGCGCGCAAAGGGTTGCCCTATGCGCGCCAGCGGCAGTGCGATCATCTGCTGGAAGCGCTGCATGCTGGTGTCGGCCGTGAACAAGGCGATCTCACTCAAGGCCGTCAGTACCAGCAACTTACCCACGTCCTGGCTCTGCGCGACTTGGCCTTTCTTGCGCTGGTCACGCAGTTTCTTGGCACTGGCGGGGTGTTTCTTTTCCCCTGAGTCACTCATGTAAAAGGCCCCTTGAACAGCAGGCCCAGGGAATGCTTGAGGTCACTCAGCAGCGCCATGCGCCCGACGATCAAGTCCTGCAGCAGGGCGAAATACAGCAGCAGAATACCGATGCCGGCCAGGCATTTGATCGGCGGGGCCAGCGTACTCACCTGCAGTTGCGGGCTGTAGATCCCCAACAGTGCCACGCCGAACTCGAGCAACAGCAGTACGGCGATAAAGGGCGCGGCGTACAGCATCATGTGAGTGAAGGTGTCGCCGACCAACTCGACAAACACACTGAGGCCATTGGCCGCCGGCAACGGAAACCACACGGTCGGCGGCCAGATCAGGTAGCTGTCCCAGATCACCTGGGTCAGTGCGCCCAGGCCCAGGCTGGCCATCAATAAAAAAATCGCCAGTTGCTTGAACAAATGCCCGATCGGCGTGGCGTCGGGGCCCAGCGACGGGTTGAGCTGACCGCCGGCCAAAGCCCCGCGCTGGTTGTCCAACAGCGCCCCGACCGACTCGAACATCCAGAACGGCATCGACAGCAACACCCCCAGCAAAACGCCCAGGATCGCCTCTTTGAGCACCAGCGCGCCCAACATCATCGCGGAGAGTTCCTGCCCCATCAGCGCCGCATGAATACCCGGCGCGGGCATCAACGCCATGACCATCACCACGGCGTGCCTGGGCATGCCGCGAATGTGCTGGAAACAGAACGCCGCGACCAGAAAAGCGCAGGGGTAGATGCGTGCCATGCCGATCAGCAGGCTTGGCAGTAAATCAAGATAGAGCAGCATGGGCACGCCTCAATTCAAGGCCGAACGGGCGATCATGTCGAACGTCAGGTTGATCAACTGGACCAACTCCAGGCCAATCCAACGCCCGGTCACCACCAACGTGACGCCAACGGCGACCAGCTTGACGCCGAAAGGCAGCGTCTGGTCTTGTATCTGCATCAGCGCCTGGATCAGTGACGTCAGGACGCCCACGATCACCGCGACAATCAGCGGCGGCGCCGTCAGCACCACCACCAGCAGCATGCCCTGTTTGAACAGTACGATCGGTTCCATAGGCAGCTCAGAGATAGGAAAGGAACAGGCTGTCCAGCAGCCGCGACCAGCCGGACACCATCACAAACAGCAGTAATTTGAGCGGCAGGGAAATGGTCATGGGCGAAACCATTTGCATCCCCAGCGCCAGCAGCAGGTTGGAGACAATCAGGTCGATCACGATAAAGGGGATGTAGATCAAGAAGCCGATCTCGAACCCCGCCTGCAACTGCGACAACACATACGCCGGGATCAGCAGGATCAGGTCTTCGCGCTGGACCTCCTGCGCCATGGCCGGCGGCCACATGCGCGCGGTGTTTTCCAGCAGGTGGGTGAGGATGTCCGGGTCACTGTTACGCACCATGAACGTCCGCAACGGCTGCACCGCCTCAAGCCCGGTCTGTTGCAGCGTGCTCACGTTGCTCAAGTCCAGGGGCGATACCTTGACGACCTCCGCGATCTCATAGCCCACCGGCGCCATGATGAACAGCGTCGCCGCCAATGCGATGCCGTTGATGGCCATGCTGGGCGGCACCTGCTGCACACCGATCGCGTTGCGGGTAATCATCAGCACAATCACGATCTTCAAGAACGCGGTGCAGACGATCAACAGCATGGGCATCAACGACAAGGCACCCACGAACACGGCCAGGACAATCGGGTCTACGCCTTGAAAACTCATCGGGAAAAAATCACACGAGACATCTGCAACCCCAGGCGACCGTCCACCTCCACCAATTGCCCCACGCCCAGCGGGCGGTCGCCGTAATACAACCCGGCCATGCCCGGCGCATACCCGGAAATGCCCAGCACCGCGCCGGGCGCCAGGTTGCGCAGCTCGCCGAGGGTCAGGTTGAGCGTGCCGCATCGCACATTGAGCGCCATGCTCAGTTCGTCGAACGGTTCATGCCCGAAGACATCCACCACCGGCGTGTCGTCTTCATGCCCTGCATAGGGCGGTGTTGCGAAATCCTCTTCCAAAGGCGCTTCCTCGATCGAAGTAAGGGTCAGGCAGACAGGCCCGGATTCATCATCAATAAACACGCACAGGCGTTGCCTGCCGACCTGCACATGGCCGTTGCCATGGGCTTGGAAATACACCTGCTCGAACATCAGCACATCGCCGGCGCGCAGGCCGCGCAATTGGCTGAGGGGCACGCGCAGGCGCCCGATCGTCACGGGCAGCGCCAACTGAAAACGCGTCGGCATCGGGCTGGCCATGCGGCGCCACGGCCCGGCCTCGCACAACGCCAGAAAGCTCTCGGTCGACAGCCACAGATAGCCCACCACGTGGGAAGCGCCGAGCGTCACGCACAACCGGCAACCGAAGTTCAACGGCCGGGCAGAGGGCAATAGCCGCAGATGCCCCAACAGCGCCCGCACCTGGGCACTCAAATGATGTTGAAACAGGGCCCAGAACCAGGAGTCCGGATCGTTGCCCGCCTGCGCCAACGTCACCGGGCATTCGCCCAGCAAGCTGAATTGCGGCCCCGGCTCACTGAACCCCAATACGCCGCAGGCTGTTTCGAAACAGAGCGGCTGGACGCCCATGGGGGCCGCCCCGGGTTCCAGCCGCAACTCTCCGCGCAGCTCGCCAACCTGGTACGACATGCGCAATCCGCGCCCCAACCGTTGCCGGGCCGCCACCACATCGCCCTTGACCGTGGGTAACGCCAGGGAGGGCATCATCATGCCAGCGCCGTATGTGCCAAATGCACGCTGACCGGCCGTGCCAGGCTCGCGGCGAGCCTTTGCTCGAACTGTTGCCGTACCCCGCTGAGCCAGCGCGTCGTGCCCTCTCGCTCGGCGCGCAACTCAACCCTCCAGGCGCCCTGCTCTCGGCCGATGCTGCTGTCGATCCGCCCCAGGTGCGGCAAATACAAGACCGCCGTCAGCGGCCACTGCGACACGCCGTCCATCCGCGAAACCAATTGCTCGCTCAACGCATCGACCCTGGCGGTTTCCCCCGAAGCCTTGATTCCGGCCAGGAACTGCCATTGGCTCGCGTCGTCGCTGTCATCATTCAACAACTGGGCAAACAGCCGTTGCTCCCAAGGCGCCAGCGCGTCGATTGCCGGCACACGGTCGCCCCAGAACTCAAGCGGGTACTGGCGCTCAGACGGGTTGACTGAAACGTGGTTCATAGCGGTTCCTGCGCGAGTAAATGGGAGAGTTCTTGGATTTTTTCCACCTGGCGCAGACACAAGGTCACGTGCTTTTGCGCACTGCCGACCTGCACCGCCTGCTCTTCGCGTTGCCCTTGCAGGGTCTTCAACTGGCTTTCTTCGCGGCGGGTGCCGGCCGACAAGTGCTGCTCCTTGGCGCTCCAGGTTTTCAGCGCCTTGAAGGTCACCACCTGGCCCTGGTGTTCACTCAACAGTTGCGCGCATTGCCGGGCCTCTTCCTGGCGCGTTTGCTCCAGCGTCTCCTGGGCCTGCTGGATATGCACCACCAGCGTTTGGTGCGCCCGCTTGGCCTCGCGCAGCGCCCGCTCGGCGCGGTCTGCGCGGTATCGACGCAAGCGCCGCAAGGTGTCGATGTCACTCGGCAATACGTCAGAAAGGGACATAGGCAGTCAGCTCCATCAGGTGATCCAGGGTCGAGGCGATGGGCGAGGGTTCACGCAGGTCCTGGCGCAGGAAGTCATCCACCGCCTGGCGGCTGTCCACGGCCAGATCGGTCAGCGCATCGTTGCCGGGCTGGTACTCGCCCAACTTGAGCATCAACTCGATCTGCTGGTAAGCCGACAACAGGCGGCGCAACGCCGTGCCCGACTGGATGTGCCCAGGCTCGGCAACGTTGCTCAAAATTCGTGAAAGGCTAGCCAGCACATCCACTGCCGGGTAGTGGCCCCGCTCGGCCAGCTTGCGAGACAGCACGATATGGCCGTCGAGCAGCGAGCGAACTTCATCGGCCACCGGATCGCTCATCGAGTCCTGCTCGATCAGCACGGTGTAGATCGCGGTGATCACGCCTTCGCGCGTCAACCCGGCGCGCTCCACCAAGCGCGGCAACAAGCTGTACACCGACGGCGGCAAACCACCGCGGCCCAACGGTTCACCGGCGGCCAGGCCGATTTCACGCTGGGCCCTGGCGAAACGGGTCAACGAGTCGATCAGCAACAACACCCGCTTGCCCTTGCGCCGGAAACCTTCGGCCAGCGCCGTCGCCGTGAACGCGGCACGCGCGCGCTCCATGCTGGAGCGGTCGGACGTGGCACACACCAGCACGGCCTTGGCACGCAACTGGTCATCCAGTTCGTGATCGAGGAACTCGCGCAATTCGCGGCCCCGTTCACCGATCAGGCCGAACACAATCACATCGCATTCCACATTACGGGCGATCTCGGCCAACAACGTGGTTTTGCCACAACCGGCGCCGGCGAACAGCCCGACACGCTGGCCCTCGCCCAACGTCAGCAAGCCATCGATCGAGCGCACGCCAGTGGCCAACGCGCGACTGATGCGCGGGCGCTCCGTGGGCAATGGCGCCTCGCACAACACCGTGGTCGCGTCGGGCGTATCCGCCTCGACGAACGCACTGGGGCCCTCGCCGGCAATCGGCCGACCAAAACCATCCAGCACCTGGCCCAACAGCTCGTCGCTGACCCGCACCCGGTGCGGCACCCCCAGGCGCTCCACCGCGGCGCCGACGCGCACCCCCTCCAGATTGCCCAGGGCACTGAGCACCGCATCCTGCTGATCGAACCCGATGATTTCGGCCAGCATGTAATCGCCAGGCTTTTTTTCGACCTGGCACAGATCACCGATACGCGCCTGGGGCAGCCGGCACTGCAACAGCATGCCGTTGACACGCTGGATACGCCCGCGCATCGACACCGGCGCGAAACGGGCCAGGCCCTGGGACTGAATCAATTGCCACGCGTCGAGACGCTCCTGCACCGTGCCGCTCACCAGCGCACCTCATAGCGTTGCGCGCCGTCGAACACCACCTTGCTGTTGTCGATCAGCACCAGCCGCAGGCCATCCACCTCATCGCCGACGAACAAACGGTCGCCGTGTTCCAACACCACATGACCGCTCGGCCCGCCGACGATCTGCAAGATCTTGAACGGCAGGATGCTGTCACGTACCCGTACACGACTGATCACCGGCACGGCGGTATCGAACTGTTCAGCAAAGCGGCTGAGCATGCGCGCCACGAGTTCGACCTCTTCCTGGGACACATCGCCATTGAGGGCGATCTGCCCATTGATCACCTGCAAGCCGACGCGATGGTCCAGCTCGCGCTCGCCGAGCATCTTGAGCAACTGCTGACGCACCTCGAGCGGCGAACCGAGGTTGGGCTTTTGCGGCTCGACGGGCATCAACGACGCCTGGGCCTCATGCTCGCCGGTGGACGCCATGCCGACCGCCACGATAATCACCGCACACACCAGCACCAGACTGATCAGGCGCTTCTGCTGAAACGGCGGGATGGACGACAGCACCAGCGCGGGCGGCGTCTCCTGGCGCGGCTCGGCGGCTGGCGTGACCTGCGCGGCCGCCGCCCGGGGCCAAGGCTGGTCGGCCAAGGCGACGCACAGGCGAATGCTGCCCAGCGAAAAAGGCGTATTGAGCGCCAGGTCGGCGATCTGTGCCAGCGCCTGTCCGGTGCTGCTTTGCAACAGCCCGGCTTCCGCCTGCACCGACCAGAACCCGTCGATCAACCGCAGCCGCGCATGATGCTCGACCACGCCGGCGTCGGTCAGCAGCAGGTCGGCGTCCGTGTGACAACCCAGGCTCCACTGCTCGCCAAACAACGGCAACGCAGCGCCCTGATTCAACCCCTCCAACACGCGCAGTTCAAACATCAGCAAGCCCTCCCTGGCGTGGGTATGTACGTTGCACTCATGCTGCCGCTCCTCGCATCAGTTCGTCCTGGCCCAGGTCAAAGCGCCCCAGCACCTTGACCTTCGATGCACTTCCCAGCTCAGCAAACGACAGCACCGGCACATGGCTGAACTCTTCCAGCAGCAAGGTCCGCAAGGGGCTGCGCAGATCCTGGGCGACCAACATCACGCGCTTGCTTTTGGGCCGCACGGCAAACGCTTGGTTAAGCAGGTTGATCAGCGAAGCGCTGCTGTCGTTATCGAGGGCGAAGAACACCCCGGTCTGGGTCTGGCGCAGTGCCTCGCGCAGCACGTTTTCGGTCTGCGGCGACAACAGCCAGGCATGCAGACCGTCCGCCTCGCTGTACTGGTGGAAAATCTGCGATTTAAGGGCGATGCGCGCGTAGTCCGCCAAGGCGTCCGGCTCACGTTCATGCTGGCCGTACTCGATCAGCGACTCGACGATCAGGCGCACGGCACGCAACGGCACGCCTTCGCCCGCGAGGCGCTGCAGCACCGCCGAGAAGCGCGACAGCGGCATGATCCGTTGCAGCTCCTGCACCAGCTCCGGCTGGTTGTGTTCAAGCCAGCCGAGGATCGCCTTGCTCTCCTGAATCCCGAGAAACTGAGGGCCGCTGAGCATCATGGCCTGCTTCATGCGGTCGATGATCAGGCTGGTGGCGCTGAAGCGTTCCAACTGCGGGTCATCCAGCAGCGGATCGTCGGGCGGCAGCCAGAGCCAGTCCTGCTCGTCGCGCTCGGGCAACCCCGGCACCGCGTGGGCCGGCTCGGACGCCAGCGCCTTGCGCTCCACCGCCACGAGCGTGACCACCGACGCCTTGATCATCGGCACTTCGTGAACGCAAAAACGCATCTCATCGTCGGCCAGCGAGGCATCGAGTTCGACCTCGAACGGCGGCAGCGTCAGACCGATATGGGCCACCATCGCGTTACGCGCCTGGCGGATCCCGTGGATCAGTTCCGTGACCTCTGGCGAGCCTTGCAGAACCGGGGAGAACTGCAACAGGTAGGGCCGCGACGGGTCGAACCCACGCAAATCCTCGTCGCCGTTGTCCTCGGGGCGCACCGCCTCGGTGGCTTCGGCTTCGGGCTGTTCCTCGCGTTGGCGTTGGCGCATCAGGTAGTAACCGAGGGCGCCGGTCATCAGCGAAATGAGGATGAACACCACGGTCGGCATGCCAGGCAAGGCGGCGAAAGCCAGCATGCCCACCGACGCGATCATCCAGCTCTTGGGCTCGCTGGTCATCTGCCGGGCAATTTCCGCGCCCATGTTATTGGCACCCTTGCGCCCATCCGGCGCCGCACGGGTGATGATCATGCCGGCGGTCAGGGAGATCAGCAGCGCAGGGATCTGCGCAATCAGGCCGTCACCGATGGTCAGCACCGAATACAGCGCCATCGAATCGCCGGCGCTCATGCCGTGCTGGAACATGCCGGTGGAAAACCCGCCCAACAGGTTGATCACCACGATGACCAGCCCGGCAATCGCATCGCCCTTGACGAACTTCATGGCGCCGTCCATTGCGCCGAACAACTGGCTCTCGCGGCCCAGTTGTTCACGCTTGTCGCGGGCCTGGCCGCCGTCGATCAAGCCGGCGCGCAGATCGCTGTCGATGGACATCTGCTTGCCCGGCATCGCGTCGAGGCTGAAGCGCGCCGCCACTTCGGCCACCCGCTCCGAGCCCTTGGTAATCACCAGGAAATTGACGAGCGTGAGGATCATGAAAATCACCAGCCCCACCGCCAGGTTGCCGCCCACCACGAAGTTGCCGAACGCTTCCACGATATCGCCCGCGTCCTGCTCCAACAGGATCAAGCGCGTGGTGGCAATCGACAGCGCCAGGCGAAACATGGTGGTCAGCAGCAGAATCGAGGGAAAGGAAGAGAACGCCAACGGCCCGGGCAGGTACAGCGCCAGTACGATCAACAGGCAGGAAATACAGATATTCAGCGCGATCAGAATATCCACCAGCCAGGTCGGCAACGGCACGATGAAGATGAACACAATGGCCATGACCACCACCGCGCCCAAGACTTCGGCACGCCGCGCCACCTTGAGCAACGCAGCGTTGATGGTCGCCAGCACCGTCATGCGTTCCCCCTCGACTCGCCGGCAATGCGGGGGCTGCCCCGCTCCACGCGCGCGAACTCGTCCATCACCAACAAGAATTTGTGCAGCGCCTCCTGGCGCCCCCGGCTGTCACGCCACAAGGTCTGCGGCAGGCGCTGGATCACCGGGTACAGGGCGTTGAGGGACACCAGTTGGCCGCTCGCCAGCTCGCCACCGAGGTCTTCGGCCAGGCGCAATACCTCGCCCGAATCGACACCCGTGGCGGTATACCCCAACAGGCGCTGCAACAGACTCACCGAGTCCTGATCGGTGCTCAGGCGCTGCAGCAATGCCTGGCAATTGGCTAACGCCCCGCCCAACTGAGCGCAGCTTTGCAACCCCAACAGCAGCGTGCGCAACTGCGCCGTGGGCACCGAAGGCGAGTGGGCGGCGATGTCATCGGCCAGGGCCCGGCGCATCACGTTGAGGCCGTCTGCGAAGCGGTCCCCGCCGAACAGCCCCAACAACGATTGCATCATCGAAGTCAGGGATTGGCGCGTGACCACACTGGCGTAATACAGCCCACGCACGGCCTGACGCTCTTGCGGGTCGCCGGCGGCCTGCTCCAGCACGGCGGCAATGTTCAGGCCGGCCTGGATCTCGCCCCTGTAGCGCACCTGCAACCGATCGATTGCCTCTTGCGCCAAGGCCACGTCGGCGGCGCGGGCTTCGGCTTGCGCGGCCACATACTTGAGCACCACGAACGCCCGCGCCGGGTCGCCGCCGGTCAGCGCCAGCCACTTGTCCGCGCTGACGTTGTGCGCCAGTTGCGAACGCACCCGGCGCGCCATGGACGCGATGGTCTCCTGGGCCGGATGGCCAAGCTGATCATAGAGCCGCACGAGCTGCTCGACGGCAGGCACGGCCAGGCCCATCGAGCGCCGGTTCAACGCTTGATTGTTGAGCGCGACTTCCTGATTGAAAACCTGCGCAACCTCATCGAAACCCGTCGCCACGGCCGCTGTTTTTTCAGGGCTGACGCGGGGTGGGTCCACGCGTTGGAGCGGTTGCACATCGTTGATCGATTCGACTTTCATGGGGCAGGCCAGGACAAAGAGATTGTGTCCCTATGTGGCAAACGCTGGCTTTACGGTTCCAACAAATTTCCCCTCTGCAGTGTTTTGAAATTACCGGCACAAACCCGCCTGGGCTTTTGCAAGAAACCGCACAAAACCCTCAGAACAAAAAATATTTATTTATATAAATCAACACCTTGCGATTTTTTTCTGTTTGGCACAGCCGGTGCTAAAGGGGTTCCCATCGAAACCATTTCGATCGCGCCCACCCTGAGGAAAAAATCATGGATATCCCTATTGGTGCTTTAGCTCACTTTGTTGGCGACTCGCCTCAATTCATGCTCCACCTGACGGACGACCAGCAAAAAAAACTCCGGCGCTTCATCCACAAGCGCGTACTCAACCCGGAAGATGCGGACGATATTCTGCAGTTGACGTACCTGGAGGCCTGGCGCAGCAGGGAGCGTTTCAGCGGCCAGGCAACCCTTAGCACCTGGATGTGCGGCATTGCGCAGAACCTGATCCGCAACCACTTCCGGCGCATGTACGCCAAACCGGTGCATTGTGAATTCGATGAAGCGCTGTGGCACGGCCAGGAAGACAGCCAGAACCTGGATTGGGAGTTCGAGGTCAACCGCCGCCTGGAAAAAACCCTGGTCGCCATCAAGGACCTGCCCACCGAGATGCGCAAAACCCTGTACGCCTCGCTGGAAACCGACGGCAGCTATCAGGACACCGCCGACGCCCTGGACATCCCCATCGGCACCGTGCGTTCACGCCTGTCCCGGGCCCGCGAACACCTCAAGCGCGCCACCCGCAACCCGTTGCAACCGTAGTCCAGCCTAGCTGGCAACCGTTGGGCGAGAGGGATATCTGCCCAACCGTATCAGACCTTTTTCGTGCGCGGCAGCAAGATCGCCAGCAGCCCGAACAACGGCAAGAACGCGCATAAGCGGTACACGTACTCGATGCCGTGACTGTCCGCCAGGTGCCCCAGCAGCGCCGCCCCGATCCCGCCAAACCCGAACATCAGCCCGAAGAACACCCCGGCGATCATCCCCACATTGCCCGGCACCAACTCCTGCGCGTACACCACAATCGCCGAGAACGCCGAGGCCAGTACAAAGCCGATGATCACGCTGAGCACGCTGGTCCAGAACAGGTCCACATGGGGCATCAACAACGTGAACGGCGCCGCGCCGAGGATCGAAAACCAGATCACCGCCTTGCGCCCGATGCGGTCGCCAATCGGCCCGCCAAAGAACGTGCCCGCCGCCACCGCGCCGAGGAACAGAAACAGGTGCAACTGCGAGCTGGCCACCGACAGGTCGAACTTCTCGATCAGGTAAAACGTGAAGTAACTGGTGATGCTCGCCATGTAGAAATACTTGGAAAACACCAGCAGCCCGAGCACCACCAGCGCCGCCATCACGCGCCGTTTCGACAAGCCATGCGTCGCCGCCTGACCGGCCTTGAGCTTGAACAGGTTCAAGTGCGTGCGATACCAGCGGCTGATCGCATACAGCAGCACCAACGCGAAAACCGCGAACAGGCCGAACCAGGCCACATTGCCCTGGCCGAACGGAATGATGATCGCCGCCGCCAACAACGGGCCGAACGCCGAGCCCGCGTTGCCGCCGACCTGGAACGTCGACTGCGCCAGGCCATAGCGCCCACCCGACGCCAGCCGCGCCACGCGGGACGCCTCGGGGTGAAAAGTCGACGAACCGATCCCGATCAACGCCGCCGCCAGCAAAATCAGCGGGAAGCTGCCGACCTGGGACATCATCACAATCCCCACCAGGGTGCAGACCATCCCGCACGGCAACAGAAACGGCTGGGGATGCCGATCGGTGTAATAACCCACCCACGGCTGCAACAGCGACGCGGTGAGCTGGAACGTCAGGGTAATCAGCCCGACCTGGGTGAACGTCAGGCCATAGCTGGCCTTGAGCATCGGGTAGATCGAGGGCAGCACCGACTGGATCAAGTCATTGATCAAATGCGCCAGCGCCACCGCGCCGATGATCCGCATGACCAGCGGGCTGGTCTGCCCGGCGGCGGGGGAATTGCTAAGAGCCATAAGAGGGTTCCGTACAGCGGGGGAATGCACAGGTGCAGGTGCGACAATGTGCCACTTTTGCCCATGGCAAGGCTATCCCGTTAGGGAGCTAACGACTGTAGCGGTCACGCTTTGTAAAAGGCCAGCAGGGTGGATCGCTTTAATTTGAAGGATGTTTCCTAGACAATCCCCGGCGCCTTGTGCCTGTGGAAACCGCTGGCTAGTCTTCGATCCGTCACTGGAATCAGTGATCGGGTTTAGTCGCCCGGATTCTTAATCAGGCGCATGCACCTCCATGAGTTTTATGGTGGTTGTGCGCAGGGCACCTTCGGGTGCGCCGGATTTTCCTGATTAGCCGGTCGACTAACCTGCGTACAGCCGCCACCCATTCGTTTAGTCGCGACGGGGCCGGCTTCTGACTTAATCAGGAGTTACACCATGACCAAAGCACTCCCCGATCCGCCTAGCGACTGCCTCGCCGTCAACGAACACCTCAGCTTCGAAGACGCCCAGCTCTACATCGCCCACCTGATCCACAGCGCCTCGGCCACCGTGCTGGACTGCGGCGACCACCTGCCCCCCCACGACCGCGCCAAGATCCACGCCGTGTGGCACCTGCTGGAAATGGCCAAGACCGTGGTCGACCGCTCCATCGACTGCATGCCCCGCACGTCCTGACAGCCAACGCCGATCAAATGTGGGAGACCGGGGCGTGCCATAAAGACCTGCAAATCCCCCTGCCACCCGTCGGCCCAGCCAGGGCTTTTCGTTAAACAATTGAAAGCGTAGATAAAAATTCAATAAAAACGCTTGACGCTTTGTCGTTCTCCGCGAATAATGCGCGCCACTTGGCTACATAGCTCAGTTGGTTAGAGCATAGCATTCATAATGCTGGGGTCCGGGGTTCAAGTCCCTGTGTAGCCACCAAGTACCGATCCATAGACGTCTACAGCAGTCTATGAATCACCTCAAGAAGCCCGCCTCGTGCGGGCTTTCTTGTTTCTGGCTGTTCACCTCTGTCTACGCCTATCCGGCCATGCTGCAAAAATAACGGCGATCATTGCTGAGCGGGGTTAGTGCACGGACTTGCCCACCCATTTGCATTCGACCGGACCAGTCATTTGCATCGGATTTGACCAGCACGATTCGTGGGCATGACCGGCAGAAATCGGCCAGAAGCAGTCATGCGAACGTATCAATGAAAAGGGCGCGCCTTAGATCAGCCTCGCGAGCCAAGCGAGCTCACTCGCAATCACTGGCCGTTTTGGTCAGTCTCGACACCGTTATGAGCACAGGCAGATGGCTATCACGCGTGTGCTTATCAAGGTTAAGATGCTTCAAAATTAAGGTCAATTAGGGATAAGGCATGGACGTTAGAGCGATCAGTACTTTTGGAGCTGTTGCTGCAGAAGATGAGCCCGTGTTGAATTACTTTGTGGAAACAAGCGCTGTCACTGAAATTAGTGATGGCGAGAAATTTTTAGTGTTGGGCAGGAAGGGATCTGGAAAGACAGCCCTTGTGCGTTATTTTAATGAGAAAAAGCAAAATGGGCTTGTTTCAATTGCTCTTAACCTACGAGGATACCCTTGGACTCTGCATGCCAAGCGTTCTGACTCTGATGTAGACGAGTCAGAACGGTATGAGGCTAGCTGGCGTTATCTCATAGTTGTAGAATTTGCCCAAGTAGTAGCTAAGAGACTAACTGGGCAATCGAAATGGACGGACGAGGCAAAGAATCTAATCGAGTTTTTTTCTCAGAATTATGGAGGCATCGATGTAGGTTTGGGCGATTTTTTGCGACCCGAAAAACTGAGCCTTTCCAAGGCGTCATTCGAACCTCAACTGTTAGGAGTTAAACTAGGGGGCATAACACTTGAACGTAAAAGCGAGGAAGGAGGTTTGGCAAGAGAGCTAAATCTTCTATCTGATCTCATCCTTAAAAATGCATTGTACCTATGCGGCCGTGAAGGAATTGAAAAAGTTCTGATTCACTTTGATGAACTCGATCAGGGGATGTCGAAGTTCGATCGTCCTCGGCAACAAATGCTGACAGGTTTGATTTTGGCTACAAGGTCAATTAACCGAGAGGCGGCCAAGAACTCCGTCAAGTTGAAGTCAGTAGTATATCTTCGCACTGATTTATGGAACCAAATAAATTTCTCAGATAAAAACAAAATCACCACAACTTCAGTTTTAGATATTTCCTGGGATGAAAAATCTCTCTTGAGTGTTGTGAACTCTCGGGTGAATAGTATCGCTGGAAAAAATTGGGATGCGATCCATGATGCAGCTACTATGCGAGGTCGTCAGCAAAAATTTTCTTATATAGTAGCTAGAACATTCTTACGTCCGCGCGATGTGATCAGCTTTTTAAATATTTTGCTTTCAAAGGCGAAGGAACGTATTAGTACCAAAGGTGGTGTAACAGTCTTTACAAACAAAGATATTGTGGCGTCGAGGCGTGAATATTCTACATATCTTAGGCTAGAGTTGCACGATGAAATATCTCCTCATTGGGCGGAGTGGGAAGATTCTCTTAAAGCAATTTCTAAGATGGGTCGATTGTCATTTGCTCGCGTTAGCTTTGAGGATCGTTATCCTCAGTCCGTTACTGCAGAAAATAATTATACATCTGAACAAGCGTTGGAGACGCTTTACGAGTACTCAGTACTAGGCGCGTACAGGGCATCTGGTTATGGTGGTAAGAAGTGGGTCTATAGGTACTCCGAACCAGGTGAAGCGTGGGACAGTTCGGGCAATTTATTCAAAGTACACCTAGGATTAAAGGAGCATTTGGCTCTAAAAGAGTAATCTCTGATCATATCCAAGTGGCCATATATTGGTCGAAAGGAGAAGAGGTAGAACCTCAGATTTTGGCCGCTCACTGCCTATCACGATGGTCAGGAGTCGGCCAACAGCGGACGCTCTTGACCGATCGCTTCCAAACCAAGGCGGTGAATCGTCGAGGACAGTTTTCAATCTACCTGACGAAGCAAAAATGGATTTAAAACCGGAAGTGATTAACTTCCACTGATGAACTGATAACGGCCTTAGATTTTAGTAAGCGCTCCATGAACCCCACATTTTAAAGGTGGGATCTATGGCTATCTTGGAATTTGCGGCGTGCAGTTCCACGGCAGCAAGGCCTCGAAGTCTTCTACGATCAAGGCTTGTGGCAGGCGCTCAAGTGCGTGGCGCAGCCACGCATAGGGCTCTTGGCCGTTGGCTTTAGCCGTCTCGACCAGGCTGTAAAGTTGAGCGCTGGCCGTCGCGCCTTTGGGCGTGTCGCTGAACAGCCAATTCTTGCGCCCGATCACGAAGGGCCGGATCGCACGCTCGGCGGCGTTGTTGTCGATCGGCAAGTAACCGGCTTCGGTGTAGCGAACCAACTTGATCCAGTTGCTGGCCAGGTAGCTGATGGCTTTGCCCAGTGCATTTTGCGCCGTCACTTGTGGCTGGGTTTTCTCCAGCCATGTTTGCAACTGCGCCAACACCGGCAGGCTGCTTTGCTGGCGGCTTTCGTAGCGATGTTCATCGCCGACTTCTTTTAAATCTCGCTCGATACCGTAAAGCTTGTTGATCAGATTCAGGGCGATATCAGCACGCCCGGTTTTGCCTTTAGGCTGCACCTTTTGCGCCTCGACAAACTTGCGTCGCGCATGTGCCCAACAGCCTAAACGTTCGACACCGGATTGCGCGCCCAAGGCGTTATAACCAGCGTAATCATCGGTCATCAGGTAGCCGCGATAACCTTCGAGCAGGCGCGATGGAACCTCCTGCGCCCGGCTGGTCGAGTAGTCAAAAAGGATGACAGGCTGATCCGGCGGCCCGCCGGCTTGCACCCACATCCAGGATTGACTGGTCGGCTCTCGATCAGGCTCTTTCAGCACCTGCACGCCCGTTTCGTCGCAGTGGATGACGCGACTTTCCAGCAGTCGATCACGCATCAAGTTGAGCAAGGGTTGCAGGTGTTCGCCGCACTGGATAACCCAGCGTGCCAAGGTTTTTCGTGGAATATCGACGCCGTGGCGACCGAGTACTTTTTCGAAGCGATGCAGTAAAAACGGGGTCAGACCACTTTTATTAATAGTGGTCTGCCCCCTATTTCCGCCTTGACGCCCCGCTCGCGATTGACCGCGAGCCCCCAGACACACAATGGGGCCTAAGACCAGTTCGACTGTCAGATCGGGACGAAAATCGCGCTTCTACACAATTTTTTGTGTCTGCTGGTCAACCCACGCCGACAGATTTTACGTAGCAACGCATTCTTCAAGACTGTGCCCGCGGTTTTCAACGTCTGGGGCGTTTTCTGCCTGTCACGACTGACCGGCTTGGGCCGATTGTGTTGAAAAAGTCGGTTTTCTCAAACTGCCGAAAAATTGATCGGTGAAAGCTCCTTCTTGCACGCTGCTACGTGAATTCTCAGTTCGAATGCTTCTGCGGAAATTCTGGATTTCAATCTCAGGCGCTTATTTTTTTCCATGGAAACTAAGGCCGACTTTTTCAACAGAATCGGCCGATCGCTGCCTTTCGCGAAGAGCAACTTAGGGTCGATTTTAGCCGGTCACAGAAGGCAGAAATGGGCTATCAGCGACATTACCGTGTCGATCTTTTAGCTTGCTGAAACGTTTCATCACGTTTATAAAAATGGCACAACTCCAAGAAAGGCTGCCGCCATGACCCCGCTCAAACTTTTTGTTGCCATCAGCGCACTGTCCGCTGCCTCCCACGCCATGGCCTGGGATTACGTTCTGCTCGACACTGACAAAGCCGCCCAGAGCTGGCAGATCACCAGTCAGCAACTCGGAATAAAAACCGACAAACCCTTCAGCGTTACCTTGCGCACCTTGCACGGCGGTCGGCAGGAGGGCGTCAGCATCGTCGACATCGATAACGGCACGATGAAACTCTCGGTAGTGCCGACTCGCGGAATGAACGTCTTGCAGGCCTCGGTTGGCAATGTACGCATGGGCTGGGATTCGCCGGTCAAGGAAGTGGTCAATCCGTCTTTCATCGAACTCAATGGCCGCGGTGGTCTGGGCTGGTTGGAAGGTTTCAATGAGCTGGTCACCCGCTGCGGATACGAATGGGTCGGCCACCCCGGCGTCGACAACGGCGAACTGCTGACCCTGCACGGTCGGGCCGCCAACATTCCTGCGAATAAAGTCACGCTGCATATCGATGAAAAACCACCGTACGCCATCACCCTGCGCGGCGAGCTGAAAGAGCAGGCGTTCAAGAAGGTCGACTTCTCGGTCGCGACCGAACTGGTCACCGAACCCGGCAGCGTCGTGTTCGCCCTCAACGACACCCTGACCAACAACGGCGACTATCCGAAGGAATACCAGGCGCTGTATCACAGCAACTTCAGCACCCCGTTCCTGGAGCAGGGCGCTCGTTTCGCCGCGCCGGTGAAACAGGTGTCGCCGTTCAACGACAAGGCCAAGGACGATCTCCCCGACTGGCAAACCTACCGCGCACCGACCAGAGACTACGACGAAACGGTGTACAACGTGGTGCCGTATGCCGATGCCAAGGGCGATACGTTGACCGTGTTGCATAACAAGGCCGGCAGCCTGGGCGTTTCGGTCGGCTTCAATACTCAGACACTGCCCGTGTTTTCCCTGTGGAAAAACACCGACACCCAAGGCCAGGGCTATGTCACGGGGCTGGAGCCGGGGACAAGTTTTTCCTACAACCGCCGTTATCAGCGGCCACTGAATCTGGTACCGACAATTGGGCCCAAGGAACACAAGCAGTTCCGCATCAGCTATAGCTTGTTGGCGGATAAGGCGGCGGTGGATAGAGCCTTGAAGCAGGTTAGCGAGATTCAGGATGGGCGGGAGACTGAGGTGCGGCAGACGCCGTTGGTTGATCTTACCAAGGGGTGACACGGGCTGGAGCATTGTCGGCCGATATTGCAGCCCCTCGGCCATATGTTCGCGTCTGAGCCCGTCGGCTTGTTCAAGGTCCACCAGCAAGCGCGCGACCTTGAGCGGCGATGGGCTGCTCGCAACGATTCGGTCACTGTCTGCGGTTGGCCGAGAGCTGACGCTTAGTGAAGATGGAAGAGCTTTAAGATCAGGCCCGAAGCTTTCTCACCGTCGGCCTCGTAGAGGCCGCGCAATGAAGCTTGATCGGTGAGTTTGTGCAGGTTGAAATGGTTATAGAACGCTTGGCCCAATCGCTGATGCTCGAAGCTCCCTATGGCCCACAGCCGGATGAACTCCTCATAGGCGGCGCGTTCGATCTGCAACGACAAATTGCTTTCCATCTTCAGGCAGCCACATTAAAGGGACTTAAGCGTACAAACGGTCTGTCAATCCTTCAAGCTCGACCCTTTCACACGGACAGGCGCCTTTCAGCCAGGAGCGGACGTCCAGCCCACCACTTTTCTTCAGGCAGAAGCTGCAAACAGGAAGGCAATCTTGAAAAGGATTTAAACTCGCCTGGTGGTGTCCCAGACGTCAACATACGGAAATAGATTAGTGCAGATTCATATTATCTACACCCGAACAGTCATGTTGCTCTCCAAGCATCCTTACCAATCATGGAGAGAAATTCAAAATCAGTACTCTGACTACATGGCTTCGCTCGGCCCTTGGGAAGAAGATACGGTCATCGAATACCTTGCAGATGAATACCCAGAACTTTCCCCGCATCCGCAAGAGCAAGTCAATGCGTTCATAGCGGATACTCAAGAGGCAAGAGTACTTACTTTTGCCGCGTAAATCGTCTTAGCGAGCATTCTCAGAAGCTCGCCCTCGACGTCCGCTTTGGGTCGATTTCTACCGTCGCGATCGACAGAAGTTAGCCATCAATCCCCAGTGACTAACCCAGAACCTCGACAGCCATGCACTGACCCGCCGAGGAGCGGGTGCAAGGTCATCGCCAGCCGTTTCGGCATTGAGGTTGCCATGCCTGCAATCTCGAGAACCTTTTACTCCGTGGTTTCGCCAAGGCGATTTGAGGCTGCTGTCGCGGCAGTTATTTCGAATGGCTCTACTGCTAATAGCGTAATGGCAAGTTGCCTTTATTTGCTTTGTCTATCCTCCCACTCGCCTGACCGAGATGCTTTGCCAAGGTCCTCGCGACCACGAGGCTCAAGGTGGTTCGGCACCACGCCTGCAGGTAAGCGTGTGGGGTCGACATAGGGCACGCCCGACGCTTGCGTCGAAACCTTACAAGGAGTTCTCTCATGGCAATTCCTACCACCAGTTGTGACGTCCAGGTGCAAATCTGGGTCGACGACAATGCAGTGACCAATGGCTCCACCGCTGGGGTCTATCTGGTCGATAACCGTATCTCTGCTGGCACCACCCACGAAGGCACCGCCAACCTGAATACTGCTGCGTCCAAAGGCAGCAATGTCTGCTGGCAAGTGTTCCTGATCAATCCCAAGTCGACCTCGCAGGTCTCCATTGCCGCCTTCGGTAACTCGAGCGCCTGGGGCTTCAGTGGCCAGCCGCAAACCGCTTCGGATAACGCGAGCGCGTACACCGGCACCGTGCAGAACGCAGGTACTGCGTCCTACCCGGTATCCCTCAACGTACAGGTGGCGGGCGGCTCCGGTATCACCGTGAAGCTCAACCCCAGCGTGACTGTCTCTGCCTAAGGAAGGAGCACGACAATGAGTGGCCAAAAAAGTACTGCCCAGGTGTGGACGGCTGATTCGCAGGTGCTTGCCGGCATCGCCAATCCGCAAACCGCAATCACCATTGCCATCGATACCGCATATGTACTCGGCACTGGTGGCGGGGACATTTCCACCGGTGTGTACATGTTCGACAATCGTCTGAGCAATGACAGCAGCGGCGAAGGAACGCTGGAACTGCGCACCCACTGCAACATCGGGGACTACCTCGGCTTCGAGGTGGTTCCGATCGATCCGAACGCTGGCGACACGGTGTCCATCACCGGCTTCCAAATTTCCCAGGGCAGTGTGTTCGGCAGCGATGGCTACCCGATGCAAGTCGGTGCCGCAGGTAACTATTGGGTGGGCCTGGCTCGCAACGCATCGTCTCAGACCACCTACCAGATCCAGGTCAAGGTGACCTCTGGAGGGCTTCGGCCATCGACACGTTTCATCCAATGGGACCCCTACATTGGTACGAACTGATTAGCTGAACCCGCGGAAGGAGCGTGGCTCCTTCCGTCCCCTACCCCTAATAGCCCCTAGTTCCCAGACACCTTTGAATGACGTCTTTTGGCGGTGGATTCAAGCAGTTACGACAGGCAGAAAACAGCCAGAAACAGCCCTTCGACGTGGCTACAAAACCAGAGGGGGTTTACTCATAACCGAGATGCGCTCCAAGCCCAACTTCAACAGTTCCTTACGTAGCAGCGCGCGCTCAAGCACAGCCATTCCGGCATGCCATTCGATCGACAGCAATTGGCTCAACTTTTGTTGACTGACCAAGGGCTCAGCCAGAAAGTAGCTTCTGCACTCGCGGATGCTGATGACGTTCAACAGCCAGTCGCCCCCCTGCGCCGCCAACCAGTGACCGATCGTTGAACGATGCGTTCGGATCAGCGCACTGGCATCCCACACCGCCATCTGCGCAAAAACCTGCGGCAGGTTGCTATCGGCTTTCAGCCGCTTCATATCCACCGCCAATGCGCTAATCAGGTCCGACTCGATAGTGGCTTGGCACTCGGCGAAATACCGCTCAGGCCAGTCCGCTTCCAGTTTCGCCCGCTGTGCGAGGACTTCATAAGCCCGAATATCCGATTGGGTGGTCAACTGCCCGGTGAAATTCAGGGTGTTGTCCAGAATCGCCGTGGCCAGCAACACCGCACTTTTTTTGCTGATCAGCGGCAACAGCTCTGCCGACTCCCAACGCTGAAAAATCAGAGTCGCCGCTGCGCCGATCGGCAGGATGTCCGCCGCAGATCCGAGCTTCTGCGCCCAATAGTTTTCAAAGCCTGGGTGATGGTCAATGACCTCCACCACCTGTTCAAGCACCACCGCCGGGTCGAAATGTTGGTAGTCGGAGACATCCACCAACACGAACTCATCACCCGCCCTCGGCAGATAATCGTCCAGAGAGGATTGCCATCCAAGCACGGTCTTGGAGATGCTGGCATTGAGCGGGGCGCTACTGACGGCCCGAGCATCAACGCCCTGGAGATTCAACAGCTCGGCGTACGCAATGCAACAGGCATACGCGTCGATGTCCAGGTAGGCCGAGCCTGAGGTCACCACCTTCATGACACGTGAGCTGCCGAGACAGTCGAAGGCCGCTTCAGCGCTTGGGCGATCCCCTCCAGAAACCGTTCATACGCCAATTGACACGGTTCTTCGTCGATGGAAATGCGCAGCGTGGCCGCGGCTGTTTGCGACAGAATCTTCGTCAATACACTGGATGGGATTTTGCACCCGCCCCCACCACTCTCAGACTTATCCATGCGCTGACAAAACATCGACATTAAAATCAATTTTCCATATTTAAAACAGCGTATTAGCGCACTGAAACACTCGGTTGCGTCCTATTTTCCGGCGACCAAACTCGCATGGGTTGATTGCAAAAACATGACAAAATAAAGGCATTTTGAAGACCGGCGAATGTGAGTGCGTAATGCGGTATGAACCATTCACGGAGGGCTGCACACCGTTGAAGTCGTTGGGGACTATTCGCTCACCAAATGGATTACCGTCTTGCCCTTGCCGCGGCCTTCCGCGACCTGGCGAAACGCTTCGTTGACTTCATTCAGTCCAAATGGCTGCTGATCTATCCGGATCGTCAGTTGCCCGGCATTTGCCAGCGCGGCGGCCTCGCGCAGGATAGCCCCGTGGTTTTCGCGCCCCTTGCCTGTGAGCAACGGCGTCAGAGTAAATACGCCCGAGTAGGTTGCGCTTTTAAACGACAGCGGCGCGAGGCTGTGCTGCCCCCAACCCAGGCAGCTCAGTACGTGCCCGGTATAAGGCTTCACTGCCTTGAACGCCGCATCCAGGGTGCTGCCTCCCACCGTGTCGTAGACGATGTCGAAACCTTCCCCCGCCGTATGCTGCTCGACATAGTCATCTACGCGCTGCGCACGGTAGTCAATAGCCGTTGCACCCAGTGAGCGAATGAAGTCGAGACTCGCCGCCGAACCGGTGGCATAGACTTCGGCACCGCGAGCCTTTGCCAGTTGCACAGCCACTTGGCCGACCCCGCCTGCGCCGCCATGAATCAGCACACGTTGACCTGCACGGACATTGGCGCGATCCACCAACCCTTCCCACGCAGTAATGAATACCAAAGGCAATGCGGCCGCCTCACGCATGTCGAGTCTGTGCGGCTTTAACGCGATCAGACGTGCATCCACAGCAATGTACTCGGCCATAGTGCCCTGGGCGCCGCCGATCCCGCCGGCCATACCGAAGACTTCCTGGCCAGGGGTGAAGCCTTCAACCGCCTCGCCCAGTCCGATGACCGTTCCGGCGAGGTCCAGGCCGAGTACTGCCGGCAGCGCCTGACGGGCGTGGGCGCCTGCGCCGATCGCGATCTTGGTATCGAGAGGATTGACCCCCGCGGCGTGAACCCTGATCAGGACCTGCCCTTTACCTGGAACAGGGCGAGCGATGTGGCGGACGGTCAGAGGGACCTGGGCAGATTCGGCGATAGCGGCAAGCATGGTGTGATTCATGACGCAAACCCTATGATTGAATGGACGCTTACAGGTTGCCGCGCTTTCATTGTTCCGATAAGAAACTGAATTTGCATATGACTTATTCCACAAAGAGGCCTAATTGCCGATGGACCTGTTCGACAACATGCACATCTTTGTACGCGTCGTGGAGCGCGGGTCGTTTTCTGCGGTAGCTCGAGAGCTGAACATGGGGCAGCCGGCAGTGAGCAAGCAAGTCCGCGCACTGGAACAGTATCTGGGCGGGCCATTGTTCGCCCGCAGCACCCGGCACCTGGCCCTGACCGACCAAGGGCAACGCTTCTACAGCCACTGCCAAGAAATTCTCGGCCACCTCGAAACCGCCACGCTTAGCTTTGCCTGCGGCCAGGAGCAGATCGCAGGCCCCCTGAGAGTAACGGCACCGGTCAGTTACGGGAGGTTGTGCATAGCGCCGCTGGTAGGGACGTTTCTGCAGCGCTATCCCGATGTCCGGATTGACCTGCGGCTGAGCGATTACAATGAAGACCTGCTCAAGGAAAACATCGACCTTGCGATCCGGATCGGGACGGTCAAGAGCGAGGGATTGGTGGCAATGTCTCTGGGTACCAGCACGCGGCGGGTCTATGCCGCGCCCGCCTATCTGGATCTACACGGTCTGCCACGCGAGCCCGATGACCTGACAAGCCACAACTGCATCGGTTTCACGTTGCTGGAGCACTATGACACCTGGCACTTCAAGCACGGTGCAGGAGAGTTCGATGTGGCAATCAAAGGCAACGTCACCAGCAACAGCAGCGATGCCATCCGTGAAATGGTCCTCTGCGGCCTGGGCATTTCTCTTTCTCCAGAATGGCTGTTCGCAGCTGACGTCGAACAAGGCAACGTTCGTAGTGTGCTCAACGATTATCAGAACACCGCGCTGCCTGTAAGCGCCGTGTTCAGTCGTGAGCGGCGACATTCAGCGCGGACGATGGCGTTCATCGATTTTCTCCGGGCACACCTGTGAGGGTCTCCACACTGAGCCCAGGACCGTGATCATTCCCGCGATTGCGCCACCAATCGGTTAGACGTCATCCCCTAGTGTGCTGGAGCCATTCCTTCGGGCTTGCACCAACTTTGCGCCGAAAAGTACGGGCTAACGCAGACGGACTTTCATAGCCAACCTCATCGGCAATCAACGCGATGGGGCGCCCTTCACGCAGGCGTTTCTGCGTCAAGCTGATTCGCCAGTTCGCCAGATAATCTGCCGGGGTACTACCCACCGTCTCGCGAAAGTGCGCAGCAAAGCTGGCGCGTGACATACCTGAACGATCCGCCAATTGCGCCACGGACCAATTGCGCTGTGGTTCGTTGTGGATGCCTACGAGCGCGCGGGACAGCTGAGCATTAGCCAATCCGGCCATCATCCCTGACGCAATGCTACGACTGGCGATGAGGTGGCGAAGCAGTTGAATCACCATCAGCTCGAACAGACGATTGAGGATGACATCACGGCCACACTCGTCGCCGAAGGCTTCTTCAAATAGCCAGTCGAGGGTGCCACTCAGCCCCTGCAGTTCACGAAGTGGCTTGATGATGAAGTCCGGTAAAGCCAGAGTCAGGGGATTATTCGCCCCGCCATCAAATTGCAAGGTTGCACAGACCAACTCCGCTTCATCTGCTTCGATCGCCAGCAACTGATGCTCCTGCGGGCGCACCGCCAGAATCAGGCTGGGCTCCGTCAACTCAATGAGCTGGCCGCGCTTGTCCCTTAGGGCCAGGCGTCCCGAACGCAGTAAATGTGCGTGTCCGAAACTGCCCTGCCCATAGAGGTTGGTTGTTCCGCAAAAACCACCCTGGTGAAACGTGGACGCATGCAGATTGAAGTGTTTAAGCAGTGTCGATAATCGGTCCATAGCTCGCTCAAATTTAGACGATCTGTTGCATAAGTTCGACGATCTGAATCCGAAAGGAAAGTCTGCCTCCCTAATATTGACACCAGGCTTGATCGACAAGCCGGCTAATCAATCTACTGGAGAATTACCATGACTCGTATCGCGGCTCTCTCGCTGGACCAAGCCCCTGCTGGCTCGCGCGCTGCTCTTGAAGGTATCCAAAAAGGTCTTGGGTTTATTCCCAACGTATTTAAAACCCTGGCTCACTCCCCGGCCGCATTGAGTGGTTACCAGAGCCTCGCTCAGGCCTTGGGTAAAACCTCACTGAGTGCCGTTGAGCGTGAGGTCGTTGCCCTCGCTGCGTCAGAGGTCAACGGTTGCGACTACTGCGTGGCCGCACATGCATTCTTTGGTGCCAAGGCTGGCTTGAGCGAGGAGGCCGTTGGCAAAGCACGCATGGGCACACTCAGCGCGGTCGCGGCTCTGGCGCATCAAATCACCGAAAGCCGCGGACAATTGAGTGATGCCCAGATCACCGCAGCGCACAACGCCGGTCTTACCGATAGCAAGATCGTGGAGGTGGTGGCACAGATCACGCTGTTAACCCTGACCAACTATTTGAACAACATCGCCGCTACCGATATCGACTTCCCGCCATCGTCAAACTAACGGCTATTTCCGTAGCAGTTTCCAGCACCTGCAATACCAAGGTCAGCCCTTGCTGCTGACCTTGAAGGCCTGGCGGCGATTCATGACGCTCAAAGGCCCCATCAGTCAGACCTGCCGAAAGCACATCCTCGCCATGCCCTCCGCTAACCATCGAGACTTCTCACTTAATCATTGCTCATTTTTGAGTTAGCTTAAGCCTGAATTCAAGATAATGTTTAGCGCACTCTAAGCAAACACCCTTAATTACGGTAGCTTCCCTGATTTTTTTCAAGATAACCTTTCGGCCGGCTTGAGATATCTTTCCATATGCCTACATTTATCCATCACGACCTTGAGCTTCTCAATCCGTCCTTTGACTCGGACCTTGTCGATGTACTGAGCGAACTGGAGCATCTGCGTCGCCTAAGGCTTGAAGGTGATACGCCGCCGCAGGTGTTCTACCAACTCAAATCGCTTTTCCATGCACTGGAAAGCCTCGGTTCTGCCCGCATAGAAGGCAACCACACGACGTTGGCGGACTATATAGACAGCAAGGTCGAAGGTAAGGCCCAGGACACGGACCCGTTGCGCGAGGTGGCCAATATTGAAAAGGCGATGGACTACATTGAGCGGATCATGGCGCCCGGCGCAGCGCTGACCGAGCAGATGATTCGAGAGCTGCACGCGATGACCGTCGACGATCTGGTGCGTGAGGGCGACAAAACGCCCGGAGCCTATCGCAGTGGAGAGGTCAGAATATCTCAGTCTGATCACCAGCCTCCTGACTTCATCCACGTTCAAGCGTATATGCAGGAACTTGTCGCATTCGTGAATCACGAAGCCCCCCCGAAATACGACCTCATGAAGGTTGCGCTCGCTCACCATAGATTTGGATGGATACATCCATTCGGCAATGGCAATGGCCGCGTGGTCAGGCTGCTAACCTACGCACTCCTGATCAAGTATGGTTTCAACGTCAACGCCGGCGGCCGTGTCCTGAATCCTACGGCCGTATTCTGCAACGATCGTGAGCGCTATTACGCAATGCTTGCCACCGCCGACAAAGGAACAAAGGACGGACTGGAGGCGTGGTGTACCTACGTGCTGGAAGGGGTTCGTGAGGAGCTGGAGAAAGTCGATCGCCTCACAGACTACGCATACCTGACCAAATGCATACTCGTGCCTGCCGTGGCCTTCGCACGCGAACGCAAATGGATCACGGAGACAGAGGAAGCAGTGCTATTGGCCGCAATAAAACTGAAGGTCGTAAAATCGGCAGATGTAGCAGCCGTACTCCCACAGCAGTCGAGCAATCAACGGACTTACCTGATCAAAAAGCTGGTGGACCAAGGGATGCTTCTACCGCTGAACGCCGGCGCGAGGCAGTACACGATCGGTTTTTCCAACAACTATCTCATTCGAGGTGTAATCAAGTCCCTCAGGGAGCAAGGCTTCATACCTGAGCCGCTGGAAAGACCCTGAGCATCGATTACATTTCTAGAACTGCAGGAGATCGTACAGACCCACCCGGCGAAGCTATTACGCCCCTGGAGCGCATTTTACGCTCATCAGAAAACTACAGCCGACCCGCAGACGTCGCCTTGGGAACCAGCGAAGGTAAACGAATTCCATGACTCGCTGGAAAGCACGTCGTCCACCCATCGTGAGCTCTGGAATCTGGCAATCGATCCTCTTCTGGACTTAAAACACGATTTAGAAGATAGCGACTCGAGCTATGCTGAGATTTTACTCCAGACCAATCAGGAGGCGTCCATTCGGAAGTTCATCGGTAAATGGTTGAGAAATCATGCAGCAGGATATTACGTCGTTCCTCAGGAAGAGCAGCTTGCCGATGACATACGTCCGGATTATCGATTCCAGAACAGCCAGCCCCACGCGCCCGTACCTGTCGAACTAAAGCTTTCGCAAAACTGGAGCGGTTCCGAGCATTTCGAGCGACTTGAGAACCAACTCTGTGGGGATTACCTACGCGACGTACGAGCTCAGCACGTCCATTGGTATCACCGAGAATGAATCTGGGTACAGCCCTGTGAATGCCTCAACTGATTCTATAATGGAGAAGAATAGCCAAGCTTGAGGCACATAGTGTCCAATGCGCCTATTGAATCTTTCTCAGCTCAGCGGCTGGCAGGTAGTTCAACACGCTCATGGCGGAGCTTGGAAGACGCGAGAGCATTAAGCCCGGCGCAGCCTATCAGCCCACCCGAGCGAGGGGTTGTGAAGCAATCTTTTGCAGATCGCCTAAAGGCCCAAGGAGTCATGGAAAAGTATCAAGGCCTGCTCGATAGTTTCCGAAATTTGTGATACGTATAGCAAATCGCCACATGGCCTTTCGGCCAGTGCTAAGTCAATGTTGGGAAAGCCGATGAAGTACAGGGAAAGTAATCTAGATAAGAAATTACGAAAGTGGTTTTGCAATGACAATACCAAGGCTCTACTTCGAAGCATTCAAATCTCAACTGGCGGCATTCGCGGGCTAACGTCATTCAAGGTAAAACTCGACTATCCGATCACCGCATTTGCCGGAGTTAATGGATCTGGAAAGTCAACTATGTTGGCGCTCGCCGCCTGCGCCTATCACAATAAATTGGACGGTTTCAAACTTCCGAAACGCACTAGAAGCTATTACACGTTTTCCGATTTTTTCGTGCAGCACTCAGAAGAAATTGCTCCTCCTGGAGTAGAGATTTGGTATAGCTTCGCTCATAACAATTGGAAAAGCGCACCTGAAGGAATTGCATCACAAGTACGAAAAAAGAAGGCTGGCGGCAAGTGGAATGACTATGACACCAGAATCAAGCGGACGGTGGTATTTTTGGGGATTGAGCGTATTGTTCCTCATGCTGAGCGCAGTCAGTCACGATCTTACTCCCGAGCATTTAAAGACTTGAGAGTTCATGGCTGGGAGCAAAAGGTGAAGGATGCGGTCGGTTATGTCCTTGGTAAAAGATACGATGATTATCGGCAGCTGGAATACAGGAAGTACGGCCTTCCAATTGTGAAGGTTGGAGATGTTATCTACTCAGGTTTTAATATGGGCGCAGGTGAAAACGCGCTATTTGATATATTTTCCACAATTTATGCTTCCGGTGAGGGGGCCTTATTAGTTCTCGACGAAATTGAGCTTGGCCTCCATGCGAAGGCTCAAAGGCTATTTATTGAGCGTTTAAAAGAAGTTTGCATGAGTACAGGCACTCAAGTTATATGCACAACACATTCAAAGCAAATATTTCAATGCCTACCTGACGACGCTAGGTTTTATATTGAGACAAGCGGGGCGAAAACGAAGATCACTCCCGGAGTTTCAGCAGAGTTTGCGTTCTCAAAAATGGGGGCCATTGGCGAGAAAGAACTCGAAATATTTGTTGAGGATCCAGTTGCAAAAGTAATGATCGAAACTGTGTTAGATGGAAATACCCGCAGCAGAGTAAATGTCACACGTATAGGCTCTGCCGCCGCAGTGGCTCGCCAGTTAGCAGCCAACTATTTGAGAAACGAGCACGCAAATATACTTGCTATATACGATGCTGATCAGAGAAAACTCCAAGCTAAAAATATCGAACATGCCAAAAATATGGCAGAGCGAAAAGATGATGAAATAAACAAATGGCTGCTTGCACGAACAACCTATCTCCCAGGCGATACATGGCCTGAAGCTTGGCTTCTGCAAAAGTGCAGCGAAATACCTCAAAAGCTCGGCATCGAACTAGGCGTTGATCCAGAGCGCGCGTCCACAATTATCGAATATGCATTGCAAGCAGGTAAGCATGAGGAGTTTGCCGAAGTTGGTGAGCAAGTAAATCTAGATCCGGAGCGATGCCTCATATTGGTGTGCGGCATTGTATATAAAAACTTCCCTAACGAATTCGATGGCTTAAAAAATACGATCTCACTCATGCTACCTTGAGATGCTGAACTGAGGACTAGCCAGGTTTGGTCTTAGCGAGAGGCGATTGGATGCATGGAATAAAAGCAGGTGATTAGAGCAGCCCAAATGACAACGTTAGGAAATTCTGTGTGGTGGCATTTGGCCTTAATTCATACCCTGCTCGAGGCTAGATGGGTTAAGGTGCGTCGCTGGGTAAGCAAAGCCTCACAAGGTAAGACGCCACAGATTTTCTGGACGCACAATTAAAAACCGAATGAGCGGAAATCCCCCGCCGCTGTGCAGCAGTCTATGACGCCCCTCAAGAAGCCCGCCTCCTGCGGGCTTTGTTGTTTCTGGCGGTCGCTCCTTGCCCCCTTTACCTTCCTCCGTCGCAGTAATCGGGCTCTTCGCATCTCAAGGTTTGCTCGGCTCCAGCCGATACGCTTCCACAGTCCCCGCAAAAGACCTAGCGAACTCAATACGCCATGAATAAAAGCCTTCGTTTCAGTCATAAAATTCTTTTGGCCGTGTCGCTGATAGTGATGCTCGCCTTCACCCTGTTCACGCTGTACAACGACTATCTACAACGCAATGCCACCCGCACCAGCCTGGAAAACTATTTGGCTGAAATGGGTGAGTCGACCTCCACCAATATTCGCAACCTGCTGGAGGGGCGGATCAATCTGGTGACGAACCTGGCGCAGAACATTGCCAGGGAGCCTGCCAATGCCGAGACGCTGATGGATGAAAGCGTCCTGACCTCAAATTTTCTCACCGACTACCTAGGCAAGGTCGACGGCAGCTTCAGTATTCGTCCGGACACCAAGATGCCCGATGGCTATGACCCGCGCTCCCGGGCTTGGTACAAGGACGGTATGAACGCCAGCGGCGCCATGCTGACTGAGCCTTATATTGATATGGCCACCAACAAGATGGTCATTGGTGTCATCAGCAAGGTTTCCAGCAACATCGGTGTGGTCGGCGGCGATCTGGCGCTGGATGGCCTGGTGGAAATCATCAACTCGTTGAACTTTGGCGGCATGGGCTATGCCTTCCTGGTCAACGATCAGGGCAAGATCCTGGTCCATCCGGACAAAGCGCTGGTCATGAAGTCGCTTTCAGATTTGTACCCTACACACACACCGAAACTTTCCGGCGAGCTGACCGAGGTCCAGTTCAACGGGCAAGCCCGCTTGCTGACCTTCGCACCGATCAAAGGTCTACCTTCGGCCAACTGGTACATCGGCCTGTCTATTGATAAAGACAAGGCTTACGCAACGCTGAGCAAGTTCCGCTATTCGGCGGTGATTGCCACCATCGTTGCGGTGGTCATCATCATCGTCCTGCTGAGTCTGCTGATCCGCGTATTGCTCCAACCGCTGCACGCGATGACCCGCGCAATGGAGGACATTGCCCAAGGCGAAGGTGACCTCACCAAACGCCTGGTCATCCACACGCATGACGAGTTCGGCATGCTGGGCAATGCGTTCAACCGTTTTGTCGAACGTATTCACACCTCGATCCGAGAGGTCTCGTCGGCGACCGAGCACGTCAACGAAGTGGCAATGCGCGTGGTCAGCGCCTCCAACTCATCCATGCTCAACTCCGACGAACAGGCTAGCCGAACCAACAGTGTGGCCGCCGCCATCAACGAACTGGGGGCCGCGGCTCAGGAAATAGCCCGTAATGCGGCTGAGGCCTCGCACCAGGCCAGCGACGCGCGCGGGATGGCCGAGCAAGGTCAGCAAGTGGTGGAGCGCAACATCGGTGCAATGAATCAGCTGTCGGAAATGCTCAGCGCCTCAAGTACGAATATCGAGTCGCTGAACAGCAAAACGGTGAATATCGGGCAGATCCTCGAAGTGATCACCAGCATCTCCCAGCAAACCAACCTGCTGGCGCTCAACGCGGCCATCGAAGCCGCCCGGGCGGGTGACGCCGGGCGTGGGTTTGCCGTGGTGGCCGATGAAGTGCGCAACCTGGCGCACCGCACCCAGGAGTCGGCGCAACAGGTGCAAACGATGATCGAGGAGCTGCAAGTCGGCGCCCGGGATTCGGTCAGCACCATGGGCGAAAGCCAGCGCCACAGCCTCGAAAGCGTAGAGATCGCCAACCAGGTCGGCGAACGCTTGAGCAGCGTGACCCAGCGCATCGGCGAGATCGATGGGATGAACCAGTCGGTCGCCACCGCCACCGAGGAGCAGACCTCGGTGGTGGAGTCGATCAACATGGACATCACCGAAATCAACACGCTCAATCAGGAAGGCGTGGAAAACCTGCAGTCGACCCTGCGCGCCTGCGCCGACCTGGAACAGCAGGCGGCACGCTTGAAGCATCTGGTGGGCAGTTTCCGTATCTGACCGGTTCCAGGCACCGATCCATAGACGTCCACGGCCGCCTATGAATCCCCAAGAAGCCCGCCTCGCGCGGGCTTTTTGTTGCTGCCATGCCACCGATGGCGCGGTTACAGCATGCGCAAATCCAGCGGGTATTCGACGATGACCCGCAGCTCGTCAACGTTGGCGTCGTAGTTACCGAAATCGCCTCCCACCCGGTGCGTCGCTTGCAGTACTTGGAGCTTCAGGTCCTTTGCCGGGCCGCTCTGAACGATGTAGCTCGCCCAGAAATCACGCTCCCAGTGCTTGCCGTCACTGACGCTGTTGAATGCCGTGTAGCCGCCCGTTGCTCGCGTGCCATCAATGTTGTCACCACGCAGGTAACGGCCCGTGAGGCTGAGCCCCGGCAGCCCTAACCCGGCGAAGTCATAGGTATAACTGGCCTGCCAAGAGCGTTCGTTGGGGTTGTTGAAGTCTGACCATTGGGAAGCGTTGTCGAGTTCCAGGTCGTAGGTGTTCCACACATAGTCGAACGGCGAGTCACCGCGCACTTGCTCGTATGCCAGCAGAAAACGGTTGAATCCGACATTCAGCCCCAGGTGCGTGCTCCAGCTGTCGTTATCGATCTTACCCAGCAGGGCGTCGCCACTGTCGCGGGTGCGATAGTAATTGAGCCCCGTATCCCAAGTGATGGTGGGGGTCAGCCGTTGCTTGAAGTCGACCCGGGCGAAGGACTGGTTCCAGACGTTATCCAGGCGGCTGGTGTGCAGTTTGAAACTCCAGTTGTCGTTGAAGCGATAATCCGCACCGATGTACTGCACATTATCCGCCCCGGTCAAGCGACCACCGTAGACCGTGCCCAGGTCACCGCTATGGTTGACGCCGCTGCGATCGCTGGACGCCGTCAATTTGCCGCCCTCGATCTTCAAGCCGGCGATGGAGGTGTTGTCGAAGATCAGACCGGTCAGGGTTTGCGGCAACAGGCGGATATCACCGGCATGGAGTACCGGGCTGGTCGGGGACACATCGCCGTATTTGACCACCGTATCGAACGCCCGCACCTTGACCGCGCCACCGGCCTTGCCCCACTCATCCTTGGGCTCGCCGTTGTTATCGCCTTTGCGCGGAATCAACCCCGGCCCGCCGACACCGTTGCCCACCACGCCATCACCGCCGTCGAGCTTGACCCCGAACTGCCCGTAAGCATCGACCCCGAACCCCACGGGGCCCTGGGTAAAGCCGGATTCGAAGCGCCCGATGACCGAATGGGCCCATTCCGCCCGGCGGCTCTGGCGCGCCCCCGTGTGAGGGTTGGTTGCACTGCTGCCATTACGGAAATCCTGACTGAAATAGAAGTCCCGGTTGAGAATGTTCAAATGGCTATCTTCAATAAATCCATTTTCATTTTTATCACTGGCGGCCCATGAATAACCGGGCGCGGTAACGGCAAAAAACGCAGACAAAGCAGCTACTTTACGCATGTTGTTCTCTTCAAACTGTTAAGGAGGGAGGGCGGCAAAAAATGCTGATCCTGCCTTAACATTCCGAAAATCATGCCAATACAACAAATACTTATATTTCAATTAGTTAAATAAAGTTATCCACTATTTATCGCATGTATTAATCCGCACTTTGCGCGTCCGCTGTTGCACTGCAAACACTTGGCACAAGTTGAACTTGTGCTGTCGCCTATACAAAAAAAAAAGGAAAGGCTTGTGGCCTTTCCTTTGTGTTACGCCGCGCAAGGCGGGGATCGACTGTTCGTAGAAAACAACGACCCGCTCGCCCCTCGACAAGGGAGGGTTGGCTTGCAGACTCTGGCTTAACGGACCTTATTGCTCCTGGCTGCAATTGCGCGGGCTGATGCCTTTTTCCTTGGCGTACTGGGCCGCGGAAGCCTCGATGATCGGCCGCAGCAACGCACGGTCGGCCTGGACCCAGTCGCTGATCAGGTTCCAGCGCTGGCCGTCCCATTGCTGAAAGCGCACCGCGCCGCCGCCTTCATGATCGGCGCACGACAACTTCAACGGTTGCACCAGGCCCTTGGCGCCCAATGCCTGCAACCGCGCATCGTCGAGGTTCAGGTGTTCGAAGCCCCAACGCACCTGCTCGCCGGTCAACGGCTTGGCGCCGTATTTGGCCTGCGCAAGGCGCACGGCTTCGACGTTGAGAATGCCGTTCACCACACCGAGGTTGTAGTACACCGTACCGAAACGCTTCGGATCGGCCAGGTTGCCCTTGCCGGCGTCCACCACGCTTTGCTTGATGCCCTGCAGCACCGGGAAATCCGTCCCGGAAGGGTGCGTGGTGATGGAAATGAAGCCCTTGGCGGCCGCGCCTGCCGGCACCACGTCCTCTTCCGAGTTGCTCCAGATGTTGCCGATGATGTGATCCACCGGGTAACCGACCTTTTGCGCCGACTTCAGCGCCACCGGATTCATCACCCCCCAACCGCGCAGGATCACCCAGTCCGGCTTGAGGCGACGGATATTGAGCCACTGCGATTGCTGCTCGTTGCCGGGGTGCGGCACTTCCAGCAGGGTCAGTTCGAAACCGGCGTTTTTCGCTAGGGTTTCCAAGACGCCATTGGTTTCCTTGCCATACGGCGAGCCGTGGTACAGCACGGCGATTTTCTTGTCTTTGAGTTTGTCCGCCCCACCTTCGCGCGTGCCGATGTAGTTGATGATCGCCGAGACTTCCGAATACGGGTTGAGCTGCAGCGGGAACACGTAAGGGAACACGCTACCGTCGGTGGAATCGGTGCGGCCGTGGTTGATGGTGATCAGCGGCAATTTGTCGGCCGTCGAACGGTCCAGCGTCGCGTAGGCGATGCCCACCGACAGCGGGTTGGTCGCGGCGGCTGGCGCGCCGTTGAGGCCGCCTTTGAGGCGCTCGTAGCATTCGACGCCCTTCTCCACCACATACTCGGTTTCGCACTCGCTCCAGGTCAGCTTGACGCCGTTCACCCCACCCTTTGCGTTGATGTATTGCAGGTAGTCGATAAACCCGCCGAAGAAGCCGGTGCCACCGGCGGCGTAGGGGCCGACCCGATAGCTCTGCAAGGGGAAGTACTGTTCGTTGTCGGCGTGAGCGCCGGCACTGAGCCCGGCGGTGATCAAGGCCAGGCCCAATAGCAGGCGGCGCAGCGGTGTGCGGTGAGTCATGAAGGCAGTTCCTCGTGAACGAAGGATGGGGGTCAGGGATGAGAACAATCAGTAACGCAGCGGCCAGATCCGCGCCCGTTGGCGAAAGCGTTGCCACAGTCGGGCCAGGCCCTCGGGTTCCTTGATCAGAAAAGCGATGATCAACGCGCCAAAGAGCATTTTCTGCAGGTTTTCCAACTGGCCGGAATCGATCAGCCCACCGGGCAACAGCCCGAAGAGGTTGGCCAGCAGAATCGGGAACAGCACGATGAAAGCGGCGCCCAGGACATTGCCGAGCACACTGCCCAGGCCGCCGATAATGATGATGAAGAGCACTTGAAACGAGCGGCTGAGATCGAAGCCGTGGGGCTCCACCGTGCCCAGGTAGGCAAACGCCCACAGCGAACCGGCAACCCCCAGGTAGAAGCCACTGATGGCAAACGCCAGCAGCTTGGCCTTGAACAGGCGGATGCCGATCACAGAGGCTGCGGTGTCCATGTCGCGCACGGCCATCCAGTTGCGGCCCAACTCGCTGCGCACCAGGTTTTTGCCCAGCCAGAACAGCACCACGACCACCGTCAGGGTCAACAGATAACGCCCACGGGGCGAACTGAAATCCAGCCCCGCGATCAGCAGCGGTGGCGAGGTGATGACCCCGGAAGCGTTGTCGTTGGTGAACCAACTGAACCGGGTCAGCACCCACTCCACCACGAACTGCGCGGCCAGGGTCGCCACCAGCAGGTAAAAACCCTTGATCCGCAGGCTCGGCAGCCCGAAGGCCACGGCCACCAGCGCAGCTATTACCCCGCCCAGCGCGAAACTCACCAGCAACGGCAAACCCGGCACGCGCAATTGCAGGTTGTAGGCCGCGAACGCACCCACCGCCATGAACGCCGCCGACCCGAGGGACAACTGCCCGGCATAACCGGTCAACAGGTTCAGCCCCAGCCCCGCCAGGGACAACACCAGCAGCGGCAGCAGAATCGCGCTGAACCAATAGTCATTGCCCAGCCAGGGCACTGCAATGAAGGCAAACCCTAGCAGCAGCCACAAGCCCACGCGGTCCTGGCGCAAGCGGAACGTGCGCCGTTCCATCGCATAAGAGGTGCTCAGTTGACCGGCTTCTCGATAAAGCATGGAGGCATTCCTTGAAAGAAAATCAGACCCGTTCGATCGCCCGCTCGCCGAACAACCCGGCAGGCCGCACCAACAGAAACAGCAAGGCGAGGACGTAAGGCACCCAGTTTTCGATGCCGCTGCCGATGATCGGGCCGAGGTAAATCTCCGCGATTTTTTCCGCCGCGCCGATGATCAGCCCGCCGACAATCGCCCCGCCGATGGAGGAAAAACCGCCGATGATCAACACCGGCAAGGCCTTGAGCACCACCAATGACAAGGAGAACTGCACCCCGAGGCGAGCGCCCCAGAGCAACCCGGCCACCAGCCCGACAAAACCCGCCACCGCCCAGACCAGCGCCCAGATGCGTGGCAGGCGGATGCCAATCGCCAGGGACGCCAACGGATCGTCGGCAACCGCGCGCAGCGACAGACCGATGCGGGTCCGGTTGAACAGCAGCGACAGGGCGATCACCAGCGTGGCGGCCGTTCCGGCGGCGAACAGGTCGAACTGCGAAAGCAGCATGCCGCGGATTTCCAGCGGCTCGTCGGCAATGCCCAATTCCAGACCATGGACTTGAGCGCCCCAAAGAAACTGCGCAAACCCTTCGATCAGGTAGGACAGCCCAAGCGTGGCCATGAACAGGATGATCGGTGCGCGATTGACCAACGGCCGCAGCACCATTTTTTCGATCAGCAGCGCCAGGACCACCATGCTCGCCAGGGTGATGACAAAGGCCCACACGAACGGGAAACCGCGTTCGAGCAGGCTGACAAAGGTCAGCGCGGCGAACAGCACCATCGCCCCCTGGGCGAAATTGAACACCCCGGAGGCCTTGTAGATCAGGACAAAACCAATCGCCACCAGGGAGTACATGACGCCCGCCAGCAGCCCGCCAATCAGCACTTCGAAGAAAAATTGCATGTTCAGTGGCTCTCCGCACGGGAACGCCGCGTGCCCAGGTAAGCAGCGATCACATCGGGGTTGGCGCGCACTTGCTCGGGCGTGCCATCGCCGATTTTGCGGCCGTAATCGAGCACCACCACGTGGTCGCACAAGCCCATGACCACCCCGATGTCGTGCTCGATCAACACCACGGTGGTGCCGAACTCGCGGTTGATGTCGCGGATGAATTGGCTCATCTGGCCCTTCTCTTCAGCGTTCATGCCGGCCATGGGTTCATCCAGCAGCAGCAACCGGGGCTGCGCAGCCAGGGCGCGGGCCAGCTCGACGCGTTTCTGCAAACCGTAAGGCAGCGTGCCCACCAGCACATGGCGCCAGGGGTGGATGCGCAGAAACTCGATGATGTGTTCGGCGTGAAGGCGCTGCTCGTCGTCCTCGCGAGGCGCACGGCCCAGGCGCAGCATCTGCTCGACCCAACTGCTGCGGCGCTTGAGGTTGCGGCCGGTCAGCACGTTGTCGAGCACGCTCATGCCCTTGAACAGCGCGATGTTTTGAAAGGTCCGCGCAATACCGCGCTCGGCGGCCTGGTGCGGGCGCATGCGCCGCCGGGCCTGTCCGGCATAGGTGATGCTGCCGCTCTGGGCCTGGTAGACGCCATTGATCACGTTGAGCAGCGAACTTTTGCCCGCGCCGTTGGGGCCGATCAATGCACAGATTTCCCCGGCCTTCACGGCGAAGCTGATGGAGGTGATGGCCTTGACGCCCTTGAACGACAGGGAGATGTCATCGAGCCGCAGTAATTCGGATTCAGTGGTTGCGCTCATGGGGCTCGTCAGACGGAGTGAGAAATCAGGTGGGTGTGAGCCTCGGCACGTTCCGGCCGGGCGGAAGGTTCCTGCCAGGCGCCCGGATGGATGCCCAAAGCACCAAAGAAAGCGGCGCTCTCTTGGCTCAGCGCGGGCCCGACCAGCAACGGCACGCGCAGGCGGCTCATGCCCAACACATCGAGCAAGGGTCTGCGGACCAGCCAGTAGCCGAGCCAGCGGCGCAAACCCTGGGCATCCGGCGTCATTGCCCAGCGGTACACCCGATGCGCGAGCGTGCCGGGCAACGGCAGGCGCTCTCGGGCCCACAGCTCCAGACGGGCATAGGACTCACGCGTGCCCAGCACCAGGGTTGGCCCCAATTCACGGCGATCGGTGTCGCGCGTGGCCATGGCCTCCGGGAAATTCAGGCAGAACCCGGCGCAGAGCCAGGGCGCCAGCAAGTAACGCGCCTGACCGCTGGCGGCGAACACGCGGGCCGCCAAGGCTTCTTCAGCGCCGCTCAGTTGCTCGCGCGCCACCAGCTTGCGTGCGCCCCCCAGCAATTGCGCATGGCTCAACCGCAGGGAAGGCCCGTGCGTATCGGCATGGAACACGAAGGCGACGGCTGCGGAATCAGTGGCGCAGGCCGGCGGTTCCGCCGCCACGCCAGCGGACAAATCGGCGTAAGCGCTCAACCCCTTCCCGTCACCGGCATTCAGACCGCGCCCGTCGAGGAACAGCAATACCGGAGGCGCACGATCGGCATGACCGACCTGTTGCACCGCCTCCAGGGTTTCGGCCAGCACGAAGCTCGGGCGCAGCCGGGCCAGCAATGCGCGGTTGTCGCGTTCGGGGTCCAGCAGGGTGACGCTGCCGCCCAGCCACTGCGCGGCCAGGGCCAGTAACAAGGCTTCGGAACGGGCCTGGCTGATGATCAGTAAATCGTCGTGGCGACTGAACCCGCGCTGATGCAGGGCTGCCGCCAGGCGGCTGACCTCCTGCGCCAACTCGCTCCAAGTGCGCGCATGCCAGATGCCCAGGCGCTTGTAGCGCAGAGCAATCGCCGCACCTCGGGCCTGGGCTTGCTGTAACAACGCCAGAGGCAGTGTCTGGGCCATGGGGACTCTCCTTCAGAGTGCTATACAGGCCCTTTTGCAGTCTCCATGCCAAGGTTTAAATCGTTACTTATCAATCACTTATATAAGAACCTCGAGAACAATCATGTATTGATTCGGCACAGCCTGCTTAACACCTGTTGCCCTGCGAACACTTCCCGCTTTGCGCACAACTGTCTGCCAGGCAACAGGGGTTCAACACTTCCTCTCCTCCAGCGACACTCAGCGTCTCACCAAAAAACAACAATAGCCTTACAAATCAATAAGTTGATGGATTGGTACGATGCTTGCTCCTTCAGAACCATCGGCCACAGCCACAGACTTGTTCCAACAAGCGCCTCCCTAGAGCCGTGCCGGCCCTGCGTTGCACAACCTGCTGCCGTCTTACCTTACCCAAGGCAGCGGGCTTCTTATTTTTGCAGCGAGGAGCATGTTGATGAGTCTTGATATTTTTTGGTTTCTGCCCACCTCCGGCGACACCCGTTACCTGGGGCGATCCGACAGCGGCCGCCCGGCCACCAATAAGTACATGCAGCAAATCGCGGTCGCCGCCGAGAGCCTGGGCTATGACGGAGTGTTGATTCCCACCGGCAGCAGTTGCCTGGACCCATGGATTACCGCCGCCAGCCTGGTACCGGTCACCCATCGCCTGAAGTTGCTGGTGGCGCTGCGCACCTCGCTGGGCAACCCCACGGCGTCGGCCCGTCAAGCGGCCACACTGGACCAGGCCAGCAACGGCCGCCTGTTACTCAACGTGGTGCCCGGTGGTGATGCCACCGAGTTGGCCGCCGACGGTATTTTCCTCGACCACGACCAACGCTACGAAGCCGCCGGCGAATTCCTGAGCGTTTGGCGTCGCTTGCTCAGTGGCGAGGTGGTGGATTTCACCGGTAAGCATGTGCGCGTCGAAGGCGCGCAGAACTTCTTCAAACCCGTGCAGCAACCGCACCCGCCCCTGTATTTTGGCGGGTCGTCCCCGGCCGCCCATGAGCTGGCGGCGCAACAGGTCGACGCCTACCTGACCTGGGGCGAACCACCGGCGGCCGTGGCCGCGAAGATCGCCGATGTGCGCGAGCGCGCGAAAAAATATGGCCGCACCCTGCATTTCGGCGTGCGCCTGCATGTGATCGTGCGTGAAACCAACGAGCAGGCCTGGGCGGCGGCCGAAGAGCTGATCAGCCACCTCGACGACGATGTGATCGCCGACGCCCAAGAGAACTACGCCAAGATGGACTCCGAAGGTCAGCGCCGCATGGCCGCCTTGCATGGCGGACAGCGCGACAAACTCGAGGTTTCGCCCAACCTGTGGGCCGGTGTCGGCCTGGTGCGCGGCGGCGCCGGTACGGCGCTGGTGGGCGACCCTCAGACCGTGGCCAAGCGTCTGCAGGAATATGCCGACCTCGGCGTAGACCGCTTTGTACTGTCCGGCTACCCGCACCTGGAAGAGGCTTTCCGCTTTGCCGAACTGGTGTTCCCGCTGTTGGGCAAACAGCCTGTCACGGTCCGCGACCAAGTACTCACCGGCGGCGCGTTCGACGTGCGCGCCGGCCACACCTCGGCCAAGGAAGAGGCCACGGCATGAACGTGATTGATATGCGCTGCCGCCCGGCGTACCTGCACGATTTTTTCGGCGCCACCCCAGGCAGCGCCGAGACCGCCACTGCCCGCTGGCTGAACCGGCGGGTGGGCACGCGTGGCGACGACGAGCACTTCGCCCGTTCGCGCACACCCCAGGGGTTTCTCGATGAAGTGCGCGACGCCGGGTTGAGCCGGGCGGTGGTGGTCGGTCGGCACACCCCCGGCCAGCATCTGCCCAACGACCTGATTCACAGCATCGTGCGCGACCACGCTGAGCTGCTCGGCATCGCCAGCATCGACCCGGCGCTGCAGGGTATCGACGGCGCGCTGGGCGAAATCGAGCGCGCCATCTCGGCGCTGGGCCTGGCCGGAATCGACCTGGAGCCGGGGTTTGGCGAACCGGCCAGGCAGGCGGATGACCCGCTGTACTGGCCGATCTACGAGCATTTGCAGGCACGCGGCATTCCGCTGTTTCTGATGAGCGGGCCAACCACCCCGGACCCCGCCTTCAACAACCCCGAACGCCTGGCCAAGGTCGCCCGGGCATTCCCGCAGTTGGCGATCGTCTGCTACCACGGCTACTGGCCCAACGTGCAGCAAGCACTCGGCGTGGCCTTTCGCTACCCGAACATCTACCTGGTGCCGGACATGTACCTGTTCCAGCCCGGCAGCGAAGCCTACGTGCAAGCGGCCAACGGCTTTCTGGCAGAGCAGCTGTTGTTCGGCTCGTCCTATCCGTTCCGCCCGATTCGCCAATCCATCGAGGATGTCCTGCGCCTGGGGTTGCGACCCGAGGTGCTCGACAACGTCCTCTATGGCAACGCCGCCCGCCTGTTCGGGTTGTAGAACACGTCGCGCCACACGCCGGGACCGACCGCCACCCAGGCCGGCCCGGCGTTGTTTTCCATTGCAAGGAGTTCCCCTGTGACCACCCCCAACGATCCTGTGCAGGTCGCCCGCCGTCTGGCGGCCGACTGGGCGAGTACGGCTGTCGAGCGCGACGAACGCGGCGGCACACCCAAGCGCGAGCGTGATGCCCTGCGCGACAGCGGCCTGCTGACCCTGAGTATTCCCCATGAATTCGGCGGCCTCGGCGCCAGCTGGAGCGACACCCTGAACATCGTGCGCGAGTTCGCCAAGGTCGACAGTTCGATGGCCCACGTGTTCGGTTTCCAACATTTGATGCTCGCCACCGTGCGCCTGTTCTCGCGGCCCGATCAGTGGCAGCCCTGGCTGGAACAGACCGTCCGCCAGCGTTGGTTCTGGGGCAACGCGCTCAACCCGCTGGACACCCGCACCGTGGCCACGCGCGTGGACGGCGGGCGCGAGTTCACCGGGATGAAAAGCTTCTGTTCCGGGGCCAGCGACTCCGACCGCCTGATCGCATCGGCGCTGGAGGACAGTGGCACAGGCAAACTGCTGATCGCCGCGATCCCCACCGACCGCGCCGGCATTACCCTGCTCAACGACTGGAACAACATGGGCCAACGCCAGACCGACAGCGGCAGCGCCCGTTTCGAACGCGTGCGGGTCGCCGAAGATGAACTGCTGCTGGACCCGGGCCCGCTGAGCACGGTGTTTTCCGGGCTGCGACCGCTGTTGGCGCAACTGACCTTCGTCAACCTGTTCCTCGGCATTGCCGAAGGCGCCTTTGAGCAGGCGCAGCACTACACCACCCACGAAGCACACGCCTGGTTCAAGTCCGAGGTCGAGCGGGCGGTCGACGACCCGTATGTACTGGCCCACTACGGCGAGTTCTGGGCCGGCCTGGAGGCAGTCCGCGCCCTGGCCGAACGGGCCAATGCGTTGTTCGACAAGGCCTGGAACCGCGGCGAACAACTGCGCGCCGAGGAACGGGCGAACCTGGCCCTGGCCATCGGCAGCGCCAAGGTCCACGCCACACGAGTGGGCCTGGACCTCAGTTCGAGGCTGTTCGAGGTGACAGGCGCCCGCGCCACCCAAGCCTCGCGGCGCTTCGACCGCTACTGGCGCAACCTGCGGACCCAGACCCTGCACGACCCGGTGGACTACCGCATCCGCGAACTCGGCGAATGGGCGTTGAAGCAAAAACCGCCGACACCGAGTTTCTATTCCTGACCACACGCGCCGGGTGTTCGCCACCGTTCACCAGAACAACAAAGTGTTGCTCCAGTGATAGGCCGCCAGCCCCAGGAACCGACAAAACCCAGGCATTACGGGCCTTTGGCACTCGGCATGAACCATGCAATCACCCCCTCAAACCACGAGTGAACGGCCCTGCGTGCCCCATGAATCAAGACAACTGGAGTTAATCGACTATGGCTTCCCGCATTATCCTCAATGCGTTTGAAATGACCTGCGTGAGTCATCAGGCCGCGGGCACCTGGCGTCACCCGGACAGCCAGGCATGGAAATACAAGGATCTCGATTACTGGGTCGAGTTGGCCAAGCTGCTTGAGCGCGGCTATTTCGACTCGGTATTTATCGCCGACGTCGTCGGCGTCTATGACATCTATCGCGGCTCGGTGGAAACCTCCCTGCTCGACGCCGACCAGGTGCCGGTCAACGATCCGTTCTTTCAAGTGCCGGCCATGGCCACCGTCACCAAGCACTTGGGCTTTGGCGTGACCTCGGCGCTGACCTACGAACAGCCTTACGCCCTGGCGCGAAAGTTCTCGACCCTCGACCACCTGACCAAAGGCCGCGTGGCGTGGAACGTGGTGACCTCGTACCTCAACAGCGCGGCGGTCAACCTGGGCCTTAAGCAGCAGATTTCCCACGACGAACGCTATGACATCGCCGATGAGTTTCTGGACGTGACCTACAAGCTGTGGGAAGGCTCCTGGGATGAAGACGCGGTGCTGCGTGACCGCGAGCGCGGGATCTTTACCGACCCGAGCAAAGTCCATCCGATCGGCCACAAGGGCAAATACTACGATGTGCCGGGCATCCATCTGTCCGAGCCGTCGCCACAGCGCACCCCGGTGATTTTCCAGGCCGGCGCTTCCAGCCGTGGCCGCGCCTTTGCCGCCAAGCACGCCGAAGGGGTGTTCATCAGCCCGGCCACCGCCGAACAGGCGCGCGAGGTCTCCGATGACATCCGCAACCGCGCCGTGGCAGCCGGCCGCAGCCGTGACTCGGTCAAGGTGTTCACGCTGCTGACGGTGATCACCGGTGAAAGCGATGAAGCCGCGCAAGCCAAATACCGCGACTACCTGAGCTATGCCAACGGCGAAGGCATGTTGTCGTTTTACGGCGGCTGGACCGGTATCGATTTCTCCGAATACGACCCGGACCAACCCCTGGAAGCGATCGACAACGACAGCATCCGCTCGGTGCTGGAACTGCTCGCCACCGCCGACCCCGACCGCAAGTGGACGCCGCGCGACATCATCAAACACCGCAGCATCGGCGGCTTGGGCCCAGTGCTGGTGGGCGGCCCGAAAACGGTGGCCGACGAGATGGAGCGCTGGGTGGACGTCGGCGGTATCGACGGGTTCAACCTGGCCTATGCGATCACCCCGGGCACCTTCGAAGACCTCGTCGAGTTCATCGTTCCGGAGCTGCAACGCCGGGGCCGTGTCCGCACCGCCTATGAGGGCGACACCCTGCGCGAAAACCTCCTCGACGGCACTTCGCCGTATGCCGCCGATGACCATCCGGCGGCGCGTTATCGCGGAGCGTTCAAAACCGGCGCCAACGCCACCGACCACACCAAACCGTCCAGATTCTCCGACCTGACTTGACGCTTGACTGCGCTGAAGAGGAATCCATCCTATGTCCAGTTTCACCACGCTGAACACATTGTCTGTCGGCACCGATTACGAAGCGCTCGCCGCGCGTTTTCGGCCGATCTTTGCGCGGATCGCCGAAGGGGCGGTCGAGCGCGAACGCAGCCGCACGCTGCCGTTCGAACCGATCCAATGGCTCAAGCAGGCCGGGTTCGGCGCCGTGCGCGTCCCGGTCGAATTCGGCGGGGCCGGCGCCTCGCTGCCGCAACTGTTCCAACTGTTGATTGAACTGGCGGCCGCCGACTCCAACGTGACACAAGCCCTGCGCGGGCATTTTGCGTTTGTCGAAGACCGCCTCAACGCTCAGGCATTCAGCGCCCAGAACGCCTGGTTCGAGCGGTTTGTGGCCGGGGAACTGGTCGGCAATGCCTGGACCGAAGTCGGCGACGTGAAGATCGGCCAGGTGATTACCCGCATCAGCCGCCAGGGCGAGCAATGGGTCGCCAACGGCACCAAGTTCTACAGCACCGGTAGCCTGTTCGCCGACTGGATCGACCTGTACGCCCAACGGGACGACACCGGTGCCGACGTGATCGCGGCGGTCCGCGTGCAGCAACCGGGTGTGCGGCAAAGCGACGATTGGGATGGCTTTGGGCAGCGCACCACCGGCAGCGGCACGTCAGTGTTTGAAAACGCAGTGGTCGAAGACGACCACCTGATCGACTTCTCCACGCGCTTTAAATACCAGACGGCGTTTTACCAACTGACCCTGCTGGCTGTCCTGGTCGGGTCGGGGCAGGCGGCCGTGCGAGAGGTGGCCCAACAGGTACGTGTTCGCGCCCGGGTGTTCAGCCATGGCAATGCGGCAGCGGTGCGTGACGATGCCCAGGTGCAGCAGGTGGTCGGCAAAGCCTCGGCGCAGGTCTACACCGCCGAAGCGGCCGCCCTGCGCGCCGCCGCGGCGTCGCAACGCGCCTACGTGGCGCACTTCGCCAAGGATGCGCAGGTCGAACGCGAGGCCAACATCGCTGCGGAGCTGGAGTCGGCCCAAGCGCAAGTGGTGATTGCCGAGCTGGTGCTTCGCGCCACCAGCGACCTGTTCAACGCCCTGGGCGCTTCCGCCGCACGCACGAGCCTGCAACTCGACCGCCACTGGCGCAATGCGCGCACCGCGGCCTCGCATAATCCATTGATCTATAAAGAGCGGATCATCGGTGATTGGGAAATCAACGGCACCGAACCGCCCTACGTGTGGCAGATCGGCAGTGGCGGCCCGCAAAACCAAGCAGCGAAATAGCGCCAGCACGTAAAACCGCGACCTGAAATGCCCCGGCCCGTCGGGGCATTTTTTTCCGAGCCGCCGAAAAAGCTGCGCCGCGTCCCTCGCGGCCTCGTGCATGCGCGCAAAAAAACAGCCCATCTGTATTTTGACGCTCCCCGCAGCCCGCTGTTAGTGTCCAGCCTCCCCCTCGCACATGGAGTACACCACGGTGAAACTGGACATCTACCAAGTCGACGCCTTCAGCCAACACCCTTTCGGCGGCAACCCCGCTGCGGTGTGCCCGCTGACCGAGTGGCTGAGCGACGCGCAACTGCAAAACATCGCCGCCGAAAACAACCTGTCCGAAACCGCCTACTTCGTACCGCGTGACGATTTTTATGAGTTGCGCTGGTTCACCCCGACCGTCGAAGTCGACCTGTGCGGCCATGCCACGCTTGCAGCGGCGTGGGTGTTGATCAATGCGTTGGCGGATGCGCCTGACGTGCTGCGGTTTGCAACGCGCAGCGGCGAGCTCCGGGTAACCCGCGAGGGCGATGAACTGGCGATGGATTTCCCGGCGAAAGCGCCACAAGCGTGCGAGCCGCCTGCCGGAATGTTGAGCGCGCTGGGGATTGAACGCGCCGAGGTGTTCGGCACCGATGACTACATCGTGTTGCTCGACGACGAAGCCCAGGTCGCCGCGCTCACCCCGGATTTCGCCCGGCTCAAGGGCCTGCCCAAACGCGGGATTGCGGTGACGGCCAAGAGTGCGCGGTTCGATTTCATTTCCCGTTGGTTCGGCCCGAATGTGGGGGTCAATGAAGACCCGGTCACCGGTTCGGCGCACACCTCGCTGGCGCCGTTCTGGGCCGAGCGCCTGGGCAAGACAAGCCTGAGCGCCGAACAGGGCGGCACGCGCAAGGGCCAGTTGCGCTGTGCCCTCAAGGGCGACCGGGTGATTATTTCCGGCAAGGCTGTGCTGTATATGCAGGGCTCGATCTACCTGTAAACGCACTCCCCAAGAACGACAGATCATTCGCAAAATGAACGGAGTTCAACGCGTGTTTTCGATTGCCCGCCGTCACCTGACGGTCATTGCCGCAGCCCTGGCCCTGGTGGCCTGCCACTCCCCGGTCAACGAACCGCCAGCGGCGCCGGAGTTGGGCTCGGGCTATCGCACCGACCTCAGCCCGCGCCACGCCGCGCAGCATATGGCGGCAGCGGCCAACCCGCTGGCCGCCGAAGCCGGGCGCGAGATGTTGCGCCAGGGCGGTTCGGCGATCGACGCGGCGATTGCCATGCAGGCGGTGTTGACGCTGGTGGAGCCGCAGTCGTCGGGGATTGGCGGCGGCGCGTTCATCATGCTGTGGGACGGGAACCGCGTGCAGGCGTATGACGGCCGGGAAACCGCACCGGCCGGGGCGACCGAGCGCTTGTTCCTCAAGCCCGACGGGCAGCCGATGGCGTTCACCGCAGCGCAGATCGGCGGGCGTTCGGTGGGCACCCCGGGGGTGTTGCGAGCGCTGGAGCTGGCGCACAAAAAGACCGGGCATCTGCCCTGGGCCCGGTTGTTCGAGCCGGCGATCCGGCTGTCGGAACACGGCTTCGCCATCTCGCCGCGCTTGCACAGCCTGATTGCCGCTGACCGTTTTATCCCACAGTCGCCGGAGATGGCGGCCTACTTTCTGAACGCCGATGGCACGCCCAAAGCCACCGGCACCCTATTGAAAAACCCGGCGCTGGCCGCCGTGTTCAAGCGCATCGCCGAGGAAGGCCCGGACGCGCTGTACCACGGCCCGATCGCCGACGAGATTGCGCGCAAGGTGCAGGGCCACCGCAACGCGGGCAGCCTGTCCGAGGCCGACCTTGCAGGCTACGCGGCCAAGGAGCGCGCGCCACTGTGTACCGATTACAAGCGCTGGAAAATCTGTGGCATGCCGCCGCCGTCGTCGGGCGGGATTGCCATCGCACAGATCCTCGGCACGTTGCAGGCCCTGCAAGCCCGCGACCCACGCCTGGCCATCGCGCCCATGACACCGCTCAAGAGCGCCTCCCCCGCCGGCCTTGAGCCCACGCCCGAAGCGGTTCACCTGATCGCCGAAGCCGGGCGCCTGGCCTTTGCCGACCGCGCCCTGTATGTGGCCGATGCCGACTTTGTGCCGGTGCCGGTCGCCGGCCTGGTCGCCCCGGATTACCTGGCCCGACGCGCCGCGCTGATCGGTGAACGCAGCCTGGGCATCGCGCAGCCGGGCCAACCGGCGGGCATTCAAGTGGCGTATGCCCCGGACCGCTCGCCGCTGCGCATCTCCACCTCACAAGTGGTGGCGGTGGATGACCAGGGTGGCGCCGTGTCGATGACCACCACGGTGGAGTCCGCATTTGGCTCGCACCTGATGGTCCAGGGCTTTGTGCTCAACAACCAGATGACCGACTTCTCGTTCATTCCCGAAGAAAACGGCCAGCCGGTGGCCAACCGCGTGCAACCCGGCAAACGCCCGCGCTCGGCCATGGCGCCGACCCTGGTGTTCGACCGCCACAGCGGTGAGTTGCTGGCCGCCCTGGGTTCGCCGGGCGGCTCGCAGATCATCGAATACGTGAGCAAATCCCTGGTGGCGATGCTCGACTGGCAACTCGACCCGCAAGCCGCGATCAGCCTGCCCAACTTCGGCAGCCGCAATGGCGCTACCGAACTGGAAACCGGCCTGTTCAGCCCGGCGTTGAAACAGGCGCTCAGGGACAAGGGCCATGCGCTGAGCGAGATCGAGATGACCAGTGGCATCCAGGCCATCGTTCGCACGCGGGATGCGCAGGGCAAGGTGCTGCTGAGCGGCGGTGCCGACCCTCGGCGGGAGGGAGAGGCGTTGGGCGATTGATCGTTAATGCACGGAGAACAGCACAGTGCGCAAGGCAAACAATCTCGGTTCCGTTCCTGGTGTCGACCACGGTTTTTGTTCGATCAATGACCCGCAGCGGCCGGAAGAGGTATTCATCTGCAAGCAGATACACAGTGCGTCGGTGATGGAATGGCAGGCAGATCGGGTGGCCAATACGGTCGAAGCCGATGGCGTGTTGACGCGCCATCACCACCCGATCGCGGTGATCACCGCCGACTGCCTGCCCATTCTGTTCGCCTCGAACAACGGTGACTGGGTGGCCGCTGTGCACGGTGGCTGGAAGGGCCTGCAACGCGGGATCATCGCCAGCGCCGTGCAGCGCTTTGCCGCTGAAGGAGTGGCTGTCGATCAATTGCAGGTGGCAATCGGGCCGTCGATCAAGCCCTGTTGTTATGAGGTGAGCGCGGCGTTTATTGCCGAGTTCCAGTCGGACCAAGGGCACCTGTGGCCACACCGCCAGGCGCCATGGAGCGCTGAGCAACCGGCACCGCTGCTGACGCCGGAAATTGCACCGCCCCAGGCGAGACAAGCGGGCAGCGCATGGTTTGACTTGAGCGGGTATGGGCTGATGCTGCTGCAAGCGGCGGGCATTCGGCGCGAGCAGATTGAAGTGAGTGAGGTGTGTACCTACTGCACATCACCGACGTTTGCCAGCTACCGCCGACGCACGCATCAACCGCAAGAGGCGAAGACGTTGTTGTATTCGTGGATTGCTCGTACAAGCTGATTAACAAAGGCCTACACCACACAATTGTCGTGTGGAGCAGTAGTAGCCCTGCTGATTTACGGCAAGGGCGCTACCGAGCCTATTCCAGCGCATATCCTGTACAAAATCGCGAAGGACATGAACCATGCCACTCACTGAGAAACAGCTGAAGGAACGTGACGCCAAGCGCGCTATCGGCGAAGAATTACTGGCAGCCATTCAGGATGTCAAAGCGGGGCTTTACGGCGCAGTCTACCAGGTTGAAATCACTCAAGCCGCGGACGCAAGAAGTAAGACTGGGTTGTCGCAAGCCAAATTTGCCGAGCTATTGGGGGTGTCGATAAGAACCCTTCAAGAGTGGGAACAAGGGCGTCGCTCCCCCTCCGGCGCAGCACGTTCGCTGCTGCATATTGCGGCTATAAGACCGGACGTTTTCCGGGAAGTCCTCAGTAACGCCTGATGGCGTTACTGACGCGCCGGGCGATGACTATCGGCTGATCTTCAACCCCTTGCGCCCCGCATGCCGCTCCAACGCCAGTTCAATCAAGCGGCTGACCAACTCGCTGTAGCTCATCCCCGCCGCCTGCCACAGCTTGGGGTACATGCTGATCCGGGTAAAACCCGGCAACGAGTTGATTTCGTTGATCAGCACTTCGCCGTCCTCGGTGAGGAACACATCGACCCGCGCCAGCCCTGCGCACCCCAACACCTCGAACGCTTCGACGGCCAGGCGGCGAATCCGCTCGCTGGCTTGCACACTGATATCGGCCGGCACTACCACTTGGGCCGCCTGGTCGTCGATGTACTTGCTGTCGTAGGAATAGAAGCCGCTGCTCACCACGATCTCGCCGCAACCGCTGGCGATGGGATGTTCGTTGCCCAGCACGGCGCATTCGATTTCGCGGCCGTGGACGGCGGACTCCACCAGCACTTTCTCGTCAAAGCCCAGGGCCAGTTCGACGGCGGCGTGGTATTCGGCCTCGTCGTTCACTTTGCTCACGCCCACCGAAGAGCCTTGGTTGGCGGGTTTGACGAACATCGGCAGGCCGAGCTTGCCCACCGCCATGTCGAACGACGTGCGCGCCGCGTTGTTGCGGTTGAGGGTGATAAACGGCGTGACGGCAATGCCGGCGTCGCGCAGCAAGCGTTTGCTGATGTCCTTGTCCATGCACACCGCCGAGCCGAGCACGTCGGAGCCGACGAAAGGCAGGTCGGCCATGCGCAGCAGGCCTTGCAGGCAACCGTCCTCGCCGAGGGTGCCGTGGACGATGGGGAAGATCACATCGATATGCGCGAGCAGGCCGCTGCCGGCGGTTTCCACCACTTGCTGGCTGGCCTTGCCCGGCACCACCGCCAGTTCGCGGTTGGACTGGTTGAGGGCGATCAGCGCCGGGTTTTCCTGGTTGATCAGGAAGTTCGAGGTGTCGTTAAGGTGCCAGTGACCGGCCTTGTCGATGCCGATCAGCACCGGCTCGAAGCGCGAGCGGTCGAGGGCATCGACAATATTGCGCGCCGATTGCAGCGAGACTTCGTGCTCGGCCGAACGGCCACCAAAAATAATCCCTACGCGCACCTTGCTCATGACCCAACCTCACTGTTGAAAGTAAGGCTTCTTACCATAAGCGGTCAGCGATTCGCTACCAGATGTGCACCAAACAGCATGTAGCAACTCCCGGCAAAACGGTCGAGCCATTTACGCGAGCGGCTGTAGAGGTCGGCCATGCGCGCACTGGAAAACACCAGGGCCACGCTGGAATACCAGCTGAACGACAAGGTGGCCATGATGATCACCGCCAGGGTCAACAGCATCGGCGATGGCGACGGCGGCATGGTGGACGCGAAGATGGTGGCGACGAACAGCGCGGCCTTGGGATTGGACAGATTGCCCAGCAACCCCAGGCGCCAGGCGGAAAACAACGAGCGCCTAGCCCCGTCCGGCAAGCGGCTCTGCCCCATCACCGGCGCCGAGCGTTTGAACAGCTTCAACCCCAGGTAGATCAAGTAGCAGCCACCGATGATCTTGAACGCCAGGTACAGCATGGGGGCGGCGGTAAACAGCGACTTTATGCCCAGCCCACCGGCCAGCCCCCACAGGATCGTCCCAGTCGCGACACCCGCCGAGGCCACCACGCCATGGCGGCGCGAACAGCTGGCGGCCAGTTGCGCGGTGTTGAAGAAATTGGGCCCGGGCGTGACCACCGCCACCGTCCACAGCAGGGCCAGCGAGATCAGGGGCGTCACGTAGGCGGGGTTGAGCAAATCCATGGCGGGCAACTCCATCAGCACAGGGCACGAACAGCGATCATAGGCCTCGCCTGCCCCCCTGCACAATCGTACAAGACCCCGGCAGACAAGGGCCTCAGACTCGGTTAACGTGTTTCCACCTCTTCTTGTGACAAGTCACCATGGGTAAACCCACCCCCACCCTCGACTGGGTCCACCGCGCGCCGCATGCCAGTGGCCTGGACCGTATCGAGGCGTACTTCGCCGGCATCGCGTTCGACCTGCATCGCCATGACACCTATGCCATCGGTCGCACCTTGTTCGGCGTGCAGAGTTTTCATTATCGCGGCGGCATGACCCATGGCCTGCCCGGCACCACCATGGTGATTCATCCCGACGAGACCCATGACGGCCGCGCCGGCAGCGAGGAAGGCTTCAAGTACCGCATGATCTATGTGGAGCCGGCGCTGGTCCAACAGATCCTCGGCGGCAAGCCGTTGCCGTTTATCCCCGGCGGGGTGTCCATCGACCCGTGGCTGTTTCGCGCCAGCGAAGTGTTGCTGCAAAGCCTGGACTGCCCGATCGACCGGCTGCAGGAGCAGGACGCCCTGTTCGACCTGGCCCAAGCCTTGAACAACGCCTCGGGAGCGATCACCACCCGCAAGACCTTCGATTACGTCGCCGCCGAACGCGCCCGGGAATTTATCCACAGCGCCCTGGGCCGCAGCATCACCCTGGATGAAATGGCCGAACACGCCGGCCGCGACCGCTGGGCCTTGTCGCGGGATTTTCGTTTGTTGTTCGGCACCAGCCCTTACCGCTACCTGACCATGCGCCGGCTGGATCTGGTACGCAGCCTGCTGGCCCAGGGCAAAACGCTGGTGGACGCAGCGATGATCGCCGGCTTCACCGACCAGAGCCACATGACCCGGCAATTTCACAGCACCTACGGCATGCCGCCGGCGCGCTGGGTGAAGATGCTCGGGCGCTGAACGCGCTCAACCGGCGGGCGTCAGCTGCTGCCCGTCAATCGGCTGGCCGATCGTGAGGAAATGCCCGCCCGCCACATGGTGCAAGGTGCGCAGTTGATCAACGCCTTCGAAGTGCCAGTGCCCTTCGCTGAACACGCGCTCGTCGGCATACGCCGCGACCACTTCGCCGAGGAACAGGTCGTAGGTCTGCTGGGTGTGCGGCTCAGGCAACAGGCGGCATTCCAGCCAGGCGACGCAGCCTTCGAGCAAAGGCGCCTCAGTGTGTTCACCGTTGAAGGTGCGCAGGCCATAGGCGGCGAATTTGTCGAGTTCCGCGCCGCTGATAGTGCCCACCGTCTGTACGAGATCGGCCTGGGCCGCGCAGGGCACCTGCAGCACGAAGGTGCCGGCGCGTTCCAGCAGTTGCCGGGTCCAGGTGGCCTTGTCCAGCACGACCGCGACTTTCGGCGGTTCGAAATCCAACGGCATGGCCCAGGCGGCAGCCATGATGTTGCGCTGACCGTCATGCGCGGCGCTGACCAGCACGGTCGGGCCGTGGTTGAGCAAGCGGTAGGCCTTGGACAGCGGAACGGGGCGGCAGTGGTCGGGGCTCATGAAGGATCGGCTCTTCAATAGTGAAAAAACCTACGATACCTCAAGCACAAGCCCTACGGGTCAGTTCGAGAGCTGGTTGGCGAACTGTCCGACTGCGCTGACGACCTTTTGTGCGCCGTCCTGGATGTCCACGATCACCGTGCCGGCTTCGGCGGCCAGGGCCAGGCCCTGCTCGGCTTGCTAGCGGCCGTCGCTCATCAGGCGCACCGCACCGGCAACGTGTTCGCCGCGCGCCAGCAGTTGCGACATCGAGTAAGCCAGTTCCTGCAGGAAGTTGGCATTCGCCCATTCCACCCGGCCTTCATCGGTGTGGCCGGCGTTTTCTGAAGAGCGCTTCAATGCCCGGCGTCACTCTTTTTTACAGCGGTCAGCTGCCATTGTTCCGGCAGATACCCATCACTTGATATTCCAGGGTATTGAGCTTGCCGCTGGTGTCTTCGTAGGTCATGCGCGAGGGCACGGGGCTGCATGAGCGGATCGGTGGTGTCACGTTGACCACCTTGGCGATGTCCAGGGTCATGCCATAGCGATAGGTCTGCACCACCGGGGCCGCTTTGCCCTCTCTGGCCGCGTATTCGGTCATGGCTTGTTCATTGCGCTCCATCATCAGCGCAAACGTGCGATCGCCGCCGCCTTCGGCCAATGCGCCGAAGGACAGGATGGCCGTCAATATACCCAGGCTGGTTTTATAAAAGTTCATTGTTCATTCCTCGACTGAAAGTTCAGTGTCGAGACTAACCAAACAACCCTGACGCGATGTTCACCAGAAGATTACGTATTTGTTAGGTGGCACTAAGGTTCCAGAATTGTAATGTTCGCGCAACACAGCCGTTATCCACGGTTTGCAACTATCAGCCCGGGCCAAATCAATAAGAACGCCCGCCTCCATAAGAAGCTGATCACTGCCAATACCGAGGAGCGAAACATGCATATCCGTTATTACACCCTTCCCCTCTCACTCGTCGCCGCCTTGCCCCTGGCAGCGCTGGCCGTGGAAGACCAGCCCGACGGTTTTATCGAAGGCAGCCGCCTGAACGTGCTGGCACGTAATTTTTACTTCAACCGCGATGATCGCAAAGGCCAATCCAGCCCGACCGGCAACGGCTATTCAGAAGCCTGGGCACAGGGGTTGATCGGCAAGTTCGAATCCGGCTTCACCCAAGGCACCGTGGGCTTTGGCCTGGATGCGTTTGCCATGGTCGGCGTGAAACTCGATTCGGGCACCGGCCGCAGCGGCGGCAAAGGCTCGTTCGGCATGTTGCCGGTGGACCGCGACAACCGCCCCGAAGACAGCTACAGCAAGGTCGGCGGCGCCGCGAAATTGCGCGTGCTGGACACAGTGATCAAGGCCGGCGACGTGTTCCCGCTGACGCCGGTGGTGGCCTACGGCGACTCCCGTGTATTGCCGGAAAGTTTCCGTGGCGTCACCGTGCAAAACACCAGCCTCGCCGGCCTGAGCCTGCAGGGCGGACGCTTGAGCGGCATGAGCCAGCCCAATGAAAGCGGCATGAACAAAGGCTTCGCGACGTTTTATGCGGGCCCGGTCGACTCGCCCTGGATCGGCTATTTCGGCGGTGACTATCAACTCAACAAGCACCTCGGTTTCAGCCTGTACAGCAGCCGCCTGAAAGACGCCTGGGACCAATACTACGTCGGCAGCACCGCCAGTTACCCGCTCACCGAAGACGTTTCGCTGTTCGGCGACGTCAATTACTACAAGGCCGTGGACGAGGGCAAAAAGCGCCTGGGCACATTCGACAACAACATCTGGAGCGCCCGGCTCGGGGTGAAAGTCGGTGCCCACAGCGTTGCCGTGTCGCACCAGCGCAACAATGGCGACGACGACTTCGATTACCTGCGCCAGTCGGACTCGATCTTCCTCAACAACTCGATCCAGTACAGCGACTTCAACTCGCCCAAGGAACGCTCATGGATGGTGCGCTACGACCTGGACATGCAGGCCTTCGGCATTCCCGGCCTGACGTTCATGACCCGCTACGCCAAAGGCAGCGGGGCCGACTACAGCAACGCCAACGCGGTGTATATGCGCCGCGATGCCGCCGGTAATCCGCTCACCGATCAGCGCCGCTGGGAACGCAATATCGAAGCCAAGTACGTGGTGCAGGCCGGCACGCTGAAGGACTTATCCCTGCGCCTGCGCCAGGCGAGCGTGCGCTCAAGTGCATTTGAGTCGGACCTGGAAGAAGTAAGGGTCATTATCGAATATCCACTGGCGGTGCTCTAAGCAACGCTTACATTTACTTGCCGATGAAGTACATCTCTTCACAGGTTCAAATCTGTCAGAACTGTAATATCGGCCTCACCTTCGCGTTAAGTTGCAGTTTTTATACTGCGCATCGAGCACTATTCATCTCTGCGGCTTTTGTGTAGCTCCTTTGGAACGGAGATGAACTTTTTACGCCCCGCTTGGGGCGTTTTTTTGTTCACTCGCACAGCGGCGAATCGTCGCAGCTACCTGACGTGGCTTGACCCTATAGCGACTTCACGGCTCAGAGTTTTCCTACAGCCAAATTCAGCGCCTCTATGAGGCCATGCCCCCTCTCCGTTTCCTTTGAAGGTAAATCCCCATGCGTATCCTTGTGGTTGAGGACGAGCAGAAAACCGCCGATTACTTGCAGCAGGGCCTGACCGAAAGCGGCTATGTCGTCGATTGCGCCGCCAGTGGCGTCGACGGCCTGCACCTGGCCCGGCAACACACCTATGAACTGGTGATCCTCGACGTGAACCTGCCCAACACCGACGGTTGGGAAGTGCTGGAACACCTGCGCCGCGACGGCAACCAGCGGGTGATGATGCTGACCGCCCGCGGCCGGCTGGCCGACAAGATCAAGGGCCTGGACATGGGCGCCGATGATTACCTGGTCAAACCCTTCGAATTCCCCGAACTGCTGGCTCGCGTCCGCACGCTGTTGCGCCGCAGCGAGCACATTCCGTTGCCGGACGTGTTGCGCGTCGCCGACCTGGAGCTGGACCCGCGCCGCCACCGCGCCTACCGCGGCACACGACGCATCGACCTGACCACCAAGGAGTTCGCCCTGCTGCACGTATTAATGCGCCAGGCCGGCGAGGTGATGACCCGCACGCAAATCATCTCGCTGGTGTGGGACATGAACTTCGACTGCGACACCAACGTCGTCGAAGTCTCCATCAGCCGCCTGCGCGGCAAGGTCGACGACCAGAGCGAGGTCAAGCTGATCCACACCATTCGCGGCGTCGGTTACGTGCTGGAGGCGCGTCAATGAGGACCAGCAGCCTGTCGATGCGCCTGGGCCTGACGGTCAGCCTGATGGGCGCCGGACTGGTCGTGCTGCTGGCGACCCTGGCTTACCTGGCCTTGACCCACGAGCTGGACAAACTCGCGCGCAAGGGCCTGGAAAACAAGCTGGATCAGTTGGAACACAGCCTGAGCCAGAGCCTCGCCCCCCGCGACATCAGCAGCCGCCCCCACTCGCTGCTGGACCTGGTGATGGGCCACGACAATATCTACCTGACCATCATGAGCACCCAGGCCAATACGCCGGTGCTCCTCAGCGTGGGCGCAAAACCCCAGCAGCCGTTGTTGCTCGACGTACCGGCCGGCAAGACCCTGGCCTACCTGAACTGGGTGGACGGGCATGGCAACCGCATCCTCAGCGCCTCGCGCACGGTGGCGCTGCGCAATGGCGAGAACGTGCGCGTGCTGCTCTCGCTGGACCGCTCCGACGATGAAGCGTTGCTCAGTGCCTACCTGCGCTCCACGGTGATCGCCCTGCCGCTGCTGCTGATCCTGATCGGCATGGGCGCCTGGTGGCTGGTGCAGCGCGGGCTGGCGCCGTTGCAGCAGTTCAGCCGTGTGGCGGCGCAGGTCAGCACCCAGGACCTGACCCATCGCCTGGCGCTGGACAACCTGCCCAAGGAGCTGGGCGAGTTGGCCCAGGGCATCAACTTCATGCTGCACCGCCTGGACGACGGTGTGCGGCAACTGTCGCAGTTCTCCGATGACCTGGCCCACGAACTGCGCGCGCCATTGACCAACCTGATGGGCAAGGCGCAGGTGACGTTGTCCCGCGAGCGGCCTTCGCAGGAATACCAAGCGGGCCTGGAATCCTGCGTCGAGGAAATGGAACGCCTGTCGCGCATCGTCTCCGACATGCTGTTTCTGGCCCAGGTCAGCCATCCGGCGGCGCGGGCCGGGTTTGCCCGGGTGTCGCTGGGTGACGAAGCGCAGCGGGTGATGGAGCTGTTTGCCTTGAGCGCCGAGGACAAGCAGGTGACCCTGAACCTGCGCGGCGACGCCTGGGTGATGGGCGATCGCCTGATGATCCAGCGGGCCATCTCCAACTTGCTGTCCAATGCCATCCGCCACACGCCAACCGCGTCTACCGTGTTGTTGCTGGTGGAAACCTACGGCCAGCGTGTATCGCTGTCGGTCGGCAACCCCGGGCGCGGCATCGAAGCGCACCACCTGCCGCACTTGTTCGAACGCTTCTACCGCGCCGACAGCAGCCGTACCCGCGCCGAGGGCGGCACCGGCCTGGGGCTGGCCATCGTGCAGTCGATCATGCACCTGCATCAGGGCCACGCCGATGTCAGCAGCCAGCCGGGGCGTTTTACGCGCTTCAGCCTGGTGTTTCCTCGTCCTTGCGATGCGCCCAGTGATACAACGCCGGCAGCACCAGCAAGGTCAGCAACGTAGAGGAAATGATCCCGCCGATCACCACCGTCGCCAGCGGCCGCTGCACCTCGGCGCCGGTGCCGGTGGCCAGGGCCATGGGGATAAACCCGAGGGAGGCCACCAGCGCCGTCATCAACACCGGACGCAGCCGGGTCAGCGCGCCCTCGTTGATGGCCATCGACAGCGAGCGCCCTTCCTCGCGCAGGTTGCGGATAAACGCGATCATCACCAGGCCGTTGAGCACCGCCACGCCGGACAAGGCGATAAAGCCCACCCCGGCCGAGATCGACAGCGGAATATCGCGCAGCCACAGCGCCATGATCCCACCGGTCAAGGCGAACGGAATCCCGGTGAACACCAACAGCCCGTCCTTGAGGTTGTTGAACATCATGAACAACAGCCCGAACACCAGCAGCAGCGCCACCGGCACCACGATGCGCAGGCGGTCGGAGGCCTCCTTCAACTGTTCGAACTGCCCGCCCCAGGTGGTCCAGTAACCAACCGGCACTTTGACCTGCGCGCCGATGGCGGCTTCGGCCTCTTGGACAAACGAGCCGATATCACGCCCCCGCACGTTGGCGCTGACAATCACCAGGCGCTTGCCGTTCTCGCGGCTGATCTGGTTCGGGCCCAGCACCAGGTCGAGGCTGGCGACCTGGGACAAGGCGATAAAACCCAGTTGCCCGGAGGCGTTACCGGCCAGCGCCGGCACCGGGATCAGCAGCCGCGACAAGCCGTCGATATCGGTGCGCAATGCGTCGGACAAACGCACGACCATGTCGAAACGTCGGTCACCTTCGTACAACGTTCCGGCCTGGCGCCCACCGACTGCGACGGCAATCGTGTCCTGCACATCGCCGACGTTCAGGCCAAACCGCGCGGCCTTGTCGCGGTCGATATTGATGGTCAGTACCGGCAGGCCGGAGGTCTGTTCGACCTTCACTTCCGAGGCGCCGTTCAGGCCTTGCAAGGTCTCGGCGATTTCCCCGGCGGTGGCGTTGAGCACCGCCATGTCGTCGCCGAATACCTTCACCGCCACGTCGCTGCGCACTCCGGAAATCAGCTCGTTGAAGCGCAGCTGGATCGGTTGCGACAGTTCATACGCACTGCCCGGCACAATCGCACTGGCGCGCTGGATATCGGCGATCAGCGTTTCGCGGGACTTCTGCGGATCAGGCCACTGATCCTTGGGCTTGAGCATCACGTAGCTGTCGGAAATGTTCGGTGGCATCGGGTCGGAGGCAATCTCCGCGGTGCCGGTGCGGGCGAAGACCCGTTCGATTTCCGGCACCTGGGCCATCAAGGTTTTTTCCAACTGCTGTTGCATCTGCACCGACTGCGTCAGGCTGGTGCCGGGCACGCGCAGGGCTTGCTGGGCGAAGTCGCCTTCGCTGAGGCTGGGGATGAATTCGCTGCCCATGCGGCTGGCCACCAGCCCCGAGGCGACGATGGTCAACAGCGCCAAACCGAACACCAGCGGGCGCCGCGCCATCACCCCATCGAGCACCGGCGCATAGACCCGGCGCGCACTGCGCATCACCAGGTTTTCTTCTTCCTTGACCTTGCCGGTGACAAACAGCGCAATCGCCGCCGGCACAAAGGTCACCGAGAGGATCATCGCGCCGAACAGGGCAATCACCACGGTGAAGGCCATGGGGTGGAACATTTTCCCGGCCACGCCGGTGAGGGCGAAGATCGGCAGGTACACCACCATGATGATCAGTTGCCCGAAGATCAGCGCGCGCCGCGCCTCCTTGGCCGCCGCGAACACTTCGTGCAGGCGCTCGCTGCGGGTCAACAGGCGGCCGTGTCGCTGTTGCGCATGGGCCAGGCGACGGATCGCGTTCTCGACGATCACCACCGCGCCGTCGACGATGATGCCGAAGTCCAGCGCGCCGAGGCTCATCAGGTTGGCGCTGACTTTGTTGGTGAACATGCCGGTAAAGGTGAACAGCATCGCCAGCGGGATCACCATCGCGGTGATCAGCGCCGCGCGGATGTTGCCGAGGAACAGGAACAACACCGCGACCACCAGCAGCGCGCCTTCGAAAAGGTTTTTCTTCACGGTGGCGATGGCTTTTTCGACGAGGTTGGTGCGGTCGTAGACGGTCACGGCGACCACGCCCTCGGGCAGCGAGCGGTTGATCTGTTCGAGTCGCGCAGCCACGGCCTGGGACACGGTGCGGCTGTTTTCGCCGATCAGCATGAACACCGTGCCCAGCACCACTTCACGGCCGTTTTCGGTGGCGGCGCCGGTACGCAGCTCACGGCCGATCTCGACCTGGGCCACATTGCGCACGCGGATCGGCGTGCCGTCCGAGGTGGTGATGACGATGTTGGCGATATCGTCGATCGACGCCACTTGCCCCGGTGCGCGGATCAGCAACTGCTCGCCGCTGCGCTCGATGTAGCCGGCACCGACGTTGGCGTTGTTGCGTTCCAGGGCGGTGACCAGATCGCTCAAGGTCAGGTTGTAGGCCGCCAGGCGCTTGGGGTCGGGGGCGATCTGGTATTCCTTGGCAAAACCACCGATGGTGTTGATCTCGGCCACGCCGGGCACGTTGCGCAGTTGCGGCTTGATGATCCAGTCCTGGATCACGCGCAGGTCGGTCGGCGTGTAGGGCGTGCCGTCGTCCTTGCGCGCGCCCTCTTCGGCTTCCACGGTCCATAGGAAAATTTCCCCAAGACCGGTGGAAATCGGCCCCATCGCCGTTTCGATGCCGACGGGCAATTGTTCACGGGCGACTTGCAGGCGTTCGTTGACCAATTGGCGGGCAAAGAACAGGTCGGTGCCGTCCTTGAAGATCACCGTGACCTGGGACAAACCGGAGCGCGACAGCGAACGGGTCTGCTGCAACCCCGGCAACCCGGCCATCGCGGTTTCAATGGGAAAGGTGATGCGCTGTTCGGTTTCCAGCGGCGAAAAACCGGGCGCCGCCGAGTTGATCTGCACCTGCACATTGGTGATGTCGGGCACCGCGTCGATGGGCAGTTTCTGATAGCTGGCGACGCCGACACCGGCCATCAACAGCACCGCCAACAGCACGATGATGCGCTGCTCGATGGCGAATTGGATAAGGCGCTCAAACATGGGAAATCACTCGCAGGATCAATGGGCGTGTTCGGCCGAGCCTTTGCCCAGTTCGGACTTGAGGATGAAGCTGCCAACCGTGGCCACCTGTGCCCCGGCGTCGAGGCCCCGGCGCACTTCGACGTAGCCGTTTTCGCTGACGCCCAGTTCCAGATGGCGGGTGACGAACCCGTCCGCCGTGCGAACGAACACCGAGGGCTTGTCCTCGACGGTCTGGATCGCGGCCTCGGGCACGGTGACCTTGGCCTGGTAGGTGTCGGTGGCGATCTGTACGGCGACGAACAACCCCGGGCGCCAGGCGTCATCGGGGTTGGGCACGGTCACGCGCACGGTAGCGGTGCGCGTCTGCTCGCCCAGCAAGTTGCCCACATAGGCCACGGTACCGAGTACTTCGGTGCCCATTTCGGTGGAGCTGACTTTCACCGGCTTGCCGACGCGGACCTTGTTCAAGTCCTTGGGAAAGACGCCGAACGTGACCCACACCTGCGACAGGTCCGACAAGGTGAAGGCGTTGCTGGTCTCGCTGACCACCTCGCCGACGCCCAGGTGTTTCTCCACCACCACGCCGGCGAACGGTGCGCGCAATTCATAGCGATTGCCGCCGGCCGGCACGGCGCTGCCGCTGAGGGCGGTCATCTTCTGGCGGGCGTTGTTCAGGGCGATTTCGGCTTCCTGCAAGGCCTGGCGCGCCAGCAGGTAATCCTGCTCGGCGGAGATCTTGTCCTGCCACAGTTGGCGCTCGCGCTGGAAGGTGGTGCGCGCCAGTTCGAGGCGGCGCTGGCTGGCGGCCAGCTCGCTGCGCTGATCGGAAATCTGCTGGCTGGCGATCACCGCCAGCAACTCGCCTTGCTTGACCGTCTGGCCGAGGTTGACCTTCACTGCCTCCACCACCCCCGCCGCACGCGGCACGATGTGCGACGTGCGGTCTTCATCGAAGCGCACTTCACCCGGCAACGACAGCACCGTGCTGATCGGCCGCGGCTGGGCCTGGGCCAGTTGAATACCGGCGGCCTCGATCTGCTGCTCGGTGAGTTCGAGTGTGCCTTCTTCTTCCTCGGCGTTTGCCAGGCCGGACAGCATCAGGCCCAGGACAAGGGCTAGCGCCACGCCATGTTTAGTCTGCATAGAGGACTCCAAAAAAAATCAGAAACGGGCGAGGTCGCCGTAGATCCGTTCGATGCGTACCCAGGCGTCGGTGGCCTGGGCGGTCGCCGTGAGGTATTGGGTGCGGGCCGCGATCAAGGTGCGCTGGGCGTCGAGGACGTCGAGGAAGTTGAACTTGCCCATTTCGAAGCCACGGGTGGCGCTGTCCACCGCGCTCTGGGCGGCGGGCAGGATCTGCTGGTTGAACGCGCGCACTTCGGTGTTCGCGGTTTGCCACAGGTCCAGGGCCTGGCGGGTTTCGGTGCGCAGGCGCAGTTCGGCGGCGTTGCGCAGGTCACGGGCCTGGTCGGCGCGGCGGGTGGCGGCGAGCACGTTGCCCTGGTTGCGGTTGAACAGCGGGATCGGCATCGACACGCCCACCAGGTTCACTCGCTCGCGCACGCTGGCGTCGTACTGGCTGCCAATCGACACATCGAGGTCGGGGATGCGCTGGGCTTTTTCCAGGCCCACGCTGGCTTCGTTCTGCAGGATTTGCAGTTCGGCCAGGCGCAGCTCGGCGGTCTGTTCAAGACGCGCCAGCAGTTGCGCGGCGGGCGGCAACGTCGCCGGGACGCTGCTTGGCGTGGCGACGGCGGCGAAGTCGGGCGCGGCGCTGCCGGTGCTGGCGGCCAGGCGGCGATAGGCATCGCTGACACCCATCTGGGCGCGGTTGAGTTCCAGGCGGATTTCCGACAACTGCACCTGGGCGCGGGTGGCTTCCACTGGCGACGATTTACCGGCGTTGACGCGGCCATTGGCGATCACCAGGCCGCGCTCGGCCAACGCCAGGGAGCGTTGCGCCAGGTCGAGGCGCTCCTGGGCGCGAAGGGCGCCGTAATAACTGTCGATCACCTCGGCGCGCAAGCCGTTGCGGCGCTGTTCGAGGGTCAGCGCCGCGACGTCCTGGCCGCGCGTGGCCAGCTCGATGCGCGCGCCGCGCTTGCCGCCCAGTTCCAGGGTCTGGCTTAACTTGAGCGTGGTGGTGCGGGTGTCGCGGCGGGTGTCTTCGGCATCCCACGAGGCCACCGGGTTGGGGATCAGCCCCGCCTGCTGGCGGCCGCCGCTGGCGATGTCGATCTCCCATTGCGCGGCGGCCAGGTCGGGGTTGTTGGCGAAGGCGGTTTGCAGGGCGGCGTCGAGGGTCAGGGTTTGGGCGCCGACCCCTTGCGCCGTCGCCAGCAACACGATGATCGAGCACAGTAGAGTTCTTGCACGAGTTGGCATAACGAGAGTTCCAGGCCCATGAAATGGCGGATAAATCCAAGCCGGGGCACTGTAACTTTCGGTACTTATCAGGGCGGTGGGGCGAACATTACAAATCCGTTAGCAAGGCTCAAGCATGGGCGTCTTCGGGCCCGTCACGATGAAAACCCTCGCCCTCGACCTGCAGCGTGACGTGGGAAATATCGAATTGTTCATGCAGCAATTGCGTCACTTGAGCGAGGACCTGCTGTTCGGTGCCCGGCATCGCATCCGCCACCAGATGGCTGCTCAGCACGTTCTTGCCACTGGTGAGCGCCCAGATATGCAGGTCGTGTACGTCCTTCACGCCGGGCACGCCACGCATGGCCTGCTCCACGCTGTCGATATCGACGCCGTCGGGCACGCCTTGCAGCAACACATTCATGCTGTCCTTGAGCAGCACCCAGGTGCGCGGCAACACCCAGAAACCAATCGCCGCCGCCACCACGGAGTCGACCCAAGCCCAGCCGGTCAACATGATCACGACGGCTGCGATGATCACGCCGATAGAGCCGAGCATGTCGCTCCAGACCTCCAGGTACGCGCCTTTGACATTCAGGCTTTCGCCACTGCCGGCGCTGAGCAGGCGCATGGAGATCAGGTTGACGAGCAGCCCCAGCACGGCGATCACCAGCATGCCGGTCGACTGGATTTCGGCGGGTGCCTGCAGGCGTTGATAGGCCTCATAAAGGATGTAGAACGCCACCGCAAACAGCAGCAAGGCATTGAACGCCGCCGCCAGGATTTCAAAGCGGGCATAGCCGAACGTGCGCTTGCGGTCGGCGGGGCGCTTGGCGATCTGGATCGCCACCAGGGAAATCGCCATGGCCAGGGCGTCGGTCATCATGTGCGCGGCGTCGGACAACAGCGCCAGGCTGCCGGTGATAAAGGCACCGATCACCTCGGCAATCATGAAACTGCTGGTCAGCCCGAGGGCCATCCACAACTGCCGTTCGTGGCCGGCGCGTACCTGGGCGTGGTTGTGTCCTGCGCTCATGAAACATCCTCGTGGGGTGTGGTTGGATGAATCATAGAGCTATCGGCTAAATACGCTGGCACGGGTTACAAAATTGTCATCCGCACGCCAGCAGGCGGTTACCTTTGATGACACCAAAACCTCTTTGCCCCAATGGGTCAGCGGTGCAAAACGAAACGTGCGTCCAGCTTACCGAGCAACTCAAACGTATTCATATAAGAGACGCCGACCAGTGAGCACACATTGGGAATGGTGTATTTACGCTTGATATCGGGGTTATACACTTCATGGGTTACAACCACCGCTCCCGTCGTCATCGCCTTGGCAATCAGCCACGGGTCTGCCCCTTCAAGAAACTCCTCAAGCGCGCCAACCTTCATCAGCGGCGCCTGCTCGGCAATTTTGGCGACGATATACCCAAATGCCACTTGAGTCCGTTCATCGCTGGCGTCTTCAAAGAGCTGGGCATTGCTCTTGACCCACTGGGTCAGATCGTCATTGCCTTTAGCCAGCTCGTCCCTTACCGGTACGATACTGGCAATCTCCAAAGCCTGGTGTTGTTGAAGTATCCATGCCCAATAGCCCGGACAAATCGTCATCCCGTAATAGCGATTTTTGGCCTCGATCAGCGTATTCGAATCCAATAGATGCTTCATGCCGAGAGCTTCATTCCATACGTCTTCAACTTGGCAGGCTGCACACCCAGCAGTTTTCCCGCGTCGCGTAGCAAAATCTGACCGCTCTGGGCTTGCGCCAGAACAGCCTTGCTCAACCGGGTACTGTTCCTGGTCGCAGCGGTACGGTAGTAGTCCCCTCCACCGCCGTCCTTATCTCGATATGCCTGCAAGATCCGTCGGTAGTAGGCGCCGTATTGATCGCCGCTGATGTAACCAAGGTCACGCGCACGGCGGGCAATGACGAGTGTGCTGACATGAAAGCGCCCCGCCAAAGGCGCCAGGTTGTCTTCCCAGTAAAGATCGCTGTCCCAGTACGCGCTGAAGGCGATTCCCGGCGCAAGAAACTCGCCCGCCACCGCATTGCAGAAGGCTTCTTCTTGACCAGGCCCCTGACTGCCCCCATCGGATACGCCCGTACTGCCGATCCAGAGATGGGCAAGCTCATGCACCAGGGTAAAAAGCCGTGCCGAGGGTGCATCCGCACTGTTGATAAACACAACGGGGGCCATCACGTTGCTGATCGCAAATCCTCGAAACTCGCTGACATCAAGTTTCCTGCGGGTATTGCCCAAGGCAACACCGCTGCGCATAACGAGAATGCCGGCGTCTTCCGCGCCACTCACCAATGCCCGCATATAGTCTTCATAACTCATACGGGCCGGGGCATCGGTTACGCCCAGGACACGACGGATATCGGCAACGACGTCCTTGATCGGCGAGCGACTGTTGAAGCTCCCGACAAAGGAAAGCGGCGCTCGTTCGTGATCCTGCAAATACTCCAGGTACCAGGCCTGTTTGCGTAGCACATCCCTGACGGTGTCCATCAAATCCAGGCTGGGTTTATCGGGTAATTCGCCGCCTACCGTGCGCAGGTCCGGAAGTGGCAGATGCTCCTGTGGAGGCGCCTGGAGAAAGAGAAAACCAAAAGGAACATGCGCGATGGCAGCCCACTTTTGCGCCTGGTTAAAGGTGGGAAGGCTCCGGCCGCTCTCCCACTCCATGACCCTTTGCGTCTTGACCGTAAGCCCCTTGGCGACCTGAGCCTCAGACAACCCCGCCCGCTGGCGAGACCAGGACAGAATGGCGGGGTTGATAAGGGCCGTCTGGGTCATGAAGGGCTATGTGCTGATCGGGGGGTGGACCTGACTATAGGAGCGGCCGCAATACCCGTCAATTGGTGGCCCTTAGGCTCCGCGAGCGCCTGCATCCACTGCGTGGCGCTTGCTGAACAGCACCACACTCACCACCCCCACCGCGCCCATCACCACGCAATAACCCACGCAAATCCACGGGCTGGTCGGCATCAGTGCGATCAGCATCAAGGGCGTGGTGCTCGCCCACAGCGCGTAGGCAATGTTGTAGGTGAAGGAAATGCCTGACACCCGCACCGGCGCCGGGAACAGTCCGACCATCACCGACGGCACTGCGCCGACCACGCCGCAGCTCAAGCCTGCCACGGCATATGCCGCGCCGAGCCAGACGCCACCGGCGATCAGGCTGGCGTATAACACCGCGATCCCCAGTGGCAGCAACAGGCTGTAGACCAGCACCGCGCGCCAGGCGCCGATGCGGTCCACCAGCAGGCCGGCAAGTACGCAACCGATGTTCAGGAACACAATGCCCAGTGCGCTCAGGGCGAAGGTGTGGCTGGGCGTCATGCCGAAGGTTTTCTGCATCATGGTCGGGGTGATGACCACCAGCACCACCACGGCGGAGGTGAGCACGCAGGTGAGGATCATCGCCGGCAGCAACACGCGGCGATGGTCGCGCAATACGGTGCGCAGCGGCAGTTCGGCGGCGGCTTGGCGGCGCGCCTGCATGTCGAGGAATACCGGGGTTTCGTTGAGCCAGCGGCGCAGCCACACGCCGATCACGCCGAAAACGCCGCCGAGCAGGAAGGGGAAGCGCCAGGCGTAGTCGAGGATCTCCGCCGGGGTAAAGATTTGCGCCAGCAGCGTGGCGGTCAGTGCGCCGAGCAGGTAGCCGAAGGTCAGGCCGGCCTGCAAGAAGCCCAAGGCATAACCGCGGTGATGGGGCGGCGCGTGCTCAGCGACAAAGGTCCAGGCGCTGGGCACTTCACCACCCACCGCCGCACCTTGCAGCACGCGCAGCACCAGCAGGATCAGCGGTGCGAAATAGCCGATTTGCGCGTAGGTCGGCATGATCCCGATCAGCAGGCAGGGCAAGGCCATCATCAGGATGCTCAGGCTGAACACGCGCTTGCGCCCCAGGTGATCGGCGAAGTGCGCCATCAGGATGCCGCCCAGCGGGCGGGCGAGGTAGCCGGTGACGAAGATCCCGAAACTTTGCAGCAGGCGCAGCCACTCGGGCATTTCCGGCGGGAAGAACAGTTGGCTGAGGGTCAGCGCGAAAAACACGAAAATGATGAAGTCGTAGATTTCCAGGGCACCGCCGAGGGCGGCCAGGCCCAGGGTTTTGTAGTCGGAGCGGGAAAAACGCTGCGCCTGGGCAAGCGAGGTGGCAGTCATGTTGAGGCTCGGCAGACAAACAAAATGGCGTGCAGGTTATGAGCTGCGCCGGATGATGGCAATCGCGGCGGATATATTTGTTTTCCTCAATGATCGATGAAGATAACTGCATTCCCATATCAATGGCCGTAGCGGAACATGCCGTAAAACTGCCAAAACCATAACAATTACAAGAGGAATGACTCGTGGCCGATGCTATCGAAGAAAGCCGCTATGCCCGATTTGCCCTGCGCTGCTCCAATTTCGCCGAACGCTGGTTTCCCGACTCCTGGGTGTTTGCCGCCCTCGCCGTGATCATTGTCGCCGTGGCGACCCTGGGCATGGGCGCCGCGCCGACCGAAGCCGCCAAGGCGTTTGGCGATGGGTTCTGGAGCCTGATCCCGTTCACCATGCAGATGGCCTTCGTGGTGATCGGCGGTTACGTGGTCGCCAGTTCGCCACCGGCGGTGAAACTGATCGACCGCCTGGCGCGCATCCCGAAGAACGGCCGCTCGGCCGTGGCTTGGGTGGCGTTGATTTCCATGGTTGCCTCGTTGCTCAACTGGGGGCTGTCCCTGGTGTTCGGCGGTTTACTGGTGCGCGCATTGGCGCGGCGCACGGACTTGCGCATGGACTACCGCGCTGCCGGTGCCGCGGCCTACCTGGGGCTCGGCGCGGTATGGGCGCTGGGGCTGTCGTCGTCGGCCGCGCAGTTGCAGGCCAACCCGGCCAGTTTGCCGCCGTCGATCCTGTCGATCACCGGGGTGATCCCGTTCACCGACACCATCTTCCTGTGGCAATCCGGCGTGCTGCTGCTGGCGCTGATCGTGGTCTCGCTGATCATCGCCTACGCCACCGCGCCCGGCCCGAACAGCGCCCGTGACGCCAAGGCCTGCGGGGTCGACCCGGCCTTCAACCTGCCCACGCCGCAGGCCCCGACACGCCCGGGCGAATGGCTGGAACACAGCCCGGTGCTGACGATCCTGCTGGCGGTGCTGGCGGCGGGTTGGTTGTTCCACGAGTTCTCGACCAAACCGGCGATCAGCGCGATTTCCGGGCTGAACACCTATAACTTCCTGTTCATCATGGTCGGTGCGTTGCTGCACTGGCGCCCGCGCAGCTTTCTGGACGCGGTCGCCCGCGCGGTGCCGACCACCACCGGCGTGCTGATCCAGTTCCCGCTGTACGGCTCGATTGCCGCGCTGATGACGGTGGTCAAGGGCGGCGACGGCCAGACCCTGGCTCACCATATCTCGACCTTCTTCACCTCCATCGCCTCCCACGACACCTATGCCCTGTTGATGGGCGTGTACTCGGCGGTGCTGGGTTTCTTCATCCCGTCGGGCGGCGGCAAGTGGATCATCGAAGCGCCCTACGTGATGCAAGTGGCCACTGACCTGCAATACCACCTGGGCTGGGCCGTGCAGATCTACAACGCGGCCGAGGCGCTGCCGAATTTGATCAACCCGTTTTATATGCTGCCGCTGCTGGGCGTGTTGGGGCTGAAGGCGCGGGATCTGATCGGGTTTTCGTTCGTGCAGTTGCTGGTACACGCGCCGTTGGTGTTGTTTCTGTTGTGGGCGTTGGGGACGACGTTGAAGTATTTGCCGCCGGTGATGCCTTAAACGCAGCGGCAAGCTTGAGGTTTGTAGCTCCAGGCTTTCCGCTTAAAGCGTGTAACTTCAAGCTGTCTTCCCTGCGTCACATTCCACTGCTACCGTCCTGGCGAAATATCTTGCAACAAACCGCCAGCAAGGACTCCCGCAATGAGTGACGAGCACGAAGACCGCCCGGCCCCCGATTCCATCGATCAACCGCCGGTAGACACCAGCCGGCGGCGCTTCCTCGGCGGCGCAGCGGTGCTGGGGGTGGGCGCGACCTTGAGTGCCTGCGGCAATCCCGGCGACGCGCCGGGCAAACCGCTGCCTCGGCCGCTCACGCCGCAAGAGTTGGATAAGGCATTACACGACCAAGTGAAAACCGTCGTGGTGATCTACGCCGAAAACCGCAGCTTCAACAACCTGTTTGCCGATTTCCCCGGGCTGGAGAAACCGCTGTCGGCATTGTCTCCCGCCGACTATCAGCAGCGCGACCGCGACGCCAGCGTATTGACCACCCTGCCCCCGGTGTGGGGTGGTGTGTTGCAAGTCGGCTCGCAAAGCGTCGACGGGGTGACCTACCCCAGCGAAGTGCAATTCCAGGAAAACCTGCCCAACGCCCCGTTCGCCCTCAAGGGCCCGAACGCCGAAGACCTGCCCTTGAGCCTGGTCACCCGGGATTTGTGGCACGTGTTCTACCAGAACCAGATGCAGATCAACGGCGGCAAGAACGACAATTTCGTCGCCTGGGCCGATTCCGGCGGCCTGGTGATGGGGCATTACGCCCAGAGCCGTTATTCCCTGCGCCTGTGGGACGTGGCCAAGGAGTTTGTGCTCTGCGATAACTTCTTCCAGGGCGCATTTGGCGGCTCGTTCCTCAACCACCAATACCTGATCAGCGCGACCGCGCCGGTTTATCCGAACGCCGCGCAGTCGGTGGCCAAGGCGCAGATCGCCACGCTGCAAAGCGACGATCCCACCGACCCACGCCTCAAGCCCCTGGACAAATCCCCGGCCAGCGCCATGAGCGGCCCGCCGCAGTTCGGCCCGAGCGCGCTGACCCCGGACGGTTACGCCGTGAACACCCTGGCCCCGCCCTACTGGCCGACCTGGATTCGCGACCCGCAAAACCCGGACTACGCCAAGCCCGACCTGCCCAACGTGCTGGTGCCGCAGACCCACGAACACATCGGCGACAAGCTGTCGAAAAAGAACATCGACTGGGCCTGGTACGCCGGGGCCTGGCAAGCGACGCTGGAACAGTTCAAGGACTCGGGCGGCATTCCGAAGATCCCCAACTTCCAGTACCACCACCAGCCGTTCAACTACTTCAAGCAACAGGGCCCGGAAAACCGCGCGGAGCGTGACAAGCGCCTGCGCGACGCGGGCCTGGGCGATGAGTCGAGCACCAACAAGTTCTTTGCCGACGCGCAGGCGGGCAAGCTGCCCGCCGTGACCTTCTACAAACCCCAGGGCAACCTCAACATGCACGCCGGTTATGCCGACGTAGCCTCGGGCGACCGCCATATCACCCGCGCCCTGAAGGTGCTGCAGGAAAGCCCGCAGTGGAAAAACATGGTGGTGGTGGTGACCGTCGATGAAAACGGCGGCTGGTGGGACCACGTGGCACCGCCCAAAGGCGACCGCTGGGGCCCTGGCACACGGGTTCCGACCCTGGTGGTGTCGCCGTTCGCGCGCAAAGGCACGGTGGACCATACGGTGTACGACACCGCGTCGATCCTGCGCCTGATCACCCGCGTCTTCCAGTTGGAGACACTGGACGGGCTCAAGCGGCGCGACGACGCCATGATCGCCCGCGGCCAGAAACCGATGGGCGACTTGAGCAATGCGTTGCAGTTCGAGATGTAGGACGGCTTATCCAATAGCGACACGCCCGGCGATTTTGCACGCGGTTTTCCTGGTCAGCCGCTACTGTGTGGAGGTGGGCTTTCACCCCGCGCAGACGGGCTCTCGCTGACAAGGAATCATCTATGTTTAAACCGACCAGGTTGTCCTTCACCTTGGCCGCACTGATCGCGAGTGCGGTCGTACAGGCCGACATCGACGTACCGCTGGGCAGCACGCAACGGGTTACCCAGTTGTTCGCTTACCCCAATAACTGCAACGTGATCTGCTTCCGGCCGTGGACGCTGGAGCAGACCGTCGAGCACTACCTCAACCAGAGCCTGCAGCGCGACGGTTACAGCCGCGCCAAGGTCAGCGTCAGAAAGCATGACGGCCAGGTCGCGGCGACCTTCAGCGGCGTGCCCGACAACTATGGCCAGCCGCTGACGAGCTTGCTCGCTACCGCCGACCTGGCCTACCAGGGCGCGAGCCGGCTTAACAGCGATGGCAAGTGGGCCTACAACTGGTACTTGTTCCTGCCGCTGGGCATGGCCCTGGAAAACCGCAAAAGCATCGAACTGCTGCACTTTCCGCCAGATTACTCACTGACCCAGGCCCAGGATTACCTGGAATCGGCCACCACCGACCGCTGGGCCGCCCTGCTCGTCGACAATGGCATTCCGGCCACCGAAACCCCGGCCTACCAGACCATCATCGACATCGCCCCGATCGCCGCGCCGTCCAACGCCGGAAAAGACCTGGAAAACGTCTACAGCTACTTCACCGACTACCAGACACGCATGGTCAAGGAACTGAGCCTGCCGCCCAAAGGTGCGTTGCCGATGGTCGCGTTCGGCGCACCGGTGCGCAGTTGGATCAAGCAACAATACGGGCAAACCGTGGGTGTGCTGGGCCTGGCGCAGATCAGCCCGATCCCCGGCAAAACCGTCTCGGTCCTGGGCGCCAACCACCCCAGTTACATCTGGTATGCGGCAAGCCCCGACACGTATGACGGTAACGAGCAGAAGGCCGACGAGGCCGGTTTGAAAGTGATGGGCCAGGATTTGAGCGCCGCCTGCTGGCAAGCCGGAATGGGCCAGAAACCGGCGAGCGATGCGAATGTGCTGCTCAAGGCGTGCATGAACACCTGGCAGGTCACGCGTAAAGAACAGACCTGCGAATTGTTCTACACCTCGGTGCGCAACCTGACCCCGGAACAGGCCAACGCCAAATGCGCCACGTCCGCGATCAAAGCCCAGCTCAAACAACTGAAAGACGCCGCGCCCACCCCGACGATCAGCGCCCCGGCGCTGTAAAAGCGCAAAAAAAAAACCGATTTCTACTGTCAAAGTTGACAGTAGAAATCGGCGTTATGTTCAGCGAGTCTTGATCCGGGCCCATCCGCTGCAAGACTGGCAGTCAGACACCACCCGCAGGTCGATGCAGCCCAACCCAGGAGAGTTATGAAAACTCGCGCCATGGATAAGGCTGTAAACCCTGTGAATGACTGCCTTTACCCGTTCAAGACACTGTTCGTCGGGCAGGGCTACCCTTCGTCCAAACACTTCCAGGTCACCCACGCCAGGGACGGCGCCGGGGCCAGGGTCAAGGCACGCATCACCTTTGAGAGTCGCATACGCATTGCCAAGGTCTCCGGCTACGCGGTGAACGAGCGACGCCCGCACACCTTGCAACTGTCGCCGCGCATCCACTTGTACGACTGTTGGTTCTGCGGCCTGCTGCGCCACTCCTGCAACCCGAATGTATTTTTGGACACCACCTACCTGGAGCTCTGGACCGTGCAGCCCATCGCGGCCGGCGCCCTGTTGACCCTGGATTACGCCAGCACCGAGGACGCGCTGTTCCGGCAGTTCGCGTGCCAATGCGGCGAGCTGAACTGCCGGGGCTGGATCACCGGCAGCCAGGAGCCACTGAACGCCGAAGGGCAGACGTTCATGACCCTGTGGCGCGAGCGCAAGCGCCCTTAGGCTTCACCCAGCGGGCGCAAGCGATACTGCGGCGGCAACTGCTCAAAACCAGTGATGGTGGTGTTCAAGCTCTTCCAGCGGCCATCCTTGATGCCGTAGATGCAACCGTGGATCGACAGGCTCTGCCCCCGGTGCCAGGCGTTTTGCACGATGCTGGTATGACCGACGTTGGCCACCTGCTGAACCACGTTCAATTCGCAGAGGCGGTCGACGCGCTCTTCCTCAGTCGGCAACTTGGCCAGCAGATCGCGGTTTTCGTAGTAAAGGTCGCGAATGGTGCGCAGCCAGCCGTCGATCAGGCCGAACTGACGGTCCTGCATCGACGCCCGCACACCGCCGCAGCCATAGTGGCCGGTGACCAGGATATGTTTGACCTTGAGCACATCGACGGCGTACTGAATCACCGACAGGCAGTTAAGGTCGGTGTGCAGCACCACGTTGGCCACATTACGGTGTACGAACAGATCACCCGGCAGCATGCCGACGATTTCGTTGGCCGGTACGCGGGCGTCGGAACAGCCGATCCACAGGTATTCCGGTGCTTGCTGGCGGGCCAGTTTGGCGAAGAATTCGGGATCTTCCTGTTTGATCGCATCCGCCCAGCGTTCGTTGTTATCAAGCAGCTCTTGTAGTTCGTTCATCAGGGAAAGCCTCAGGAATGATGCGCAGCTTTGACAGACGACCGCCCGTCCGGGTCACGCCCGGAATAAAGATAGACGGCAGGCGATGACTTGAATCTTGGTGCGCCAGGCCTGTCCACACACTATAAGCCCCACAGTATGAGGATTGGCCATGACTGAATCACGACGTCCATACGGCGCTACACAGCCGGAACCGATTGATGACAATGAGGATCGCATGGGCTCGGTGCGCGAGCTGGACTTTGACGATCAAGAGCCGACGGCGCAAATCGGCGATGAACTGCCGCTTGTCGAGCGCAAACACCGGATGCGCGATAAACGGGTGGGCGAGGCCGAGACGACCGATGACGAGATGAGCCCGGAGAACCTGATCCGCGAGGACGGCGCACGGGATGCACAGGAAGAAGGCGAAGGCGAACAGGCCGATTGGGACCTGAGCATCGTGAATGAAGATGACATCGGCGGCGGCAACGGGTTGGATGAGGCCGAATTGGCCGAGCGAGATCCTGTCGACGGCAACCGCTGACACCCTGTAGTTCCAAATGTGGGAGGGAGCTGGCTCCCACATGGGTTGCGTGTTCAGTCGACGAGGGTGCAGGCCATCACGACCGCATCTTCGCGACCGCCGACGGCTGGGTAGTAATCGCGCCGACGGCCGATTTCATTGAAGCCATAGCGTTCATACAGCCGGAACGCGCCGGCATTGCTGTCACGCACTTCGAGGAAACATTCCCGTGCGCTGGCGGCATAGGCGCGGGACATCAGGTGCTCGAGCAGCGCTAGGCCGAGACCGCGGCCCTGGTTTTCCGGTTTGACGGTGATGTTCAGCAAATGCGCTTCATCGAGGATGATCTGCACCACCCCGTGGCCCACTTGCTGCTCACCTTCGAACATCAGCCAGATCTGGTACTTGCCCAGCCCGTCGAGAAAGATCCCACGGGTCCAGGGGTGGCTGTATGCCGCGTATTCGATTTTCAGCACGGCGTCGAGGTCGGCCTCGGTCATCGGGCGGAAGGATAAAGCCTCACTCATCGATTGTTTTCCAGCGCGCCATCAGCCGGCGCATGGCTTGCCAGACATCAGCCTTACGCTGTGGCTCTTCCATTAATAATTCCAGGCCCGGCAGGGCCCATACCGAGCCCAGGCCTTCGACCTGCAGCTCGCGGTACCAGACTTCGGCATCGGCTTCGCCTGCAAACCGCACGGCGGGCAGGCCGATCAGCCACAGGCACACGCAGGGTTCGTCTTCCAGGCGTGCCGACACAAAACCTTGCACAAAATCCCGCGCGGCGTCCGGGCCCTGGTCCATGGTGCCGCGCACCAGCAACGGCCAGCGCACCGGGTCGCCGACGATTTGCGGGCTGTCGGGCAGGCCGGCGGCGCGCAGCATGTCCTTGAGCAACATGTAGGCCGGATCGCGGGTCTGGAAGCGCTCGCCGGTAGGCAGCTCGACCAGCAACAGGCAACGCCCGGCCCGCAGCAATTGCAGGGCAAACCGCGGCGGTGGGACGACAGGCGCCTTGACCACCGGGGCCGCCTCTTCAGCCACCGCAGGCTTGGCCATCGGCGACGGGCGTGGCACCTCGACCTTGGCGCGTTCGACCACCGGCCGCGTCGGCGGCTCAGGCTTGACCACCGCCACGGGCGCAGCCGCCTCCTCGCCCGACATTTCCAATCCGTCATCGGGCTCGAGCGCCTGCAGCAGCTCGGGCCGCGACGGGGCGGCAAACGGCAGTTCGGTGCGGGGCAGCCAGTTGACCACCTGCATGGCAGTCAAGTAAGCGCGACGTCGGGACTCGATAAGCACAGCTCGGCCACTTGTGGATAAGTAAAGAGCGGGGATTCTACCGCTGTTCGGTAACAATCGCCCACTGCGCACTGACCGGCTGTGGATAAATCCCGCGCCTGATGCAGTACAATCGCGACTTTTAATCGCCAACCAGCCGGCCATTCCCATGATCGAACCCAAGCGCGTCCTGCGCGCCCTCGCCGAACACTGGGCCTTACTTGAGCCACTGTGCGAACACTTCGACCAAGGCACCCTGAGCCTCGGCGAGCTGCGCGCACAACTGGCCGCCCAACAACTGGACAGCACGCCCCAGGACATCACCAGCCTGCTGGACGTGTGGATTCGCCTGGATATCCTGGTGCCTGTCGCCAAGAGCCCGAACCGTTTCGAGCTCAATGCGCAGATCCACGACTTCCTCGCCTATCTTCGCAAGGAGCACCGGCTTGGCCTGTGCCTGGAAATCGAAGCCTACCTGCGCCACCTCGAGCGCCTGGCCGGGTATATCCAGGACGCCTTCGACATCCGTGACGGCCACGACCTGGCCCGGCAACTGCGCTTGCTCGACATGCGCGTGCGCGACGTGCTGAAAAAACTCGCCAACGACGAACAAGCCCTCGCCGCCGTGGCCGACCGCGCCAAGACCAGCGACCGGCAGATCCCGTTGCGTCAGCGCTACGCCGAAGTGCTGGCGACCTGGGACGAATACGTCGAACCGATGATCCAACTGGTGAACGCCGACGGCGCCTTCGAACAAGGCGTGCGCAAGGTCGAAAACGTGCTGCTGCGCCTGCTCACCGAGCAGCAGCGCCTCGGCCATCTGGTCGACGACGACATGCTGTTGCGCACCCACGCGCGCATCCTCGAAATGCAGACCAGCGCCCAGTTGACCCTGCGTCACGCCCGCGAGCTGCTGCTGCCGCTGCGTGAAGAAGCGCGTCGGCACAACGCCGTGACCCGTGGCGCCGCGCTGGCGCTGTCGGCCATTCGCCGTAAAGGCCTGGACGCGGTGCCGCAGGCCGCGATGCCGATGTTCACCCGGCCGCAAAGCACCTTCCTCGGCAGTGCGAGTCAGGTCGAGGCCTACGTGTACGCCCTGGCGAACTTCGAGCCGAAACCGGCGCGCTTCCCCAAGGCGCACAAGTCCCATAAAGGCGAAGCCCAGCGCGCACCGCGCACGGTCAAGGAAATGCTCGAACGCTGCGAAGACGCGCTGCCGATGCCGGACCTGATGACCTGGCTGCTGGAACAGGAACCGGACGGCGCCACCGACGAATTGCTCTACTGGTTCTCGCGCCTGTCCCGCGAAAAACGCTTCAAGCGCGAGCGCCTGGAACGCCGCGATTACCACACACACGAGCATCAGGTCAGCCTGCGCTCATTCGCCCTGCTCCCGGCCACGCCCGACGCCGCCGAGAATTCTGCGAGCACCCCTTATGCATCTTGATCTATCCGAACTGTCCCAGCTGGCGCCGATCTTTCGCGAGCTGTTCAAGGGTTACCACGTCAGCCGCCGCGACCCGGAGCTGTACGCGCAACTGTCGAATTTCCAGGACCAGTACCGCACGCTGTTCAAGGCCCTGGGCTTTGAACTGGTGTGCGATACCCGTGGTTTCTATTACTTCGTGCCGGATTCGGCCATCGCCAGCGCGCAGGTGAACAAGACCGCGCAGCGCCTGGCGCTGTTCACCTTTATCATCGTCGAGCACCTGGCCGACCAGGGCCGCGACCCGATTGCCGTGCTCGACGGCGGCAGCCTCGGCCGCGATGAACTGCCGTCACTGCTGGAAAAATACCGCGACCTGTTTATCCAGGCCGAAGTGCAAACCCAGGAAGAGCTCGAAGAGAAAATCATGCGCCGCATGACCCAACTGGGTTTTGCCAGCGAAGAAAACGGCATCTATCGCTTTCTGCCGCCGATGCATCGCTTCCTCGATGTGTGCCTGTCGGTGCAACAGGACCGCGACCTCGCGGCCAGCATCCACAGCGTGCTGCCATTGCCGACACCGGTGCTCATCGATGAAGACAGCGATGAAAAACTGCTGAAGACCGATGACCCGCTGGACTTGAGCGACTTTGCCGACGAAAGCGAAGAAGACGCCCTGGCCCGCGCCATTGCCGAAGAACAGGAGACCGACGCATGAGCAAGGAACGCTACGGCATCCGCCGCTTCGCCCTATTGAATACCGCCGGCTACAGCCTCGGTTTGTTCCCGCTCGAAGAGCCGCTGTCGGTGTACGGCGCGAACAACCTGGGTAAATCCGCATCGATCAACGCCTTGCAGTTCCCGATCCTGGCGCGCATGTCGGACATGAGTTTCGGCAAGTACACCCTGGAACAATCGCGGCGCTTCTACTTCGCCACCGACACCAGCTACATCCTCGTGGAAGTCTCCCTGCCCCACGGCCCGCATGTGATCGGCGTGGTCGGGCGCGGCCCGGGCGGTGGTTTCGGTCACCAGTTCTTTGCCTACGCCGGCAAGCTCGACCTGGCCCACTACCAGAAAAACGACACCTGCCTGCGCCAGAAAGAGCTGTTCACCAACCTGGAGCGCGAGGGCCTGAAAGCCTACGAACTCAAGCCCGATGAACTACGTCGTTTGCTGGTCGGCGGCCACACGTCGATCCCACTGGACCTGACGCTGATCCCGCTGCGTTCCACCAGCGAACAGAGCCTGAAGACCTTCCGCGCGCTGTTTATCAACCTGTTGCACATGCGCGAAATCACCGCAGCCAAGCTCAAGCAATTGTTCCTCGATGCGTTCGAGCACAGCCTGCGCTCCGGCAGTGTCGATTACATCGCCGCGTGTGAAGAAGCCTTCCGCGACGTGCGACGCATGGAGCAGGACTACAACTCCCTGGTCGCCGCCGGCCCGCTGGTCGAGGCCCTGGCCAATGGCGTGAAACAACGCGACATCCTGCGCGGTAAATTGCATCGCCTGTCGCCGCTGTTGGACTCGCTGCTGGGCACCTGGTCGGACTACGCCAGTGCGCGCAAGGAAGAGCTGACCATCCAGGCCGAGCACTACCGCAACGAGCAGGACGCGCTGCAGCACGACCAACGTGGCGGCACCCAGGAGCTGATGCGCCTGGAGCGCGAAATCAGCGGTATCCAGCGTTGGCTGGGCGAGCTGTCGGTGCTCAAGCATCGCTTTGCGCTGGTCGATGATGTCAGGGTGCTGGAACAGCAACTGCTGGCAGCCAAGGATGCCCACGATGAACTCGCCGGCGCGCTGGCGCAGTCGCGGCAGTTCAGCGCCGAGGACTTGGACGAGCGCCTGCGCGAGCTGGAAAAACGCCTGAAGTCGGTCAAGCAACAGCTCGATCACGCAGACAACAACAGCTACGCCAAGCTGCGCGAAGAATTCTCACAGCAAGATGTCGAGCGTCTGATGCGTCTGTTCAACAGTTCGCTGTTCAGCCTGCCGCTGGGTGAGCATGGCATCACGCTGGATGAGGACGGCCAGTGGGTCAAATCCCTGGAACTGATCCTTGATGGTTTCAAGGGTGAGCGCTTTGAAGTGCCGGGGCTGTCGATCGACATCTCCCACATCGAGCCGCCCGCCTTGCAGGCCCTGGCGGATCGTGCGGCGTTGCGCGACCAGAAAGAGCGCCTGGAAAAAGAACTCAAGCAGCTCAAGACGCAGCAGGCGGTGGCCTCTGACCGCGCCGCGAGTAAAACCCAGACCGAAGCGCTGTACCAGCAAGTGCTGGACGCGCAAAAGGCCCTGGAAGATTTCCGCCGTGCGCAAACCCTGAGCGCCGAAGAAGGCGAGAAGCTGGAACAGCTGGCGCAGATGGAAGCCGCCCAGGATGAATTGAAACGCTCCAGCGATGCGTTCACCGAACGTGTCCAGCAACTGTCGGCCAAGCTGCAACTGGTCGGTCGCCAGATCGGCGATATGGAAGCCAAGCAACGCACCCTGGATGACGCTTTGCGCCGTCGCCAGTTGCTGCCGGCGGACTTGCCGTTCGGCACGCCGTTCATGGACCCGGTCGACGATTCCATGGACAACCTGCTGCCGCTGCTCAATGACTATCAGGACAGTTGGCAAGGCTTGCTGCGCGCTGATGGCCAGATCGAAGCGCTGTACGCCCAGGTTCGCCTCAAGGGCGTGGCCAAATTCGACAGCGAGGATGACGTGGAGCGGCGTCTGCAACTGCTGATCAACGCCTATGCTCACCGTACCGACGAAGCCCTGACCCTGGGCAAGGCACGGCGCGCGGCGGTCACCGATATCGCACGGACCTTGCGCAATATCCGCAGCGACTACGACAGCCTGGAACACCAACTGGCCTTGTTCAACCGTGAGATCAACAAGCGCCAGGTGTCGAACCTGCAGAGTTTCCGCATCGTGCTGGCACCGAACAAGGAAGCGCTCAAGCATATCGACCAGATCATCCACAGCGCCGGTCAGTACGAAGAAGGCGAAACCCTGTCGGTGTTCGACTTGAGCCAGAGCGCCGAGCAGGACAACAAGAACGAAGAGGCCAAGGAATACCTGGCGCGCCTGGTGGCGGCCAACCACAACCAGTTGGGCCTCAAGGACTTGTTCGAACTGGCGTTCGAGATCACCAAGGTGCATGGCCAGCCGGTGATTCACACCGACATCGATGGCGCGGCGTCCAACGGCACCACCATGACCATCAAGGCGCTGACCAACATGTATTTGTTGCTGCACTTGATGGACCGCGACCAGGCCGGGCGCGTGCGCTTGCCGTACTACCTCGACGAAGCGGCCGACATCGATGAGAAGAACCAGGCGGCGCTGCTGGAGACCAGCCTGCAATTGGGCTTCGTGCCGATCCTGGCGAGCGTGAAGCCGCAGGTGTCGGCCCAGGTGGCGATCGACCTGGAAGGCGGCAGCGGGCCGAACGGGATCTACATCGATGAGGCGGACTGGAAGTACATCCGGCGCCATGATGCGGTGAAGGCAACGGTGACGGTGCAGGCGGATGAGCCGGAGTTGGATGAGGTCTGACGTTCGGCGGTGAAATGCCAAAAGGCCGCGATCTTATGGATCGCGGCCTTTTTTGTGGGCTGGGGTTTGGTGGTGTTTTTGAGGGCCTCATCGCGGGCAAGCCCCCTCCCACAAGTGACCGCGTTTATCCTGTAGGAATGCGCTCATCTGTGGGAGGGGGCTTGCCCGCGATAGCCGCGCCTCGGTCTACTTGCCCAGCGGAATCTTAGGCGCCCAGGTCAGCCACTCATCCTCAAACTTGTCGAACAGCGGGAAGGTTTGCTGCGGCCGCGCGGCGCTGCCCATGCGTTCGCCATCGGGCGTGGCGAAGGCGATGCCGCCGGCAACCAGGGTTTCCAGGGACTCGGTGCGTACCGTCGCGCCTTTGAACAGGCCGAAGTCGAGACCAAAACCGCTGCTGTTCCAGAAGCGGCTGCCGCTGCGCACCAACGCCGCGTACTTGGGCTCGATCAGGATGTGGATCAGCACGCGGTCGGCGGTCTGGCCCAATTCGTAGCCGGTGACTTTGCCCACGGTGACTTCGCGGTAAGTGACGGGCACGCCTTCTTTGAGCGAACCACGGCGTGCGGCACTCAGTACCAGGCTCAGGCCAGCCTCCTGGTGGACGGCTTCGGGCGGCTGGTCCAACGCGACGAAGCTCTTCTGCGGCCCGGCGTTTTTCAGCGCGGGCAGCACTTCGATGTATTGGCCGGTGACCAGGGTTTCCAGGTTCGAGGTTTTCATCAGGCCCAATTCCGGCTTGACCACCCAGAACTGGCTGCCGACGCGTGCGATGCGATCCGTCACCTGGGTGATGCGCGCACCGAGCAGCACCGATTGCAGATCGGCGCTGAGGTCGACGCTCTCGATCTTACCGACGTCCAGGCCTTTGAAACGCACCGGGGTGCCGGGGCGCAGGCCGTCGGCGCGGTCGACTTTGATGGTCACCAGGGTGCCACTCTGATTGGCCGCTTCACGATCGGCGAACAGGCGGAAACGCGGGATACGTTTTTTCAGCGGCACGTTCGGTTCCGGCGTTTCAAAGGCGATACCGCCGGACATCAGGCTGGCCAGGGATTCGCTTTTCACCTGGATACCGCCGGTGAGGCCGCCGGTCAGGGTCACGCCGCTGGCGTTCCAGAAACGCGTCGAACCATTGACCAGGTTGGCGTACTCCTTCTCGATATGGACGCCGATCACCAGCTGTTTGTTCTTGCGCGAGAACTGATAGCTCTGCACCGAGCCGACCTTGACCTGCTTGTAGAGGATCGGGCTGCCGACATCCAAGGAGCCGAGGCTGTCGGTGAACAGCACCATGTGCAGGCCAGGGGAACGCAGGTCCAAGGGCGGCGCCTTGGCTCGAGCCACGTATTCCCGTTGGGGCGGAGAACCTTTGTCACCGGGACGAACCGCGATGTAGTTACCTTTGACCAACGCCTCGAGCCCAGTGATACCGGCCAGGGAAATCGACGGCTTGACCACCCAGAACTGGGTGTCCTGTACCAGGTAGTCTTCGGCCAATGGGTCGAGGGTCAGCTCGGCGTTGGCGCTGGACAGGTCCGGATCGATCTTCAGGGTTTTCAGGCTGCCGACCTGGATGCCTTTGTACATCACCGGGGTGCGCCCGGCCTGCAGGCCTTCGAAATCGGTGAGTTTGACCTTGACCTTGATGCCGGCGGCGGCGGCGTCGAAGTCTTCATACAGACGGAAGGGCAGGCTCGAGTCGGTCGGCGGGCTGTCCTTGCGATTCTCCGGGGTGGCGAAGGCGATACCGCCGGCGACGATGCTGGAGAGCGATTCGCTGCGCACCTTCACGCCGGAGAGGTTGGCGTCGATGCTGATGCCGCTGGCGTTCCAGAAACGCGTGTGTTTGCGCACCAGGCTGGCGTAGGTCGGTTCGATGTAGACCTTGATCTCGACGGTGCTCTGGTCCTCGGACAACAGGTAGCTTTTGACCTGGCCGACCTGGATCTGCTTGTAGAACACCGGGCTGCCGCGGTTGAGCGAGCCAAGGCGGTCGGCCTTGATGGTCAGGTGCAGGCCTGGCTTGGCGTCGGACAAGGGCGGTTCTTCGGACAGCGCCTTGAATTTGCGTGTGGGCTCACCGTCGCCGGGGCTGGCGGCAATGTAGTTCCCCGACACAAGGGTCTCCAGGCCGGTGATGCCGGCGAGGCTGACGCTGGGTTTGACCAGCCAGAAGCGCGTGTTGGTCTTGAGGTATTGCTCGACGTCCTTGTTCATCTCGATGGTGGCAATCACCCCGCGATTGTTGCCTTCGTCGTCCAGGGCCAGGGTCTTGACCTTGCCCACGGGCATGCCTTTGTAGACTACTTCGGTCTTGTTGACCTGGATGCCTTCGCCGCTTTCGAAGCGTACCTGGATCTCGATGCCTTGCTGAGAATAGGCACGCCAGCCCAACCAACCGCCGATGATCAGGGCGATCAGGGGCAGTACCCAAATAGCCGACCAGTTGGAAGCCGGGCGGGTTTTAGCTTTAGGCAAATCACTCATGGTCGTCGTCCGACTCCGTGTTATCCCAAATCAGTCGGGGATCAAAAGTTACTGCGGCAAGCATCGTCAAGATCACCACACTGGCGAACGCCGCCGCGCCGAGGTTGGCCTCGACACTGGCAAGCCGTCCAAAGTTTACAACCGCCACCAGGATGGCGATCACGAAGATATCCAGCATGGACCAGCGGCCGATGAATTCGATAAAGCGGTACATGATAATCCGTTGTTGCGCGGACAGCGGTTGGTGACGCTGCACCGAGAACAGTAGCAGACCAATACCTACGAGCTTGAACGTCGGCACCAGGATGCTGGCGATGAACACCACGGCGGCGATGGGGAACATGCCGTGCTGCACCAGTTGGATCACGCCGGACATGATGGTACTGGGATCGCCCTGGCCGAGGGAATTGACGGTCATAATCGGTAACAGGTTGGCCGGGATATAGAGAATCGCAGCGGTGATCAGCAAGGCCCAGGTGCGCGTCAGGCTGTTGGGACGACGGGCATGGACCAGCGCACCGCAACGGGTGCAGGTTTGCTCATCGGTGTCCGGTTCTTGCTTGTTCAATTCGTGGCATTCGGTACAAATCAGAATGCCTGCATCAATCGCCCGCATGATCATCCTCTCCTGACAGTGCTTGCCAGATCTGGTGGGGCGACATCACCACCTCAAGCAGAACCTGAACCATTAATAGGCTGACGAAGCAGACCAGACCCAGGCCAATCGTGATGGAGGCCATGTCGGCGAGCTTTACGATCGCCACCAGGACGCCCATCAGGTACACCTCCAACATCCCCCAATCTCTCAGGTGATGGTAAATGCGGTAGAGCAGCAGCCCGTAACTGCGACCGATGTTCCAGCGGATGCTGAGCAACACCGCCAATTGGCAGAGCAACTTGAGCAGGGGAATACCCATGCTGCACAGGAACACGACGGCAGCGACGCCGTGCATGCCGGTGTCGAACAGGCCGACGACGCCGGTCCACACGGTGTCCTCCGAGGACTGCCCGAGTAGATTGAGCTGCATGATGGGCAAAAAGTTCGCGGGGATGTACAACAATAGCGCTGCCAAGACTAAGGCGAGGCTTCGTTCGACGACGTTGTGGCGATGCGCGTACAGCTCGTAACCGCAGCGCGGGCACTGGGCTTTTTCGCCGAGGGCGAGCACAGGTTTGCGCATCAATAAATCGCACTCATGGCATGCCACCAGGTCGTCCAGGGGTAAATCCGACACCTTGGGGGCATCAACCGGATCGGGCATAGATAGGGCTCGGACGCTAAAAAAGGTTAGGTACCTATTCTAGTGGTCTGGTTCAGAAATAACTGCGCAATTTTGTCGAGTACCGAGGGGGTGCGAGCCACTTGACCCTTTCCGACCGCCCAAAACAAAACCCCTGTCTGCGTAAGCAAACAGGGGTTTCGGAATTTAATCTTGACGATGACCTACTCTCACATGGGGAAACCCCACACTACCATCGGCGATGCATCGTTTCACTGCTGAGTTCGGGATGGGATCAGGTGGTTCCAATGCTCTATGGTCGTCAAGAAATTCGGGTACTGAGTCGTGGCCTGTTGGCCTCGCTTCAGCAAATTGGGTATGTGATAGCTTTCGGTGTTTTGTAAGAGTCGAACTTTCGGTTCGTTTCGTCTTCACACACCGCAATCTGGTCTCTTTCGAGTTCGCAAATTGCTTGGGTGTTATATGGTCAAGCCTCACGGGCAATTAGTATTGGTTAGCTC